>NZ_LJGU01000104.1:0-4345 GCF_001751245.1 Streptomyces oceani
GGCCCGGCGCAGGTCGGCCCGTCCCCGGCGGTGGCCGCCCTGTCCCGGCGCTTCGCCGAGCTGCTCGCCCGGGAGGGCCCGGGCGCCGGGCACTCCGTGCGCGAACTGGCCGGCGTCCTGGGGGTGTCGGTCAGCTACCTCAGCGAGGCCGTCAAGTCCGCCACCGGCCGGACGCCGGCCCAACTCGTACGGGACGCCCAGGTGCTGGAGGCGAAACGGCTGCTGTCCGGCACGGACCTGACCGTGCAGCGGGTGGCCCGGGACGCCGGGTTCGCCGACGCCGCGTACTTCTGCCGCTTCTTCCGCCGGGAAACGGGCCTGTCCCCCGGGGAGTTCCGGCGGGCCGTCGTACGGAATCACCACGCACCCCGCAGTCTGTCCATCGACGCCTGAGCCGCCCGCTCCGTAGCTTTGCCTGCGCGTGCCTCGTGACACGCGCCAGCGTCCGGCCGGCCGCTCCCGTACTCCCCCGACCCGAAGGAGAGCACTGTGGAAGGCGACAACGGCGAGACAGTCGGGCGTCCCGCACCCGACGGGCGTCTCGGGCCCGACGAGCCCGCGAACCAGGCGGCCAGGACCGCGCGCGGCGGCGCGGTCAGCCGCAAGAACGTGCTGCGGGCCGCGGTGGCGGCCGGACCGGCCGCGGTACTGCTCGGCACGGTGCCCGCCCTCGCCCGGGACCAGTCCGCGCAGGACGGCCCGCTGACCCCCACGCCGTCCTGCGACGACGGTGACGATCCGACTCCGCCGCAGACCGAGGGGCCGTACTTCACCCCCGGCTCACCGGAGCGCGACTCCCTGCTCGAGCCCGGCTCGCCGGGCACCCGACTGACCGTGTCCGGCTACGTCTTCGGGTTGACCTGTGAGCCGCTGGCGGAGGTCCTGCTGGACTTCTGGCAGGCGGACCCGCGGGGCGCGTACGACAACGTGGGCTACGGCTACCGGGGGCACCAGTACACCGACGGCGGCGGGGCGTTCCGGCTGACCACCCACGTGCCGGGGCTCTACCCGGGGCGTACCCGACACATCCACGTCAAGGTGCAGGCCCCCGGGCAGCCGGTGTTGACCACGCAGCTGTACTTCCCCGGCGAGCCGCGGAACGGCACGGACGCGATCTTCGACCCGGCACTGCTGATGGACGTACGGGACGCGGACGGGGGCCAGGAGGGCTCGTTCGACTTCGTGCTGGAGGTCTGACTTCCGGTACGCCCGAACCCGACGGGGCACGGCCCGCCCAAGCACGGGTCCGGGCGGCGTGGACAGGAGCGCCGCCCGGACCCGTACACCCGTCGCGCACCGGCCGTACCCGCCCCGTACGCGGTGGCGAGGCGCCGCGCGCCCGGGGACGGACCGCCGTCACTCGGACCGCCGCTCCTACCTACTTGGGCGGCTTCCTGCCGGTCACGCCGAGATGCACCAACATCGCCAGGTTGGGCCTCAGTTCGTTCTGCTTCACGCCCCAGGTCTGGAACGCCTTCTGGTGACTGGCCACCGCGGAGAGCATGGTCACCAGGGAGCCGGCCACCGCGGCCGGGTTGACCGACTCGTCCACCCGGCCCTTGGCCTGGAGGTCCCGGATGGCGTCCGCGAGGGAACCGGTGACGGCGTTCAGGACCTTCATACGGATCTTGTAGAACCGTTTGTCCCCCTCCGCGGCGCCCAGATCGATCACTCGCAGAATGGCGTCGTTCCTGCGCCAGAAGGTGAGGAAACCTTCCACCAAGTCCTCGGCGTTCTGCCGGCCCGTCTTGCCGGACCATGATCGATCCGCCACCAGCTCGGAGAGGTTCGCCCCCTCCGCCGCGATGGCGTCGGCGATCTCCAGCACGGCGCCCTCGACGTCCGGGAAGTACTGGTAGAAGGTCGCGGGGGACGTGCCCGCCTTGCGCGCGACGTCGATGACCTTGACATCGCGGTACGGCGAGGAGTTGAGCATGTCGCTGAGGCAGCCGAGCAGCTTCTGACGCGTCTCCTGCCCACGGCGCCCGGCTACGCGGCCGTCGACGGTTCGCACCTGTCCTGTCATGTCGTCAGCTTACCGACGGGTGTTCCGCACGCGATTCGGCGGATGCAATCGGGTGCGCGACCTTTGGGCGTAATGCGGTGACCAGGGAGGGGCGGCCAGCCCTCCCACCCCGGTGCGGTGACTCGGTCGCCATTGTCGGTGCCGGCGGATAGCGTGCCCGTATTCGTCCCACTACCTACCAGCGGAGGCAGGCATGATGACTGGATTCGCCGAGGGCACACCCTGCTGGGTGGTCGGCATGCTGCCCGATCTCGCCGCTGGTCGGCGGTTCTACGGCGAGCTGATGGGTTGGGGCTTCAGTGAGCCCGACCCGGAGCGGGACGCGTACACGGTGGCGTTGTCGGACGGTCGGGCCGCCGCGGGCATGCTCGCCAAGCCGGACGGGCGGACGCCGACGGACTGGGTGCAGCACCTGGCGACGTCGGACGCGAAGGCCGCGGTGGAGCGGGTCCGGGCGGCTGGCGGCCAGGTCATGATGGACCCTTTCGAGTTGGGCGGGACCGGCGTGACCGCGGTGGTGGCGGACCCGGGCGGCGCGGTCTTCCAGCTGTGGCAGGCCGGCAGCCACCGGGGCTTCCAGACCGGTCCGGAGGAGCCGGGCGGATACGCCTGGGCCGAGGTGCACACCCGGGAGGTGTCCGCCGTGGACGCCTTCTACCAGCGGGTGTTCGGCTTCGGCTCGGAGGACGAACCAGACGGTCAGGACCCGGAGTTCCGTATCTGGGTGCCGCGCGGCGAGCGGATCGACGAGGAGCACGCCGTGCTGGGTCGGGCGGTGATCGGCGCGGAGGAGCCGGCCGAGCTGCCGGCGCACTTCCTGACGTACTTCCGGGTGCGGGACTGTGCCGAGGCGTCGCGTACGACCGTGCGGCTGGGCGGGCGGGTCATGCTGCCGCCGACGGACACCCCGTACCTCCGGTACGCGATCCTGGCGGACGACCAGGGCGCGCGCTTCGCCGTACTGACCGATAATGAGTAGCTTTAGGGGCGGTGCGCCGGTTTTCCCCTGATTCATTACCGCCGATACGTGTGAATGTGACACCTCGGACAACCCCCGGGTTCGCAACCTGCGGCCTCGCCAGGAAGAATCGGGCTCCGGGCCACGGGCCGCCGGCCGACAGTGAGAAGCTGCGGGGGCGGCCAAACGTGAAGGCCCTACGGGGAGGTGGCAAGTAAGTGGTGGAGCAGCTGACGCAGCACGATCCTCGGCGGATCGGGCCGTTCGAGGTGCTCGGCCGTCTCGGCGCCGGTGGCATGGGCCTCGTTTACCTGGCACGTTCGGCCTCCGGTCGGCGGGTGGCGATCAAGACCGTGCGCACCGAACTCGCCGAGGACCAGCTGTTCCGGGTGCGCTTCACCCGGGAGGTCGAGGCCGCGCGAGCGGTCAGCGGCTTCTACACCGCGGCGGTGGTCGACGCCGACCCGCGGGCCGCCGTGCCCTGGCTGGCGACCGCGTACGTCCCCGCGCCCTCCCTGGAGGAGATCGTCACCGAGTGCGGCCCGCTGCCCACCCAGGCGGTGCGTTGGCTGGCGGCCGGCATCGCCGAGGCGCTGGAGTCCATCCACGGTGCGGGACTCGTGCACCGGGACCTCAAGCCCTCGAACGTCCTGGTGGTGGAGGACGGCCCGCGGGTCATCGACTTCGGCATCGCCTCCGGGGTGTCCAACACCCGGCTCACGATGACGAACGTCGCCGTCGGCACTCCCGCCTACATGTCGCCCGAGCAGGCCCGCGACTCGCGTAGCGTCACCGGCGCCAGCGACGTCTTCTCGCTGGCCTCCACGCTGGTGTTCAGCGCCACCGGCCATGCGCCGTTCCATGGTGCGAATCCGGTGGAGACGGTGTTCATGCTGCTGCGTGAGGGGCCCAACCTGGAGGGGCTCCCGCACGAGCTGCACGGGCTCATCGAGTCCTGTATGCGGATGACCGCCGAGGAGCGCCCGAGTCCGGCCGACCTGCAGCGGCAGTTGGCTCCGCACCTGTTCGCGGCCGGCGACGACAGCGGCACGGCCTCCGCCTGGTTGCCTCCCGGCGCGGTGGCGCTCGTGGAGAGCAAGCGCTCCCGTACGCCACGTGCCGCGGGCTCGCCGTCCCCCGCGGTTCCGGAGTCCGTGGCGGCCGCCCCGTCCGGGGAGGCGCGCCCGGGGCCTGACGGCGGAGCCGGTCCGAACCTCGCCGAGGTGCCGCCGGCACCGGACGGCGGCGGCGCCTCCTCCGTACCAGTCTCCGCCTACCCGTCCCCGCCGGCCGTACCGCCGGCATCGGCCGATCCGCAACCCGTGCGGCCCGCGCCGGATCCGCCGGTCCACCCCCCGGCC
>NZ_LJGU01000104.1:5361-109121 GCF_001751245.1 Streptomyces oceani
GTACAGCAGGGGTCCAGCGCCGTACAGCACGCCCCGGCGCCTCCCTCGCCCTCCGCGCCGTCCCACGCGCCGCCCGGCGGCGCTCCGACAGGTCCGCCGGCTCACACCGCCGGTTCGCCGGACGGTCTTCCGGCGCCCGACGGCCACGCCCCGGAGCGTTGGCGGCCCTGGCGCTTCCGGATGTCCAACGACGTGTGGGGTACCCCGGTGGTGGCCGGTGACCTGCTCTACGTCACCTCCTTCGAGGTGCACGCCCTGGACATCGCGAGCGGTCGGCGGCAGTTCAAGACACGTGAGGTCGCGTGGTCCATGGCCGTATCCGGCGGTCGGGTGCACGCCTCCGACGGCCCCAGCCTGTACGCCCTGGACGCCGCCGACGGCGCGGAGCGCTGGCGACTCGCCACGGAAGGCTGGGTGTACTCCCTCAAGGCCGAGCGCGGCACCCTGCTCACCGGCACCCGGGGCGGCGGCGTACAGGCGTGGGAGGCGGCCAGCGGCGAGAAGCTGTGGGAACTGACCGGAGCCCAGGCCGACTTCGAGACCCCGGAGGCAGGCCCGACGATCCTGGACGGCACGGCCTACGTCTGGGGAGACGGACGGCTGTACGCCATGGAGGCCCGTACGGGCGCCGAGCGCTGGACGTATCCGGTCGGCGACGCCTCCGTGACCGGCGGTGTCCCCGTCCGCCTCTCCGCCGGTGACGACGGCGCGGTGTACGTCTGCGCCGGCTCCCGGGTCTTCGCGCTGGACGTGACGACCGGCGCCGAGCGCTGGCGCTTCGACGGCCCGGCGGCCTTCCTCTGCGCCCCCACCCTGGTCACTGGCCCCGCGGTGTCCGGCGGCGGTGTCTACCTCGCGGACTATCTGGGCACGGTCTACGCCCTGGACGCCGCCAACGGCAACGACCGCTGGCGGATCGCCACGGAGGCCCGGCACACCACGGAGCCGGTGGTGGTCGCGGACGGCCTCGTGCATCTGGGCAGCGGCGGCGCGCTCTACACCCTGGACGCGGTGAGCGGCACGCCCCGCTGGCGCTTCGCGGCCGGTGGAGACGTGATCGGGGCGCCGGTCGCGGCCGGCGGCCGGGTGCACTTCGGCTCCGCGGACCACTGCCTGTACACCCTGGACGCGGTCGGCGGACAGCTGCGCTGGAAGCTGGCCACTGGCGGCGAGATCACCGGTTCCCCGGTAGCCGCCGGCGGAGTGGTGTACGCGTGCAGCAGGGATCGGTGCGTGTACGCCCTGGACGCCGCCAAGGGGACCGGCCAGTCCAGATCCGGCTGAGCCCCCCTGGCTGGGCCGGCCGCGTCCGGGTGGCCGCTCAGGCCGCGTCCCGGTGGTCGCCGTGCCCCTGTCCGCTCGGGCCGTGTCGTCCGGCCCGCGTGTCCTGGTCGGTGCGTCGCGGGTGTCGTACGCGCTCCAGAAGCCGTTGGGACAGTGGCTCGGGTTGGGGCTCGTGCTGGGGCTGCTCGGGTGCGGGCTGAGGCTGGGGCTCGGGTGCGCGCTCGTGATCGGCCGTATCGCCGTCCGGGCCGGTCGCCGGCTCGCCGCCGTCCCGCGCGGGCCGCTCGTCCACCGGTTCGGTGTCCGTACGGGCCGGGGTGCTCCGGGTGTTCCGGGCGTCCGCCTCCGCGGGGCTGGGGCCGGCCGGAGTCGCTGGCCGCGCTGACTGCGCTGGCTGTCCGGGTGCCACCGGCCGCGCTGGTTCGGTCCGCACGCGCTGCCGCCGCCGCTCCTCGTCGGCCATCCGGTGCCGCGCCCGCCTGCGGCGCGGCCCCTTCATCAGCACGGCGCCGGTCAGCAGCACGAACCCGCCGACGAGCGCCATCACGAGGCCCAGCCCCAGGCCGTTGTCCCCGCCCGCGGTGAGGCTGCCCGCCGCCTGCCCCTGGCGCACCATCCACAGGACGGTCACGCCGAGCACGATCACCCCGGCCAACGCGGCCGTGAGCGTGGAGCGCAGGACGACCGCGACGAGCGTCAACAGGGCGGCGACGACCATCGGCAGGAACAGTCCGCCGATCAGCGCGGCGTCGGCCCCGGAGACGCCGTCCGGGGTGAACAGTTCGCCGATCCGGTAGTCCTGGCCGTGCCGGCCGGCGTACCAGGAACGGAACGGGCTCGCGACCGCGATCGCCGCTCCGAGGAGGGCGAGCAGGGAGCCGAGCATGCGCTTCAGGAGCATCGGCTTCGCCTCGTTTCCGCTGCGCGGGTGCCGTGCGGGCGGCGCGCACACCGTGCGTCGTCCGCTTCCGAAGCTACGCCGGGCCGTGGGCGTACGCGACCGGGGCCGCTCCGGTCGCGTACGCCCACGGTCAGCCGTCGGTGCTCGTCGGTCGGGCCGGGGCGAGCGGCGTCTGGAGTTCCGTGACCCAGTCGTCACGGACTTCCGGGCACTCCAGGTTGATCTCCCGGGGGTATCCGGTCGACTGGTAACCGTTGTCGTCGATCCAGCGGGCCAGGGCTTGGACCGTCGGTAGCACGGTGTCCATCGAGCCGTGGTGCACGATGGTCGCCGCTTGGCCGAGGGGAGGCAGGTCGAGCACCTGAAACTCGAAGACCTGGAGCGGGGCGGAGACCTGGACGGCGGCGTGCACCCTGATTCGGCCCTCGCCGTCCGGGGAGTCGTCGTAGTAGGCGATACCGGGGCCGGCGGGCGGGATGCCCGCCGCGTCAAGGAGTTCGAACAGGTCGTCGTAGAGCGGTCCGATGACAGGACTGATGGACTCGGGTTCCATGCTCGTGGCGGTGGCGGTCAGCTCCGCTACCCGCACGGCCGGGATGCTCTTGATGACGACGTCGTTGGTGGGCATGTGTCCCTCACTCTCGATCGCTCGGAGCCTCGTCTCGATCCGCGCCAACCGCGTGGTCGTCGCGGCCACGGTGGCCTCCAGCTCGGCCCGCCGCAGCCGCAGCATGCCGCGCAACTGCTCCGTGGTGACCTTCTCCGCCACGATCTCCCGCACCTGCTGGAGCGTGAAGCCCAGGTCCTTGAGCGCGATGACGCGGTTGAGCTGCGCCAACTGGCTGGCGGTGTAGTAGCGGTAGCCGGTGGTGGGGTCGACATGGGCAGGGTGCAGCAGTCCGGTCGCGTCGTAGTGACGCAGCATCCGGACCGAGACGCGGCCGTGCCGGGCGAAGTCTCCGATGGTGAGCATGATGTCTCCGAGCGAAGGTCCTGACACGGTGTGAGAGTCAAGAGGCTACGGTCGGACACGGACTCGGACAGGCACAGCGGGCCGGGCAGGCGTATGAACCAGCGCGTGCGAACGCTTTGTGCGGGTCGTCCGCGAATCGGTTGCCGAGGGTCGCGGCGAGCTGTGCCGCCTCTCCAAGGAGCGTGCTGCCGCCGGGGCGATGTCCGTCGGCTGCCTCGGGATCATCCTGGGCCCGGGAGAACGTCTCCTGGCTGTTGTCCGGGAGCCCGGACGTTCCGCCGTCCCCGCGTCGTGCGGTCGCTTCCGCGCTGGGGGCGTACGTAACCCCTCGCCGTGCTGCTTCGGTGGCGCGGTGTCGCCCGGCATGAGGCGTGCTCAACCGGTTCGGCGCAGCAGCGGCGCGGGGCCGACCCGGGGATTCCGGCCCGGCCCCAGGCGCCACGGGCCTCAGGCCCCGTGGCGGTTGTCCGTCTCGGCGTCCGTGCCCAGGACCAACGGTTCGGACGCTCCATGCCGGTTGCCCAGCGTCTCCACCGAACTGTGCTGGTCAGCCACGGACGTGGCCTGCTGGCTGGCCAGCGCCGGCCCGGCCGTCGTCACGACGAATCCGGCGGTCACGGCGCTGAGGACGAGAATCTTCTTGGCGCGGGTCACAGTAACTCCTGCCTACGGGGGAGGGGGTGCACGTCGACTGCCCGTCCGGGACACGACGGGCTTGTACAGCCTGTGCCCGATCGCTGGCCGATTAGTGACGCGTTTCGGACAGCTTTGTACGCACAGTGAGGCCCGGCCTCAGCAGCCCCCTCTCGCCGCTGATGCCGGGCCGTCTGTCCCCCGATGATCGATGCTCGAACTACGTGGCCGGCTCCGACGTCCCGTGCCGGTTCTTGGTGCTGAGGTGCGAGGGCACGGAAGTGCCGTGACGGTTCTTGCTGCCCACGTCCGCCGGCTCTGAGGTGCCGTGCCGGTTGTCGGTGGTCTTCTCGCCGTCCTTGGGCTTGGGCTCCGGCGTGATCTTGTCCTCATTGGTGGTCATGGTGGCTCCTTGGCCTTGAGGTTGTCTGGCAGCGCCCGCCCGGCGACTCCCCCGTGGGCCGCCGGACGGGCTATCAGGGCCGCTCAAACCCCTGCGGGACAGGGTGACCGTTCCCCATCGATCCGCCTGCCCCCCGCGGCGACGGCTCGATACATAAGAGCATGGCGGGCCGCGATAAACGATCGATTAACGTCTGATAGGCGGTCAGTCACCAACCCGTCCGGGGAGTGTCCGCGTCAGGTCACTACGCGGCAACAGAGGGCGTCAGCAGCTCCCTGACCTCGTCCGCCTCCGGCCGGTCCAACTGCTCGAAGACGGTGAGGGCGTCCCGCCAGATCGCCGCCGCGCGGTCCTTCTGGCCCAGCGTGTGCAGCGACTTGCCGAGCACCAGCAGCACCGTGGCGCGTCGCCAGTCCCCGCCGATGACCCGTAGTGCCAGGGCCTGTTCGGCGTGTGCGGCGGCCTGTCCGGGGCGCTGGGCCGCGAGATGCGCCTCGGCCATCCGGAAGTGCGTGGTGCCCTCCCACTGCCCCTGTCGACTCTCGTGGAAGATCAACAGTGCCTGGCTGAGCGCGTCGAGTCCCTCCGGCACGCGGCCGGCCATCGCCAACGCCGTCCCGAGCGTGTACAGACAGTTCGCCAGCCGCATCTCGTGGTCGTCGCTCTGGTGGACCTCGATGGCCTGCCGGGCCAGCGAGATGGCGGAGTCGTACTGACCGATCGCCATGCGTACCCGAGCCAGGTTGCACAGCGCGCTGGCCTCCGAGGTTCGGTTCTCGTAGTCCCGGAAGGCCACCAGCGCCTCGCTCAGGTACGCCTCGGCGTCGGCGTACCGCCCCTGGTAGTTGGCGACGATGCCACGGTCGTTGAGCGCGTACGACGCCGAGACCGGGTCCTGGGCGGCCAGTCCGAGCAGCCGCGCCGAGCGGGCCTCCTCGTCGGCCCGCTCGAAGCGCCCGGTGGTGAGGCACAGGCCGGTGAGGAGGGAGTGGGCACGCGCCTCCGCGTGCGTGTCCTCGGCGGTGTGCGCGGCCTCCTTCAACTCCTCGGCGGCCAGTTCGTACGGCCGTAGGTTCACACCCGCCTCGGCGAGCCCGATGGTGACCATCAACAGGTCCACGGCGCGCCGCAGATGACTCCCGTGCGCCAACTGGCGGGCGCACGCCAGGAAGCACGCGGACTCGGCGAACAACCAGCTGACCGCCGCCGCCTGGTCCACGAACCCGAGGCCCGGCGTCGCCGTGGGCGCCAGGTGCTCGACCATCCGCTCGCCGGGCTGGTCCAGGGCGTAGGCGGCGGTGGCGGTGGCGAGGTAGAAGTCCAGCAGCCGGGAGAGCGCCGAGTCCCGCTCGGAGGGCGGGTGTTCGTCCCGCTCGGCGCAGGTGCGGGCGTACAGCCGCAGCAGGTCGTGGAAGCGGTAGCGGCCGGGTGCGGCGGACTCCAGCAGCGAGATGTCCACCAGCGACTCGAGCAGGTCCTCGGTCTGCTCGTTCGTACGGTCCAGCAGCGCCGCGGCGGCGGGCAGTGAGATGTCCGGGCCGTCGGCGAGACCCAACAGCCGGAAGGTGCGCGCCTGTTCCCGGTCGAGCTGGCTGTAGCCCACCTCGAACGTCGCCTCCACGGCCTGGTCGCCGACCTGGAGTTCGTCCAGCCGGCGGCGCTCGTCCGCGAGCTTGGCCGACAGGTTGGAGACGGTCCAGGTGCGCCGGGCGGCCAGCCGGGCCGCCGCGATCCGGATCGCCAGCGGAAGGAAGCCACAGGCAGCCACGACGTCCATCGCGGCCTCCCGTTCAGCCGCGACCCGTTCGGCGCCGACGATCCGGCTGAACAGCGTCATGGCCTCCTCCGGGCTCATCACGTCCAGGTCGACGAGATGGGCGCCGGCCAGGTCCACCATCCGGGCGCGGCTGGTCACCAGGGCCGCGCAGCCGGCCGTACCGGGCAGCAGCGGACGCACCTGGGCGGCGTCCCGCGCGTTGTCCAGCAGGGTCAGCACGCGGCGGCCGGCCAGCAGCGAGCGGTACAGCGCGGCACGTTCGGTCACGCCGTCCGGTATCTCGGCGTCCGGCGTGCCGAGGGAGCGCAGGAAGGCGCCCAGGACGGCCTCGGGCTCCGACGCGGTTGGCCCGGCGCCCTGTAGGTCGACGTACAGCTGACCGTCCGGGAAGTGCTCCCGCGCGGCGTGCGCGACGTGCACGGCCAGGGTGGTCTTGCCGACGCCGCCGATCCCGGCCACCGCTGACACCGCCATCACCGTGCCCTCGGAAGCGGCGAGTTGGTCGCCCAGCTCGGCGACACAGGCGACGCGACCAGTGAAGTCAGCGACGGTAGCGGGTAGTTGAGCGGGACGCGGGGCGCTGCCGTGGCCACTCCGAGCGGCGGGCTCCTCGACCTTCAGGGACAGCTCCGAGTCCGCTTCCAGGATGCGCTGCCGCAGTTCGTAGAGTTCGCTGCGTGGGTCCACGCCCAGTTCGTTGGTCAGCAGCCGGTGGGTGTCGTCGAACACCGCCAGCGCCTCGGCCTGTCTGCCACCGCGATAGAGGGCGAGCATCAACAACTCGCGCAGGCGCTCCCGGAACGGATGGGCCGCGGTCAGCGCGGTCAGCTCGGACACCGCCTCGGCATGGCAACCGACCTGTAGGTCCAGGTCGAGCCGATGCTCCAGCAGTCCGAGTCGCCACTCCCCCAGGCGTACGCGCTGGCTTTGCGCGTACGGTCCGGGCAGCTGGGCCAGCGGCTCGCCGTCCCACTGGGCGAGGGCGGCGTCGTACAGCTCGCGGGCGCGGCAGCGGTCGCCCGCGGCGCTGGCCTTCTCCGCGTCGGTGACCAGCGACGAGGCGGTGTCCAGGTCGAGTTCCGCGCGGGCGGCGGCGATGCGCACGGCGTATCCGCCGGACTCGCTGGCCAGCACGTCGGCGTCCGGCGCGAGGGCCTTGCGGATGCGGGACGCGTACGTCCGCAGGGTGGCCTTGGCCTGGTCCGGTGGCTCCTCGCCCCACAACGCGTCGATCAGTTCCTCGACGGTCGCGGTGTGACCGCCACGAAGCAACAGCGCGGCGAGCAGGGCGCGTTGCTGGGGTGATCCGGTGGGCAGGACGGTGTCACCGCGGAACGCCCGCACGGGTCCGAGCACCGTGAACCGCAGCTGGCTCTCCAACCGCGCCCCGGTGGCTCCGCTCGGGTGGCGTCCGGCGGTCATGGTGCCCCCTGCCGTAGTGCGCTCCGCTTCCGCACCGGCCAGTGTGCCTTGTCAAGGCCCGGTACGTCAGCACGGTACCGGCCGCATCCGACGGGATGTACCCGCTTGTGGCATTCGTATGCCGGCGCATCGAGGTGCGACAGCTGACCTTTTGTCAGGACTACTACTCTCACCTCTTGTTGACGTGGCCTCCGAAGGGCTTGGCGGCTACCGGGTCCGTCGGCTGACAGGGCGTTCCGGATACGGCGATCGCGGGTGGCAGGGCGTGCCGAGGCCACCGCTCGGGCGGCGGTTCGTACCGTGCCGTCGGTGAGCCGGCAGACCACCATCGCACGTACCGCCCGACCGGGGAGCGGGGGTGGCCGAAACTCGTCGGCGTCGGCGACCGGCCGACGTCCCGCGGACACCTCCGATGAGTCGGCCGGTGGTGTGGCTGCCGACCGCCGAGCACTGGCTATCGGCTACCGGTCACCGGCCAGGCCCGCCCGGCAGCAGCCAGAGCGGGTTCGTCATCGCCGCCATCCGCCCGGGCACCGCCGGATCGTCCCCGTCCCGTAGCGGATGCCGCAACTCCGCGCGTACGTACGTCGCCCGGGTGGGCGTCGTCGACCAGGTCACGGTGCCGTCGCCGGACACCGACCGGGCACGCAGCTCACCCTGGTCGGTCAGCAGCCGCGCCCGCGCCCCCTCCGGCGCCCCGGCCACCTCCAGCCGTACCGCCGCCTCGGCGTCCGGCGCCTCGAGCCGCAACCGGTCGCCGATACCGGCGTGTTCGCCGCGCGGACCGGAGGCGGACAGCTTCAGCGTGATCCGGGAGGACTCGGCGAGATAGCTGCGCCCGTGCCGGACGCCGTCCAGCAGCGCGCGGCGCGACAGGTCGGCGGCGAGGACGACGGTCTGCGGGTGGCCGACGTCCTGACCCTCGCGGTGCGCGTCGCTGTTGCCCATCGCCGGCAGCCAGTCGTCCCCGGCGACCAGGGCGTTGTCCCAGGCGCCGAGGGCGAGTTCGTCGTCCGGTGTCCAGGGGCCGTTCCACACCTCGACGGCGTCCGCGTGCGCGTAGCCGAACTTCCACTGGCAGCCGACGAAGGGGCAGTTCGGGTGCGCGGGCACCACCAGCCCGTCGGCCTGGTGGACGCGGCGCGCGAAGCGGGCGTACGCGTCGTCCCGGGCGCGGTAGCGCCAGTCGACGAAGGTGCCCGGGTCAGTGCCCAGCGCGAGGTAGTGGCCGTTGCGGGTGGTGACCTCCTCGCCGCACAGCACGAGGAGTTCGCCGTCCGGGTGCCGGCCCCACAGGCCCTCCCAGGCGCCGTGCCCGGAGGTGGTGTTGTGCTCGGTGGTCGCGATGAAGTCCAGACCGGCGGCCCGCGCGGCCGCCGCCACCTGCGCCGGAGTGCGCTCGCCGTCGGAGTGGACGGTGTGCAGGTGGCAGTCGCCGCGGTACCAGTCGCGGCCCCGGCCCCGCGTCCGTTCCGGCGGGTACGCGGGTCGCTGGCGCCGCTGGGGCTTCCGGTGCCGCTCGGACCCTCGGGCCGCGTCGGTACGCAGCGTGACGGTGACCGTGTAGTCGAGGCCCCGGGGCGCCACGGTGTAGGGGCCGAGGACGACGTGCCAGGTGCCGGCGCGTACGGGGCCGGGCAGATAGCCGGGGGTGGCGCGGTCCGCGCTGACGGCGAACTCCGTGCGGGCGCCGCCCGACCAGCCGCGGAAGCCAGGGCCGCCGAGGCGGGTGCCGCGCTCGTCGAAGACGCCGATGTCCAGGGCGTTGCCCGGGGTGCCGGCGGGCACCTCCGGCTTGTCGTAGTCGTAGGACACCGCGAACTCCCGGATGCCCTCGGGGACTTCCACCGGGAGATAGACCCAGTCCGGGGCGCCCGCCGGCAGGTGGCCACGGACGGTGCGGGACCGCTCGCCGGGCTGGTCGTCGGGCTGCTCGCCCGCTCCGTCGTCGGACGGTGCCGTCGGGGCCGCGAAGGCCACCGGGTCGAGCGTCAGGACTCCCGCCGTCCCGGCGGCGGCGGAGAGCCTGAACACGGTGCGCCGTTCCACTTCTGCCCCTCTCGACGCGCGCTGGTCGGTGCTTCGCTGCCGATTGTTGTACGCCTGTCGGGCGTCGAGGGGAACAGGAGGGAAACGGAATGAGCGCACCGCGGTGGGCTCAACCGCTGTTCCGCATGGCCAACCGCGTGATCCCCCCCCATGACACCGATGATCCCGACCACGACCAACGTGACGACGATGAGGTCATTGTCGTCCGAACCGGACTTGTCACCGTACGCGTCGTCCGAGCCGAAACCGGTGTCGTACTCCTCGCAGTCGTCCTGCTCGCCGCAGCCGCCGTACGAGTCGCTGGAACCGTCGTTAGGGGCACAGTCACCGTCGTCGAGGTCGTCGTCCCCACCGGTGCCGCTGAGGCCACCGCTGCCGAAGCCGCCGCTCCGGCTTCCGCCTCGGCCGCCGGTGGAGCTGACGGAACCGCTGTGCCCGCCCGAGCTGACACTGCCGCTCGATCCGCCCCGGCCGCCGCTCGCGGACCGACCCGGCGCCTGGTGCGGCTCGGACCGTGCGGCCGAGCGGCCCACCTCGTGCGGGATGGAGGTCTCGCCGGCCGCTGTCGTGTCGCCGGACGTGCCGCTGGTCCAGGACGTGCCTGGTACGGCGTACGCGGCCACCGGCGCGCTCAGCGACGCCCCCGCCAACACGGCGAGCGGGATCAGGACACGTGTGTGCCACCGGATGAACTGACGGGGGTACCGGGTTTCAGCCCGGTGGTGAAGTCGGCTTCCTGTGGAGCAGGGCAGGGATAGTTGTTCCGCTGCCAGGGTGGAACAGTGTCCACTACCTACAGCGGTTGGTTCTGCTGCTTGATGTACTGATGCAACATGCTGATCGGGGCATCCCCCACTGAGCCCGCGAAGTACGAACCGGCCCATAGCTTGTTGGCCCGGTAGTAGTGCTGGACGAGATCGGGGAACTCCTGGCGGAGCCTGCGGGATGAGACTCCCTTGAGGGAGTTGACGAGTTTGGAGACGGCGACTTTGGGCGGGAAGTTCACCAGCAGGTGCACGTGGTTCGTCTCGCCGTTGAACTCGACCAGTTCGGTCTCGAAGTCGGCGCACACGTTTCGCATGATCTCTTCGCACCGGTCCAGGTGCCGGTCAGCGAACACGTTGTGCCGGTACTTCGTCACGAAAACCAAGTGGGCATGAAGGAGGAACGCACAGTGTCTGCCAGTCCGGATGGATCGGTACTCAGCCATAAGCCAATGGTAGTAGAGTGATTGTCATGCAGCTTCGGTACCAGTTCCGCGTCTCTCCGACGCCCGGTCAGCGCACCCGCGCAGCCAGGGTGTTCGGGTGCAGGCGTGTGGTCTGGAACGACGCCCTGGCCCGCGTCAAGCTGGTCAAGGCGGCGAACAAGCTGCTCGGCACCCCGGACAACCGCTTCGCCGAGGGACCGTACCTGCGGGTGCCGAAGAACCCCGACCTGTCCAAGACCCTGGTCACCGAGGCGAAGAAGACCGTTGGGCGGGCGTTTTTCACCCACTGCCCGGTCGGCGTGATGCAGCAGACCCTTCGGGATCTGGACGCCGCGTGGAAGGCGCACGAGGACTCCAAGACCGGCAAACGCAAGGGCCCCAAGGTGGCCCCACCGCGCTTCAAGTCCCGCAAGGACAACCGGCAATCCGCCCGCTTCACCCGATCTGACCGGTGGGCGATCACCGAAGGAAGTCGCCTGCGTCTACCGAAGATCGGCGACCTCAAGGTGAAGTGGACCCGAGACCTTCCGTCCGTGCCGTCGTCGGTGACGCTGGTCAAGGACCGGTCCGGACGGTACTGGGCATCGTTCGTGGTCGAGACCGACCCGGCCGCCGACGTGCTTCCCCCAGTAGACCGGGACCAGGGCATCGATCTGGGCCTCACGCGCTTCGCGGTCCTCGCGGACGGCTCACACATCGCCTCGCCGAAGTACCTGCGGCGGGCGGAGAAGAAGCTGAAGAAGCGGCAGCGCGAGCTGTCGCGGAAGAAGAAGGGATCGCACAACCGGGACAAGGCCCGCATCAAAGTCGCCCGTGCTCACGCCAAGGTGGCCGACTCGCGCCGGAACTTCCACCACCAGTGGTCCCACAAGCTCACCAGCGAAAACCAAGCGGTGTTCACCGAGACCCTGAACGTGCGAGGACTGGCGCGCACACGGCTGGCCAAGAGCGTCCACGACGCCGGCTGGGCTCAGTTCGTGATGTTCTGCGAGTACAAAGCGATCCGACACGGACGCTCCTTGACCAAGGTCGCCCGTGACTTCCCCTCCTCCCAGATCTGCTCCGCATGCGGACGCCGGGACGGAAAGAAGCCGCTCAACGTCCGCATCTGGACATGCCCCGAACCGACCTGCGGAACCGTCCACGACCGCGACTGGAACGCGGGCCGGAACGTCCGATACGAAGGCCGCCGCATCCTCGCGGCGACCGCACCACCCACCCCCGGACCGGGGGCCCTCGCGCGGCAACGCGCGAGGTAAACGCCTGCGGAGCGCGCGTAAGACCAGGGACGCCCTGGCAGCGCGCACAACCCCCACCACGGTGGGGAAGAACCAGGAACCCACCCGAAGCGGGTGACCGCCCCCACATGGGACGACCACCCTCAGACGGAGAATCCTCGCCCTTCAGGGCGACGGAGGAGGTCAAATGCTGTGTTCCCCAGTGGGTCCGGTTGTAGCGTCGAAGCAGTGTGCTTCCGACGAACTGGACGACCATAGGGGTGGTGTGGGATGCGGATCGCCGTCACGGTTCTGCTCACCGACGAGACGATCCGTCCGGACCGGCTCGCGCGGGAACTCGAACAGCGCGGCTTCGACGGTCTCTTCCTCCCGGAGCACACCCACATCCCGGTGAGCCGCGAGTCACCGGCGCCGATGGGCGGCGAACTGCCACGGGACTACCACCGCACCGTCGACCCGCTCGTCGCGCTCGGCGCGGCGGCGGCCGTCACCGGCGAACTCCGGCTGGGCACCAGCATCACCCTTGTGGCCCAGCACGATCCGATCGTGCTCGCCAAGCAGATCGCCACCCTGGACCTGATGTCCTCGGGCCGGTTCACCCTGGGCGTCGGCCTCGGCTGGAACCGCGAGGAGGCCGCCGACCACGGCGTCGACTGGCGCCGGCGCCGATCCCTCGTACGGGACCGCGTCGCCCTGATGCGCGCCCTGTGGGCGGACGAACCCACGGCCTACGACGGTGAGTTCGGCTCGGTCGCGGCCAGTTGGGCGCATCCGAAGCCGGCACGGGCCGGCGGCCCCCGGCTGCTGTTGGGCGGGGCGGCGTCACCCACGCTGTTCCGGCATGTCGCGGAGTACGCCGACGGCTGGCTGCCGACCGGGGGTGGCGGGTTGACCCGGGCGCTGCCCGAACTGCGCGCCGCCTGGCGGGAGGCGGGCCGGGACGCCGAGCCCGGCCCCGAGGTGGTGCCGAGCTTCGTGCTGCCCTCCGCCGGAAAGCTCGCGCACTTCCGGGAGCTGGGAGTGCCCGAGGTGGTGCTGTCGTTGCCCGAGGGCAAGGAGGCGGACGTGCTGCGCACACTGGACGACTACGCACGCTACCTCTGAGTCCGGCCCGACGGCCCGACGGCGGGGCAGCGGGGCACCGGAGCGGCCGGGCAGCGGCCAACGGAGCTGCCGGGCGCCCGGCGGACGGCTGTGACGCGCGCCGCAGCCGCGTACTGCCCGGACCCCCGAATGAGGCCGTACGCTCGCAGGATGGACGCTCAGGCAGAATCCCATGACGAGCAGCCGCAGTCAGCACCCGTCGTACCGACGCCGCCCGTGGCACGGACTTCCACATCCCGCCCCGCGGAGACCCCGCCGACGGCCAACGCCATGCGTCGGGCACTGCGCCGGGCACGGGACGGCGTCACGCTCGACGTCACCGAGGCCGCCGTGCTGTTGCGGGCGCGTGGCGACGACCTCGCCGAACTCACCGGTGCCGCCCGCCGGGTGCGTGACGCCGGCCTGGAGGCCGCCGGACGGCCGGGCGTGCTGACGTACTCCAGCAGCGTGTTCATCCCGCTGACCCGGCTGTGCCGGGACCGCTGCCACTACTGCACCTTCGTCACCGTTCCGGGCAAGCTGCGCCGGGCGGGGCACGGCATGTTCCTGTCCCCGGACGAGGTGCTGGACATCGCCCGCCGTGGAGCTCAACTCGGCGTCAAAGAGGCGCTGTTCACGCTCGGCGACCGCCCCGAGGACCGCTGGCCGGAGGCCCGCGAGTGGCTGGCCGCCGAGGGGTACGACGACACGCTGGCGTACGTACGCGCCATGGCGATCAGGGTGCTGGAGGAGACCGGGCTGCTGCCGCACCTGAACCCCGGCGTGCTGAGCTGGACCGAGTTCCAGCGGCTCAAGCCCGTCGCGCCCTCCATGGGCATGATGCTGGAGACCACCGCACGCCGGTTGTGGAGCGAGCCGGGTGGGCCGCACCACGGCTCCCCGGACAAGGAANGGGACGGCGTCACGCTCGACGTCACCGAGGCCGCCGTGCTGTTGCGGGCGCGTGGCGACGACCTCGCCGAACTCACCGGTGCCGCCCGCCGGGTGCGTGACGCCGGCCTGGAGGCCGCCGGACGGCCGGGCGTGCTGACGTACTCCAGCAGCGTGTTCATCCCGCTGACCCGGCTGTGCCGGGACCGCTGCCACTACTGCACCTTCGTCACCGTTCCGGGCAAGCTGCGCCGGGCGGGGCACGGCATGTTCCTGTCCCCGGACGAGGTGCTGGACATCGCCCGCCGTGGAGCTCAACTCGGCGTCAAAGAGGCGCTGTTCACGCTCGGCGACCGCCCCGAGGACCGCTGGCCGGAGGCCCGCGAGTGGCTGGCCGCCGAGGGGTACGACGACACGCTGGCGTACGTACGCGCCATGGCGATCAGGGTGCTGGAGGAGACCGGGCTGCTGCCGCACCTGAACCCCGGCGTGCTGAGCTGGACCGAGTTCCAGCGGCTCAAGCCCGTCGCGCCCTCCATGGGCATGATGCTGGAGACCACCGCACGCCGGTTGTGGAGCGAGCCGGGTGGGCCGCACCACGGCTCCCCGGACAAGGAACCAGCCGTACGGCTCCGAGTGCTGGAGGACGCCGGCCGGTCCAACGTGCCGTTCACCACCGGCATCCTGATCGGCATCGGGGAGACGTACGAGGAGCGCGCCGACTCGCTCTTCGCGCTGCGCCGCACCCAGCGGGCGTACCACGCCATCCAGGAAGTCATCGTGCAGAACTTCCGGGCCAAGCCGGACACCGCGATGCGTGGCATGCCGGACGCGGAGCTGGACGAACTGCTCGCCACCATCGCGCTGGCCCGGCTGGTGCTCGGCCCGAGCGCGCGCATCCAGGCGCCGCCCAATCTCGTGGACGCGGAGTGGGCCCGTGTGGTGGACGCCGGCATCGACGACTGGGGCGGCGTCTCCCCGCTCACCCCGGACCACGTCAACCCGGAGCGACCCTGGCCGCATATCGAGCAACTGGCCGCGCGCAGCGGCGAGTCCGGTTTCGTCCTACGTGAACGCCTCAGCGTCTACCCGGAGTTCGTCAACCGTGGCGAGCCGTGGCTGGACCCCCGGGTGCGTCCCCACGTCACCGCGCTCGCCGACCCGGACACCGGTCTGGCCGACCCGGACGCGGTGCCGCGCGGGCTGCCCTGGCAGGAGCCGGACGAGGGCTACGGCGCGGCCGGCGCACTGGGCGGCATCGCCGCGGGCGGACGTACCGAACTGCACCGGGACATCGACACCGAGGGTCGTACGGCGGACCGCCGCGACGACTTCGACGAGGTGTACGGCGACTGGGAGGAGCTGCGGGAGCGGGCGGCGCCGGGCATGACGCCGGAGCGGATCGACGGCGACGTACGGGCCGCGTTGGCGACCGCCGCCGACGACCCCACCCGGCTCACCGACGCGGAGGCGCTGACCCTGCTGCACGCGGACGGGCCCGCGCTGGACGCGCTGTGCGGCATCGCCGACCAGCTGCGGCGGGACGTGGTCGGTGACGAGGTGACGTACATCGTCACGCGGAACATCAACTTCACCAACGTCTGCTACACCGGCTGCCGGTTCTGCGCCTTCGCCCAGCGCCGCAGCGACGCCGACGCGTACACCCTCTCCCTGGACCAGGTCGCCCAGCGTGCCGAGCAGGCTTGGGAGGTGGGCGCCGTCGAGGTGTGCATGCAGGGCGGTATCCACCCGGACCTGCCCGGCAGCGCGTACTTCGACCTGGTGCGGGCCGTACGCGAGCGGGTTCCCGGCATGCACGTGCACGCCTTCTCGCCGATGGAGGTGGTGAACGGCGCGTCCCGTACGGGCCTGTCCGTACGGGAGTGGCTGAGCGCCGCGAAGGAGGCGGGGCTGGGCTCCATCCCCGGCACGGCCGCGGAGATCCTGGACGACGAGGTGCGCTGGGTCCTCACCAAGGGCAAGCTGCCCGCGGCGACCTGGGTCGAGGTGGTCAGGGCCGCGCACGAGGTGGGTCTGCCCTCCTCGTCCACCATGATGTACGGGCACGTCGACCAGCCCCGGCACTGGCTGGCCCACCTGCGGCTGCTCGCCGGGATTCAGCGGGAGACCGGCGGCTTCACCGAGTTCGTGACGCTGCCGTTCATCCACACGAACGCGCCGGTGTATCTCGCCGGCATCGCCCGCCCCGGCCCCACCGACCGGGACAACCGCGCGGTCACCGCCATGGCCCGGCTGCTGCTGCACCCGCACCTCACCAACATCCAGACCAGCTGGGTCAAGCTGGGCACCGAGGGCGCCGCCGAGATGCTGCGCTCCGGCGCCAACGACCTGGGCGGCACGCTGATGGAGGAGACCATCTCGCGGATGGCCGGCTCCTCGTACGGTTCCTACCGCTCCGTCGCGGACCTGCGCGCGATCGCCGAGCTGGCCGGGCGGCCCGCCCGCGCCCGTACGACGGGCTACGGGCCGGTGCCGGAGGAGCGGGAGCGGGCCGCGCGGGAGTCGGACGGGCAGTTGCCGGAGCTGCTGCCGGTGCTGGGGGACTAGGTTCCGGGGGAGGGCAACAGAACGTTTCAGCCACTCCCTGAGGTGGTGGTGCGGTGGCGCGTCCAGCGGCGGGCCGCCGTACGCGCGGGTCACTGCCGCCTGTCCGGTATGGCATGAGTCACCTCTGAGCAGTGGTTTTGTTCCACCATTGAACGGACAGCAGAGCCTCTGTCGTATACGTCCACGGGAGAGGCTCGTGTCCACACCGTCGAATTCACGCCACCCGTCCGCCTCCGACGGTGCGGACGTCGGTCCGTCGGCCACCGCCACCGTCGGTACCTCGGCCGGAGCCGAGGGCTCGGGAGCGGGCCGGCGGCGTACCTTCCTAGGCCACCCACGGGGGCTGCTGCCCCTGTCCGGCCTGGAGGTCTGGGAACGGTTCTCCTTCCTCGGGATGCAGGCCATCCTGGTGCTCTACTTCGCGGACGCCGTCGCGGACGGCGGCCTGGGCATGGCCTCCGGCACGGCCGCCTCCGTCGTCGCCGCCTACGGCACGCTCGTCTACCTCTGCTGCGTCCTCGGCGGCTGGCTCGCCGACCGCATCCTCGGCTCCTACCGGGCGGTCCTCTACGGCGGCATCCTCATCGCCTGCGGCCACTACGCCATGGCCCTGCCGGTCGCCGCGGCCACCTGGACCGGGCTCGGGCTGATCGTCCTCGGGACGGGCCTGCTGAAGCCCAACGTCTCCTCCATGGTCGGCAAGCTCTACGACACCGAGGACGACCGGCGGGACGCCGGCTTCGCGCTCTACTACATGGCCATCAACATCGGCGCCTTCCTGGGTCCCCTCATCTCCGGCTGGCTGGGCCAGAAGCAGGGCTGGCACTGGGGCTTCTCGGCCGCCGCCGTCGGCATGACCCTGGGCCTGTGCCAGTACGTCCTGGGGCGCCGGGACCTGGCGGGCCGCACGGAGGGCGCGGAGTTCGCGCTGCCCCCGGCGACGCTGCGCAGGGTCGTCCGGCTGACGCTCGCCGCCGTCGCCCTCCTGGCCGCGCTGGCCTGGGGCCTCGCCACCACCGGCTGGCTCACCATGAGCCGGGTCGTCGACGTCACCTCGGTGCTCTCCGTGCTCGCGCCCGTGGCGTACTTCACCGTGATGTTCCGCAGCCCGCGCACCACCGCCGAGGAGCGCGGCCGGCTGCGACCGTACGTGGTGCTGTTCGGCTCGTCCGTGGTGTTCAACCTCATCCTCTTCCAGTCGTACTCCACGATGACGCTGCTCGCCGCCGATCACGCGGACACCCGGGTCCTCGGCTGGGAGTTCCCCTCCACCTGGTACAACTCCGTGCTGGGTGTGGTCGAGGTCCTCGCCGCGCCGCTGGTCGCAGCGCTCTGGCTGAAGCTGGGCCGGCGCCAGCCGCACGCCGCGCAGAAGATCGCCCTCGGTGTCGTGCTCGGCGGACTGTCGTTCCTCCTGATGGCCTGGGCGGCGGTCGGTCGCGCGGACGACGGCAGCGGCTGGACCATGGCGGCCTGGTGGATCGTCGGCTCGTACGTGCTGCTCGGCACCGGCGATGTCGTCCTGCAGGCCACCGGCATGTCCACCACCACGAAACTGGCCCCCGCCGCCTTCGCGAACCAGACCATGGCGCTGTGGATGCTGTCCATCGCGCTGGCCAACGGGGTGCAGTCGCAGACGGTGCGGTTGTACGACGTGCTGCCCACCGCCGTCTACTTCGGTGTCAACGGAGCGTTCACCGTCGTCGCCGGACTGGCGGTGCTCGCCGCCGTGCCGCGGCTGCGCCGGACCATGGCACCGGTGCACTGAGGGCGCGTCGTCCCACCCGGACCTGAACCCGAACCCGGACCCGTACACCGCGTCTTGAACGAAGGTCTCATGCATATCCGCACCACCGAACAGTTCCCCTACTCGGTCATCGAGGAGGACCTGCGCATCCCCATGCCGGACGGCACCCGGCTGTACGCCCGGGTGTGGCGACCGGACATCGCGGGGCCCGAGCACCCCGTGCCCGTCCTGCTGGAGTACCTGCCCTACCGGCTCAGTGACTGGACCGCGCCCCGGGACGCGCAGCGGCACCCCTGGTACGCCGGGCACGGCTACGCCTCCGTACGCGTCGACGTGCGCGGCCAGGGCAACTCCGAGGGGCTTCCGGGGGACGAGTACGACGAGACCGAACTCGCCGACGGTGTCGCCGTCCTCGAATGGCTCGCCGCGCAACCCTGGTCCACCGGCCGGACCGGCATGTTCGGCATCTCCTGGGGCGGCTTCAACAGCCTCCAACTGGCCGCGCGCGCCCCGGAGTCGCTGCACGCGGTCGTCACCGTCTGTTCGGCCGACGACCGCTACGACAACGACGTGCACTACACCGGCGGCTCGGTGCTGGCCGTGGACATGCACGCCTGGGCGTCCACGATGCTCGCCTTCTTCTCCCGCCCACCGGACCCCCGACACATCGGGGACGACTGGCGGGACATGTGGCGTCAACGGCTCGAGGCCCTCGACCCGTTGATCCACACCTGGCTGGACCACCAGACCCGGGACGACTACTGGAAGCACGGCAGCGTCTGCGAGGACTACTCCGCGATCCAGGCGCCGGTCCTCGCGGTCGGCGGCTGGCACGACCCGTACCGGGACACCGTGCTGCGCCTCGTCGAACACCTGCCACGGGAGGGCACCGCGCCCGTACGCGGCCTGATCGGTCCCTGGTCGCACCAGTATCCGGACCGCGGGCTACCGCCGGGCCCGGCCATCGGCTTCCTGCAGGAGACCCTGCGCTGGTGGGACCACTGGCTCAAGGACGAGGACACCGGCGTCCTCGAGGAGCCGCTGCTGCGCTCCTGGATCAGCGAGTCACATCCACCCGCCACGGTGTACCCCGAACTCCCCGGCCGCTGGGTGGGCGACGCCCGATGGCCGTCCGCCGGCGTGACGATGACGACCTGGGGACTGCCGGGCGCCGCTTCGGCCGGCCCGGTGCTCGTGCGTTCCCCACAGCACACCGGAGTGGACGCGGGCCGGTACTTCCCGTTCGGCAACGACTCCGACCTGCCCCCGGACCAGCGCGAGGAGGACAGCCGTTCGGTCTGCTTCGACTACGACCCGCTCGCGGAACCTCTCGAGATCCTCGGCCGGCCGCGCGTACGGCTGCGCCTCACCAGCGAGGTGCCGCGTGGACAGGTGATCGCCCGGGTGTGCGACGTCGCGCCCGACGGCTCCTCGACCCTGGTCACCCGTGGCGTCCTGAACCTCTCCGCTCGGCACGGTCGGGACCGGGTCGTCGACTGGGAGCCCGGCGCGACCGAGGACGTCGAACTGGACCTGAACGGCATCGGTCACGCCTTCCCCGCCGGTCACCGCATCCGCCTCGCGCTGTCGTCCGCGTACTGGCCGTGGGTCTGGCCGCAACCCGGCAGCGCGGCCGGTTGGTCGGTCGAGCCGGCCGCCTCCGCGCTCGACCTGCCCGTACGGGACGCGGTCGCCGCCGGGGACGCTGAGCGGCCCGCGATCACCTTCGAGGAACCGGAGCAGGCCGAACCCCTGGACGTGCGCTACCCGGAGGTGCCCGGCCAGCGTCCCGAGCGGGTCGTCGTACGGGACGTGGCCGCCGACGAGTGGCGTCTCGAGGTGGACCCGCGCTACGGCGGCACCCGGATCTACCCGGACGGCCTGGAGTTCACCGAGGACGCCCTGGAGACGTACACCATCGGCGCGTCCGACCCGGGCAGTGCGCGGACCCGGTCCGACTGGTCGATCCGGCTGCGGCGACCGGAGCTGGGGTGGGACGTGCGGATACGGGTCCGCAGCGAGATCACCGCGGACGGCGCGGACTTCCGGACCTGGAACGAGGTCGTGTGCGCCGAGGGCGAGACGGAGGTCTTCCGTCGTTGCTGGGAGCGGCGCATTCCGCGTACCGCGGGCTGACCGGGCTCGCGGGCCGGGTGGGCGGACGCTGGGGCGCCCCCACGGGGGTGGGGCGCCCCAGCCGTTCGGGTCGGCGGCCATGCTGTCTGGCGGCGCCGTGACGGGCTGGCGGGCTGCCTGACGATGCCGCCGGGAGCGCGCCTCGACCCACGAGGCTCCCCGCGCTCCGGGTCGCCGCCGGCAGGGCAACGGCGGTGTGGGGCCGGTCAGTTGTGGGCCGGCGCCTTCGCCGTGCCGTAGCAGAAGCACGTCTCGCCGCCCATCCGCAGCATGCGGCCCGGGGGCAGCGGCATCTCGATCGGCTCGTCGACCGGCACGGTCGACCAGTCGATGACGAACGGCCCCCCGTCGGGCTCCGCTGGTATCAGGGTGACCAGATCGTGTCGGGCGATCGGCCTGCTGGGCCGGTGGACCTCCAGCACCAGGCCGAGGCGGTCCGGCAATTCGGCCCTACGGAGGTCACCGGCGCTGGAGCGCAGCACGTCCTCGGCATCGGCCCGCGCGGCGGCGACGGAGCCGAACAGCCGGTGGTGGGTGAGCCATTCCGAGTTGCTGGCCCGGGCCTCGTGCCGCAGCAGCACGAAGCCGTACCGGCGGCGGCGTACCAGGTCGGCGGGCGGTGGGTCGGGCGTCGACACCTCGAGGGCCCGCAGGCAGTCGCGGGCCAGACCGTCCCAGGGGTCGCGCCACAGTGCCTTCTCGTACGCCGCGACCGCGCCGTCCCGGTCGCCGGACCAGGCGAGCGCGTGGCCCAGTTGGAGCGGTGCCATCGGGTCGTCCGGGTCCGCCTCCAGGGCCGCGCGGGCGGCGGACACGGCCTCAGCGACGAACGGTTCGCTGGCCCCGTCCGGGTCCTCCTCCGCCATCCCGCCCAGCGGGGGCGGCTCCGTGTCGTGGTCCCAGCCGGAGTTGAGGTCGTGGTCGACGTCGACGCACAGCCGCAGCGCCAAGGTGGCGGCGGTGGAGCGTCCGAGGGCGACGGTGGCGGCGTTCACCGTGGCGCCGCTCTCGGCGCCGGGAAGCCCGGGGCCGGAAAACCCGAGGTCGGCAAGCTCCGGGCCGGCGGGCGCCTCCTCGGTATTCTCTCCCGGTTCGGACGCGGTCGCGTCGTCGACCGCGTCGTAACAGGCCCGTGCCTCGGAGATCCTCCCCGCGATCCCGTCCGTGTTCCGGTCCTCCCAGAACCGCCACACGCACTCTTCCAGCAGTTCGGCCGCCCGCACCAGGCGGGCGTTCACGTCCTCGTCAGCGCTCTCAGCCATGCTGCGGCATGTTATTTGATCTTTGACGACCCGTGGCACGAAATCGAACACCCGTGGTCTTCGGCCCGGGTCGCCGCCCTTCGGCTCTCGCATAGAGTGCGTGCGCGATGGTACGTACCGTTCGTGGACCGGCGACGCGCGGCGAGCCGGGCAAACCGGCGAGCAGAGGGAGGGCGCAGTGACCGCAGCGGACGGTGACGCGATCTGGGGTCGCACGGAGCAGCAGGACTTCCGCAGCCGGGTGCGCGGTTGCCTGCTGGGCGGGGCGGTCGGCGACGCGCTCGGGGCGGGGATCGAGTTCGACTCGCTGGACGACATCCGGGCCGCCCACGGCGCGGTCGGCATCACCGACTTCGTGCCCGCCTACGGGCGGCGCGGGGCCATCACGGACGACACCCAGATGACGCTGTTCACCATGGACGGGCTGATCCGGGCACACGTACGCCGCGACACCGGCGCCTGGCATCCGCCGACCGACGTGCACGCGGCGTACCGGCGCTGGGCGGCCACGCAGCGGGACTGGGGTCCGGACGAGCGCAAGCGGGAGGACGGCTGGCTGGCGCGCGAGGAGTGGTTGTACGCGCGCCGGGCCCCCGGGAACGCCTGTCTGTCCGGACTGGCGGACGAGCGGATGGGCACCGTGGAGAAGCCGAAGAACCCGGACTCCAAGGGCTGCGGCACGGTGATGCGTTCGGCGCCCTTCGGCTTGTTGGTCGGCTGGGAGCCGAAGCTGGTCTTTCAACTGGCGGTGGAGTGCGCGGCGCAGACCCACGGGCATCCGACCGGCTATCTCGCTGCCGGTGCCTTCGCGGCCATCGTGCACGCGCTGGCGCGCGGCGACTCGCTGGACAACGGGGTGCAGCGGGCACTGGCGCAACTGGCCGCCCGACCCGGGCACGAGGAGACGACGGATGCCTTGAAACGGGCGCTCGGTTCGGTACGCCAGGGGATGCCCTCGGCGGAACGGGTGCAGGCGCTGGGCGAGGGCTGGGTCGCCGAGGAGGCGCTGGCCATCGCCGTCTACTGCGCGCTGGTCGCCGAGGACATGCAGCACGGTCTGCTCCTCGCGGTCAACCACGGTGGTGACAGTGACTCGACGGGCTCGCTCTGCGGCAATCTGCTGGGTGCCATCCATGGTGAGACCGCGCTGCCGCCGGGCTGGGTCGCGGAGTTGGAGGGTCGGGGCACCATCCTGGAGCTGGCCGACGACTTCGCCATGGAGATGACGCAGGGGCCCGCGCTGCACTCGCCCGCGTCCTCCGCGCCGGCCTGGCTGGCACGCTATCCGAGATCCTGACTCGCGACAGCCTGACCACGGGCCGCCGGGGCTTGGACGGCCCGGGCGGTGGGGCAGGACGGGCGCGTGCCCGCACGCGGGGAGGCGTACGCGGGCACGCGAGCGGATGCCCGCGGAGTGTGCGGGCGCGTGAGACGTCAGCCAGCAGCTCTGCTCGACCCGCCGCCCGACCGATCGTCGGCGCCGCGCAGCACCCCCACGAAGCCGCTCCAGGAGCCCGGCTGGAAGCTCAGCGCGGGCCCGTCGGGATGCTTCGAGTCCCGCACCGCGATCGCTCCCAGCGCGGGCGAGGCGATCTCCACGCAGGCGCCGTTTCCGCCCGAGTAGCTCGACTTGAGCCAGCGGGTGGTCCGTCCTTGCTGAATGGCCATTTCTGCTCCCGGTTCTAGAGGCGTGTGATGGACACTACGCGTCATGGGCCGGTAGCAGAGAGAGAGTTCACTCGACCGTGTGGCATATTCCAACCGAGTCTTCACGTCATGCCGAGCCGAGCGCTAACATTCCCCGCCCGCTCCCGAATTGGGCTGTCCCCTCCCGTGCCCCTCAGGCTCGGGCATATGCCTTCGCGACGTCCTCCACGAACTCCCGGGTCTGGTCCGGGTTCAGGGCCTGGGCGCGCAGATGCTCGTACATCACGCTGTAGCTCTGCACGTCGCTGCCCTTCTCCAGATACAGGTCGCTGGTCAGCCCCTCCAGATAGATGACCGTGGAGTCGGAGGCGTCCGGGAACTCCAGGATGGCGTACTGCCCGTTCACTCCCGGATGCGCGCCCATCGTGAACGGCATGACCTGGATCGTGATGTGCGGCTGCTGCGACAGCTCCCGCAGGTGTTCCAACTGCTGTGCCATCACCTGGGGGCCGCCCACCGTGCGCCGCAGCGCGGCCTCGTCCAGCACGGCCCAGAGCCGCAGCGGATGCCGGGGGTTGGTGATGCGCTCCTGCCGTCTGATCCGGACCTGGACCCGGCGCTCTATGTCGGTCGCCGCCGCCTCCGGCAGCGCGCCGGCGATCACCGCCTCGGCGTACGCCGGCGTCTGCAGCAGACCCGGCACCACCTGCGGCTCGTACACCCGCAGCGAGGCCGCGTCCGTCTCCAGGCCGATGTAGACGCTGTACGGGATGTCGCCGAAGGCGTGCCACCAGCCCTGCTGGCGCGACTCCTTGGCCATCTGCATCAGCGAGTCGACGATGCGGTGGTCCTCGACCTCGTACACCCCGCACAGGTCCCGTACGTCCCGCTGGCTGATGCTGCGCCGGCCGTTCTCCAGCCGGCTGATCTTCGACTGCGAGACCAGCAGCCGGTCCGCGACCTCCTCGGCGGTCATGCCCTTGAGTTCGCGCAGTTTGCGCAGCTCCTGGCCCAGCCGCCGGCGACGGACGGTGGGATTGACGATGGACGCCACAGCAACAGCACCTCCGTAAGTACCCCTGCTCACCAGCAGGTTGCCACCACCATGAGTGGCGATGCCGGCAAATGGCAACAGAGGGTGCTGGGTCGAGCACGCGCGGGATGGCGAACCTGTGATCGCCCGGCACCCGGGGACGGACCTGATCGACCACCCCGCACGCGCTCACCGTGGCTGATGCGGCGCTACGTCGGCTTCGCGGTCACCCGGCGCGCGCCATGTGACCCACCGGCGCTGGCTGCCGGGTCTGTTCGGGGACCTGTCGTGGTCCCGGCGGTGCGCCGGCCGGGTCAGCGGCCGTCGCGGGTGGTGCCGAGCCCGTACGCTGCTGGGCGGGCGCGGTGCGGCCACCTGAGCCGCCGCCTCCACCTCGCCGCGACTGCGCGGCGGAACCGTTCTGCACGTCCAGCACGGCGTGCGCGACCAGGCCGCCCATCGGGTCGTGCCGAATCAGGTCCCGCAGGCGCGAGCGGCACGAACGGCCCTCGTTCCCCGGATAGAGGTGCTTGCCGAGGCCGACCGCGTGGGCCAGCGCGGCGAGCGCCGCGGTCCGCGGGTCCGGCGGTACGCCGGTGCGGATCGCGTTGTCCAGTCGATGCCTGATCTCCCTGCTGACCGCCGAGTCGGACGCCTGGTAGCGCGTCGTCGGCAGCACTCCGCACACCTGACCGGTTACGGCGTGTACCATTCCGCAACGTTCCAGATGTGAGAGATATGTCTGACGAAGCCCCAACCGGGGCCCGCCTATCCAGTGGACCGCTCGCACCGGGCTGCCACGCCTTCGCAGCAACTCCAGCGCGGAGTCCAGCGTCGGATCTCCTGTCGGCCGTGGCACGACCACGGCGATACGATCCCCGTCTGGGGCTATCCGTCCTGCCAGAGCCAGCTCGACTAGCTGGGCCCCGGCCAAGCCGAGGTCGAGCGACTGCGGCTGCGCAGTGGTACCCGTGGTCGGGTCCAGTGCGAGCAACAGAAGCTCCTCCGGGATTGTTCTGCGGCTCCTGCCCATCCAAGCCTCCCCGCGTGGATGCATGACAGGGTGACCCCTCTCACATTGGTCTGTCGAGAGTGCCTGGTCGGTATGTACGGGAACCAGTAGCTATGTCGTTCTCGTCTTCAGGGTGGGCTTGGTGCGGCGGACGGCCCCCGCGGGCGGATCTCCTCGGCGGAGACCGCGCGCCGCGTCGGACACTGTTAACTGGTAGGGCGAGCGAGAACCCAGGAGGTATTGGTGGCGGGCGAATCCCCCGGTGAGTCGGAGCGGGAGAGGACGTCGGGGGAAACGACGGAGAGCACCCGGAAGGTTCCACCAGAACGGCGCGAGAGTTCCGGCAAGGGCGAGGGCCGGGGCCGTACGAGGCGCTCGGAGGGCGGCGCGAGCGGGCCGGAGAGCGCTGTGAGGGATGCCGCGGACGCGGCGGAGGACGGCGCTGAGAGCGCCGCGGAGGACGTCGACCAGGGGCCGGCGCCCGAGGCCGCCGCGGAGGCGGAGAAGCGGGCGCGTACGGGCGGGAGCGCGAAGTCCGGTGGGCCTGGGCAGTCCCGCCAGGGCGGTGCGAAGTCGGGCACGAGCGGCGGGAAGGCGCGTACGACCGGGAAGCCGGTCGCTGGCGGGAAGCCGGCGGGCGAGGCGGGTTCCTCGGCGGCGAAGGCCGGCCCGTCCGCGAAGGCTGGCTCCTCCGCGAAAGCTGGCTCGTCCGGGGCGAAGGAGGAGCCTCGCGAGGCCGCCGATCCTCGTGCCACCGCTGACCGGGCCGGGGGTGCCAAAGGTCCGGCTCAGGAGGACGCGCCCACCGCGATGTTCAGCGTGGTGCGTCCCGAACAGGGCCGGGGCAAGGGCGGTCGGGAGGAAGAGGACGCGCCTCAGCGTCGTGCCGAGCAGATGACCTCGGCCTTCTTCGGGGCGCCCAGGGGCGGAGCGGAGACCGAGGCGTCCTCGTCCTCCGCTGACCCGGACACGGGCGAAGGCACGGACGAAGGCACGGACGAAGGGGCGGACGCTCCGGAAGCCGCCGGCGCCAAGCCGGCCGGCGAGGCCGGCGAGGCCGGCGGGGCGGAGGGGAAGAGCGCGCCGTCCGGACCTTCGAAGGAGTCGGGAGACAGTCCGACCACTGCGATCCGGGTGCCCCGGCAGGAGGACGGCGAGGCGAAGCCGTCGGCCCCGACGAAGAGCACCAAGGGCGCAAAGGACGTAAAGGGCGCAAAGGATACGAAGAGCCCGAAGGCGGAGAAAGCCGCGAAGAGTTCGAAGGGGGCCGGCGGCTCAACAGGGGCGAAGGCCCCGAAGGAGTCGAAGGGTTCCCAGGGCTCCCAGGTGCCCGGGAAGGCCGAGGACTCCCAGAGCTCCCGGGGCTCCACGACCGAGAAGGGCGTGCGGTCCCCGGCGAGTGCTGCGAAGAGCCCTGAGAGCGGTGCGGAGGAGCCGAAGGACTCGGAGGGGACGAAGTCCCCGAAGGCGGAGAAGGACAGCCCGACGACGACGCTGCGCTCTCCCCGCTCGGAGGGCGGGAAGGCGAAGGACTCCGCGGGGTCCAAGTCCGCCCAGCCCGTCGCGGAGTCCGGGCCCGCGGAGCCCTCCGAGGAAGCCGGGGCGCCGGAGTCGGCGGGGGAGTCCAAGCCCGCGCCGGACGCCAAGCCCGCCAGGGACTCCGGTGCTTCGGGAGGTTCGAAGGGTCAGGGGGACACTCCGACGACGGCCCTGCGGGCTCCTCGGAAGGCAGAGCCGGCCCCCGCCGAGAGCGAGTCCGAGCGCACCAGCCAGTTCGTGCCGCTGCGGTCGGCCGAGGATCAGCCGCGCTCCAAGCCCAGGTCCGAGCCGGCCACATCGGAACCGGCCAAGCCCAGGTCCGAGCCGGCCACATCGGAACCGGCCAAGCCCGAGCAGCCCAAGCCCGAGCAGGCCGCGCCCGCCGTACCCCCCAAGCCGCCGTCCCCGCCCGGGCAGCCGCCGGCCGGGGCACCGGGAGCGAGCGCTACCACGGGTGCCGCCCTCCCGGACGCGGCGATGCCGCCGAGCGAGGAGACTACCCAGCAGCCCGTCCCGGACCCGCCGCCGCTGGACCTGCTGGCGCAGCTGACCAACAAGCCGCCGCCGCCCGAGACACCGCTGCGGACCGCCGTGCGACGCGTCAAGATCTGGACGCCGCTGGTCATGCTCTTGGTGCTGGTCTTCATGGTGGTGCAGGCGGTACGCCCGCTGCCGGAAGCGTCGTTGACCATGTCCGCGCCCAGCTCGTACGCCTTCGACGGAGCCAAGCCGTCGATGCCGTGGCCCAGCGAGGGCCAGGCGGCGCTCGAGGTGTCCGGGCTGGGGAAGCTGGGTTCGTACGGGCCGCAGAAGGCCGTACCGATCGGCAGCGTGGCGAAGACCATGACCGCCTACGTGGTGCTACAGAAGCACGAGTTGAAGCCGGGCAAGCCGGGACCGCCGATCACCGTGGACAAGAAGGCGGAGGAGGGCGGCAAGCGTGGCGCGGGCAACGGCGACGAGTCCGTGCTGGACACCGTCAAGGAAGGCGACAAGCTGACCCTGCGGCAGGCCCTGTCCGCGATGATGATCCCGTCCGCGAACAACATCGCCCGGCTGCTCGCGCGCTGGACGAGCGGCTCGGAGGCGGAGTTCGTCAAGGACATGAACGAGGCCGCCGAGCAGTTGGGCATGAGCAGGACGACCTACACCGATCCGAGCGGACTCCGCGAGTCCACCGAGAGCACCGCGGCGGACCAGGTGAAGCTGGGCAAGGAGGTGATGGAGATCCCCGCCCTGGTGGAGATCACCAAGTTGCCCACCTGGACCGACCCGTCCGGCAAGAAGTGGCGGAACTACAACACCCTGGTGCCGTTCGACGGAGCCATCGGCATCAAGACGGGAAGTACGACGGCGGCCGGCGGCAACCTGCTCTTCGCGGGCCGGAAGTCCGTCGGCGGCACGACGCAGCTGATCGTGGGCGCCGTGCTGGGTCAGCACAAGCCGCCGATAATCGACACCGCCAACGCGGTCAGCAAGCAGTTGCTCACCGCGGCCCAGGACACCCTCGAGGATCACAAGGTGATCAAGAAGGGCGAGGTCGTCGGAGAGGTCGAGGACGGCCTCGGCGGCAGTACGCCCGTCGTCGCCACCGAGGACGTCTCGGTGGTCGGTTGGCCCGGCCTGAAGGTGCGCCTGGACCTGGAGGAAGGCGAGGAGGGCGTGCCGCACTCGGCGGAGGCGGGTGAGAAGGTGGGGGTTCTGACCGCTGGTGACGGGCCGGGTCAGGTGAAGGTGCCGGTGGCGCTTCAGGAAGGTCTTGTGGAGCCGGGGTTCGGGGACAAGCTGACTCGGATTCTGTGACGCAGGGTTCTCCCAGGTCGGTAGTCTGATCCGAGCGGGAGGCCTCGGGGGAAGAATGAGGGGCGCAGTGACGACCATACGGCCGCCGCGGCTGCCGGCGACGGACGAGGAAACCGCCGGCAGTGACACCGGAAGCAGCGGGACAGCAGCCGGCAGGGACCGGGCCGGGGTCGATCGGGCCGGCAGCGGCCGGTTCGCGAGCGGCACGCTGGCCTCGCTGCTGGCCAGAGTGCCCGGTCGAGGCCGCTGGTGGTTCCCGATCGCCGCCGCCATGCTGTTCGGCTCGGTGTTGCACCTGGTGTGGCTGTGGCTCATCGCCAGCGGTGGCGGTGACCTCGCCGCGCAGGACGCCTGGGCGGAGTTCGTCGGCCAGCACCCCGACTCGGCGTACAACCTGGCCTGGTACGGCGGCATGCACCCCGTCTCGTACAGCGTGATCTCGCCGTATCTCATGGCGGTGGTCGGCGTGCGCCCGGTCCTGATCCTCTCCGGTGTGTTGTCCGCGGGGGTGCTGGCACTGATCCTCGTGCGCTCCAGCGGCGTACGACGCCCGCTTGTCCCCGCGTTGGCGGGGGCGTTCAGCTTCGTGTGCAACGCGGCTTCCGGACGGGTCACCTTCGCGCTGGGCACGCTCTTCGCGCTGCTGGCGATCGCCGCGATCTGGAGTTGGCCGGGGCGGTGGCGGCACGCGCGGAAGACCCGCGGGGCGGTGGTGGCGCTGTTCTCGGCGCTGTCCACCGCGGGCAGTCCGGTCGCGGCGCTGTTCCTCCTGGTGGTGGCGGGGGCGCTGGTGCTCGAGCGGCGCTGGCGGATCGCCCTGGCGCTGGCGTTGCCGCCGCCGGTGATGGTGGGGCTCAGCGCGCTGTTCTTCCCGTTCTCCGGCACCCAGCCGATGCCCTGGCACTCCGTGGTGTTCCCGCTGGCCTCCGCGCTGCTGGTGCGCTTCCTCGTACCGAGCGACTGGCGGGTGGTGCGCAGAAGCGCCGAGGTGTACGCCCTGGGCGTGGTGTTGACCTGGGCGATCCCCTCCCAGGTCGGGTCGAACGTGGAGCGCCTCGGGCTGCACTTCGGCACCGTGGTCCTGGCGACCCTCATCCCGCTCACGATGCGTCGCACCCGTCGTCGCGCCGCGCTCGTCATCGCGTTGGTCATCGTGGGCGGGTGGCAACTCGTGAAGCCGACCTACGACGTGATCGCGACGACCCCGGAGGCGTCCTGGGCACACGAGTTGGCCCCGCTCGTACACCAGCTGAAGAAGGTCGACGCCGACCGCGGTCGGGTCGAGGTGGTGCCGGTGCAGAGCCACCGGGAGTCCTCGGCCTTCACGCAGTACGTCAACCTCGCCCGTGGCTGGAGCCGTCAGGCGGACACCGGGCGCAACCCGATGTTCTACGACGAGGACGGCTTCTCGCCGGAGCGCTACCACGACTGGCTGAAGCGTTGGGCGGTGCGGTATGTCGTGCTGTCCTCCGACGAGCCGGATGTCGCGGCGAAGCAGGAGGCCAAGCTGGTGCGTTCGGGACCGGACTTTCTGGAGAAGGTCTGGCAGGACGACAACTGGAAGCTGTACCGCGTGCGGGAGCCGGAGCCGCTGGCGAGTCCGCCCGCGGAGGACTCCACCGCGTCCGCCGGCAGCGTCACCGTGAAGGTGCGGGAGGCGGGTGAGGTGCTGGTCCGCATCCCGTGGTCGCCGTGGCTGGGCCTGGTCACCGAGGAGGGCAAGCGGATCGAGGAGCCGGCCGAGGAGGGAGCCAACCGGAACGGCTGTCTCCGCCCCGCCGAGCCGATGCCCAGCGACCCGACGGCTCCCCCGCCGGGGGAGGAGGACGCCGAGGAGGAGGCGAAGGAGCGGCCGACGGACGAGTGGACGGTCCTGGAGGCCCCACGCGCCGGCACGTACCGCATCGCCGCGCCGTACCGGCTGCCGCGCGGCACGGCGTGCCCGGACAGTTCGGATGGTGGGAGCTGAGGCTACGGGCGGGTCGGGATCAGCTGGGCGGCAGCGCGGCGAGCACCGCGTCGACGGTGTCCGCCTCGGCTGCCGGCTTGTCCTCCCGGTAGCGCACCACGCGTGCGAAACGCAGCGTCACCCCGGCCGGATAGCGGGAGGACCGCTGCACGCCGTCGTACGCCACCTCCACCACCAACTCGGGCCGTACGACCACACCCCACGGCTCGTGGCGTACGGCGATCCGTGGCAGTCGCTCGGTCTGCCAGGCCAGCAGGGCGTCCGTCAGACCCTTGAACGTCTTGCCGAGCATGGCGTACGACCCGTCCGCGGCGCGCGCTCCCAGGTGCAGGTTGGACAGCGTGCCGGTGCGCCGGCCATGGCCCCACTCGGCGCCGAGGACGACCAGATCGAGCGTGCGTACCGGCTTCACCTTCAGCCAGGTCGCGCCACGCCGGCCCGCGCTGTACGGCGTGTCCAGGGACTTGACCAGCACGCCCTCCTGGCCGCCCGCCAGGGCCGCGGCGGCGAACTCCCGCGCCTCCGCCCGCCCGGGGACGGGCCCCGCCTCATCGGTTGGGACCGGCTCCGCTGCCGGCTCCGGCCCTGGCCGCGCCTCCGCCGCCGGCTCCGGTACGACCTCCGTACGTCGCACCCGTAGCGTCGCCGGCACGACCCGCTCGAGCTGCGACTGTCGCTGACGGGCGGGGAGATCGAGCAGGTCCCGGCCGTCGACGTACAACAGGTCGAAGAACGCCACCGAGATCGGCAGGCTCTCGCTCGCGCCCGGGATGTCCAACCGGGCGCCGATCCGGGCCGAGGTCTCCTGGAACGGCCGTGGCCTGCCGTCCTGCCCGAGCGCGATCGCCTCACCGTCCAGCACCGCGCTCTCCGCGTCCACTTCCCGCACCGCGGCCACCACCTCCGGCAGTCGGTCGGTCAGTTCCTCCAACGTGCGGCTGTAGAGGCGTACGTCCCGCCCGGAACGGTGCGCCTGCACCCGTACGCCGTCCAGCTTCTCCTCCAGGGCGCAGGCACCGAGTCGGTCCAGGGCCTCGTCCACGTCCTTGGCGGACCGCGCCAGCATGGGGAGCACCGGGCGGCCCACCTCGAGCCGGAACTCGGCGAGCGCTTCCGGCCCGCGCCCCAACAGCGCCCGCGCGACCGCGCCCAGGGAGCCACCCAGCATCACCGCGCGGCGTACCGCCTCGGGGGACGCCTCAGCGGCGGCGGCCAGTGCCTCCACGGCGAGCGCGTCGAGCGCGCCCTGACGCAGCTCGCCACCGATCAGTCGGATCAGGAAGTCCTGTTCCTCGGCGGTGGCGGCGGCCAGCAACTCGTGTAGCAGCCGCCTGCGTTCGGCCTGTGCGCCGCGGCCGGCGACGGTGGCGAGCGCGTCCAGGGCGGCGTGCACCTCGTACACGGTGAGCCGGGCGGTGGCGGCCGGTGTCGGGGGGTCGGTGAGCGAGCGCCAGCCGACGCCCGTACGGCGCTGGGGCAGGCGGCCGGCGAGATAGGTGACGACGATGGGCGCCTCGGTTGGTTCCGTCTCGCGGAGCAGCCTGGCGAGCAGCGCGACCTTCCGCGTACGGGCGGACGCGGCCGTGACGGCGAGAGAGGTACGTGCGAGGTCAGCCAGCAGCATGCGGCCATGGTGCCCCGAGGGCGGGCGGGGTGGCGGCAGCGTACGGCGGGCGGCGCGTCCCGACGGCGGAGGCGCGTGCGGACGCCGGCGCGCGGGCCCGGTGCGGTGCGGGAACGGCTTGCTTGAATGCTTAATTGACGTAGCGTCAACGGAAGTCACCGTGGGATGATTCCGCGCATTCACGGGATCGCGTTCAGCGCGCACGACGCAGTGCGGAAGATGAGGCCAGCATGCAGGACGCAAGGCAGCCCGAAGTCGACGTGACCACGGCGAGCGTGGCTCGTATGTACGACTTCGCCCTGGACGGCAAGGACAACTACGCGGTGGATCGCGCCGCGGTGGCCGAGCTGTACAAGATCGCTCCGAGTTCCAAGCCGCTGGCGCTGGGGAACCGACGCTTCCTCCAACGTGCGGTGCGGTGGCTGGCGGAGGAACACGGCGTGCGGCAGTTCCTGGACCACGGCTCCGGGTTGCCCACCCAGGACAACGTGCACCAGGTCGCACAGCGGGTCGATCCGGACTCGCGGGTGGTGTACGTCGACAACGACCCCATCGTGCTCGCGCACGGCCGAGCGCTGTTGCAGGAGGACGACCGTACGGCCGTTATCCAGGCGGACATGCGGGACAGCGAGGAGATCTTCGGACACCCCGAGGTGCGACGCCTGTTGGACCTTTCACAGCCGGTCGCCGCGCTGTTCGTGTCCGTCATGCACTGCGTCTCCGACCCGGACCCGGAGGAACTGCTGGCGCGGGTGCTCGAGCGGCTGCCTTCCGGCAGCTTCCTGGTGCTCAACCAACTGGTGAGTGAACACGCCGACAAGCGGGAGGAGTTCACCCGCTTCATGCACGACAGCACCGAGGGCAACTGGGGGCGGGTGCGCGAGGTGCCGGAGGTGAAGCGGTACTTCGAGGGCTTGGAGGTCGTGTCGCCCGGGCTCGGCAGGATCAACGACTGGCGCCCGGACACGGACCTCGGGCCTCGCCAGGAGACCGACGAGTGGTACGAGTTCGGAGGCGTCGCCCGTATCCCGTAGGGGTCGTCTCGGCAGTTCGCGTGGTGCGCGGGTCGGTTTCGCCGGCCCGCGCACCGCTGTGTCGTGGGGCGTGAGCTGAGTACGGATGCTCATGCGGCACGCGGTGAAGCGCCCGCAGGATGCGCACACCGGCGTGTGAACGGTGTTGCCTCGACGGGTGGTTGAGACCACACGCGGTATCCGATTCGCACGATGGTGCGATGGATGCAATGGTTACTATGATGACGCGGGTTTTAACTGTCGGTAGTGGATGCGCGGATGGCGACGGACGGGGGAGCAATGGCCGGTGAACAGGGCAGAGACACGTCCGGATCGCAGGGCGTGTCGCTTCAGTTGGCGAAGGCCGCGCCCACGAGCCCGGGAGCGCTGGTGCCAGGACCCGGGCGGATGCGCTCGGAGATCGAGTCGATGCGGGGGTTCAAGGCGCGGGTGGACGCCTTGTTGGAGGAGCTGACCGGATCGGACGCGGATTCCGGGCGGTTGGGTCAGGAGGGGATGGCTGCGACGACCTTGGGTGGGGAATTCCTCGAGGCGTCCGTGCTGCATCAGGGGTATGACCAGGTGATCCAACAACTGACACGGTTGTCCCGGATGTTGTCCGGACAGGTGGACGGGCTGGGCACGGCGGTGCGGGCCGCGAGCAACGGATACGAGGGTGTGGACGAGGACGCGCGTCGCCGCATGTGGGCGATCCAGAAACGTGCGGAGAGCAGGTACGACGCGAAGCTCGATCCGTACGCGGTGCGGAACGAGGACGGCAGCTACGACACCGGAGGGGGCAAGCCGCAGGGTACGGGTGAAGGGGGTTACTGAGGGCTGTTGCCGGCGCTCTCCGTAGGGCTTGTCCGTCTGTCGTGTGACGTGTGTGGGGAGGGGTGGGACTGTGGCTGGGTCTGGTGGGTTGGAGGGTCCGTTCGCTGGTGCGGGGGAGATCTTCACCGACTTCTATGCGGTGACGGATTTCGCGGGGTATTCGCATGAGGAGTTGTTGGGGATGGTGGAGGGGGCTGATCCGGAGGAGTCGCAGCGGTTGGGGGAGAAGCTGGTGCGGGCGGCGAAGGTGATCGAGAAGATCGGGGATGACTTGAAGCGGCATGTGCCGCGGGTGGATTGGGAGGGGGAGGGCGCGGCGGAGTGTGGGGTGTGGAGTAACGAGATGGCGAGTGCGGCGTTGCGGTTGGGGTTGATGAGTCGGGGTGCGGGTGAGGCGATGCAGGGTGCGGCGCAGGTGTTGCGTGAGGTGCGGCGGGATATGCCGACGCCGTCAGCCGAGGCGCGTGGGGTGATCGAGGGGTTCGAGGTGCTGAACCCGGGTGGCTTGGAGGGGCGCAGTCCGCTGGCGCCGTCGCACAAGTCCAACGGTCCGGGGCCGTCGTACGAGGAGGCGTACGCGGCACAGGAGCAGTTGGCCGACCAGCATGGTGAGGCGGTGCGCCAGATGGAGAAGCTGGCCCGGTCCTACGGACAGACCACCGTGACACTCCAACAGCTGGAGCGGCCTACTTTCCCACCCATGCCCGAAGCCATGATGCCGCCACCGATGGAGAACATTCGTCCTTCAATGCGACATGTGGCGCATGGAACGTCCGGCTACCACGAGCCCACGTTTGATGTGACGACTCAGTCGCCGGGGGCGGCTGCCGAGACTTCTGTTGCTGGCCGCTCCGAAGGCTTCATCGCCGGGCCAGGAACGTCTGATCGAGATGTTTCCGTTGATGTGGCGGGTGGGGTGAGGGTTCCGGAGGGGCCTTCGGTGTCGCCTTCTGGGCCGGGTCCTGCTCAGCAGGGTCCTGGGCTTGGTTCGGGTCCGGCGTCGGAGGGGCCTGTGGTGGGTCCTGTGCCGCCGGGGCGTGTGCCGCCGGGGTCGGGTCCGCCGGTGGGGCCTCGGCCGCCGATCTCCGCTGGCCCGACGGTGCCCAAGCCACCCAGCGGGCCAGGGGATTCGTCGGGCCGTCCACCGGGGGCGAACACCTCTCCGATGGGGCCGCGTCCGGGGACGCGTCCGCCCGGGGATGGGATTCAGGCGGGCCGGCCGATCAACCAACCCAGCCAGCAACCGCGTTCGATCCCCCGTCCCACGGTGGTCGGTGGTGAGCAGCCGGGCCAGAACCAGCAAGCCCGTCCTCCGGGCTACCGCCCACCGACCGGCATGCCCGGGACTGGCGGACCGGTAGNCCAGTCACGCCCACCGGGCTACCGCCCACCGACCGGCATGCCCGGGACTGGCGGACCGGTAGGCCAGCAAAGCCCGGGCGGTGGGCGCAGGCTTGCCTCCCAACCTGGTGGCCCGGCCGGTCTTCCACGCTCGGGTGTCATACCGCCAGGACGGCCCTTCACCCCGGGCGGTACGGGACTGGTGCGCCCGGCGGCGCAGGGCGGCAACGAGGCTTCGCCACGCTCCAGCCACCCCGCCGGCCGAGGACCAGGCGCCACGGGTCCTACTGCTGGGCGCCGGGACGAGCGCGAGCATGGGTCAGAGCGCCCGGACTATCTCGTGGAGGATGAGGAGACCTGGACGCGATCTACTCCTCGTACCGCCCCGCCTGTTGTCGAGTGACCCGAGACTGGGAGCAGACGAACCACATGCGTAGCTACGGTCCTGGTCGGGCCGCACTGAGGAACCTCTCGGCAACGGCACTCGCGCTGGCCGTGGTGGGCGTGGGCGCCGTACCCGCCCACGCGGAAAGCGTCCGGGAACGGCAGTGGCACCTGGACGCCATGCAGGCAGAGGAGATGTGGAAAACCAGCCAAGGCGAAGGCATCACCATCGCCGTCATCGACACCGGCGTCGACCCCACCCTCCCAGACCTCCAAGGCCAAGTCCTCAAGGGAAAAGACTTCTCCACACACCCAGGCGACGCCCACGACGACTACAGGGGCCACGGAACCGGCATGGCCGCCCTCATCGCCGCCACCGGCGCAGCAGGTCCCGAACACGGATCCTACGGACTGGCACCCAAATCAAAAATACTTCCCCTGCGCGTCGACGACGGATACAACCAAAAAAATCACGCGGAAGCTATAAAGAGCTTCGGAAAACGCGTAGGTCCAGCTATTCGTTATGCTGCGAATTCAGAAGCGAATGTAATAAATCTTTCGCGGGCTTCTCCAGGAAATTCCAAAGAACTCAGGAGGGCCATCAAATACGCCCTCGAAAAGGGAAAGATTATTTTTGCCGGAGTGGGAAATGATGGGGACTACGGAAACAAGGTTCTGTATCCGGCGGCTTCTCCGGGCGTGATTGGCGTTTCTGGACTTGATAGGAATGCGCAATCGACAGACGAGTCGCAAAGCGGCAATCAGGTGGATTTGGCCGCGCCCGGAGAGGACATGGTCGCTGCGTGTCCACATGGCAACGGAATCTGCACCACCCATGGCACGAGTGACGCGACAGCAATTGCCTCGGCTTCGGCCGCGTTGATCTGGGCCGAGCATCCGGACTGGACGGCGAATCAAGTGACCCGGGTGTTGGTGAACACCGCCGGTGGCCCCAAGAACGGTGACGAGCGCGACGACTTCATCGGCCACGGCGCCGTACGCCCCCGAATAGCCCTGAAGAACCCCGGCGACCCAGGAGACCCGAACACCAATCCGCTACCAGGCCCGTACAGCGAGAAGAAGGCGGCCTCCGACGCGAACAAGCCGGCGAAGCCCGGTGGTTCGGACAGCGAGGACGACAAGCAGCAGGCCGCCTCCGGCGACGACTCCGACCCCAACTGGCTCGCCTACGGCCTCGCCACCGCCGGCATCCTCGCCGCCGGAGGCGCCACCAGCCTGTACGTACGCCACCGCCGCCACACAGCCAACACCCCGTATCCCATTGCCCCCTACGGCCCGCCCCGAAGCTGAGAGCCCCGACTCCGCACCCTCCGACCACCGCGGCCCGGCCGCTTTCACGCGGCGGTTGGGCTTCGACGCGGCTGCACTCCGACGCGGCTGGGCCCACCAGCGACTGGGCTCAGATGCGGTCGCGCAACTCCCGCAGGAACTCCGCCGACTTCGCCGGCGGGTCGGCTGTCGCGGAGAGTCGGTCCATGACGACCATGTAGTTCTCCACTTCCTCGAGCTTGTCGAGGTAGAGGGCGGTGGTGAGCTGTTCGAGGTAGACCACGTCCGGCAGGTCGGGCGCCAGGAAGCGGAGTATGGTCACCGGTCCACCAGCGGCCGCGAGTCCGCCGATGTGGAATGGCGCGATCTGGAGGGTGATGTGCGGCTGCTCGGCCGCCCAGAGCAACTGGTCGATCTGCGCCCGCATCACGCCTGGTCCGCCCAACGGCCGCTGCAACGCCGCCTCGTCGACCACCGTCCACAACCGTGGTCCGTCGCCCCGACAGACGGCTTCCTGGCGCGCCATCCGCAGCCGGACGCGCTGTTCGATCTCCTCCTCGCCCGCCCGTGGATGACCGAGTCGGGTGCAGGCGCGCGCGTAGTCCTCGGTCTGCAGGAGCCCGGGCACGAACTGGACCTCGTACGTACGGATCACCGACGCGGCCTCTTCCAGGCCGATCAACTGCTCGAACCAGGACGGCAACACGTCGTTGTACTTGTGCCACCAGCCCGGCACGCTCGCCTGTTGGGCGAGTGCCAGGAACTCCTCGCGCTCCTCGGGATCTCGCACCCCGTAGAGCGAGAGCAGGTCGGCGACGTCCCGGTTCTTGTAGCCCGTACGCCCCAACTCCAGGCGGCTGATCTTCGCGTGTGAGCCGCGGATCTCCTCCCCGGCCTCCTGTCGCGAGATGCCGCACGCCTCCCGCAGCCTCCGCAACTGGGTGCCCAGGACGATACGCAGGATGGTCGGCCCACCCCGCGGGTGATCGAGGATGCGCCGTACCGTCGCGCGGCTTTCCGGATACGGCTCTGTCATTCTCCGGCCCCTGTCGTGCTTCTGTGAGTAGTTGTGCGAGCGCCCAGTGTTCCACCCGTAGCAGAGAACGTACAGCGTGCAACTGACAGGTGCACGTTCCCAAGCCACTTGCCCGTCTCGTGTGAAGCGGTCGAGTGGACAAGCCGGCGCGGAAACGTGCACCTGGTGATACGGGTATCGGTCGGGGCTGGGAGGCCGGAGCCGCTCCGGCGGACGAAGCGACCCGCTGTGGTGGTCGTGGTCGGTGTGGTCCTTCGGCCCCGAGGGGCCTATGCCGGTCAGGACGTGCTGTCCCGTCCCAGCAGATCGTCGAAGTCGCCGTCCTTCGCGCCCTGGATGAACGCCGTGATCTCGGCGGGGGTGTAGAGGAGGGCCGGCCCGGAGGGGTAGCGCGAGTTGCGTACCGCCACTCCACCATCGGCGAGTTCGGCCAGCTCGACGCAGTTGCCGCTGGGGTTGCTGCGCCGGCTCTTGCGCCAGGTGGCGTCCTGCAGACGCGGGTCTTCGATGGCGTGATCAATATGCATGGGAAGAAGGTTCCCACATCTCGCCGTGCTTGCACCTGTCCTTGCAGGTGTTCTTGCAGACGTAAGCACAGAAGGGGATGATGGCGTACGAGACAGCGCCACTCGAGCCCAACGCCCAAGAGCTGCCGCGGAGTTTGTGATGACCACACAGCCCCAACCCATGCGTGCGGACGAGCACGGAGATGCGCAACGCTGGGACGACCCCATGACCCGCCTGATGCTGCTGTTGGAGATCGCCAACGAACCCGCCTGGCTGCGCGACGTGACCGCCGCGCCGGCGGAGGCTACCGGGAGCCGTACACCCGAGGGTTGACGGCTTGGCGGTGCGCCGCGAGAAGGGGAGCGTGACACTCGGGCACGCCGCCGCGGCCGATGGCGTGGTGCGGACTGTCGCGAATGCGCCCAAGGCGTTGGTGAGCGGTGAAAATACTGCGAAGCTTGGGGACCAGCCGTGTCCGCGGCGTTTACCGACGTGTCGGAGATCCCCTTGCGCAGTGTGTTCCGCTCCAGTCGCTTCAGTCAGGCGCTCGGCAGCGGACTGCTGTTCTGGCTGCCGTTCGCCGCCATGGCGGTTGTCGCGGCGGTGGACCTCACGGCGGGTGCCGGCGTGGGTTTCCTCCCGCTGATCTCGCTCGGCCCCGCCTTCGCCGGACTCACCGGCGGACTGCGGCGCACCGCCGGAATCGGGGCGCTGGCGCTGGTCCTGTGCCTGATTCTGAGCCTCATCAACGGCTCGTTCGGCGAGCGCCGGGGCGTCACGGCTCTCATCGGTGTCTTCGGGGTCTCCGCCGCCGGGCTGTTGGCGACCACCCGCCGCCAGCATCGAGAGGCGGAACTCGCCTCCGTACGGGACATCGCGGAGGTCGCCCAGCGGGTGCTCCTCCGCCCCGTGCCGACGTACGCCGGCCACCTGCGGATCGCCGTGTCGTACACCTCGGCGGTGGCCGAGGCGCGTATCGGGGGAGACCTGTACGAAGTGGTGGTCTTCCCCGGCGGGGTACGGGTCATCGTCGGCGATGTGCAGGGGAAGGGGCTCGACGCCGTCGAGACCGCCGCGGTCGTGCTCAGCGCCTTCCGAGAGGCGGCGTACGACGAGAGTGAACTGCTGGCTGTCGGAGGCCGGTTGGAACGCGCCCTGCGACGGCAGCTGCCGGACGAGAAGTTCGTGACCGCCGCGGTCGCCGAGATCACCCGGGACGGTGGTGTGACGCTGCTGGACTTCGGACATCCGCCGCCGCTGCTCATACGGGAGGACGGCCAGCAGGAGTTCGTGCAGCCGCCGGACCCGGCACCGCCCCTGGGGCTGAGCCTGCTCGCCGGTCCCGGCGAGGGGCAGCACGATCCCGACGGCGCGGCGGGCCACGGCCCCCCGGACGGTCAGCTCCAGGACGCAGCCCTCGACGTGCTCGGCACCCTGGACGGCCACGGCGTCACGCCGTACCACATCCCCTTCGCCTCGGGTGACCAACTGCTCTTCTACACCGACGGCGTGACCGAGGCCCGTGACCCACAGCGCCGCTTCTATCCGCTGGCCGAACGGGCGGAACTGCTCAAGGAACCTGATCCGCAGCACGCGCTGGACGAGATGCGGCGCGACCTGGTGGCCCATGTCGACAGTCCGTTGCAGGACGACGCGGCCATGCTGCTCCTGCGGCACCGGCAGGGCTGAGCGGCCCACGAGGCGGATGGGGGGACGGACCGTGGCTGGGAACCCGGCGTCAAGTTTCCGCACTTCCAGGCCCGTTCGGCCGCCCCGGTATGGAACCCGCCCGGGCTCGCCCCCGTCTGTCCGGACAGGGGCGTGAACACGCGCCGCCCAACCCGTTGCACGAAGGGGGTGCCGGTGTACTGCTGCCGGTGCGGAGGAGCCACCGAGGACACGGTGCTGGTGCGGGTCATCGAGACGATGTCCGGGCCGATGCGGGGCAACTACGCCTGTGAGCCCTGCGGTAAGTGGTACGGCGCCCGGCCGGACGCGCCTGACTGGCTCAGGAGGGACCTCCTGCGGCGGGAGATCGCCGGCCAGAGCTGAGGCCCGTACCAGGGCCCGTGCCGGCCCGTGCCTGTGCCAGCTCCGGCGGGCGGCCTCGTCGCCGTACGTCAACCGGGCTCGATGACCAGCCGCTCCCGCACCTGCGCGAAGACCTTCTGGCCGCTGCCCCAGTCCGCGCTCGGTGCGGACAGGTAGAGGGCGTACTCCTTGCCGCCGGGTTTGCCGAAGCCGAGGTAGATGGCGCGGAACTCGCGCTCCCGTCCCTGGAAGGTGAACTCCCAGACGGCCGCGGGCATGCCCCGATAGGTCGTGCGCTGCATCCGCAACTCGCTGTACCCGGGGAGCTTCCCGGCACTGACGGACTTCGCCTTGTCGTCCTTCCAGCGCTGGAGTTGGTCCGAGGCGGCGAGTTCGCCGGCGCTGACCCGCAGGCTCACCAGCCGCGCCGGGTCCGTGTACGCCAGGTCGCTGTCCGCGGTGTCCGTGGTACGCCAGCCGTCCGGAAGCGGCACCCGGAGGCCGAGATCCTCGTCCCGCTCGTAGTGGTAACCCTGGGGGAGTTGGGGAGGCGTGGTGCTGGAGTGGCTGGGCTTGTCGTCCGGCGGCTGGTGACCCCGATCATCCTCCTGGTTCAGCAGGGTGAAGGCCGCACCGCTCGCCACCACCAGGGCGAGTACGGCGACGGCCGCCGCCACGGCGCCACGCCGACCACGGCGGCGCTGCGGAACCGTACGAGAGGGCGGGCCGGACGCGGGCGCGGGCATCGGATCGGCGGGAGCCTGGACGGACGCCGAACCGGCGGGCGCGGGCGTGGGGTTCGCGGGCCCCGGGGCCGTGGAGGTGCCCGCGTCCCGCAACCGTTCCTCGACCTCCTCGGCGGACGGGCGGTCCGCCGGGTCCTTCGTCAACAGCGCCTCGATGAGCGGGGTCAGCGCCGTGTGCCGCTCCGGCGGACGCGGCGGTTCGCTGCTGATGGCATACGCAGTCCCCACGGGGGTGTCCCGGCGAAACGGCGACTCGCCCTCCAGGGCCAGGTAGAGCGTGGCGCCGAGCGCCCACAGGTCGGAGGCGGCGTCGGGGGGCCCGCCGCGAAGGCGTTCCGGCGCCAGGTAGTCCGCCGAGCCGATCACCTCGCCGGTCCGGGTCAGCGAGGAGGTGTCGGTGGCCACGGCGATGCCGAAGTCCGTCAGCACCACCCGGCCGTCCCCGCTCAGCAGTACGTTGCCCGGCTTGACGTCCCGGTGCAGTACCCCGGCGGCGTGTGCGGCCCGTAGCGCGCGGATCATCCCGTGCCCGATCCGTACGGCCTCCGCCACGCTGACCGGCCCGTCCTCCCGCAGGACGTCCCCGAGCGTGCGGGAGGGGACGTACTCCATGACGATGCACGGCAGACCGTCGTGGTCCACCACGTCGTGCACCACCACCACGTTCGGATGGCTGATCCGGGCGACGCTGCGGGCCTCGCGCCGCGTCCGCTCGTACGACGTCGCCCGCGCCCGGCCGTCCTCGCCGGGGGGCGCGTGCATCTTCTTCAGTGCCACCTGCCGGCCGAGGACCGGGTCCTCGGCGAGCCACACGGTCCCCATGCCGCCGCTGCCGATCCGCTCCAGCAACTGGTAGCGCGCCGCGACAAGTTGCCCCCGCTCGGCCCGTACCTCCTCGGCCCCGGTGTCCGACAACACCGTCCCCCGTTCACTCGTCGACCCGTGGACGACCCGGTCCCGACCGCCGTGGGGGCCGCTGTCGGCCCGTCGCCCCTGCGATGGCCCCATCCTCGCCGACGTCGTGGCGCCGCCGCACACCCGGGGCGTACGGGCTGGGCGGGCGTACGGGACGGTCGAGGCCTACGGGCGGTCGGAGTCGGGAGGGAGCGCGAGGGTGAGGGGAGTCAGAAGCCGCAGTACATGATGTGCAGCGCGACCCGCCCCAGCTTGGGGTGCTCGAAGGCGCCGGGGACGGTGCCGACGATCTCGAAGCCGAGCCGCCGGTAGATCTCGATGGCCGACTGGTTGGAGTCCGCCACGGCGTTGAACTGCATACCCGCGTATCCGTCCTCCCGAGCCCAGTCCAGCGCGAACTGGCACAGCGCCGTGCCCACTCCGCGCCCCCGCGCGTCGGCGCTGACCATGAAGCTCGCCGTGGCGACGTGCGCCCCCGCGCCGGGACGGTTGGGGCCCATCTTCGCCGTGCCGAACACCCGGTCGTCCTCGACCGCCACGACGGTCTGTCCCGGTGGCTCCTCGATCCAGATGGCGTACGCCTCCTCCGCCGTCATGTCCGGCTCGTAGGCGTACGTGTCGCCCGCACGCACGATCTCCCGGACGATGGGCCACATCTGCTCCCAGTCCGCCGCTGTGCTTCTCCGAATCCGCATAACCTCAGCTTATAGCGCGCTGACCGGCCGCTGGACGGCCCCAGGGCGGAGGCGCGGGAGCGTACGGAACGGCCGGCGGGGTGTTAGACGGGCGAGTTCGCCATGTGAAACGGTGGCGTTTCCCCGGCCCGCCAGCGAGAGAGGAGCACGGCATGTCGTCGAAGCGACGCAGGAAGAAGCAGGCACGTCGGAAGAACGCCGCGAACCACGGTCGGCGTCCCCAGTCCTGAGTGGTACGGCCGCGGGCCAAGGCCGGAGGTCACACCAGCCCCGGGCCCGCGGCTACCGCCCGGCCCGTCTCGTACAGCCACGCGAGCCCAACTCTTCTCTGTCACAGGCGCGTCACAGCGAAACGATCAGTGGGCTACGAGGCACCGGGGGTGGCTAGGGTCGCAGGAGGAGGGAGAGGCGTGGCCTCCGTGCACGTCCGATGCGCCCCTCCACGCCCTGTGTCTCCAGCCAGCGCTGGTGTCACAGGGCGTATCTCGCGGTACTCGCGGTACGAACGCGGCGGCCGGGGCGCCCCCGCCCGGACGGCTGCAGGGCATGTCCGTCAGCCGAACCTGTCCGGGTCGCCGGCACCGCGGCGTACGATCTCCGGCTCGGCACCCGAGAAGTCCACCACGGTGGTCGGCTCCGTGCCGCAGTCGCCCGAGTCGACCACGATGTCCAGGACGTGCTCCAGCCGCTCCTTGATCTCCCAGCCCTGGGTCAGCGGCTCTTCCTCGTCCGGCAGCAACAGCGTGCTGGAGACCAGGGGTTCACCCAGCTCGTCGAGCAGTGCCTGAGCCGTGTTGTGGTCCGGGATACGGACTCCGACGGTCTTCTTCTTCGGGTGCAGCAATCGACGGGGCACCTCCTTCGTGGCCGGCAGGATGAAGGTGTAACTGCCGGGCGTCGCCGCCTTGATGGCGCGGAAGACGTCGTTGTCGATCTGTACGAACTGGCCCAGCTGGGCGAAGTCCTGGCAGACGAGAGTGAAGTGATGGCGGTCGTCGAGGTCGCGGATGGATCGGATGCGGTTGATCCCGTCCCGTTCTCCCAACTGGCATCCGAACGCGAAACAGGAGTCGGTCGGGTACGCGATCAGCGCGCCCGCGCGGAGGCCGTCGGCCACCTTGCCGAGCGTGCGCCGCTGTGGGTTGTCGGGGTGCACGTCGTAGTACTTCGCCATCCGCCGAGGGTAGCCCCGCGCCGCCGTACCGACCCAGCGCTCGCCCGCGCGCCCGAGAGTCGGGGGCGGCCGGACACCGGGTCCGGCGAAGCCGAGGAGTTGCCGTGGCCCTGCCCGGGAAACTCCGTTGTCGGGCCGTGAGACGGGCTGGTACGGAGGTGCGATGACTTCGCTGGACGCACTCGTCAGGTCTGATGAATACCCACGTGCGGCAAAGTACGATCCACAGTGGATGGTCGACAACTGTATGGGTCCAAACCCACTGTGGCTGCTCGAAGACCTCAGCCGGGACTGTACCTTCCGGCCCGGAATGAAGGTCCTCGATCTCGGGTGCGGACTGGGTATGACCTCGATCTTCCTGGCGCGCGAGTACGGCGTCGAAGTGTGGGCCTCGGAGCTGTGGATCCCGGCCGAGGAGAACGCCGCGCGATTCGAGCAGGCAGGCGTCGGCGACCAGGTTCACGCCGTGCGTGCCGAAGCGCACGACTTGCCGTTCGCATCGGAACAGTTCGATGCGATCCTGTCCGTGGACAGCTATCACTACTTCGGCACCGACGACCTCTACCTCGGCTACATCAGCGAGTTCCTCAAGACAGGTGGCCGGCTGTCGATCGCCGTGCCGTCACTGCACCGCGAACTGCGCGAGCTCGGTGGTGCCCCGGCGCATCTGCGATCCGGGGCGGGGTGGGAGGTTCTCTCTTTTCACACGCCCGAGTGGTGGCGTTTCCAGTGGGAACAGACCGGACTGGTTCAGGTCATCGCGAGCCGGGCACAACCCGGTGGTTGGCTTGACTGGAAGCTGTGGTGCGAGGTGTGTGCCGAACACTCCCCCAACGAACCCGTCAGACAGAACTCTCGCGCCACGATCCCCATGCTGGACACCGATCGTGGAGAACTTCTCACGTTCGCTCTCGTCACTGGCCAGAAAGACGGATCGGTGAGGTGAAACCGGCTTCTCCCCCCGCACGTGTGTTCCACCGCGGCCCTGCCGGCGTGCTCCTTCCCGGTACACGCCGCACGCCGTCGTGGGAGGTTCGCCGCGGGTCGGCCCGGGGCCTGGGCCGACCCGCGGCGGGACCCGACGCCCCGGCACAGGGCGGTCCGGACACGTCGGGAGTCAGGGAGAGCTGCACAGCCGGGCCCGCGGGCGCGCCCGGTCCCGTGACCCTACGCCCGCACGCCCCCCGGTGGGGTCACTTCAGCGTCGTACGCACCTCCCGCGCGGCGGCGGTCAGATGACGCAACGCGGTGCGCACCTCCGCCCAACCGCGGGTCTTCAACCCGCAGTCCGGGTTCGCCCACAGCCGCTCGGCGGGGATCGCCTCGAGCCCGGCGCGCAGCAGCGACGCCAACTCCTCGGTGCTCGGCACCCGTGGCGAGTGGATGTCGTACACCCCGGGCCCCACCTCCCGTGGATATCCGCCCTCCGCCAGCTCGTCGGCGACCCGCATGTGCGAACGGGCGGCCTCCAGACTGATCACGTCCGCGTCCAGATCGTCGATTGCGGAGAGGATCTCGCCGAACTCCGCGTAGCACATGTGCGTGTGGATCTGGGTGTCCGCGCGCACCCCGCCGGTGGTGATCCGGAACGCCTCCGTCGCCCAGTCCAGATACGCCGCCCGGTCCGCCGCCCGCAGCGGCAGCGTCTCCCGCAGCGCGGGCTCGTCCACCTGGATCACCGAGGTGCCCGCCCGCTCCAGGTCGGTCACCTCGTCCCGGAGGGCCAGCGCGACCTGACGCGCGGTGTCCGCGAGCGGCTGGTCGTCCCGTACGAAGGACCAGGCGAGCATCGTAACCGGGCCGGTCAGCATGCCCTTGACGGGCGCGTCGGTGAGCGACTGGGCGTACGAGGTCCAGCGTACGGTCATCGGCTCGGGTCGCGAGACGTCGCCGGCCAGCACGGGCGGCCGGACGTACCGGGTGCCGTAGGACTGCACCCAGCCGTGCCGGGTGGCCAGGTAGCCGGTCAACTGTTCGGCGAAGTACTGCACCATGTCGTTGCGTTCGGGCTCCCCGTGTACCAGCACGTCGAGGCCGGCGTCCTCCTGGAAGCGGATGACGTCCCGGATCTCCTCGGCGATCCGCTCGTCGTACGCCGCCTCGTCGACGCGCCCGGCACGCAGGTCCGCCCGGGCCGTGCGCAGCGCGGCGGTCTGCGGGAAGGAGCCGATGGTGGTGCTGGGCAGCAACGGCAGCCGCAGCCGCTGGCGTTGCGCGGCGACCCGCTCGGCGTACGGCTGCGCGCGCCGGGCGTCGGCNGGTGAGCGCGGAGGCCGCACGGCACGCGCGTGCGGCGCGGTTGGCGGCCAGCTGGGGGGCGATCTCCGCGGAGCCGGCGCTCAGCCCGCGGGCCAGCGTGACCACCTCGGCGGTCTTCTGCCTGGCGAACGCCAGCCAGCGGGCGACCTGCGGATCGACGTCCCGTTCCCGGCTCGCGTCCAGCGGCACGTGCAGCAGTGAGCAGGAGGCGGCGACATCGACCCGGCCGGCCAGCCCGAGCAGGGTGGCCAGGGTGGACAGCGAACGCTCCAGGTCGTTGATCCACACGTTGCGGCCGTCCACGACGCCCGCGACCAACCGCTTCCCGGGGAGGCCGCCGGCCGCGGCCAGCGCGTCCAGGTTGGCGGCGGCGGGTCCGGTGAAGTCCAACGCCAGGCCCTCGACGGGCGCTTGGGCGAGCAGCGGGAGCGCGCCGTCCAGCCGGTCGAAGTAGGTGGCGAGCAGCAGCTTCGGCCGGTCGTGGACGTCGCCGAGCTCCTTGTACGCACGCGCGGCGGCGCTCCGTACGGCCTCGGTCGTGACGGCCTGGGAGCCCGCTGGCTGGGAGGCCCCCGCATGGGAGCTGCCGCTCCTCAGGGTTTCGGACCCCGCGACCTCGCCGTTCCAGTCCCGCACGAGCGCGGGCTCGTCCAGCTGCACCCACGCGGCGCCGGCGGCTCGTAGGTCGGCGAGCACCTCGGCGTAGACGGGGAGCAGCCGGTCCAGCAGGGTGAGCGGCTCGAAGTCCGCGGCCACCCCGGGCGCGGGCTTGGCGAGCAGCAGGAAGGTGATCGGGCCGACAAGCACGGGGCGGGGCGTGTGGCCCAGGGCGAGGGCCTCGCGGAGTTCGCCGAGTTGCTTGGTGGAGTCCGCCTGGAAGGTGGTGTCCGGGCCGAGTTCGGGGACGAGGTAGTGGTAGTTGGTGTCGAACCACTTGGTCATCTCCAGTGGCGCGGTCCTCTCGCCGCCCCGGGCCATCGCGAAGTAGCCGTCCAGCGGGTCGGCCGCCACGGCGGCGCGGTGCCGCTCGGGGAGCGCGCCGAGCATCACGCTGGTGTCCAGCACGTGGTCGTAGTACGAGAAGTCGCCCGTCGGCACCTCGTCGATGCCGGCCTCCGCCAACTCCCGCCAGTTGTCCTGGCGCAGCCGCGCGGCCGTGCCGCGGAGCGCCTCGGCGCTGACCCGGCCCTTCCAGTAGCCCTCGATGGCCTTCTTCAGCTCCCGGTCGTGGCCCTGCCGTGGGTATCCGTACACGGTGGACCGTGTTGCCGCGGCCGCGGTCTTGCTGGTCACGAAACTCTCCTTCGCGAGTCACGGTACGACCTCGGTGCCGTCGCGTTCCGGCGGTCGTCGCGCGGACGCGTACCACGAAGGAGGGGAAGCAATCCGGAACGGCGCGGCACTCCGCGTCCGTCCGTCCGCTGACCCGCCCTCGAGGTCACCGAGATCACCGCGTGCGGGCTGCACGCGGGCAGTGGCAGGTCTTCGGACTCGCGGACATGTCGTGCCGGGCAGGTGCCTGCCGGCAGGACGCCTAGTGGCCGTCGCTTCCCGGCCCGGGTCGGGCCAGTGCACGTGACGGCGGTCGTTTCCGCTCACCGCTGCGGGGCAGTCCCGGATTCGCACCGGGTTCCCTCTTTCGTCGCGTCCACCCGCGCGGGGTGGGGCGAACCAGCTGCCCCGCCAGATAACCACAACCGGTCCGGGTGGTGAAGACGGCGGGCTCGGGGACGTGGGCCCCTCGACGGCGGTGGGGGCGGTCGCACGACGACGATCACGATCACAAACCCTCCTCGGGCGGGTTGTTTTGGTGACGTTTCCCACGTCCCCTGGGCTCAACATGCGACACTTCGGAGTCGGTTCAGTACGCTGTGCTGTGGCCGGTGGCGGTCCGTAGGGTGCTGCCGCGTCGGCTTATCCGCGGGGCAAGTACCGCTGGTAAGTGCTGTTCAGGGGCGGATTGAGGCACTTCGTGCGGCCTGCCGCCCGTCGACGGAGGCGACTCCACGGCGCCGCTGTCGGCGACCGAGAGTGACCGTTTCGTTGTGTGTTCATGCCGCTTTCGGCTGAACGCGGTGGGTGAGATTGTCGGTCCTCTCCCGTAACCTTGACGGCATGTCCTCTACTTCTTCACCATCGCAGGCGCCGTCCACGTCGACGCCGTCGCGGTTGGCGCTCGAGGAAGCCAACGCCGCGATACGCGAGTTCGTGGCGGGCCGGCATGCTTGGACACCGGCGGACCTCGAGGAGCTGGCGCGGCTTCGCCGGGTGTGGATGGAGGCCGCTCGACTGCCGGTCGAGGAAGCCGCCTGACCGTGGGTGCCGCGCCGCGGCCGCGGATCGGGGATCCTAAGCAGCTTCGGGGCCCCAGGCGGCCCCGCTTCGGCGGGCCGCCTTCCGGCCGAGCCGACCGGTCCGTACGAGCGTCGCCAGGCTGTCGAGGATGACCCGGCTGCTCAGCAGCGCGGTCTGCTCCGCCCAGTCGTAGGGCGGGGAACACTCCACGATCTCCACGCCAGCCAGGCCCGCTTCGGCCACCTTGCGAACGAGCTTGAGAGCCTCACGAGGCAGCAGGCCGCCAGGCTCGGGCCAGCCGGTGCCCGGCACGAAGCCGGCGTCCACCACGTCGATGTCGAAGGAGAGGTAGACCGCCTTCGCGTCCTTCCACGCGGTCTCCAGCGCGATCTCCGCGACCTTCTCGACGCCGACGCGCTCGACGTCGGAAACCGTGATGATGGTGGTTCCGCGCTCCCGGGAGACCCGCACCCCCGCACGTGGCGCCTGCCAGCCTCCGATACCGATCTGCACGAGATTGGTGGCCGGGGCGTTCGAGATGTTGTTGGCGTGGAACCACGGGCAGGTGTGCATCCGTTCGTCCAGGTCCGACTCCTGGGTGTCGACATGGCGGTCGAAGTGGATGATCCCGATGTTGCCGTCGACATGGGGTGCCATTCCGCGGATCGTCGGATAGCCGATGGAGTGGTCCCCGCCGATGACCACCGGCGTCACGCCGTTGCTCACCACATGCGCCATGGCCTGGCTGATCTGGTCGAAGGACTTCTCCAGGTTGCCGGGGATGGTGAACACGTCCCCGATGTCCACCATGTTGAGCTGCTCGCGCAGGTCGACACCGAGTTCGTAGCAGTACGTACCGAAGAGGTTCGTGGACCTGCGGATGCCCTGCGGGCCGAACCGTGTCCCCGGCCGGTAGGTGGCTCCGGCATCCAGCGGGACCCCGAAGACCGCCACCTCGGCGTCTCCGACCTCGCGCACGTCCTCGACGAACGGACACTTCAGGAAGGTCCCGCGTTCACCGGCGAAGTGGGGCAGCTCGCCGCGGGAGAACGTCGGGATCGTGCGGTCCGTGATCGTCGGTGCGCCCCGCAGGCCGTGCTCCAGGCAACGCTCGGTCTCCTGTTGGTGCCGGAAGCCGGGCAACTCGGCCTCCGCACGCTGGGCCCAGGCGCCTTCGTACGGCTCGCCTTCGTTCGGTTCGCCTTCGTGTGCGGATTCGTATGCGGGCACGACCAGCCTCCCTCGCGCTCCGAGGCAAGCGCGGGACGCGCCCGTGGGAGGCCGACCCACGTCGGTTGCGGGCAGTCGGTCTCAGACCGCCTCTCCTCGATCGTCGCTCAGCCGTCCGGGTGACGCATCCGGAGCGACGTTCACCGGCGGGGGCGATGGGTGCGGTGGTGTGCGGCGGGGGACGCGGGGGACGAGTGACACGGGCCGTTGGCGGAACAGTCCGGAGCGGGCCGTTCCGCCGAGCACGCTTATGTGGTCGCGCAACGACCGCGGTCAACGGCCCGCGGGCCGGAGGCGGAAGGCCGTACGTCGAAGTCGAAGATGGCGGTGGGCAGATAGAGGGTCGCGCACGCGTTCGGAATGTCCACGACTCCGCTGAAGCGACCCTCGACCGGGGCGGCGCCGAGCAGCAGGTACGCCTGTTCCGGCGAGTACCCGAACTTCGTCAGGTAGTCGATCGCGTTGAGGCAGGCACGCTTATAGGCCAACTGGGAGTCCAGGTAGCGCTGGTCTCCCTTTTCGTCGACGGAGATCCCGACGAACGTGAGGAATTCGCTGTAACGCGGCTCGACGTTTCCCGGGATGAAGACCGGGTTGTCCTGGACAGCGAATTTCTCCATCCCGCCCTTGATGAGATCGACCCGCAGATCGATGTACCCGCCCATCTCGATCGCGCCACAGAACGTGATCTCGCCGTCGCCCTGACTGAAGTGCAGGTCACCGACGGAGAGTTTGCCGCCCTCCACGAAGACGGGCAGGAAGACCCGCGACCCGCGCGAGAGGTTCTTGATGTCCTGGTTACCGCCGTTCTCCCGAGGCGGCGCCGTCCGTGCGCCCGTACGGGCCGCCGCACGGGCCTCCGCCTCCGGGAGCCCGCCCATGAGCGCGTTGTGCTCCTCCGGCGGAAGCGCCAGCGGTGGCACCGCCTCCGGATCCGTGGCGATGAGCTGAGCCTCCCGCGTGTTCCACCGCTCGAGAAGAGCGTGCGAGGGAGCCGTTCCGATGAGCCCGGGGTGGGTGATTCCGGTGAACCGGACGCCGGGCAGATGCCGGGAGGTGGCCATCTGGCCGTGGAAATCCCACACGGCCTTGTAGGCGTCCGGGAAGTGGTCGGTGAGGAAACCACCGCCGTTCTCCCGGGCGAAGATTCCGGTGTATCCCCACCCCTGCCCGGCTGCCGGCCCCTGCTCCTGGGGTGTGGGCCCCAACTCGAGAATGTCGACCACCAGCAGGTCACCGGGCGCCGCGCCCTCCACGGACACCGGGCCGCTGAGCGGATGGACCATGGAGATATCGACATCGCGGACATCCTGCGCGGAGTCGTTGTTGCCGATCGTGCCGTCGAACCACTCCCGGCATTCCAGCCTGAACTCCGTCCCGGGGCGCACCGTGGCCACCGGAGGAATATCAGGGTGCCAACGGTTGTGGCAGTTCACTTCCTGCGCGTAGAAGGACTTCGACTGGTCGATTTCGAAGAGTACTTCGGGCATGACATCTCCCTCCCGCCGCAACGGGTTTCAGGGCCTGGGCAGTTTGGCATGCAGGGGATGGGCCGGACGACTTCTCCCACGAAGCGGGTCCGGGGGAGGAGCGTGCACCACCGCGGGCTCGTGCGCGCTCCTGCGGTCAGTGTCCATCGCGGCGGCCACCGGTCCGCTTCCCGAGATCAGGACACCGGTGGAGAACAGTCGACGAGCGGAGCCGAGACACCGCGGGCAGGTACGCTCCGGTTCCGCGTTTCCCACCGGGCATTCGACCTCGTACACGCCACAATTACCGCAGCGATAGTCGTAGCGTGCCACACCCACCTCCGCTACACCTGAAGTGGGAAAGCGACCCACGCGGAATTCCGAACGGAGCTGACGCTAACTCACTGGGATACGTCATTCGGGGATATGAGTTCCATTCAGCGTGGTGGGGCGGTCCTGAGTCAGACGAGTCGTACGCCGTCGTGGGCGCGGATGGCGGGCGGGGAGGTCGTGTCGAGGGCGTCCAGGACGCGGATCGCGTACGCCTCGTCGGCGAGTTCGGACACCTCTTCGCGGGTGGCCCAGCGCAGTGCGTACGTCTCGGCGCCGGTCGTCGGGGTACCGCCCGCCGCTTCGCAGCGGAAGACGAGCGAGACGATCAGGCCGGTCATGTTCTTGTAGACGCCGGTGAGCGTGGCGGGCTGTGCGATCTTGAGTCCGGTCTCCTCGAGTACTTCGCGCTCAAGCGCCTCGGGCACGGTCTCCCCGGCTTCGAGGACGCCGCCCGGCGGCTCCCACTGTCTGTTGTCCCGGCGCTGTATCAGCAGAGCGCGACCCTGGTCGTCGATGATGACTCCGGCGACGCTCACGGAGTGCGGGCGCTCCGTAGTGCTCACGTTCCTCGGTCTCCTTCGCTGACCAGCCCGCACCGCCAAGCAGCGGCCGCGGAGGTCCGCGACGCGGTCAGGCCGCGGACTCGTACCTCCTGGCCCACCAACTCTCCGCGGACTGCTGGGTCTTGTGGTGGGCCCGGGCCCGCGTGATCCGTACGCGGCGCTCTCGCGTGACCGTGGCCAGCTTCCCGGCTGGCCCAGCAGGAAGGCCCGGGCCCCGGAATACCTCCCCGGTGGCCTGGGCCTTCCGCGCGTTCTGCCCGTGTGGGTTGGACAGAGTGCCCCCGGCAGGAATCGAACCTGCGACACCCGCTTTAGGAGAGCGGTGCTCTATCCCCTGAGCTACGGAGGCCGGGTGGCGGCTGGGTAAGCCGCCGGGAACAGCGTACCGGGTCGAACCTGGGAGCGGGGAACGGCCTGCGAGCCTGGTGCGGGACGAAACATGGGATTCGGCGCGCCCGTGACGTTCTGCCGGTAGGCGGAACGATTTACCGACTTCCTTGCCCGTGTGCCCGTAACGTCTCGGCCGCCCACGAGTTGACTTCCCCGAGCCGCGTGTCCAGCCAGGGAACAGGAGACAGCTGATGCATCGCAGTACCAGGAGGCCGCGGGGAGCAGGTCTGCGGAGGTCGGTCGTCGTGATCGGGCTAGCCGGGGTGCTCGCAGCTCCGGCGGCTGCTGCCCACGCCGACGAGACGAACCGGAACGCACACAACGGGGCGCGGGTCGGGCTGGTCAACGCGGGCCAGGTCGACGATCCAATGGAGGACGTGGCGGAGCACCTGTCGTTGAGCCACACGGTGAACGACTGACAGCTCCTCGCCGGACCCTCGGCCGGTCCGACGCCGTCCGAGGGTGCGGCGTAGCGGGTACGGGCCTCGTCAGTGGGTGCCACTCACCGGAAGGTGTCGCCCATCGAAGCGCCACAGCGTGCGCACACCGTGGGTGGCGCGGCCTCCGCCAGTCGGCCGCACTCCGGGCAGACTCGGTCCAGCCAGCAGGCGCTCTCCCCGCCCTCCGACTCGGTGGGAGCGGCGGGCTTCGCGGCTTCCGTGCCCCGCCCGGTGTCTCGTCCCGTCATGCGCCCAGTATCCCGCGCCAGCGCGCCGTACGGCAGGTGCGGGGGCGAGGGATACGGGAGCGCGTGCGGGGGCACGGGAATCCAGGCCCCCGTACCCCCACACGTGCGCGGCGTTCCGGTCGCGGCTCAGTACGTGAGGCCGTGCCCGTACGGGTACAGCTCCTTGTCCGGCTCGTCCAGTGCCACGATGGCCACCGGCAGCTTGCCGCCGGGGTTCAGCTCCCCGTACGCGGCGCGCGTGACGGACTCCATGGAGGGCGCGCCGTGCGAGTACGTGGCGAAGTAGCCCGGCACGGACGGGAAGCGCTGGATGTCGTACGGGTTCCGTACGGCCACGACGAGCACCGGGGTGTCCGTCTCCTCTAGTGCCTTGACCAGCTTCGCCTGTCCCGCCCCCTCGTCCTCGCCGGACGCCATGGCGTTCGCGGAGACGATCACCAGGTCGCTCTCCCGCGCGGCGGCCACGGCGGCCTCGATCTGCTTCCCGCTCGGCACCGCGTCCACCGCCTGGGCCTTCGCCCGCTGCCCGGAGCGTGCCGAGACGGCGTCGGCGAGGGCGCCGGTCGTCTCCTCGTCCCAACCGGTGACCAACACCGAACGCTTGGTCTTGGGGGACAGCGGCAGCAGCCCGTCGTTCTTGACCAGGGTGACGGTGCGGTCGGTGATCTCCCGCGCGGTGCTCAGGTGCCGCCGCTTGCCAACGGTCCGTGCGGCGCGGTCCTCGCTCACGTACGGGGAGGAGAACAGGCCGTACCGTCGCTTGTGCCGCAACACCCGTCGTACGGAGGCGTCGACGCGCTTCTCCGGGATGCGTCCGGATCGTACGGCCTCCAGCACCGCGGCGAAAGCGGTGTCCAGCTCGGGCGCCAACACCAGCTGGTCGCAGCCCGCCTCGAGCGCCCGGATCGGTGCCTCGTCCGGCGGGAACTGGCCGGAGGCCCCCTGCATGTCCAGGGCGTCGGTGACGATCAGCCCGTCGAAGCCGAGTTCCTCCCGCAGCAGTCCGGTGACGATCGGCTGGGACATGGTGGCCGGGTCGCCGCTCGGGTCCAGCGCCCGTACGACGATGTGCGCGGTCATGATGGTGTCGACGCCGCGCTCGATGGCCGCGCGGAAGGGCGGCAGGTCGATCCGGTCGAGTTCCTCCCGGGTGTGGTCGATCTCCGGCAGGCCGAGGTGTGAGTCGACCTCGGTGTCGCCGTGGCCGGGGAAGTGCTTGGCGGCGCTGGCGACCTTGCCCCGGTGGTAGCCGCGTACGCCCGCCGACACCAGCTCGGAGCACAGCTTCGGGTCGGAGCCGAAGGAGCGGACGCCGATTACGGGGTTGGCGGGGTTGATGTTGACGTCGGCGTCCGGGGCGTAGTTCTGGTTGATGCCGACGGAGGCCAGTTCGGTGCCGATGATCCGGGCGGACTCGCGGCTGTCGGAGGTCGAACGGGTGGCGCCGAGCGCCATGTTGCCGGGCAGCAGGGTCGCCGGCTCGGTGAGCCGGTAGACGACACTGCCGCCCTCCTGGTCGGTGGAGATGATGAGCGGGACACGGCTGGCGCGCTGCAGGTCGTTGGAGAGCCGGGCCATCTGCCGTGGCTCCCGCACGTTGTCCGTGCCGCGTCGGGCGTCGAAGTAGATCACTCCGCCGGGCTGGTACTTCTCGATGACCTCGGCGGGTGTGTCCACGCCGTACAGCTCGCGGTTCTTCTCGTGCTCGGTGTCTGCGGTGGCGCCGTACACCTCGACGACGAAGAGTTGACCGAGCTTCTCCTCCAGCGACATCCGGTCGATCCGCTCGTCGGTATCGCGACGGTCGGCCGCCGAGTCACCGTTGTCGACGGCGAGGGCCGTGCCGGTGATCCCGAGACCCGCCGCGACGCCGGCGGCGCCGGCCAGGGCCTGTCTGCGACTGGGTTGCTGCATCGGGACGCTCCTTAGGAAAACGGGACAGGTGTCCGGCCACACGAGCGGGGACGCGAGGATCACTCGGGTCGGTGCCATGCTCATGTCGCTGGATCGGCCGGCCATATCGTTACAGCGGAGTGTTCGACTCAGCTAGACGGCGCGCGGGACTTCAGTGGTCCAGTCCGGTGGCGGAGCAGGCCAGGATGACCGAGGGTGACCTCGGGCCGGCCCGGCCCGTCAGACGTCCCGCAACCGGTCCATCTCCCGCCGCTCGCGTTTCGTCGGGCGACCGGCGCCGCGCTCGCGACGCGGGACGGGCATCGCCTCAGGAGGCGGCGGGCTGTTGTCGATGAGGCACTCGGCGGCCACCGCGGCGCCGACCCGCTTCCGGATCAGCCGGGTCACCACGACGATCCGCTCCCGCCCGGCCTGCCGCAGCCGCACCTCGTCGCCGACGCGCAGCGGCTGCGCGGGCTTGGCGCGCTCGTCGTTGACCCGGACGTGGCCGCCGCGGCAGGCGGTGGCGGCCATGGAGCGGGTCTTCAGCAGGCGTACGGACCACAGCCAGCTGTCCAGTCGTACGCTCGTGGGGTCCTCGGCGGAAGCCATGTCGCCCGAGTCTAGCGCCGTTGGCCGTGCCTTGGCCGTGCCCTGGCGGCGTCTCGGTGGTGCGTGGGCGCGTGCTCGGCGGCGCGGTCGGGCACGCCGACCGGGGACGGAGCCAGCCGCCCGCCACTCGGTGGGCTCCTCAGCCGCCCCGTTCGCGTACCGCCCGGGCGGCCTTGCGCGCCGCCACCAGCACCGGGTCCCACACCGGGGAGAAAGGCGGGGCGTACCCCAGGTCCAGCGCCGTCATCTCCTCCACCGTCATCCCCGCCGTCAGCGCCACCGCGGCGATGTCCACGCGTTTCCCGGCTCCTTCCCGGCCGACGATCTGTACGCCCAGCAGCCGGCCCGTACGGACCTCCGCGAGCATCTTGACCCGCATCGTGGTCGCGTCCGGGTAGTAGCCGGCGCGGTTCGTCGACTCGATCACCGTGCTGACGTACCGCAGCCCGGCGTGCTCGGCCTGCTCTTCCAACAGGCCCGTACGCGCGATCTCCAGGTCGCAGACCTTGCTCACGGCCGTCCCGACGACGCCGGGGAAGGTCGCGTAACCGCCGCCGACGTTGGCGCCGATGACCTGGCCGTGCTTGTTCGCGTGGGTGCCCAGGGCGATGTGCCGAGGGCGTCCCGAGACGAGGTCCAGCACCTCGACACAGTCGCCCCCGGCCCAGATGTTCCGGTGTCCGCGCACCCGCATCGCCAGGTCGGTGAGCAGCCCGCCCGCGTCGCCCAGTGGCAGCTCCGCGTCCCGCGCCAGCGTGGTCTCGGGGCGTACGCCGATGCCGAGCACCACCACGTCGGCCGGATACTCCGTGCCTCCGGCGAGGACCGCACGGGCCCGGCCCCGGTCGTCGGCACGGATCTCGGTGACGGCCGCCTCCGTGACCACCTCGATGCCCAGGTCGCACATGGCGTCCCGCACCAGTTCGCCCATGTCCGCGTCCAGCGTCGACATGGGCTGCTCGGCCTGGTCGAGCACGGTGACCCGGAAGCCGCGCTGGATGAGCGCCTCGGACATCTCCACCCCGATGTAGCCCGCGCCGATCACCACCGCGTGCCGGGGCCGCCCGTCCCCGGCACCGTTCGTGTCGTTCGTGTCGCCGGAACGCCCGGCCGGCTCCAGTGTGTGCAGCGTGTCCAGCAGCGCCTGGCCGTCGCTGAGGGACTGCACCCCGTGCACGCCCTCGGCGTCGATGCCGGGCAGCGGCGGCCGTACGGGACGGGCGCCGGTCGCCAGCACCAGCTTGTCGTACGGTGTCCAGCCCTCGTCCGTCCAGTCCTGGCCGTCTCCGGTGCCTGTCCCGAGCCGGCGGGTGCGTACTCGCTGTCCCGCCACGTCCAGCGCGGTGACCTCGGTACGCATCCGCAGGTCGATGTCGCGCGCGCGGTGTTCCTCGGGCGTACGCGCGATCAGCTGGTCCCGGTCCGGCACGGCGCCGCCGATCCAGTAGGGGATGCCGCACGCGGAGTACGAGGCGAAGTCGCCCCGCTCGAAGGCGACGATCTCCAACTCCTCGGGAGATCGCAGGCGGCGGGCCTGGGAGGCGGCGGACATGCCCGTCGCGTCGGCACCGATGATCACCAGTCGTTCTCGCCGCGTCGCCATGCCGCCCGCTCCCTCTGCCGTGGGTTACCCGCTCAGACCGCGCGCCCGGCCCGCAGCGCCGCGGCGATCCGTACGACCCGCTCCGCTTGGACACGGGCAGCCGCACGGGTCGTCTCGTCCACCGGGTTGTTCCCCTGGGCGTCGACGTGCGACGTGCCGTAGGGGTTTCCGTCGGCGAACTTGGCCGCGTCGGTGTAGCCGGGCGCGACCAGGATGCCACCGAAGTGGTGGAAGCTGTTGTACAGCGCGAGGAGGGTCGACTCCTGGCCGCCGTGCAGCGTGGCGGAGGAGGTGAAGCCGCTGTAGACCTTGTCGGCGAGCTTGCCCTGCTGCCAGAGGCCACCGAGCTGGTCCAGGAACTGCTTGAGCTGCGAGGTGACGTTCCCGAAGCGTGTCGGGGTGCCGATTATCACCGCGTCGGCCCACTCCATGTCGTCCGGTGTGGCCTCCGGGATGTCCGCGGTGGCGGCGGCGTTCTCGGCCCAGGCGGGGTTGGAGTCGATGGCTGCCTGCGGGGCGAGCTCGGCGACCCGGCGCAGCCTGACCTCCGCGCCCGCCTTCTCGGCGGAGTCGCTGATCTCCTTGGCGAGGAGGGTGTTCGTGCCGGTGGCGGAGTAGTAGATGACGGCCAGCTTGACGGGGCTCGGGGTGCTCATGGGTGCTCCGTTCTGTTGCTTGAGAGTTGGGTACAGAAGAGAGTCTGCCATTTAGTAGAAGATTCAACAAACACCCCGCTCGGGTGCGCTCACGGAACGGCGCCGTGCGGTGCCGTGCACGTGTGCGGGGCGTCTGCCCTGGCGCTCGTACGGCCGCCAGGCCGGCCCTCGGCCGTACGGTCGGGTGGCCGTACGGTCGGGCGGTCGAAGCACTGGTCCCCGCCCATCCAGTGAGTGAGCGGGGACCAGCCTTCCTGGGCGTGGGAGGGTCAGTGCGCCGGCACGAGCACCGGCTCGTCCTCCACCGCCTCGTCGCCGGGGGCCGGCGCGGCCGGCCCGTCGCCGGGACGGTGGTTGATGAGGAAGGTCGCGGCGGCCGAGGCGAGCAGCAGGATGCCGACCGCCCACCAGATCGCCGAGGTGTAGCCCTCCACCATGGCCCGCAACTCCACCAGCTTCCGACCCTCAGGGGAGGCTCCCGCCTCCGCGACGTGATCGGCGACATAGGCAGTGGTGGCGCTGGCGGCGATGGTGTTGAGCAGCGCGGTGCCGATGGCGCCGCCGACCTGCTGCGAGGTGTTGACCATCGCCGAGGCGACACCCGCGTCCCGCGGGTTGACGCCGCTGGTGGCCAGCGACATGGACGGCATGAAGGCGGTGCCCAGGCCGAGCCCCAGCATCAGCTGCGCGGGAAGTACCAGGGTGGCGTACGAGCTGTCCGTCTCGAGTTGGGTCAGCAGCAGCATGCCGAGCGACCCCACCAGCAGCCCGGGGCCGATCAGCAGCCTGGCCGGCAGCCGCGTCATCAGCCGGGCCCCGATCTGGGTGGATCCGGTGATCATGCCGACCACCATCGGCAGGAAGGCCAGGCCGGTCTTGACCGGCGAGTATCCCTGGACGACCTGCAGGTAGTAGGTCAGGAACAGGAAGAGGCCGAACATGCCGACCGTGGCCATCCCGATGGAGAGGTACACCCCGCCGCGGTTGCGGTCGAGCACGACCCGCAACGGCAGCAGCGGCGCCCGTACCCGGGACTCCACCACCACGAACGACGCGAGCAGCACGGCAGCCGCGGCGAACACGGCGATCGTGCCGCCCTCCGTCCAACCCTCCGACTCGGCCCGGGTGAAGCCGTACACCAGCGAGACCAGTCCGACGATGGACAGTACGACGCCGGGCAGGTCCAGCGGCGAGCGGTTACGGCTCTGGGACGGCTCGTGCACGGTGGCCAGCGCGCCGAGGACGGCGACGACGGCGAACGGGATGTTAACGAAGAACGTCCATCGCCAGTCCAGATACTCGGTGAGGACACCGCCCAGGATCAGGCCCACGGCGCCGCCGCCACCGGCGATGGCGCCGTAGATGCCGAACGCCTTGGCCCGTTCCTTGGACTCGGTGAAGGTGACCGCGAGGAGCGACAGCGCGGCGGGCGCGAGCAGGGCGGCGAACACGCCCTGCAGCCCGCGGGCGCCGAACATCATCGCCGGCGTGGTGGCGGCGCCACCCAGCGCGGAGGCGCCGGCGAAGCCGATCAGTCCGGTGATGAAGGTCTTCTTGCGGCCCCACAGATCCGCTATTCGGCCGCCGAAGAGCAGCAGGCCGCCGAAGGCGAGGGCGTAGGCGGTGATCACCCATTGCCGGTTGGCGACGGATATGTCGAGATCCCGCTGCGCGGAGGGCAGCGCGATGTTCACGATGGTCGCGTCAAGCACGACCATCAGCTGGGCGACCGCGATGAAGGTGAGTGCTTTCCACCGGTTCGGGTCGGATTGTGGGCTGGGCGACGACATAGGAGGTTTACCTCGCGATACGAACTGTTGTGACGGGACGAGTCCGGGTGGCTGTGCGTGTGTTGCCGGGTGGCGCTGGTTGTTGCCGGGTGGCCTGGCTCGTACGGACGGCGCGGGCATCGCGGGACGTCCGACCTGCGGTCGTCGGGGGCCCGGCGGTGCTACTGACTTTCGCGGGTGCCGGAACTCATCGGCCCCGCGGCGACCACCTCATGCGTACGGCCGGGACATTCAGCCGGGGACGTTGGTCGCGACTTCGGCGGCGTCAGCGGCCGCGTCGGCGGGATCGGCGTCGAACACGGTAGGGCGGCTCCTCAGGTCTTCGTAAGTGGCTCCGCTGCCGGGCAGTTCGGACCTCGCCGGAGCACGGAGCCCGTCGAGGAAGATCAACAGATGTCGGTGGACGAAGCGTTCCAGTTCCGGACAACCGGTCCCCGGCAGCGGGCGGGACAACTGGCTGAGCGTCACCAGCACGTCGCCGGTGTCCGCGTCCGGGCGCAACTGCCCACGTGCGCGAGCCCAGTCCATCAACGTGTCGAGGGTCGATTCCAGTCGTTTTCTGGCGGCCATCACGTCGGTGTCGTCCTCGCCGATGTGCTCGGTGAGTACGGGACACAGCGCGCCGATGCGTTCGTCGACCGCGTCGAAGACGAAGCGCTCGAGGGCCGGGAACGCGTCGTGGGCCGTCGTCAGTGCCGTCTGCGCCCGCTCGGTGATCCGGTCCATGACACCCAGGACGACGTACCGCACGAGTGCGGTCCGGTCAGGGAAGTGCCGGTAGAGCGTGGCATTCCCGAGGCCGGCGTCCCGGGCGACCCCGTCGAGCGGGACATCCGGACCATGTCGGACGAAAGCCTCGCGCGCGGCTTCGCCGATCCGGGTTCGGTTGCGCTGGGCGTCGGCACGCAGCGGGGCCGCGCCTCCCGGGTCGCCGCTGGGGGTCATGGCCGCTCGGTCTCCCCTCTTGTTTCGGTCGGCTGCTCGGTTCGTCGGAGCCGTGGACGGGCTTGGGAGCACCGGGATCGAATCCCCGGTTGCGTTGGACGCACTCGTAAACGGGGACGCTCTCCCCGGATATTCCGTTGCCTCGTGTGTCCTGCGTCACCGGCGTGCGTAGGGGTGCCCGCCGCCGCCTCGGCCAAGTCGTCGGCGGCGAGCGAGTATCGCCAGGCTCGGAGGCCCTTTAGAGTCACCGCATGCGTGTGACGACCGACCAGCGCCGCGCCCGACTTGTGCGGCGCCATCTCCTCGCTCCCTCCGCGCGCGCCAGACAGGCCGAAGAGGTGGCGGAGGCGCTGGTCGGACTGCACGCGACGGACGCCGCCACGGTGGCGCTCAGCGCGTACGCCCGGCTCGCGCAGCCGGAGTTGGCGGACGTGGAGCGCGCGCTCTACGAGGACGGCACGTTGCTGCGGATGCACTGTATGCGGCGCACGCTCTTCGTCGTACCGACCCGGCTGGTGCCGGTGTACCACCACTCGACGGCCAGGGCGGTCGCCGCTCAGGAGCGCTCGCGCATCCTCAAGCTGCTGGCCGGCGAGAACCCGGGCTGGGACGCCGGGTGGTTGGCGGAAGCGGAGCGGGCCGCGCTGGACGCGGTCGAACGGCTCGGTGGCGCGGGCGCGGCGGAGGTCAGTGCCGAGGTGCCGAGGTTGGGGGAGACCGTCGTCCTCGCGCGCGGGAAGCCGTACGAGGCCAGGCAGCGGATCGGGGGTTGGGTGCTACGACTGCTCGCCATGGACGGTCGGTTGCGGCGTGGGCGGCCGTTGGGCGGTTGGACCTCGGGACAGTTCCGGTACCACGTCGCGCCGGAGCCGGCCCCCATGGACGTGTCCACGGCACAGGCGGAACTGGTGCGGCGTTGGCTGGAGTCGTACGGCCCGGGCACGACGGCGGACGTGAAGTGGTGGACGGGCTGGCCCGTACGGGACGTGCGCCGGGCGCTTGCCGAGGTGGGGGCGGTGGAGGTGAGGCTGGATGAGGGAAGCGGTTGGATGCTGCCCTCGGAGGCCGCGGGAGGAGGCGGGGACGGGGGACCCGCGGAGGCGGGACGCGCGGACGGGGCAGGGGACGAGGAGCCGGCTGCCGCGCTGTTGCCAGGGCTCGACCCGACGACGATGGGCTGGAAGCAGCGGGACTGGTATCTGGACCCGGAACACACTCCGTTGCTGTTCGACAGCGCCGGCAACGCCGGGCCGACGGTCTGGTGGAACGGCGAGATCATCGGGGGCTGGGCGTGCCGCGCGGACGGCGAGATCGTCTGGCGTCGCCTGGCCGACCGGGGAGCGGAGGCCGAGACGGCGGTGGAGGCCGAGGCGGCGCGGCTGGCGGAGTGGCTGGGGGACAGCCGGTTCGTGCCGAGTTTCCCGACCCCGCTCGCGCGGGAGCTGACGCGTTAGCGGGGGTGCGTGGGTGCACGGGCGGCGGTGTGACGTAGGCGGCGTGCGCGGTGCGGTCCGCGTGCGGGCGGCTACTCAGCGGGTGCGGGCCCGGGCGTCCACGGGGGTGGTCAGGCTGGTCGTCAGCCAGGATCACAGCGGCTTCTCGAAGCGTTCCACGTCGTGGAAGCGCCCGAACTTCCGCCCCGCCTCGTGGTACGTACCACACAGCTCGAAGCCGAACCGTTGGTGCAGCCGGACGGAGGGTTCGTTGGGCACGGTGATTCCGGCGTAGGCGCGGTGCAGGTCAAGGCCGTCCAGCCGCTCGAAGAGCTGCTTGTAGAGAAGGGTGCCGGTACCTTGGCCCGCCGCCCGCGGAGCGACGTAGACAGAGCACTCGACGGAGGTGTCGTAGGCAGGCTTCGGGCGGAATCGGCCGCTGTGCGCGTAGCCCAGCAGGCGCCCCGGGACAACTGACCCGGTCCTCCGTGCAACCAACAGCCGGTGTGGGCCGTCTCCACTGTGGGAGAGCAACCAGGGACGGCGTTCCGCCGGAGTGAAGGGCTCGATGTCGAAGGTCACGGGCGACACCCGGACGTAGTGGTTGTAGAGGTCGGTCAGCTCCTCGAGGTCCCCTTCGGTTCCGTCGCTGACCTGTACCTCGGCACTGTCCGTCATGGGTTTCTCTCTTCGGTCGCGGTGCAGGGTACTGCATGATCGGAAAAATGTTTGTGCGTTGTGGGAATTCTGTCCGGATTCCCCTCGTTGGTTCGGTCAGATGCGGGCACTCGGCAGAGTGACCCGACCCGGACACCGATCCAGTTTGTAGACCACGCAAGGGAGCACGCATGGCAACCCGTGCCGTCGCCCGTCGTCAGGCCGCCACCACAGGTGCCAACGACGCGGCAAGCAGTGTTCGCGCCACCGGCGGCGGAGAAGTCGCGGACCGCGACCTGGTCGGCATGTACCTCGACGAGATCGCTCGTACGCCGCTGCTGGACGCGGCGAAGGAAGTCGATCTCTCACTCGACATCGAAGCGGGCGTGTATGCCCAGCGGCTGCTCGACGGAGTGGAGAAGAGCCCTTCGTCGGACGCGCCGAGCGCGGGCGCGAGCCGTGCGGAGCTGGAGGCGATAGTCGCCCAGGGCGAGCGGGCGAAGGACGTGTTCATCCGCTCCAACCTGCGGCTGGTGGTCGCGGTGGCGCGGCGTTATCCACGCAGCGGCCTGCCGCTTCTGGACCTCATCCAGGAGGGAAACGCCGGCCTGGTGCGAGCTGTTGAGAAGTTCGACTACCAGAAGGGCTTCAAGTTCTCGACGTACGCCACCTGGTGGATTCGACAGGCCATCACCAGGTCCATCGCGGACCAGTCGCGCACGATCCGACTGCCCGTGCACCTGGTGGAGGAGCTGGGCCGGATTCGTCGGGTTCAGCGCGAGTTCAACCGTGAGCACGGCCGCGATCCGGAACACACCGAGATCGCCCAGGAGTTGGGCGCGAAGCCGGAGCGGGTCGCGGACGTGCTGGACTGGGCACGTGACCCGGTGAGCCTCAACATGTCGGTGGACGACGAGGGCGAGACCCAGTTCGGCGACCTGCTGGAGGACACCTCGGCCGACTCCCCCGAGCAGTCCGTGCTGACGTTGCTGCGGCGCGAGGAGCTGGACGACCTGATCGGACGCCTCGATCCGCGTACCGCCTCGATCATCAAGGCGCGATACGGCATGGTGGACGGTCGGGAGCGCACACTCACCGAGGTGGGCAAGCAGCACGGCCTGACCCGGGAGCGGATTCGGCAGATAGAGAAGCACGCGCTGCTGGAGTTGAAGAAGCTCGCCCGCGACACCGGGTTCGACGCCGCCGCGTGATCGGCGGCTGGTCGCTTGGGCACACGAGGCGGGCGCGGATCCGTAACGCCGCGCCTGCTACGGCCCGTCGGCGCGAGCGCGCGGCCCGCGGTTTCTCTCGTCCGAGGCGGTTGCCGCCCGCCCGGGCACCGGGCGGAGGCGAGGGGACGCTGTGAGGGGTGAGCTGCGCCGGACGTGCGCGTCTCCCTGAGGTGACCTGGGGAGGACACGGCGACGGTACGGCGAGAGACGGAAGCGGCTCGTGGGCCTGAGCGCTGTCGTCGCCGCGCACGGCGCTGCCGCGATCTTCGACGCGATGCCGTGGTGTGCCCCCGCACCTCGCCCACCTCCCGCACCACCGAACCGCTCGCGTCAGGTGCCGCCGTTTCCCGCATGGCGTTTCCCGCACGGAGGTCCGGCGGGTGGCGTACGGCGCTGCGGTACGTGCCTCTTGCGAAGGTCCGGCGGGAGCATCCGCCGCGCTCCCCACCCCGGGTCAGGAGCGGGCGTACAGCTCGCCGTAGGAGAGGAACACCCCGCCAGGCCCGTCCACGCTCCGCGCGGACAGCACACCACGGACCACCGCTCGGGTGAGTACGTCCGCGCCGGCCGCCAGCACCTCGTTCAGCTGCGGGCCGCTGACCGGCTGCGCGCCGGTGGCGAGGGTGAAGACCGTGTCGCCGTCGTTGAGCAGGTGCACCGGCCGTACGGCTCGCGCAAGGCCGTCGTGCGCCGTGCCGGCGAGCTTCTGCGCCTGCGCCCGATTCAGGTCGGCATCAGTCGCCACCACAGCGAGCGTGGTGTTCAGCGGCGGCCGTACGGACGCGGTCGAGCGCCGCTCGGTCTCCTCCCGCGCGTCTGCCAGCCGACGCTGTGCCTCGGCATGCTGCTCGGCGGCGGGCGGGACCGTATCGGCGCATCCCAACTCACCGTAAAGCGCCCCGGACTCCGGATGGCACACGGCGCCCGCGGCGTTCACCGCGGCCAGTGCCGCCACCGTGGCGCCGGACGGCAGACGCACGCTCGCTGATCCCAGGCCGCCTTTCAGTCCGCCGGCCACGGCTCCCGTCCCGGCTCCCACATTGCCCTGGAGCACGACGTCACCCTGGGCGTCCTCGGCTGCCTCGCGACCCATCTCGGCATCCGGCCGAGCTAGCCAGTCCCCGCCCCGGCCGAGGTCGAAGAGGCACGCCGCTGGTACCACGGGCACGACCCGGGTGGGCTGGTCGCCCACGGGGAAACCGCGCTGCCGCGCCTCCAGCCACGTCATCACTCCCGAAGCGGCATCCAGCCCGAAGGCGCTTCCGCCGGTGAGCACCACCGCCTCGACACGCTGGACCAGATTGCGTGGGTCCAGCGCGTCCGTCTCCCGGGTGCCAGGGCCACCGCCCCGTACGTCCGCCGCCGCCACCGCGCCGCCCTCGGGCGCGAGCACCACGGTGGTCCCGGTCAACCAGCCGTGTCCGGTTCGTTGGGCGTGGCCGACCTGCAGGCCCCGCACGTCCGTGAGTGAATCCATGGCCGCCATGGTGCCCGTATCCTGTCCCCATGAGCAGTGAGCAACCGAAAGCGGAGCCGTCCGCTCAACTGATCTTCGATGATCCGCTGAGTCAGGAGACCTCCGAAACGGCGCATCGCTGGGGGCGGGAAGGTTCCGACGCGTGGGGCGATGGCGACTCGCGCGCGGAAGGCGACGCTGAATCCGCCGACCTCGCGCGATTCCTCAACGAGAAGCCCCCACACCACGTGTGAACCGGGCACGGCACCGGGAGCCCCGCCACTCAGCGGACCACGCGGACCCTGCCCCGACGCGTCCCCTCAGGCCTTGCCCTCGCCCGTGCGCTGTGTCGCCAGCCTCACCGTGCCCTCGCCCTCGCTCGGCGGCGCGGACTCTTCGCCGTCGGAGGAACCTGCGTCCTCGGACGAACCAGCGCACCCTTCGGAACCGGTGACACTCGGGGAACCCGCGCGCTGGGCGAGCAGCGCGTCGCGGATCTCGGTGAGCAACTCGACCTCGGTGGGCTCGGTGGTCTCCTCGACCGGATTCCGGGCCGCCTGCCGCTCTCGATAGCGGTTCATCGGAAGGATCATGAGGAAGTACACGACCGCCGCGGTGATCAGGAACGTGATGGTCGCGCCCACCACACTGCCCCAGCTGATCGGGACGCCGCTGATGACCTCTCCGGTCGCCGGATCGACCTCGCAGGGACCTCGCAGGCAGGACTGGTAGTCGTCCAGGCTCTTCGTGCCGATCGCACCCACCAGGGGATTGATGAACCCGTTGACCACCGCGGTGACGATCTTGCTGAACGCGGTGCCGACCACGACCGCCACGGCCAGTTCCACCACGTTGCCGCGCATCAGGAAGTCCCTGAAGCCCGCCAGAAGTCCTGGTTTCTCCTCGCTCACCGGTCTGCCTCTTCTCGTGCCCTGTGATTCCGCGGAAAACGGAACGTCGAACACGGTGCCCGACGGTGTCCAGCCGTGTCCAGCCGGGTGATCCCCAGGTCAGCACAACGTCACCGCCAGCTGTGCGGTGGCGCTCGCGCCGGCCAGCTTCGTGGCCGTACGGCTGGGCACCCTCAGCACGACCAAACCGCCCGACTTTCCGGCCCCTTGGACGGCGGGCCCTTCGGCGGTGGGCACGTCCGTCACCCGCGCGCGCCGTGCCACTACCCGCGCGTCGGTGTCACTCGAACCCTCGGTCGCGATCACATCAACCCGATCGCCCGGCCGCAGCAGCCGCACTGTCGCCCCGTCCGCGATCCGCACCGGCGCGGAGACCGTACGCTCGCGGGAGTCGCGGTCAGACGGGCTCTCCCGCCCGCCCGAACCGCTCCCGTCTTTCGACGCGCGCTCCTGTGCCCCGACGGCCTCCGGAGCCGGAGTGCTGAGAGACCCGCCCTCCTCCCGGCCGTGCGGCGCCGTGGCCGCGAACGCCGCGGCGGCCACGGCGAGTCCGGCGGTCAGTGGACGTCCTCGCCTTCGGACCGTCCGCGTCAGCCGATGTCGACCGAGCCGCCTTCCCCCGCCAGCTCGGATCGGCTCGAACTCCGGGACGGAACACCCCGCTCTCCCGGGGGCCGTGCGGGTAGGGCGGGTGTGGGCCACGTGTCGAGGTGACATCGCTGCTTCCGTGTCCGCCCCGCCGGTCCTGCCGGTCGGCTGGGCCTTGGCGCGTTTGGCCGAGCCAGGGCTGCCCGGCCGCAGAGTGGGGAAACGGCGGGAGCCGCCGGTGCGCGCGTGACTGGGAGCGCGCCGCACCGTGCGTACGCTGTCGAACTGCTGGGACATGACGATCACCGCCTGCGGTGAAGGAGTTGGCGTAACGCCCACAGACTGCACGGTCATGCCGAATCATGTGCCGGGCTGTGGACAGCACAGCGGTTGTGGATAACTCGGTCAACCTCACGAGTAAGCCGCCTGTCCCAGTGACCGTCACACGCGACCGCGACCGCCGCGCCACGTGTGCCCCGCGCGCTCTGGCTCAGGGCAGTGTGATGCCCAGTTCCAGGCCGGCCAGCGAGTCGGCACAGCCACACTCCCGTACGTCCGGCAGTCGCACCACCGCGTCGAACAGCACGTCCCGCAACCGCCCCACGTTCTCCCCGAACACCCGCATCACCTCGGCGTGCGAAACCCCCGCACCGGCTTCCGCGCCCGCGTCCAGGTCGGTGACCAGAGTCAGCGACGAGTAGCACAGCCCCAGTTCACGCGCGAGCACGGCCTCCGGATGGCCAGTCATGCCGACCACCGACCAACCCTGCGCAGCATGCCAGCGCGACTCGGCGCGGGTGGAGAAGCGAGGCCCCTCGACCACGCACAGCGTGCCGCCGTCCACGGCTTCCCAGCCCTGTCCGTGCGCCGCGGCGAGGGCGGCCGCGCGACCTCCCGGGCAGTACGGGTCCGCGAAGGTCAGGTGCACCACCTGGGGCCGGGACCCGTCCGGCAGTGTCTCGCCGTCGAAGTACGTCTGGGCCCGCGCTTTCGTACGATCCACCAGCTGGTCTGGTACGAGCAGCGTGCCCGGGCCGTACTCCGGCCGAAGCCCGCCGACGGCGCAGGGCGCGAGTACCTGCCGCACCCCCGCGGACCTAAGGGCCCACAGGTTGGCGCGGTAGTTGATCCGGTGTGGCGGAAGGTGGTGCTGACGACCGTGCCGGGGCAGGAACGCGACCTGTCGGCCGCCCAGTTCCCCGACGAAGAGGGAGTCGCTCGGCTCCCCGTAGGGCGTGTCGACGGTGACTTCCGTGACGTCGTCGAGGAACGAATAGAAGCCGGACCCGCCGATGACGCCGATCGCTGCCTGTGAACTCATGCGCGCAGCCTACGAGGCGACCGGTGACGGGAAACGTCAGGCCGCCGAACTGCCCGCTTTGCTCTTGCCGCCGCCCTTCTCGGAGGAGGACGCCGAGCCGGAGGAACCGGAGGACTTGTCCGAGGAGCCGGAGGAGGAGCTTGAGCCGCCGGACTCTCCCGAGGAGGAGCCGGAACCGCCGGAGTCCCCGGAGGAGGAGCCGGAACCGGACTCGGAGGAGTCGGAGGAACCCGAGGTCCCCGAAGCCGCGGACGAGCCACCGCCACTGCCGCTTGAGGACGAGCTGCGACTGTCGTTCCGGTAGAAGCCGGACCCCTTGAAGACGATGCCGACCGCGGAGAAGACCTTCTTCAGCCGTCCCGTGCAGCTGGGGCACTCCGTGAGCGAGTCGTCGGTGAACTTCTGTACGGCCTCGTGACCCTCGCCGCACTCCGTGCACTGATACTGGTACGTCGGCACTGCTTCCTCCTGGCACTCTTCCTTATGGAGTGCTAACGACGCTCCATCGTGCAGTATTTCCGCTGCATAGTCCACCGGACATAGCTCATACCTCACCCGAACCCGTACGGATTCGGGTGGTGAGCCGGCGGGCCCGGCTCCCGGCCGGGGAGCCGGCACCCGCGATCGGCCGCCCCGCACGGCCGCCCGGTCGGCCCCGCGACCGACCGTCCGCACGGCCCCGCGACGGACCCGCGACCAGCCGCCCCACGCTCACCGCAGTGGCTTCGCCGGACCGTCCGTGCCCAGCCAGCTCGCCAGCTTGCCGCCCCGGCCAACCGCCAGCAGCCGCCGCTCCGTCGCGTCCCGTGCCCCCTCCGTGGTGACCACCAACAGCTCGTCTCCCCGACGCAGCACGGTGCTGGGCATGGGTACGAAACTGGAGCCGCCGCGTACGACCAGGGTGACCGCGGAGCCGGGAGGCAGCCGAAGCTCGGCGACCTCCACGCCGTGCATCCGGGACTCCTCCGGAATGGCCACGGACACCAGGTGGCCAAGCAGCCGCTCCAGGGGCGCGGACTCGATCTCCACGTCCCGCGGGCTCGGCGAACCGGCCAGCCCCAGCTTCCGGGCCACCCACGGCAGCGTGGGTCCCTGCACCAGGGTGAAGATCACCACCAGCACGAAGACGATGTTGAACATCCGCTCGCTGCCGTGCATCTCGGCCACCATCGGGATGGTGGCGAGGACGATCGGCACCGCTCCCCGCAACCCCGCCCAGGACAGCAGCGCCCGGTCGCGCCACGGCACCCGGAAGGGCAGCAGGCTGACGACCACCGACAGCGGGCGCGCCAGCAGGGTCAGCACCAGGCCGATGAGCAACGCCGGCCACACGTCGTCCGCCAGGACGTGCGGCGTGACAAGCAGCCCGAGCAGGACGAACAGACCGATCTGCGCCAGCCAGGCCAGACCGTCCGCGAAGCCGCGCACCGCGGGCCGGTGGGGGAGTTTTGAGTTGCCCAGGACCAGCGCCGTGACGTAGACCGCGAGGAATCCGCTGCCGTGCGCGAGCGCGCCACCCGCGTACGCCAGCACGCACAGCGCGAGTACGGCGATCGGGTAGAGGCCGGCCGCCGGCAGGGCCACGCGACGCAGCCCGTACGCGCCGATCCTGCCGATCAGCACGCCGGCGACGGCGCCGACGGCCAGCTCGAAGAGGATGGTGGCCACCAACTCGTACCACACCGCGGGCGCGTGCTCCACGGCGGACAACGCGACGACGAGTATCACGACGGGAGCGTCGTTGAAGCCTGACTCGGCTTCGAGAGTGCCGGTCAGGCGGGGTGGCAGCGGGACCCTGCGGAGTACGGAGAAGACCGCGGCGGCGTCGGTCGGGGAGAGGACGGCGCCCATCACCAGAGCGCTCTCCCAGGGTAGTCCGATCAGGAAGTGCGCCGCGCAGGCGACGACGCCGACGCTCACCGCGACGCCGACGGTGGCCAGTGACGTCGCGGCCGGCACCGACGGGCGGATCTCGGACCACTTGGTGGCCAGCCCGCCCTCGGCGAGGATCACTACCAGCGCCGCGTAGCCGAGGGTCCGAGTGAGTTCCGCGTCCTCGAAGTCGAGGCCGAAGCCGTCCTGGCCGAGGACGACTCCGATGCCGAGGTAGATGAGCAGGCTGGGCAGGCCGGTGCGGGAGGACAGGCGGACGGCGCCCATGGCGACGAGCAGGACGGTCGCGCTGATCAGCATGAGCTGATTGAGTTGGTCGACAGTCAGCGGCCGCTCCTCTCACTGGTTCCTTCGCAAGGCTAATAATCTAGCACCGCCCGAACTCCCGCCCCTGACTCGTCGGGAGGGGCGTGGGCGCGGTGCGTCGGTGGGTGCGGGTTCGTCCTCGCACCGACGAGGCGGGGTCGATGTCGGCCCTGCCGGTGCTGCCGGGCCGACTTCGCCGACTCGCTGTCGGAGCGCCCCGGGTCTCGGCCTATGGTTGGCTCCAGCACCACCCGGACCACCGTGCCCCGCCAAAGGACAACGATGCCCGCGAAGATGACCTCACGACGCGCCCGCCTTATCGTGATCGCAGTCGTGTTGCTGCTCGTCGGGGGTGTCGGGTTCGGTACGTTCTGGAGCGTCAGCACCGTACGCGACTCGTTTCCGCAGACGACCGGTTCGCTCCAGATCGACAAGCTGCGGGACCCGGTCACCGTCAAGCGGGACGGCAGCGGCATCCCGCAGATCTACGCGGACAATCCCGAAGACCTCTTCCTGGCCCAGGGATTCGTGCAGGCGCAGGACCGGTTCTGGGAGATGGACGTACGCCGGCACACCACCTCCGGTCGACTCTCCGAGATGTTCGGGGAGGGGCAGGTGAAGACGGACGCGTTCCTTCGTACGCTCGGCTGGCGCGAGGTCGCGGAGAAGGAGTACAAGCAGCTTCCCGCCCAGACCAAGAAGTACCTCCAGGCGTACTCGGACGGGGTCAACGCCTATCTCGACGACCACGAGGGGTCGGCCGCCTCGGTGGAGTACGCGGCGCTCGACCTCCAGTACGACTACAGCCCGGAGCCCTGGGACCCGGTGGATTCCGTCGCCTGGTTGAAGGCCATGGCCTGGGACCTGCGCGGGAACATGTCGGACGAGATCGATCGAGCCCTGATGACCAGCCGCTTCGACAAGGAGGAGATCGAGGAGCTGTACCCCTCGTACCCGACGAAGCGGAACAAGCCCATCGTCGAGGGTGGTTCGGTCGACCCGGCCAGCAAGGAGTACCGCCCCGAGGGCGGTGGCACCACTCCCGGCAGCGCCGCGAGCTCGGCACCGGGCACGGACGTGATGCGGGACGCGCGGACCCAGCTGGGTTCGGTGGCGAAGCGGCTCGACCAGGTGCCGGGCATGCTGGGCCCGAACGGCAGCGGTATCGGCTCGAACTCCTGGGTGGTCTCCGGGAAGTACACCACCACCGGCGAGCCGTTGTTGGCCAACGACCCTCATCTGAAACCACAGTTGCCGTCCGTCTGGTACCAGATGGGACTGCACTGCCGGAACGTGAGCGAGGGTTGCCCCTTCGACGTCTCCGGCTTCACCTTCTCGGGCATGCCGGGTGTCGTCATCGGACACAACCAGGACATCTCGTGGGGCATGACCAATCTCGGCGCCGACGTCACCGATCTGTACCTGCAGAAGGTCAAGGACGGGAAGTACCTCTACGGCGGCAAGCAGGTGCCGTTGACCACCCGGCGGGAGGTCATCAAGGTCGCGGGCGGCAAGGACCGGAAGATCACCGTACGCGGGACCAACAACGGGCCGATCATCTCCGACTGGGACGACGAGGCCGCGGACGTCGGCGAGCAGGCCCCGGTCGACCACTCCGCGCCGGATCGGGCGGAGGGCTACGCCGTGTCCCTGAGGTGGACCGCCCTCACCCCGTCCAAGACGATGAACGCCGTCTTCAAGCTCAACGCCGCCAGCGACTTCCAGGAGTTCCGGGCGGCGGCCCGCGACTTCGCCGTACCGTCCCAGAACCTCATCTACGCCGATACCGAGGGCAACATCGGCTACCAGGCGCCGGGGCGGATCCCGGTGCGCGGGAAGGGCGACGGTCGGTATCCGGCCCCGGGCTGGGACCCGGAGTACCGCTGGCAGGACTACGTGCCGCAGTCCGCGCTGCCCTGGGAGTACAACCCGGACCGTGGCTACATCGTCACGGCCAACCAGGCGGTCGTCGACCAGCAGAAGTACCCCTACCTCCTTACCCACGACTGGGGTTACGGCGCGCGCAGCCAGCGGATCAACGACATGATCCGGCAGAAGATCGCGCACGGCGGCAAGGTCTCCATGCAGGACATGCAGGAGATGCAGCTGGACAACAGCAGCGAGATCGCGAAGCTGTTGACGCCGTACCTGCTGGAGATCGACATCGAGGACGAGTACGTGCGTGAGGCGCAGGAGTTGCTGCGCGGCTGGGACCACACGCAGGACGCGGACTCGGCCGCCGCCGCGTACTTCAACGGCGTCTGGCGGAACGTGCTGAAGCTGGCCTTCGGCAACAAGTTCCCCAAGGAGCTGCGACCCGAGGGTGAGTGCCTGCGAGTACCGCCGGCGGACGAGTCGGCGCCGCTGGACGAACTGGACGGGCAGACCAAACGGGTGCGCGAGTGTGGCCAGCAGGACCCGGAGAACGCTCAGCCGGACGGCGGCGACCGTTGGTTCGAGGTGGTCCGCGAGCTCCTCAAGGAGCCGGAGTCCGACTGGTGGAAGACCCGCGGCAGCCGGCGGGACGCGGGCGACCAGAACCGTGACGACCTGCTCGAACACGCGATGAAGGACGCGCGCTGGGAGCTGACCGCCGAGTTGGGCAAGGACATCGACACCTGGACCTGGGGCCGGTTGCACCGGTTGATGCTGCGGAACCAGACGCTGGGCACCGAGGGCCCCGGAGCCATCCAGTGGCTGCTCAACCGCGGGCCGTGGGAGCTGGGTGGCGGCGAGGCCGCGGTGAACGCGACGGGCTGGAACGCCGCGGGCGGCTACGACGTCAGCTGGGTCCCGTCCATGCGGATGGTGGTCAACCTGGCGAACCTCGACGACTCCAGCTGGATCAACCTCACCGGTGCCTCCGGGCACGCCTATCACCCCAACTACGTCGACCAGACGGACATGTGGGCCGAGGGCGAGCAACTGACCTGGGCGTTCAGCGAGAAGGCGGTGGAGAAGAGCACCGACGACAAGATGGCGCTCACGCCGTGACGCCGGTCAGGTCGGTGACGCCGTGACGCCGGTGCCGTCGGAGGCGCCGGGTCGGCCCAGTCCGCCCGGTCGGCCCGGGAACGCCACCGCTCACGCCGTGCCCCACGCTCCGGCCGGTCCGAAGCGGTGCGCCCCCGCGGGCGTCACCGCCGCGGTCACCGGCCGGTCGTGCGGCTCCGCCGGCACCCGGGGCAGCACCTCGCCGTCGTAGAGCAGCACCACCAGCGGCGGCGTCCGCCCGGCGGCCCCGAGCCGGGCCAGCACCCGGTCGTAACTGCCGCCGCCACGCCCCAGCCGTGCGCCCGACTCGTCCACCGCCAAGCCCGGCAACAGCACCGCGTCCGCCGCGGTCACCGCCTCCGGCCCCAGATGGGGCCGCACCGGCTCCAGCAGCCCCCGCCCGGCCCGTACGAGCCCCGGCGCGCCCGCGTAGACTCCCCAATCCAGGTCGTCGTCCGGGAGCAGCACGGGCAGCAGCACCCGGACTCCGCGCTCGCGCAGGGCGTCCAGCAGCGGGCGGGTGCCCGGCTCGCGGCCGACCGAGACGTACGCCGCGACGGTACGCGCCCGGCCCAGCTCGGACAGTGCCAGTGCCCGGCGGGAGAGAACCCGGGGCGCCTCGCGCACGTCCTCCTCTGACAGTCGGGAACGTGCCGCCAGGATGCCCCGGCGCAACTCCCGCTTCCTGCCCTCCACGTCACTCACCCGAACAGAACCTCATCTTCCGCTCAAACACACACGTTATGGTGCTTCGCATGACTAGTTCACGTAACCGGATCAGCAAGGCCGTGATTCCGGCCGCGGGCCTTGGCACCCGCTTCCTGCCCGCCACCAAGGCGACGCCGAAGGAGATGCTCCCGGTCGTCGACAAGCCCGCGATCCAGTACGTGGTCGAGGAGGCCGTCACCGCGGGCCTCTCCGACGTACTCATGGTCACCGGTCGGAACAAGCGCCCGCTCGAGGACCACTTCGACCGTAACTACGAACTCGAGGAAGTCCTGCGCAACAAGGGCGACGCCACCAAGCTGACCCGGGTGCAGGAGTCCAGCGACCTGGCCACCATGCACTACGTCCGCCAGGGGGACCCCAAGGGCCTGGGGCACGCCGTCCTGTGCGCGGAGCCGCACGTGGGCGACGAGCCGTTCGCCGTGCTGCTCGGTGACGACCTGATCGACCCCCGGGACCCGCTGCTGGCCCGGATGAACGCCGTGCGGGACGAGCACGGCGGCAGCGTCATCGCGCTGATGGAGGTCGATCCGGAGACCATCCACCTCTACGGTTCGGCGTCCGTGAGCGGCACGGACGACGAGGACGTCGTACGGGTCTCCGGCCTGGTCGAGAAGCCCAGCGTGGCGGACGCGCCGAGCAACCTCGCCATCATCGGCCGTTACGTCCTCGACCCCGCCGTCTTCGCGGTGTTGCGCGACACCGCCCCGGGGCGCGGCGGAGAGATCCAGCTGACCGACGCGCTTCAGGCGCTCGCCGCCGATCCGTCGTTGGGCGGGCCGGTGCACGGGGTGGTGTTCCGCGGCCGGCGTTACGACACCGGCGACCGGGGGGACTATCTGCGCGCCATTGTCCGACTGGCATGCGAACGTGAGGACCTGGGCCCGGACTTCCGGGACTGGCTGCGTGCGTATGTGAACAAGGAGATGTAGGCGAGTGAGCGAAACCTGGTCCGTCGACGAGCATCTGACGGACGTCCTGCGCGGCCTCCGCGCGTTGGAGCCCATCGAGCTGCAGTTGTTGGACGCGCAGGGCTGCGTGCTCGTCGAGGAGATCACGGTGCCCGCGTCGCTGCCGCCCTTCGACAACAGCTCGATGGACGGTTACGCGGTGCGGGTCGCGGATGTCGAGGGCGCGACCCGGGAACTGCCCGCCGTGCTCAGCGTCCTCGGCGATGTCGCCGCCGGCAGCGGCGAATTGCCCGAGGTCGGCCCGGGCGAGGCGGCACGGATCATGACCGGGGCGCCGCTGCCGCCCGGGGCGGAGGCCGTCGTACCAGTGGAGTGGACGGACGGTGGCACCGGCGGCGGACCGGCCGACTCCATGACGGCCCGCAGCGCCGATCCGGACGGCGCCACCGGCGAGGTCCGTGTGCACCGGCCGGCCGCCGCGGGTGCGCACGTCCGCGCCCGCGGCAGCGACGTACGCTCCGGGACGCTCGCGCTGCGCTCGGGCACCGTGCTGGGGCCGCCGCAGATCGGGCTGTTGGCCGCGCTCGGCTTCGGCTCGGTGACCGTACGGCCGCAGCCGCGAGTCGTCGTGCTGTCCACCGGCAGTGAACTCGCGCAGCCGGGCGAGCCGTTGGCAAACGGTCAGATCCATGACGCAAACAGCTTCGTGCTGACCGCCGCCGCCCGAGCCGCCGGCGCGGTCGCGTACCGGGTGGGCGCGGTCGACGACGACCCGGAGACGCTGCGTGCCACCATCGAGGACCAGCTCATCCGCGCTGATGTCGTGGTCACCAGCGGCGGCGTGAGCGTGGGGGCGTACGACGTGGTGAAGGAGGCGCTGAGCGGCATCGACGACGCCGGGGGACACGTCGAGTTCCGGCGGCTCGCGATGCAGCCCGGCAAGCCCCAGGGCTTCGGGGTCATCGGCCGGGAGAACACGCCGCTGTTCGCGCTGCCGGGGAATCCGGTCAGCGCGTACGTCTCGTTCGAGCTGTTCGTACGCCCAGCCATCCGGGTCCTGTTGGGGCGCGAACCAGCCCGGCGCGAGCCGGTGCGGGCCGTGTTGGCGGGTGACGAGAAGCTGCGCTCGCCCGCCGGCAAGCGGCAGTTCCTGCGCGGTGCGTACGAACCGCCGGCCGCTGGCGAGAAGACCGGCACGGTCCGCGCGGTCGGCGGCGCCGGTTCGCATCTGATCGCGGCCCTCGCCCAGGCTGACGCCCTGATCGTGTTGCCGGAGCGCGCCGAGGAGGCGGCCCCGGGAGACGAGGTGGAGGTGATCCGGCTCGACTGACGGTCTCGAAGGCCGTCGTGCCGCTCCCGCCTTCCCCGGGTGCCCGGTACCGTGTCCGGGCACCACACACGTACCAGGAGCAACACCAGGGGCGAAGCCGGAGCCGCCACGGGGCGCGCGGACACCCCGCGAAGCACCCACGGTGGCCACCCATCGGGAACGCCCACGGGCGGCACCCACGGGGGAGGAGCAGGATGAGCAGCGCCGAGCAGCAGCACCTCACGCACGTCGACGCGACGGGCGCGGCCCGGATGGTCGACGTCTCGGGGAAGGACGTCACGGCCCGCACCGCTCGCGCGACCGGGCGGGTGCTGGTCGCGCCCCGTGTCGTCGAGTTGCTGCGCGGGGAGGGCGTCCCCAAGGGGGACGCGCTGGGCACCGCCCGGATCGCCGGGATCATGGGCGCCAAGAAGACCCCGGAACTGGTCCCGCTGTGCCATCCGCTGGCGGTTTCCGGAGTCGGGGTCGAGCTGACCGTCACGGAGGAGGCCGTGGAGATCACCGCGAGCGTGCGCACCACGGACCGTACGGGCGTGGAGATGGAGGCCCTGACGGCGGTGACGGTCGCCGGGCTGACGGTCATCGACATGGTGAAGGCCGTGGACAAGGCCGCCGTGCTCACCGAGGTGCGGGTGCTGGAGAAGACCGGCGGCGCGTCCGGCGACTGGTCGCGAGCCTCCGGCAACTGGCCGCGAGACACAGCGGACGTACGAGAGGCACCGGGCGCCGGGTCGGGGGCCGGGGAGCGGGAATGAGCGAGCACGCACACCACGAGCACGGCGCACACGGCGCAGAGGGGGGCCCGCGCGGAGCGACGCGCACGGCGGACGCGGCGGGTGCGTACCGCGCGCTCGCGGTGACCGCCTCGAACCGGGCCGCCGACGGCGTCTATCCGGACGCCGGCGGTCCGCTGCTGGTCTCCGGACTCGAGGCGATGGGCTTCCGTACGGACGGCCCGCGGGTGGTGCACGACGGCGAGCCCGTGGCGGAGGCCCTTCGGGAGGCGGTGGCCGCTGGTTACGACGTCGTACTCACCACCGGCGGCACCGGCGTCTCCCCCACGGACCGCACGCCCGAGATGACCCGGCGCGTCGTGGACCGGGAGGTGCCCGGGATCGCGGAGGCGATCCGTGCCGAGGGCGCCGCAAAGGTGCCCACCGCGGCGCTCTCCCGTGGCGTCGCGGGCATCGCCGGGCGCACACTGATGGTGAACCTGCCTGGTTCCAGCGGCGGAGTCCGCGACGGACTCGCCGTGTTGGACCGGCTCCTGTGGCACGCGGTGGAGCAGATCCACGGCGGCGATCACCCGAGAGGGGACGACAGCAACTGAACGCGTCCTGGCCGGTAGCGCTGGCGGACGGCAGCACTGCCCTCCGCCCGGTGAAGCTGCGCGATCAACGGGCCTGGCGAGAGGTGAACCAGCGCAACCGGGACTGGCTGCGTCCCTGGGAGGCGACGATCCCGCCCGCGCCGCCCGGCCACCATCCGGCCCGCCGGCCCACCTTCCGCCAGATGGTGCGCCATCTGCGGGCCGAGGCGCAGGCCGGGCGGATGCTGCCGTTCGTCGTGGAGTACGAGGGGCGGCTGGCCGGTCAGCTCACGGTCGCGGGGATCACCTGGGGGTCGATGTGCTCGGGGCACATCGGTTACTGGGTGGACCGGGAGGTCGCGGGGCGCGGCGTGATGCCGACGGCGGTCGCGCTCGCCACGGACCACTGTTTCCGTCGGGTCGGACTGCACCGAATCGAGGTGTGCATCCGGCCGGAGAACCACCCGAGCCGTCGGGTGGTGGAGAAACTGGGCTTTCGGGAGGAGGGGGTGCGGCCCCGGTACCTGCATATCGACGGGGCATGGCGGGACCATCTGGTTTTCGCGTTGACGGCGGAGGAAGTGCCGGAGGGAGTGCTGGCCCGTTGGCGAAACGGAAGTCCACGCACTGAGGGAAGAATGCTATAAGCGTTCGATTCCATTTCTCGAACTGTCGCTGAGCGCTCGCGAGTTGGGCACAAAGGGCGCGTTTTGGTGCGCGCTGATGAAAAAACTACGGTGATATCAGCAAGATGGTGCGACACACCGCGCCATTCGGTCGATGCCTCGCCGTCATCCCCTCTACCGTGTGAGGGTGAGCAGCAGTGGCCTCATCTACGCAGTCATCGTCGGGGCCTGGGCCGCCTATCTGGTGCCGATGTGGCTTCGCCGGCAGGACGAGCTGAACGAGGCGCGTCCGACAGAACGCTTCAGCACCGCCATCCGGTTGCTTTCCGGAAAGGCGGCCATGGAGCGCCGGTACGCGAAGGAAGCCGACAGACGTACGTCGGACGCCGAGTCCGACTCGGAGCCGGAAGCGGCCGAGGGCGACGTCGGGCCAGCCGGGGATGACCGTGGAGCACGGGACGCCCCTGACGAGAGCACCGAGGATCCGGTCGACGTCCGGGCGTTCGCCGACCCCAAGACCATGGTGGGGGCGGCACCGCGGGGCGAGGATGACGGCCGGGAGTCGGCGGCGCCGGAGCTCGCGGCCGGCGCGCGTCCGCAGCGTGCGGGCGCGGGACGCGGGACGGCGGACACACCGCCGGACGGACCGGAGTGGGACAAGGCCGAGCGGAGCAAGGCCGCACGGGGCAACACCGAGCGGAACAAGGCCGAACGCGGCAAGCGCGCGCGGGTGCTGGCCCGACGGCGGCGAACCACCATGGCGCTGTTCCTCGCGTTCACCTGCGGCGCGATCATCGCGGCGGTCGGCGGCGTCGCGTTCCTCTGGGCGCCGGCCGCGCCGGCGGCACTGCTGAGCGCGTACATCGTGCACCTGCGGATCCAGGAACGGCGCCGTTTCGTCGTCACCATGGACCGCCGCAAGGCGGAGGAGGCGGCTCGGCGACTACGGGCCCAACGCGTGAGGCCGGTGGCGGCCGACCCGACCACGGGCGGCTCGCGAACGGCCGACGCCACGGGAGCCGGAGAGCCCCGGTGGGAGCCGGAGTCCACCCAGGCGCACGCGGTGGCGGGGACGTCCGAGCCGGCCGCTGACCGACGGGCGCCATCCGCCGACCGGCGGGCGCTCGTCGAGCGCACCGACCATGCCGAGTGGGTCGACCAGCAGCGCGGCCGAGTCCGTGAGCAGTCGGAAGGCGAGGAGTGGGACCCGGTTCCGGTGCCGCTGCCGACGTACGTGAGCGCGCCGGTCGCACCACGTACGGCGCGGGGAGTGGACCTGGACGCGCCGGACACCTGGAGCTCCGCCCGCTCGAGCACGGCGGGGGCGGGCGGACCCGCCCCCGAACCGGGCACGTCCCGCACCGCGGAGCCCCCGAGTGGTCAGCGTCCCGCTGACGTGCGGGGACAGCGTGGACCTGAGGCGAAGGACGGGACAGAGGCCGCGACGCCGGAGCGGGGGCGTACGCCACTCTTCGACCAGTACGCCGACGAGGACCGACCGCGTGCCGTGAACGAGTGAGGCCCCGGCTGTGACCTGCGGGACAGTGGATTTCCGCGTGCCGCGAGTGGGATGCTAGAGTTTCACTCGCCGCAAGGGCCTGTAGCGCAGTTGGTAGCGCATCTCGTTCGCAACGAGGGGGTCAGGGGTTCGAATCCCCTCAGGTCCACCGCAAGGCCGTTCCTGAGTGATCTGGTGAACGGTTGACGAGATCCCGTCCCGATCATGGAGATCGGGGCGGGATCTTCGCGTTGTGGGATTGCCCAGTGCTGTAGCGTCCTGGCCGTGGTGCTGGAGTCACCCGGGCACGCCAGGCCGCCCCCGTGGTGCGGTGGCTTGCTTTGTGTGGACCTGTGCTTCAGCGAGTCAGCTGTCGGCGGGCGGGGGAGTCCCGCGGTCTCGCGCCCTTTCGTGGTTGCTTCCACCAGCTCGGGCGGTGCTTCTCCTCGGGCATGTCCTCCGCGTGTTTCGCGTCCAACTCGATCAGCGGTTCCCTGGCCTGCTCCGTGAATTCCGGCTGGCTGGTTGCGATGGTCCGCTTCAGGAACTCTGCCGCCCGCTCGTGTTCACCGGCTTCGGCAGCCATCGCACCGAGCTGGAAGGCGCCCTCGGCGACCAGGGCGGGCGCCACGGTGTTTGGCGATCCCACCCAGCAGTATCTCGGCCCGGCCCGGGGGAGGACGCGTCCCTCTCAGGAAACGTGGAGTTCCTCGCGCAACGAGTCGTAGCTGATTTCCCCGGACCGGATTCCTCGTCCGCCATGTGAGTGAGCCGGGCCGGGGCGTGTGCCAGGGCTTCATCGGTCCGTCCGCGCGTACGGAGGCGGCAGGCGGACCCGTGAGGCTGCCAGGGCGCTCGCCACCACCAGAAGGGCGTTCATCCAGGGCAGCCATGAGTGGGCGTCGAACCACGGTCCCATGCCCCGGGGGTGGAGGCCGCCGCCGAGGGGGTGCAGCAGGAACTCCGAGCAGACCAGGAGGAGGGTGACCGTGTCGGCCGTCAGCAGCAAGTGCGGAAGTGGGGTGTCCAAGTGGCGCTCCGTGGTCGTACAACAGAGTCCGACCAGTATTCGTTCGGCTCCGGGCCGGCACCAGTGACACCTGTCATGGCTGTGCTGCACAAATGTCATTCCGGAGTGCGGACCTGTCTCTCCAGGCAAGACCTTCGTAAAGAGTTGGCAAAGTCGCGGGACGGCCTCGCGAAAGGCCGCTCTGCACCGGTGACCCATCCGTGAAGCAGAGGGCGATCACCATGCAGATGTCCACCCGTACCCGCCTCGCCGGCGCGGTCGCCGCGGCCGCCGTCGTCACCGGCGTACTCCCCGGCGCCGCGCACGCGGACGAGGGGACCGAGACCCGCGAGATGGCTGTCGTGATGGTCAACTTCAGCGACAGCAAGATCGAGAAGCCGGAGGAGACCCGGAAGAGGGTCCAGGAGCGGTACTTCGGTCAGTCGGAGTCGATCAATACGTTCTACGACGACATGACCAACGGTCGTTTCCAGTTCACCCCGGCCCAGGCGGACCAGCCCGTCATCGGCCCGGTCGACATCCCGATGGCCGCGAGGTGCGAGACCGGGCGGATGAACACGCTGGTCCAGGAGGAGCTGAGGAAGCAGGGGCTGGACCGGGAGAAGGGCGACTACCGGCACCTCTCGATGGTCTTCCCGGACGACAAGACCAAGTGCGGTTGGGGCGGACTCGGCAGCGTCGGTGGCCCGTACAGCTGGATACCGACCTTCGGGCTGGACCAGACGACGCTCTCGCACGAGATCGGCCACAACTTCGGCTTCGGGCACCAGATGCGGCTGCGTTGCCAGGACGGCGACCTCGCCAACTGCGAGGAGGACGGCACCAGCGGCAAGACGCCGATGGGAGGCGGCGGCGTGAAGCACGGCCTGACGGCCCCGGAGATGATCCACATGAAGTGGTTGAACTCCCAGGAGAAGAAGCGGCTGACGAAGTCCGGTACGTACGAGCTGCGTTCGCTGCACGAGCGGGGCGGCACGGGCCTGCGTGCCCTGGACGTCCCGATGGGCGAGAACCGTCTCGTCGTGGAGTACCGACACCAGGCGGGGAAGCTCGACGCCGAGGTCGAGGGCGTGCACGCCTACCTGGTGAAGGACGGCGCCTACCAGAGCGCGCCCCTCGTGGACCTGACGGAGGAGGCCGCCTCGGCGGAAGCCCCGGCCGCGGACGCCATCAAGTCCGCCTCGGACAAGGCGGGTCAGGTGAGGATCGACGTGACGGAGTCAGGTGAGGGCTCGGCCACAGTCGAGGTCAGCCTCAACGGCGAGCCCGCGCCGGCCGAGGCGGCCAACAGCGTCAGCGACGGTTCTGGTACGGGCTCCGGCGACTCCAGCGACTCAGGTGGCAGCCCGAAGGGCGACGAGGCAGGTGACGGGATCACCGTGCAGAGCGACGGCAAGGCCCTCGCCGAGTCCGGCGGCGACTCCACCACCCCGTACGTCGCCGCGGGCGGCGGTGCCCTGGTGCTCCTCGGAGCCGCGCTGTACGCGAAGCTCCGGCGCAGGCGCGCCTGAACGCACGCCACGCGCCGGGTCGTCCGTACCTCTCACGAGGCCGTACGGGCGGCCCGGCGCGGGCTCAGCGGGTCGTGCCGGGACCGAGCGACGGCAGGTACCGCGGGGCACGCCAGGCGTCCAGCCGCTGTTCGACCGCGGCCCCCAGCGACAGCAGCGCGGCGTCCTCCCGGTCACCGGCCATCAGCAGCAGGCCGACGGGCAGCTCGCCCACGAACCCGGCGGGCACGGACAGCGAGGGGTAGCCGGACACGGCAGCGGGGGTGGAGGACGGGATCACGTCGTCGTCGCCCCGCGCGCAGTCGGTCGTCCAGGCCGGCGGGTTCGTCGGCGCGGCGATGGCGTCCAACTCGTGGGTGGCCATCGTCTCGTCGATGGAGCGCCGCGCGAGGTCCGTCAACTCCGCCCGCGTCGCCTGGTATTCCGGATCGGTGGTGGGCGGCGCCTGGAGCGCCTGCTCGAAGAGTTCCTGCCCGGCGAAACAGGTCCGCTCGGCTGGATGCGTGCGGTTGAACTCGATCAGTTCGGCGAGGTCGCGCGGCCCGTCGCGGGTGGCGAGGTAGGCGTTGATGTCCCGGTGGAACTCGCTCAGCAGCGCCGGGAACTCAAGCTCCGCGATCCGCTTCTGGTAAGGCGGCTTCACCTCGACGACCTCGGCTCCAGCGGCGCGCAACCGCTCGGCCGTACGCGTCATGACGGCGTCCACCTCCGGGCCCAGTGGCGGCAGCCGCCACAGCCCGATCCGCTTCCCCCGCAGCTCGCCGGGATGCGTACCGGCCTCCTCGGCGAGGTCCGCGGGATCGGGAGGCGTGGCGTCGCCGCCGCTGAGCACCGAGAGGGTCAGCGCGGTGTCGATCACGTTACGCGCCATGGGCCCGGCGGTGTCCTGCTCCGCGGAGATCGGCACCACCCCGGACTGGCTCACCAGGCCGAGGCTGGGCTTGTGGCCGACCACGCCGGTCATCCCGGCCGGGCACACGATGGAGCCGTCGGTCTCGGTGCCGATCGCTACCTGGGAGAGCGACGCGGCCAGCGCGGCGGCGGAACCGGAGGAGGACCCGCACGGGTTTCGGTCGAGCACGTACGGGTTGTGGGTCTGGCCGCCTACCGCGGACCAGCCCGAGGTCGGCTGCTCGGCACGGAAGTTCGCCCACTCGGACAGGTTGGTCTTGCCGAGGATCACCGCGCCCGCGTCCCGCAACCGGGTCACCAGGGCGGCGTCGGTGTCCGGCGGTTCGCCCGCCAGTGCCAGCGATCCCGCGGTGGTGGGCATGTCCCGGGTGTTCACGTTGTCCTTCAGCAGGACGGGGATCCCGTCGAGCGGACCGCGGGCGTCACCTTTCCGGTGCCGGCTGTCGCTGGCGGCCGCCTGCCGCAGCGAGGTCGGGTCGGTGCGCAGTACCGCGTTGATCCGGGGGTCGATCTCCTTGATCCGCCCCAGGTAGGCACGGGTGAGCGCCGAGGAGGTCAGTGAGCCGTCCGCCATCCGCGCCTGCAACTCCGGGATGGTCACGGTGTCGAGGTCGACGCCCAGTCCGGACGAACCACGGGGCGGGTCTCCGGTGGCGGCGTCGGTGGCTTGCGCGCGGGGGGCCGGCGCGCTCGCGAAGAGCGAGCCCGCGATCAGGGTGGTGACGAGAGTGGTGATACTCCGCTTCCGCATACCGACAGCCGACTACAGCCCCGCCGTGGGCGCAAGGGCGCCCCGGGCGCGCCCCGGGAGCCCGTACGCGCCCCGACCGCGTACCCGTCCCGTACCGGCGGCGTAGGGTGGGGCTCGTGGAGCGGCGTATCGCGTTCGAGGGCCTGCACAACTTCCGGGATCTGGGCGGCTATCGGACCGCCGACGGGCGTACGGTGCGCTGGGGCAGGGTGTTCCGCGCCGATTCGCTGGGGAAGCTGCGGGGTCGTGACTGGGAGCGCTTCCGGGCCCTGGGCGTGCGTACCGTGATCGACCTGCGCCACCCCTTCGAGGTCACACGCAGCGGGCGGGTCGCCCATTACGAGGGCTTGGCCTACCAGAACCTGAGCATCGAGCACCGTCCGTACGATCAGGCCGGCCAGGGCCGGACGTCGAGCCCGCGCGTTTCCTGGCCGAGAAGTACACCGAGGTGGCGCACGACGGGGCCAAGGAGATCCGGCGGGCGCTGGAGACCCTCGCCGGGGACACCGCCCCGCTGGTGTTCCACTGCCACTCCGGCAAGGACCGCACCGGCCTGCTGGCGATGCTCGTCCTCGCGCTGCTCGGGGTGCGGGAGGACGACATCGTCGCCGACTTCGCCCTGACCGGGCTGGCCACCGAACGCCTGGTCGCCGAATGGCACGCCGACCATCCCGACCTGACGCTTCGGTGGCCCGCCTACGGTCAGGCACCGCCCGAGGTCATGCGCCTCTTCCTGGCGGGCCTGACTTCCCGGTACGGGTCGGTGCGCGGATACGCCGCCGAACGGCTCGGGGTGGGTGAGGAGTTGGTTACCGCGCTACGGGGGCAGTTGCTGGCGGGGCACGGGTCAGCCGGCGCGACCGACTGACCCGGTGCCGATGAACTTCCCGGTCAACGCTCGGCCGTCGCCTCGCCGGCCCCCGTCGCCTCGCTCGTCCCCGTCGCTCGCAGCTCCGCGAAGCGGGCGGCGACCATCTCCCGGAAGGTGGCCGAGTCGTTCTCGTGCGGGAAGGGCTCGTCCGGTATCTCGACACCGAGGAACGAGCACAGCGGTTCCCAGCCCTGAGCCACCTCGAACACCAGCAGCCGCTCCGGGTCGACCTCGCGCCGCACGGCCGCGTTGTGCTCCTCGAACGCCCGTATCGCGCGGGCCTCGTCGGTGAACTCGCCGGCGAAGAAGCCGTCCCACACGATCTTGCGGACCGTCTCCTCCAGATCGCGGAGGTGCGGCAGGACGTCGTGCCTGCCGTCCAGTGCCGCGTCCCCCTGGGCCGAGGGGTGGATGTTGTCCCGGACGCTGGCGTACCAGCGCTGGGGGTCCCGTACGGTCAGGATGACCTTGGCGGTGGGACGGGCGGCGGCCAGCTCCCGCCAGTAGGCCGCGCCCGGCAGATCCGTGGTGGCCCGGTAACCGGCGTACACCTCGGACCAGTCGACCGGCCCGCCGTCGGCGACCGCGCTCCACAGCGCGGTCTGCCGGGGGCTCTCGAAGAGTTCCCTCATGTGGTGACAGGGCCCGTAGCCCAGCCGCTCCAGAGCTGCCTTCAGCGACCCGGTCCCGGTACGTGCGAATCCCGCTCCGATGATGTCCAGCACTGCGCTCCTCCCTCTCCCCTGTGGTCCCGTGCCTGTCGTACGGGAATCTGTTAGTGGTAGAGCTACCAGTAGGAGACTAACTGATAGCAAGCTATTGAAATGTGTGACCCCCGTGAACCAGTACGACGCGAAACCCGACGGCCCGAGCCGTACGGCATCGACTCGGACCACCCCCGTCGGCCGCGACAGCTTCGGTTACCAGCTCAACTACGTGGCGCACAGCGCCCGACTGTTCCTCGAGCGTCGACTGCGGGCACACGGCGCGAGCTTCGCCACCTGGCGGACGCTGGAGTTGCTCGCCCAGCGCGGACCGATGATCCAGGGCGAACTCGCCGAGACACTGGGAGTTCGCGGTCCCACGGCCACCCGTGGCCTGGACCGGTTGGTGTCCGAGGGGCTGGTGCGTCGACGCCGCCTGTCGACGGATCGTCGAAAGGCCGAGATCACGCTGACCGAGACGGGCGCACGACTGCACGAACGACTGGCCGGCGTCATCGAGGAGGCCAACGCCGCTCTCGCGTACGGCATCCCGCGCCAGGACCTGGACACCCTGCGCGCCCTGTTGGACCTGGTGTGCCGGAACGCCGAGGAGGAGCCGGACAGGCAGGTGGCCGCGGAACCGTAGGGTGCCTGGTATGAGCGTTGTACCAGCCCTGGTCCAGCAGTCTCGCCGTCGGCCGCCGGAGCGTCTGATGGCGTCCGGGAACCGGCCCGGTGCCGGCTACACCCGAGACGAGACCAACACCGGTGAGGCGCACTCGGCGTGGATCCACGACTACATCCTGGGCGGCAAGAGCCACTACCCGGCCGACCGGTAGGGCCGGCCGATGCGACTGCGTACGCTAGCGGAGGCGGCGGCCTTCTTCGAGGGCATGGAAGTCCTCGACCCGGGCGTGGTCCAGGTGCACAAGTGGCGGCCGGAGCCAGGCGACGAGGTGGTGGCTGAGCGCGATATCGGGATGTACGGCGGGGTCGCGCGGAAGCCGTGACCAGGCCGGCGGGGTGCGGCCGCACCGGGCTCCGGCGTGTTGGGCCCGACGCGCCGGGTCTGACGCGCCGGACCTGACGCACCGGGTCGGTTCGGGGCGTCAGTTCATCTCGCCCGCCATGGCGCTGTAGATCTCCGTCGCCTCGCAGAAGCCGAAGTCCAGAGTCTCGGCGAGCGCGTAGGCTTCGTCGATCTTCCGCAGGTCGCGAGCGATGTCCTCGGCCTTACGGTCGTCCGCCGCACCGGTCAGTTCCACCGACCGGTCCCGGAGCTGCCTCCGGGCCGCGGAGACGTCCGAGGCCGGCACGAAGCCGCCGACCATGTGGTTCTCCACCACCGTGGGCCAGTCGAACCAGTCGAGATCCGGGAAGTCCTCCCGCAGGGCGGCGTACAGCGGCGCGGGGCCGGTGAAGCCGAGCGGCTCCACACCCGCGTCCGCGTACAGCCTGGTCGGCCACGAGTGTCCTCGGGACATCCAGCCGGGGGTGAGCGCCGAAGCGAAATCCAGCACGGTGAAGGGGACTTCGCGGGCGAGCAGCTGAGCGGTGTCGTGCTCGGCCGAGCCCAGCCGGACGGTAGCCCGCCCGTCCCGAACGGCGCCGGCGCACTCGCGCACCGCGCGTATCCGCGAGTCCAGACCCTTGCCCAGCGACTCGTCGTCCGGGAGGACTCCGCCGTCGGCTGGTTCGACGGTGCCGGGGAGGGAGCGGTCGACGCGGGCCAGCATCTCCTCGGCGAGCGGGCGCACTGCGTCGGCCGGGGTCGCCATGTACCGCCGTACGTCCTCGGCGACCTGCTCGGCGTTGTCGGCGATGACGAAGAACGGACGCCCCCAGACATGCAGGAACGGATCGAGGCCGCAGTCCGCCTGCTTCGCCCCCAGCGCCCACTGCTTCGCCCAGAAGCGTGTCTTGCGCGTCTCCACCGCGCGGCCCACGAGGTCCCGCAGGTCGTCGTCGTGGCCGTGGCCGGCGAGGTACGGCAGCAGTCGCCGCTGCACGAGTTCCACGTCGACAGCGTGGTAGCTGGTGTCAAATCCCATGCGGGCCGAGAGTATCCGAGTCCGTGGCGATGGCTCGTACGTGGGCTCTCGCGGCTCTTGCGCAGCCCGTGATCGGTTCCTGGGCGATGCGGGGGCCGTTCCCCGGTACGGCCTGCCCGCGGCGCGCTGTCGACCGTTCGGTGGCGGGCGGTGACCGTGATCCGTGAAACACCGTCAATCTCCGGTGAATGACCTAGGGTTACGCGGCGGGTGCCGCGCGCGCGTCGCGGCACGACCCGGACAGGGAGGGCGAGTGAACTACCAACTCCCCGCGTCGATCACGCACTTCGTGGACCGGGAGGACGAGCAGGCGTGCGCCCTGCGGGCGGTCGCCGAGTGGCGCGAAGCCAGTCGCCCGCTCTGCCTGGCGCTCAGCGGGCTGGGCGGAACTGGTAAGACGGAGCTGGCGTACCGCATCGCCCGTACGGTGCGCGACCGGTATCCGGACCACATCCTGCGCGTCGACCTGGACGAGTGGCGTTGGGACGGCGCGGTCGAGGTGCATGACGTGCTGGGGGCGCTGCTGAGCGGCCTCGGGGTGGAACCGGAGTGGCACCAACGCGCGTTCACGGCACGCTGTCGGCAGTACTGGGACCGTACGCAGGCGCGGCGGCTCATCGTGATCATCGACAACGCCCGGTACGACGCCGAGGTACGGCCACTCCTGCCGTCATCCGGGGACAGCCTGGTGATCGTCGCGAGTCACGGCCCGATGTACGAGTTCGAGGACGGCGCGGCGTGCGAGCTGCCGCTGGCTCCACTGTCGGACGAGCATGCCGCGCTGTTGTTGCGCAAGGTCACCGACGATCCGCGGTTGGCCCAGGAACCGGCGGCGGTGGAGGAGTTGCTGCGGCTGTGCTCCGGTTTGCCGGCGGCGCTGCACGTCGCGGGCCGCTGGTTGCGCCGGCACCGACGCCGTACGCTCGGCCGGCTGCTGGGCGAACTCACCACGGAGGTACACGAGCAGGGGCTGCCGGTGGTCGAGAGGGTGTGGGACGCCGCGTACGAGACGCTCGGCCCGCAGGCGGCGTTGCTCTACCGGCTGCTGGCGTCCTGCCCGCCGCAGGGCGTGCTGCCGGAAGCCGCAGCGGTGCTGCTGGGGAGCGGCGAGGACGCGGAGACGGCTGGTAGCGCCGGGAGCGAAGGGGACGCCGGGGACGCTCGAGACGCCTGGGACGCCGCCGAACTGGCGCGGGAGGAGCTGGAGAACGCCGGCCTGCTGGACTCCCGCGAGGAGCGGCTCCGACTGTCCGAGCTGCTGCGCGCCCATGCGGTGCGCCGCGCGGCGCGGGTCGGTGCGGTGGGGCCGGAAGCCGCTGAGGCGGCGGTCGGTCGGCTCATCGACTGGTACGCACGCCAGGCGCAGCGCGCCGACCTGGTCGCGGCGGGGCCTCGGCTGCGGGTCGCGGAAGACGTGCCGGAGTTGCCGGGGACGCCGGACCTGCCGTTCCCGGACAGTGCCCGGGCGATGCGCTGGCTGGAGGAGGAGCGGCAGGTGCTGTACGAACTCGTGCGCCGCGCGGCCTCGTCGAGCCTGGACCGGGCGACGGTGGCGCTGTGCGAACCGTTGTGGACCCACTATCAGGACCATCCACATCCACAGGACGCCATCGCCGCCTTCCGTACCGGCGTCTGGGCCGCTGGGCGGCTCTCCCAGGCTCCCGCACTGGTACGGATGCGTTGCCAGCTCGCCAGGGTGCTGTGGGAGGACGGGCGGTTCGCGGAAGCCGAGGCGGAGGTGGGGCAGGCGTGGCAGGCGATCCCCCTGTTGGGCGACTCCGCGCTGGAACGCAAGGTCGCGGCATCCGCCGTAGAGGCTCGCGGACGGCTGCACGCGGCACGTGGCGAGTGGCGGGAGGCGGCGGCGGACCATGCGGAGTGCCGGGACATGCACAGCGCCAACCGGAATCCGTACGGCGTCATGCTGCAGGACTACCAGCTGGGTCGGGCGTTGACGGAACTCGACGAACTGGAGCGCGCCCAGAGCCTCCTGGAGCAGGCACGCGCGCGGGCCGTGGAGGAGGGTCGGGCGCGGATGACAGCGCGTACGGGGCTGGCGCTCGCCCGGGTGCTGCGTCGCGGCGGAGCGCCGGAGCGGGCGCGCGACCTGTGCCAGGCCGCTCTGGCCGGCGCGCGGGAGCGGGGATCGGGTGTGGAGGAGGTCCGCGCGTTGGAGGAGTCGGCCCTGGTGGCGGAGGCGGCGGGGGACCCGGCCGAAGCGCGGCAACATCGGGCCGTGGTGCGGGAACTACGGGCGCGACGGGGGGCGTTGGGCGCAGGCTCGAGTTCGGATGGGGACGGCGGAGTTGGCGGTGACGGCCGTGAAGGTGGGGCTGACGGCTGACGGCTGGCGGGCTGACGGGGGTCACAACGGCTGAGCCGTGTCCTGGGATGAGGCCCTGACGACTCGCGTACGGAAGGCGCGCCCTCCCACGAGACAGGTGAGGTTCGCCGGCAGCGCCGCGGCGACGGGGTCGTGCCCGGACCGACGACCACCGGGCGGTGTGCGGGAGGCCTTCCCGGTCGCGGCGCGGGTGAGGCCGCTGAGCCAGGCGTGCACCGCGCTGAGCGCGGCGGCCGGATCGACGTGTATGACACGTCGGCCGTGGGCGTCCGTAGCGGGATCGACGCGGACGGACAGCAACAGCCCCGAGCGCGCCCGTACGACGCAGTGTTGGTGCGACAGGATGGCCGCGGCGGTGTCGCAGCCGGGGTAGTGCTCCAGCGTCTGTGCGGTCCAACCCGCGACCGTCCAGCGGCACTCCGGCACGGCGGTGCGGTGCTGGCCTGATGGCGCGTGCGGGGGCGCCTGCGGTGGCGTCGCACGCCGGTAGAGGAGCGCGGCGCTCTGGACATGCCGCTCCGGAGCGGTCCCGTGCTCGGCCGCGAGGTGGTCGCCCCGCGCGTCCGTGCCAGCGGGCAGCCGTGCCACCCGCAGGAGCGCCGTCCCGGTACGCCGCACTCGTACGGCGAAGGCACCCGGGGTACGGTCCGGCGGCGCGGGCTCGGGCAGCGTGCGGGCGGCCGGCCGCACGCGGGGTGTGAGGGCGAGCAGCCGGTACAGTTCGGCTGCCAGCAGTTCCATGGCCTGCCCCCGCCGCGCGAACGCCGCGTCCGCGCACGAGCGGGCCACTGCCGTGCTGGCGGTGGTCAGCGCGTCGTGCAGGACGGCTTCGACTGGGGTGTCCGAGTCTGACGTGTCCGGGGCAGGCGTGTCCGGCCCGCTGGGGTGCGGCAGGTCGCTGGGGTGCGGCAGGTCGACGAAGTGTGGCAGGTGTGGGCTGTGCGCGAGCAGTTCGGCCATCGGGCTGCCGGACAGCAGTTCCGCACCGCCGTCGTACGCGCCGATCACGGGACGCCCGAGCGCCGCGCCGTACAACGCCGCCGAGCCGTGATCACCGATCACGCAGTCGGCCGCGACCAACAGGCTGGCCCACTCCGCGTGGGGTTCGGCCAGGAGCATGCCCGCGTCGAGGGCGGGGGCGAGGTGGCGGGCGAGGTCGGGTTCGGTGGTCCGGCAGCGTTCGTTGGGGTGTACGAGGAGCGCCAACTGGTAGGCGTCGTACGGAAGGTGCCGGGCCAGCGCGGCGGGCAGTCCCGGGCGACGGCGGAGCAGGGACTCCGGGCCCCAGGTCGAGCACAGCGCGATCAACGTACGGGCGCCGGTGCGCAGCGCCGCACGGTAGCGATCGCGGTGGCTGCGGGAGGCGAGCAGCCGTTCCAGCGTGGGGTCACCGACCACTGCGGCGTTGCGGGCGGCCACCGGGCTGTGGGCGGTGAGTTCACGGAGCTGGCTGGGGTGGGCCAGGGCGTGGAAGTCGGCCAGTGCGTGTCCGTCGGGCTGGAGGAACGCCGGGTCGAGTCCGGAGGCGCGCGCGGCCGTGCCTTCGTCCGGGAACGCCTTGCCGAAGCCGGCACCGTGGGGGAACAGGGCCAGTGGGCCGCGAAGCCGGGTCAGTTCGCCCTTGGGGCTAGCCGTCAGTATCAGGTCGTACGGATGCCGTGCCGCCTCGGGCCACGGCACCGTACGGGCACGTGTCCGCTCGATCGCGGCCAGCGCGTCGGTGGCGAAGTCGGAGCCCGGGACGAGGGTGAACTGGGTGGCGACGCGCTCGTCACCGTCGAACACGGGGAGGACGTCGAGCAGTCGGTACAGCGCGGTGGCCGACCGGGCGGCGAAGAGTACCGACCGCTGGCCGCTGGCCGCTGGCCGCTGGCCGCTGGCCGCTGGCCGCTGGCCGCTGGCCGCTGGCCGCTGACGTGATCATACCCGTGCCGCTGCTCCCGCGAGGGTCGTTTCCACAGTTCAGCGGACTGTCGTGGGGGCACTCCGAGGGCATGTCCAGATCGTATCGAAAGCCTGCGCGAGGCCACTTGGATGTGGTGACAATGGTCCCATGACGGAGTGGGGAGTCGCGCTGCTCGCGGCTGGTTCGGCTCTCGCGGGCAGCCTGGTCACCGGGTGGTTCGCGCGCAGCGCGGGCAACCGCCAGGCCGAGGCCGCGCGGCACGCCGGCGACCGGCAGGCCGACGCACTGCTGGACACGGTGCGGACGACACTCCAGGACCAGCGGGACGTACGGCTGTTGGACCTGCGTCGGCAGACGTACGCGGCATTCCTGGAGGCGGCCGAAGCCGTCCTGTTGACGCACCGGACCGGGGAAGGCGGATCCGCTGACCGCTCAGCCCTGCAACGTGCCCTGGCTACCGTGCTCCTGGAAGGGCCCGAGGAGGTCGCCGACGCGGCCCGTGTGCTCGTGACCGCGCTGGGAACCGGCCGTGCCCCGGATGAACTGGTGGCGGCACGAGAGGACTTCCTGCACCGCGCCAGGGAGGCCCTGAACTCCGCTCGACCCCTTCAGGGGTACTGAGAGGGTGGTGGACTGCCCAGGGCGTGTGTGCCCACTCCAGTCATACGCGCCGAGCCCGAGCACTGCGCGCAAGTGCCCGGCGGTGCGTGACCGCGCCAGCCTACTGACCACGCCCGTCGCGTACGTGACCGTACGCCCACTCGTCCGAGCAGCGCCCTCAGCCGGGCGCGCGCGAACGGGCGGGCTGCTCAGACGAGTCTTCGGGCGGTCGCCCAACGGGTGAGCTCGTGCCGGTTGGAGAGCTGAAGCTTGCGGAGCACCGCGGAGACGTGTGACTCGACCGTCTTGACCGAGATGAACAACTGCTTGCCGATCTCCTTGTAGGCGTATCCGCGGGCGATGAGCCGAAGCACCTGCCGCTCGCGCTGGGTGAGCCGGTCCAGGTCCTCGTCCACCGGAGACGCGTCGGTGGAGGCGAAGGCGTCGAGCACGAAGCCCGCCAGCCGCGGGGAGAAGACGGCATCGTCCTCGGAGACCCGGAAGATGGCGTCGACCAGGTCGGAGCCGGTGATGGTCTTGGTGACATAGCCTCGCGCGCCACCTCGGATCACGCCGATCACGTCCTCCGCGGCGTCCGAGACGGAGAGCGCGAGAAAACGCACCGGTGCTTCCTGGGCGGCCATTATCGCGGCGCTGCGGCGCAACACCTCCACGCCCCCGCCACCGGGCAGGTGCACATCCAGCAGCACGACGTCCGGCCGGGTCGCCTGGATGACGGAAACCGCTTGGTCCACGTCTCCCGCCTCACCAACCACCTGGACACCGGTCGTCTCGGTGCGCCCGATCTCGGCCTGGACGCCCGCGCGGAACATCCTGTGGTCGTCGACCAAGACCACTCGGACCACCCGATGAGGGGCCGCCGGCTGCTCGCTCTGCGCCGCCTCGCCAGCCGGTTTCGACGGCTGGTCCGACACGGTTTGGCGGCTGGCTTCGCCATGGGCGTCCTCGGGGCTCGTCGCGCTCGCCCCGCCCGGTTGGTTCGCCCCGACCGTCTCCCCGTTCCCGCCGGTCGCAACAGTCTCGTCGGTGTCGCTGACCTGGCTGGTCACAGCGTCACGGGATGCCTCACCACCACGTCCTTGTGCCGGGCCCGCTGGCGGGACCTCGCCGACCGCGGACACCGTGTCCCGTACGGAAGCGGGCACTCCTCCGGACTGTGGCTCACCGCCCGCCCCGGGCACTCGCTGGCCGTTCACGTCCTCGCCACCCTCTCCATCTCAAGCTCGACCTCTGTTCCTTCACCTGCGGCGGACCGGATGCGCGCCGTGCCGCCGTTGCGTTCCATCCGGCCGACGATGGACTCCCGGACCCCCATCCGGTCCTCGGGGACCGTGTCCTGGTCGAAGCCGGGTCCACGATCCCGTACGGAGATGAAGACCGTGCTCTCCTCCACTTCGGCGAAGACTTGTACGGTGCCGCCCTCGCCACCGTACTTGGCGGCGTTGACCATGGCCTCCCGTGCGGCCTGGAGCTGCGCGCTGAGCCGTTCGTCGAGCGGGCAGTCGCCTACGCAGACGACCTCCACCGGCACCCCGTGGTAGTCCTCCACCTCCGCGGCGGTGGCCTTGACCGACGCGGTGAGAGTCGCCGCCTCATCGGCCTCAGTGTCGCTGTGCGCGCTCCTCGGACCCGGCTTGTACAGCCACTCGCGCAGCTCGCGCTCCTGAGCCCGGGCGAGACGGCTGACTTCGCGGGAGTTGTCGGAACTGCGCTGTATCAGGGTGAGAGTGTGCAACACGGAGTCGTGCACATGTGCCGCGACTTCGGCGCGCTCCTGGGCTCGGATGCGCATGAGGCGCTCCTCGGAGAGGTCACGCATCATCCGCACGAGATACGGACCAGCGAGCAGCGCGATCCCGATGAGCACCGCCAGCGACGCCTGCACGATCGAGCCCAGATAACGGGTCGAGCCCTGGACGACGAGGATCCCGGTCACGCCCACCACGACGAGCAGCACTCCGACCAGGCTGCGCGCCAGCGGCAGGACGCCCTTGCGGCGGCTCGCGGCGGCCCAGCGGGCACGGCGGGCGTCATCCGCCTGACGCCAGACCAGCACCACACCGAGGGCCATCAGCAGCACCGGCCAGAGATAGGTGTTGGCCCGGCCGAACCCGACATTGCTGACCAGGGCGACGAGCACGCCGAGCAGGCCCAGGACAGTGGCGAACTCGCCCTTGCCGAAGCGGCGAATCCAGTGTCGTGGGCGCCTGCGGCCGCCGTCCTCCGGGGCTTGCCCGACGGGCGTGGCGAGGGCCGGAGCATCCACTCCACCGGTGCCGAGCGGGACCGCGAACCAGAAAGAGGCGTACAGCACCCCACCCAAGCCGTTCGCCGTGCTCAGCGCTATGAACACGATCCGCACCCAGGAGACGGGAATCCCCAGGTGGCCGGCGAGACCGCGGGCGACGCCGCCGAGGAGCCGACCCTCCGAGGAGCGGTAGAGCTTCCGCGGAGACGGCTCCTCGTCGATCGGCGTCCTGGGCGCGGTGGTGGCGGTCATGGTCCGATCGTCACACGCTTCCATGGCGTGGACATCAGGGTCGGCCCCTGATCTGTCCCGGATAAGCGGTCGGGGACGGCGGATCGTGCGGCGGAAACCCCACGGACCCCAGCGGAACCCCCAGCAGTACCGGATCGGCCGTGGCGCCCGCGGTCGTTCCCGAATATCAGGGATAGCTCCGGGACGCCCCCGATACCCCGCTCACGGTTCGCAGTCCACGATGGGGTCATGGCAGAAGACCAGTCCGGTGCGTCCGGAGCGCGGGAGTCCCCTCCGACGGATTCGTCCGACGGTTCGCGGGACACCTCTGGTGTGTCGGTGGCGCCAGTGGGACGAAAGATCACGCGTAGCCGCGCGGACAAGGTGTTCGGCGGCGTCTGCGGGGGATTGGGGCGACACTTCGACCTCGACCCGGTGATCTTCCGCGTGCCGGTGACCGTGCTCTCGCTGATCGGCGGGCTCGGCCTGGTGTGGTATGGGATCGCGTGGTTGCTGATTCCCGCCGAGGGGGAGCGGGAGAACGAAGCGCGCCGGTTGCTGTCGGGCCGGATCGAGGGCAGTTCGCTCACGGCTGCGCTCGTCGCGCTCGTCGGCGGTGGCCTGTCCCTCGTCTCCCTCGGCAGCGGCACGAAAGCCTCCTTCTCCGTCGGGCTGGCGGCAGCGGTCTTCGGTGCGGCGTACTGGTCGCAGCGTCGACACTCGAGGGGTGAGGTCCCCGCATCCGGCGCCGAGCGAAGAGCGCCGGCGGATCCGACCACCTCGGGTTCCGCGTCCCTGCACACGGTGCCCAACGCGCCACCGGAGACTCAGGCCCCGCCCACCCTGTCCGCCCCCTCCTGGTGGCGGGAGCCGGTCAGGGAGCAGGCAGGAGCCGGGGTGGGCGCGCGTACGGGCTATCTCTGGGGGCCGGACAGCATGGCGCCGTACGGAGAGGACCCGGAGGGCCCCGCGGACTCGTCCGCGAAGGGTCGCTACGCGCACGGCCCGTACGACCCGAGGGGAGTCGCGCGGGGCAAGGGCAACGACCCGCGCCCGGAGAGACCGCGAAGCCTGGACGGTGTGACCTTCCTGCTCGCCTGTCTGGCAGCTTCCCTGGGCACGTCTCTGACCTGGTCCTCGGAGCCACTCAGCGCCAGCCTGGCAGCGGGCCTCGGGTGTGCCTTGGCGGTCTTCGGCCTCGGCCTGGCAGCCAGTGCCTTCCGGGGGCGTACGGGCGGCGGGACGCTCTTCGGCATCATTCTGGCCGCCGCCCTGCTGGTGGGGACGTCCGTTATGCCGGACGACATATCCAGCCAGGTCGACGAGAGACGCTGGGCACCGACCTCCGTCGCTGAGGTGCGCGATAGGTACGCGATCGGCTCGGGACAGGGTGAGTTGGATCTCACGGACGTCCGGGTACCCAAGGGGCGGACCGAGCGGGTGGAGACTCGGGTCGGTGCCGGACAGCTGCGGGTTCTGGTGCCCGAGGATATGAGGGTGCGGGTTGAGATCAAGCTGGGCCTGGGCAGTTACCGCGTGCCGGGAGACGTCGGCCAGGACACCGGAGGTGGCTTCAATCTCTCGCTGAAACGCACTCTCGGAGCCGGGCAGTCAGCCGACTCCCACGGGACGCTCCGACTCGTGGTCGACGTCGGTGTCGGTGACGCGTCCGTGCTGCGGCTCTCGTCGGAGGGTGGCGGGGAGAACACCGGAAAGGAGGCCACGACGCGATGAACCGGCAGTCGTTCAAGCCCGCTGGTTTGCTGTACGGCCTACCGATCACCGGCGCGGGGGTGGTGTACGTGCTGGAGGGCGTCGGGGTGGTGCAGCCGCCAACCGTCGTGTTGCTCCTGCTCGTGCCTGCCGCCGCCGCCGTCGGAGTATTGGGCAACGCCATGGTGGGAGGCGTGCGGGCATGCGGACGCCGGCACTCGACCCGGGAGGTGACGGATAACGTGGAACGGTCGAGTGCCCGGTGAACGTCCTCGCGGCACCGCCGAGCACGGTGCGGCGCTCACGCGTAGCAGCATCGAGGGTCAAGCGGAGGAATCCCGTGGCAGTACCCCCAACGCACCCCACATGAGAGCGCTTCAACCGAAAATGTGCTGCCCTTTGCGTCGGCGGCGGGCACTGAGCAGCCCGTCCAGGGAGAGCAGCGGGGCACCCAGCACGATCAGCGGGGTCCAGGCCATCAGATACGGCAGATCGTTGCCGTAGTAGTAGGGCTCCGCCGACCAGCTCACCGTGAGCCAGAAGACCAGCGACAGCAACGCGCCGCCGGTGGCGGCCAGCCGTGCCCACAAACCCGCGAGAGTGGCCAGCCCCACGGCGAGTTCACCGCAGGCGATGGCGTATCCGAAGCCCGCCGGGCTCCTCAGCGCCAGGTCGACCAGCCAGCTCGCGGCTGCGGTGTCATGCACGCTGTGCAGCAGGCCCGCGAAGGAGCCGGCACCGGAACCGGTCAGGAAGCCGGAGTCGGTGAGTTTGTCGACGCCGGCGTAGGTGAACGTCACGCCGAGGAAGAGCCGTAGCGGCAGCAGCGCGTACCGCTTGGCGATGTTCCGCACGGCGCCAGGCCGCATGTCGCTGCCGCCAGGCCCGCCCGCTACGCCACCGCTGGCCCCGACGCCGTCGAACGGCCCGTGCCCGCCGCCTACCTGGCCTGACAGCGACATGGGGGATCGGCCTCCTGGATACGTCCGGCATGCCTATGTCTCGTGACGCTCGCGCACGACATCACGAAGTGGGGAAGAGCTTCCGGGTCGCACCGGCCGCACGCAACCCGTCAGCACGTACGGACTTCGCCACTCCGGTCGCTTCGGTCGTCCTGGTCTCCCAGGGCCGCTCCGGTCGCCTGGCCGTCCCACCTCGTTCCGCCCGCCCCCTCAACTGCCACAGGCTCCTCCGCCACTTCAGCCCCACCCCTTGAAGTACGGCCGGGTGTGGTGACTGGCGAGTGCCGTACTGATGATCAACTTCCGCTGGTGTTCCGCGTCCTGGTAGTCGATCTCCCAGTGCGTCTGCCCACTGAACGACCGACTCCCGTCCGGCAGTTCTCCGGAACCCTGGCGCCCCGCCGCGTCCCAGCTCACCCTCCCCTTGCCGAGTTGCCGCGCGTGCTCCGGCGCCAAGCCGTACAGCCGGACACTGGGTCGCGACCAGGCGCACTTGCGCCGGTGCGGACTGTCGTAGGTCGAGTCCCCCGAGCGGTCGCGCGATACCGCGCTCATGAGCCGGGGCTGCACCGTGTAGTGCGGTATGACGTAGATCGGGGTGCCGATCACCATGGTGCGCAGCACGACACCGTGCTCGTACAGACGGTGTTCGAGGAGCAAGTGTGGTGCGAGGACGAGCGCCTCAAGGTAGAACAGTCCCCCGAAGACGAGGGCGTAGACCGGCCATGGCGCTGGCTCGGCGTTCGTCGCGAACGGTGTGAGCACCAGCGTGACGAGGACGATCAGACCCCAGCCCAGCACGGGGTGGAGTGGATGATGCTTGTCGATCAGCTTGCCGAGTTCCGGTGGCGGCCTGCGTCGCAGCATCCGGTCATTGAAGCACGATCGGACGTCCCGGGAGCGAGGGCAGGAGCTCGGCAGTGCCGTCGGTCGGCCACCGCGTACGGGATGGGAGAACAGCACAGCACGGACGCGTACGCGTGAAACGCGTACGCGTGGCACGAGAACGCACGTCGCGCCGGAGTCACACGGGAGGGACCGAGAGATGCCGCTGGAGTCCGGGGCCGGCCTGAGCACGGTGGAGAGCACCGCGCCCGGGCTGGTCGATCTCTACAAGAAGGCCGGCGTCAGCCTGCGCAACAACGGCCTCGCGGGGGAACGAGCCGCCGTCTACCTGGTGTTGGATCGCTCCGGCAGTATGCGGCCGTACTACCGCGACGGTACGGTGCAGCACCTCGCCGAGCAGGTGCTCTCGCTCGGGGCGCATCTCGATGACGACGGCGCCGTGCCACTGGTGTTCTTCTCCACAGACGTGGACGGCACCGCGCTGCTGTCGCTGACCGACTACCGGGGCCGTGTCCAGCAACTGCACGATGAGCTGGGCCATATGGGCCGCACCAACTACCACTGGGCGATGGACGAGGTCATCGACCACCACCTCGCCTCCGGCAACGAGGCGCCGGCGCTGGTGGTGTTCCAGACCGACGGCGGACCGACGAGCCGGTTCGCCGCCGAACGTCACCTGTGCAAGGCGGCGCGCCTGCCGCTGTTCTGGCAGTTCATCGGGTTCGGCGCGCCGGACGATGACGAGTTCGCCTTCCTGCACAAACTGGACGACCTGCCCGTACCGGAGAAGCGCGTCGTCGACAACGCCGGCTTCTTCCACGCCGGGGCCGACCCACGCGCCGTCGCCGACAGCGAGGTGTACGACCAGCTCCTGGGCGAGTTCCCGACATGGCTCACCGCCGCGCGTCAGGCGGGGATCTGACCGACCGACTCCGCCGTGTCCCGCAGGCCGGCGGCGCGTACGCAGGGACCCGGGCGCGCGGAGCCCCGTACGCCCGGTTCCCGTACGCCGGAGCCCGTCGGCCGGCGTACGGGAACTCCCGCGCCATCGACGACCCCCCGCCCGGGCCGCCGGCCCAAGCCGTCAGCAACCCGCTCAGCTCAGCCGGGACGCACCGCGCTGTGGAACGGCATGTAGTCGACCGACTCGTACTTCACGTCATCGCCCGGCTTTGACGCGTGAATCATCTGACCGTCGCCGACGTAGATGCCGACATGGCTGATGTCGTCGTAGAAGAAGATCAAGTCCCCGGGCCGCATATCGGACTTGGCGACCTTGGTGCCGACCTCGACCTGGTCGAAGGTGGTACGCGGCAGGGACACCCCGGCGGCCTTCCACGCGCCCTGGGTGAAGCCCGAGCAGTCGTACGAGTTCGGCCCGGCGGCTCCCCACACGTACGGCTTGCCCAACTGCGCCTTGGCGAACGCCAGTACCTTGTCGACCTGCCCGGTGGCCGGCGCGTCGGGGGACTCGTCCGTGCCGCCGCCCGGCCGCTCGTTCTCCCGCTGTTCGCGCTCCTCCCGCTCCTTGGCCTCGCGCTTCGCCTCGGCGCGCTTCTCCCGCTCGATCGCGGCCAGCCGCGCCTTCTCCTCTGCGGTCAGTTCCGAGAGCAGCTCCCGCGCCTGGGAAAGCTTCGTCTGCACGTCCTGCTTGCTGCTCTTGAGACGCTTCTGCGCCGAGGTCAGCGAGCGGAGTTCCCTGCTGGCCTCGGCCCGCTTCGTGCTCGCCGTCCGCTGCTGCTTCTCCAACTCGCCGACGGCCTGCTTCTGGCGCTCCGTCAGCCGGCCCATCAGGTGCTGCTGGCTGAAGTACCCCTGCGGGTCCTCGGTGAGCAGCAGCGTGGCGGTGCCGGAGGCGCCTCCGTTGCGGTACTGCGCGGTGGCGTACTGGCCGAGCGCCCGCCGGGCGTCGTTCGCCTTGGCCGTGCGCTTGGCTACCGCGTCCAGGGCCTTGTCGACCGTCTTCCGCTGTTGGTCGGTCTGCTCCTTCGCCGCGTTGTACCGCTGCGTCTTGAGACCGGCCTGCTGGTAGAGCTTGTCGACCCGCTGCTTCACCTCTTCCAGGGACGGCTTGTCGTCCTGCGGGTCGGCGCTCGCGCTCTGCGTCAGCAGCGTGGCGGAGGCGAGGGCCGCGGTGGTGACACCGACGGTGCCGCGTCGGCTCGCGGCCGACAGGTGAGTACGGGCACGGGGCTTGCGATGGGACGCCAAGACCAGCGACTCCTTCCAAGGACCGCCTACCGGGTTAGCTGTCGGGTTCGGACCTCGGAAGGCGGTCCTACGGAGCACGGCTGGTGCTCCGATTCACCCCGGTGTCGTGTTGGGTCCCCGGCTCCGGTCGGGACCGGACTCGGCGGAGGCGGCCCGTGCCGGCGCTTTCGCCGACTGGGGGTACGGACTGCCTGGCACGGCACCGTAGCGAAGGTGTGGGGCTGGTGTGAAGGCTGGGGTGCCCTACATCCGAGATCCGTCCGTTATCTGCTCCACCGGCGCGGGTGGGAGGTCCGTGGCGGCGACCGGGTTCGGCCATGCGGTGCGCAGCGGGCCGATACCCTCCGAAGCCGAGCGGCTCGCCGGGTCCTCAGTCGGCTTCCGGGCCCGTCGTCGGCTTTCCGCTCCTCCGTCGGTTTCCCGATACCGCCCGCCGGCTGTCCGTGCAGCAGCCTAGACTCGGACGACGATGAGCAGCCTCTTCGACGACAGCTTCCTGGCCAGCCTCGCCCACGAGCTCGGGTCCGAGCCCCCGGCCGAGGACGGGCCGCCGCCTCCGCCCGAGCAGGACGAGCAGTCCGTGCCGGAGCCCGTGCCGCACGACCTGTTCTCCGGCACCTTCGCGGGCGGCACCGGCCGGGACCCGTACCACCTGGACGGCGCGCCGCGTACGGTGATCGACCCCGCGACGCTGCTGGAGGGTATGAACGGACAGCAGCGGGAAGCCGTCGTGCACACGGGCTCGCCGCTGCTGATCGTCGCGGGCGCGGGCTCCGGGAAGACCCGGGTGCTGACCCACCGGATCGCGTACCTGCTGGGCGCGCGGGGGGTGCACGCCGGGCAGGTCCTGGCGATCACCTTCACCAACAAGGCCGCCGGTGAGATGAAGGAGCGGGTCACGGAGCTGGTGGGGGCGCGGGCCCAGGCCATGTGGGTGTCCACCTTCCACAGTGCCTGCGTCCGCATCCTTCGCCGGGAGAGTAAGCAACTCGGCTTCACCTCCAGCTTCTCGATCTACGACGCGGCCGACTCGAAACGCCTCATGGCGCTGGTCTGCCGGGACCTGGACCTGGACCCGAAGCGCTTTCCACCGAAGACCTTCAGCGCCCGGATCTCGAACCTGAAGAACGAGCTGATCGACGAGGAGGACTTCGCGGCCCAGACCTCCGGTGACCGGGCCGGTGGCTTCGAGCAGACCCTCGCCGAGGCGTACTCCCTCTACCAGGCGCGGCTGCGTGAGGCCAACGCGCTGGACTTCGACGACATCATCATGACGACGGTGCACCTCCTCCAGGCGTTCCCGGACGTCGCCGAGCACTACCGTCGGCGCTTCCGCCACGTACTGGTCGACGAGTACCAGGACACCAACCACGCCCAGTACACCCTGGTGAAGGAGCTGGTGGGTACGGGCGAGGACGAGTCGGGACCGGAGCGGGCGGAGCTGTGCGTCGTCGGCGACGCCGACCAGTCGATCTACGCCTTCCGGGGCGCGACCATCCGGAACATCCTCCAGTTCGAGGAGGACTACCCGGACGCCGAGACCATCCTGCTGGAACAGAACTACCGCTCCACCCAGACCATCCTCAGCGCCGCCAACGCGGTGATCGAGCGCAACGACAACCGCCGTCCCAAAAACCTCTGGACCGAGGCCGGCGAGGGCGCCCGTATCCGCGCGTACGTCGCGGACACCGAGCACGACGAGGCGCAGTTCGTCGCCGACGAGATCGACCGGCTGACCGACGCCGGGGAGACGAGGGCCGGCGACGTCGCGGTCTTCTACCGGACCAACGCCCAGTCCCGGGTGTTCGAGGAGGTGTTCATCCGGGTGGGGCTTCCGTACAAGGTCGTGGGCGGGGTGCGCTTCTACGAGCGTCGGGAGGTCCGGGACGTGTTGGCGTATCTACGCGTCCTGGCGAACCCGGAGGACGCCGTGCCGCTGCGCCGTATCCTGAACGTCCCCAAGCGGGGCATCGGAGACCGCGCGGAGGCGATGATCGACGCCCTGGCGCTGCGCGAGAAGATCACGTTCCCGCAGGCGCTCGTACGGGTGGACGAGGCGTACGGCATGGCCGCGCGCTCGGCGAACGCGGTGCGTCGGTTCAACACCATGATGGAGGAACTGCGCACCATCGTGGAGTCCGGTGCCGGTCCCGCGACCGTGCTGGAGGCGGTGCTGGAGCAGACCGGATACCTCGCCGAGCTGCAGACCTCCACCGACCCGCAGGACGAGACCCGGGTGGAGAACCTTCAGGAACTCGCCGCGGTCGCCCTGGAGTTCGAGCAGGACCGGGGCGAGGAGAACCCTGGCACGCTGGCGGAGTTCCTGGAACAGGTCGCCCTCGTCGCCGACTCCGACCAGATCCCGGACGAGGACGCGGCGGAGGACGACACCGGCGTGATCACCCTGATGACGCTGCACACCGCCAAGGGCCTGGAGTTCCCGACGGTGTTCCTCACCGGCCTGGAGGACGGCGTGTTCCCGCACCAGCGGGCGCTGGGCCAGCCCAAGGAGCTGGAGGAGGAGCGTCGGCTGGCGTACGTCGGCATCACCCGCGCCCGGGAACGGCTCATGCTCACCCGCTCGGTGATGCGCAGCGTGTGGGGGAGGCCGCAGTACAACCCGCCGTCCCGGTTCCTGGAGGAGATCCCGGAGGCGTACGTGGAGTGGAAGCGCACCGGTCCGGCCGCGGGTCCGGCGCCCGCTGCGGGGGGCGGCGCCTCGGCCATGACCGGGACGGCCTCCGGCGGGGCGTCCGGGGCC
>NZ_LJGU01000105.1:0-5227 GCF_001751245.1 Streptomyces oceani
ATCACCCCGGCGACTCCGGCCGCCGCCTGGGTGTGGCCCAGGTTGGACTTCACCGAGCCCAGCCACAGCGGCCGTTCGACCTCCCGGTCCTGGCCGTACGTCGCCAGCAGCGCCTGCGCCTCGATCGGGTCGCCCAGGGTGGTGGCGGTGCCGTGCGCCTCGACGGCGTCCACCTCGCCGGCGGTCAGGCCGGCGCGCGCCAGCGCGGCCCGGATGACCCGCTGCTGGGAGGGGCCGTTGGGGGCGGTCAGCCCGTTGGAGGCGCCGTCCTGGTTGACCGCCGAGCCACGCAGCACCGCCAGCACGGGATGCCCGTTCGCCCGCGCGTCGGACAGCCGCTCCACCAGCAGCATGCCGACGCCCTCGCCGAAGCCGGTGCCGTCGGTGTCCTCGGAGAACGCCCGGCACCGCCCGTCCGCGGACAGGCCGCCCTGCCGACTGAAGTCCAGGAACAGCCCGGGCGTGGACATCACCGTCACGCCGCCGGCCAGCGCCAGGTCGCACTCGCCGTCCCGCAGCGCCTGCGCGGCCATGTGCAGCGCGACCAGTGAGGAGGAGCAGGCGGTGTCGACGGTGACGGCCGGACCCTCCAGGCCCAGGGTGTACGAGACGCGGCCGGACATCACGCTGGCGGAGTTGCCGGTGCCGAGGTGCGCCTCGGCTTCGGTGCCGGGGGCGATCGGACGGCTGGAGTAGTCCTGGTAGTTGGTGCCGGCGTACACGCCGGTACGGCTGCCCCGCAGGTCGTACGGGTCGATGCCGGCGCGCTCGAACGCCTCCCAGGAGGTCTCCAGCAGCAGCCGCTGCTGCGGGTCCATCGCCAGCGCCTCACGCGGGGCGATCCCGAAGAAACCGGCGTCGAAGTCGGCCGGGCGGTCCAGGAAGGCGCCACTGCGGGTGTAGCTCTTGCCGGGCAGGCCGGCTTCCTCGTCGTGCAGCGCGGCCACGTCCCAACCGCGGTCGCCGGGCCAGTCGGTGACNGGAGACCCGGAGCCTCCCGCTGTTCGACCAGGCCGTCGCACAGCAGGCGGGCGGCCCCGGAGGCGGCCCACCGCCGGCGTACGCCGGTGGTGCGCCTCGGTCCGGCGGCGAACCGAAACGCAGGCAGGTGTCCCCCGTGGTGCTGATCGGCGCCGCGGCCCTGGCAGTGGTGGGGGTGTTGATCGGAGCGTTCGTCGGCTTCGGTGGCGAAAGCGAGTCGAACGGGGGCGGGAAGGAGCAGGGCGCGGCCCCCGCTAGCCCGGAACCGGACAAGACGGAGGCTCCCGACCCGGCCGAGGCACAGGCCAAGGAGCTGGACAAGCTGCTCGAGCGCAGCAACAACAGCCGTGCGTCGGTGATCAAGGCGGTGCAGAACATCAAGTCCTGCAAGGCCCTCGCCGCCGCCGGCACCGATCTGCGTGCCGCCGCGAAGCAGCGCAACGGTCTGGTGACCAGCCTCGGGGAGCTGGACACCGGGGCGCTCCCGAACAGCGCGCAGCTCAACTCCGCACTCGTCGAGGCGTGGAAGGCGTCCGCCAAGGCGGACTCCGCGTACGCCGCGTGGGCCAAGCAGGTGTCCGGCAAGAAGGGCTGCCCGAAGGGCGAGGCCCGCTCCACCAAGCAGCAGGCGTTGGGCAACCGGGCGAGCGGCGAGGCGACGGCCGCCAAGAAGAAGGCCGCCAGCCTGTGGAACCCGACCGCGAAGAAGTACGGCCTGGCGGAACGCCAGATCACCCAGCTCTGAGCGCGGCCCCCTTCCGCCCGCGGGATCTGTCCGCGCTGCCGGCTCCGGTCCTGTCCGCGATATCCCCCGCGGGGCCTGTCCGCGCTCCGGCGGGGGCGGGCCCCATGGTTCGCCGCACCGGGCTCCGCTCCTCGCCGTCGCGCTCCCTCAGCCGTCGCGCTTGTTCTCCAGCGACTTCTCCACGTCGACGAAGCCGTCCGGCCCCTCCGGCAGCGTCGACACCTGACCGTTCCGCACCCGCTGGTAGGTGGCGTGGGTGTTGACGAGGCGCGGGTAGTCGTGCGCGGAGAGCAGGTCCTCGTAGTGCCACCGCAGCTTCGGGGTGAGCCCGCCGGTCTCGAGAGCCTCGCCCTCGTCCAGCACCGTACGCAGTGCCTCGGCGGTGACCGTCCGGCCCGGGTCCAACTGCTCCAGCGCGGCACGCAGCGCCGTGTAGGCGATCCAGGTGGTCTGCGCGCCGGGGTCGTCCGGGTCGATCCGGTTGTCCCCGAAGGCGTGTTCCCGCACGGCCTCCCGCATCGTGTCCCAGCGCGGGTCGTCCGCCGGCGGGTACCAACTGGTGACGTACGTGCCCTCCAGCGGACTGTCGGCCCCGCCCGTGCGGTCGACCAACGACTGGCGCACGCTGCCCAGCACGGACGCCGTGCGCACCGACTCGCCCGCGGCCTCGGCCCGTCGGAACGAGTCCAGGAAGGTGTCGGTGTGGCCGCCCAGCATCGCGGTGACGCAGCTCCGCCCTGTCCCGCTAAGCCCTGTCCCGCCGAGCGCCGGGGCCGCGCCCAGGGCGCCCTCGAGCGCCCGCTGGGCCGTCTGTTGGTAGGAGGTGGCGCTCTCCGGGGCGCGTACGTCCGTCGCGGGCGCCGCCTGCGGCGCGCCGCCGTCCCGGAGGCCGGCGTCCAGCAGTGGCGGCAACTGGTCGCCGGTGATCGTGTCGGGCCGTACGAGCGAGACCCGGGAGCACTCCTCGGCCGCGAGCTGCCGGCCGTTGGCCGCGGCGAGCACCGGCTGCCCGCCGTTGACGGGATACGAGAGCGGGCTGGTGTACTCCTCCTCGGTGACGCCGTAGCCGCCGAGGTACGGGATGCCGGCACCCTCCAGCGCCGACATGAAGGAGCGCCCGTGCTGGCTGTACGAGCCGACGACCGCGACGACCTCCTCCTCCACGGCGCGGTCCGCGCAACGGGCGGCGCCCACCGAGTCGTTGCGCTCGTCGCAGGTGAGTACCTCGAGCTCGCGGCCGTTGATGCCGCCCCGTGCGTTGAACCAACGGGCGTACGCCTGGCCCATCGCGGGCATTCCCGGCATGTTGCTGGCCTCGGCGCGCTGTGGTGCCCACGTCATCACCGTGATCGGGTCCGTGTCCGCTCCGGTGCCGGCCGGTACGCTGCCGCAGCCGCTGAGGAGTGCCGCGTAGCCGGCCGTGGCGGCGGCGAGGGCGGTGGCCTTGGGGGCACGGCGCCGAGCAGTCATGGTCCAGCAGGCTGCCGGGTCCGTCGTAACGGCGTCGTGCCCGACCCCGAACGCCGGGCGGCGGGGAGGTGAACTGCGGGGTGACGGGCGAGCCGGACGATCCGGAACGTATCGTCGACGACCATGGAGCAAGCTGTGGAGAAGACTTCCCGTCGGGGCCGTCGGTCCACCACCATGGAGCGCATGCCCGTGAATGACATGCCCTGGTGGCGCTGGCGTTGCAATGTGCGGTCCGCGCTGCACATGCTGTCCGACCCGGATTTCCAGCGGGAGTGCTGGCTGGCGGGCCAGCAGGGGTACGGCGACGTCACGGACGCCGTCTATCGGCTGGTGGAGGACACCTGGCTGGACAGCTGGTCGGCGGAGAAGTACGTGGCGACGATCTTCCGCGACTCGCAGGAGGCCGGCCTGGTGGACACGGCGGTGCTGCGGGTGCTGCGGATCATGCACCAGGTCGGCGCGGACGCCCCGGTGTCGACGTACATGCAGCACGAGGGCTGGCCGGACGCCGTACGGGCGGCGCGCGAGGCGCACGTACTGCTGGCCGTGAACGACGGGGACTCGCCGGACGAACCGCCGCGCTCGCTGGCGGACCTGGCGACGCTGTTGCGGACGGTCTGAGCGGATCGCCCCGGGTCGCCCGGCGCGGACCGGGGCGATCGAGGAGCCCGGACGGAGTACTCCGTCCGATATGCCAGGCTAGGGGGATGAGCCAGCCCGAAGAATACGTCCTCACCCTCTCCTGTCCGGATAAACCGGGCATCGTGCACGCGGTCTCCAGCTATCTGTTCACGACGGGTTGCAACATCGAGGACAGCCAGCAGTTCGGGGACCGGGACACCGGGCTGTTCTTCATGCGGGTGCACTTCAGCGGCGGCGGTCCCGCCGCGGCGGCGGACTCCTCGGCGAAGCCGGCCGCGAGCCAAGGCGGTGGCGGCACGCTGGACAAGCTGCGGGCCGGATTCGCCGCGATCGGGGACTCCTTCGGGATGGACTGGCAGTTGCACCGGGCCGGCGCCCGGATGCGGGTGGTGCTGATGGTGAGCAGGTTCGGGCACTGCCTGAACGACCTGCTGTTCCGTTCGCGTACGGGCGCGCTGCCGGTGGAGATCGTCGCGGTGGTCTCCAACCACCCGGACTTCGCCGACCTCGTCGCCTCGTACGGAGTGCCGTTCCGGCACATCCCCGTGACCCGGGACACCAAGGCGGAGGCTGAGGCGGAACTCCTGCGGCTGGTCCGGCGGGACGAGGTGGAACTGGTCGTGCTGGCCCGCTACATGCAGGTGCTCTCGGACGACCTGTGCAAGCAGCTGTCCGGCCGGATCATCAACATCCACCACTCCTTCCTGCCGAGCTTCAAGGGCGCGAAGCCGTATCACCAGGCGCACGCCCGGGGGGTGAAGCTGATCGGGGCGACGGCGCACTACGTCACCTCCGAGCTGGACGAGGGCCCGATCATCGAGCAGGAGGTGGAACGGGTCGGGCACGAGGCCACGCCGGAACGTCTGGTGGAGGTCGGCCGGGACGTCGAGTGCCAGGCGTTGGCCCGTGCCGTGAAGTGGCACAGCGAACACCGGGTGCTGCTGAACGGTCACCGCACCGTCGTCTTCTCCTGACGCCCCGCGCCGGGCGCGCCCCGGCGCACCCGCACCCGTGGTTCCGGCCGTCGGCGCGCGGCCCCGTACCACCCACCCCTCAGAGCCGGGACAGCGCGGCGGTGGCGTACAACACCTCTCGGATCGCCTCGCGATCACCCTCCTGTCCGGCGGCGGCCTCGCCGGGCGGCACATGCCCCGCGGCCAGCTGGCAGAACTCCATGCCGTCCAGGGCGACATGGGCGACCGCCGTCTCCGGCGCGGCGTGCGCCCCGGGGGAGTCCAGCGGGATGTACCAGTCGCCGCCGCCCGTGCCCTCGACCTCCAGGTGCAGCGTACGGCCCGGCGAGCCGACCGCTGACAGGTGCCGGGCCGGCGCCGCGAGTCCGGCCCGGCGGCGCCGCGCGAGGGTGCGCTGTACCGTACATCCGCCTTG
>NZ_LJGU01000105.1:5236-16805 GCF_001751245.1 Streptomyces oceani
CGGCGAGCCGACCGCTGACAGGTGCCGGGCCGGCGCCGCGAGTCCGGCCCGGCGGCGCCGCGCGAGGGTGCCCGGCAACTGCCGGGCCGCGAGATCGACCATCAGCCGCAGGTCCGGACCGGCCGGCAGTTCATACGGATAGTCCACGGCGTCGGCGATGTCACCGGCATGCACCCAGCACTCGAAGGCCCGGTCGATGAAGGCGTCCCGTAGGGGGAGCACGAAGTCCCCGTAGGGCACCTCGAGTCGGGCGGAGGCCTCGTCCGCGAAGGAGACCGTGCGCACCAACTCCCGGCCCTGCTCCCGCCAGGGCATACGAGCCCCGCTGCCGGTGTCCGTCGCCTGGTGCGCCCGCCACAGTGCTTCCGTACGGACGGCGGGGCCGCCGACCGGGGTCCCGGGGCCGCCGGTGAGGCCGCCGGGGGACATGGCGCTCAGGGGATCGGACAGCCCGAGCGGGGCGGCGAGCAGCCCGTCCACCGCCAGCAGATGCTCTATCACCCCGGCGACGGTGGTCTCCCGCGCCGCCGCGCCCTCTCCCTCGAACCAGCGGAGCCGGACCGGCGCCCGCCATTCCGACTTCGCCATGTCATGCAGCAGTGCCTCGAGTCGGGCGGTCTCGGTGTCGTACGGCGTGACCCAGTAAGGGATCGGCACCCGCGCCGGCCGGCGGTCCAGACAGCCGGCCAGCACCCGGGAGCGCAGCATGGGGTCCAGGTCCAGGCTCTCCTCGGGGTGCAGCAGCCCCACCGCGTCCCGCAGCCGTCGCGCCTCGTCGGCGCAGGTCTCGCAGCCGGCGAGGTGCGCCTCCACGGCCGCCGTCTCGGCCGGCGAGGTGGCCGCCAGCGCCCAGGCGCCCAACAGGGACTTGAGGACCCCGTGCTCGAACTTGGGTGCCGGCGTGCCCTCCAGCCGCCCGGGCGATGTCGGTCGCTCGTCGGGCGGGCCGCCGGCTGATGGTTCGCCGTACGCCGTGCGGTCCCCGGAGTCGGCCGGACCGGCACGGTCGGGGGCTGGCCCGGGCGCCGTTTCCCACGGCCACTCCGCGTCTTCCGCGGGTGGACGCGGTAGTGGTATCCGGGGCGACTCGACCGTGCCCCGCGTCTCGGCGTCCGGTGTCTCGGCGTCCCGCGTCGGGTCGTCGTGCCGAGGCCCGGGGTCCGGCCCTCCGTCCCGCGGGTCCGCCGGGCCGCGGCCGTACTCGCCCCGGTCGCGGCCCTCCCGACGCTCGTCCCCGTGGTCCTCTTCACCGTGCCCCTCGCAGGAGTCGCCCTGACCGTCGAAGGAGTCGTGTGAGCCGTTCACCGCGATCCCCCGAACTCCGGCAACTCCCCCGCACCGCCCTGCGCGCCGCTTCCCTGGACCGGCCCGGATCTTCGCGGTGGCTGCTCCCGTAGGGGGCGCTCCGCGGCCGAGGACAACAGCTGCAATCCGAGTCGCAGCCGCCGTCGTGCCTCCGCCTCCGTCACGCCAAGCCGCTCGGCCGTCTGCCGACAGTCCTGCCGCTGGAAGTACGCCAACTCCAGCGCGGCGCGCAGCGAGGTCGGCATGGAGGTCACGATGTAGTCGGCGCGGGCGGCGGCGGACGCGGCACGGACCTTCTCCTCGACACGCTCGGGGGAACCGTTCGCGGCCTGCTCCTGACGGCGTAACCGGTAGGCGGCCCGGCGCTGGGTCAAGGCCGCTATCCAGGAACGGAACGGCCCGTGCCGGGGGTCGTACTCCTCGGGATGCTCCCAGACGTGTGCGAACACCTCCCGTGTGACCCGGTTCGCCGCGTCGTCCTCCTCCAACACCCGGTGGGCCAGGCTGTGCACCAGCGGCGCGAACCGGTCGTACAGCTCGCCGAGCGCCGCGGCCTCGCCGCGCGCCAGGCGCTGCTGCATTCTCCGGTCCCAGCGCGGTGGTGTGTCCTGTGCCATACGCCTCGCTCTCCCAGCGAACGGACTCCTGTGCGGTTCCCACCCCGAATGTAGTGCGAGGGGCTGACAACGTGCGCCCCTTTGCGGCAATGTTCGCCTTACGGGAGTTGCTCATGGTGCTGTTTCCGTCACTTTGCGCTGGGGCCGCCGGAAACTCCCCGCCGCCGTGGCCGACGTGGTGTGAAGAACCGCGAAACGTCGCCGGTCCGGGCATTCTTCGCCGAACCGACGGGACGAAGGGGTTGTCCAGCGCATAGGGTCTTCGCAGGAGTGCGGTTTCGGCCGCGTCCCGTGGGGCAGCCGAAACGAGGAAGGATCACCTCAGGTAGGCGATCACGGTGGCTCAGGGAGACCGGGAAGCCAGTGGGCCACAGGGAAGGGGACACGTGTCGTTGAAAGTGTGCGAGGAGGAGCGGGGGGAGTGGGCCGTCCTGCGGGTTTCCGGCGAGATGGACCTCGTCACTTCGCCCGCCGTGCGGCAACACGTCCATGACGCGGTCGCCGAGGGGCGGCGCAGCCTGGTGCTGGACCTGTCCGAGGTGCTCTTCTGTGACTCCAGCGGCGTGGGTGTCCTGATCGCTTCGCGCCGGCTGATGCGCTCTTGCGCCGGGCAGTTGCGGCTGATCCTGCCAGCCCGGGGGGCCGAGGACGGTTCCCACGTGAACCGGGTGCTCGCGGCACTCGGAGTCCGCCGGCTCTTCGACTGCTATCCGGACCTCGCGGCCGCCACCGGCCAGCCCGCCGGCGCCGCCAGCGGCCCGTCGGCCAGTCCGTCCCGCCCCGCGACCAGCGCCACTCAGGGTGCCGCCGCGAGTACGGCCGGGCCCTCCGGCCGGCGTTCGGCCGCCGGCCCGCTCTCCGCCTGAGCTCGTCCCGCCTCGGACTCCCAGGGGAAAGTCCAGACCAGGTATTGACGTGTCGTGCGTGACTGATCACCCTTGAGCGAGCGGTTCGTCGTGAGGGGACGTTGAGGGTCGTGGACGCCTTGGCGAGTACGGCCGCGCCCCGGCGACCGTCCCTCCGGACGGGGCCCGCCCTGCGTGTGCCGGGCCGGCACGCCGGATTCGGACGGTGATGCGCCGCGCGCGTGCTGGTGCGCGGGGCGCATCGCCATCTCACCGGGCGCGTGGAGCGCCAGCGCCGGGACCCGCGGTGCGCTGGCGCCGCGCGAAGCGCCCGAGCCCCGCGTCAGTCCGCCGTCGTGCCGATCCGCGACACCGTGCCGGTGCGGAACGTACGACGGTACGCGCTTGGCGAGACTCCCAACTCCGCCTGCGTGTGCATGCGCAACGCGGCGGCCGAACCGAAGCCCGCGTCGGCCGCGACCCGGTCGATCGGCAGGTCGCTGCGCTCCAGCAACTGCTGGGCTCGCTCGACCCGTTGCCGCACCAGCCAGCGACCCGGACTCACCCCCACCTCCTCGCGGAAGCGCCGCGTGAAGGTACGTACGCTCATCCCCTCGCGCTGCGCCAACTCGCCCAGTGTCAGCGGCCGGTCGAGGTGCTCCAGGGCCCAGGCGCGGGCCGCGCCGGTGCTGGAGACGCCCGGTTCGGGGACCGGCCGTTCGATGAACTGCGCCTGGCCGCCGTCCCGGTGAGGCGGTACGACGGTCCGGCGGGCCACCGTGTTCGCGACCGCCGCGCCGAAGTCCGTACGCACCAGGTGCAGGCACAGGTCGAAGCCGGAGGCGACGCCCGCCGAGGTCAGGATGCCCCCGTCCTCGACGTACAGCACGTCGGGGTCCAGCCGCACCGCGGGGAACAGTTCCCGGAAGCGGGCGCAGGAGGCCCAGTGGGTGGTCGCGCGGCGGCCGTCCAGCAGGCCGGCCGCGGCCAGCACGAAAGCGCCGGTACAGATCGAGGCGATCCGGGCGTCGGCGCGCAGGCGTCCGAAGGCCTCCGTGAGGTCGTTTCCCAGCCGGCCGCTGGTGGTGCTCTCGTCGCGCTCGTGGGACGCCGGGATGATGACGGTGTCGGCCTCCGCGAGCGTCGCGCCGCCGTGCTGGACGTTGATCGTGACATCGGCGTCCGTACGGACCGCTCCGGGGGTGGCCGAGCAGGTGACCACCTCGTACAACGGCTCGCCCTCGGCGCTCCTGGCCAGGCCCAACACCCGATGGGGGATGCCGAGTTCGACCGGCAGCAGGCCGTGCCGGACCAGCACGGCCACTCGGTGCCGGTCCGGATGACGGAACACGTGGGACTCGCTCATGGCCCGATCCTCGCACAACATGGCCACCCGGCCACTCGTACCGGGGCAGGCGCCCGGCGAGGGTGACGGGGTGACTTCCACACCGCCCTCCCAGGCCCCCGCGGAGACCGCCGGCTCCGCCGAGCACGCCGCCACCGCCGCCGAGCACGCCTCCGCCACGGCGACCGTCACCGCCGCGTCCCGGACTGGCCGATCCCGCCGATCCGGCTGGCCCCGCCTGCCACCCCGGCCGGCCCGGCCACACCGCGCGTGGTGGGTCGCGCTGGTCTGCTTCGTCGCGCTGGTCGGGGCCGCGGCGTTCCGCGCGACCCCGAGTGTGTTCATCGACCCGCTGCACGCGGAGTTCGGCTGGTCCAACGCCACCATCTCCGGCGCCGTCTCGGTCAACGTCCTGTTGTACGGCCTCACCGCGCCCTTCGCGTCGGCGTTGATGGAGCGTTACGGCATCCGCCGGGTGGTCGCCTGCGCGCTGCTGCTCATCGCCGTCGGCAGCGGGCTGACCGTCTTCATGACCGCCGCCTGGCAACTCATCCTGTGCTGGGGCGTGTTCGTCGGACTCGGTACCGGATCGATGGCGCTGGCCTTCGCGGCGACCGTGACCAATCGGTGGTTCGTCCAGCGGCGCGGCCTGGTCACCGGCGTGCTCACGGCGGGCGGCGCCGCCGGCCAGCTCGTGTTCCTGCCCCTGGTGGCGCTGCTGGTGGAGGGTCCCGGCTGGCGGGTCGCCTCGCTGGTGGTATCCGGTGCCGCGCTGGCCGTCGTACCGCTGGTGGTGTGGCTGCTACGGGACCGCCCGGAGGACGTCGGGCTGTTGCCGTACGGCGCGGACGAGAACTACGTCACCCCGGCCGAACAGGGCACCGGCGCCGCCCGATTGGCCTTGGGCGCGCTGTGGGACGCCGCACGCGGCAGGGTGTTCTGGCTGCTCGCCGGCACCTTCGCGATCTGCGGCGCGACCACCAACGGCCTGATCGCCGTGCACTTCGTGCCGGCCGCGCACGACCACGGCATGGCGGTGCCGGCCGCCGCCTCGCTGCTCGCCGTCATAGGAGTGTTCGACCTGGTCGGCACCATCGCCTCCGGCTGGTTCACCGACCGCTTCGACCCGCGCCGGCTGCTGGCCGTGTACTACGCGCTGCGCGGCGTCTCGCTCATGTTCCTGCCGCTGCTCTTCACGGACGAGGTGCGGCCCTCGATGCTGTTCTTCATCGTCTTCTACGGCCTGGACTGGGTCGCCACCGTGCCGCCGACCATCGCCCTGTGCCGGGAGCACTTCGGTGAGCGGGGCGCCATCGTCTTCGGCTGGGTGCTGGCCTCCCACCAGGCGGGTGCCTCGATCGTCGCCTTCCTGGCTGGCCTCGTCCGGGACACCTTCGGCAGCTACGACCCGGTGTGGGTGGTCTCCGGCGCGCTGTGCGCGGCGGCGGCGCTGATGGCGCTGGTGATCCGCGACCGAGCGGCGGCCGAGACCCGCTGAGGACGTACGGCCCCCGTGCGGGCGGCCCCGTGCGGGCGGTCCCGTGCGTACGCTCCTCGCGGCAGCGGGATGTCACCGGTCCACCGCGGCTCCGCCACCCCGGAAGGTGGCCCGATAGGCACTCGGCGTCACTCCCAACTCCGCCTGCATGTGCTGACGCAGCGAGGTGCCGGTGCCGAAACCGGAATCCGCCGCCACCCGGTCGACCGGCCGGTCCGTCTCCTCCAGCAGCTGCCGTGCCCGTCCCAGCCGCTGCTGGGCCAGCCAGCGCCAGGGCGTCTGCCCCACCTCCGCGCGAAACCGGCGGGTGAAGGTGCGTACGCTCATCGACTCCCGCGCGGCCAGTTCGGGCAGCGACAGCGGCTGGTCCAGCCGCGCCAGGGCCCAGGCGCGCGCGGTGCCGGTGGAGGCCCGGGGCTCCGGGCCCGGCACCGGCCGCGGGATGAACTGCGCCTGGCCCCCCTCCCGGTGTGGGGGTACGACGGTGCGGCGGGCGACGTCGTTGGCGACCGCGGCGCCGTGGTCCCGGCGGATCATGTGCAGGCACAGGTCGATGCCGGCGACCTCGCCCGCGGAGGTGAGGACGTCGCCCTCGTCGGTGTACAGCACGCCCGGGACCAGTCGTACGGCCGGGAACAGCGCGCGGAACCGCTCGGCGGACCTCCAGTGCGTCGTCGCCCGGCGGCCGTCCAGCAGGCCGGCCGCGGCCAGCGCGAAGGCTCCCGTGCAGACAGAGGCGAGCCGGGTGCCCGGACGCAGCAGTTCGAACGCCGCCGCCAGTCGTGGCCCGAGCCGCCCCTCCCGCTCGGTCTCGTCCTCCTCGTGGGTGGCCAGCACGACGAGGGTGTCGGCCTCGGCCAGCGCCTCCGTGCCGTGCCGTACGAGGATCGGGAAGTCGGCGTCCGTACGCACCTCGCCGGGCTCGGTCGCGCAGGTCACCACCTCGTACAGCGGCTCCCCGGCGCCCTCGCCGCACTCCTCGCCCGCCGGGACGGGCGTCGCCGCCCCGCCGAACATCTGGTGCGCCAGTCCCAGCTCCAGCGGCAACACCCCGTGCCGGACGAGGACGGCGACCCGGTGGCGGGTCGGGTGCCGGAAGACAGTCGTGGCGGTGGTCATGGCCGTATTCTTTCACTCATCGGCCATCTGGCCACTACCGCCGCCGGGGAGCGGCGCCGAGCATCGAGACATGAAGGTTCTCTGGATATTCGCCCACCCCGAGCGGCGCTCGCTGAACGGCGCACTGCTTGACGAGGGACTGCGCACCCTGACCGACCTCGGGCACGAGCACCAGGTGTCCGATCTCTACGCGATGCGCTGGAAGCCGGTCGTCGACGCGGACGACTTCCACCGCGAGTCCTGCGAGCGGCTGTTCGTCGGGGAGGCGCAGGAACGTGCGTACGAGGAGGGGAAGCTGAGCGACGACATCCTCGCCGAGCAGGAGAAGATCGCCTGGGCCGACGCGCTGGTCTTCCACTTCCCGCTGTGGTGGCTGGGGCCGCCGGCGATCCTCAAGGGCTGGTTCGACCGGGTACTGGTGCAGGGGTTCGCCTTCGGCGTGCGGGACGGGCTGGGGAACGCACGGCGGTACGGCGACGGCGGTCTGGCCGGGAAACGCGCGCTGGCTGTCACCACGATCGGGGCGCGGGCGTCCTCCTTCGGTCCCCGGGGGATTCACGGGCAACTGGAGGAGGTGCTGTTCCCGCTGCTGCACGGCACGTTCTGGTACACCGGCATGGACCCGATGCCGCCGCTGGTCGTCTACGGCGCGGACCGCGCGACCCGGCCGGAGGCCGACCGCGCCAAGGCCATGCTGCGCGAGCGGGTGCGCGAACTGCCCGGCGGCGAGCCGATTCCGTACTTCCCGGAGCGCGGGGGAGCCTATGACGACGCGCTCGCCCTGCAACCGCACCTCGCGCCGGACGACACCGGCGTGCGGGTGCACAGCCCGGGCCGCGTGGGCGCGGCGGGTGGGACTCGCGGGCGCGAGCGCGGTCAGGCGTCCTCGGCGTCCTCGGGGTCCAGGTCGAAGACGAAATAGAGGCTCAGCGTGTGGGGCTCGTCGTTGCCGTACAGGTAGTCCCAGGAGACGTCCTGCACGAGGAGGTCGTGTCCGGCCACCCACTCATGGGCCTTCCGGAAAGCCTCCGCGGCGGTCGTGCCTTGGAACAGCTTCCTGCCGATGGGATGCACCTGGGGCTCGGCGTCCGAGTCGTCGAAGTCCTCCGGGACGTCCAGGCAGAGGTCGGGGTCGAGCATGGACTGCGCCCTTTCCAGTCGGTTGCCGTACGCGTCGGCAGCGGTCGATCCGCTGAACACGACGACCGGTAGGACCACCGGACGCCCGGAAGGGTTGCTTCTGGCCAGCACAGGGTGCCCGTTGGCGTCAGCGGCGCCCGATGGCGCGGGCGATGCGCGGGGCGTCCCGGCTGAGCTCCCGCAGCATGCCGCTGATCGGGTTGGTGAAGCCGGTGAAGTGCAGGCCGGGCGCGTCCGGGTGGGTGCGCGGTCCGTGGACCAGCGGTCGTCCGCGGCTGTCCAGTACGTTCAGGTGGCCGACGAGCGGTTCCAGGTTGCGTTCGTAGCCGGTGGCCGCGATCACCACGTCCGGGGTGATGGCCGTGTCGTCCAGCAGCTTCACCTCGCCGCCCGCGAAGCCGGCCACGCCGGCGACTGGTTCCACCCCGCCGTCGCGTACGGCCTTCAACAGGCCGACGTCCTGCACCGGGATGGCGCCCTCGCGGGCCCGGGTGAACAGCCCGGTGGTGGGGCGTGGCAACCCCTGCTCGGTGAGGTCGGGGATGCTCAGCCTGGCCACGCCGGCCGCCAGCCGGTCCGTGAGGGCGAGCGGCAGCCGACGGCACAGGACGCCGTTCGCCTGCGCCGGCCAGCCGAGGGTGGCGCGGCGTACGATGTGCGGCGGCGTGCGGATCGCCAACCGCACCCGGGCGGCGCCGCCTTCGAGGAGGTCCACGGCTATCTCGGCGCCGGTGTTCCCGGTGCCGACCACCAGCACGTCCTTGTCCTGGTACGGTTCCGGGTCGCGGTAGCGGGAGGCGTGCAGCAGCGTGCCGGTGAAGCTGTCCCGGCCCAACCAGTCCGGCATCCGGGCGGTGTGGTTGAAGCCGGTGGCGACGACGACGGCGGGGGAGGTCAGTTCGCGTCCGCCGTTGGCCCGCAGGGTCCACTCCTCGCCGGCGCGTTCGATCCGGTCGACCTCGACGCCGGTGGCCAACTCCACCCGGTGGTAGGCGGCGTACGACTCGAGGTAGCGCACCAGGTCGTCGCGGGACGTCCAGCGCCCGTACGAGCGGGGGATGCGCAGTCCGGGGAGGCCGGACCATCGCCGGGTGGTGTGCAGGCGCAGTCGGTCGTAGTGCGCGCGCCAGGAGGCGCCGACGGACTGGGACTTCTCCAGGACCACCGACCGGATGCCGCGCTGCCGTAGGGCCGCCGCGGTGGCGAGTCCGCCGGGCCCGGCGCCGATGATGTGGACGGGCGTCCCTTGCTCGGGCATGTGCATGACCACGAGCTTAAGGGTGACCCGGAGGGCTGTGTTCCGACACCGGCGAGAGCCATAACGCTTGGGCAACAACCACCGATGGAAAGAAGCGGTAATGCCGTACATGTAACCTTAGTGCCACATGTGTGCGGCTAGAACGGAGCTGTCATCGCACGCCCGACCGAAAGGGCCGCTCCGTTGCAGCATGCGAACAGACCCCAGCAGAGATCATCCCAGCGATACCGGCACAGTGCGCACTCCACGGCGGGTCACTCCGCGGCGGGTCACGCCACGAGGCGCTCCAGAGCGCGGAGGACCGCTTCGAAGGGCCCGCGCGGAAGGGGCCGGATAGCCCTCGCGAGCGCGCTGGCCTGCGCCCTGCTCGGCGGTCTCGCGGCCGGCGCCGGCGCGCTCGAGGGTGGCCCCACACCGTCAACACCCGGTGGGCCGACAGTTGATGAGGTGCGCGGCGCGGACGCCCCGGGCGCCATCGACGGTGAGTACATCGTCGTGCTGAAGGAATCCGGAGCCCGGGCCGCCGCCGCGGACGAGCTGCGTACCACCACATCCGTGCGCGACCTGGCCGGCTCCCTGCTGAGCGCTGCCGACGCCGAAGAGGCCGACACGCGGCGGGTGTTCGCCTCCGCCCTCAAGGGCTTCACGCTCACGGCGGACCGCGCTCAGGCCCGCCGGCTGGCCGCCGAACCGGCGGTGGCGTACGTGGAACAGAACCGGACCGAACGCGGTGACGACACCCAGCAGGACCCGAGCTGGGGCCTGGACCGGGTCGACCAGCGGGACCTACCGCTGAACGAGAGCTACCGCTACGCGGAAACCGCCGCCGGAGTGACCGCCTACGTCGTGGACTCCGGTATCCGGGTCGGACACGAGGACTTCGGCGGACGCGCCTCGTACGGCTACGACTTCGTCGACGACGACGCCGAGGCGCAGGACTGCAACGGGCACGGCACCCACGTCGCCGGCACCGTGGGCGGCGAAACGTACGGCATGGCGAAGAAGGCCGACCTCGTCGCGGTGCGGGTGCTGAACTGCGAGAACCGCGGCACCACCGAGGACGTGCTCGCCGGCTACGACTGGGTGGCCGCGCACGCCGTGCTGCCGGCCGTCGCGAACGTCAGCATCGGCGGCGCCGCCACCGACGCCAAGGACGCCGCGGTGACCGGCATGGTGGAGGCCGGGGTCACGGTGGCCGTGTCGGCGGGCAACGACGACGGCGACGCCTGCCAGCAGTCCCCGGCCCGCGCTCCGGACGTGCTCACCGTCGCGGCCAGCACCGACACGGACGCCCGCTGGAGCGAGTCGAACTACGGCGACTGTGTCGACCTGTTCGCGCCCGGGGCGGACATCCTCTCCGCCGGGATCGACTCGGACACCGCGAGTGCCCGCAAGAGCGGCACCTCGATGGCGACCCCGCACGTCACCGGTGCGGCGGCGCTCTATCTCGCCGGGCATCCGGAGGCCACGCCCGAGGAGGTGACGAAGGCCCTCCGGTCGGCGGCGACCGAGGACAGGATCACCGAGGCCGGCGCGGAATCGCCGAACACGCTGCTGTACAGCCGCTTCTGACCCGGCAGGATCGGTTCTCCGGCCCGGCCGGCGCGGGCCGGAGAACCAGTCGGCGCACGCCGGCCGGGCCGCTTGGTCCCCGCGTGCCGTGCCGCCCGTACGGACGCGTGCCGTGCCGTGCCGCTCGTGCGGACCCCGCACGGCGTACGGAACCGGGCGAATGGAACCGGGCACCGGGCAGGTAGGAACGCTGCCGGGCAAGGGCGAGCCGCCCGGACGGGGGAGTGCGCGAGTACGCCGTACACGTGACGTGTCCCCTGCGAGGATGGGAAGCCGGCCGTGGAAGAGACAGCCGAGGTGGCGGTGCCCCTGCACCGTCTCGAGGTGCCCGCTCCGCAGATACTCCCCTTCGCCATCGGCTCCTTCGACTCGATCGGGCCGATGTCCCGCGCCAGCTTCCCCCATCGGCACACCTTCCACGAGATCGTGTACGTCACGGGCGGACGCGGCGAGCATGTCATCGACCTCTGTCGCCGCCCGGTGGCTCCTCCGAACCTGTGCTTCATCGCGCCCGGCCAGGTGCACCACTGGGAGCGGGCCCGGGAACTCACCGGCTGGGTGGTGCTGTTCGACGACGCCTTCCTGCTCGCTCACCCCACCGACCGGGACACGTTGCGCGGTCTAGGCGAACGGCCCTGGCGGCGGCTGGACGCGCCGACGGCGGCGGGGGTCGCGCCGCTGCTGGCCGAGATGGTTCGGGAGTACCAGACCCAACGGCCCGGCATGGTGTCGGTGTTGCAGGCGTACCTGCACATCCTGTTAGTCCGCGCGGCCCGCCCGTACGACCCTCCGTCAAGCACGCCCGCCGGCGAGCCGGCGGGCGAACCGGGGGTGGGCCCGGCGCAGGTCGGCCCGTCCCCGGCGGTGGCC
>NZ_LJGU01000090.1 GCF_001751245.1 Streptomyces oceani
ACGGCCGGCGCCGACCGTGCCGGGGGCGCGGGGGCGGTAGCGTCGGGGCATGAGCAAACCGCCGTACCTCGCCCTGCCGCGCGGCGCCCGAGCACGCCGGTTGACCACCGGCCGCGGCGAGTTCGCCGTGCACGACACGGGCGCCGACGCTCCCGCCGAGCACGGCACCGTCCTGCTGGTGCCCGGTTTCACCGGCAGCAAGGAAGACTTCATCGCCCTGCTGGGGCCGCTGTCCGCGGCTGGTTTCCGGGCGGTCGCGGTGGACGGGCGCGGACAGCACGAGTCCGGCGGTCCGACCGACGAGGCGGCGTACGCACAGGCCGAACTGGCCGAGGACATCCTGGCGCAGGCCGCCGCCCTCGGCGACGGCATCCATCTGGTGGGACACTCGCTCGGCGGCCACCTCGCGCGCGCGGCCCTGCTGCGGGACGCCTCCCGCTTCGGCTCGCTCACCCTCGTCAGCTCCGGCCCGGCGGCCGTGGCGGCGACCCAGCAGGCACGACTGAAGCTGCTGCTGGGCGCGTTGACCGTGATGAACATGGAAGAGGTCTGGCAGGCCATGCGGGAGCTGGACCCGGCGGAGGCACCGGACGACGGCACGGCACCGGCCGTCCGGTCCTTCCTGCACCGGCGTTGGCTCGCCACCGTGCCGCAGCAGTTGACCGCGACCGCGGGGCAGTTGCTCACCGAGCCCGACCGGGTGGCGGAGTTGGCCGAGGTGCCGCTTCCGGTGCATGTGGTGTCCGGGGAGCGGGACTACGTGTGGCCGGTGCCGCTGATCGACGACATGGCCCGCCGGCTCGGAGCGCGGCGTACGGTCGTCGCGGGCGCCGAGCACTCGCCGAACGCGGACGCCCCGGACGAGACGGCCCGCGCGCTGATCCGGTCGCTCAGCTCGTGATCGGTTTCGCCCCGGTCGCCCGGGCCACCAACCGGGCGTAGACCTCCGGGTCGGTGGTGTGCTCGCCGAGCGCACAGGTCTTGCGCGTTCCGTGATAGTCGCTGGAGCCGGTGGCCAACAGCCCGAGATCCGCGGCCATGCCGTGCAGCCTCTCCCGGGTGGCTGGGTCGTGGTCCATGTGATCCGCCTCCAGGCCGTCCAGCCCCGCCTCGGCCAGCTCCGCGATGGCCGACTCCGGCAGACACTCACCGCGCTTCACCGCCAGCGGGTGAGCGAACACGGCCACTCCCCCGGCCGACTTGATCAGCCGGACCGCGTCGAAGGGGTTCAGCTCGTGCTTGTCGACGTACGCGCGGCCGTCGTTGGCGATCCACTCCTCGGTGAAGGCGTCCGAGACCGTCTCGACGACGCCCTGTTCCACCATCGCCTGCGCGATGTGCGGCCTGCCGACCGCTCCGCTGCCCGCGATCTCGGCCACCCGCTCCCAGCGCAGCGGCACCCCGAGCGCGCGCAGCTTCTCCACCATGCCCTGGGCGCGCGGCAGTCGGTCGTCCCGCACCAGCTCGCGTTCCCTGGCCAGTTCCGGCTCGTCCGGGTCGAAGAGGTACGCCAGCATGTGCAGGCTCGTGCCGTCCAGGCGGCAGGACAGCTCGGCCCCGGTGATCAGCGTGAGCCCTGGGGGCAGCGCGCGGGTGGCCTCCTGGTATCCGGCCACGGTGTCGTGGTCGGTGAGGGCGACGACGTCCAGGCCGGCGGACACGGCGTTACGGACGAGTTCGCCCGGAGCGTCGGTGCCGTCCGAGGCGGCGGAGTGGGTGTGCAGGTCGATGCGCACGAGGCGGAACTCCAGCTGGGGAACGGCGGTTCGGGCCTCCCCACTCTACCGGGGGTGATCCGTGCCACGGACTCGGGCGTGCCCGGCGGCGCCGCGACGACGGGCAGCCGGACGGACGGCGGCCTTGCGGTCACGCGCGCCGTCCACGAGTGTCGGCACGGGTCCGAGCGCCCGGTGAGGGACCGGGCGCGTGAACGGGGAGGCGTGCGATGACCACCGAATCGACGACACAGCGGGTGAACGAGGCCGCTCGTCCCGGCCTGCGAGCGCTCGACGTGCTCGTGGGACGTTGGCGGATCTCCGGGGAGGCGCGGGGCGAGACGACCTTCGCCTGGCTGCCGGGCGGCTTCTTCCTGGAGCGGCGGGCGACGATCAGTCAGGGCGACACGACGCACCACTCGCGGGAGATCATCGGCTGCGAGAAGGCGGGAACCGCGAGTGCCGCCGAGGACGTCACCTCGCGGGCGTACACCGACACCGGCGACACCCTGGACTACACCTACGAACTCACCGGCGACACCCTCACCATCTGGATCGGTCCCAGGGGCTCCCCCGCGGTCGCGCGGGCTGTCCTGAGCGAGGACCGGAACACGCTCGCGGGCGCGTGGGAATGGCCGGGCGGCGGGTACGAGTTCGCGCTGACCCGGATCGTGGAGTAGTCGCCGAGGCACCGGGGCGGGAGCGGGGTAGTGGAGCGTGGGGTGCGGAGTGCGGAGTGCGGAGTGCGGAGTGCGGAGTGCGGAGTGCGGAGTGCGGCAGCCTAGTCGAGCAGCCGTGGCGAGAGTGCCCCGAGGGGGAGCAGGTCGATCTCGGCGCCGACGTCGCGCAGGTCGGTGAGGACCAGTTCGTCGTACAACAAGATCCCGGACTGTTCCGGCCAGACGATCGCCCACAGCCACATCCCACTGGCCTCGCCGGCGAAGACGGCCCGGTCGGCGGGCACCTCCCGCATGTTCCACAGCGGCGTCGGATGGCCCGCGGCCAGCACTTTGGCATGCGGTCGCCGGTCCGTACGCAGGTACGGCCCCGGGTCCGGGCCCGCCGTACCTGCGTAACGGGCACCCAGACCGACACCCGGCTCCTCCGCGATCAGCAGCAACTCCCCCGGGCCGCCCAGCGGGCTGGGGCCGGAGCAGGCGACCACCGTGCCGCGCCCGCCGCTGCGCTCGTCGCCTGCGCTCACCACGCCGGAGAACAGCCAGCCGACCGGCAGTGGCCAGGGCATCCACACCGGGACCCGGGCCCGGCCCACGACGACGGCGACCCCCTCGACGCTCGGCGGGATGACGGGTTGCAGTGGGTGCACCGGACCGTGCGCGTCACACTGCCAGGCATCCGAGAACAGACCGGGCGCCCGGACCCGGCCACCGCATCTCGGGCAACTGGGTTCGCCCTTCATGTCGTCCAACGCTCCTACCCGGCCGTGCCCGCGTCAAGGACGGTCAGGCAAGCGGGGGAGAACGGTCACAACCGGGCGGTTCCTGTTCACGACGCGACCGTAAGGGACCGATTCGGTGGCCCGCCTCAGCCCGTCGGCGGTTCCGTCAGCGGTACGGCGCTCCGCAGCGGGTCACGCAGGTCCGTACCGTGCCGCAGCCACCGATCCCGCAGCGCGCCGGCACCGTGCACCCGCTTCCACGCCGCCTCGTTCGACGTCATCGGCAGCAGCGGCAGGAACCGTACGGGCTCGCGCGGCGGCTCCAGCTCCAGATCCTCGACCAGTCCCCCGGGCTCGCCGACCAGCACCGAGGTGAACGGCGCGCCCGGCCAGAGCGGTTCGCCCAGCTCCAGCGTCGCCCCGGGCGTCACCACCACACCCTCCACCTGCGGCGAGGCGGCGAGTACCGCCAGTGGCCGCAGCACCTTGTCCGTCCCGGCGAGCCCGGCGCGCACGGTCAGCAGCAACTCCGCGCGCGGCCCGCGCTCCGGGTCGGCGAGGGCGGCGGTCGGGTCGGCCATCGGCGCCGCGGACATGCCCAACGTGGCGTACCGCACGAGTTGGCCGCCACCGGCTGACCGCTCCGCGGTCGTACGGGCCTCCGCGGTCGTACGGGCCTCGGCGGTCGTACGGGCCTCCGCGGTCGTACGGGCCTCGGCGGTCGGCGTGTCCGTACCGGGCTCGACCGGTTCGCCGCCGAGGAAGCGCAGCACCTCGATGCGCTCCGTGCCCAGGAACGTGATCGACGCGCGCGCCTCGGGCTCGCCGAAGGCCGCGCACAGTGCCGCTTCGGTGCGGCCCAGAACCTCACTCACGGAGCCGAGCATAGGCCCGCCGCGACGAACTACGGGAAGCGGCCCGCGACGGCCGGTACGGGCGCGGGCACGGCCTGTCGAGTGCTACGGTGACAGCTGGTCGTGGCATGTGCAGATCGTCCCCACGGGGACCGGCCGGAGGAGGTGGCATACACATGGACCCGAGTCGACCGTGTAGTAGCAGCCGCTCTTCCGCGCAGCTCTGGCACGCCTGACTCGCCCCGCACCCACGCGTGGTGCGCCCGGGCCGGGCGGGACCCCCGCCGGAGCGCGTCCGTCGGAAGAGCCGCTGGCCCCGTACAGGACGCCCCGCTCGATATCCCACTGTCAGCGCACGCCGTCCGCTCGAGCCCGCGCGGTGCCCGCTTTGCTGACCTCCGGTGGCCCCGGCTGACCGTAGGTCCCCATTCCGGGCAGCGTTGCGTACCGTGGCCGACGGCGTGGCACCCACGGCACCGCACAAGGAGCCCAGCATGTCGATGATCCGAGACCTGCGCGCCGCAGTCCGGCCCGCCCTCCGGCGCAACGCCCACCGCTCCTACGCGCAGGACCGCACTCCCGCCGGGGACGCCCCGAGCGCCGTCGTCGACTGCGCCGTCTACCAGGACGGCCGCCGCGTCAGCCAACGGCTGGGCCCGACCGAGGCGTTGCGCGCCGTCCGCGCCTGCCCGGACGACGGCTTCGTGTGGATCGGCCTGCACGAGCCCACCGAGCGGGAGTTCTCCGGCATCGCCCAGGAGTACGGGCTGCACCCGCTCGCCGTGGAGGACGCGGTGCACGCGCACCAACGGCCCAAGCTGGACCGCTACGACGACAGCATCTTCACCGTCTTCAAGACCATCCACTACGTCGAGCACGCCCAACTCACCGCCACCAGCGAGGTCGTGGAGACCGGCGAGGTGATGTGCTTCACCGGCCGGGACTACGTCATCACCGTCCGGCACGGCGGTCAGGGCTCCCTGCGGGCACTGCGGCACCGGCTCGAGGAGAACGCGGAGCTGCTGTCCAAGGGACCGTCAGCGGTGCTGCACGCGATCGCCGACCAGACCGTCGACGGTTACCTCGCGGTGGCGGACGCCGTGCAGGACGACATCGACGAGGTGGAGATCGAGGTCTTCTCGAACACCGCGAGCGGCAACCGGCGGCGCGGCGACGCCGGGCGGATCTACCAACTCAAGCGTGAGGTGCTGGAGTTCAAGCGTGCGGTCTCACCGCTGTTGCGCCCCATGCAGCAGTTGGGCGAACGACCCATGCGCCTGGTCGACCCGGACATCCAGGACTACTTCCGGGACGTCGCGGACCACCTGGCCCGGGTCAACGAGCAGGTGCTCGGCTTCGACGACCTGCTCAACTCCATCCTGCAGGCCAACCTGGCGCAGGCGACGGTGGCCCAGAACGAGGACATGCGGAAGATCACGTCGTGGGCCGCGATCTTCGCCGTACCTACGATGATCACGGGCATCTACGGCATGAACTTCGACTACATGCCGGAGACGGAGTGGCAGTTCGGCTATCCCGCGGTCCTCGCCCTCACCGTGGCCATCTGCGTCGCGATCCACCGCGGCTTCCGCCACAACGGTTGGCTGTAGCCGGGAGGGTGGGCCAACCCGGCGAACCCACGGACCCGCCGGGCCTGGCGACGTACCCTTCCCCCATGACTGCGTCGCCCGAGCCCAGCCCGACCGACCGGGCCCTCATCGAGGAGGCCGCCAGGAAGTCCGCGCTGCTGTGGGTCCGCGGGCCGCAGGGGCCGTCCCGCCCGCTGTGGCACGTGTGGCACGAGGGTGCCGTGTGCCTCGTGGGGGAAGGCCCGTTGGAGCAACCGCTGGAAGACCTCGGTCTGGCCGACGGCGGATCGGCGACCGTGACGGCGCGGAGCAAGGACAAGGGCGGGCGGCTCGTCGCCTGGCCGGTGCGGGTCGTACGCCTGTCGCCCGGCGGCCCGGACTGGGAGGCGGCTGTCGGCGAGTTGAAGGGCAAGCGACTGAACGCCCCGGACGCGGACAACGTCACCGACCGCTGGGCGCGGGAGTGCCGGGTGCTGCGGCTGGAGACGGCGGGCCCGCCCGTACAGCGGCCCGGCGCCATGCCGGAGGGTTCCCAAGCGGCGGCGCCGCTGCCCACCCCGGCCACCACCCGCCGCCCGGCACCACCGGGCCTGCCGCGGCTGCTCTTCCGCCGGCGGCGGCGCGACACGGGCACCGGTGGCCGTACGGGGCGCGCGTAGCGCCGCGGAACCACGGTGCAACGGTCTCGTACCAGAATCCACGGGTGGCCTGGCGGCCCCGTGCACGGCCCCTTACGGTGGGTGGCTGTCGGCGATCACGAGGGGGAACGATGTCCTATCCGCAGGGCCCGCGGCCGCCGTACCCGCCGCCCTATCCGTACGTCCGGCCCCATCCGTCCAACACCCTGAGCATCCTCGGGATCGTCCTCGGCGGCGTCGCCTTCCTCTTCCTCCCACCGCTTTTCGGCATCGCCGGCCTGATCTGCGGGGTGGTCGCCCACTCCAGGCGGGAGCGGCTCGCCGGCACGGCCGTCGGGATCTCCGTCGGCGGCCTGGTGCTCGGCATGGCCCTGGGCTTCATGGTCCTCCCGAGCGTGTACGGCGTCTGACCGGCCGTCGGTCATACCCTGCGGGAGCACGGCGCGGGCGGCGCCGGTCTCGGCGTGCCCGCTAGCGGCACCTCGGCCGCCGGGGTCTACTCGCTCGCGGAGATCTTCTTCCCGTAGTCCACGATCTGATCCTTCTTCGGCGCCCGCAGCGAGAAGCCGCTGTCCCAGTCGGCGAGGGTCACCGTGCCCGCCGAACCGCCGCGTTGGAGGCGCAGCGGATACGGGGTGCCGGTCAGGGCGACGTCGATCGTGCCGCCCTTGCCGCCGTTCGCGTTCACCTGGATGGTGCGCCGGCCGCTGACCTCGCTCTCGTCCCCGGTCTCCCGTTCGCCGTTCAGCACCAACAACCCGCCCAGCATGACGCTCAGGTTCGTGAAGCCGCTCAACTGCTCGTACGCCGGGTCCTTCCGCGGCACCTTGACGTACTTCCCCTCGAGCTTGCGCGCCACCGTGACATCACTCTCGGACGGCTTCTCGTCCTTGCCACTGTTCTCCTGCCGGGCCCAGAACTCCGAGTCGGCCTTCAGGTACAGGTCCTTCTCGACCCGCACCAGTTGGAAGTTGTCGCCGCCCTTCGCCGAGACCTCGCCGATGCCGCCGCTCTCCTTGAGCCGCATCTCCAGCCGATAGGTCTGCCCCTGGCTGATGACCGTGCCGGACAGCCGTACGGAGCCGGCGCGCTCGGCGGCCTTGCGAGCCTTCTTCTCGATCTTCTCGGCCGGGAGGTCGGCGATGCCGTTGGTGTCCCCGGCCGGCTCGTCCTCGCCGCAGCCGGTCAGGGCCAGTGTGAGTGCCAGGCAGATCAGTGCCGCGGGCGCGGCGCCACGTCGCCCGCGGACGTATCCGTTCACGTCGGCTTCCTCCTGCGGTCGTCGGCGGCCTGGGACCCGGGCCTGGGATCGGGGCCGGACCGCACCTTACCGCTGCCTGGGCGACACTCCGTCAGGCAGTCGTCCGGACCATGCCACAGCGCCATCGCGGAGCGGCACAGACTACCCTGAGGCGGACAAAGCCCCGCTCGTCAGCGAGCCCGCCCGGGTACGCGCACCCGGTCCGTAACTGACAGCGCGCCGGTGCGAAGCGGCGCCGCGCCGCCATCAAGGCGACGTCACCCGTGCGACGCCACCGAGAGGAGGAGTGACGCATGGCCACCGGCTCCCGGGTCTTCGTCTCGCACCTGTCCGGGGTCGCCGTCTTCGATCCGAACGGCGACCAGGTCGGCCGGGTGCGCGACGTGGTGACCGTGCTGCGTCCCGGCGGCCGCCCGCCACGGGTGCTGGGGCTGGTCGTGGAGGTGGTCAGCCGGCGCCGGATCTTCTTCCCCATGACCCGGGTGACGGGCGTCGAGTCCGGCCAGGTGATCACCACCGGAGTGCTCAACATCCGCCGGTTCGAGCAGCGGCCCGCCGAGACGCTGGTGTTGGGCGAGCTGCTGGACCGCCGCGTCGCCCTGGTGGACACGGACGAGGAGGTCACCGTGCTGGATGTGGGGCTGGTGCAGTTGCCGTCCCGCCGGGACTGGCAGATCGACAAGGTGTTCGTACGCAAGGGTGGCGGTGGCGCCCTGCGGCGTCGTGGCGAGACGCTGACCGTGGAGTGGTCGGCCGTGACGGGCTTCGCGCTGGAGGAGTCACACCAGGGAGCGGCCAACCTGCTCGCGACCTTCGAGCAGCTACGCCCCGCTGACCTGGCGAACGTCCTGCACCACCTGTCCTCGAAACGGCGCACGGAGGTCGCCGCGGCACTCCAGGACGACCGGCTGGCGGACGTCCTGGAGGAGTTGCCGGAGGACGACCAGGTGGAGATCCTGGGCAAGCTCCAGGAGGAACGGGCCGCGGACGTCCTGGAGGCGATGGACCCGGACGACGCCGCCGACCTGCTGTCCGAGCTGCCGGAGGACGACAAGGAGCGGCTGCTGCATCTGATGGAGCCGCAGGACGCGGCACCGGTGCGGCGGCTGCTGACGTACGAGGAGAACACCGCCGGCGGCATGATGACCACCGAACCGATCGTGCTGGAACCGGGTGCCTCGGTCGCGGACGCGCTGGCCCGGGTGCGGCACGCCGACCAGCCCGCGCCGCTGGCGGCGCAGGTCTTCGTCTGCCGTCCGCCGGACGAGACACCGACGGGTACCTACCTCGGGGTGGTGCACTTCCAGCGACTGCTGCGCGATCCGCCGTTCGCGCTGGTGGGGTCGATGGTGGACTCCGACCTCCAGCCGATCCCGCCGGACACCACGCTGCACGTGCTGACGAGCTACCTGGCGACGTACAACATCGTGGCGGCTCCGGTGGTGGACGAGGGCGGGCACCTGCTAGGAGCGGTCACCGTGGACGACGTGCTGGACCACCTGTTGCCGACGGGTTGGCGGGACTCGGCCAGCGGCTCGTACGTCCGCGGCGGGGCGAGCGGTCCGTACGACTGGGACGTGCCCGCGGGTGCTGACACAGCCGCCGTCGAGCCGGAGCGGGACGGACCACGGGAAACGGAGCCGGGCGATGGCTGAGCGGGAGGAGCGGCAGGCGCGGGGCAGCCGTCCGCGACTGGACGTGCCGCAGGCACCGCGGCGGAGCCTGCTGCCGGAGTACGACCCGGACGCCTTCGGCCGGCTGTCCGAGCGGATCGCCCGGTTCCTGGGGACGGGGCGGTTCATCGTCTGGATGACGGTCATCGTGACGGTGTGGATCGGGTGGAACGTCCTCCTGCCGTCCCCGTTTCGCTTCGACGAGTACCCGTTCATCTTCCTGACCCTGGCGCTGTCCCTCCAGGCGTCGTACGCCGCCCCGCTGATCCTCCTCGCGCAGAACCGCCAGGCCGACCGGGACCGGGTCAACCTCGAACAGGACCGCCGGCAGAACGAACGTGTCATCGCCGACACCGAGTACCTGAGCCGGGAGATCGCCGCGCTCCGGATGGGCCTGGGCGAGGTCGCGACCCGGGACTGGATGCGTTCCGAACTCCAGGACCTGCTCAGGGAACTGCACGAGCGGGAGGCCGAGCGCGGTCAGCGGGGCACGGACGAGGCGGGTGGCGAGCCGGCGGGCAGCGGCGGACGCGACCGTGGCGCCGGCCGCGAGGCGGGCCAACGACGGGGACGGTAAGCGGCGGCGAGCAACCACGGGTGGGGCAGTGGCCTACCGCTGCCTTCGGCGTCGTGACGAGGGCGCCGTACCATTTCGGCATGGCTACCGAGACGCCCGCAGAGACCGTCCCGACCGATGACGCGGTACGCGCCGCACTCGCGACGGTGAACGACCCGGAGATCCACCGACCCATCACCGACCTGGGCATGGTCAAGTCCGTCGATATCGCCGACGACGGCGCCGTGGCGGTCGGTATCTACCTGACGGTGTCCGGCTGTCCGCTGCGAGAGACGATCACCAGCAACGTCACGACGGCGGTCGAGCAGGTCGCCGGGGTGACCGGGGTGACCGTGGAGCTCGACGTGATGAGCGACGAGCAGCGCCGTGAGCTGCGCGACTCGCTGCGCGGCGGCAAGGCTGAGCGGGAGGTGCCGTTCGCACAGCCCGGTTCGCTGACCCGGGTGTACTGCGTGGCGTCCGGCAAGGGCGGGGTCGGCAAGTCCTCGGTGACGGTGAACATCGCGGCGGCCATGGCGGCCGACGGTCTGAAGGTCGGCGTGGTGGACGCCGACATCTACGGGCACTCCGTGCCTCGGATGCTGGGCACGGACGCCCGGCCCACCCAGGTCGAGGACATGATCATGCCGCCCTCGGCGAACGGGGTGAAGGTGATCTCCATCGGCATGTTCACGCCGGGGAACGCGCCGGTGGTGTGGCGTGGACCGATGCTGCACCGCGCGCTGAACCAGTTCCTGGCGGACGTCTACTGGGGCGATCTGGACGTCCTCCTGCTGGACCTGCCGCCGGGCACCGGTGACATCGCGATCTCCGTGGCCCAACTGGTGCCGAACGCCGAGATTCTCGTGGTGACCACTCCGCAGCAGGCCGCCGCCGAGGTGGCCGAGCGTGCTGGTGCCATCGCGGTGCAGACCCACCAGAAGATCGTCGGGGTCATCGAGAACATGTCCGGGCTGCCGTGCCCACACTGCGACGAGATGGTCGACGTCTTCGGCACCGGCGGCGGGCAGAACGTCGCCGAGGGCCTGACCAGGACCACCGGCACACAGGTGCCCGTCCTCGGGTCCATCCCGATCGACGTACGCCTGCGGGAGGGCGGCGACGAGGGCAAGCCGGTCGTGCTGAGCGACCCGGACTCCACGGCGGGCTCGGCGATCCGCGCCATGGCGGGCAAGCTGGGTGGTCGGGAGCGCGGTCTGTCGGGGATGTCGCTGGGGCTCACGCCGAGCAACAAGTTCTGATCCGGGGAGCGGTTCGGGCAGGTCATCGGTGCGGATACGGGTGGGGTGCGGTGTCGTCAGCCGGTCGGCCGGCCGGTCACCGGCGAGGCGTCCCGCCCGTTGCCCGTCCAGGGGGATCCGCGCAACAGGGCCGGGCGCCCGGTGCACGTACGGCCAACCTGCTCGACCGGCGGCAGGCCGTACGTACGCCCCCCTGATTAGTCGTCGTACTCGGTGATGTCCTTGATCACCGAGAAGCCCAGCCCGTACGCGCTCAGCCCGTGCCCGTACGCGCCGAGCAGCACGCCCTCCTGGGCCGGGCCGGCGAGGACCCAGCCGTAGTCGGACTCCCGGTAGTGGAAGTCCGTCGGCACGCCGTCGACGGGCAGCGACAGCGTGGACCACACGGCGGCCTCCAGGTCGTCCGCGAGTTCCCAGGCGAGGGCCGTCTGCTGGTCCAGCCAGTCCTCGCGCAGATTCCGCTCCATCTCGTTGGGCCAGCTGCGGGACAGCAGTCCGGAACCGGCCAGCCAGGCGGCGGTCGAGACCGAGGACGCGTCCAGTACGCCCGTACCGTCCGCACTGCTGCGCACCGGTCGGCTGGCGACCGTCACGACGACCGCGAACCGCTGGTCCCGGGCCCCCGGCTCGCCCAGTAGCGACGGCTGGTCCCCGTGTCCGGTCGCCCCGTGCTCGACGGTGCCGTCGGCGGTCGCGCCGACCTGCATCAGCCAGCGCGGTCCCGTGAAGGCCTCATCCAGGCCGTACCACGGGAAAGCGGCTCTCAAATAGCCGTCCACGGCCTTCCGTGCGGACGACAACTGTTGTGCGGCGGGCGATGCTCCGCCGGCCGGTACGCCGTCGGACGCCCCGTGCGGCCCCACCGGACTCGTCGTCTCCATCTGCGCGACGCCTCCTCGTTCCCCGTTGCCATGGGCGCTTCTCCGTAGCGGAGTCACGACCCCGGTCACAGGGGAGGATAGCTACCCGCGTCGGCTGTGTCGGGCATGACCGGTGATACGAGTCCGTCTGGCACCGCTGAATGTACGATTTTGACTTGATTCCAGCGTCTTTTCAGGTGGCGTCGGAGTCAAAGGGCGGCGGTTCGACGCGACCCGATCGTGCGGCCTCGGCCTTGGTCGGACTCGGCTGCCGGCCGTCGCCCTTCACCAGGCTCGTACGCTCCGTCGCGCCGCCGGTGTCCTCCCGGGCAGCCATGCCGGCTGAGTCGTCCGCGCCGGAGTCCGCCCGCTCCGTCCCGTTCACCGCGTCGGTGATCTCGGCCAGGTCCTTGCGGAGATCGAAGCTGTTCTGGATCTCCTTGACGCCCAGGTCGTCGTTCTCCATGAGGTGCTTGCGGGCGAAGTTCTTGGGATTCAGGTCCTCGAACTCGAAGTCCTTGAACTCCGGCCCCAGCTCGGAGCGGATGTCCTGCTTGGCGTCATCGGAGAACCGCCGAACCTTGCGAACGAAGCCGGCGACGTCCTGGATCAGTTTCGGCAGCTTATCCGGTCCGAACACCATGACGGCCAGGATCACCAGCGCGACCAGCTCAAAGGGGCCTATGTCGAACACCGTGCAGCTCCCTCGGTAGGTCCACGCCCGTACGCCTGATCACGGTACCCCAGCAGTGCGCAGGTCGGCGGTGTCTGGTACGTAGAAAGCGGGACGGAAGCAGCGGCCGGAACCCTCTCGACCGGGTCGCCGCCGTCCCGTCACCACCGGTCCCGTCGTTCGCTTGCTCGGCACGGCCATTCGCGGGTGCGGTGGCCCGCTCACCCGCTCGGTCCCCCGCCCGATCACCCGCCACCCGCCGAGCCGAGCTTCACCCGCACCGTCCGCTCCTCGCCGTCCCGCTCCAGGGTGACCGGCAGCTCGTCCCCCGGCCGATGACTCCGCACCTCGACGATCAGCTCCTCACCACTGCGCACCCGCTCCCCGGCCACTTCGGTGATCAGGTCCTCGGCCTGGATACCGGCGTCGTCCGCGGGGCCGTCTGGGGTGATCGGCTCCGTACCGCTGTCCTCCGACACCACGCGCGCCCCGTCGCCCCGGGCGGACATGTCGAGGGTGACACCCATCACGGGGTGGGTGGCCTTCCCGTCGTTGATGAGTTCCTCGGCGACCCGCTTGGCCTGGTTGACCGGGATGGCGAAGCCCAGTCCGATGCTCCCTCCCTGGCCCTGCCCGGGAAGCGGGGAACCACTGTCGCCGGCCTTGATCGCGCTGTTGATCCCGATGACCCGCCCCTTCGCGTCGACCAGCGGACCGCCGGAGTTCCCGGGGTTGATCGAAGCGTCGGTCTGCAGTGCGTTGACGAAACTCTGGTCGCTGCCGCCGTCACCGCCGGCCGCGATGGGCCGTTCCTTGGCGCTGATGATGCCCGTGGTGACCGTGCCCTCCAGGCCGAAGGGCGCGCCGACCGCGATCACCGGGTCGCCGACGCGTACGGAATCGGAGTTGCCCAGCGGCAGCGGACTCAGCCCGGAGACGCCCCGCACCTTGAGGACGGCCAGGTCGTAGCCACTGTCTCGGCCGATCACCTCGGCCTCGGCGGTGTCCCCGCTGTTGAACGCCACACCGACCTCGCCACCCCTCCCGGCGGCCTCGACCACATGGTTGTTGGTAAGGATGTGGCCCTGGTCGTCGAGGACGAATCCGGTGCCGTTCCCCTGTCCGTCGTCGCCTCGCACATGAATCGTGACGACACCGGGCAGCACCGCTTCCGCGATCCCCGCCACGCTGTCCGCGGATCGTTCGTTGTCCTGGTCGGCCGGGGTCTGCGGCAGTTCGACGTCGTCGAAGCCGCCGTGCCGTTCCGCGTACGTGCCGACGGCGCCGCCGAGTCCGCCGGCAACCAAGGCGAGCAGGACGGCGGCCACGATCAGCCGTCCGGTGCGACGCCGTCGAGGCGGCGGGCCGGCGGGCCCGACGGGACCCGGTGTCCCGGGGGCCGCCCACGGGTCGTATCGCGACCAGCCGGTCTGCGGACCGGAAACCCGAGCGGCATGCCCGTGGGCGCCCCACCGCTGCTGCGCGGGGTGTGCGGGGCTGCCGGGTGGCGGGCCGCTCGGCGGTGTGCCGGCCGGCCCAAGCGCCGAGGAGTCCGCCGGAGGGCCCGCGGAAGCTGTCGGCGCCTGCGGCGGCTGGGGTCCGGCAGCGGCCTCCGGCGGGACGGGAACGCCGGACGGGGGCGTGCGCGGTAGCTGTACGGGCGGTGCCGGAGCCCAGGGGCCCGGGCCGCCGTAGGGCGGAGTGCCGTAGGGGTCCGGCGGGTGCAGGGGCTGCGCGGCTGAACCGCCGGTCGAGCCGCCCTCCACCGGCTGTTCCTCGGCGGCTGGTCGCTGTTCGACCGTGTCCGGCTCCCCGGCCGGACTGGCCGCGTTCTGAGGAGATTGCTGGGACGGGTCTGGCTGGGACGACTGCTCTGCGGACTCGGGCGCGGGCTGCTGCCCGGTCTCGGGCGCGTGTCGGCGGGCCGACTCCGCCGCCTCTCCAGCCGCGGGTTCGGGGTTTGGTTCCGGGGACGGCGAGGCGTCCGAGGCTCGTACGCCGCCGGTCTGCCCCGCATCGTCGGTCACGCCCCCGGCAGGCCGCTCACCACCAGCCCTGCGTGGACGGCTCCACCACTTCGGCTTGGGCCGGGTGGTCTTCCCCTCGTCCATCTTCTCCCCATCGTTCTCCGCGCCTCGCAGCGGGACGCAACCCAGATCCGTACGGAACTGTCCCAAAGAAGCGCCGGAACCAGCAGGGAACACGACGCGCTCAGCGCTACGGAAATCAGGGTGCGCCCGGCACCGCTGACGTGGGGGAGGGTACCGCTGCTGTCGGGCTCTGTCCCGGCACCGCGCCCGCATCCCGCTGGCTCTTCGAGGACAGCGGCTTGGCGAGCACCGGAGGGCGTATCAACTCAGGGGTGAAGGCCGTCGCTCGACGCGCGAGAGGGTGCGCCGGGCCAGTCGCCGTCAGGTTCGTCGCCAGCTCCGAACGTGCCGCTGGGCCCATCGCCGTACGCGGCGTGGCGGGTGCCGCGACTGGCGCCGACCGCTGCCTGGTGGTGTTGGAGGTACCCGTGCTGCCTGTCGCGGCCCGGCGACGAACCTCCCGGTCCGGGCTCGTGCTGGCACCACGCTCGGCGCCCGCAGCCGTGCCCTTGCCCCGCTCCCCGGAAGCCACCGGCGAGCCACCGGAGGCAACGGAGTTCAGCGGACCGCTCAGGGCCAGCGCGGCGACCGAGAAGGCGCCCGCCGCCACGAAGGCGAACCGCCGGCTGCGGGAGGTGCTGCCACGCTCCGAGCCATGCGGCACGGCATGGATCGGGAAGCCGTGCTCCGGCCGCAACGCGCTCGTGCCCCGCGCCGTGGGCAGATAGTCGAAGGTCAGCGGGGAGTTCCTGCCCCCCGCGTCCGCGGCGGGCAGGGAACCGGAGGGCGGACCGTCGGCCTTCGACCGGTCCTCGGACCGCGGTTCGCCGCTGACCGGCAGCCCCTGCAGGCGGGCCAGCAGCCCGTCCGAGGGGGGCGGCGGCGCGGTGTCGGCGAAGACGTTCTTCAGCTGACGCTGCGCGTCGGCCTCCGTCTTGCACCCGTGACACGTCGCCAGGTGGGACAGCACTCGGTCCCGAGCGTCATCGCCCAGTTCGCCGTCCACCAGGGCGGCCAGTCGGTCACCGAGGTGCTGTTCAACGGCCGTGAGACCGCTGTCAGTGCCACTCACCCGGCCTCGACCTCCTCGGCACAGCCAACAGGGACCGCGGCGCTCAGCGCCCGCTGCTGCTCCGCACGAGCGGCCGGCGAACGGTGCCGCAGGGCCTTGCGCAGATGCGAACGACCACGGTGGATACGACTGCGTACCGTGCCCAGCTTGACGCCCAGCGTGGCTGCGATCTCCTCGTACGACAGCCCCTCGATGTCGCAGAGCACGACGGCGGCCCGGAACTCCGGGGCGAGCGTGTCGAGGGCCTGCTGCACGTCGGCGTCGAAATGGGTGTCGTTGAAGTGCTGCTGCGGGGTCGGCTCACGGCTGGGCAGCCGCTCTGCGGCGTCGTCGGCGAGCGCGTCGAAACGGATGCGCTGCTTGCGCCGCACCGTGTCCAGGAAGAGGTTCGTGGTGATGCGGTGCAGCCAGCCCTCGAAGGTCCCCGGAGTGTACGTGGACAGCGAACGGAACACCCGGACGAAGACCTCCTGGGTGAGGTCCTCGGCGTCGTGCTGGTTGCCAGTGAGGCGGTACGCGAGGCGATAGACCCGGGTACTGTGATTGCTGACGATCTCCTCCCAGGTGGGAGGCGTCCACGCCTGCACATCCGCGTCGGTGTCGAAGGTCGCGGTCGCGGCGGAGTCGGCCGTGCGGACATGGTCAGCATTCTTGGTCACAGATTTCGGCTCGCCCGCCGCTCTGCGAAAGCGCTTCAGCACTCCCCGACCGCCGGCGGCAGCCGCACCTCCCCTGTCGGCTCTGGTGGTGTCCAGTGGAGTCCCTACCATAGCCACCTCGCCCGTTAGCTCCGGATAAACAGCATTGGCCCTTATCGCACGGGCCGCTCAGCAGCCCGTGCTCACTTCAACGCCCAGTCCCACCGCAGGGTTCCCGTACCAACGGATACAGTCACGGTTGCGTCGACCACGGGGACAGGAGAGGCCCATTACCGGCAACCGGCAGAACAGCTGGGCGTTCGCCGACGAGTACTGCGCCGAACTCGTCGAGAGCGCCGCGGGTGACGCCCTGCGCTGGGCCCGTGACCGGGCCCGGGACGCGGGGCTCAATCCCGTCTCCGCCGGCTCCGGAGCGGCGCTTCAGCTGCTGGCGGCGACCGCCGGGTCCAAGGCGGTGGCGGAGATCGGCACCGGAACCGGCGTCTCCGGCATCCACCTGCTGCGCGGCATGCGCCCGGACGGTGTACTGACCACGGTCGACCTCGAGCCGGAACGCCAACAGTTCGCCCGGCAGGCGTTCCACGCCGCCGGCTTCACGGGCAATCGGGCGCGCCTCATCCCCGGGCGTGCGCTGGACGTGCTACCGCGACTCGCGGACGGTGGATACGACCTGGTGTTCTGCGACGCTGACCGTGGCGAGTATCCGGAGTACCTGGAGGAATCGTTGCGCCTGCTGCGTGCCGGCGGCCTGGTCTGCTTCGAGGGCGTCTTCGCCGAGCACCGTACGGTCGACTCCGGCGTCCAGCAGACCGACGTGCTCAGGCTGCGGGAGCTGCTGCGCACCGTGCGGGAGAGCACCGATCTGATGCCGTCGCTGCTGCCGACCGGGGACGGTCTGCTGTGCGCGGTGCGCCTGGAACAGTCCACCGCGCGGCACTGACGGTCCCGGCGCTCGCCACGAACGGGCGCGCCGGAGCGTACGCGCCCGGTCCGGGCGCCGTCGGCGCACACGCGAAGCGGCGGCAAGGCATCTGCCTGCCGGCGGCGGCCTCAGTGCCCCTGCCGCCTGAGCGGACCGGGGCGGGGACAGCGGCGCCCCGGGGCGGCGCTGTACGACGCTCCGGGGCGGCCTCCGCTCTGGGACACCGGTCGAGTTGATGTCCACGCGCCGGATCAGCTGTGGATCTTCTCCAGCTCTTCACCGAGCGCCAGGGCTTCGTCCGGGGTCAGCTCCACGACGAGTCGCCCGCCCCCTTCGAGGGGAACGCGCATAATGATGCCCCGCCCCTCCTTCGTCACCTCGAGCGGGCCGTCGCCCGTCCGCGGCTTCATGGCCGCCATGCTCGTTCCCCTTCCTGAAACCAGCTCATCGTCAGCCGACGGCCTCGGATAGGCACGTGTCACCGGCCTCGAACACATTGCTTCCCCTGCATTATCCCGCATGCCCTGACCCGATGACCAACAACGGCCCGCATTCCGCGTCATCCCCCACGCCAAACCGCCCCATACCGTCCGATCACTCCGTGATGTCACGCACAGCGGTGCGCGTGACTCCGCACACCCGCGCACCCGTTGAGCCGGAATCGACGCAGGGGCCCCGCACCCGGGCCGGCCCCCACTGCCCGGTCCGGCCTCCCGGATCGGCGACTCTCCCGCCCAGTGGACGTCGTCTATCGGGGGCCGGTGATCTGGGCCATGCTGGGTCGCATGGCCGACACCGTGTTGTACGACGTGACCGAGGGGCTCGCGACGATCACCCTCAACCGCCCGGACGCGATGAACGCGCTCGACGACGAGACCAAGGGGGCGCTGCGGGACGCGCTGCGGGAGGCGACCGACTCCGAGTCCGTACGGGCCGTGCTGCTCACCGGGAACGGCCGCGCCTTCTGTGTCGGGCAGGACCTCAAGGAACACATGGGCGCGCTACGGGAGTCCGGCGGGGCGACCGCGCTCGGCACCGTCGAGGAGCACTACAACCCGATCACCCGGGCGATCGCGGAGATGCCGAAGCCCGTGGTCGCCGGGGTGAACGGGGCCGCGGCAGGCGCCGGCGCGGGGTTCGCGTTCGCGGCCGACTACCGACTGCTGGCGGACAGCGCGGCGTTCAACACGGCGTTCGCGGGCGTGGCGCTGAGCACCGACTCCGGTATGTCCTGGTCACTTCCGCGGCTGGTCGGTCCGGGTCGCGCCATGGACCTGTTGCTCTTCCCCCGGAACATCAAGGCTCCCGAGGCGCTCGAGCTGGGCCTGGCGAACCGGGTGGTGCCCGCCGCCGAACTGGCCGCCGAGGCCCTGTCGGTGGCGCGTCAGCTCGCCGCGGGCCCGACGGTGGCATACGCGGCGATCAAGGAGTCGGTCGCCTACGGCGCCAGCCACGACCTGGTGCAGACCCTGGCCAAGGAGGCGGAGTTGCAGCGGCGGGCGGGCAGCTCGAAGGACCACACGATCGCGGTGGAGGCGTTCGTACACAAGGAGAAGCCGCGCTACGTCGGGCAATGACACACGATCCATGCCGGCGGTCGCCCAGCGGTGGTCATCCGGCGGCGGAGGGCGGGCCGGTGAGCCCGTAGACCGTGAGTCGGCGGCTGACGATGCCGGGCCGGCCCAACGCGCCCGTGCCGGCCGGCCGGTGGTCCCGGAGCGAAGCCCGCCGG
>NZ_LJGU01000091.1:0-53193 GCF_001751245.1 Streptomyces oceani
GCCGCCGGGGACGCCGCGTCCGTACGCGCGCACGCCCACTTCTTCACCGAGCAGGCCGACCGGCACGGTGGGGGGCACGTCCGCGCGCCGCTCGCCGCGTACCTCGCGGCGCTGGCCCGTACGCTACGGGCTTCCGGCAGCACGCCAACCGTCCGTACCAGGCACGGCGGCTGGACCCTCCGAGCCGTCGAGCACGACCAGTTGCTGGCCGGCGCCGCCCGGCTGAGCTACCTGCTGGCCCGGGTCTACGTCGACGAACAACGCCACGGGCTGGCGCAGCGCACCTTCCGAGCCGCCGGCGAGCTCGCCGAGGAGGCGGGCGTACCCGCCGAAGCCGCCTTCGCCCGGCGCGCGCTGAGCACCCAGGCACACCAACTCGGACACCGGCAGGACAGCCTCGCGCTCGCCGAGGCGGCCTGCGCGATCGCACCTCCGGACACCGAGCCCTCCGCGCGGTCCTTCCTGTACGCCGGACTGGCCGTGGCCGCGGCGGGCACCGGGCGTCGTACGGCAGCCCTGGGCGCGCTGCGTCAGGCGGAACGGGAACTGAGCCACGCGGACGCGCTGGGCGGTGGCCCGATCGGGGGTTATCAGGAGGCCGCCCTGCAATACCAGACCGGTCGGGTACGAGCCTGTCTCGGTGATCGAGCGGGCGCCATCGCGGAGTTGCGCGACTCGCTTCGCTCTCGTGCCCCGGACGAGCGCCGGGCGCGTGCGCTCAGTCATGCGGAGCTCGCCGAACTCCTCCTCGCTGAGGAGCGGCTGGACGAGGCGTGTGCGGCGTGGGAGGTGTTTCTGAGTGACTGTTCCATGGTCCGATCGGGGCGTGCGCGCCGCGCACGCGCGCGCATTCCGGCGCTGCTGCGACCGTACGCGCGCCAGGAGTGCGTACAAGCGCTGCTGGCACGTTCGGACGCCCAACAGAGGGGGCACTGCACTCAGTAGCGGCCGGGACCGGGCTGGGCCCGGCCAACGGCATCACCGGACGAAAAGCTCGGGACGAGAGCACACTCGGGCCGAGACACTCTGGACGAAACAGAGGCGAAGCATGGCGACACCCATCACCGCGAGCGGCTTTGTCGCGGCACTGAAGGACGAGGGCGCGACCGTGGAGGAGTTCCGCGACTGGCGGGACCACAACCGAAACCACCAGGGCGAGTGGGGCCCGGTGAACGGCATCATGATCCACCACACGGTCACCAGTGGCTCCAAGCGGACGGTCGAGATCTGCTACGAGGGTTACGACTCGCTCCCCGGCCCCCTCTGCCACGGCGTGATAACGAAGGACGGCACCATCCACATGGTCGGGAACGGCCGTGCCAACCACGCGGGTCTCGGCGATGACGACGTCCTCCGGGCCGTCATCGCCGAGCGCGAGCTGCCCGCTCCGAACGAGCGCAACACGGACGGCAACAGCCGGTTCTACGGCTTCGAGTGCGAGAACCTGGGCGACGGCGAGGACCCGTGGCCCAAGGCCCAGCTCGAGGCCATCGAGCGGGCCGCGGCGGCCCTCTGCCGGCACCACGGCTGGAACGAGCGGTCGGTCATCGGCCACAAGGAGTGGACGAACCAGAAGGTCGATCCGCGCGGGTTCACCATGGACTCCATGCGGAAACGGATCGCGGAGCGGCTCGGCTGAGTTCCCCCGCACCGACTCCCGGGGCGAGCGTTCGCGTCGTCCCGGGAGCGTGCGACCGGCGCAGCCGCCGGGGCGGGTACGGCAGCGGCGTACGCGTGGTTCCGGTTTTCCGGCTCCGAGGTATCCGGTTCCCCGCTCCGTCCGGCGACACCGAGACACCGGCGGCTCCGGCGGCATCGAGACACCGGCGACACTGGTGGCCCGACGGAAGGAGGGCACATGGTGACGGACCCCCTGCCGGAGCTCGCCCCGCGGCTGCCGTCACCGCTCCGCGAGGTGACCGACGAGCGCTTCGCTCGGCGGGGAGTCCGGTTACTGCTCAAGCGGGACGATCTGATCCACCCCGCGCTGCCGGGCAACAAGTGGCGGAAACTCGTACCGAACCTTCGTCTGGCCGCGGAGCACGGTCACCACACCGTGCTGACCTTCGGCGGTGCCTACTCCAACCACCTACGGGCCACCGCCGCGGCCGGCCGGCTGCTGGGCTGGCGAACGATCGGGGTGGTGCGTGGCGACGAACTGGCTCGACAACCGCTGAACGACTCGCTGACCCGATGCGCCGCTGACGGCATGCGGCTGCACTTCGTCACCCGCGCCGCCTATCGCCACCGGGCCGAACCGGCCTGGATCGCGGAACTGCACGAGCGCTTCGGCGACTTCCACCTGGTGCCTGAGGGCGGCAGTAACGGCGCGGCCGTGCGCGGGTGCGCCGAACTGGGCGCCGAGCTGCGAGGACACACCGACGTGGCCGCCGTGGCCTGTGGCACCGGAGGGACCCTCGCCGGGCTGGCCGCCGGGCTGGCCGCCGAACCGGAGAACGGGGCACGACGGAGCGGCGTGTCGGGCGCCCCGGCGGTGGCCCTGGGCATCCCGGTGCTGCGGGGCGGATTCCTCGACCGCGAGGTGACCCGGCTGCAACGGGCCGCCTACGGCGGCCCACGGGGCGACTGGCGGCTGGACGACCGCTTCCACGGGGGCGGCTACGCGCGTACGACGCGGGAGTTGGAGGGCTTCGCCAGGGACTTCGAGGCCCGGCACCCGCCCGTACCGCTGGACCGGGTCTACGTGGCCAAACTGCTGTACGCCCTGTGTCAGCTGGCCGACGAGCGGGCCTTTCCGCCAGACAGCACGGTGACCGCCGTGATCACCGGATGACGTCGGTCGCGTGCGCCTCCGGGCACCCATGCGGGACCACCCACCCTCACCCTACGTGTCCACGAGGGGTTGCCCGTCCACCAGCCGGCGCACCCCCGACCGTCACGGAACGGCGTCACCCGGCTCGCGACAGGCATTCGCGCTGTCTGGAGTTGCAACGGCACGCGTGATGGGTACGAGACTGGAAACACCCAGTCAGTCGGCTTCTCCGGCGTACCGTGGAGGGGGCCGACGGACGAGTGTGGATTCGCGGTCGTCCGAGGTGGCTCGACTCACCTCGGCACATCGCCAACGCAGCGTGATTGTCCCGGATTTCCCCTCCCCGCCCTCTAGCCACTTTACGTGCCATTATGTTTACTATAGGTAACTGGACATTGGTGATGCGGAGTCGTGACTCCAAGATTCAGTCGGGCGACATTCCGACACGGATCGCGATAGCGTCGCAGTCGCACCACCCGCTGTCGGTCCGGACGGCTCGCAGGCCATCTGCGCTGCCAGGACCGCGCGTCGTATCAGTCATCGACGAGCCGAATCGGCTTGCGCCACCTTGGAGGTGAGGGTGTCCCAGATCGCAGGCGAGCCCGGAGACAAGGACTTCGTCGAGGTCCGGCTGCCCGCTGCCGGTGCCTACCTGTCCGTGCTGCGCACAGCCACCGCCGGACTCGCGGCCCGATTGGACTTCACTCTCGACGAGATCGAGGATCTTCGTATCGCGGTCGACGAGGCGTGCGCCATCCTGCTTCAGCAGGCGGTTCCCGGTTCGGTACTCAGTTGCGTCTTCGAGTTGATCGGAGACTCGCTGCGGGTGACCGTCTCGGCACCCACAACCGACGGCAGAGCGCCGGAGCGTGACACCTTTGCCTGGACGGTACTGTCCGCGCTGGCCGGCGAAGTGGACTCCGCGGTGTCCGAGACCCGCACGGTCAGCATCAGTCTGCGCAAGCAGCGCGGCGCGGGGCCGGAACCATCGTGACCGAGCACGAGGCACGAGAAGCGTGGGCGGACCACCTGGACGCGGCCGGCCCCGGCATTCCCGAGCAGCAGGCCCGGCCGCATCCGGCCGACAACGGCCGTGAGCAAGCGAAGCGGGCGGACTCGATGGACGAGCAACAGGAGAAGCAGACGCAGGCGGCCGAAGCGCTGCGGGCGCACGCGGCGCATGGTCCGGGCGCCCCGTACGACCGCAGCGGCGCCCGGGCTCTGTTCGCGGAACTGCACACGCTCCCGGAGCACAGCCCCGCTCGAGCCGAGCTGCGCAATCACCTCGTGCGGATGCACCTCCCCCTCGTCGAGCACCTCGCCCGTCGGTTCCGCAACCGCGGGGAACCACTGGACGACCTCACGCAGGTCGCGACCATCGGACTGATCAAGTCCGTGGACCGCTTCGATCCCGACCGGGGCGTGGAGTTCTCGACGTACGCCACCCCGACGGTCGTGGGCGAGATCAAGCGGCACTTCCGGGACAAGGGTTGGGCGGTACGGGTCCCACGCCGGCTTCAGGAGTTGCGGCTTTCCCTGACGTCCGCCACCGCCGAGCTGTCCCAGCAACACGGCCGCGCGCCCACGGTGCACGAGTTGGCGCAGCGACTCTCGCTCTCCGAGGAGGAGGTGCTGGAGGGGCTCGAGTCGGCGAACGCGTACAGCACACTCTCCCTGGACGTTCCGGATACCGACGACGAGTCCCCCGCCGTCGCGGACACCCTCGGCGCCGAGGACGACGCGCTGGAGGGGGTGGAGTACCGCGAGTCACTCAAGCCGTTGCTCGAGGAGCTGCCGCCGCGTGAGAAGAAGATCCTGCTGCTGCGCTTCTTCGGCAACATGACCCAGTCCCAGATCGCGGAGGAGGTGGGCATCTCCCAGATGCACGTCTCCCGTCTGCTCGCCCGCACTCTGGCTCAACTGCGCGACCGGTTGCTGGTGGAGGATTGACGCCCGCTCCCGCCTGAAGGGCGGGTGATTCCCTTCCTGGCGTTCACGCGTGGCGGCTCGCCCTGAGTCGGGTTTCCGGTTACGCGGGGCGATGCCCCGGTCGTTGGGAGGTCTTCCCCACCTCCGCGGGCCGCAGATGCGAGCGGAACCGGCTCAGCAGCCTGGTGGGGCCGTGATCGTCCTACCCCGGGTCAAGGCAGGAAGGCCCCGTGGGCCGTCAGCTCCCCAGCACGCTGTCAGGAGCGCTGAGCGCCGATACCGAGAGCCTCCGTCGCGGTGGGGTTGACCACACAGCCGAGTGCCACCAGCGCCACCGCACCGATCACGAGTCCGCCGACGAGCCAGACGCCGCCGTTCTGTGCCATCTGCCACCCCACGGGCAAGGCGAGTAGCTGGATGATCATCGCCGGCCCGCGGCTCCAACTGCGCAGCCGACGCAGCCCCTGGGCAGCCAGCAGTGGCAGCACCGAGAGGGCTAGCACAGTCAGGGACAGGGTCAACGCCTGCGTGGTGCCGTCCGGATCACCGGTGAAGAGCATTACCAAGGAGGCCAGCCCGAAGCCGGCGATCACCACCCCTTCCAACGCGGTCAACACCGCGGCGGTTACGATCCGGGCCGGTCGGGCGGGGGTGGCAGCACAGTCACTCACCAGTGCAGGGTAGCTCGAAGACGAGGGCAACCTGGGCTCCAGGGCAGCAAGCCGCCATGGGTACCCTGCCATGCATGCGCGCACTCCTCGTGGTCAACCCAGCAGCCACCACCACCAGCGCACGCACCCGCGACGTGCTCACTCACGCGCTGGCCAGTGACCTCGAACTCACGGTCGCCACCACGGAATACCGGGGGCACGCGCGCGACCTCGCACAGCGGGCGGTGGAGGACGAGACCGAGTTGGTCATCGCTCTCGGCGGAGACGGGACCGTCAACGAGATCGCCAACGGCCTTCTCCACGACGGCCCGGCGCCCCGACGGTTGCCGGCACTGACCGTGGTGCCGGGGGGCTCGACCAATGTGTTCGCGCGGGCGCTCGGCTTTCCCAACCACCCCGTCGAGGCGACCGGAGTGCTGCTGGACGCGCTGCGTGAGGGACGGGAGCGCACGGTCGGGCTGGGGAAGGCGACCGGGACCCCGGAAAGCGGCGATGCCGAGGTACCGGCACGCTGGTTCACCTTCTGCGCCGGATTCGGTTTCGACGCCGGTGTCATCGGACGCGTGGAACAACAGCGTGAGCGCGGAAAGCGCTCGACTCACCCGCTGTACGTCCGCCAGGTCCTGCGCCAGTTCCTCAAGGAGCCGCACCGCCGCACGGGCACCATCACCCTTGAGGTGGCGGGCCGGGAGCCGGTCCACGAACTGGTCCTCTCGCTGATCTGCAACACCGCCCCCTGGTCGTATCTGGGCAACCGCCCGATGTACGCGGTGCCCGGCACCTCCTTCGACACCGGCCTCGACCTGCTGGGGCTGTCCCGGCTCACCCCCTCGGCTATAGGCCGCTACGGCACTCAACTGCTGACCTCCACTCCGGACCGGGGGCCACACGGCAAGCACGCGGTTTCACTGCACGACCTCACCGACTTCACCTTGCATTCAAAGGTCCCGCTGCCTTTCCAGGTGGATGGCGATCATCTGGGAGTACGCACCAGTGTGCAGTTCACAGGCGTACGGCATGCACTGCGTGTGATTGCGTAAGTGGAAGGGCTCAAAGTCCTTTTACTCGAACGTTTAGGCTGGCTTCCACCCACTGGAATTACGGCTGTGAGCCAGCCGACACCAAGGAATCAAAAAAAACTTTCCCGAAGGGGTTGTATCCACCGCCGAGGTTTGCGAGTCTCTTCATGGCGATCGGGACGGCCATCGGCGGCCCCTTGAGAGCCTCGAATCCTCCTCCTCAACCTTGTGGGACTCGCATCACATCTGCGTTGTTCCCCTTCCCCTGCGGAGGGATTCGTGAAAGCGTTCACATTCACAAGCCCCACCGTACGAGGAGAGGTAGCAGCCATGGACTGGCGTCATAACGCCGTTTGCCGCGAGGAAGACCCCGAGCTCTTCTTCCCCATCGGCAACACCGGTCCCGCGCTGCTGCAGATCGAGGAAGCCAAGGCTGTCTGCCGCCGCTGCCCCGTCATGGAGCAGTGCCTGCAGTGGGCCCTGGAGTCCGGTCAGGACTCCGGTGTCTGGGGTGGCCTCAGCGAGGACGAGCGCCGCGCGATGAAGCGCCGCGCAGCTCGCAACCGCGCGCGGAACAACGCCGCGAGCGCCTGAGTCGCCACACCGACTGCCGTCTCGACCGCAGCGCGCGGTGTCCGTGACAGACACCGCACACATACATCGATGAGCCCTGGTGCTGACACTTCGTCAGCACCAGGGCTCATCGTTTGGCTGGCTCGGCGACGGTCGCCGCCGTCACTCCCCGGCCACCCCCGGTTCCGGTGCGAGGGGCAGGTCGAAGAGCACTCGAGTCCCGCGCTCCGGTGCTGGAACCATGTCGAAAGTCCCGCCCAACTCCCCCTCCACCAGCGTGCGCACGATCTGCAACCCCAGGTTGCCCGCCTGGCGCATGTCGAAGCCTTCCGGCAGGCCGCATCCGTCGTCCTGCACGGTGACCAACAACCGACCGGTTTCCCGACCCGCGCCCTCGGTGCGCACCGCACCGACCTCGACCGTCCCCTGGGCCCCTGCCGCGAAGGCGTGTTCCAGCGCGTTCTGCAACACCTCGGTGAGCACCATGGCGAGCGGGGTCGCCACCTCTGCCGGCAAAATCCCGAAGCGACCCGTCCGATAGCCCCGGATGCGGTCAGGCGAGAGCTCTGCCACCATGCCGAGCACTCGGTCGGTGATCTCGTCGAACTCGACGCGCTCATCGAGGTTCTGGGACAGGGTCTCGTGGACGATCGCGATCGAGCCGACGCGACGCACCGCCTCGTTCAGCGCGTCCCTGGCTCGGTCCGAGTCCATACGCCGAGACTGCAACCGCAGCAGTGCGGCCACGGTTTGCAGGTTGTTCTTCACTCGATGGTGGATCTCCCGGATGGTGGCGTCCTTGGTGAGCAGTTCCCGCTCCCGGTGCCGGACTTCCGTGATGTCGCGCAGCAGCACCAGCGAACCGATCCTGCTTCCCTTGGGCTGCAACGGGATGGCACGCAACTGCACCACACAGTCGTTTCCCTCCACCTCGGCCGCACGGGGCGCCCAGCCGCTGGCCAGCTTGATCATGGACTCGTCCACCGGCCCTCGGGTCGGGGCCAGTTCGGTGGTTGCCTGGCCGAGATGGAGTCCCACCAGGTCTGCTGCAAGACCGAGCCGGTGATAGGCCGAGAGCGCGTTCGGGCTGGCGTACTGGACCACTCCGTCGGCATCGAGCCGGATGAGACCGTCGCCCACCCGAGGTGAGACATCGGTGTCTCCCTGCTGGCCCGGGTACGGGAACGATCCCGTGGCGATCATCTGTGCCAGGTCGGAGGCGCTCTGGAGATAGGTGAGCTCCAGCCGACTGGGCGTGCGTACGGTGAGGAGATTGGTGTTCCGGGCGATGACGCCGAGCACGCGCCCAGCACGGCGGACGGGGATCGATTCGACCCGGACCGGCACCTCCTCCCGCCACTCCGGATCACCCTCCCGCACGATCCGTCCGTCATCCAGGGCCGCGTCCAGCAGGGGCCGCTTCCCGCGGGGCACCAAGTGCCCCACCATGTCGTCCTGGTAGGAGGTCGGGCCCGTGTTGGGACGCATCTGGGCCACGGACACGTAGCGGCTGCCGTCCCGGGTGGGGACCCAGAGCACCAGATCCGCGAACGAGAGGTCGGAGAGCAACTGCCATTCCGACACGAGCAGGTGCAGCCACTGCAGGTCGGTGTCCGAGAGGGCCGTGTGGTGGCGTACTAGGTCGTTCATCGAGGGCACAGCGCCGAGACTACCGGCGGCGGCGTGGGGCACGACGGGGGCGGTCTTCCATGGTTCTCCCACCCATGGACAGAGCAACAGGTCTAGTCCACAATTGCTTCCAGGAAGCCCCACGGCTGACATACACGGCTTCCGCTCTTCCCGCACAGAAGAGTGGAACGAGGTTCACGGCGCTCTCTGCCCTGACGCGCCCGAGCCTTGGAACTCCGGGCTGCGGCGCTGGGCGGGGTGAGGGTCCCACCCCGGCGCCGCGGCCCGAAGTGTTCAGTGGCGCTCCTCCTCCCGGCCGCCCACAAGCAGCGCGGGCCAGGCCCGCATCGCGGTGTCCGCCACCGCCAGGAGTTCGGTGTGGTTCGCGCCGTCCCGGGCCTGCTGGGACATCCCGTGCATCACGACTCCGGTGAACTGCGCCAGGGCACGGGCGTCGGTGTCCGCCGGCAGCTCTCCAGCGGCGACACCAGCCCGAATCCTGCTCTCGAACCTGTTCTCGTTCGCCCGACGCTTCTCGCACAACGCCTCGGTCGCGTCTCCCGAGCCGCCGTTACTGGCGGCCGTGGCGATCAGACAGCCCGGCGGCCGACCAGGCGTCGTGTACTCACCCGCGGCGTCGTGGAGGACCCGCGACAGCGCGCCCCGGGCGGTGCCCTCCTCTTCGAGGGCGCGATCGATGAAGCCGCCGTACTCCCGCACGTAGACCTCGATGACCTCGCCGAAAAGGGTCCGCTTGTCGCCGAAGGCGGCGTACAGACTGGGCGCACCGATCCCCATGACCTCGGTGAGGTCGGCGATCGACGTCGCTTCGTAACCCTCTTCCCAGAAGGCGCGAATGGCCCGCTCGAGGGCGGTCCCGCGGTCGAAGGAGCGTGGGCGACCCCGCCGCCCTCCGCTCTGCGCAGTGCTCATGACGCTATTCTATAGCGCTCACTGCATAATGTGTTAGCGTTCTTTCTGTAGCGACCACTAGTTATATGGAGTCACGATGGTATCCAGCACAGCGCAGCCGCCTGCCACGAAGCGGCTGGCCGGCCGGACGGCACTGGTCACCGGGGGCAGCAGGGGAATCGGCCGAGCCATCGCCGAGCGCCTCGGGCGGGAAGGCGCCCGCGTCGGAGTGCACTTCGGCGGTGACGCCACCGCGGCCAAGGACACGGCGACGGCTATCGAGGCAGCGGGCGGCACCGCCTTCACCGTCCAGGCCCGGCTCGGCAAGGCCGGTGACGCGGAAGGTCTCTGGTCCGCGTTCGACGCACAGGCGGACGGCCTGGACATCCTGGTGAACAACGCCGGCGTCAACGGCGGTCAGGTCCGCCCTGCGGAGGTCACGCCGGAAGCCTTCGACCACCTCTTCGCCGTCAACACGAAGGCGCCCTTCTTCATCACCCAGCAGGGTCTCTCCCGGCTGCGGGACGGTGGCCGTATCATCAACGTCTCCTCCGGACTGACCCGCGGCGGTGCGGCTCCGGACTTGCTGGCCTACGCGATGACCAAGGGCGCGATCGACGTCTTCACCATGACGCTGGCCAAGGAGCTCGGGGCCCGTGCCATCACGGTCAACGCCGTGGCACCAGGCGTCGTGGACACGGATATGAACGCCGACTGGCTCCGTGCGAGCGCCGAGGCTCAGGCCGGTGTCTCCGCCGCGTCCCCGCTCGGCCGGGTCGGCGTACCGGACGATATAGCGGGGGTGGCGGCGTTTCTCGCGTCTGAGGACAGTCGCTGGGTCACCGGCCAGTGGATTGACGCCACGGGAGGTGCGTTGTTCTGACGACACCGTGCCGGGCCTCGCAACGGGGCGAGTGCCCGGCACGGTCTACGGCACGTCGTGCGGACGGGTCACCGAGTCTGCGTGACCTTCGCCAACGCGCGCGGAGCGTCAGGGTCCTGACCCCTGGCCATCGTCACCTCGTAGGCCAGCATCTGAAGCGGAATGATCTCCAGCACGGGCTGCAGTTCCTCCGGGACTCCCCTCGTCGGGAGGACAAACCCGGCCGATGCGCCATCGACCTGTCGCTTCGGGCCGATCACGACCAGGTCCGCGCCCCGGTCCTTCAGCCGGTCCAGGACGGGCTGTAGCGCTTCCCCTCCCTTGCCATCCGTCACCACGGCGATGACCGGGGAGATGTTGTCCACCATCGCCAGCGGACCATGAAGCAGGTCCGCCCCGGAATACGACAGCGCCGGGATGTAGCTGGTCTCCATCAGCTTCAGAGCGGCTTCCTTCGCCGTTGGATAGCCATAGCCTCGGGAGGTGATCACCATGCGCTCCGCGAAGCGGTAGCGGCCGGCGAGTGCCTTGACCTCGTCACCCCGAGCCAGCACGGACTCGGCCAGCTCCGGCAGGACCTTGGCGGTTTCAGCGCCGTGACCGCCGCGCATGCCCTCCACCAGGAGGTACAGCGCGAGCAACTCGGCGGTGTATGTCTTGGTCGCCGGAAGAGCCTTCTCCTCACCGGCCAGGACGTCGATGTGGAACTCACTGACGGAGGCGAGCGCGGAATCGGCGTTGTTGGTCACCGCGAGGGTGATCGCGCCGGCATCCCGAGCCGCGCGCGTGGAGGCGACCAGATCCGGTGAACCACCGGACTGACTCACCGTGATCACGAGGCAGTCGGTGAGGTCTGCCTTCGCCTCGTAGGCCGTGGTGGTGGACATCGAGGTGAGTCCACAGGGCTTGCCGAGGAGGATCTCGAAGAGGTACTTCGCGTACAACGCGGCATTGTCGGAGGTGCCCCGCGCGGTGAGAAGGACGAAGCGGGGATGCCTGGCGGCGATCTGCTCACCGGTTCGACGGATCTCGGGGGAGCCCTCGTCAAGCAGCCGGCGCAACACCGCTGGCTGTTCGGCCATCTCGCCGAACATCACCCGGCCTGGCTCGTTCTGCTGCTGCGACGAAGTCGGCGCGGACATGCTGGGTGCCTCCAAGTGGATGTTGCTGTACGACGCGTGGATTCAGCTGTCGGCGCCCTTGCCGACGATGACCTCCGCGGCGGCTCGTCCGCATACGCGTGCGGCACCGTGAGTGGCGATGTGCAACTCCCCCACGGGCGGTGCCTGGGGCAATCCCATCTCGACCACGACAGTCTGTGGCCGAGCGTCGAGGAGAGCATGCAACGCCTCACTCATCCACGAATGGCGGTGAAGGTCACGTACTACTGCGACGATCCTACGGTCCGCGGCCTCGGCGAGCACAGCCGAGACCCAGTCCTGCCTGGCCACGCTGGCCAGCGCGTCCTGCGCGTGGGTCACCGTCCGTGTCCCGGGGAGCAGCCGTGCCAGCTCAGCGGCCAGGCCCCAGGGCGTCTCGTCACCGACGGCGATGTTCGCGAGCGGCGTGAACGCCACGACGAACGGCGGCTCGACGATGGGCTCATAGTCATCGCGTCCGGTGACTCGCAGTGCCCGTCGGGCCGCCATCAGCCCGGTCTCCTCGGCGTCGTCCGTCCAGGTCGCGGGGGTCGGGGGCGCCGCGCTCGGCCGCACGTCGCCGGGCGCACCCTCCTTCACCGCCCCGTGTGCCGTGCTCCGGCTCCTGTCCGCGTTGCCGCTCCCGTCCTGACTGCCGCTCGTCCAACGCGCCAGGACGCGTACCCGTGCTGCGGCGTCGGCAAGCCGCTCTCTGGTCAGCTCGCCGTCGCGTACGGCCCTCACCAACGCGTCGCGAAGCCGCAGCACGGTGTCCTCGTCGGCCAGTCCGCCACCGACACAGATGGCGTCTGCTCCCGCGGCGAGCGCGAGCACGCTGCCGCGCTCCAAGCCGTAGGCGGCCGCGATGGCCTGCATCTCCATCCCGTCGGTGACGATCAGCCCGTTGTGCCCGATGCCACCCTGGTCCCGCGGTGCCCGAAGCAACCCGCTGAGTACGGCCGGGCTCAGCGTGCCGGGTCGGTCGGGGTCCAGCGCGGGCAGCAGGATGTGGGCGCTCATGACGCACCTGCAACCCGCGGCCACCGCCGCGCGGAAGGGCACGAACTCCCGTTCGTCCAGGGTCTGCTGTTGGGCGTCGATCCTGGGCACCGAATGGTGCGAGTCGATGGCGGTGTCGCCGTGCCCGGGAAAGTGCTTCACACAGGCCGCCACCCCGGCCGCCTGCAACCCCTCGACATACGAGACGGTGTGCCGGGCCACGAGTTGGGGATCGCTCCCGAAGGAGCGGACTCCGATCACCGGATTGTCCGGGTTCGCGTTGACGTCCGCCGACGGTGCCCAGTTCAGGTTCACCCCGCACGCGGCCAGTCGCCGCCCCAGGGCGTGCGCTACCGCCCATGTCAGTTCCGGATCGTCGACCGTGCCCAACGCGAGATTGCCCGGGAAGGAGGAGCCCGTACGAGCCTCCAGTCGGGTGACGTCCCCACCCTCCTCGTCGATGGCCACCAGCACGTCCGGCCGTACGGCACGAAGCTCCGCGGTGAGTGCGGCGAGCTGTTCCGGGGACTCGATGTTGCGGCCGAACAAGGCGACCGAGCTGAGGCCTGCGCGCAGCTGCCGCAGCAACCACTCGGGCGCCGAGGTACCGGTGAATCCGGGTTGCAGGACGGTGAGTACGTCCCGGGCCAGGGAACGGTCCGTGGGTGCGAGGGTCGTCATGGGGCGCTATCCCTTCACTGCGCCGGCGCTCAGGCCACCGACGGCTCGTCGCTGGAGGAAGAGGAACAGAAGGAGGACGGGTATGGCGAACAACGAGGAAGCGGCCATCGTGGCACCCCAGTCGTTCCCGAAAGCCGTCTGGAACTGCGTCAACCACAGTGGCAGGGTGTACGCCTCGGATTCCTTGTTGAGCACCAGCACCATGGCGAACTCGTTCCACGCGGTGATGAACCCGAAGAGCGAGGTGGACATCAGCCCGGGTGCCAACAGCGGGAAGACGACCCGGAAGAACGCCTGGGTGCGGCTGCACCCGTCGATCAGCGCGGCGTCCTCCAGTTCCTTGGGCACCGCGGCGATGAAGCCTCGTAGCGTCCAGATGGTGAACGGCAGCACCATGACGAAGTACACCAGGGTGAGGAAGCCGATGCTGTTCAGCAGTTCGGCGTCGCGGGCGATCAGGTACATCACGATGACCATGACCTCCCAGGGGGCCATCTGCGCCATCATCACCGCCAGCACCAGGCCCTTGCGTCCGCGAAACCGCATCCGGACGATCGCGAAACTCGCCGCCAGTGCGACGAGGAGGGCAAGCCCCACGGCCCCCAGCGTGACAGTCAGGCTGTTGCGGACGTACGTCCAGAACATGTCGACACCGGCGGCGGTGCCGTAGTGCTCGAGGGTGGGGCTGAAGAGGAAGGTCGGGGACTTCGTGAGCACCTCGGACGCGGGCTTGAAGGACGTGGAGAACATCCAGTACACGGGGAAGAGGAACACCGGCACCAGGCACAGCGCCACGGCGTTGGGCCAGACCCGTCCCAGGCTCCTGCGTCGCTTGGCGCGTACGGCCGCCTTGTCGATCAGCGTGGGGTTGCTCACTGCTCCTCCTCCTGCTTGAGAATCAGGCGGAAGTAGTAGGACATCGCGGCCAACAGGATCAGGATGGTCAGTACGGAGGCGGCGGCCGCGGTACCGAAGTTCATCTGGGCCATTCCCTCGACGTAGGCGAACACCGGCAGGGTCTCGGAAGCGCGGTCGGGTCCGCCCCCGTTCAGCGCGACGATCTGCGCGAACGCCTTGAACACCCAGATGATCTCCAGGAACGTGGTGATGAGGAAGAACTGCTTCATCATGGGGAAGACCACCGATCTGAAGAGCCGCCAGTTCGAGGCGCCGTCCATCCGAGCGGCCTCGTACAGCTCGGGGCTGATGGTGGTCAGCCCGGCGTACAGGTTGAGCGCCACGAAGGGCACGGACGCCCACACGATGAGCAGCGTGACGATCGCCAGGGTCGAGAAGCCGCTGTCGAACCAGTTGTGCTGCTCGTAGCCCGCGAAGCCCAGCTCCCGCATCACCCAGTTCACGACCCCGAACTGGGTGTCGAAGAGCCAGCGGAAGACCGTGGCGGAGGCGACGATCGGCATGGCCCAGGCCATCACCAGCGCCAGCGAGAGGAGCAGGCGCATCTTCTTGCCGAGCGTGTTCAGCAGCAGTCCGACGAGCGTGCCGAGCACCATGATCAGCGCCACGTTGGCCGCCATGAACACGAAGGTGCGCAGCACGACGGTCCAGAAGGCGTCGTCGTTCAGCAGCCCCGTGTAGTTGGACAGGCCGGTCCAGACGGTCTCCCGGGAGATCATCTCCGTCCGACCCAGCTGCTGCAGCGAGAGGACGATGTTCCGGGCCAGCGGATAACCCAGGAAGACCAGCAGTGCCAGGACTGCCGGCGCTATCAGTACGTACGGCAGCGCTCCGGCCGGCGCGCGCAACCGGGCTCGCTGGCCGCTGTCGTTACCCTCCGACTTGGGTGCGCCGGCGGGCAACTCCTCGGTGGCCGGGGGCGTGCCCCGGGTTGACACGGTCATGGCTCACTTCCTCGCGGTGACGGCCTGGGCTGCGACGTTCCGCCCCCCGTGGGGCAGGGGGCGCGAAGCATCCGCGATTCAGCTCTTGTTGATGCGCTCGGCGATGACCTCGTCCGCTTCCTTGCCGGCCTTCTTCGGGTCCGTGCCCTTGAGCACCTTGGTCATGTACTCCTTGATCGGGTTTGGTTCCGTCTCGACGTTCGCCCAACCCGGAGTGACGGGAGTGAGGCGACCGACCTTGGAGGTTTCGACCATGGCCGCGGCGAAGGAGTCCGCTTCCGGCTCGATCTGGGCGGACTCCCGGTTCGGCAGCAGTCCGCCTTCCGTGGCCTCGGCGTACTTCCGCATCCACTTCTCCGAAGTGGCCATCCGCAGCCAGTCCTTGGCGAGTTCCTTGTTCGGCGAGCGCTCGGAAACCGCGAGGTTGGAGCCACCGAGGAAGACGCTGCCCGGCTTGTCCGCGCTCTTGCCCGGTATCGGGAAGTAGCCGAAGTCCGCCTCGCCGCCCGCCTTCTTGATGGCGTCCAGCGCGCCCGCGGCTTCCCATCCCAGACCAATCCAGGAGGCGACCTTCCCCTTGGGCACGACGTCCGTGGACTGCTGGGGCTTGGCCTCGTCCGTGTCCTTGGGTGCGGTGGAGAAGGACTGCAGCTTCTTGTAGAAGTCCATCGCCTTCTGGGCCTCGGGGCTGCTCAACGTGCCCTTCCAGGTGTCCCCCTGCTTGGCAGCCAGGGTGCCGCCCTCGTCCCAGAGCAAACCCGCGAAGACGTACCAGAACTGGCCTGGAAGGTAGATGGGCTGCTTGTCGGTCTTCTCCTCGATCTGTCGCAGCCCGTCGACCCACTCGTCCCGTGTCTTGGGTGGTTTGATCCCGGCCTTCTCGAAAGCCTTCTTGTCGTAGACCACGACACGGCTCGCGGCGTACCAGGGGGCGCTGTACAGCTTCCCGTCCAGTTCGGTCGAGGGCACCATGCCCTCGTTCCAACTGTCGTAGCCGAGCTTGCCCTTCATATCGGTGAGCTCCGCGAGCCCGCCGGTGGCAGCGTAGCCCGAGGTCTGCGTGTTCCCGAGTTCCAGGACGTCCGGGGGCGAGTCCTCGGAGAGCGCGGTGGTGATCTTCTCCTGGATGCCGTTCCAGTGCTGAACCTTGATCTCGACTTGCACGCCCTTGTGCTTGGCCTCGAACGCCTTGTTGAGTTCCTTCGCCCAGGCGTCGGGCGCCGAGCCGTCCATGGCCCAGATCGTGAGGGTGTCGTCCCCGCCCGCACTGTCGCCGTCCGACCCACAGGCCGTGAGGCCCGCCACCATGGCGGTGGCCCCCACAGCCGCTATGAGCTTGCGCTTCACGCCGTTCCTCCTCAATGGACCCGAAACCCGCCCACCGAGCTGACCGAGAACAGACGCCGGGCGCTGACCGTGGACACGGGCTAATGGTTTAGACCATTCCCGAAGCTTGGCCTAGACTTTTATGGAGTGTCAACGGTGCCGCATACTCACGTGTGTTCCGTTACCGGAACGACATCTCGGCTCGGACGTCCGCACCAGCTCGGCACATGCCACGATGTGAACCGCCACGTACACGGAGGAGCCGGTGACGCCAGCAGCGCACAGGTCGGGAAGGGATGCCATGGGCAGCGACGGGGTCACGGCCACGGCGGGCAACGCGGACAGCGCTCGTACCACGGAAGCCGGCGGCGGAAACGGTGGCGGCACTGGCGCACGGACCGCCCGAGTGCCCAAGTACTACCGGCTGAAGCGGCATCTCCTGGAGATGACCGAGACGATGCCGCCCGGCACCCCCGTACCACCGGAGCGCACGCTCGCGAGCGAGTTCGACACCTCGCGCACCACGGTCCGTCAGGCACTCCAGGAACTCGTCGTGGAGGGCCGGCTGGAGCGCATCCAGGGCAAGGGCACGTTCGTCGCCAAGCCCAAGGTCTCACAGGCCCTGCAACTCACCTCGTACACCGAGGACATGCGCGCCCAGGGCCTGGAGCCGACCTCTCAGCTGCTGGACATCGGCTACATCACCGCGGACGACAGGATGGCCGAACTGCTGGACATCCCCGCCGGCGGACGGGTGTTGCGGATCGAACGGCTACGGCTGGCGAGCGGCGAACCGATGGCCATCGAGACCACCCACCTGTCCCAGAAGCGCTTCCCCGCCCTGCGCCGCAGCCTGGCCAAGTACACCTCGTTGTACACCGCTCTGGCCGAGGTCTACGGCGTGCATCTCGCACAGGCGGCGGAGACGATCGAAACCTCGCTCGCCACGCCCCGCGAAGCTGGGCTGCTGGCCACGGACGTCGGGCTGCCGATGCTCATGCTCTCCCGACACTCCCAGGACGCCGCCGGTGAACCGGTCGAATGGGTCCGGTCCGTATACCGGGGCGATCGCTACAAGTTCGTGGCCACGCTGGAACGTCCGGCCCTCTGATCCCGGTCAGCGGAAGCATCTGCCGCATGGCCATCCCGTTATGGGCAAAGGTAGTGACGGGAAGCCGGTTCTCTGACTACGTTACCTGCGCAGCATCAAGATCATGCCAGCTCAGGACGGACGGAGCAGCAGCCATGTCACCACCATCCTCGTCCGGCGGCGGGCCAACCGTCACGCCCAACCGGGTGTTGATCGCACTCTGCCTGGTGGTGCCGTTCGTCGCGATGCTCTGGGTCGGCTCCTACGACAGTGTGGAGCCGACCCTCATCGGGGTCCCCTTCTTCTACTGGTACCAGATGCTCTGGGTGCCGCTCTCGACCGCGCTGACCGCCGTCGCGTACGTCCTGCTGCGCCGGGAGAAGGCCGCGCGCAAGCGGCAGGAGGAGGGGGAGGTCCAGTGAACGACGGCGTCAACGGAGTCGCACTCGCGGTCTTCACCTTCTTCTTCCTCCTGGTCACCGTGATGGGCTTCATGGCCGCACGCTGGCGCAGGGCAGCCGAAGCCGACAACCTGGACGAATGGGGCCTGGGTGGACGGAGCTTCGGCACCTGGGTCACCTGGTTCCTGCTCGGCGGCGACCTGTACACGGCGTACACCTTCGTCGCCGTGCCAGCCGCGATCTACGCGGGCGGGGCCGCCGGGTTCTTCGCGGTGCCGTACACCATCCTCGTCTATCCGCTCATCTTCACCTTCCTGCCCCGGCTCTGGTCCGTCTCGCACCGTCGCGGGTACGTCACCACCTCGGACTTCGTGAAGGGCCGCTTCGGCTCCCGTGGGCTGTCCCTGGCGGTGGCGCTGACCGGCCTCCTCGCGACCATGCCGTACATCGCACTGCAGTTGGTCGGCATCCAGGCGGTGCTGTCCGTGATGGGCATCGGCGGTGGGGAGTCGACCCACTGGTTCATCAAGGACCTGCCACTGCTGATCGCCTTCGGCGTGCTGGCGGCCTACACGTACTCCTCGGGCCTACGGGCACCCGCGCTCATCGCCTTCGTCAAGGACGCGCTGATCTACCTCGTCATCGCGGTGGCGATCGTCTACATCCCGATCGAGCTGGGTGGCTTCGACGAGATCTTCAGCAGCGCCGAAGAGCGGCTGTCCGAGACCGGTGGTTCGCTGGTGGCCGGCCCGGAGGGGCAGTGGGCGTACGCCACGCTCGCTTTGGGCTCGGCACTCGCACTGTTCATGTATCCGCACTCGATCACGGCCACGCTCTCCAGCCGCAGCCGCGAGGTCATCCGCCGGAACACCACCATTCTGCCGATGTACTCCCTGATGCTGGGTCTGTTGGCGCTGTTGGGCTTCATGGGCATCGCAGCCGGGATCGAGGTGGACAACGGGCAACTGGTGGTACCGCAGCTGTTCGAGAACATGTTCCCGGACTGGTTCGCGGGCGTGGCCTTCGCCGCGATCGGCATCGGTGCCCTGGTGCCGGCCGCCATCATGTCCATCGCCGCCGCCAACCTGTTCACCCGCAACATCTACCGGGACTTCTTCCGGCCCGACGCCACGCCGGCTCAGGAGACGAAGGTCTCCAAAATCACCTCTCTGCTGGTCAAGGTGGGTGCGTTGGCCTTCGTGCTGACCCTGGACAAGACCACCGCCATCAACTTCCAGTTGTTGGGTGGCATCTGGATCGTGCAGACGATGCCGGCGCTCGTGGGCGGCCTGTTCACCCGGTGGTTCCATCGCTGGGCCTTGCTGGGCGGCTGGGCGGTGGGCATGGTCTACGGCACCGTGGCCGCGTACAACGTCTCCAGCCCAACCCAGGAGCACTTCGCGGGCAGCAATGACACGATCCCCCTCATTGGCGAGATCGGATACATCGGGTTGACGGCGTTCGTGCTCAACGCGCTGGTGACGGTCGGTCTGACACTTGTCCTGCGGGCGCTGAAGGCACCGGACGGCAAGGACGAGACGGAGCCCGGTGACTACACCGCCGACGCCGGGGACCCCCAGGTGCGCGAGGAACTCCCGGCGCCCGCCGGCGACCGCTGAGCCATCCCTCGTACTCCGTCCAGCTCCGCGCCCCGCTGACGCGATTGTCAGTGGGGCGCGGCATGCTTGGACTCATGGAGATCACGATCCGAACGGCGCGTCCGCGGGAGTTCGCGGATATCTCGGAGCTGACCGAGCAGGTGTACGTGGGCGACGGCTTGTTGACGTACGGCGCCGCGGACCCGTATCTCGCCCGGCTCCGGGACACCGCTGGCAGAGCTGAGCACTCGGAGATCGTCGTGGCCGTACGGGAGGAGGACGTGACGGACGCGAGCGCGACCGACGCAAGCGCACGAGCGGGCCAACTCGTGCTGGGCGCCGTGACGTTCGTGCCGGAGGGCGGGAAGTGGGCTCAGGTCGCCGGACCGGACGAGGCGGAGTTCCGGATGCTGGTGGTCGGCCGTGCCGCGCGTGGGCGAGGCGTCGGCGAGTCGCTGGTCCGCGAGTGTCTCGCCCGAGCGCGGGAGCGGGGGCTGGCCCGGGTGGTGCTCTCCAGCGATCCCCTGATGAAGACCGCACACCGACTGTACGAGCGTCTCGGGTTCCGTCGTACGCCAACTCGGGACTGGGAACCGATACCCGGCCACGCCCTGTGGACGTTCGCGGTGGAACTCCCGCCACCGGGAAGCGGGAGACCACACACGGAGGAGCGTGCCGCGGAGGTCCGGAGAAGGTGAACCGGCGCCTCCGTCCCGCGCTGCACCGTCGTCAGGTGCGGAAGTCGCTCAGCAGCCGCCGCAGTTGTGATAGGTCACGTCCCAGTGATCGCCCTCGCGGTAGTAGACGTTGCCCGAGCCGGACTCCCATTTCGAGCCGCCGATGGAGGTGAAGGTGTTCTTGATGTAGTTGTCGAGACAGTTGGACAGGCTGAAGTCGACCTTGTAGCCGTTCCAGTGGCTGTACTCGCCGCTGGCGTGTCCCGTCTCCGTGCCACCGGTGAGGTTGATCCCGCAACCGCTGGCGCTCTTCAGCGTGATCACCCCGTCGACCGTCGCCGAGTTGATCTGGTCGAAGGACGTACAGGTCGACGTGTTGCGGTCGGAGCACCCGCCGCTGGACGACCAGGTCAACCCGGCGTCCTCGAACTTGGCGGTGGCCTCCCCATGACTCAGCTTGGCGAGGGGCTGGGCTTCGGCCGCGGCGGACCGCCCACTGTCAGAGGAGGGCGCGGTCGCCACCGCGGCGCCCGTGCCGGAGATCGCGAGAGCCAGCACCGCTCCCGCACCGACCAGCAGACGCGTTCGCCCGCGTGGTCTGGGGCGGGACGCGGGACTGTCGTTCTGGACCAGGCCACTGAGCATGATGCCTCCGTACGGTGTGGGGGCGGCTGGCGGGCGAGAGTGCCGGCCGGCCGTTCCGCCGACTTTGGCGTGCCCAGGACAATCGCGTCAATGCCTGGCCCGTGCCGCCAATGGCGGGCCCATTGACGACACGTCGCCGTACCTCACCGCGCCCGCTCGCTCAGCCCGTGGCGATCAGTCGTTGGGGACGGTGTCGTAGCGCGGCGTGCCGTCCGCCATCTGTCGCAAAGCGTCCTTGCGGTCCCGCTTCGAGAGCCGGTCGATGTAGAGGTAGCCGTTGAGATGGTCAGTCTCGTGCTGCAGACAGCGCGCGAAGTACCCACTGCCGCGCACCACGATCGGCTTGCCCTGGAGATCCTGGCCTCGCACCACCGCGTAGTCCGGTCGGGCCAACGGGACGTAGGCGGTGGGCACCGACAGGCACCCCTCGTTGGACTCGTCCAACAGACGCTCGCCGGCGGGGAGTTCGTCCAGCACCGGATTGCAGACGTAGCCGACGTGCCGCACGTCGTCATCGTCCGGACAGTCGTAGACGAAGACCTTCAGATCGACCCCGATCTGGTTCGCCGCCAGGCCGACGCCCTCCGCCGCGTGCTGGCTCGCGAACATGTCGTCGACCAGGCGCGACAACTCGTCATCGAACTCGGTGACCGCCGCGCACTCCCGATGTAGCACGGGATTTCCCACGACCGTGATCGGACGTGCCGCACCACGCGCCCGATGCGCCGCTTCACGCTCCGCGCAGTCCTCGGTGTCGACAACGAACTCGCCGGTGGTCTCCGGTCCGGTCTCCTGCTGCTGCGCCATGACGCCGTACGCCTTCCTCACCCCGGTCCACCGGACCGCCTCTGGTCTTTCCGCCCTACAGAGTACGGCCCACAACACACGCCCCGTGCCGCGGTCAGCACACCTCTTCCAGGTCCCGCCACTCCCTGCTGTCCGGGCTGTCCGCCACCCAACTGTCCAGCAGCCCGCGCACCAGCCCGGCCGGCGCGGCGAGACCGCACTCCCGCTCCGCCACCCACAGGTCGCCCGGCCCGCCGGCGGTCATATGGCCGAGTGGGCCCGGATGCCCGGGCGAACTGTGGTCATGCGGGTCCAGGTGCAAGGCACCGTCGCCCTCGTCACTCGGCATGCTGCTCTCCGAGCAGGAGCGGCACAGCAGTCGTACGGACGAGGACCAGTCCTCCGCGGCGAAGCCGGCCTCGGCGGCCAGACGCTCCAGGGCGTCCCGGTCCGCCTCGGTGGCCGCGTCAAGCAACACCACCCAGGTGGGCACCGGGGAGGGGGCCCACAACTCGATCTCGTCGAACACCGGATACGAGTGCCCCCTGCCCGTGGTGCGCTCGCCGTGCGGCACTCCGTCGTGCAACACCACCTCGCCCCAGCGACGGCCTGACGACGGCAGCGGAATGCTCTGGACCAGCAGCCTGGCCGGATCGACCCGACGGCCCCACACCACCTCGGCCTCGCCCTCCGGCGAGAGGCGCACCGTCGCGCTGCCCAGCCGCATGCCGGTGGGTTCTCCGGCCGCTGCCGAACCACGTGCCTCGCCCGGCACCCGCAGCCCGTACGCCTGCCAGGCGCGCCGTGCCAGCGGCCAGTCCTGCAGGGCGGTCGCGGCGATGCCGACGTTCCACCAGTCGGGCGCCCCGGTGTCCCGGTCCAACAGCGCGACCGCGCGCAGGCCAGCGGACCGCGCCTGCTCCCAGTCGTGCCGGAACTTGTGCAGCAGCGCGAGGTTGAACCACGACTCGGACAGCCATGGCTCCAGGTCAGCGGCTCGGGTCAGCAGAGCACCGGCGTCCTCGTAACGACCATCGCCGATGAGCGTGAAAGCGCGGTCAGTGGCCTGCCGCCAGGAAGCGGAGGGCCGGTGCCGCTCCTTGCCGAAGATCCTCACTATGCCGCCTGATTCCCGCCTGTCGGTTGTCCGGTGTGCTGTGGTGCCCGTCCGACGCGAGGCGACGCGGTACGACGCCATGCGCGCTGTCGGGTTCCCCTCTTCGCATCCAACCATGCCCACTCGGACGCCCGCTCACTACCCTGTATCCGGCCGTCGGGAAATCAGCCGTGATCCTTCGGGCGCCCGGCTCTCCGCCCCAGCGCGGACAGCCCGTTCGGCGCCTCCGCACCGGACGGGCAGGGTTTCGCCACTCCTCCACCCGGCTGCTCCGCATCCCTCGCGAGACGGCTCGGGAGCCACCTGATCGAGTGAGTGGCGGACGTACGTGCCGCCCGCTAACCGGGCGCGTACCTGAACCGCAACTTCCCGTTCAGGCCAGCTTCTTGCGCGGACTGGCGCTCGAATCGCTCTCGTCCACCGACTCCTGTGCGGGCGCTTCGCCCGCCCGGATCGACTCGATCCGGCTCATCACCTTGGACCGCAGGTCGGCGGGCACGTCGTCGTGTCCACAGCACCGTCCGACGAGCTTCTTGACCTCCTGCTCGAGGCCGTACTTCTCCAGGCACGGGGAACACTCGTCGAAGTGCTCCTGGAACTTCTCGCACGCCTGGTCGGGCATCTCCTGGTCCAGGTACTCGTAGAGATGGTCCAGGATCTCGGAGCAGTCCGTCTCGTGTGGCTCTCCACAACTCATGAGCCCGAGCCCTTCCGGTCGTGCGACTCCCCCGACCCCGGCGTCGTCGGGGAGACCCCGCGGCCCGGCCTGTCCGGAACGGACCCGCCCGCCGCCGGCGCGACCCCCGCCGGAACCAGCCCGCGCTCCTGGGCGTAGTCCTCCAGCATGCCGCGCAGCTGCCGACGTCCGCGGTGCAGACGGGACATCACCGTGCCGATGGGTGTCCCCATGATGTCCGCGATCTCCTTGTAGGCAAACCCTTCGACGTCCGCGAGATAGACGGCGATCCGGAATTCCTCCGGAATGTCCTGCAGCGCCTCCTTCACGTCCGAGTCCGGAAGGTGGTCCAGGGCCTGGGCCTCGGCGGAACGCAGCCCCGTGGACATGTGCGACTCGGCCCGTGCCAACTGCCAGTCCTCGATCTCCTCGGCCGCGCTGCGCTGTGGCTCGCGCTGCTTCTTGCGGTAGGAGTTGATGAAGGTGTTGGTGAGAATGCGGTACAGCCACGCCTTGAGATTGGTGCCGGCGCGGAACTGGTGGAAGGACGCGTAGGCCTTCGCGTACGTCTCCTGCACCAGGTCCTCCGCGTCCGCCGGGTTGCGCGTCATGCGCAGGGCGGCGCTGTACATCTGGTCCAGAAACGTGAGGGCGTCCCGCTCGAAACGTGCGTTCCGTTCCGAAGCGGTCTCCTGCGGCGTGCTCGGGGCGTGCTCCGTGCCGTCGTCGGTCCCTGGGACTGCACCCACCTCCTGAGACGAAGCGCGGGCCCCGGGTGCGGACCCGTTCCTCTCGGAGAATAGACGACCTTCCGCGCCCGGCGCCGCCTGAATCTTCGAGCCACCGGCCAGCGCCAGCGTGGCCCAGTCCAGGTCAGCAGCCTGAGGACGCTGTGGGCAAGCGACAGAACCCATGAGGGCGGCTTCCTCTCGTTTCGGCGTACCCGAGCCTCTCCCGGCCGGGGTCGCCCGTACAACAACAACCACCCGACGCGCATTCCCGCCCCGGCCGACGGCTTCCCACGGCGTACGCCAGCCGGATGACCGGCGCCAGGCCACGTCCGAGAACGCGCACATGCTCTCAACCCACCGCGCCGTACCCCCGCAACCAGCTCAGCACCCCGTCCGTCAGCACGGTCAGCGCCGCCTCCTGGCCGATGTCCGAGCGCTTCGGCACCGCGAAACCGTGGTCTCCGTCCGGCACCTCGACGAGGTCCGTGCCAGCGGGAAACTCACCCGGTACGCCGAACGGGTCACGCCCGCCCTGGACGACCAGGACCGGAAGTCCGACCTCCGCCAACTCCTCGAGCCGGCTGCGCTCCGGCTTGCCCGGCGGATGCAGCGGAAACGACAAGGCCAGCACCGCCCGTGCACCGACCTCCCGTGCCGTGCGGCAGGCCACCCGGGCACCCGCGCTCCGTCCACCGGCCACCAACGGCAGCCCCGGCGCGGCCAACATCGGCCACACCGCCGTCCATCCGGCGTCCAACGTCTTCGGTGCCGGGGCGACCTTCTTCCCCGCCACTCGCCAGGGCTGCTCGACGAGGGCGACCGTCACGCCGTACGCCGGAAGCCGGGCGGCCAGCGCGACCAGGTCGCGGGCCTCTACCCCGCCCCCGGCACCATGCCCGAGTGCCAGCACCACACGGGCGTCAGCGCTGAGGCGCCAGGTGATACGGGCATCGCCAGCCGGCGTGCGGACGATCTCACGCTCCGTCGCCGCGGCGGGATCCACCGCGCCCGCCTGCCCGGGCTTCGCCGCCCGGGACGTGGCGGACCGCCCTCCGGGCTCGGTCACCTCACGCATGGCTCGCACACTCCTCCGACCGACTCCGTGAGCCGGAGCGCTCCGTCCTCGGCAACACCGCGGCGAACGCACCGCGGCCAGCACGTCACTCCCAGCACCCTGCCCCCAGCATCCGTCCGCTTCCAACACCCGCTCAGAACAGCGTGCCCTCCTGCGGCGCGGCCAGCTCGGTCAGCAGCTCCGAGCCGTTGTTGCGGACGTTGCTCACGTCCGTCGAGACCGGGTAGGCCCGCATCAGCCCGGCCGGCGGCGGGGACAGCAGCTCCCGGAGTTCGTCCCGGTCCGTACGCGCGGGGTCCAGCCAGGCGTCCCACCGGTCCGGGGTCATCATCAGCGGCATACGCGGGTGGATGTCGGCGAGCGACTGCGGCGCCGAGCTCTCCGACTCCCCGGTCATCCCCGGGAGCAGGGTCGTCTCGGCGGCAGTCGTGATCACCGTGCAGGTCGCCCACCACGCCCGCGGGTGGCCGTCCTCCAGCGTGCGGTCGCGCCAGAACTCGTAGAGTCCGGCCATCGCCAGCACGCCGCCGTCCGTCGGGGTCACGAAGTACGGCTGCTTGCGCGGCCGCTTCCCGCGCCCCTCCTGCTCCCGCGCGAGTTCGTCCCGCTCCGTGCGCCACTCGTAATAACCGTCGGCCGGCAGCAGACACCGGCGGGACGTGAACGGCTTGCGGTAGGCGGACTTCTCGTGGACCGTCTCCGCCCGAGCGTTGATCATCTTCACGCCCAGGTCCGGCGACTTCGCCCAACCCGGCACCAACCCCCACTTCAGCGGCCGCAACTGCCGCACGGGCTGCCTCGCGTCGGCCCCGCGCACCGGCCGGTCGAGCACGGCGGGCACCTGTTTCGTCGGCGCGACGTTCCAGTCGGCCGCGACCGCCTCCTCCGGGTCCCACTTCTCCACCTGGAACAGCCCGGCGAGGTCCTCGGGCGTCCTACTGGCTGCGTACCGTCCGCACATAAGTGCCAGACTGCCACGGCACTACGACAAGCCGCCGTCCGTTGTCCCGAAGCAGGGCCGAGGGGCGGAAGGCCGGGGAGGACAGCAGCCGATGGACAACGCAAGCATCACCGATCTCTGGGACCGGGTTCTGGGCTCCCAGCCCGATCCCGAGCCCTGGCTCGTCGCCGCCACCGGCGCCCTCGTAGTGGCCGTGGTCATGTCACACGGCACGTGGCGCCTCGCGCGGAACGCCGTGACCATCGCGCACGAGGGCGGCCACGGCCTGGTCGCGCTGGCGACCGGTCGCAAGCTGGACGGTATCCGGTTGCACTCGGACACCTCCGGGCTGACCGTCTCGCGCGGCAAACCGCACGGCATCGGCATGGTGCTCACCGCCGCCGCCGGCTACACGGCCCCGCCCCTGCTGGGCCTCGGCGGCGCCTGGCTGCTCGCCGCGAACCACATCACCGCGCTGTTGTGGGGCGCGACGGCGCTGCTGCTGGCGCTGCTGGTGATGATCCGCAACGCCTACGGAGTGCTGACCGTCGTGCTCACCGGTGGGGCGTTCCTCCTCGTCTCCTGGCTGACCGACGCCGAGGTACAGGCCGCGTTCGCGTACGTCGTGGTGTGGTTCCTGTTGCTCGGCGGGGTGCGCCCGGTGTTCGAGCTGCAGGGCAAACGCCGACGCGGTGGCGCCCCGGACTCGGATGCCGACCAACTCGCCCGGTTGACCCACGTGCCCGCCGTGATGTGGCTGGTGTTGTTCCACGCGGTCTCGTTCTGCGCGCTGATAGGTGGCGGGCGCTGGCTGCTCGCCCCGCTCGCCGGCTGGTGAGCACCGTGCGTCCACACGACACGGCCCGCCGCCGGACGCTCTAAGGTGAGATTCATGACGGAACGCACCGGACCCGCCGTACTGGACCCCGAAGCCCTCTGGCCCGCGCCGCGCGCGACGGACCCGGTCGCGGCGACGGTGGCCGTGCCAGGCTCCAAGTCGGTCACCAACCGCGCGCTGCTGTTGGCAGCGCTGGCCGCCGAGCCCGGTTGGCTGCGCCGGCCGCTGCGTTCCCGGGACACCCTGTTGATGGCCGACGCGCTACGGGCGTTGGGCGTCGAGATCGAGGAGACGGTGCCCTCCAGCAGTTCCCTGGGCCGCAGCCCCGAAACGCTGGGCGAGGTCTGGCGCGTCATCCCCGCCGGACTGTACGGCCCGGCCACCGTCGATGTCGGCAACGCCGGCACCGTGATGCGATTCCTGCCCCCAGTCGCGACGCTCGCCGACGGTCCGATCCACTTCGACGGCGACCCGCGTTCCCACGAGCGACCGCTGCACGGCGTGCTGGACGGGCTACGGACGCTCGGTGCGCGTATCGAGGACGAGGGCCGTGGTGCCCTTCCGTTGACCGTGCACGGCAGCGGCTCGCTGCCCGGCGGCCGGGTGACCGTCGACGCGTCCTCCTCCAGCCAGTTCGTCAGCGCGCTCCTGCTGTCCGGCGCGCGCTTCCAGCAGGGCCTGGAGGTACGGCACACCGGCGACACTCTGCCCTCCGTGCCGCACATCCGGATGACCGTGGACATGCTGCGGGCGGCCGGAGCACAGGTGGACGCCCCGGAGGACGGTGGCGCGGCGAACACCTGGCGGGTCACCGCAGGGGCACTACTCGGCCGGGATCTGGTGGTCGAGCCCGACCTGTCCAACGCCCAGCCGTTCCTCGCAGCCGCGCTCCTGACCGGCGGGCGGGTCACCATCCCGGACTGGCCGGTACGCACCACCCAGCCGGGTGACGCGCTGCGCGACATCCTCACCGCCATGGGCGGCGACTGCGTGCTGGACGAACGCGGACTCACCTGTACCGGCACCGGTCGAGTGCGCGGCGTCGACCTCGATCTGAGCGAGGTCGGGGAGTTGACGCCCGGCATCGCCGCGCTCGCCGCGTGTGCCGACTCCGAGTCGGTGCTACGGGGCATCGGTCATCTGCGGCTGCACGAGACCGACCGACTCGCCGCGCTGTGCGCGGAGATCAACGGCCTCGGCGGCGATGTCACCGAGACCGCGGACGGCCTGCGGATCCGTCCGCGTCCGCTGCACGGCGGAGTGTTCCACACGTACGACGACCACCGCCTGGCCACCGCCGGCGCGCTGCTGGGACTGGTGGTGGACGACGTGCGGGTGCAGGACATCGCGACCACCGGCAAGACCCTGCCCGACTTCCCCGAACTGTGGCACGGCCTGCTCGGAGCGAAAGCGTAGGGCGGGGGCGGGATGCGCCGTTACGGCAAGCACACCGACGAGGACGACATCCGGGTTCGCCCCGGCCGCCGGGGCAGCCGACCGCGTACGCACACCAGGCCGAAGCACGAGGACGCGGCACCCGGTTTCGTCGTGACCGTCGACCGCGGCCGGCTCACCTGCCTGGTGGAGGGGCGCACGGTCACCGCGATGAAGGCCCGTGAGCTGGGCCGCAAGGGCGTGGTGGTCGGTGACCGAGTCGACCTCGTGGGGGATCTGTCGGGGGCGCGGGACACGCTGGCACGGATCGTGCGGGTCCGGCCGCGGGAGTCGGTGCTGCGCCGCACCGCCGACGACACCGACCCGTACGAGCGGGTGATCGTCGCGAACGCGGACCAACTCGCCATCGTGACCGCCCTCGCGGACCCCGAGCCCCGGCCCCGGCTGATCGACCGTTGCCTGGTCGCGGCGTTCGATGCCGGGCTGGACGTCCTGCTGGTGCTCACGAAGGCCGATCTGACACCCGCCGACCCGCTGCTGGAGACCTACGCCCCGCTGGGCATCCGCCATCTGGTCACCAGCCGGGAGGAGTTGGCGACCGACGCGGCGGCGGAGCGGGTACGGGAAGCGCTCTACGGCCGGAACACCGCCTTCGTGGGACACAGCGGAGTCGGGAAGACAACCCTGGTGAACGCCCTGGTGCCGGATCGGCAGCGGGCCACCGGCGTGGTGAACGCGGTGACCGGGCGCGGACGGCACACCACGACCTCCGCGCTGGCCCTGCCCCTTCCGGCCGCCGAGGGGACCACTGGGGGCTGGGTGATCGACACCCCCGGACTGCGCTCGTTCGGCTTGAACCACGTCGACCCGTCCCGGGTCATCAGCGCCTTCCCGGACCTTGAACCAGGCACCGCCGACTGCCCACGCGCCTGCGGTCACGACGAGCCGGACTGTGCCCTGGACGCCTGGGTGGCGGCCGGCCACGCGGAGCCGGCACGGCTGTACTCCCTGCGGCGGTTGCTGGCCACCCGGGAGCGTCACGAGGGCGACTGACCCCGGCGGCACCCGCCGGGCCCGCACCCGGTTCAGTGCAGCAGAGCACGCACCATCTGAGCGATCCGCTGCCCGGCCGCCTCCTCCGGGTCCGTGTGCGGATCCGTACGAGACGACGGGTCGAGCGCCGGAGCGGGCGCCGGGTCGACCCCCGCGCCGGGAGTTGGGTCAGGCGCCACCAGATAGGACAGGGCCAGCCGCATACCCGCCTCGCAGGCCCGGCGCAGCTGGGTCCCGCCGACGCCCTGTCCGTCCGGGGCCCCGTCGCCCCCGGAGCGTTCGTAGGCCGGGTTCGCGCCGCCGCCAGCGTGGTCAGCGTCACCGTCCGACACGGTGAGCGCCGTGACCACCCGGTCGCGTAGCCGCGCGGCCAACTCCCCCGGCGTGTCCGGCCGCTGCGTCACCGCGGGCGGCATACGGGAGTCCCAGCACCCGGTGAGCGCGGAGCGCACCAGCGGCTCGCTCGGCGCCGTACGCAGCATCCACACAGCCGCCGCGGCACAACCGAACGCCACGTCCCCGTCCTTACGGGCGCTCCGCGCCGCCACCGCGGCGACGCTGTCGACGAAACCGGTGACCCGGCGGCTGATCAGCGCGCTGCCCAGTCCTTCCTTGCTGCCGAACTCGTTGTAGAGCGTCTGGCGGGAGACCCCCGCACGCTCCGCGATCTCGACCATCCGTACGCCCGCCCAGGGGCGTACGATCACCGCCTCGTGAGCGGCCTCGAGCAGGGTCTCGCGTGCTGTCGGCATACGGTGCCTCCGGCGCCGGCATGGTTGTGCGGGACACGATTGACGCACCGCCACAAACCGTCAAGGGAGCGCGCACGCGCCGATGGCCGTGGCTGTGTGGCTGTGCGCGCGGGAAGCTCGGTACTGTTCGCACATGCCGGACTACCACGATGATCTGCGTTTCGCCCACGTGCTGGCCGACGCCGCCGACGCCACGACCATGGAGCGGTTCAAGGCTCTCGACCTGGCGGTGGAGACCAAGCCGGACATGACCCCGGTGAGCGACGCGGACAAGGCCGCCGAGGAGCTGATCCGTACGGCGCTGCAGCGCTCCCGGCCCCGGGACGCGGTGTTGGGCGAGGAGTTCGGCACGGAGGGCCACGGCCCGCGTCGGTGGGTGATCGACCCGATCGACGGCACCAAGAACTTCGTCCGCGGGGTCCCGGTGTGGGCCACCCTGATCGCGCTCACCGAGATGGGCGAGGGCGGCGACCACCCGGTGGTCGGACTGGTGTCCGCACCGGCACTGAACCGGCGCTGGTGGGCCGTGCAGGGCGGTGGCGCGTACACCGGGCGGAGCCTGTCGAAGGCGACGCGCATCCGGGTCTCCAGGGTGAACCGCGTGCAGGACGCGTCGTTCGCGTACTCCTCCCTCACCGGCTGGGAGAACCTCGGCATGCTGGACGGTTTCCTGGAGCTGTCCCGCTCCTGCTGGCGGACCCGCGGGTACGGCGACTTCTGGCCGTACATGATGGTCGCCGAGGGCTCGGTGGACATGTGCGCGGAGCCGGAACTCTCGCTGTGGGACATGGCGGCGAGCGCGATCATCGTGGAGGAGGCGGGCGGCTGCTTCACCGGCCTGGACGGCAGGCGGGGCCCCCATAGCGGAAACGCCGCGGCGTCCAACGGCCTGCTGCACCAGGAACTACTCGGCTGCCTCAACCAGTAGGCACGGGGCGTCGCGCCTCGTCATGGAGTACGGCCACGAGCCGCTGCCAGAGCACTGACCGTTGCGGGCACGGAGGCTCGTGCGGGGAGCGCACCGGTGTACGCACGGCAAGGCGAACCAGCCGGGCGTACGAGCGCGCGACAAAGCCCGGAGGGACCGGAGCCCAACGGCGTCCGGCCCCTCCGGTTTGTTACGGCAAGCCGCCCGTCAGCCGCGCAGGGCCTGGACCGCGGCCTCCAGCCGCTTGCCGTAGTCAGCGTCCGCCTTGCGGAAGTTCTCGATGGCACGCTGAGCGATGTCATCACGGGTCACACCGGAGAGCGCGCCCGCGAGGTTGTTGATCAGCCGCTCCTTCTCGTCCTCCGTCATCATCCGGTACAGGTTTCCGGCCTGGACGAAGTCGTCGTCCTCGGCATGTGCCGGCGCCTCCGACGTATCGGTGACGCCCGACACGGTGACCGGCTCCCACAGCGGCCGGTTGGTCTGCGCGGGACCGCCGAAGCTGTTCGGCTCGTAGTTCTTCGCTCCGGCGTGCCGGCCGTCGTACAGGAAGCCGTCGCGCCCGTACGTACGCGCCTCGGTCACGTGCGGACGGTTCACCGGCAGGTGGTCGGCGTTGATGCCAACGCGATAGCGATGCGCGTCACCGTAGCCGAACAGTCGTCCCTGGAGCATCTTGTCCGGTGACGGGCCGATGCCGGGGACGAAGTGCGCCGGCGAGAAGATCGACTGCTCCACCTCGGCGAAGATGTTCTGCGGATTGCGGTTGAGCTCCATCCTGCCGAGCTCGATCAGCGGATAGTCGGCGTGCGGCCAGATCTTCGTGAGGTCGAACGGGTTGAAGCGGTAGTTCGCGGCGTCGGCGGCCGGCATGACCTGGACGTACACGGTCCAGCTCGGGAAGTCACCGCTGTCGATGGACTCCCGCAGGTCACGCTGGTGGCTGTCCGGGTCCTCGCCGGCCAGCACCGCGGCCTCCGACTCGGTGAGGTTCTTGATTCCCTGGTCGGTTTTGAAGTGGTACTTGACCCAGAAGGACTCGCCGTCGGCGTTGCTCCACTGGAAGGTGTGCGAGCCGAAGCCGTTCATGTGCCGGTACGACGCGGGGATGCCGCGGTCGCCGAACAGCCAGGTCACCTGATGGGTCGATTCGGGCGAGAGGCCCCAGAAGTCGAAGACGTTGTCCGCCTCCTGCGAGCCGGTGTACGGATCGCGCTTCTGGGTGTGGATGAAGTCCGGGAACTTGAGGGCGTCCTTGATGAAGAACACCGGAGTGTTGTTGCCGACGAGGTCGTAGTTGCCCTCTTCGGTGTAGAACTTCAGCGCGAAACCTCGCGGGTCACGCACCGCGTCCGCCGAGCCGAGGTTTCCGGCCACGGTGGAGAACCGGGCGAAGACCTCCGTCTCCTTGCCGACCTCGGAGAGGAAGTGGGCCCGCGTGTACCGGGTGAGGTCAGCGGTCACGGTGAACGTGCCGTAGGCCCCCGCACCACGCGCGTGCACGATCCGCTCCGGAATCCGCTCGCGGTTGAAATGAGCGAGCTTCTCCAGCAGGTGCTGGTCCTGCACCAGCACCGGGCCCCCCACACCCGCGGCCTGGCTGTTCTGGTTATCGGCGACCGGCGCGCCGGCCTCTGTGGTAAGCGGTCCGGTGGTCGCGTCCTGCGTGGTCAATTCCGCCTCCTGCTCATCAACCTGTTCTTGGCTCTCGCCTGCGCCGATCCTACATTGGACATTGTCCAAGTCAAGAACTCTATGAAGTCGATACGCGTTCTGGCAATAGAACTACATGCTGCTAGGCTTGTTGTCATGAGTGACCTGCTGCAACGGCTCCGCGATCGCGGTTGGCGGCTCACCGCACAGCGGCGAGTCGTCGCCGAGGTGCTCGACGGTGATCACGTGCATTACACCGCCGACGAGGTGCACGCACACGCTTCGCAGCGCCTCCCGGAGATTGCCCGCGCGACGGTCTACAACACCCTCAGCGAGTTGGTCAGCATCGGCGAGGTCATCGAGGTCAGCACGGACGGGCGGGCCAAGCGATACGACCCGAACGCCCAACACGCACACCAGCACCTGGTCTGCTCCCGGTGCGGCACCATCCGGGACGTACACCCGATCGGTGACCCGCTCGCGGCCCTGCCGGAGGGGGAGCGCTTCGGCTTCACCGTGTCCGAGGCCACGGTGACGTACCGCGGACTGTGCCCCAACTGCCTCGTGGGCTGACCGCATCCAGCACGCGAGCCCCGACGCATGACCGCCCTCAAACCTCATACCCTCGAATCGAAGGGGCCGCCAGCCCCGCGGCGATCGCCGCTCCCCAGCCGCGCGCGGTTCATCCATCGCACAGCACTGAGGCCCGGATCTGTGATCCGGGCCTCAGCCTTGAGAGTAGCGGGGACAGGATTTGAACCTGCGACCTCTGGGTTATGAGCCCAGCGAGCTACCGAGCTGCTCCACCCCGCGCCGTTGTGTTCAATAGACTAACCCCACAACAACGACCAGCGCAAATCCATTCCCGCGGCACTCTCAGTGTTCATCACGTCACCGCCCTGGATGTGTTGTCCCGTCACCAATGTGCCGGGACAACACATCTAGGCCGTCAGTTCCTCCCGCAGGGCGTCGAGCAGCTTCGCCGCCCGATCGGCCACCTCGTCCGGCCCCAGTTCCACCGCGCGGGCGCACCAGTGCTGCCCCTCCGCCAACTCGCCGCGGCGGGCGCTGATCAACGCCAGGCGCAGTGCCGCCCTGCCGTGACCGGCGTCGGCGGCCCGGGTCCACCACAGCGCCGCCTCGGGCTCGCTGCCCTCACGCGCGAGCAACAGGCCGAGGTTGAAGGCGCCGTTGGGGCTGCCGGCTTCGGCGGCGGTGCGGTACCACCGCGCGGCCTCCACCACGTCTCCACGCGCGGCGGCCACCATCCCGAGTCGCACCTGGGCCCTACGATGCCCCCGCGCGGCCGCGTGCTCGTACCACCGGTCGCACTCAGCGGGGGTCTCCCGATCCGAAGCCTCAGCGGACTCGGAGTCGTTACGCTCCAACAGCGCCGCCAGGCGGAACGCGCCCTCCACGCTGCCCGCGTCCGCCGCACAGCGCAACTGCCGCTCAGCCGCGGGTACGTCGCCCTCCCGCTGCGCGGCCATGCCCACCTGCAGGGCGGCCTCCGCGTGCCCGGCCGACGCGGCTCGCTCGTACCAGACCCGGGCCGACTCCTCGTCACCACGTGACACCTGGAGGATGCCCAGGTTGAACGCGGCGTCGACGCTGCCTGCCTCAGCGGCCTTGAAGAACCACGGCTCGGCGCCCTCCGCGTCGCCTCGCTGCAGCAGGAGTACGGCCAGTGCGTTGGCGGCCTCCCGGTGTCCCGCGTACGCGGCACGCCGATACCACTGCTCGGCCTGGGCGGTGCGGCCCTGGCCCGCGCACAGCAGGCCCAGATTGAACGCGCCGTTGTCATCACCCGCGTCGAGCGCCTGTCGGTACCAGTGTTCGGCCGTCTGCCGCTCGCCCCGCTCGGCGTGCAAGGCTCCCAGCGCGTTCGCGGCGTTGCCGTCCCCGTCCCCGGCGGCGCGTCGCCACCACAGGGCGGCGTTCGCCTGGTCGCCCGCGTCCCGCAACAGGAAGCCCAGCGCGCAGGCAGCTCGAGCCTCACCGTCCTTCGCGGCGGTGAGGTACCAGTGCCCGGCCTCCTTCAGCTCACCGCGCCGCTCCAGCGCGGTCCCCAGGCGAAGCGCCGCCCGGCGATGACCGCGGGCCGCGGCCTGCCGATACCAGTGCACGGCGTCCTCCTCGGCGGAACCGCCTCCGCCACCGACCGGACCCGCGGGCTCCCCAGGGCCCGCGGGCACTACCGTACGGTCGCTCCCCACACCGGAGTTCTCGGTCGTGCGGGCACTCATCAGACGGGCGACCCGATAGGCCGCCTCCCGATGGCCGCGTTCCGCGGCTGCCCGGAACCACGCCTCGGCACCCTCCTCGCCTCGGTGGTCCAGCAGGTCGCCCAGTGCGTACGCGCCGAGGACGTGCCCGGACTGCGCCGACTGGCGCAGCCAGTAGTCAGCCGCTGGCTCGTCACCCCGCTCCCGGTGGTGACGGCCCAACGCATGTGCCGCGGCAGCCGATCCGGCCACCGCCGCGATACGCCACCAGCCGGCCGCGTCGTCGGCGTAACCACGCTGGTGCAACAGTACGCCCAGGTTGTTGGCAGCGGCGCGGTCCCCCGCCGCCGTGGCCGCACGCAGGTGCGGCTCCGCACCGTCAAGGTCACCTCGGCGCAGCAACTGCGCCCCGAGCACGCTCCGGGCAGCGGCGTCCTGAGCGCCGGTACCCGCAAGCTTCGCGTTCTCCCCCATAAGCCCCATCGTCGCACCACTCGTAACCCGCGTACATCTGGTATACCGCAACCAGTGAGGTCACTTCAGAGGTTTGTCGACTTCCCGACTGAGAGATAGTTCAAACGCCATTCGCCTCAACTCCCCCATACAAGCGAGGGACCCGGAGTCGGTTGACTCCGGGTCCCTCGTCGGAACGAACCTAACCAGTGGCCTTGTTCATGCGCTCAATGGCTTCCTGGAGTTCCTCCTGCGCCCGTCCCTCGGCGGACCAGTCGCCTTCCTCCCTGGCCTTGTTGACCTTCTCCCAAGCGTCCCCGACGTCCTGGATGGCCTTCTTCAGTGAAGTGTCACCCGCGGGAGGTTCGTCCTTCTCGCCGCCTCCGTCGCCGTCGCCCTCACCGCCTGATTCGCCGTCGGTCGGGAAGATCTCGTTGAGCGCTTCCGCGAGGGTGTTCTCGTACGCGATCTTGTCTCCGAAGGTCGCCACGACCTTTCTCATCCGTGGGTAGTTGGTGTCCGCGCCACGGAGATAGATCGGTTCGACGTAGAGCAACCCGCCCTTGAGGGGCACGGTCAGCAGGTTGCCGTACTCGATGTCCGAGTCGCCTCTCTTGAGGATATTGAGGTCGTTGGCGATCTCGGGATCGGAGTTGATCTTGCTTTGGACCTGCTGGGGCCCGGGCACCGTCGTGTTGGACGGGAGTCTGAGCATGGTGATCTCGCCGTAGTCGGCACTGCCGGCGTTGGCGTCGACCGCCATGAAGGCGCCAAGCGTCTGCCGTTCGACCGGGTTGAACGTGGTCGTCAGCGAGAAGGTCTGTTTCTCCTCGCCCGGCATCTTCATGCTCAGGTAGTACGGCGGAACCGCGTTCCCCTCCTGTGTCGGGTCATCCGGGATCTGCCAGCGCTCACTGCCACTGTAGAACTGCCCCGGCGAGGTGACGTGATAGCGGGTCAGCAACTCCCGCTGCACCTTGAACAGATCCTGCGGATACCGCAGGTGATCCATCAGCTCGTCGCCGATCTCGCTCTTCGCCTTGACGGTGTCCGGGAACGCCTTCATCCAGGTCTTCAGCACCGGGTCCTTGGTGTCCCACTGGTACATGTCCACTTTGCCGCTGTAGGCGTCTACCGTCACCTTGACGGAGTTGCGGATGTAGTTGACCTGGTTCTGTTGGGCGACCACCGACCGCTGCTCGTCGGTCAGCGCGTCAGCGGTCGTGTCACCAAGGGTGGTGCGAGACGCGTACGGGTAGTTGTTGGTGGTCGTGTAGGCGTCCACGATCCACTTCACCTTGTCGCCGACTACCGCCGGATACGGATCACCGTCGATCGTCAGCCAGGGAGCCACCGCCTCGACCCTCTCCTGCGGGGTCCGGTTGTACAGCACCTGCGAACCCTCGCCGATGGCTCCCGAGTAGAGCATCCGTGGCTCGTTGAACTTCACGGCGTACGCCGCGCGGTTCACCGGATTGGAGAGATCGACACCACTGTCGCCCTTGTAGGTGTACGTCTTCTCGCCGCTGTCATCCGCGTAGTCCAGCTCCTGCTGCGGACCGCCCACGATGGAGTACTGCTTGGTGTTCTCGCCGTAGTAGATCCGCGGCTCGTAGTCCCCGAGCTGACCCTTCGGCGGCAGGTTCTTCTCGGTGAACACCGGCTCGCCGTCCTTGTTCACCTCGGTGCCCTTGCCGGCCACCATCCCGAAGCCGTGGGTGTACTTGAAGTGCTCGTTGATCCAGCCCTTCTTCGGGATTCCGTCGGTGTTGATCTCCCGGAGGCCGACGACCGTGTCCTGTTCCTTGCCGTCCTTGGTCGTGTAGCTGTCCACGTCCAGTGTCGAGGGGAACTTGTAGTAGCCGCGCACCTGCTGCTTCTGCTGGTACGTCGGCGAGACGATGTTCGGGTCGAGCAACCGCATGCTGGCGGCGGTGTCCGCGGCGTCCCGCAGGGTTGTCGGCTTCGCGTCGGAGGTCCCGGGATAGTTGTTCACCTTGGCGTCGTCGATGCCGTAGGCGTTCCGGGTCGCCTCGATGTTCTTCTTGATGTACGGCGTTTCCTTGGCCTGCTCGTTCGGCTCGACCTGGAACTTCTGCACGATGGCCGGGTAGAGCCCGCCGATCAGGATCGCCGACAGGACCATCAGCCCGAATCCGATCACCGGCAGCTGCCAGGTGCGGCGCCACAGGGTGCCGAAGAAGAGCACGGCGCAGATGATCGCGATAATGAACAGGATCGTCTTGGCGGGGAGATACGCGTTCGCGTCGACGTACTTCAACCCGGTCCAGTTGTCCGTCGCCTTGAACTCGCTGCCCTTGACCGCGAGGCCGTACCGGTCGAGCCAGTACGCCACCGCCTTGAGCGCCACGAACAGTCCCAGCAGCACCGACAGGTGGCCCGTCGCCTGTGCCGTGGCACGGGCTCCGGGAGTGGTCACCCGCAGCCCGCCGTAGAGGTAGTGCACCAACGCGGCGGCCAGCAGACCCAGCACCACGGCAGCGAATCCGAAGTTCAACAGGAAGCGGTACCAGGGCAGGTCGAAGGAGTAGAACGAGATGTCCTTGCCGAACTGCGGGTCGGTCTTCCCGAACGAGACGCCGTTCACCCACATCAGCCAGGTCCGCCACTGGCTGGCGGCGGAGGCTCCGGAGATCAGCGCCACCACCGCCGAGATCCCAAGCAGAATCCACTTCTTGTACGGCGCGATGCTCATCCGATACCGGTCCAGGCTCTGCTGCTCCAGTGACATCGCACTGAGCGGCGGGCGCAGTCGATGCGCGAGCCAGATGTTCACGCCGACGACGGCCGCCATCAGCAGACCGAAGACGGCGAACAGGCCGACCTTCGTCCACAGGGTGGTCGTGAAGACCGAGCGGTAACCAACTGAGCGGTACCAGAGCCAGTCGGTCCAGAACCCGGTGAACATGACGAAGAGCATTGCCAGGACTGCGAGCACTCCGACGGTCAGCAGCAGCGTACGGGCGCGCCGCGACGGTCGGCCGACTCTGATCCGTGGCCCGGTGGGGCCACCCGAGCCCCGGTCCGGCATCTGGAAAGCCAAGGTGCGCACCTCGAAGATTCGCTGTGGATGTGACTGGGCCGAATCGTAGGACCCACTGAAACAACTTAACCAAGCTTTACTCAGTTCCCGTTTCCGGGGTCTTCGAGGGCACGATATGCGCATGGACGACTCCCCCAACACCAGCAGCCCCCTCACGGCACACCCGTTGACCCGGGCCGTACTCGAGATCGACGAGTACGCCTCGGGTCTTGGCTGGGACCAGCCGGCCCGATTGTTCGCCCTGGTCAACACTGCACAGCTACGCGTCGAGGAGCCCCAACTGGCCGAGCAGCTCGGCCCGGACCCGGCCGACCACGACGCGAGCGCGCTCACTCCGGTGGAACAGGACTCCCTGCCGCCACACACCGCCCTGGACGAGTTCCTCGGCACGATCGCCTGGCCGAACGCAGTCACCGGCTGCGCTCTGACCGTGGAACGCCTCATGCTGCCGCCGTCCGCGGAGGAGTCCGTGCCGGAGGAACTGGGCGGCGCGGAACTGAACAACTGGGTGGCCGAACACCCGGACCGGCAGGAGGTACGGATGACCGTCGCGGTGCTTCGGGACGGCACCCGTGACTCCGCCGTACGCCTGCGCTCGAAGGACGCGACCACCGAAGTGCTGACCGGTGAGCGGCTGGTGCCGGGCCTGGCGGACGCGCTCGCCGCCACTTTCGAGGAGTGAGCTGCAACCAGCCTCGGTTCGGAGGCTGAGCTGCACCAGCCTCGGTTCGGAGGCTGAGCGGAACCAGAGCAGCCGCGCGCCGCGCCGTACGGAAGATCAGCCGGCGGCGCAGCGCGGCAACTCGGCGGTCTTGTCTGCTTTGATCTTGCGCAGCGCGGACATCGCGTCGTCCATCGTGTCGATCTTCACGAGGATCAACCCGTCCGGCGCGTTCGCCACGGCGCCCGTGCAGTTGTCCTTCGGGGTGAGGAAGAACTCGGCGCCCTTCTCCCGAGCCGCGACGGTCTTCATGTGTATCCCGCCGATGGGGCCGACCTGCCCCTTGTCGTCGATCGTCCCGGTGCCGGCCACGAACGAGCCGTCCGTGAGATCCTCCGGGGTCAACTTGTCGACGATGCCCAGGGCGAACATCAAACCGGCGCTCGGACCGCCCACGTCCGCGAGCGTGATGTCGATGGAGATCGGGAGGGTGTGCGCGACCCCCGGCTGGATGCCCACCACGGCCCGTCCGTCGTCCGCCTTCCGCGTGGGTACGGTGACCCGCTCGCCCGGCAGCTTCTCCGGATTCCTGCCGTCCTTCTCCGCGGCCTCGGCCTTGTCCGCCGGGACGACGGTGAACCGCACCTTCTCCCCCGGGTCATGCTCGGTGACCAACTCCGCCACGTCGTTCGGGTCCTTGACCCGGGTGCCGTCCACGGACTTGATGACGTCACCGGCGTGCAGCTTCCCGCGCGCCTCGCCGTCCTTGAGGACCGCCTGCACCACCACCCGGGTGGGCACCTTCTCGCCCAACTCCCGGAGTGCCGCGACCTTCGCGCTCTCCTGGGACCGGCTGAACTCCTCGGCGTTCTGCTCCTTGACCTCCTCGGCGGACTTGCCGGAGGGGTAGAGCGTCTGCCTCGGCACCACGGCGCTGTCCTCGGCCAGCCAGCCGTAGATCGCGCGGAAGAGGTTCATGCGGTAGTCGGACCCGGTGACGCGCACCGTGGTCATGTTCAGGTGGCCGCTGGCCTTGTTGTCCGAGACCTCTTCCCCTGGGAAGCTGAGCACCTGCTCGCCGTCGACCGAGCCCAGGGTGTTGTAGGTGGGTCCGGGTGACATGGCCGAATACGGCACCTTGATCAACACCGCCGCGCAGAGCACGGCTATCAGCAGCAGTGTGGACGCTAGCATGGTCGCGGTGCGGCGTGGCATGCCGAAACAGTACGGGACCGGTCCGTCAGCGGGCTTCCCGGGCCGGTCCGTCCGTGGCGGCCAGCGCATCGGCGGCAGTTGGGGCACGCGGGTCCGCGGCCGGGAGCGTACCGAGGGACGTGTCCGCCGCGTTCGCCCCGCCCGAGGCGGGGACGGCGGCCTCCATGGCGCGGCGGAAGCGGTCGTACGCGGCGACACCGACCGCGTCCGGGACCAGCGTGCGTCGGCGAGCGGCCATCCCGCCCCACACGCTCGCCAGCACGGCACCGGCAAGCGGAATCAGCAGCCAGAGAAGTGCAGCCATGTGTGTGCTCCCGATTCTCGCCCTAGCCGCCTGACATCTCGGCTCCCCAACCGGCCGAGACCTGCGACGTCCGCGTATCTTTCAACGCTCCGGTCAGCTCATCAGGTACGCGACCGGAATGTATATACGCCGAACGCGGGACGCTGCGGCGGCACGGTCAGGAGGGATAGGACGTCACGATCCGACTCCCACCCACTCCTCCGTGCCGTCCGCGAAAAGTTGGTGCTTCCAGATGGGGAGTTCCCGCTTCAGCTCGTCGATGAGCTGCCGGCAGGCGTCGAACGCCTCCGCCCGATGTGGGCAGGACACCGCGACGACGACGGCGATGTCCCCGACGCGCAGCTCGCCCACCCGGTGGACGGCGGCCACGGCCCGCACCGGATAGGCCGCGATCACCCGCTCGGCCACCCGTCGGAACTCCGCGTCCACGCTGGGATGCGAGGAGTACTCGAGCTGTGCGACATCCGTGCCGCCGTCATGGTCTCGTACGGTGCCGACGAAAAGCGCCGTGCCACCCGCGGCGTCGTCGCCGACGGCCTGGAAGACCTCGTCGAGCGACAGTGGACTGTCCCGGATCTCAAGGAGCCGCACCGGGTCGGTGGTTCCGCGCTCGCCGGGATGATCATCTCTCTGCGTCATACGTCGAATGCTGCCGTACCCACCCGGAATGCGAAACCGGGGACCTCACCGGTCGTGGCTCCTGCGCTCACCCGCCCGCTACAGGCCGCGCCGCTTGCGCGCGCGGCGTACCAGCGCGGCGGTGCCCAGGAGCGCCACCGTGGCACCCGCGGCGCCAGCGGCGGTGGCGTCCTTACGGCCCAGCCGGCGGCCCGCCACGGTGTGCTGCCCGGACACCTCCTCGAGCAGTTCCGCGAGCACATCCTCGTTGGTCCACCGGGGACGCCACCCCGCCTCGTACAACCGGCTGCCGCTGACCACCCACGGGTACATGGTGTAGGCGAGGTCCCCGGCCAGGGAGGGTGTCAGGCCCAGGCGGTGCAGCCGCGCGGCGGCGCCCATCGCGACGGCGGAGGGCAGCTCCATCCGCCGCATCCCGGAGAGTTCCTCGAGCTCCTCCTGCTCGAGCCAGCCGTCGCAGCCGACCGCCAGCTCCCCCTCCACCTTCTCCAGCGCGGCGTACTCCAACGCGCTGACCAGGTCCTCGACATGGCAGAACTGCCAACAGGGGCGTGAGCCCGCGACGACCAGCAGCCTCGGTGACTCGAAATGCCTGGTGAGCGCCGTGTCCACGCCACCGACCAGAGCCGCGGGGCGTACGACCGTCACGTTGAGCCCCGGGTGCGCGCGCGGCGCGCGGTGTGCCAGCCGCTCGATCTCCAGCAGGTCCCCGACGCCGGTGGCCTCGGCGGTGGCGCACAGCTCGGCGTCCTCCGCGAGCGGCACGTCGTTCGTGGGCAGCGCGCCGTAGACCATCGTCGAGGTGCACAGCACGACCCTGTGCACGCCGGCGGCGGCGGCCGCGGTGAGCACGGTCTGGGTACCGCGGACGTTGTACGCCGTACGAGCCGCGGCGTCGCCCTCCAGCCCCAGGTCCATGGCCAGGTGCACGACGACGTCCACCGGCCGCCCGTCACCGCGCAACCGGTCGGCGATGACCGGGTCCCGCACGTCCAGCGTGTGCCACTGTGCCGCCTCGCCGGACTCCCCGCGGCGTTCGTCGAAGCCGACGACGTCCTTCACCTCGGGTGAGCTGATCAACCGCTCGAAAAGCAGCGCGCCGATCCCGGACGCAGCGCCCGTCACGGCGACGGTGGGGGTTCGCGCTACGCGAACGTCGGTCTCGGAGGAACTCACCGGGTGTCTCCAGCGGTTGTTTCTGGTACGAGGTGCGCGGGCTCCATCCTGCCTGACGGATGTCTAGGCTGGAGGCACACCCACCAGAATCAGACCAATCGAACCGTCCGACGAGACAGAGCCGAGGAAACCCGTGAGTGACATCCCATTCGGATTCGGCGTACCTCCCGAGGAACCCGAGGACGGGAGCGAGGGCAAGAAGAATCGGGACGGCGAGAGCGGCCGGGACGAGCAGAGCGGCGGCAAGCCCTCGTTCGGATTCGGCGGCAGCGGAGCGGGCGGTCCCGAGAACCCGCTGGCGGCCATGTTCGGCTCGTTGGGCGGCGGGGCCGGCGGTTCGTTCGACCCCGGTGACCTGGGCGCCGCCTTTCAGCGGCTGGGCCAGATGATGTCGTACGAGGGCGGCCCGGTGAACTGGGATATGGCCAAGGACATCGCCCGGCAGACCGTCGCCCAGGGCGGGCCGGCCGGTTCCGCCGACGCCGAGGAGGGCTCCAGGCCCTCGCCCGACCGCAGTGTCAGCGCGACCGAGCGGGCCGCGGTCGAGGAGGCCGTCCGGCTCGCGGACCTGTGGCTGGACGGCGCGACCTCCCTGCCTTCGGGTTCCGGCACGGCGGTGGCCTGGAGCCGTGCCGAGTGGATCGAGGCGACGCTTCCGGTCTGGAAGGACCTGGTCGACCCGGTCGCCGAGCGGGTGGGCGCCGCGATGGGCGATGTCCTGCCCCAGGAGATGCAGGCCATGGCGGGTCCGCTGATCGGCATGATGCGCTCCATGGGCGGAGCCATGTTCGGCACCCAGATCGGCCAGGCGCTCGGCGTGCTGGCCGGCGAGGTCGTGGGCTCCACGGACGTCGGGCTGCCGCTGGGGCCGTCCGGCAAGGCCGCGCTGCTGCCGCGCAACATCGAGGACTTCGGGGAGGGGCTGGGCGTCCCGCAGGAGGAGGTCAGGCTGTATCTGGCCCTGCGGGAGGCCGCGCACCAGCGGCTGTTCTCCCACGTGCCGTGGCTGCGCTCGCACCTCTTCGGGGCGGTCGAGGGATACGCCCGCGGGATCAAGGTCGACACCTCCAAACTGGAGGACGTGGTCGGACAGGTCGATCCACAGCACCCCGAGGAGCTGCAGCAGGCGCTCCAGCAGGGGATGTTCCAACCGGAGGACACCCCGGCACAGAAGGCCGCGCTGGCGCGTCTGGAGACGGCCCTGGCCTTGGTCGAGGGCTGGGTCGACGCCGTGGTGCACAGTGCCGCGGAGCCCCACCTCCCCTCCGCCAGCGCGCTTCGGGAGACGCTGCGGCGGCGGCGTGCCTCCGGCGGACCGGCGGAACAGACCTTCGCCACGCTGATCGGGCTGGAGCTGCGTCCCCGGCGGTTGCGTGACGCGGCACGACTGTGGGCGCTGCTGGCGGAGGTACGGGGCACCGAGGGACGGGACAGCGTCTGGGAGCACCCCGACATGCTGCCGACCGCTGAGGACCTGGACGATCCGGACGGCTTCGTGCACCGCGAACAGCTCGACTTCTCGGAGCTGGACAAGATGCTCGGCGACGCCGCCCAGGGTTCCGGCCCGGACAACACCGGAACCACTGAAGCCACCGGCGGTGACGGCCCGGGCCGGGACCGGGAGACGGGCAAGGACCGCGACGAGGGCACTGACCCGGACGACACCGAGGGTGGCGGCGCCCGGTGAGCCTGCACGCTGACGCGGAGCGACTGCTCACCGACTGGCAGGCCCCGGATTCCGGGCAGGACCGGCTCCGGCACACGTATCTGGAGCACCTGACGGCCCACCCGGACGGCATGTTCAAGTCCTGCCAGGAGGGCCACCTGACAGCGAGCGCGCTCGTGGTCGATCCCGTACGGCAGCGGGTCCTGCTCACCCTGCACCGGAAGCTGCGGATGTGGTTGCAGACGGGCGGGCACTGCGAGGCGCACGACGAGACGGCGACGGCGGCGGCGTTGCGGGAGGCCGAGGAGGAGTCCGGCATCACGGGGCTGACGTTGTTGCCCGCCGGGCCGGTGCGCCTGGACCGGCACCTGACGCCGTGCGCCTGGCACCTGGATGTGCAGTTCGCGGCGCTCGCGCCGGAGGGAGCCGTGGAGGCCGTCAGCGAGGAGTCGCTGGACGTGCGGTGGTACGCGTACGACGAGGTGGCCTCGGTGGCCGACGAGTCGGTGGTGCGGCTCATGGAGCGCACCCGGGCGGTGCTGTGAGGGAGCTGTCACCGGTCGGGGAGGGCGTCTGTGCGGCGTTCCCCGACCGGTGAGCGGCGCTGCTCCGGCAGCCAGGCCCTCCTCGGGCGGGCCGTTGGGGGCCTGCTGGACTGGCAGACGGTCAGGAGAACGCGTTCCCTTGGTTCTGGCCGCGGGCGCCCTGCTGGCCCATGCCGTACTGCGCGGCCATGCCGGACAGTACGGCGTTCTGCGGGGGCAGCAGTTCGCTCGGCTGCACCAGGGCGTGGCCCTGGCCCATGAAGCTCAACTCCCAACCCTCGCCGGTGTTCCCCCTACGGCGCCAGACACCGGAGGAGGTCGTCTGGGCCTGCATCTGCACCCGCAGTGAGGTGGACCAGGCCACGACCGCGTCGGAGTCGGCGTTCGCGAAGGTTTCCGGAGTGACCTGCAGCATGAGGGGCTTGCCGGAGGTCATCAGGGCGACCTTGCCGTGGCCGGAGATGTTCAGGTTGTACTTCCCCGATCCGGAGACGCCGTACTGGCTGTCCACGGAGATGACCTCCCAGTGCAGCGTGGAGTCCAGCGCGAGGACGTACTGGCTGTCCACGGTCAGGCCCTCGTGATCGATGTCCATCACGTGGACGTACTGCGCGAGGTTCGCCAGGAAGACCGTGCCCTCACCCGAGACACGCATCAGGTCGAGACCTTCCCCGGTCCGGGCGCGGGCGTTTCGCTGACCCTGGGTCTGGTACTCCCCGTCGAACTCCAACAGACCCTGGTACGCGACCATGCTTCCCTGCCGGGCGAGCACGTCCTCGTGTCCGCTCAGCGCGACCCTCAGCAGGCGGTCGTTCTGCAGGGCGTACCGCTCGGAGGACTGCACCTCGGTGTAGCCGAAAAGCGAACTCTGCATGTGTGTTTCCTCCCCTCAGCCCCGTGCCCGCAGGCGGTCGGTGCTGTCCTCACTGGGCTGGACGACGACGAATCCCTGTCCGGAGAAGCCCATCTGGTACGCCTCTCCGCTGCCCCGGCCGATCATCGAGGAGGCCTTGAAGCTGCGCTTGCCCTTCATCTTCAGATGCGTCGACCAGGCGACCAGCGCGTCCGGGTCGACGTACGTCTCGTCCGCGCCACGACCGCAGTCCACGACCACCGGCGTGCCGCGTGTGGTCAGCGCGACCCAGCCGGTGCCGGAGATCGCGACGTTGAAGAGGCCCTGCCCGGAGAACTTCGCCATGCCCTTTACCCGTTGGACGCCCCAGTTGAGGTGGGCGTCGAAGGCCAGGATGTTGCTGCCGTTCACCGAGAGGCTGTCCTCGTTGAGGTTCAGCACGACAACGTCCGCGCCGTAGTCCGCGAGATAGAGCATGCCGTCGCCGTGGCACCGCATCAGAGGGGCGCCCTCGCCGGTGAGCCACTGGGAGGCCATCTGGCGTACGGCCGGCGGGTTGGGGTCGTACTGCACGAACCCCTCGTACGCCACCATGGAGCCGGTGCGCGCGAACAGGTCCTGCCCGGACTGCATGACGACCCGGAGCATGCTGTTGCCGTGGGTTTCCATACGGGCGGTGGGTGCGGCCGGGGTGCAGCCCGACACGAGTTGTTGATCCATGACGGGCTCCTCAGACCTCGCAGGGCTGGACGACGATGAAGTTCCCCGGGGCACCACGGAACTGGAGGTTCACGGTCTCGCCGCTGTGTCCGGGGTATGCCTGCCGTCGTAGCCGGACCTGGCTGGAGACGACGACCTGTGCGGCGGCGGACCAGGCCACCACCGCGTCCGCGTCGGCGAAGGTGGTGGGGGTGACCGGCAGCACCACGGGGCTGCCCTGGGTCTTGACAACGACCGTGCCGGTGCCCTGGAACTGCATGGTGAACAGCGCCCCGCCGGGAATCCCGTGACCCTCGATACGGCGCACCTCATGCTGCAGTGACTCGTCGAACGCGAGGACGTGCTCCGCCGAGACGCAGATCGCGTCCCCCTGCAACTCGATCGGGTGGAGGTAACCGGCCTCCTCCGCGAAGAACACCTGACCGCCACCGGAGCAGCGCATCAACTGCATCTCCTGGCCAGTGGCGTTGCCGACGATCCGGCCGCGGAAACCCGCGCCCTTGTGACTGAAGTCGACCTTGCCCTGGTACAGCACCATGCTGCCCTGCCGGGCCAGGACGGGCTGCCCGTCGATCCCCAGATCGACCCTGGCGAGTTGACCGTTCTGCAGGGTCCAACGTTGGCCGGTCGGGGCCTCCCGATACTTCTCGAGTGTGACGGCCATGCCGGCGGCGGGGCCCTGCGGCACCTGCGGCGGCTGCTGTTGGCCACCGGGGGGCTGGCCGAACGGATTCGGTATCGCCTGCCCGGGAGCGGGCGGCGGCTGCTGTTGGCCGCCGGGGGGCTGGCCGAACGGCGGAGCCTGCGGAGCGGTTGGTGGGGGTACGGCCTGACCCTGCGGCGGAGCGGGTGGCGGCTGCGGCGGACCGGGCGGCGCAGGCACCGCCGGTCCCGGCTGAGCGCCGGGTGGAGTGATGGGGGCCGCGATGGTGGGCGCTGCGGCGTTCGCGGCGGCCGGCGACTGAGGCTGCTGCGGCTGGGGGGGCTGAGGAGCCTGCGGCTGGGGCGGCGGAGTCGGCGCCGCGGGTGCGCCGCCACCCTGTGGCACGGCGAAACCCGGGGCCGGCTGTGCCGGCTGGGAGGCCCCACCGGCCGCGGGGGGCGCGAATCCGGGTGCGACGCCGGAGTCCGCCGCCGGCTCGTCCTCGGCGACCTCGCCACCGAAGTTGCGCAGCAGCGCGTCCAGTCCGCCGTCGAAACCCTGCCCGATCGCCGCGAACCGCCAGACGTCCTTCAGGTAGATGTCCCCGAGCATCATCGCGCGCTCGGTGCTGAACTCCGAACCCTGGAAGGAGTAGCGGGCCACCTCGTCGCCACCGGCGACCAGCCGGATGTAGCCCGAGGCGACCTGCGACATCTGCCCGTCACCGTCGATCGACGCGCTGAAGGACAGCTTCTGGATACTCGACGGGATGCGGTCGAGCGTCACCCGAAACGACTCGGTGTCCCCGGCCTGCGGGCCGAGCTGCTGGAGGGACTCCTCCGGCGACTTCGGCTGATTGAAGAACACGAAATACCGGTCGTCGGAGAGTCGCTCGTCAGCGTCGAGTCCGAAGCAACTGATGTCGAAGTTCAGCCCGGGAGCGGTGATCTGTACACCGACGTACAGATCCGTCCCAGCAGTCAGATCACTGATCTTGGCCTTGTGGCCGCGTTGGAATTCCCTGGCCATGCGTAACGACCGTCCCCCATCCGATTGCATGAGTGCTCGCGCCAGGCTAACGGGTCCCGGCGATTCGTCACTCGTCACGGGCGGGATGAAGATGTGGAAGCCGCCCCGCGGTCGCGATTCCCTCCAGGAATCCGCGTGCCCGTTCCGTACGCGGATACGCCTCCAACAGCCGCCAGAATGCCGGGCCGTGGCCCGGCACCAGCAGGTGGGCCAACTCGTGCAGAAGCACGTAGTCGATCACGTACCGGGGAGTCCCCTGCAGTCGGTGGGAGAGCCGAATGCTGCCGTCGGCGGGGGTACAGGAACCCCACCGAGTGTTCTGGTTGGTGACCCACCGCACCGAGCGGGGCTGTGCCTTCCCCTCGAGGTAACGCTCGGACAACCGATCGGCACGCTCGGTCAGTTCGGCCGGGTCGTACGCCCGCTCCTCACGGGCGGCCAGCCGCCGCAGCATGACGTCGACCCAACGGTCCTCCTCGGCGGCGGACAGACGCGCGGGCACCAACACGATGGTGCGGTCGCCCTCCCGGTAGGCGGAGACCGTACGCCGTCGCCGGGCGCTCCGGCGCACCTCGACGCCGCTACGGTCGCTGCTGTTCCGGGAGTTCGAGAGCACGCCCAGACGCTACAGCGCGGCGGCACCGTGAGTCGTGCCTCGAGTTGTCCACGTTGATATCGATACAGCCACACAGGAAAAATACGATGAAAGAGCCGTACCTGTGGACAACTTTCCGCGCATTTCTGTGATGTGCCTCATGCTGTGCTCATGCACCCATTGATCAAGCCCGCGTTGCGACGTGGCTGGCGTGACCGCAAGACCGTGCAGTATGGCGTGGCACCAGCACACGCCATAGTGCTCGGCCCGCTCGACGACACCACCGCGGCCTTCCTCGACCTGATGGACGGCACGCGGAGCATGGACCGCCTCCGTGCGGCGGCCGACCACCTCGGCATGCCCTCGGGCGCCACCGATCGGCTGGTGGACCGCCTCACCAAAGCCGGGCTGCTCGACGACGCCACCGCCGACCGGGAGGCCTCGGCACGGATGAGCGATCGGCTTCGAGCCGATCTCGCCTCACTGTCCACGGTCCACTCCGAACCAGGCGCCGCGCCACGCCGACTGGCCGCACGAGGCGCGATGCGGGTACAGGTCCGCGGCGCCGGCCGGGTGGGGGCGACCGTCGCCACGACCCTGTCCGCCGCGGGAGTTGGTCAGGTCGACGTGGTGGACGGGGGTCAGGTCGAACCATGGGACACCACCCCCGGCGGTATCCCCCCGCAGCGCGTCGGCGACCGGCGTGACCTGGCGGCCCGCGCGGCGGTGAACGCGGCCAGATCAAGGGGCGAGGAGGCGGATCGGGCGCCGGACGGGGTTCGTGACGGGCTGAGCCTGGTGGTGATCGCGCCGCGGGACGGACTGGACGCGTACGCGCCCGACCCGACCACCGCCGAACGGTTCGTTCGCTCCGGCACGCCCCATCTCTACGGCGGCGTGATCGAGGGCACCGGCGTGCTCGGGCCCCTCGTACTGCCAGGGGTGACCCCCTGTGCGGGGTGTCTGCTGCGGACTCGCACGGACCGGGAGCCGAGTTGGCCGCTCGTCGTCGGACAGTGGCGCACCACCGGTCGCAGACGCGCGGGGGTGGCTGCATGCGACACGGCCCTGGCGGTGATGGTCGCGGGGGCCGTCACCTCCTTCGCGCTGAGTTTCCTGGACGGTGACGGCGGGTGCGCCGCCGGCTATCGCATGCGGTTCGCGCTCCCCCACCTGCTGCCGGACACCGAGCAGTTCACTCCGCACCGGGAATGTCCCTGCGGTGCGAGTTCGGCAACGGTCGACCGCCCGGGCTCCGCAGTGGAGCCCGTGGAGGCCACAATGGTTCGGTAATGGGCACGTTCGCGCGGGCGGCTTGGTCTCACGCACTCGGACAACGTCGTCAGGGAAACTGGAGGGGCAGATGTCTGATCTTCCTCGCAAGGCGGTCACGCGTACGGCCAAGCTGGCAGCCTTGCCGATCGGGGTCGCCGGTCGCGCCACCTGGGGGCTGGGCAAGCGCATCGGCGGGTACTCCGCCGATCTGGTGGGACAGGAGATGCAGCAGCGCACCGCGGCCCAGCTGTTCAAGGTCCTCGGCGAACTCAAGGGGGGCGCGATGAAGTTCGGGCAGGCGCTCTCCGTGTTCGAGTCCGCGCTGCCCGAGGACCTGGCCGGCCCGTATCGCGCCACCCTGACCAAGCTGCAGGAGGCGGCTCCGCCGATGCCTGCGGAAACCGTGCGCTCGGTGCTGGTCGAGCAGTTGGGAGAGGACTGGCCGAAGCTCTTCCGAGAGTTCCGGGACGAGCCCGCGGCGGCGGCGTCGATCGGTCAGGTGCACCGGGGGATCTGGCACGACGGACGCGAGGTCGCGGTCAAAGTGCAGTATCCGGGTGCGGGAGAGGCCCTGATCTCGGACTTCGCCCAGCTGGCCCGCTTTTCCAGGCTACTGGGCCCGCTCATCCCGGGCATGGACATCAAGCCTCTGGTCCGCGAGTTGCAGGACCGGGTCACGGAGGAGCTGGACTACGGCCTCGAGGCCGCGGCCCAGCGCGCGTACGCCGCCGAGTACCGAGACGACCCGGATGTCTTCGTGCCGGACGTGCTGCACGAGAGCGAGCGGGTGCTCGTCACGGAATGGGTTGCCGGGATACCGCTGGCGCAGGTCATAGCGGAGGGGGGCCAGGCGGAGCGGGACCGGGCAGGCCAACTGCTGGCCCGGTTCCTGTGTTCCGGCGCGGAACGCACCGGGCTGCTGCACGCGGATCCCCATCCGGGCAACTTCCGGCTGCTCACCGATCCCGTCGAGACGCAGCAGGCGGAGTCAAGCGAACCAATGGAGTCGGCGGAGGACCCACCCTCGAGCTGGCGCCTGGCGGTGCTGGACTTCGGCACCGTGGACCGGCTGCCGGACGGTCTGCCGCCCACCATTGGCACGGCGCTCCGCATGGTCCTGGACGGCGACTCCGAGGAGGTCTACGACCTGCTGTGCGCGGAGGGGTTCGTCAAGGAGAGCGTGGACCTCGATCCTGGTGCGGTGCTGGAGTATCTACAGCCGATCATCGAGCCCGCTCGTGCGGAGAGCTTCGACTTCGACCGGGCCTGGATGCGCGAACAGGCCACGCGCATCGGCGATCCACGCTCACCGGCGCACCAGCTGGGCCGGCAACTCAACCTCCCGCCGTCCTATCTGCTCATCCATCGGGTGACTCTCAGCACCATCGGCGTGCTGTGCCAGCTCGGTGCCCGCGTGCAGATGCGGGACGAACTGCGGGACTGGGTCCCGGGCTTCGCCCCGCCCACGGAGGATGACGAGTTGGCGTGACGGTCGAAGCACAGCGATGTCGGGGGTGGTGAACCAGATCGGTGTCTGGTTCACCACCCCCACCTCAGGCTTCGGCTCCGGACGTGAGCGCCGACCCGCCGGCGCCCCCTACTGCATCACCGCCATCGCCAGCGCACGACGGGCGCGTTGAGAGGCGCGCTCGGCACGGCGCTGCAGGCGGTGTGCGGTCACCACACGCAGCGCCCTACGTTCGGACTCGGCTTCGTGCAAGCGTGACTCCATATGCGCACGCGTCAGTGATTCGGGCATGAGTTGCATCTGTCTGTTCCTAATCTGCGGAGAGAGGGTGGCTTCGGTCCGGCCTCGCGGTGCCGTGCCGGTTCGTGCCGTCCTCATCGTCGGGTCCTGTTCGGGGAACTGACGCAGCGAGGGATCGCGCGTCAACGGGCAAGTGATCGTTCCGCGGGTGTTCATGCCACGACCGGGTTCTTCCGGGGGCGTCCACGCGGACGCTTCCGCGGCACGACTACGCCCTGTACGAACAGTTCGCCGCCCCAGACGCCCCAGGGCTCACGCCGGTCCTTGGCGCCAGCGAGGCATGCGTCACGCAACGGGCAGGTCTGGCACAGGGACTTGGCGTACTCGACGTCGGCCGGGTCCTCGGCGAAGAAGACCTCAGGGTCGTAGGAGCGGCAGGGAACCGCGACGTCGAGGCGCTCAATGGCCTCGTCAAGCTGCGTCAACGGGATGATCGGGGCGGTCACGGTGTCCTCCGTGGACTCGGGTGGCGTCAGGTCGGCGGTCGGCGAGGGGGCGTGCGTCTCGGTCTGCACTGTGTGGTCTTCCTCGTCTGTCGGTGTCTGTTGTCTGGGCGGTCCGGCTGGTAGCCGGGCGGCTGGGGCAAACAGAAGGGCCGCGGATCCCGGTGTGGGTTCCGCGGCCCTGGAAGGTACCGACCTGATCTCGCGATCAGGCTGGATAACTCCAGGGATCGTGGCCACGGAGAGCCCACATCTTGAGTTGCGTCTTCTGGTGTCCCTCGGCGGCACCGGCGACCGCGTGCCGGGAGACGTAGACGTCTCCACGCGCCGCTGCTGCCGCAGGTGCCACGGTCGGTCGTCCGGCGCCGAAGGCCCGCTCATTGCCGCCCAGGAGCACGCTGGACGCACCGGTGTCCTGGAAACGGGATACGGGCAGGCAGGTGGCGACGGCCGAGCAACCGGTCACGCTGCTGATGTTGATGATCTCGATCACTGGGCTCGCCTCCTCTCGGCGCTTCGAGGACCGGCCGAAGCTGGTCCGGGTGTGCAGGTTTCAGTCAAGCATGGAAGGTGGGGAGCGAAAAGCCCCTCTCTCACCACGCATGGAAGGCTATGAGGCTCCACGCCGCCGGCGCAAACTATTTTTCCGTCTCTTCTGTAACAGCGCTCAGGACATCCCTCTGGCCCTGGTCATCGCCACCGAAGACGCCCTGCTGACTGGCATCGGCCTCCGAGTCCGTGCTCGCATGCGCCGAGGGGAGATCCTCGCCCTCCCCGGCACCCTCGAACTGCCCGGCACCCTCGAACTCGCCCGCGCAGAGCGACAGCACCTCGTCCCCGAAGCGGCTCAGCTTACGGGCGCCCACTCCGGAGATCCGCGACAGTTCGGCCTCGGTCGCCGGCACCGCTTCGGCGATGGCCATCAGGGTCTTGTCGGTGAAGACGCAGTACGCCGGCTGTCCCAGCTCCTTGGCCTGGACCGACCGCCACTCCCGCAGCCGTTCGTACAACGCCTCGTCCAGATCTGAGGGACACCCCTCGCAGCGCATCAGCTTCATCTCACCGGCGTCGGTCAGCGTCCGCCCGCACACCCGGCAGCGGATCGGCCCCTTGCGCCTACGGGACGGGGCCGTGCCGCCCCGCTCGACGCTGCCGACGCCCGAGGCGG
>NZ_LJGU01000091.1:53391-63628 GCF_001751245.1 Streptomyces oceani
GGCGCGCGCGCCGCCGGCCGATCCGGGCCGTAGCCCGCTGAGGAAGCGGCTCGGCCGGCGTCCGGCCCGGCCTCCTGGCGAGCGGGCGAGCGCCCAGGACAGACTGAGGTGACTACGGGCGCGGGTGACGCCGACGTACAACAGTCGGCGCTCCTCCTCGACCTGCTCCTCGGTCTTGGCGTAAGTGATCGGCATCATGCCCTCGGTCAGGCCGACCAGGAACACCGCATCCCACTCCAGCCCCTTCGCCGCGTGCAGTGAGGCGAGGGTGACGCCCTCGACCGTCGGGGCGTGCTGGGCGTTGGCCCGGGCGTCCAACTCCGCCACGAACCCGCCCAGAGTGGCCTCGGCATCCGCCCGCTGGAAGTCCTCGGCCAACCGCACCAGCGCCGCCAGCGACTCCCAGCGGTCCCGTGCGGCACCGGAGCCGGCCGGTGGTTCGCTGCTCCACCCCCGCGCCGTCAGCACGGCACGCACCTGGTCGGCCAGCCCAACCGCGGCGTCCAGCAACGCGTCGTTCCCTCCGGCACGTGCCGCGCCACGCAGCGCCACACCCGCCTCCCGCACCTCAGCACGCTCGAAGAAGCGCTCCGCACCGCGGAGTTGGTACGGCACGCCGACATCGGCCAGCGCCTGCTCGTATACCTCCGACTGGGCGTTGACCCGGTAGAGCACGGCGACGCCACTCGCGGGCACCCCGGAGTCCAGCAGCTCCCGGACACGGCGTGCCGTCCCCTCCGCTTCGGCCGGCTCGTCGGAGTACTCGCTGAAGACCGGCTCGGCCCCACCGGCTCGCTGGGAGACCAGTTCCAGGCGATGCTCGGCGGCCCGCCCGCGAGCCTGCCCCAGCAGACCGTTGGCCAGCCGCACGACCTCCGGGGTGGAGCGGTAGTCGCGGACGAGCCGCACCACCGTGGCCTCCGGATGCTGGTTACGGAAGTCCAGCAGGTGATCCGGAGTCGCGCCGGTGAAGGAGTAGATCGTCTGGCTGGCGTCACCCACCACACACAGGCTGTCCCGCTCGCCCAACCACAACTCGAGCAACCGCTGCTGCAACGGGCTGACGTCCTGGTACTCGTCCACCACGAAGTGCTGGTACTGCGCACGCACGGTCTCGGCGACATCCGGCCGGTCCTGCAACACACCCACCATGAGCAGCAGGACGTCCTCGAAGTCCATCGCGGAGCGGTCCCGTTTGAGCCGTTCGTACTGCGCGAAGATCAGGCTGGTCTCCGCCGGGTCCCGGGGGGCCTCCCGTCCGGCCTTCGCCAGCACGGCCGGATAGTCCTCCGGAACGGTCTGTGTGACCTTGGCCCACTCGATCTCGCTCGTCACATCGCGCAGTTCGTTTCGGTCGAGCCGAATCCGGGTCCGTGCGGCGGCCTCGGCCACCAACTGCACCTTGCGCTCCAGCAGTCGTGGCGGCTCCCCGCCCACCGCACGGGGCCAGAAGAACTGTAGTTGCCGCAGCGCCGCCGAGTGGAACGTCCGCGCCTGCACCCCGTCGGCGCCGAGCTGGCGCAGCCGCCCCCGCATCTCACCGGCGGCGCGCTGGGTGAAGGTGACCGCGAGGACGCTGCCGGGCGACAGCACGCCGGCACGCACGCCGTAGGCGATCCGGTGGGTGATCGCCCGGGTCTTGCCCGTGCCCGCGCCCGCGAGGACGCACACCGGTCCACGCAGCGCCGTCGCGACCTCGCGCTGCTCGGGGTCCAGCCCTTCCAGCACCGCGTCGGCGTCCCGGGGCGGGAGCACGAAGTCGGCGTGGTCGGCCGGGGTGAAGAGAGTGGTTTCCGAGGTTTCCGAGGCTGCTGTCACCCCACCATGCTGTCAGGTCACCGCGAAGCACCGCCTCAGTTGTCCACAGGCGGCAGCAACTGATCGCATGAATGGGTCGTTGGCGCGATGGGAATGGTTCGGCGACGCCGTGCGTTCCCCGGGCTGCAGTCGTTGAAGGCGTCCCCGGAGGGCGCCACGGAACACGAAGGAGCGCGAGGACCCATGCCGGGAACCGTGACGATGTACAGCACCACCTGGTGCGGCTACTGCCGCCGGCTCAAGGGCCAGATGGAGCGGGAGGGCATCGCGTACACCGAGGTCAACATCGAGCACGACCCGGACTCCGCGGACTTCGTGGAGAAGGCGAACGGGGGCAACCAGACGGTCCCGACACTGCTCTTCCCCGACGGCTCGACGCTGACGAACCCGAGCCTGGCCCAAGTGAAGCAGGCGCTGGGCGACTGACCGCTCACTCCGCCGCCCCGTCGGGTCGTGCGGCCCCCACCACCGGCCGGTGATGCCGCCGGTCGGTGGGCGGAGGGCCCCTGCTACGACCGTACGGATACAGCCGGACACTCGAGGCGGTTTCCCGCGTCCGCGAGGACAGAGTGCCTCTCCAGCGGCCCCATGGTGTGCTCCGTGCTGAGGTTCGGCAGTACGGCGCCGAGCCACGCCAACTGCGTAACGAGGACGGCGATTCCCAGGACGACGCTCACGAGCGCCAGGCCGCTCCGCTCGCCCGCTCCACGGCGGGCGCGCAGGAACCCGAGCCCGCCGTAGAGGACTCCAAGTGCCCCCAGAACGGGTTTGCCGGCGGTCAGGAGGGCCAGCAGCAGGGGCGCCAGGTCACCGTTCGCCGCTCCGGAGAGCACCAGCGCCAGCACCAGGCCGTCCAGCGACAACCCGCCGACGCCCAAGAGCAGGCCCGTGCGTCCCCGGTCCTCCGGCGAACCGGCCCAGGGTGTGCTCGCTGACCACCGTACGGATAGCCGCCCCGTCATCTCTGTCCCCCCGATACCTTTCCCGTCTGGTACCGCCAAGCGTGGCTCACGCGAGTGCCCGGAAGGCGAGGTACGTCACCGCCACGGAGCAGACCGTCCCGAGCGCCCCCAGGAGCATGGCCACCGCCGCGTAGTCGCCCGCGCGTCCCACACGGTCTCTCCTACGCCAGCCCCACGTGCCCAGGCCGAGCGCGAGCGAGCCAGCCAGCAGGCCGACCAACGGCCCGATGACGAACGGGATCACCAGGAAGGGCGCCACCACGCTGGCGAAGCCCGAGCCGAGGGCGGTGCTGGCGACGCGGTGTGTCGTCCGGCCGGACTCCCCTTCGTCCGCCAATTCCCCCGCTGGCGTGTCCGGGACCTCATGGGTCTCCCCCGCGTCACACATCATAAGGCCCCCTGCGTCAAGTCGTTCTGGACGGTGCCGGCGCGCCGACAGGCCACGTGACCCGCTCACCGCGGCCGGGGCAGCGGCTCTCCGTACCACAGCTCGACCAGCCGGGCAGCGATCGATATGCCGGACAGCGGCAGCACCTCACCCGCCTCGATGGCGGCCCCCAACTCCGCGCGGGAGAACCAGCGGGCCTCCTCGATCTCCTCGCCGTCCACCTGGATACGCGGCGAGGTGGCGCGCGCCATGAAGCCGAGCATCAGGCTGGACGGGAACGGCCAGGGCTGGCTGGCGACGTACTCCACGCTCCCGACGGTGACCCCGGCCTCCTCCCCGACCTCCCGCACCACGGCCTGCTCGACGGACTCGCCGGGCTCCACGAAACCGGCCAGCGTGGAGAAGCGCCCCTCCGGCCAGTGCACCTGCCGGCCGAGCAACGCGCGATCCCGGTCATCGGTCACCAGCATGATCACCGCGGGGTCGGTACGCGGGTAGTGCTCCGCACCGCAGGCCGCGCACCGCCGGACGTGTCCCGCCGCCGCGATGCCCGTACGCGCCCCGCAACGGGAGCAGAAGCGGTGCATGCGCTGCCAGTTCTCCAGCGCGACGGCGTGCACGAGCAGGGCCGTGTCCCGCTCCGGCAGCAGCGCACCGGCTTCCCGGAGCCCGGCGGGGCGCGCGACCTGATCCATGCGCCCCGGCAGAGTGTCCTTCTGCAGCGCGAAGTAGCGCACCCCGTCCTCGGCGGTTCCGAGGAAGTACCGGTGTGCCTCGGTGAGCGGGGCCTCGAAGGAGGGCATGGTCACCAGTTCCGCCTGTCCGTCCGCGGTGTCCTCGACCAACGCCTGCCCGCCGGACACCACGAACACCCGGGTCGTGGGGTGGCTCCACGCCGCCGCGAGCCATGCCTCGTCGAGCCGCTGGTGGGCCGCGCGGTCGATGGCTCCGGCGCCCGTCATGGCGATCGGCCGGTCAGCGGCGGAGTCGGTCCAGATGGTCACGGTGGCTTGCGCTTCCCTTCGGTTGTCTGCCGGTTCGGTTGTTCGCCGGTGGTCGTGTTCCGCCGCCGGCCGGCGGTCATCGCGGACGCCACCGCGAACCCAGGTCCTCCCACAGGTACGCGGCGGCCTCAGCCCCCTTGAACAGCAGCTCCAACTCGACCTTCTCGTTCGGCGCGTGCCAGCCGTCCGACGGTACGGAGATGCCCAGGAAGAGCACCGGCGCCGCCAACACCTCCTGGAGATCGGCCGCCGGCCCCGAACCACCCTCCCGGGTGAACCGCACCCGCTTGTCGAAGGCCCGGCCCATCGCCCGCACGAGCGAACGCAGCGCCGGGTGGTCGAGCGGGGTGAGGCACGGGCGGGTGGCGCCGGAGAAGGTCACCTCGTGCCGGATGCCCGCCGGCAGCGCCCCGGTCGCCCAGTCCCGTACGGCTCGGCGCACATGCTCGGTGTCCTGACCGGCCACGGTGCGGAAGGAGAGCTTCAACCGCGCCCGGGCCGGGACGATGGTCTTGCCGCCGGGCCCCTGGTAGCCGCCGCTGATGCCGTTGACCTCCGCCGTCGGGCGTGCCCAGATCCGCTCCAGCGTGGAGTAGCCGGCTTCGCCGAGGGTGGCGTGCGAGTGTGCGCCGTCCAGCCAGGCCCGCTCGTCGAACGGCAGCTGGGCGAACAACTCGCGCTCCTCCTCGGAGAGTTCGGTGATCCCGTCGTAGAAGCCGGGGATCGCGACGCGGCGTTCCGGGTCGTGCAGCGCGCCCGCCAGTCGGGCCGCCTCGGTCGCCGGGTTGGGAACGGCGCCACCGAAGGAACCGGAGTGGATGTCCTGGTCCGGCCCGTACAGGTCGATCTGGCACTCCACCAGTCCGCGCATCCCGGTGCACACGGTCGGGGTGTCCGCGGACCACATGCCGGTGTCCGAGACGATCGCCACATCGCAGGTGAGCTGCTCGGCACGCTCCCGCAGCAGTTGCGGGAAGTTCGGCGAACCCGCCTCCTCCTCGCCCTCGACCAGCAGCTTCAGGTGGACGTCGGGCGCCGTGCGACCGGTGGCCGCGAGATGGGCGCGGACGCCCAGGGCGTGTAGGAGGACCTGGCCCTTGTCGTCGGCGGCGCCACGGCCGTACAGCCGCCCCTCGTGACGCTCCGGTTCGAAGGGCTCGCTATGCCAGCCGTCGGCTCGTACGGCTGGTTGCACGTCGTGGTGGCCGTAGACGAGCACGGTGGGCGCCGCCGGGTCCGCGGCCGGCCAGTGCGCGAAGACCGCTGGATGTCCGGCCGTGTCCCATACCTCCACCCGCGGGAATCCGGTATCGACGAGCTTGTCGGCCAGCCAGTCGGCGCTTTCTCGGACCGCGTCGGCGTGGGCGGGGTCGACGGACACGGAGGGGATGCGCAGCCACTCCACCAGGTCGTCCAGAAACGTGTCGCGCGTCTCGGTGACGAAGGTGTGGACGACGGTGTCCGGGGTGGCGCTCATACGGCCGAGCCTATCGGTCCGCGAGGCCACCCGGACATCCGGCCTTTCCGGGGCAATCCACCCGTGGCACGCGACCGTACGCGGTCTCCCGCTCACGTGGAGCTGTCCGGATCGGCCTCCGGCGACTCGGGCTCCGGTGGCTCGGGCTCCGGCGACTCGGGCTCCTGGCTCAGCAGCCGCTCCAGCTCCGCGCGCCCGGGCAGCGCGGGCCGTACCAGCTCGCCCGTGCGGACGTACAGGAAGGCGGCACCGACGCGCTCCGGCGGCAGGCCTCGCTGCTCGGCCCAGGCGAGGCGGTACACCGCGAGTTGCAGCGGATCTGCGTTCTGCGTGCGGTTCGTCTTCCAGTCGACGATCTCGTAGGCGAGCTTCCCCGAGGCGTCGTCGCCTTCGCCTCCGTCTTCGCCTTCGGCGTCCGTGCGGTAGACGGCGTCGATCCGGCCACGCACCGTACGGCCCGCCAGGGTGAGTTGGAACGGCGCCTCCACCTGGTACGGCGTGCGGTGGGCGTACGGGGTGCGCGCGAAGGCGGCCTTCAGTTCCGCCAGGTCCCGCTCGTCCGCGATCTCGACGGACGGCTCCTCCCCCGGCTCCCCCGCGCCGGGCAACTCCTCCGGCCCGAGCATGGGCAGCGTCAACTCCTCGAAGCGGGCCTCCACCCACGCGTGGAACCGGGTGCCGCGGCGCGCGGCGGCGGGCTGCGGCGGCCGGGGCATGGGGCGAGCCAACTCGCGGGCGAAGCCGTCCGGGTCCGCGGCCAGCCGCAACAGCTGGGAGGCGGACAGCGAAGGCGGCAGGGGCACCTCGTGCACGACCGTTCGGGAGCGGCGCAGCTCGCCGGTCAGAGCGTCCAGGTCCCGGTCCCAGGAGCGGATGAGGCGCTCCTCCTCCGGGGCGACGGTGGCGGCGCCGCCGTCCCTCTCACCCACCTCACCTGCCTCGCCGGCCTCATCCGACTCACCCGTCTCGTCCCGCTGGCTCGGCTCGTCCCACCAGTCCCGCTCGTCCGGCGGGGACCGCCGCTCCAGGTGCGACAGCACCACCGACGCGGCCTCCCGACGCCGGGCGAGCGCGTCCGGGTCCAGCGGCAGTGGCCACTCCCGCTCCTCCGCCGCCTCCGCCAGGGCCGGATTCTCCGCCCCCTCCTCGGGGGCGTCCGCCCAGGACTCGACCTCGCCGTGGGCCGTGGCGGACTCGCAGTGGGCACGCAGTTCCTCCAGGAACGGCGAGGGGCCGCGCCGCTTCTTCTGGGTGGGCCCCCACCAGTGTCCGGAGCCGAGCAGCAGCGAGCGGGCGCGGGTGAAGGCGACGTAGCCCAGCCGGAGTTCCTCGGTGGCCTGATGGTCCCGCAACTGTGTGGCGTGATCCTTGCTGGCCTGGGCGGACCAGCCCGCCATGCTCGGCAGCGTGTCCGCGTCACCGCGCAGCGGGTACGGCAGGACACCCGGCCGGGTCAGCCAGGACTCCCGGGCCCGCGCGCTCGGGAACTGCCCGGTGACCAGCCCGGGCACGGCGACGACGTCCCACTCCAGACCCTTGGCCTTGTGCGCGGTCAGCACCTTCACGGTGTTCTCGCCCCCGGGCAACGAGCTGTCCAGGCCCTGCTCGTACTCCACCGCCGTACGCAGGAAACCCAGGAACGCGAGCAACGAGGTCTCGCCGTCCAGGCTGGCGAACCGGGCGGCCACGTCCAGGAAGGCGCTCAGGGTCTCCCGCCGCCGGGCCGCCAACGCGTGCGGGGAGGCCGAGAGTTCGACCTCCAGCCCGGTCACCGCGAGGACCCGGTGCAGGACGTCCAACAGCGGGTCGGCCAACGACCGGCGCAGTTCGCGGATCTCCGCGGCGAACCGGGCGAAGCGTATCCGTGCCTCGGTGGAGAACGGCAGTTCGTCCTGACCGTCGTCGCTCAGGAAGGTGTCCAGGGCGTCCGCCAGCGAGATCACCTCGGCCGGGTCGGCGCCCTCCACCGCCGCGGCCAGCCGTTGCCGGGGATCGTCCGGCTCACCCCCCGCGCGCGGTACGAGCAGCCGGGCACGCCGCCCCAGCAGCGCGAGATCACGGGCCCCGATACGCCAGCGGGGGCCGGTGAGCAGGCGTACGAGCGCGGCGTTCGCGGTGGGGTCCTGCAGCACCTCGCACATCGCGACGAGGTCGGCGACCTCCGGCAGGTGCACCAACCCGGACAGCCCGACGACCTCCACCGGGACGTCCCGCTCGACCAGCGCGGCCTGGATCGCGGCGAAGTCGGTGCCGGTGCGGCAGAGCACCGCGATCTCGCCGGGCGGCGTGCCCGTACGGACCAGGTGTGTCAGCGAGTCGGCGAGCCAGGCCAACTCCTCGGCGTGGGTGTCCAGCAGCGCGCAGCTCACCTGTCCGGCCTCTGCCGCGCCCGGCGCGGGACGCAGCGCCGCCACGCCCGCGTGCCGCTCCCGCAACGGCGTGGCGAGGCCGTTGGCGAGTTGGAGCAGCCGCCCGCCGCTGCGCCGGTTCTCGCTCAGCGCGAGCCGACCGGCCGGCTGCCCGTCCGGGTGCCGGAAGTGCTCGGGGAACTGGTCCAGGTTGGCCACGGACGCGCCACGCCAGCCGTAGATGGCCTGGCACGGATCACCGACCGCGGTGACGGCGTGGCCCGTACGCCCTCCGAAGAGGCCCGCGAGCAGGACGCGCTGGGCCACCGAGGTGTCCTGGTACTCGTCCAGCAGCACCACCGGGAACTCCTCCCGCAGCAGCCTGCCGACCTCCGGGACATCCCGCGCCAGGGTCGCGGACAGGGCGATCTGGTCGCCGAAGTCCAGGAGGTCACGGGTGCTCTTGCGGGCGCGGTACTCCTCGACCAGGTCCAGCAGTTCCGTACGCGCCAGGGCCGTCTCCGGAATCCGGCGCAGCTCCTTGTTGGTCAGCTCCGTCTCGGCCAGGGTGGCGCGCAGTTCGGCGTCGTGGGCGCGCAACCGCTCCGGCGGGACCAGGTGCTCGGACAGCTCTCCGTCCAGCGCCAGGAGGTCCCGGATGTGCGTACTCAGGCCGTTCCGCAGGCCCTCGAAGGGCCCGGTCGCCGCGGCCAGCACCCGGCCGGCCAGCTGGTAGCGGGTGGCGTCGGCGAGCAGCCGTATCCCGGGCTCGACACCCAGTCGCAGGCCGTGCTCGGTCAGCAGCCGCCCGGCGAAGGCATGGTAGGTGAGGATCTGCGGTTCGCCGGGCGGCTCGTCCGGGTCGACCGGGTCCGGATCGGTCACGCCGGCGCGCAACAGGGCGGTGCGCACGCGTTCGGCCAGCTCGCCGGCGGCCTTGTTGGTGAAGGTGAGGCCCAGCACCCGCTCGGGGGCGACCTGTCCGGTGCCGACGAGCCACACCACCCGGGCGGCCATCACCGTGGTCTTGCCGGAGCCGGCGCCGGCCACGATGACCCGCGGAGCGAGCGGAGCGGTGACGCAGGCCAACTGCTCCGGAGTGAACGGGATACCGAGGAGCTCCTTGAGCTGCTCGGTATCGGTGAGCTGTGCGGACACCCCTGAGACGCTAGCGCCCGACACCGACAACCCGCGAAGCGCGGGAGGTTTATCCGGTTTCACCCGCTATCGGGGCGCGCTTCCACATCCGCGTTCGATGACCTACTCCACCACCTGGCCCCCCTCGGGGCGCGCGCTACAGGCGCTCCGAAAGGCACAGAAGGCGCAGTGCGAGCCGGTGTTCGGGGTGAAGCGTTCGTCCAGCACCCGCCCCGCGGCGGTCGCCAGCAGCGCGCGGGTGCGTTCCGACTCGGGCAGGTCCTGTGGGTCGGGCGGCTCCTGCCGCTGCACCGTGGGCAGCGCGTCCCCGCCGGCCTTACGGGTGGCACCCAGCCGTAGCTGTACGAGTTCCGCCCCGCCGGGCGGTGGCCGCTCACCGCCGAAGAGCCCGTCGGCGGCGCCCTCCCGAACGGCCAGCTGGTAGACGGCGAGCTGCGGATGCTCCGCGATCTCAGCGCCGCTCGGCTTCGTCCGACCGGTCTTGAAGTCGACGACGTACGCCCGCCCCAGCGCGTCGCTCTCCACCCGGTCCATGCTGCCGCGGATGCGCACGGCGTATTCCCCGGTCTCCCCCGCCCGCAGCGTCACGTCGAAGGGGTGCTCGCTGCCGACCGCGTGTCGTGCATCGCCGCGCTCCATGACATGCCAGCGCAGGAAGCGCTCCAGGGCGGCCCGCGCGTTCTCCTTCTCCTGCCGGGACTTCCAGGGCGCCTCGAAGGCGAGGCCGTCCCAGACGGAGTCGAGGCGCTCCAGGAGCACGGACAGGTCGGCGGGCGTACCGCCGGAGGCCACCTCGTCGGCGAGGACGTGCAGCACGTTGCCGAAGCCCTGAGCACTGCTGGCCGGCGCGTCCGCGTGCACCTCCCGGCCCAGGAACCACTGCAACGAGCAGGTGCGCGCCAGCTGTTCGAGGGCACTGCCGGAGAGCGCGACCGGCTGCTCGGGGTCACGCAGCGGAGCGGCGGAGCGGGTCGGCTCGTACAGGCCCCACCAACGGTGCGGGTGAGCGGCCGGCACGAGCGGGTGGCCGTCCTCGTCCCGCAGGCCGGCGAGCCGGGCCAACCGCTGCGCCGCGGCGTCCC
>NZ_LJGU01000091.1:63720-74006 GCF_001751245.1 Streptomyces oceani
GGCGTCCCGGAGGGCGGCGGACGCCGCCGGGTCGACCGTGGTGGCGCGCAGCTCCGCGACCAGCGCGGCCACCGACAGCGGGCGCCGGGGACGACTGGTGACCGCCCGTGGCTCCACGCCCAACTCGGCCAGGAACCGCGAGGGCTGGTCCCCCTGCTCGCCCTGTGCCTGTACCGCGGTGACCACCAGCCGCTCCTTCGCCCGAGTGGCCGCGACGTAGAAGAGCCGCCGCTCCTCAGCCAGCAGCGCGCCCGGGCTCAGCGGTTCGGCGATGCCGTCCCGGCCGATCCGGTCCGCCTCCAGCAGGGACCCGCGCCGCCGCAGGTCCGGCCACAGGCCCTCCTGTACGCCCGCGAGCACCACCAGCCGCCACTCCAGCCCCTTCGAGCGGTGCGCGGTCATGAGGCGTACGGCCTCGGGGCGTACGGCACGTCCGGTCAGCGTGTCGGCGGCGATGTCCTGGGCCTCCACCTCGGCCAGGAAGTTCAGCGCGCCCCGGCCGCCGATCCGCTCCTCGGCCCGGGAGGCGGCGTCGAACAGCGCGCACACCGCGTCCAGGTCGCGGTCGGCGTTCCGCGCGGCGGCGCCACCGCGCTGGGTGGCCCGCTCCAGGCGGCGCGGCCAGGGAGTGCCGTCCCACAGCTGCCACAGGGCGTCCTCGGCGCTACCCCCGCCGGCCAGCGACTCCCGTGCCTTGCGCAGCAGTTGACCGAGCCGCTGGGCACCGCGCGCGTACGCCGGATCGTGCGCGACGAGCCGCTCCGGTTCCGCGAGCGCCTCGGCGAGCAGGGTGTCCGAGGGGCGGGGCAGGCCACGGCCCGCCGCCCGCTCCTCCTCCCGCAGGGCGCGCCCGAGCCGGCGCAGGTCCGCGGTGTCCATGCCGCCCAGCGGGGAGGCGAGCAGGCTGAGCGCGGTCTCGGTGTCCAGCCAACACTCCGGGGCCGGGTCGGACGTGGGGCTACCCTCTGTGGGGGCGTCCTCCACGGGACCGTTCGCCACGGGACCGCCGTCCTCCACCGGCCCGGACGCCGCGGCTTCCGGCTCAGCGGCATCTGGACCAGCGGCTTCCGGACCGCCGGCCACCGGGTCGGGGCTGCCCGCGGCCGTGTCCGGCGCGTCGGGCCCCGGCTGGGCCGCCGCCCGTGCCACCGCACGCAGCGCCGTCAACAAGGGCTCCACCGCCGGCTCGTGCCGCAACGGCAGGTCGTCGCCGTCCACCAGCAGCGGCACCCCCGCCGCGGTCAACGCCCGACGTGCGGACGGGATCGTACGCCCGCCCGCCCGCACCAGTACCGCCATCTCCCCCCAGGGCACGCCCTCCTCAAGGTGAGCGCGGCGCAGCAGGTCCGCGACGGTGTCCAGCTCCGCCCCCGGGGTGGGTGCCGTGACGGTCTCCACCACACCGCCCTCGCACACCGGGGCGAGCGCGCGGTGGGCCCGTACGGCCTCGGCCGGGAGCCGGGTCAGCGGCATCCGGCGGGTCAACTCCCGGGTGGCCTGGACCAGGCGCGCACGGGAGCGCCGGTTGACGCCCAGCACCTCGACGGGCGCGAACGCTCCGTCGGCGCGCGGGAAGCTCCGCGGGAAGTCCAGGATGCCGCCCACGTCGGCACCCCGGAAGGCGTAGATGGACTGGTCCGGGTCCCCGAACACGGTCAGCGACCCGCCGTCCCCCGCCAGCGCGCGCAGCAGCCGGACCTGCGCGGGATCGGTGTCCTGGTACTCGTCCACGAACACGACGTCGTACGCCGTCCGCAGCCGGGACGCCGCCTCCGTACGCTCCGCCAACAGCACCGCACGGTGCACCAGTTCGGCGTAGTCCAGCACCCCCTGGGCGTCCAGCACGTCCAGGTACTCCGCCAGGAAGCCGGCGGCCGCCGACCAGTCCGGACGGCCGGAACCGCGGGCGAAGGCGCCGAGCCGATCCGGGCTGAGGCCCAACTCCCGGCTGCGGGCGAGCACCGCGCGCACCTCGTCGGCGAACCCGCGGGTGGTCAGGCAGGCCCGCAGCTCCTCCGGCCAACTGGCCCGCAGCCGCCCCTCGGCCTCCAGCGCGAGTTGGCCGGCGAGCAGTTCCCGGATGTACAGGTCCTGCTCCGGTCCGGACAGCAGACGAAGCGGCTCCGCGAAGAGGTCTGCGTCCTGGTGCGCCCGTACGAGCGCGTAGCAGTACGAGTGGAAGGTGGTCGCCTGAGGAGCACGCGGCCCGATACCGCGCACGGCCATCCGGTCGCGCAGCTCGACGGCCGCCGCACGGCTGAAGGTGAGAACCAGTATCCGCTCCGGGTCCGTGCCGCGGCGCACCCGCTCGACGACCGCCTCCACCAGCGTGGTGGTCTTGCCCGTGCCGGGTCCGGCCAGGACCAACAACGGCCCGCCCGGATGGTCAACCACGGCACGCTGGCGTGCGTCCAAAGCAGGAAGGTGCGGGGGGGCCGGCGGGGTGCGCACCAGTCGGTACCCGCCCGCCCGGGTTGGCGGCCGGTGTGCCGGGGACTGAATGGAGGAACTCACGTGGATCGCCTAGGGGAGGGGCAGTGCGGGATGCCGACACTATGCGAGCGGACCGGCGCGGCGCAGGGTGAGGCACGGGGCGCGGGCCGTCCCACCGGACGACCCCGGATGTCCGTGATCGCTCGGATGTCCGCCACCCAGGTATCCGACACGGACGACATGACAGACTCGACACCCAAGACACCCCGCGACGACGGAAGCTGGCACCGGTGAACAGGCGAGCGCCTTCAGTCCTCGGCAGCGGCCCCGGAGCCGTCCCACCGCGCGCGGCGCAGATCGAGCCGCGGCGGGGGCTCCGGCGCGTCCCGGGATGGCGTGCGGCCACGGCGCAGCGGCGTGCCCTCGGTACGGTAGCGCTCCAGCGCCCGTGCCTCCCGGCCGGGCAGCGGCACCCCGTCGGCCCGTACGACACGCCACCACGGCACGCCGCCGCCGTACAACGCCAGTGCCCGACCGACCTGCCGGGGGCCGCCGGACGGCCGGTCGCTCTCGCCGGCCAGCCACTCGGCGACGTCGCCGTACGTCAGCACCCGGCCCGGCGGTATCCGCTCGGTGACCTCGAGCACCCGCTCCGCGTAGTCCGGCAGTGCCGGTGGTTCGCTTCCCTGCATGCCGGACATGGTGCCGCATACCACCGACAGCGCACGTGCGGCGTCGCCCGCCTCGTCTGTGCGCAGGGCACGGGGAGCGGCGACCCAGGACGTGTCGTTCGGGTCTTCGTGGATCGGGGAGCGGGGTCTGGTGTCGGGCTCTCCCCGAGCCGAAGGCCACGGGGAACGAGCGCAGCGGCACTGCGTGTTGAGACCACAACGCGGCAGGCGCGCGTGCCGGGGCCCGCGAGTCCGCGGAGATCCGAGCGACACGGCCGGGCACCCGCGCCGGCACCGACGTGCCACCATCGCCTGGGCGGTGACACGTGATACGAGACCAGGGCGGCACGGGGGCCGGCGCGGGGCGGGAGAAGCCTCCGCCCGAGGCGCCCCCTGATGTCGAAGCGGAGGACCAGCCGGACCAGCCGGACCAGTCAGACGAGGAGGAGCAGCCGGACCAACCGAGCGCCGACACCGACACCGACACCGACACCGAGGAAGCCATCGCGGACCGCGACCGCATCGACAGCGACGAGCCGCTGCTGCCCGCGCGTGTGCACCGCCCGTCCGACCTGACCCGGATGGCGCTCGGCCTACTGGGCATCGCGATCGTCCTGACCATCGCGACCTTCGCGCACGGCACCACGGCGGGCCTCGAGGACGACGTCAAGAAGGGCACCGAGCAGGCCCCGGCGCTGCTGATCAGTCTCACCGGACTGGCCTCCAGCGTCGGCGTACTGCTCGTGCCGGTGGCCTTCGCGGTGGAACGTCTCATCAAGCGAGACGGCCTACGGATCGCGGACGGCGTACTCGCGGCGGTCCTCGCGCACGGCGTCTCGCTGGCCACCGACCTGTGGGTGACCGAGGCCGCGCCCTCCGCCATCCATGACGCCCTCACCAAGCCGCTCAGCGACGGCACGGTCACCACCCCGGTGCACAGTTATCTGGGGCCGGTGATCGCCTACATGACGGCGGTGGGCATGGCCCGTCGGCCACGCTGGCGCGTGCTGCTGTGGGGCGTGCTGCTGCTGGACGCCTTCTCCGTGCTGATCGCCGGCTACTCGACGCCGTTCTCCATCGCGGTCACCGTGCTCATCGGGTGGTCCGTGGCGTACGGCACGCTGTACGCCGTCGGCTCGCCGAACGTACGCCCCACCGGCCAGCACCTGCTCGCCGGGCTACGTCACGTCGGGTTCCACCCGGTCAGCGCGCGCCGAGTGGAGGAGGCGGACGACGCGGAGGCGGCGGAGCAGAACGACCGCGGGCGCAACTACCGGGTCACCCTGGAGGACGGCCCGGCGCTCGAGGTCACCATCGTCGACCGGGAACAGCAGGCGCACGGCTACTTCTACCGGGTCTGGCGCCGGCTGGCGCTCCGCGGCCCCGGCCTCACCCAGCGCCGCAACCTGCAGTCGCTGCGCCAGGCTCTCGAACAGGAGGCGTTGCTGGCGTACGCCGCCATCGCCGCCGGGGCCAACGCACCCCGCCTGATCGCCACCTCCGAGCTGGGCCCGGACGCGGTGATGCTGGTCTACCAGCACATCGGGGGCCGCAAGCTGGACGCGCTGCCGGACGAGGCGATCACCGACGAACTGATGGCCGCCTCCTGGCGCCAGGTCAAGGCTCTCCAGTCACGCCGGATCGCGCACCGCCGGCTCACCGGGGAGGCGTTGCGGGTGGACGCCGAGGGCGAGGTGTTCCTCACGGACCTGCGCGGCGGTGAGATCGCCGCGGGCGACCTGGTGCTGCGGATGGACGTGGCGCAGTTGCTGACCGTCTTCGGGCTGCGGGTCGGCGCCGAGCGGGCGGTGGCGGTGGCGGTACGGGTACTGGGTCCGGACGCGATCGCGGACAGCCTGCCGCTGCTGCAACCCATCGCGCTGAGCCGAAGCACCCGCACCACGCTGCGCAAGCTCGCCAAGGAACGCGCCCAGCGGGAGCGGGAGGCGGTGCTGGAGGCCTCCCGGCGGCAGCCCGCCGCCCGTAAGGAGGACGGGTCGGGCACCCAGGACCGTAAGCAGTTGCGGGCGGCCAAGCACGCGCAGAAGAAGGCCATCGAGGAGGCGATGGACGAGGCCCGGGAGGAGGACCTGCTGGTGCAGATCCGGCAGCAGGTGCTGCTGATCCGGCCGCAGGCGCCGATAGAGCCGGCCCGGCTGGAGCGGGTGAAACCCCGCACGCTGGTGAGCTTCATCGCCGGCGCGCTCGGCGCGTACTTCCTCTTCACTCAGCTGAGCCAGGTGCAGTTCGACCAGGTCATTGAGGACGCTCAGTGGGGCTGGGTGGCCATCGGGCTGGCGTTCGCCTCCACGACCTACCTGGCGGCGGCGACGGCGCTGCTGGGCTTCGTGCCGGAGCGGGTGCCGTTTCCACGTACGGTGCTGGCGCAGGTGGCCGGCTCCTTCGTGAAGCTGGTCGCGCCGGCCGCGATCGGCGGTGTCGCGCTCAACACCCGCTTCCTGCAGAAGTCCGGTGTACGCCCCGGGCACGCGGTGGCCAGCGTGGGCGCCTCGCAACTCTTCGGGCTGGCCAGCAACATCATGCTGCTGATGATCTTCGGCTATCTGACCGGGACCGAGCACACACCGACCTTCTCCCCCTCCCGTACGGTCATCGCTGGACTGCTGACCGCGGCGGTGCTGACGCTGATCGCCACCGCCGTGCCACCGCTGCGGAAGTTCATCTCGCACCGGGTGCGGTCGCTGTTCGCGGGCGTGGTGCCACGGATGCTGGACATGGCGCAGCGGCCGAAGCAGTTGCTGACCGGGGTGGGCGGCACCCTCCTGCTGCCCTTCGCCTTCGTGCTGTGCCTGGACGCCTGCGTGCGCGCCTTCGGCCACGACGAGTTGAGCTACGCCACGCTCGCGGTGGTCTTCCTCGCCGGCAACGCGCTGGGCTCGGCGGCTCCCACCCCGGGCGGCCTCGGGGCGGTGGAGGCGGCACTGATCGCCGGCCTGATCACCTTCGGCACGCCCAAGGAGATCGCCACCCCGGCGGTGCTGCTGTTCCGCGGGCTGACCTTCTGGTTGCCCGTGCTGCCCGGCTGGATCGCGTTCACTCAGCTCACCCGGAAGGGCGCGCTCTGACCGTACGCCCGGACCCGAACGACTCCGGCCCCCTCCCGTAGCGGGAAAGGGGCCGGAGTCAGCGGGCGGCGGTTGGCGGGCGCCAGCCAGCGGCGGCCCGTCAGTACACCGGCTTGTCCGGCTCGATCTGGTTGACCCAGCCGATGACACCGCCGCCGACGTGTACGGCATCACCGAAACCGGCGTTCTTCAGTGCCGCGAGCACCTCCGCGGAGCGGGCGCCGGTCTTGCAGTGCAGGACGATCCGCTTGTCCTGCGGGAGTTCGCCCAGCGCGTCACCCATCAGGAAGTTGTCCTTCGGGACCAGCCGGGCGCCGGGGATCGAGACGATCTCGTACTCGTTCGGCTCCCGGACGTCGATCACGTCGATGTTCTCGCCGTCGTCCATCCACTCCTTGAGCTGCTTCGGAGTGATCGTGGAACCGGACGCGGCCTCCTGCGCCTCGTCGCTGACGGCGCCGCAGAACGCCTCGTAGTCGATCAGCTCGGTGACCGTCGGGTTCTCGCCGCAGATCGCGCAGTCCGGGTCCTTGCGGACCTTGACCTGCCGGTACGTCATCTCCAGCGCGTCGTAGATCATCAGCCGACCGACCAGCGGGTCACCGATCCCGGCGAGCAGCTTGATCGCCTCGTTGACCTGGATCGACCCGACCGAGGCGCAGAGCACCCCGAGCACCCCGCCCTCGGCGCAGCTAGGCACCATGCCGGGCGGCGGCGGCTCCGGGTACAGGCAGCGGTAGCAGGGGCCGTGCTCGCTCCAGAACACCGACGCCTGCCCGTCGAAGCGGTAGATGGAACCCCAGACGTACGGCTTGCCGAGCAGCACGCAGGCGTCGTTGACCAGATACCGGGTGGCGAAGTTGTCCGTGCCGTCCACGATCAGGTCGTACTGCGCGAACATGTCCAGCACGTTGGTGGAGTCGAGCCGCTCCTCGTGCAGTCGCACCTCGACGAGCGGGTTGATGCCGAGGATGCTGTCCTTCGCCGACTCCGCCTTCGTACGGCCGATGTCGGACTGGCTGTGGATGATCTGGCGCTGCAGGTTCGACTCGTCGACCTCGTCGAACTCCACGATGCCGAGCGTGCCGACACCGGCGGCGGCCATGTACATCAGCGCGGGCGAACCCAGGCCGCCGGCGCCGACACAGAGCACCTTGGCGTTCTTCAGCCGCTTCTGCCCCTCCATTCCGACATCTGGGATGATCAGGTGGCGGGAGTACCTGCGGACCTCGTCGACGGTGAGCTCGGGAGCCGGCTCGACCAGCGGTGGCAGCGACACGGAGACCTCAGCAAGGGTTGGTCACGGGCTACGGCCTGGCTCAGGCCAGTGAGTGCAGGCCGTTACGGATGTTCTCGTAACACTGCCACGCGCTCGCTCATTCCCCGAGCCCGTGTCCGACGCGCGAGACGATTTCGTCCCAGTAGCCGGGCAGACCCTCCCACGGGTTCGCGCCCGCCCGATCGGTGCGGTCGGTGAACCACACCGTGCCCGCGCCCTGCCAGCGGGCGATCCGCAGGGCCTCGTCGAGATGGGTGCGCGGGACCGAGTGGACGAGGTGGCAGAACCGTTCCGGCGGCAGCTCCGCGGTCCAGCGCGCGGCCTGCGACCAGCGGTACTCCGGCCAGCCGCCCGCGAAGGTCACCAGCTGGTCCGCGCACTCGGCGTAACCCGGAAAGGGCGAGCGGCCGTGCGCCAGGACACAGAGCCCGTCCGGGCACAGGGCCCGCAGCGTGGTGACGACCCGTCGCGTCTCGTCAAGGCACGCGGGCTCCCCGGGACAGCGAGCCAGGTAGAAGCCGTCCACGCCATACCACTCCAGGAACCGGTGCGCGTCCGAGAGGAGTTCACTGAACGGTCGGAATCCCCGGCGGCACTCGAGTCGCCCCAGCACGCTCCGACCCGCGGAACGGACCCGGGCGACGGCCTCCCGGCAGTAACCGTCCGGCCGCTCCCCCGGACCGTGCCCCACGTCGAGCACCGCCCAGCGCAGGGGCGTACCGGGCCGGGAGAGTTCGTTCCACTCCAGCGGCGCAAGCATCGGATGCCCGTAGCCCGGCGCGCCGAAGCGGAGCCCGCCGGCGGTGTCACCGGCGGGGCGAGGCAGGGTCGGGGTGGTCAGATGCGGCATGCCGCCTCCATCCAGATGTCGGCCAGGGACTCCTCCAGGCCGATCCGCGCCCGCCAGCCGAGCCGGTCGCGGGCCGTACGGACGTCCGCCTGCTGCCAGCTGCCACAGCCGTCCGGGTACGGATAGCCGGCCGGACCGCCGTTCAGCCCCGCGGCCTGGGTGTCCAGCTCGTGTACGGAACCGGCGTAGCCGGAGACCCGCGCCAGCACACCGGCGGCGTCCCGCAGGCGTACCGCCCGGCCGGTGCCGATGTTGATCGCGCCCTGGGCGGCCGAGAGCGAGGCGGCGTGCACCGCCCGCGCGACGTCCCGTACGTCCACGAAGTCCCGGTGCACGCCCAGGCCGGGCAGCTTGAGTTCACTGTCGCCCTGCTGCATGGCCCGGCGCATGGCCTCCGCGAGCCGCCCCAGTGGCGAGCCGGCCGGAGTGCCGGGACCGATCGGCGAGAACACCCGCAGCACGACGGCGTCCAGGCCGGAGCCCAGCACCAGTTCCGTCGCGGCGAGCTTGCTCACGCCGTACGGTCCACCAGGCCGCGGCAGGGCGTCCTCCGCGGTCGACGATCCGCCGGGCGAGGGGCCGTACTCCGCGGCACAGCCCAACTGCACCAGCCGTGCGCCACATCCGCTGCGGCGGAGCGCCTCACAGATGGTGGCGGCGCCGATGGTGTTGTGCCGGAGAACGTCACGCGCGCCGCCCCGGATGGCACCGGCACAGTTGACGAGCACGCCGGGGTGCACGGCGTCGAGGAAGCGGGTGAGCGCGCCCGGACTGCCGGTGGACAGGTCGAACCGGACATCCGCGTCGTCACCGCGACCGAGCGCGGTGAGCTGCACGGCGGGGTCCGCCAGCAGCCGCTCCGCGACGAATCGGCCGAGGTAGCCGTTGGCGCCAAGTAGCAGGACTCTCATCGGACGGCCTCCGGTGGATGGTTGAGGGTGGCTGACAGGTGGTACGGGCGCGTGCTCCACGGCGGGAGCGGGCCCCTGGGTCGGGTCTGGTGGCGGTGCGGCTCGCGGGACGTACGCGTACCGCACCCCGTCGTACGGACGGCGGGGTCGGCGCGCTGCGTCCGGGGCGCCCGTGGCCAGTACGCGGCCGTGCGCCGCTCACGGCCTCTCCCGGTGCGCCGAGGCTCTGGGCAACGCCCGGACGACGTGGATCAGCAGCGCCAGCGCGGGGAGCCCGAAGGCGATGACCGGCACCGCCGCCGTGCCGAACTCGGCGACCGCGCGCTCCACCGGCCGGCCCAGCACCGCCATGCCGGGCAGCCGGGCTCCGAGCACCGTGCCGAACGCGGTCGCCTGGAGCGCGCAGCCGGCGTACAGACCGGCGAGTGCCGTACGTGACCGATCGTGGTGGGCCAGCAGCAACGCCAGGAAGAGCAGCATGCCCAGCAGCCCGGTGGCCAGGTGCTGGCCCACGGAGGGCAGCCGTCCCGCCACCGCCAGACCGGCCGCCGCGTGCAGGACCACCAGCAGCGCGGCGTACCCTCCGAGTACGGCGGCCAGCAACGGCCGGGAGCGGGCCGTGAACCAGCTCAGCCCGTGCCCGTCGCGCAGTCCGCGCCGGGCGTGCGCGGCGAACAGCAGGACGCCGCCGACCGCCGGCCCGACGGCGAGCGTGAGCGTGAGGGGCACGCACGCACAGTCGGGCGTGGGCGGCCACGCGGCGGGCCCGGGACCGCCGCCGAGCACCTGGGTGAGCAACCAGTCGCCGTACAGGGCGTATCCGGTCAACCAGCACAGTGCCGGCTGACTCGCGCGGCCGCGGCGCGGCCTGTCGCCGCGGCGCGGCCGGAGCGCGAGCCAGCCGACGCACAGCACGGCCAGCGCCCCACCACCGCCGACCGCCCAACGCAGCGGCGGAGCGACCGACTCGGGCAGTCGCGCCAAGCCGAGCAGGGTGGCGGCGCACAGCGCGCCGGGTAGCAGGCCGAGGGCGAGCCGCGCGACGGCCGACGGCCC
>NZ_LJGU01000091.1:77056-89325 GCF_001751245.1 Streptomyces oceani
CACCGACAGCCGGACGCCGGCCCGTTCGCGGGCCAACTCCGCCAGGCCGTAGAGCCCGTTGGCGAAACGGTCCGCCAGCTCGTCTCCGGGGTCGGGAGTGGCGGCGCAGACGGCGCCGACGAGTTCGCCGTAGTGCCGTACGAAGCGACGTCGCTCCCGTCGCCCGCCCAGACCGAGCACCCCGCCCAGGCCCCCGGCGGTCTCGCTGACGGGCGGCTCGCCGCAGAGCGTGGCCGTACGCACCCGGGACAGGTTGGCTGGCCGCTCGCACCAACTCGCCGCCGCCTCCGGGCAGTCGTGCGTCAGTGCGTACGTCTCGAAGTCGTGCTGCCCCAGCCCGCGCAGCAACCGGTCACACCACGAGGCGTTCTCACCCCACGCCGTCGGGCTACAACCCTCGGTGAGCAATGCGATGCGCACGGAAGAACCCCCGGATCAGTCTCCTGGTGGGGCCACTGCCGATGTCTGCGGTGGCCTTTCCCGGACGACGCTATGCGGGTCGGGCGGCGTCCGGTGGACGGTTGTCCGTGGCACCACCGGAAGGGGTGAACACCCGTGACTTACCCGCCGGTCACGCGTTCTGCGCGCGGGAAGCGGCGGCGGTGCGCTCCCGGTGCGGCTCAGGAGTCCGGGTAGGGCCAGGCGTTGGGACGGCAGCTGACGCCGTCCGTCGTGAGCGTCTTCGTCTGCTGCATCATGACCGGCGCCCGCTCCCCCTCGCCCCCGCAGTACTCGTGGTCCCGGCCGAGCCGATGTCCCACCTCGTGGTTGATGAGCATCTCCCGGTACTTCCGGATCAGATCGTCACCGAAGGTCCTGGAGCCCTGGGCCCACCGATACGCGTTGATCATGATCCGCTGCGTGGCGGCGGAGTCGCAGGAAACGGTCTGCTCGGTGGTGTCCAGCCCCGACTTGGCGCACCACTCGCCGGTCGTCCCGGGGCTCGCCAGCGTGATCACGAAGTCGGCCTGCCCGGAGGCCACCCGCTCGAAGCCGCGCTGCCCGCCGCGCGACCAACTCCGGTCGTCGTTCAGCGTGGTGTGCACGGCCTTCGCGAACAGCTCGGCGTCCAGCGGCAGGTCCTTCTCCACGTCCACCCGGTAGCGTACGACCTCCTCAGCGCCCTCGACGCCGTCCGCCTGCCCGCCGACCGCGGTGAAGGTTCCGGGCCCGTGCAGTTCCCGGGACAGCGGCACGACGGTGGACATCTTCTCCGCGTACGAAACCGGCGCGGGCTCGGACGGGTTCGGGCGGGAGTCCGAGCGGCTGGCGGAGTCGGCCTCCGAGGCACGGTCCTCGCCAGCGGCGCCGGCCCGCTGCTCCTCGTCGGGGCTGGTGACCTGACCGGCCACCACCACGGCCAGCACCGTGGTGACCGCGGCCGCCGCCGCCCCGGTCAACGTACGCCCCTTGCGACGCCTCTCCCCCGGCTCGGGTGAGACGGCGGCCAGCGGGGCGTTCGGCTCCTCGTCGCCGTCGCCCGGCCCGTGCCCTGGTACGAAGCCGGCTCCGTCCCCGTCCTCGCCCTGGGCGGCGGGCCGACCGGCCCGCGGGCTCGACGGGTCGTACGGCGGGCCCTGCTCCCGTACGCCCGTACCGCGCTGTTCGGGCATGCCACGGCGCGGGGCGCCCGCCGCGAACACGTCGTCCCGGGTGTCCGACCCGCCTAGCGTGTCGAAGGCGTCGAGGTACTCCTGGCGCGGCCCCTCGGCCGCCGTCCCGGGTCCGGCGACGGCCATGGTGCCCCAGGCGGTGCCCCACGCTCCGCCGGGCTCCGGGTGTTGCGGATGACCGCCACGCGTCGGCTCGTCCCCGGACGCCCCCGGGTACGCGTACGGTCCGGGACCCCCCGAAGGGCCAGCGGACGGCGACGGCCCGCCGAACACGGAGGAGCCCCACGGTGGCGTCTCGACCCCTCCGAAGACCGAGCCGTGCGCCCGGGTGGTCTGCCAACCCGCCCCGTAACCGGCGTCCGGGACCTGGCCTTCGCCCATCCGCCCGCGCCAGGGCGGCTCGACCGAGGCGTCCGGACCAGCCGAGCGGGCGTCCTGGTGACGCTCCCCCCGCGCCTCCGCCGACCCGGGCCGGTGCCGCTCCTCGGAGGTCGCCGACGCGCCGGAGGCGGCGGACGTATCGGTCTTCGCACCACGCCGCTTGCGGCTGTGCCGTCCCACTAGGCACCCCTCAGGGTCTCGAATGTCCGGTCCGTTTCCGCCAACAGCTCACGAAACGCCCCCGCGACCGCTTGCGGATATTCCATCATCGCGACATGCCCCGCGTCCGGAAGTGTCAGCAGCCGCGAGTCGCGGAACGCCGCGCTCGCCCGGCCCGCCCTCCGGGGTGACACCAACAGGTCCCGGCCACCGTAGATCAGCAGGGTCGGCGCGAGCACCCGCTCCGCCTGCCGCCACAGGGACTGCTGACCTCCCATGGTGTACGCGCCCACCAGACCACGGGCCGAGCGGGCCAGCGCGTCCCAGAAGTGCGGTTGGGTCAGCCGGTGTTCGTACTCCGCGACCGCCGCGGCGTATCCCTCCTCGGTGACCCGGCTCGGGTCGCCGTAACACAGCGCCAGCACCTCACTGGTCCGACGCTGGGCCGTCCAGTGCCGGGTGAGGCGGCCGAACAGCGCCGTGGCTCCGGGAACGGCCAGCAAGCCGGTGGGGAGGGCGGTGCGCTGTGGCGGNGTCCTGGTGACGCTCCCCCCGCGCCTCCGCCGACCCGGGCCGGTGCCGCTCCTCGGAGGTCGCCGACGCGCCGGAGGCGGCGGACGTATCGGTCTTCGCACCACGCCGCTTGCGGCTGTGCCGTCCCACTAGGCACCCCTCAGGGTCTCGAATGTCCGGTCCGTTTCCGCCAACAGCTCACGAAACGCCCCCGCGACCGCTTGCGGATATTCCATCATCGCGACATGCCCCGCGTCCGGAAGTGTCAGCAGCCGCGAGTCGCGGAACGCCGCGCTCGCCCGGCCCGCCCTCCGGGGTGACACCAACAGGTCCCGGCCACCGTAGATCAGCAGGGTCGGCGCGAGCACCCGCTCCGCCTGCCGCCACAGGGACTGCTGACCTCCCATGGTGTACGCGCCCACCAGACCACGGGCCGAGCGGGCCAGCGCGTCCCAGAAGTGCGGTTGGGTCAGCCGGTGTTCGTACTCCGCGACCGCCGCGGCGTATCCCTCCTCGGTGACCCGGCTCGGGTCGCCGTAACACAGCGCCAGCACCTCACTGGTCCGACGCTGGGCCGTCCAGTGCCGGGTGAGGCGGCCGAACAGCGCCGTGGCTCCGGGAACGGCCAGCAAGCCGGTGGGGAGGGCGGTGCGCTGTGGCGGCAGTTCCGGCAGCGCGGGGGACACGAGCGTCAGCGTACGCACCAACTCCGGACGTAGGGCGGCGACTCGGGTCGCCACGGCGCCACCCAGCGAGTTGCCCAGCAGGTGCACCGGGGCGTCGCCGGTCCCGTCCACGTACCGGATCACGGCGCGCGCGTGTCCGGAGACGGAGTAGTCACCGTTCGCCGGGGGCGGTGACTCCCCGAATCCCGGCAGGTCCAGGGCCACGCCGTCCACGCTGTCCGTGAGCAGAGCCATCAGCGCCGACCAGTTCCGCGCTGAGCCACCGAGCCCGTGGACGTACACCGCGGGCGGCAGGTCCGCGCGGCGGCCCGGCTGGCGGCATACGGACAGCTCCTGCCCCGCCAGCGACACGGTCTCCCGGGGCTGCCCCCCGACGGACGGCGGCCCCTCCTCGGCGACCGGCGGGGCACCGGCCACCGGCACCGCGGGCGGCACCAGGGCACGAGCGTCCGGCTGATCAGTCGATGACATGGAGCAATGTTACGAGACCATCACACGCCGCCGGACCGTATGTGCCGACTGTCACCGTCCCGGAGGCGCGGAACGCCGCCGTTCGGCAGCACGGCGGACCGGGCGGCGGGCGGACCCGGCGAGGGGCACGAGAGAAAGCGAGAAGAGGGGGTGTGCGACAGCCACAACGCGGGGAGACGCTGCCCCGCATGGCGATCGGCCCAGCGCCCTCCTAGGCTCGAACGGGAGGTGCGCGTTCCGGAAAGGGGAGTCAACATGCCCGTTGATCCGACCGACCCCGAGACCTTCGACGACGAGTTCGAGGACGAGCCGGACGAGCCACGTCTCGACGCCTCCGAGGGAGACACGGCGGAGCAGCACGCGGGGCTGCTGCGGCAGCGCCAGGACCCGATGACCGACCGGGGCGGCGAGGAGGCCGATCCGGTGGACGCAGCCGAGCAGGCCATGGTGGTGGAGGAGGACCCCGACCCCAACGAGGAGTACCGCTGAGCCGCCGGCGGTCGCGCGTCCACACGGCGGGCGGGAAATTCTCCACCGGTGGCACGCACAGGGCTGTTACCCGAAAGTACGATGGCGGGTGACGCAGCGCGTACCACGCGCGGAACACAGCCTCCACGGCAGGTCCGGGGAGGCATCCAGGGAGGCGAAGCGTGACAGCGATCGAGCCGACAGCAGAGGCGCGCCCCCGTGGCACACGCCTGCCACGCCGGGCCCGGCGCAACCAACTCCTGGGCGCGGCCCAGGAGGTCTTCGTCGCGCACGGCTACCACGCGGCTGCCATGGACGACATCGCGGACCGGGCGGGCGTCAGCAAGCCGGTGCTGTACCAGCACTTCCCGGGCAAGCTGGAGCTGTATCTCGCTCTGCTGGACCAGCACTGTGAGGAGTTGTTGCAGGCGGTGCGTACGGCGCTGGCCTCGACGACGGACAACAAGCAGCGGGTCGGCGCGACGATGGACGCCTACTTCGCGTACGTCGAGGACGAGGGCGGTGCCTTCCGGCTGGTCTTCGAGTCCGACCTGACCAACGAACCCGAGGTCCGGGACCGGGTCGACAAGGTGAATCTGGACTGCGCGAAGGAGGTCTGCGAGGTGATCAGCGAGGACACCAAGCTGCCGCCGGACCAGGCCATGCTGCTGGCGGTCGGATTGTGCGGGATGGCGCAGATCACCGCACGCTACTGGCTGAGCGCGGGCCAGAGCGTGCCGCGGGACGCCGCCACAAAGCTGATCTCCTCCCTGTCCTGGCGGGGCATCGCGGGCTTCCCGATGCAGTGAGGACCCGGGGCGGCCCCTCGACGCCGCCAGCCGGTCGCCCGCTGCCGTCGTACGGCGCCCGCTTACGGCAGGCGTACGTCGCCCGCGTACGGACGGGGCTCGCGGGTCTCCCGCGAGGGAAGCCGGCGGCTTCGTCCACGCATCCCGAGAACGGCTAACCTGTGCTGCGTACCGCGCGGCTGTCCGCGCACCCAGCGAACCTCGGAGGGACATAGCCGTGGAGGTCAAGATCGGCGTTCAGCACGCACCGCGCGAGATCGTCATCGAGAGCGCGCAGACCGCCGACGAGGTCAAGGGCGCCGTGGAGTCGGCGCTCGGCAAGAGCAGCGAGCTGTTGGTCCTGGAGGACGAGCACGGGCGGAAGGTGATGGTTCCCGGCGACCGGGTGGCCTACGTCGAGATCGGCGAGGCCAGCGGGCGCAAGGTGGGTTTCGGCACCCTGTAGTAGGCGTGGGTCGGTCCGGGTCAGCTCAGCCAGGATCAGCAGCCCGGGTCGCCCCCGCGCCCGTCCTGGCCCAGGACGGGCTGACTGACCCGGCAAACGGCGGTCCGGTCGTATTCACGGGAAGTAACCGAGAATTCACCGGAACCGCCGTTTTGCCGTGCTCACCACCGGGGAAGTACGGGACCGACCGCAACGGCGCCGGCCTCGGGAGGTCCGCATGCCCTGGGAAACGATCGGTTCGCTCGTCCTGGGATTCGCTCTCGCCGCCGCTGCCACCCGCTGGCTTCCCGAGCGTTTCCCCGACCGCGCGTTGGTCCTGGCCACCGGACCCGTCGCGGCCCTGCTGGGCGGCGTGATCGCCCGGGTCGTCGTGGGAGCGGGTCATCCGGCGGCCATTCTCGCGATCGCGACCGGCGTCAGCGTGGCGATGCTCTCCCTGCTGATGGGCGGCGGCGTTCGTACGGGCTTCCGTCCGGACGTGACCGCCCGACCTCACGTGCCCTGACACACTCCCCCGGTTCCCGCCCACACCACCAGGGCCTGACGGGCTGACGGCTGTCCACCAGCCGTCAGCCCGTGCCGTGTTCTCCTCGGATGCCCAGCTCCCTGGCCGCTGCCCGCGCGGCCGCGCCGAGGGGCCAAGACGGAGCTCCTTGGCCGGTTCGGCTTATCAAACCGCCTCCAGCGCCATTGCTTTATCCCTCTTGCCTAAAGCATTTAGGAAGATGCATGCTTGGTATTGGCATCGGGAGGGATAGTTATGGCACGCGCCGGACTGACCACGGAGCGTCTGACCCTGGAGGGCGCGGAGCTGGCCGACGAGGTCGGCTTCGACAACGTGACCATCTCGGCAGTCGCCAGACGCTTCGACGTCAAGGTCGCGAGCCTGTACTCGCACCTGCGCAATTCCCAGGACCTGCGGACCAGGATCGCCCTGCTCGCCCTGGCCGAGCTCGCCGACCGGGGCGCCGCCGCGCTGGCCGGCCGAGCGGGCAAGGACGCCCTGGTCGCCTTCGCGAACGTCTACCGCGACTACGCCCGCGAACACCCCGGCCGCTACGCCGCCGCCCAGCTGCGGCTGGACCCGGCCACTGCCGCGGCCAGCGCGGGGGGCAGGCACGCGCAGATGACCCGGGCGATCCTCCGTGGCTACGACCTGTCGGAGCCGGACCAGACGCACGCGGTACGACTGCTGGGCAGCGTCTTCCACGGTTTCGTCAGCCTCGAGCTGGCCGGCGGCTTCAGCCACAGCGCCCCGGACGCGGAGGAGAGCTGGGCACGAAGCCTGGACGCTCTCGACGCCCTGCTGCGCAGCTGGCCCGAACCAGGACCCGAGCAGCACGTGCCCGATCCGGGATAGGTCGCCCACTCCCACCAGCCACTGCCCCAACCCACCTCCGTACAGAACAGGTTGCCTCCATGCGGACTGAAAGCTCCTGGATCACCACGCCCGTCACCGCGGAGCTCCTGCGCGGCGCCCTCGACGTCGAGACCACCGAACTCGGCGTCCAGCCACACCGATTGCCCGCCTGGGCACGCGCCCAGTGCACCGACCCGGCCCTCGCGATGGCCGAGGCGCAGCCCGCGGGCGTACGACTGGCGTTCCGCACTCGGGCCACCGCCGTCGAGCTGGACGCACTGCCCACCAAACGGGTCTACCTGGGCGCCCCGCCCCGGCCCGACGGCGTGTACGAACTGCGCGTGGACGGGCACCGGGTCGGGCAGGGCAGCATCGCCTCCGGCGGCCACACCCTCACCATCGACCTGACCACCGGGAGCACCACCGAGAACCGGTCCGACCGGCCCGGCACCGTGCGCTTCACCGGCCTCTCCGAGGAGACCAAGAACGTCGAGATCTGGCTGCCGCACAACGAGCTCGCCGAGCTCCTCCGCCTGCGCACCGACGCCCCCGTGGAGCCCGCGCCGGAGAGCGGACGGCGCGTGTGGGTCCACCACGGCAGTTCGATCAGCAACGGCTCGGACGCCGCCACCCCCACCAGCACCTGGCCCGTGGTCTCCGCCTCCCTCAGCGATGTGGAGCTGGTCAATCTGGGTCTGAGCGGTAACGCCCTGCTTGACCCGTTCACCGCCCGTACGCTGCGGGACACTCCGGCGGACGTGATCAGCGTCAAGCTCGGCATCAACGTGGTGAACGCCGACCTGATGCGGCTACGCGCCTTCGGTCCCGCCGTGCACGGCTTCCTCGACACCATCCGTGAGGGCCACCCCACCGTGCCGCTGCTCGTCGTCTCACCCCTGCTGTGCCCGATACACGAGGACACCCCCGGCCCCGGCGCCTGGGACGCGAGCACGCTGCACACGGAGCAACCGAAGTTCCAGGCCACGGGCGATCCGGCGGAGCGGGCGAGCGGGAAGCTGACCCTGAACGTCATCCGGGACGAGCTGGCCCGGATCGTGGCACAGCGTGCGGAGACCGACCGGAACCTGCACTACCTGGACGGCCGCGAGCTGTACGGCGAGGCGGACTGCGCAGAGCTGCCGATGCCCGACCAGCTCCACCCGGACACGCCGGCCCACCGGCGTATCGGCGAACGCTTCGCCAAGCTGGCCTTCACGGCCGGTGGCCCCTTCGCGGAGAGCGGTACGGACCTCGCGCTCGATGGCTGACCGACTCCCGGAGCACGCCCGCGCGGACGGGAACACGGCGCCCACAGCGTCAGTCGCCGCGGTCCGCGCCGCCCGACCACCGGGAACGGCGTGCCCTCGAGTGCCTCAGGCGCGGGACCAACGTCCCGGGCCGACACAACTAGGTCGCGTCGTTCGGATCTCCGCCGATCAGACGTGGTGGTCGGCGGCGGTGATGAGCTCGTCGAGTCGGTGGAGCGTGTGGGTCATCTCGTCGACCCGATCCGCGAGGCCGTCGCGTTCGAACTGCAACATGTCACGCTGTGCGGCGGTGGTGCGACCGTTGTTCACGCAGGGCAGCAGTGCCGCGATGGCACGGCTGCTGAGGCCGGCCGCGTAGAACCGCTGGAACAGGCGTACCACCTCGACGGTCTCCTCGGTGTAGCGGCGCTGTCCCGACGGCGTGCGCTCCGGACTGAGCAGGCCGCGCTCCTCGTAGTAACGCAACGCGCGCACGCTCACACCGGCCCGCTGAGCGAGTTCTCCGATCTTCATCGCCCGATTCCCCCTTCCTTCGGCTTGACCCTCACGCCCACGTGAGGTTCTAGCGTAGCCGTCATGGACATACGAGAGCAGACCGCGCTGGTCACCGGCGCGAACCGGGGAATCGGGCACAGCTTCGTCACCGAGTTGCGGCGCCGCGGCGTCAGGAAGGTCTACGCGGCCACGCGCCGGCCGGAGACCGTACCCGAGATGCCCGGTGTCGTCCCCCTGACGCTGGACGTCACCGATGACGCCTCCGTGGCCCGGGCCGCGGCGACGACCCACGACACGACCCTGCTCGTCAACAACGCCGGGGTGTCGACCTTCGCCAAGCTGACCGACGGCGCGGAGGAGGACATCCGGTTGGAGATGGAGACCAACTACTTCGGCACGCTGCGCATGGTGCGTGCCTTCGCCCCGGTGCTGGGCGCGAACGGCGGCGGCTTCGTGCTGAACGCGCTGTCGATCATGGCCTGGATGGCCTACGAGCACTCCAACAGCTACGGAGCGTCCAAGGCCGCGGCCTGGGCGCTCACCAACGGCGTCCGGTACGAACTCGCCGAACAGGGCACCCAGGTCACGGCGCTGGCGATGGCGAGCGTCGACACCGGAATGATGGCCGGCGTCGAGGACGAGAAGTCGCACCCCGACGTGATCGCCAGGGCGGCGCTGGACGGCCTGGCCGCCGGTTCCCTCGAAGTGCTGGCCGACCAGCGGACGGCCCTGTGGAAGTCTCGGCTCGGCGAGGATCCGGCCGACCTGTATCCGCACCTGTCCGCGGCACAGCCCGCGTCAGGCCCCGTCAGGCCGTGAGGCCGCACCGCACGGGACGGCGTGGATTCCCGCACCCACCCTCCGTGCGGTGCGCGGCGCGGCTCCCCGACCGCGCTCACGACGGTCGACGGCCTTACGCGGCCAGGCCCAGCGCGGCCATGCGCTTGGTGTGCGCCTCCGTGATCCGGGAGAACATTCTCCCGACCTCGGCGAGGTCGAAGCCGTCCGCCAGCCCGCCGACCAGCATCGTGGACAGCGCGTCCCGGTCCGCGACCACCCGCTGGGCCTGCGACAGCGCCTCCCCCATGAGCCGGCGGGCCCACAGCGCGAGACGACCGCCCACCCGCGGGTCCTCCTCGATGGCGGCTCGTACCTTCTCCACCGCGAAGCTGGAGTGTCCGGTGTCGTCCAGTACGCCCAGCACCAGCGCCCGGGTGTCGGCGTCGAGCCGCTCGGCTACCTCGCGGTAGAAGTCGGAGGCGATCGAGTCGCCCACATACGCCTTGATCAGCCCCTCCAGCCAGTCCGAGGGAGCGGTCAGCCGGTGGAAGTCGTCCAGCGGCGCGGCGAACGGCTCCATCGCCTCGGTCGGGTCGACGTCCACCTCCGCCAGCCGCTTGCGCAGCTGGTCGAAGTGCTGGAACTCGGCCGAGGCCATCGCCGCCAGCTGTGCCTTGTCCGCGAGCGAGGGCGCGAGCTTCGCGTCCTCCGCCAGCCGCTCGAACGCGGCCAGCTCGCCGTACGCCAGCGCACCCAGCAGGTCGACCACGGCGGCGCGGTACCGCGGCTCCGCGGAGGCATCCGCCCAGGACCGAGTGGCGATCCCGCTCAGACCGACTGAACCGTCCTCGGCACTCTCGGGAGTCTCGACGGGGGCTTCGGCATGGGCTGTGTCAGATGTCTCCATGCCCGCACGATAGCTCGCTCACCAGCCTGGACAGTAGCCGCACCACATCGTTGACCTCGCTCGCCACTCTCACCCCGGTACACACGAGCCGATTCAAGGTACAGTGATAACGGCCCGCTGGAAAATCAGTGGGCTACACGCATACGCGGATGCCCGGTCGGTAGCACGATCGGCTCCGACTGAAAGCCCTTCCGTACGGCCGTGCTCCCCGCTCGTGCCGTGCAGGATGAGGGACCGCTCGCGCGACAGGAGCGCTTGAGCGAGTGATTGCGGTCCCGCATCGTCCGGCGGACCGACGCCCACGAGGCGCCCGCCACCTCGATGCGGTGCGACCCTCCCCTCGCTCGGGCCGGGGATCGGGTATCCCCGGGCCGCGCTCCGTACCGCGTCCTACAGAAGAGGACAAGCATCCTGTCCACCACGTTCTCAGATCTCGGGGTCTGCCCCGAGACAGCCGAGGCCCTGGAGGCCGTCGGCATCACCACGCCCTTTCCCATCCAGGAGATGACTCTCCCGATGGCGCTCGCCGGCAGCGACGTCATCGGTCAGGCGAAGACCGGCACCGGCAAGACGCTGGGCTTCGGGCTTCCACTGCTGGAGGCCGTCACCGTGCCCGCCGACGTGGAGCTGGGGCATGCCCAGCCCGAGGAGCTGACCGACGCGCCACAGGCGCTCGTGGTCGTGCCCACCCGTGAACTGTGCCAGCAGGTCACCAACGACCTGCTGACCGCGGGCAAGGTGCGGAACGTCCGGGTCACCCCCATCTACGGCGGACGGGCCTACGAGCCCCAGGTCGAGGCCCTGCAGAAGGGCGTCGACATCGTCGTCGGCACGCCGGGGCGACTTCTCGACCTCGTCGGCCAGCACAAGCTGGATCTGTCGCACATCGCCTCCCTCGTCCTGGACGAGGCCGACGAGATGCTGGACCTCGGCTTCCTGCCGGACGTCGAGAAGATCATCCAGCTGCTGCCGACGAAGCGCCAGACGATGCTCTTCTCCGCCACCATGCCGGGCCAGGTCATCTCGCTCGCCCGGCGCTACATGAGCCAGCCCACGCACGTCCGCGCGGCCGACCCGGACGACGAGGGCCAGACCGTCGCGAACACCACCCAGCACGTCTTCCGCGCGCACTCCATGGACAAGCCGGAGATGCTCGCCCGGATTCTGCAGGCCGAGGGCCGTGGCCTGGTCATGGTCTTCTGTCGCACCAAGCGGACCGCCGCGGACACCGCCGAACAGCTCGTCCGGCGCGGTTTCGCGGCCGGCGCGGTGCACGGCGACCTCGGCCAGGGAGCCCGCGAGCAGGCACTGCGGGCGTTCCGGAACGGCAAGGTCGACGTTCTGGTGTGTACGGACGTGGCCGCCCGCGGCATCGACGTCAGCGGCGTCACGCACGTCGTGAACTACCAGACGCCGGAGGACGAGAAGGCGTACCTGCACCGCATCGGGCGTACCGGCCGCGCCGGCGAGTACGGCACCGCGGTGACCCTGGTCGACTGGGACGACATCCCCCGTTGGCAGGTGATCAACCGCGCGCTCGGTCTGGACTTCCACGAACCCGAGGAGACGTACTCCACCTCCCCGCACCTGTACACCGCGCTGAGCATCCCGGAGGGCACCAAGGGGATACTGCCGCGCGGCGAGCGCATCCGTGCGGGTCTGTCCGCCGAGGAGGTGGAGGACCTCGGCGAGCCCGGCGCCCGTTCCCGCGGGCGCCAGAAGGCCGAGGAGCGCCCGCGACGTTCCCGTATCAACCGTCAGCGCCGCCGTACGCGCGCCGGCAAGCCGCTCTCCGAGGAAACCTCGGCGACCAGGGCGACCGGGGCGACCGGGTCGGCCGAGGACACGGACGGCGCGCGGGCGTCCGCTCCGGCCGCCGACTCCCCCGCCGGCACCGACGAGTCGGCGGTACTG
>NZ_LJGU01000092.1 GCF_001751245.1 Streptomyces oceani
ACTCACCCGCGGTCTCGGCGCGGGTGCCAACCCGGATGTCGGCCGTAAGGCCGCCGAGGACCACCGCGAGGAGATCGAGGAGGTCCTCAAGGGGGCCGACATGGTCTTCGTCACGGCGGGCGAGGGCGGCGGTACGGGCACGGGGGGCGCCCCCGTGGTCGCGAACATCGCACGTTCGCTCGGCGCCCTGACGATCGGCGTCGTCACCCGTCCGTTCACCTTCGAGGGCCGTCGGAGGGCCAACCAGGCCGAAGACGGCATCGCGGGGCTGCGGGACGAGGTGGACACCCTCATCGTCATCCCCAACGACCGGCTGCTCTCCATCTCGGACCGTCAGGTGAGCGTGCTCGACGCGTTCAAGTCCGCGGACCAGGTCTTGCTGTCCGGCGTGCAGGGCATCACCGATCTCATCACCACCCCCGGTCTGATCAACCTCGACTTCGCGGACGTCAAGTCCGTGATGTCCGAGGCGGGNGTCAGTCGGCCGCGGCAGCCCCAGCCGCTCCCACCGCGGCTGCCCCGGCTCCCGCTCAGCCGGCAGCTCCCGCCGCCCAGCCGGCCGCGCCCAAGCCGGCCGCCGCGCAACCCGCCAAGTCCGCGAAGCCCGCCGAGCAGGCCGCGCCGGAGCAGGCGGAGGGGCCCGAGCATGTCGCGCTGCGCGGTCCCGCGGCCGCTGTCGCGAAGAACATGAACGCCTCGCTGGAGCTGCCCACCGCGACCTCCGTACGCGCGATCCCGGTCAAGCTCCTGGTTGACAACCGCATCGTCATCAACAATCACCTGAAGCGTGCCCGCGGCGGCAAGGTGTCCTTCACGCACCTCATCGGCTACGCCATGGTCCAGGCCCTCAAGGCCATGCCCGCGATGAACCACGCGTACACCGAGAAGGACGGCAAGCCCACCCTGGTCAAGCCGGAGCACGTGAATCTCGGGCTGGCCATCGACCTGGTGAAGCCGAACGGCGACCGGCAGCTGGTGGTCGCGGCCATCAAGAAGGCCGAGACGCTGACCTTCTTCGAGTTCTGGCAGGCGTACGAGGACATCGTGCGCCGGGCGCGGCACAACAAGCTGACCATGGAGGACTTCTCCGGCGTCACCGCGTCGCTCACCAACCCCGGCGGGATCGGCACCGTCCACTCGGTACCGCGCCTCATGCCGGGCCAGGGACTGATCGTGGGCGTCGGCGCGATGGAGTACCCGGCGGAGTTCCAGGGCACCTCGCAGGACACCCTGCACCGGCTTGGCGTCTCCAAGGTGATGACGCTGACCAGCACCTACGACCACCGGGTCATCCAGGGCGCCGCCTCCGGCGAGTTCCTGCGGGTCATGCACCAGCTGCTGCTCGGCGAGGACGGCTTCTACGACGAGATCTTCAAGGCGCTGCGCATCCCGTACGAGCCGGTCCGCTGGCTCAAGGACATCGACGTCTCGCACGACGACGACGTCACCAAGGCCGCCCGCGTCTTCGACCTCATCCACTCCTACCGGGTGCGTGGCCACGTGATGGCTGACACGGACCCGCTGGAGTACAAGCAGCGCAAGCACCCGGACCTGGACATCAACGAGCACGGGCTGACGCTGTGGGACCTGGAGCGGGAGTTCGCCGTCGGCGGCTTCGCCGGCCTCTCCCGGGCCAAGCTGCGGGACATCCTCGGGGTGCTGCGGGATTCGTACTGCCGGACCACCGGCATCGAGTACATGCACATCCAGAGCCCCAAGGAACGCAAGTGGATCCAGGACCGGGTCGAGCGGGCCCACGCCTCCCCGGAGCGTGAGGAGCAGCTGCGCATCCTGCGGCGGCTCAACGCCGCGGAGGCGTTCGAGACCTTCCTGCAGACGAAGTACGTCGGGCAGAAGCGCTTCTCGCTCGAGGGCGGGGAGTCCGTGATCCCGCTGCTGGACGCGGTGATCGACGCGGCGGCCGAGTCCCGGCTGGACGAGGCCGTGGTGGGCATGGCACACCGGGGCCGGCTGAACGTGCTGGCGAACATCGTGGGCAAGCCGTACGCCCAGATCTTCCGCGAGTTCGAGGGCAACCTGGACCCGAGGTCCATGCACGGCTCCGGCGACGTGAAGTACCACCTGGGCAACGAGGGCCTGTTCACCGGCCTGGACGGCGAGCAGATCAAGGTTTCACTGACCGCGAACCCCTCCCACCTGGAGGCCGTTGACCCGGTCGTGGAGGGTGTGGCCCGGGCCAAGCAGGACATCATCGGGAAGGGCGGTACGGACTTCACCGTGCTGCCGATCCAGGTGCACGGTGACGCGGCGTTCGCCGGTCAGGGCGTGGTGGCCGAGACCCTGAACATGTCGCAACTGCGCGGCTACCGCTGCGGCGGCACCGTGCACATCGTGATCAACAACCAGGTCGGCTACACGGCTGCCCCGGAGTCCGCCCGTTCGTCGATGTACTGCACCGACGTGGCACGGATGATCGAGGCGCCGATCTTCCATGTGAACGGCGACGACCCGGAGGCCGTGGTCCGGGTGGCCCGGCTGGCCTTCGAGTACCGGCAGGCGTTCAACAAGGACGTCGTCATCGATCTCATCTGCTACCGCCGCCGCGGGCACAACGAGATGGACAACCCGCACTTCACCCAGCCGATGATGTACAGCCTCATCGACAAGAAGCGCTCGGTGCGCAAGCTCTACACCGAGTCGCTGATCGGTCGGGGCGACATCACCATGGAAGAAGCCGAGCAGGCGCTGCAGGACTTCCAGGGGCAGTTGGAGAAGGTCTTCACGGAGGTACGGGACGCCACCGACGAGCCGGAGGCACTGCTGGTGCCGCAGCCGGCCGCGGAGTTCCCGGTACACGTGGACACCGGCGTCAGCCAGGAGGTCATCAAGCGGATCGCCGAGTCGCAGGTCAACATCCCCGAGCGGATCAAGGTACACGCCCGGCTGAAGCCGCAGCTGCAGCGTCGCGCGGCGCAGGTCGAGGACGGCACCATCGACTGGGCGACCGGCGAACTGATGGCCTTCGGTTCGCTGCTGATGGAGGGCACTCCGGTACGCCTGGCTGGCCAGGACTCCCGGCGTGGGACGTTCGGGCAGCGGCACGCCGTACTGGTGGACGGTGACACCGGCGACGACTACACGCCGCTGCTCTACCTCTCCGAGGGCCAGGCGCGGTTCAACGCGTACGACTCGCTGCTGAGCGAGTACGCCGCCATGGGCTTCGAGTACGGCTACTCGCTGGCCCGGCCCGAGGCGCTGGTGATGTGGGAGGCGCAGTTCGGGGACTTCGTGAACGGCGCGCAGACCGTCGTGGACGAGTTCATCAGCTCCGCCGAGCAGAAGTGGAACCAGACCTCCGGCGTGACCCTCCTGCTGCCCCACGGGTACGAGGGTCAGGGTCCGGACCACTCCTCGGCCCGTATCGAGCGCTTCCTCCAGCTGTGCGCACAGGACAGCATGACGGTCGCGATGCCGACCCTGCCCTCGAACTACTTCCACCTGCTGCGCTGGCAGGTGCACAACCCGCACCACAAGCCACTGATCGTCTTCACCCCGAAGTCGATGCTGCGGCTCAAGGAAGCCACCTCCACGATGGAGGAGTTCACCTCCGGCGGCTTCCGGCCCGTGATCGGTGACGCCTCGGTCGACCCGGCTCACGTGCGAAAGGTCGTGTTCTGTTCCGGCAAGGTCTACTACGACCTGGAGGCCGAGCGGCAGCAGCGTGGTCTCACGGACACCGCCATCATCCGTCTGGAGCGGCTGTACCCGCTGCCCGGGGACGAGATCCAGACCGAGATGGCGCGGTACCGCGGCGCGGAGAAGTTCGTGTGGGCCCAGGAGGAGCCGGCCAACCAGGGCGCCTGGCCGTTCATCGCCCTGAACCTGGTCGACCACCTGGACCTGATCATCGGTTCCGAGCCGGTGCCGAATGCCGACCGGCTGCGACGGGTCTCCCGTCCCTCGTCCTCCTCGCCCGCTGTCGGCTCCGGCAAGCGGCACGCGGAGGAACAGCGTCAGCTCATCAGCGAGGTCTTCGACCTCTGACGCGGACTGGCCCGGGCCCAGCGCCCGGGCCTGCCTCGTGGCACGAGCGGCCGGGTGATGTGTGTCGCTTCGCGGGGCGGGGGCTGGTTGGCCTCCGCCCCGCGAAGCTAGCGTGTGGATCATGTTTGCTGCCTACGCCGCGCGTATCGATCCGAACCAGCCGCTGAACGGGCTTGAGTTGGGGGACCGGCCGGAGCCGGTCACGCCGCCTGGATGGACCACCGTGAACGTCAAGGCGGCGTCGCTCAACCACCATGACCTGTGGTCCCTGCGTGGGGTCGGGCTGGGTGAGGAGACGCTGCCCATGATCCTCGGATGCGACGCGGCGGGGGTGGACGCCGACGGCAACGAGGTGGTTCTGCACTCCGTCGTGGGCCAGACCGGACATGGGGTGGACGCTCGCGAGAAGCCGTCCATTCTCACCGAGAAGTACCAGGGCACCTTCGCCGAACGGGTCGCGGTGCCCCAGTGGAACGTCCTGCCCAAGCCGAAGGAACTCTCCTTCGAGGACGCCGCGTGCCTGCCGACCGCCTGGTTGACCGCGTACCGGATGTTGTTCACCCGAGCGGGAGTACGGCCCGGTGACTCCGTACTCGTGCAGGGCGCGGGTGGCGGCGTCGCTACGGCGGCGATCGTGCTCGGCGCCGCGGCCGGGCTACGGATCTTCGCGACCAGCCGGGACGAGGGCAAGCGTCGCCGGGCTCTGGAACTCGGCGCCGAGGGAGTGTTCGAGAGTGGCGCCCGACTACCGCAGCGAGTGGATGCCGTGCTGGAGACGGTGGGCGCAGCCACCTGGTCGCACTCGATCAAGTCCCTCAAGCCGGGCGGCACCCTGGTCATCTCCGGGGCGACCAGCGGCCCCAACCCGCCTGCCACCGAGCTGAATCGGGTGTTCTTCCTCGAACTGCGGGTCCTCGGCTCGACCATGGGTAGCAAGGAGGAACTGGCTGGCTTGTTGAACTTCTGTGCTGCCAAGGGCCTGCGGCCGGTCATCGACTCCACGCTGCCCCTGGACCGGGCTCGGGAAGGCTTCGAGAAGATGGCTGGTGGTGACCTCTTCGGGAAGATCGTACTGACGCTCTGACCGGGTGATCCGGACCTCCCGGCGGCCCGGATTGGTCCGGGCCGCCGGGAGGTCCGTGTCCGGGCGGTCGGGGCGTGACGCAGCAGCCAGTGCGGCGGTGATGCGGCCTCAAGAGCACCGGTGTCGTGGGCTCCTCGGCGTCCGCGAGCACACACCTGGCTGGCTCCGAGCCGAGCGACGTTGCTGAACCAGCCCGGGCCTGGGGCTCGGGTCGGCCCGCCCCCGGCCGCTCCGGGCTTCGTATCGCGCCAGGTCCCCGGCCCTGTCAGACTCAGTCAGTGTCCGGCACCCGCAGGAGCACGCCGATGTGGGCGGCGGCCGTGGACAGGTGACGGCGGATTTCGGGGAGTTGTTCCTCGGAGACCCCACTGTCCCGTGCCGCGTCACGCATGTCGTCCCGGAACCGGTCCAGGAGGCGTTCCAGGTCGCGTGCTGGATCGCCCGACGACTGCGCTCCCCCGCCGGTTGCGCCGTACCCGTCGTCCGGTTGCTCGTCGTACGCGGGCTCCCCGGCTGGTTCAGGCCTGGTGTACGGCGGCCAGCCAGTCGTGTGCGAGGGGATTCGGCCAAGGTCACCGACGTGACGGGCGAGTTCCGAGAAGCCATGCTGCACGGTCCCCTGCCAACTACTGGCACTGGTCTGTGTGAGCATCTGCTCCTGTACTTCCCGAGCGATTCGCCCGATCTCCTGGGCGGCCTCGATATGTGCCTCCCGCTCCTTCCTGTTCTGGCGTTCGGCCTGCCATTCCTGACGGCTGTCATGCGGACTCTGCTCGCCAGCCGTATGGTCGGCGGCCGTCTGCCGGCCGTCCCGCTTCCCGGTACGGTCCCGCTTCCCAGCTGTGCCGGAGCGATGCGCCTGCTCCTTCATCTCCAGCCGCAACGCGTGCGCGGAGCCGCTCACGTCCGCCCGGATATCGGAGGCGAGCGAGGCCAACGAATCCCGGATCTCCCGCTCCAGATCGGTCAACTCGTCCTGGCGCCCGGCGAGTTCCTCGCGGCCACGGTCCGTGATGGAGTAGACCTTGCGGCCCCCCTCGGTGGCATGGGTGACCAGTCCCTCCTCTTCCAGCTTCGCGAGCCGCGGATAGACGGTGCCGGCCGAGGGGGCGTACAACCCCTGGAAGCGCTCCTCCAACAGCCTGATGACCTCATAGCCGTGCCGTGGCGCCTCCTTGAGCAACTTCAGGAGGTACAGGCGGAGTCGGCCGTGACCGAAGACCGGGGGCACCTCAGACACCACCCGCGGCGGTGGTGGCACCGGTCGCCGGCACATCGCCCAGGCCCACCCCGGCTCCCGCCCGCGCCGGCCGACACAGCAACGCTATGGCCCCGGAAACCGACGTGGCCCGCAGCGATCCCCCACCCGACCCGAGGACTCCGGTCGCCTCCCCCACTCCGGGCTTCCGCCGCACCGAGACCTCGTCAAAGGCGCTGGACAACGAACCACTGGTGGTTCTGACCCGCACTCTGGCATCGGCCGATCGGGGCACCCGGAGCGCGACCTCGCCAGAGACTGTCGAAAGATCCACGCCCGTCTCCGCACGCGGCTCCAGGTCCAGCACCATGGAGCCACTCACTGATTCGGCCGTGACAGCCGAGGCACCACCCTCGACAACCGTGAGATCACCGGACACCAAGCTGGCTGACAGCTCCCCCCGGAGTCCCTGGGTCTCCACCGAGCCGGAGACGGTATCGGCCCAGGTGTGGCCCGCCAGACCCACCAGCGTGCTGCTTCCGCAGACGCTCCGGGTGTGGACGCTGCCATGCGTGCCGGAGATCATCACGCTGGCTCCGACCACACCCACCCGCAGCTTCGTCGCCCGCGGCACGGAGACCGAGACGACCGCCGTGTGATGCCGAAACCGACGACCGAGCCACCGCAGGAAGCCCCGCCCGGGTAGGTCGTCATAGGCCACCACGAGCTTCGTCCCCGTGCGGGAGAGGCGCAGTGGCGGACCGCTCAGCTCACTGACCTCGATACGCACAGTCGGCTGATCCGTGCCCACGACGTTCACCGCGCCGTTCACCAAGCGCACGTCCAGCTCGCCGACGGGGTCTTCGACCTCCAGCGTCCGCGGCTGCGGAATCTCCCAGGAACAGTCCGGCACGGCAGGCTCCCCACATGACGTACGACGGCTATCGCGTCCTTCCCCGAACACGATATGTCGCGATACCCAAAGAGGGCAAGGGCATGTCGCGAGTACGCGGAACCCGACCCGGTCGACCAGTCGGCCATTCGGCCGGTCCGCCGAAGCCGCCTCCCAGCGTCACTCGCCGGCCCGTGAGCCCGCCGCCCGTCACATCCCGCGGTCTCCGTCGATCGATCGGGCCCCGACTCCGGTGTCCTCGATCGACTGCGCATCGTCATTCGGCGGCGGGATCGTCACTCGGTGTCGTCATCGGTATCGTCGTCGAGCCGCGCCATCCAGGTGGCCAGCCGCTCCACCGGGACTTCGAACTCCGGGTTCAGATCGACGAACGTACGCAGCTGTTCTGCCAGCCATCCGAGGGTGACCTCCTCGTCTCCACGACGCGTCTCCAGTTCCTCGATGCCGCGATCGGTGAAGTACAAGGGGCCCTCCAGAGCTGTGCGTACGGGTACGACTTCAGGGTATGCGCGATCACAGGAGCCCTCGCACACGCGCTGGACGGGGCCGAATCCATGGATTTCCCGGGATTTCGCGGCCAACTCGCGCTGTTTTGTCGGGAGTTGCCAGGTCTGGCGCCTGCCGGTGTGACCCATGCCGCTCGTCTGAGCGTCCGGCATCCGGTAGAAAGGTCAGTTACACCCCTCACCCGGGGACCCAGGGCACGTGTGCGGCGTGCCCGACGTTCGTCACTCCCGCGGGGCAGCGGACCACCGTCGCCCCGGCTGCGGACGTGGTGCCCGCCCGCTCCGCACACCCAGGAGCGGCAACCCTCGACCAGAATCACACACAAGGGGTCCAATCAGTGTCAGCGGAGATCGTCAACCCAACGGACGGACTGGACGACGACGTGATCGACCCGGCATTCGCCCTGCACCGTGGCGGAAAGATGGCCGTGCGGGCCACCGTGCCGGTGCGGGACGCCGACGACCTGTCCCTGGCCTACACGCCGGGCGTGGCGAAGGTGTGCAGCGCGATCGCCGAACAACCCGAGCTGGTGCACGACTACACCTGGACATCGCAGGTCGTCGCCGTGGTGACGGACGGCAGCGCGGTGCTGGGTCTGGGCGACATCGGCCCGGCCGCTTCCCTCCCGGTGATGGAGGGCAAGGCGATCCTCTTCAAGCAGTTCGGCGGTGTGGACGCCGTGCCCCTCGCGCTCGACTGCCGTGAGGTGGACGAACTCGTGGAGACCGTGGCGCGGCTCGCGCCGTCGTTCGGCGGTATCAATCTGGAGGACATCTCCGCGCCCCGTTGCTTCGAGATCGAGCAACGACTCAAGGAGCGCCTGGACATCCCCGTCTTCCACGACGACCAACACGGCACCGCCATCGTCACGCTGGCCGCCCTGCGGAACGCCGCGCGGCTGCGCGGACGCCAGCTCGGCGCCCTCCGTGCGGTGATCTCCGGAGCCGGTGCGGCCGGGGTGGCCATCGCCAGAATCCTGGTGGAGGCGGGGATCGGCGATGTGGCGGTCTGCGACCGCAAGGGCGTCGTGTCCGAGGACCGCGGCGACCTCACCCCCGTCAAGCGGGAGTTGGCCGGCTTCACCAACAAGGCGGGGCGCACCGGTTCGCTGGAGTCCGCGATGACCGGCGCGGACGTGTTCATCGGGGTGAGTGGAGGCACGGTCGCGGACGAGGCGGTGGCCGGCATGGCGCCGGACCCCTTCGTCTTCGCCATGGCCAACCCGAACCCCGAGGTGCATCCGGACGTGGCCGCTAGGACCGCCTCGGTGGTCGCCACCGGGCGCAGCGACTATCCGAACCAGATCAACAACGTCCTCGCTTTCCCAGGTGTCTTCGCGGGCGCCCTGCAGGTGCGGGCCACGGAGATCACCGAGGGGATGAAGCTGGCCGCCGCGGAAGCGCTGGCCGCCGTCGTCGCCGATGAACTCGACGCCGACCGGGTGATCCCCTCGCCCTTCGACGAGCGGGTGGCGCCCGCGGTCACCAGCGCGGTCGCCGCCGCGGCCCGGGCCGAAGGCGTGGCCCGGCGGTAGGGCGCGGGCCGCCGGCGGGCGTCCCACCGGGGCGCCCCGAGGAGCGGAACTGGTGCGGGTACCAGGTGTCGCACCGCGGCGCGCGCGAGCGTACGCACGTCCCCCGTGGAGGCGTACGTCCGCGCGAGCCGGGCCGGGCCACCGGTCGCGCGCGCCCCGCTCCGTCCTTGTCGTCCTTGTCGTCCTTGCCCCGTCCGCTCAGCGCAGTCCCAGCACCAGCCCGTCCTGCGGCGCGCACCACACCGTACGCGCCTCCGCGAAGCCGAGGTCCCGCAGCGTACGCGCGTGCCATTCGGCGGACTGCACCTCGCCGTCCGCGTGGTCCCCCGCGACCGGGTCGCCCAGCGTGCGGAACCGCTCCGCGGCCGGGCCGGCCAGCCGCTCGTCCCGTGTCACCTCCTGCCACCAGCCGGCCCAGTCCAGTTCACCGGCCGATCTGGCCCGCTCGCGGCGCTCCCGGTCGAAGAGGTGCGCCGCGGCGTTGATGCGCGGGGTGGACTCGTCCGGCATGTGGTCGGCGTTCATCAGGACGCCGCCCTCGCGTACGACATCGGCCAGCTGTCCGTAGAGCGTGCGTAGCGGTTCGGTCTGCAGCCAGTGCAGCGCGGTGGCGGTCAGCACCGCGTCGTAGGACGCGTGCGGCAGGAGCCCCGGCCACCCTGGGTCGGTGAGGTCCGCGGTGACGAAGCGGGCACGTGGTTCGTCCGCGAAGTATCCGCGCGCGATGGTCAGCAGCGCGGGGTCCAGGTCGACTCCCACCGTCTCGGCCCTGGGGAAGCGTTCCAGTACGCGCTGCGTGATGCTGCCCGTCCCGCACGCCAGGTCCAGCACCCGTGGCTCTCGTCCGACCAGCGCCTCGACCATGTCCAGCATGACCCGGAAGCGCTCCTCGCGGTCGGGCAGGTACCACCCTTGCTGACGGTCCCAGCTGTCCTGCCAGCTCCCCCAGTCCCGCTGGCCGGGTCGTGCGGCGTTCTCGGTCGTCATGACTTCTTCTCCGTCTCTCGTACGTCCTGCGCGCGGCCGAGCCGTAATACCCTGAAGGCATTCGTATCTATTACCAACTCTAGAAGAGCGATCGTAAGGATCACAAGTGGAGCTGAGCCATTACTCAAATTTCGCCGTGGAGCTGGTTAACACGGAGGAACCGGAGCGCGGCACCGACACGCTCACCTCCGTGGCCTCCGTACGCACGCTCTGCGGCCCCAACCTGCAGTTCGCGCGGCGGGCCACGGACGCGGACGTGCCCCGCCTGCGGACGGTACGAACCAGACTGCGGGCCGTCTTCGCCGCCGCCACGGAGGGAGACGAGGTACTGGCTGTGGACCTGCTGAACGCGCTGCTGATGGACTTCCCCATCAGTCCGCAGGTCGCCGGGCACGACTATCTCGACGGCGAGGGCCGACCACGTTGGCACATGCACCTGGCGGACCACGCCGCCACCACCACGGCCGGCCTCGCCGCAGCGGCCTGCATGGGGCTCGCGTTCCACCTCACCACGCTGGGCGTGGACCGCCTCGGCATCTGCCAGTCGGCCCCATGCCGCAACGCCTACCTGGACACGTCCACGAACCGGTCCCGCCGCTACTGCTCGGACCGGTGCGCGACACGCGCGAACGTGGCCGCCTACCGTGCCCGCAAACGCCAGGCGAACGGCACCAGTGGCCGTACGGCCGACACCACCCAACCCAGCACCGACGAGACGGACGAGGGCTGAACTCCGCGCGGCGAACGCAGCCGCAGGCATGCCCGGGCCACCAGCAGTTCGTGCGGCACCACGCCGAACTCGCGGCTGTCGTTCCGTACGTCAGGATTGTCACCCCGCACCCACCAGCCGGTGGCACGACGCTCCACGGCCCGCTTCACGATCAGCAGGTCGTGCTGGAAGGGATGCCGCATCACGATGACATCCCCGCGTCGTACCGGCGCGCCGTACCTCAGCACCAGTTGGTCCCCGGGGCGCAGGGTGGGCAGCATCGACGGGTTGTACACCTCGGCCAGGCCGATCCGACCCAGCACTCCGCTGCCCCGCTGTTCCCGGCCGTGTGCACGACCACGTGCCCGTTCCGGCATCTGTCCGCCTCCGGTCCGATCCGACACCCGTCCAGAGTCGCACCGGACTTTTGTCCTAAGCACCTCGGGGCAGGCGAGAAATCACTTCCCGCACGGAGTAATCTCGCACGTGAGAAGACGATCACGAGGAAGGACAGCTGCATGCTTTCCCGCCTGTTCGCCCCCAAGGTGACGGTCAGCGCCCATTGTGACCTGCCTTGCGGTGTGTACGACCCCGCCCAGGCCCGCATCGAGGCCGAGTCTGTCAAGGCCGTGCAGGAGAAGTACCAGGCCAACGACGACCCGCACTTCCGTACCCGCGCCACAGTCATCAAGGAGGAGCGCGCGGAACTCGCCAAGCACCACGTCTCGGTGCTGTGGAGCGACTACTTCAAGCCTCCGCACTTCGAGAAGTACCCGGAGCTGCACCGGCTGGTGAACGACACGCTGAAGGCGCTGAGTGCCGCCAAGGGGTCCACCGACCCCGCCACTGGTGAGAAGGCGCTGGAGTACATCGCCCAGATCGACAAGATCTTCTGGGAGACCAAGAAGGGCTGAGCCTCGCTCAACCCTTGTGACCTGCGGTGTTCTTGACCGTACGGTCGATCGTTCCGCACCCGGTCCGCAACCGTCGAACTCGGTGGCTGCCGGACCGGGTGCGGTCTTTCTCTCCGCCAGCCGTGTCGCCGACCCGGTCGACCGCCACACTCGACAGCTCAGCTTCCGGCCCACGCCCATGCACGCGCGCAACCGGGGACCTCGCGGCCGGTTCCGCCCGTTCCGGTGCCAACCCGGGGCTGCGGCGAGCCGCCGGCGTCACGCGGGCTGGGTGGCGGCGTACGAGCGCAGCAGCGGGCTGTCGTGGTGCAGCAGCCATCTGCGGTACGCGGTGCTGGTCCACGCCACTTCCTGGTAGGAGGCCTCCAGGTCGGCGAAGATCGCGTCCAGTTCGGCATCGGCCCCCGCACCGGCTGCCGCGCCGTCCACCCGCGTGGCGAGCGACAGCCGCACCGTCAACGGGTCGCCCTGCAGTGGCCGGATGACCATCCCGGGTCGTGGCCGTGAGGTGGGCTGACACGGGCTCACCACCTCGCCGGCCGCGACCAGGTCCGCGCCGGTGAGGTAGTCGCCGTGCAGCACCCGGGGGTTGAGCCCCGCCTCCGCGAACACGCGCCGCAGCCCCGCCCATTCGCCGTCCGCGCTCGGATCGACCATCCACCGCTCAGTCGCGAGGTCGCCCAGCACCACCTTCTCCTTGGCCGCCGCGGGGTGGTCCGCGGGCAGCGCGACGAACTGCGGTTCGCGCGGGACGAGCACCCGCTGCCGTACGCCCTCCGGCACGTGGAGCGGACAGCCGGCCACCTCGTGTACGAAGGCGACGTCCAACTGGCCCTCGGCGACCATGCGCAGCAGGATGTTCGGTGAGACGTCGATCCGGATCGTGATGTCCGTGTCCGGCAGCCGTGCGTGCAGCCGGTGCAACCACCCCGGCACGGCGCGGTTGCCGGTGCTGCCGATGCGTAGCCGGGAGCCGCCGGCGCGGTCGAGCGCGTCCTCCCGCGCCTCGGTGAGCAGCGCGGTCATCTCCGCGATGATCGGTCGTGCCCGGCTCAGCACCGAGGAGCCCAGCGCGGTCGGTCGACTGCCCGTACGCTCACGGGTGAACAGCCGCCCGCCGACGGCCCGTTCGATACGCCCCAGCTGGGTGGTCAGGGACGGTTGGCTCACTCCCAGTTGCCGGGCGGCTCTTCGGACGCTGCCCGTGTCGGCTATGGCGCACAACGCACGCAGATGCCTCACCTCGAGCTCCACGCGGGGAGCATAGCGGCGAGCATGTTCACGACACCAGAGTCCCGGCAACGGCTTACGGGGCCCGGATGTCCGGCGGTGGGCCGCGCCGCCACACCCGTACGGGCCGGGGCGATAACTCCGGGCTATCGGCTGTTGACATCATCCGCACGCCCTGCCGCGTCACGGACACTCTGCGGGACCGCATGTGCATCCGGGGCACGTGGGCGTCCGCCCCACCGGGACGACGCTCGTACTGCCCACGGACGACCAGGAGGACCCCCATGAGACACACCAAGACGGCACTGTCCGGCGTGCTCGGCCTCGGCCTCGCCGCGAGCCTCGCGGCGGTTCCGGCCGCGGCCACCAGCTCCGCCTCGCCCGCCGAGTCGGACGCCGCCATCGCCGCGTACACCCCCGGCAGCGCGGAGGACCAGGCGAACACCCGGGCCTTCTTCGAGGCCGTCATGAAGTCCGTGCAGGAGAAGCAGGCGGCCGAGCCCGGTATCCAGGCCGTCACCGTCACCTACGACGCGAGCGGCGCCCCGACGTTCGCGCAGGAGATAGCGAACAGCACGCAGATCTGGAACAGCTCGGTCGACAACGTGACCCTGCAAGAGGGCAGCGGCGGCGACTTCGAGTACCGCGAGGGCAACGACCCGCGTGGCTCGTACGCTTCCACCGACGGGCACGGCAACGGCTACATCTTCCTGGACTACGCGCAGAACCAGGAGTACGACTCCACCCGGGTCACGACGCACGAGACGGGGCACGTCCTCGGCCTGCCCGACAACTACTCCGGCCCCTGTAGCGAGCTGATGTCCGGCGGCGGCCCCGGCCCGTCCTGCACCAACGCGCAGCCCAACGCCCAGGAGGCCGCCCGGGTCGAGCAGCTCTGGGCGAACGGGCTGAAGGACCTGGAACTGGCCAAGGCCGCCTTCGTCAAGGCGCACTGAGCGCGAGGGCGCGCCGATCGCCCGGGACCGTACGGACCGAGCGCCGGCGCGCGCAACCCGAGCGCCGGCTCGTACGGGACCAGCTGACCGCGGTCGTACGCTGACCGCACGCCACGCGCCGGCCGTCCGACCTCCATGCTGCCGGGGCGGGCGGCCGGCGTCCGCGGGTACGGCAGTACGGCGGATGCGACGGGTACGGCGTGACGGCGGGTACGGCGTAACGGCGGATACGGCGGTACGACGCGTGCCGCGCCGGCGCGCGGCCCGGACTCACACCGCGGCGGCCAGCCGCCACAGCGAGGTCACCTCGGCCGCCCGCGCCGCGTGCAGCGGGTCGTCCGGATCGGCGGCACGCGGGTGCCGTGGCCGCCGGTCACCGCGGCCGAGCACCCGCAGTCCGGCCGTACGTATCCAGTGCTCCAGCTCGCCCCGTTCCCGCAGTTCCAGGCGCTCCGCCAGATCGGAGAGGATCAGCCAGCCCTCCCCGCCGGGCGCGAGGTGAGCGGTCAGACCGGAGAGGAACCCGCGCACCATCCGGCTGCCCGGGTCGTACACGGCACGCTCCAGGGGCGAGGTCGGCTTGGCCGGCAGCCACGGAGGATTGCACACCACCAGCGGGGCCCGGCCCGGAGGGAAGAGATCCGCTCGCGTGACAGTGATCCGGTCCGCCATGCCCAGCCGCTCGGCGTTCTCCGCTGCGCAGGCGAGCGCCCGGGGGTCGCTGTCCGTGGCCAGTACCCGACGCACCCCGCGGCGTGCCAGCACCGCGGCGAGCACCCCGGTGCCGGTGCCGACGTCGTAGGCGAGTTCCGTCCCACCAGCCGGCAGTGGCTCCTCGGCCACCAGGTCGACGTACTCGCCACGGACCGGGGAGAAGACCCCGTAGGAGGGATGGATGCGCTCGCCGCCCAGGGCGGGTACCGGCACGCCGTTGCGCTGCCACTCCCACGCGCCCAGCAGGCCGAGCAGTTCCCTCAGGGACAGCACGGAGGGCTCGCCGTCCGCCGGCCCGAGAGCCGCCGCGCAGGCGTCCGCCACCTCGGGCGCGCGCCGCAGCGGCAGGGCGTACCCACCGTCGAGCTCGACCAGCAGCATGCCGAGGATACGGGCGCGCTGTGCCTGGCGCGCGCGGTGGCGGTGGAAGTCCGCCTGGGGCTCCGCGGCCGGCTCCGTACCGGAGGAAGTCCGCGCGCGGGCCCGCGGTCTGCGTGCCTTGCGGTCCACCCGGGCGCCCAGGGCGGTCAGCAGTTGCCGGGCGTTCTGGTAGTCACCGCGCCAGAGCAGCGCCGTACCCTCACAGACCAGCTTGTACGCGGCGTCCGCGCGCATCCGGTCATCCGCGGCCAGGACCCGTCCCGGCGGTTTGGCTCCGCTCTCCGAACGCCAACGTGCCCAACGGTCCGTCCCGTCCTCGACCCAGTGCAGCGTACGGCGTTCTCCCACCCGTCCACCCTATCCAGCCGCCCGGGCCGCCCGGGCCGCCCACGGGTCGGACGCCGCGCCACGGGAGCCAGGAGCCGGGCCGCAGAGTGACCAGGCCCCTCGAAACGGGCCTAAGGTGCCACCTCCGCCGCCGGCTGCCGACCCGGCGTCGTACGGACCGCCCCCACGCTCGCGACGATCACCAGCGCCACCGCCAACAGCTCCACGGGCCCAAGCCGCTGCCGCAGTACGAGGAACCCGGCGGCGGTGGCGGCCACCGGCATCAGGCTCATCAGCACCGCGAAGGTGGCCTTGGGCAACCTTCGCAGCGCCAGCAGGTCCAGCGTGTACGGCAGCCCCGAGGAAAGCACCGCGACGGCCGCCCCCAGCGCCAGGATCCTCGGGTCCAGCAGCGCGTCGCCGGCGCTGACCAGGCCCGCCGGAAGGCTCAGCAGACCAGCCACACCCATCGCCAGGGCGAGCCCGTCCGCCTTCGGGAAGCGGGCGCCCACGCGTGCGTTCAACACGATGTAGGCCGCCCAGGTGGCGCCGGCGGCGAGGGCGAAGCCGACGCCCAGGAAGTCGAGCTCCTCGAATCCGCTGCTGCCGAGCAGGTACACGCCGGCCAGGGCCAGCCCGGCCCAGAGGAAACTGAGCGCGCGACGCGCCGAGATCACCGAGAGGACCAGCGGCCCCAGCAGCTCCAGGGTCACCGCGGGGCCGAGCGGGATGCGGTTGATGGCCTGGTAGAAGAGGCTGTTCATGCCGCCGAGCGCCACCCCGAGCCCGACCGCGGCCGCCCAGTCCCCACGCGGATGGCCACGCAGCCGTGGTCGGCACAGGGCAAGCATGATGATCGCCGCGAAGACCAGCCGCATGGCGACCGTGCCCAGCGCGCCCGCCACCGGGAAGAGCAGGGCCGCGACCGCCGCGCCGAACTGCAGGGACAACGCGCTCGCGCAGACCAGCCCCACGGCACCCGCGCGGCCCGCGCCGCTCGTGGCGCCCGCGCCGCCGTCGGTGGCGGGAGCACTCGGGTCGGACTGCGCCTGTCCTGCCGTACGGTCCATGCGCTCACGCTAGAAGGCGCACGCGGTCCGGGTGAAATGCCGCACGGAGGCCGGTTATGCTCGGCACGCATGACCGTGGAGCTCCGTCACCTGCGTGCCTTCCTCACCATCGCGCGGGAGGGCAGCGTCACGCATGCCGCGGCCGTGCTGCGGCTGACTCAGCCGACGCTCTCCCGCCGGCTGGCCCAGCTGGAGGAGCACCTGGGTGTACGACTGGTGGACCGCTCCACCCATCACCTCGAACTGACCCCGGAAGGACGCGCGTTCGAGCCGAGGGTGGCCGCGGCCCTGACTGCCGTCGACGAGGCCCTGGACCCCTCGCACGCGGAGGGCCGACCGCTGCGGCTGGGCCACGCCTGGTCCGCGCTGGGCGAGTGGACCACTCCGCTGCTCCGGCACTGGCACCGGCGACACCCCCGCACACCACTCGAGTTGCTGCGCTACGACGAACGCACGGCGGGACTGGCGCAGGGCCGGGTGGACGTCGCGGTGGTACGCGGCACGCTGCCAGAGGAGGCCGGCCAGTGGCGTACCCGCTGGCTGTGGGACGAACCCCGGGTCGCGGCCGTACCGGCGGACGGCGCACTGGCTGACAGGCCGGAGACACTGACCCTCACCGATCTGGCCGGCGAGACGATCGCGCTGAACACGGTCGCGGGCGTGACCACGCTCGAGCTGTGGCCGCCGGACATCCGCCCGCCGGCCGCGGCGACCGTCCTGGTACGGAACACCGACGACTGGCTGGCCACCATCGCCGCCGGCCGGGCCGTCGGAGCCTCCACCAGCGCCACCGCGGCACTGCACGCGCATCCCGAGGTGGTGTACCGGCCGTTGGCCGGCACCGAGGACGTGCCGGTGCTGCTCGTACGGCCGCTGACGGACAGCCATCCGGCGGTCCCGGCCCTGGTCGCCCTGATCGGGGAACTGTTGGCCGGGCCTCCGCCGGGAACCGGGTGATCACCGCATACGTTGGGGCAGCAGGGGCAGGTACTCAACCGCTCGCACATCAGCGATCGCAGGAGGTAGTCATGGCAGGGTTTCTCGACAGGGCCAAGGAGCAGGCACAGCGCGGGCTTTCCCAGGGCAAGGAGAAGGTCGAGGAACACCAGGCCCAGCGCACGGGCCAGGATCTCGTACGCAAGCTCGGTGCGGCCTACTACGCCCAGCAGCGCGGCTCCGGCTCCGAGGCTCAGGTGCAGCAGGCACTCGCCGCTGTGGAGCAGCACGTCGCCCAGCACGGCGACAGCGCACTGCGCTGACCGAAGGCTCGTCACAGGCGGACGCTCCGCGCACGGACGCTCCGCGGACGGGTTCTCCGAAGAGGGGTCCACGTGACGGGTGGCCGGTGTACGCCGGCCACCCGTCCGTGAGCGGTCCGTCAGGTTGTACCCGCGTCGGGGCGTCAGCTCGAGTCGGGCGACGTTCCTCCGTCGGAGGGGCTGGGGGGCGCGCTTCCGCCGGGCGCGTGCAGCCGTAGCTGATGGAGCATGAGGAGGGCCGCCGCCGAGTTCGCCGCGGGCACCTCACCACCCGCGATCAGGCCCGGCACCTCCCGCAACGGCACCCACTCACGCTTGTCCGACTCGTAGTCGTCCTGTGGATGCCCGACGAAGACAGCGCTCTCCGCCCAGAAGACATGGTGCCGCGCGTCACTCAGCCCGTTGGACGGTTCGACCGTCATCAGCGTGCGCAGCGGGCCGGGCTGCCAGCCGGTCTCCTCCAGCATCTCGCGCGCCGCCGCCTCGGCGAGTCCCTCCCCGTCCTCGACGACACCCGCCGCCAGCTCCCAGCCCCAGCTGTCGGTGATGAAGCGGTGGCGCCACAGCAGCAGCGCCTCGTCCTGTTCGTTGACCGCGGTGGCCATCGCCACCGGGCGCATCCGGATCAGGTAGTGGTCCAGTCGCCGGCCGTCGGGTAGTTCGACATCCGCCAGGTTCACCCGCAGCCACTGGTTCTCGTACACAGTGTGTTCACCCAGGTTCTTCCATCGCACGTATGTGCCCCCTTCCCCGCGGAGGTTGGGCACATCCAGCATGCGGCTCTCAGAGCGGTACGCGCAGTGCCGCGTCGATCAACTCCGCCGCGTCGGCGGTCGTACGGCCCGGGTGGCGGGCCAGATGATCACGCACCGCACGCATCCGGCCCCGCAGCCGTTGTGATTCGATGCCACGCGCCTCACCGACCATCTCGGCCGCGGTCGCAGCCGCCCGTTCGGCCTCTCCGCTGCGCAACTCGACATCGATCAGGGTCGCGAGGCGGTTGACCCGCCCGCGCACATGGGCGGGCGCCCGCGCCGCCCGCTCGGCGTACCGGCCGGCCGCCTCCAGGTCACCGAGTACCAGCAGCGCCTCGGCCAACCGCACCTCGACCAGGCCCGGTTGTACATACCCCGTCTCCGCCGGCTCCTCCTCCGGACGTATCCGGGCGGAGGACGCCTCGGCCAGCCGCATACAGCGATGTGCCTGGTCCCGGTCACCCAGCCGTGCGTACGCCTTGGCCTGCATCCCGTACAGGTCCGTGGCCAGGGCGGGGCTCAGCAGCGGTCCCTCCGTGCGCAGCACCGCCTCGGTGCAGGCGATGGCGTGCTGGTTGTCGCCGAGGAACAACGCCTGGTTCACCAGCAACGCCACCGCGTACCCGCCGAACACCCGGTCGCCGGAGGCCTTCGCGAGCCGCAGCGCCTGGTGGAAGTAGCGCTGCGCCAGACCCTGCGAGTCGGCGTCGTACGCGCAGATCCCGCACACCGCCACCAACGAGCCGGCCCAGCGGAACAAACGCCGGCCGGTCCGGTCGTCGTAGCTCCCGCGCAGCAGGGGCGTCACCTCGCCGGTCAGGAAGCCCACGACACGCGGCCGGGTCGCGACACCGCCCGCGTTGCGGTACAGGTGCTCGTAGTGCCCGCGGGCGGCATGGAGCATCGCCACCTCGGTGTCCGTGACAGCCACCGCGCCCCGGTGCGAGACGTCGACGTCATCCGGCGGGTTCTCCCACTCCCATACGGGGGCGACGGAGGCGCCCCCGGTGAGCAGCGGCGGCCCCGGCGCCTCTCCGTGCAACCGGTCCGAGCGCCACAGCATCGCGGCCCGCTCCACGAACCGGCGCAGGCCGCCCGCATCGCCTCCCGTACGGCCGGCGGGCCCGGTTGGCGCTCCTGCCGCGCCCATGCCGATGTCCTCCAGGGTCAACGTCCGGGCGAGCCGGTCCCCGAGGATCTGACAGATCAGCTCGGGCACCCGGCCACGCGGACGTTGGCCCTTGAGCCAGCGCGCGACGGCGGTGTGGTCGTAACGCAGTGTGGTATCGGATTCGCCGGCCATCCGGTTGATCCGGGACGCCAACCCGGCCCGGGACATCGCCGACTGATCGAGTAACGCCTCGAGTTGACGGTTCGGCTCCATAGCCGCCCTCCGGTCCTTCAGCTCGTGTTTCGCAGAGCGACAGCACATCCGCGCACACGGGGTGTGCGCCCGGCACGATCAGCCAGCCGGGTCACATGCTCCTCATAGCAGGCTACTTGGAGTTTGCTGAATGTACCCCTCCGTAGAGGAGAAGAACTACGGAGAGCGACTGAAGCACCGATCGCAGGAGGAAGCGAAGCACCATGAACGACCCCATCCGACTACGACGCACGCCACGGGCGGTGGCTCCGTATGCCGTCCGCTAGACGCGCTCCGGCGCCCAACCCGACACTGCGTGCGCTGCTGGCCGAAACCGGCTGGACCCAGGCCGCCTTCGCCCTGGCGATCCGCCGGGTGGCCGGCGAGGCCGGCGTCCCAATGCGGTACGACCGCGCCTCCGTCGCGCACTGGTTGCGCGGCAGCCGTCCGCGGCCGGCCGTACAACGCTTCATGGCGGAGGCGTTGAGCCGGCGGCTCGCCCGTCCGGTCACCGTCCCGGAGCTGGGCATGGGCGGCAGCGGCGGGCCGGGTCGCCCCGCGCCGGGTCACTCGCCGAGCGAGCCGCGCCCGCCGGTCGAGGGGCTGCCGGTGGACGCGCCTGGGCGCCCGCTGGACTCCCT
>NZ_LJGU01000093.1:0-11141 GCF_001751245.1 Streptomyces oceani
CANCGCGGTGGGTGCCAACGTCGTGCTGCGCGACCCGACCGGACGTTCCGGACCCTGGCTGCCGATGCGGGAGCTGGCACCCGGCACGGACCACTGGGGTGCGGACGTCACGCCCGACACCGAGGGCCGCTGGACGTACACCGTGGAGGCCTGGGCGGACCCGGTGGCCACCTGGCGCCAGCACGCGCGGATCAAGGTGCCGGCGGAGGTGGACACCGAACTCACCCTCTACGAGGGCGCGCTGCTGCACGAGCGGGCCGCCGCCGGGGTGCCGAAGAGCGGGGGCCGCGCCGCCGTGCTCGCCGCCGCCGAGGCGCTGCGCGACACCGCGACCCCGCCTGCCGAACGACTCGAAGCCGCTCTGGCCCCGGAGGTGACCGGGGTGCTGGAGCGGTTTCCGCTGCGGGAGCTGGTGACCGCCTCCCTCGCGTTGACGCTGCAGGTGGAGCGTCCGCGGGCGTTGTTCGGTTCCTGGTACGAGCTCTTCCCGCGCTCCGAGGGCGCGGTGCTGCCCGCGGATCAGCCGCCGGTCTCCGGGACGATGCGGACGGCGGCCGAGCGGCTGCCGGCCGTCGCCGCCATGGGCTTCGACGTGGTGTATCTGCCGCCGGTGCATCCCATCGGCGAATCGTTCCGCAAGGGTCCGAACAACGCGCTGACGGCCGGCCCGTACGACGTCGGCTCACCGTGGGCGATCGGCTCCGCGCTGGGCGGGCACGACGCTCTGCATCCGGACCTGGGCACCTTCGAGGACTTCGACCACTTCGTGTCCCGCGCCGCCGAGTTGGGCATGGAGGTGGCGCTGGACTTCGCGCTGCAGTGCTCCCCGGACCATCCCTGGGTCAAGCAGCATCCCGAGTGGTTTCGCTCCCGTGCGGACGGCACGATCGCGTACGCAGAGAATCCGCCCAAGAAGTACCAGGACATCTATCCGGTCGCCTTCGACGAGGACTTCCGCGGCATCGTCCGGGAGACCCTGCGGGTGCTGCGCTTCTGGATGGACCGGGGTGTGCGGATCTTCCGGGTGGACAACCCGCACACCAAGCCGGTGGTGTTCTGGGAGAAGGTGCTCGGGGACATCAACCGCACGGACCCGGACGTGATCTTCCTGGCCGAGGCGTTCACCCGGCCGGCCATGCTGCACACCCTGGCGAAGATCGGCTTCCAGCAGTCCTACACCTACTTCACCTGGCGCACGACGAAACCGGAACTCACCGAGTTCGCCACCGGGCTGGCCGGCCCGGCGGCCGCGTACCTGAGACCGAACCTCTTCGTCAACACACCGGACATCCTGCACGACTACCTGCAGAAGGGAGGGCGCCCGGCCTTCGCGGTCCGCGCCGTGCTCGCGGCGACGCTGTCCCCGAGTTGGGGCGTGTACGCCGGCTTCGAACTCGGCGAGGCGGAAGCGGTCCACGAGGGCAGCGAGGAGTACCTGAACTCGGAGAAGTACCAGCTACGGCCCCGGGACTGGGCGGCGGCGGAACACTCCGACCGCGGCCTGATCCCCCTGATCACCACGCTCAACCGGCTACGCCGGGAGCGTCCGGCGCTGCGACAACTGCGCGACGTGTGCTTCCACCACACGGACAACCCGCACGTCATGGCGTACTCCAAGCGGTGCGCCAAGGACCCCTCCGAGGTCGTGCTGGTGGTGGTCAACCTCGACCCCCGGCACGCCCACGAGGCCACGGTGTCGCTGGACCCCGCGGCCCTCGGCCTGACCGCCGCGCAGGAGGCCGGCAGCGAGCCCGTACCGGTGTGCGACGAACTCACCGGCGAGTCCTATCACTGGGGCACCGAGAACTACGTACGCCTGGACCCGGGCCGCTCGCCCGCGCCCGCGCACGTCTTCTCGGTGCGACCGTCCCCATCGACTGGAGGGTCACCCAATCCATGATCGTGAACGAGCCCGTCCCTGACACCTTCGAGGACACCCCCGCCCAGGACCGCGACCCGGACTGGTTCAAACGCGCGGTCTTCTACGAGGTCCTCGTGCGCTCCTTCCAGGACAGCAACGGCGACGGAATCGGCGACCTGAAGGGCCTGACCTCCAGGCTCGACTATCTGCAGTGGCTCGGCGTGGACTGCCTGTGGCTACCGCCCTTCTTCAAGTCCCCTCTGCGCGACGGTGGTTACGACGTCGCGGACTACACCGCCGTGCTGCCCGACTTCGGGGACCTGGCCGACTTCGTGGAATTCGTCGACTCCGCGCACCAGCGGGGCATGCGGGTCATCATCGACATGGTCATGAACCACACCAGCGACCAGCATCCGTGGTTCCAGGAGTCCCGCACCGACCCGGACGGACCGTACGGCGACTACTACGTCTGGGCCGACGACGACAAGCGGTACCAGGACGCGCGCGTCATCTTCGTCGACACCGAGGCGTCCAACTGGACCTTCGACCCGGTGCGCAAGCAGTACTACTGGCACCGCTTCTTCTCCCACCAGCCGGACCTCAACTACGAGAACCCGGTGGTCCAGGAGGAGATGATCTCCGCCCTGCGGTTCTGGCTGGATCTGGGCATCGACGGCTTCCGGCTGGACGCGGTGCCCTACCTGTACGCCGAGGAGGGCACCAACTGCGAGAACCTGCCCGCCTCGCACGACTTCCTGAAACGGGTACGCGCCGAGGTGGACGCGCACTACCCGGACACCGTGCTGCTGGCCGAGGCCAACCAGTGGCCGGAGGACGTCGTCGACTACTTCGGGGACTACGCCAAGGACGGCGACGAGTGCCACATGGCCTTCCACTTCCCCGTGATGCCGCGCATCTTCATGGCCGTACGCCGCGAGTCCCGGCACCCGGTCTCCGAGGTGCTGGCCAAGACCCCCAGCATCCCGGCCGGCTGCCAGTGGGGCATCTTCCTGCGCAACCACGACGAGCTGACGCTCGAGATGGTGACCGACGAGGAACGCGACTACATGTACGCGGAGTACGCCAAGGACCCGCGGATGCGCGCCAACATCGGCATCCGGCGCCGGCTGGCACCCCTGCTGGACAACGACCGGAACCAGATCGAGCTGTTCACCGCGCTGCTGCTGTCCCTGCCCGGCTCGCCGATCCTCTACTACGGCGACGAGATCGGCATGGGCGACAACATCTGGCTCGGCGACCGGGACGCCGTACGCACCCCGATGCAGTGGACGCCGGACCGAAACGCCGGCTTCTCCTCCAGTGACCCGGGCCGGCTGTCCCTGCCGGCCATCATGGACCCGGTCTACGGCTACCAGGTCACTAACGTGGAGGCGGCGATGAGTTCGCCCTCCTCCCTGTTGCACTGGACCCGGCGGATGGTGGAGATCCGTAAGCAGAACCCCGCCTTCGGACTGGGCTCCTACGCCGAGCTGCCGTCCTCCAACCCGGCGGTGCTCGCCTTCCTCCGGGAGGCGCCGCTGACCGTGGAGGGCGAGGACGACCTGGTGATGTGCGTGCACAACTTCTCCCGCTTCCCGCAACCGACCGAGCTGGACCTACGGGCGTACGCGGGCCGGGAGCCGGTGGAGCTGATCGGTCAGGTGTGCTTCCCGCCCATCGGCGAGTGGCCGTACCTGCTCACCCTGGCCGGCCACGGCTTCTACTGGTTCCGGCTGCGCCGAACGTCCTGACCCACGGGAGGCTCCGCCATCGCGAGTCACCGGCGCACCGTACGGCTCGTGTGCCGGAGCCTCCTGGCCGCCCCCGCACTGACCGCCCGGCGGAACCGCGCGACAGGTGCCGCCCCGCTGGAGACAATCCTCGTGTACCGGGATATCGCGCAGAAATCCGCATGCCCGGGAAAGGACGCCATGTCGGAAAGCTCCTTGCCCCTGACGGCGCCCCAAGGCGGCCTCGGCACCTCACGTGCGCCGGGCTCCGCGCTGCTCGACTCGCTCGCCCCGCTGCTGACCGAGTGGCTGCCCGGGCAACGCTGGTTCGCCGGGAAGGGGCGTGGGCTGAGCGGATTCTCCCTGGTGTCCGCCACCGAGCTGCTGCCCTGCACCGGGTCCGCCGACTCCGCTGACGCCAACGGCTCCGGGAGCTCCGGCGGTTCCGGCAGCTTGAGCGGTCCCGCTCACGGAAGCCCCGGGCTGCTGCACCTGCTCGTACGGGCCCACCAGCCGGAGTCCGGGGCCGAGCCGTCGGCCGACGCGAGCGACCAGGCCGACGACTGCTACCAACTGCTGCTCGGCGTACGTCCCGTGCTTCCGCCGTGGCTGGCATCAGCGCTGCTCGGCCGCCCGGGCTCCGGGCCGCTGCGTGGCCGTACGGTCTACGACGCGCTGGCCGATCCACGACTGACCGGCGTGCTGCTGGAGCGGCTGCGCTCGCCGGGACGGCTCGGGCCGTTGCGCTTCGCGCGGGGGTCGACCGCAGCCATCCCGGACGGGCTGCGGCCTCGTCCGCTGAACGCCGAGCAGTCCAACTCCTCGGTGGTCTACGGCTCGCGGTACATCCTGAAGCTGTTCCGACGGGTCGGCCCCGGGCTCAACCCGGACCTGGAGCTCCCGCTCGCCCTCGCCCGTGGCGGCTGTGACCGGGTGCCGGCTCCCACCGCCTGGTTCGAGGCGCGGCCAGCCCTGGACGAATCCTCACTGACCCTGGGCGTGTTGCAACCGTACCTGCCCGGCTGCGGTGACGGCTGGGAGTTGGCGCTGCGCGCGCTCGACGGACGGCGGGACTTCACGCCGGCCGCTCGCGCCCTGGGGCGCGCCACCGCCGAGGTGCACGCCGGACTGGCCGCCAGCCTGCCCACCGCGGTGCTGCACGGCGAGCGGCTGGAGCGGCTGGCCGCCGAGATGACCGGGCGGCTGGAGGCGGCGGCACGGGCGGTGCCGGTGCTGCGTCCGTACCGCCCGGCTCTGCGGAGGGCGTTCGGCGCGGTCGCGGGGCTCGCCCGGCAGGGGCAGAGCCGTGTCGTCCAGCGGGTGCACGGCGATCTGCACCTGGGACAGGCACTGCGTCAGGCCGGCGACCGATGGAGCCTCATCGACTTCGAGGGCGAACCCGCCCGACCGCTGACCGAGCGCCGTCGGCCGCAGCCGACAGTGCGCGACGTGGCGGGGATGCTGCGCTCCTTCGACTACGCCGCCTGCCAGCAGGGCACCGACGAGCAGCACGTCCAGTCCTGGGCGAACGCCAACCGGGCGGCGTACTGCCGTGGTTACGCGGAAAGCTCCGGCACCGACCCGCGGGACGACGCCCTGCTGCTACGTGCCTTCGAGACCGACAAGGCGGTGTACGAGGTGCTCTACGAGGCACGGCACCGCCCCACCTGGTTGCCCATCCCCCTCTCCGCCGTGCGCCGTCTGGCCGCGGACGCCTGAACCAGCCCTCCCGGGAGGCCGCTCCGTGACACCCCGCCCCGACCAGCTGACCGACCTCGCCGAAACCTTCCGCCCCACGCCGGCTGGTCGCCCCTCGACCGGATCGGCCGTTCCCGACCCGTCCACAGCCGACACCGTGTCCGCAGCGACCACCTCCGACGCCACCAGCGGTGGTGTACGCCCCGCCCCGACGCTCCCTCCCGAGGACCGGGCGGGACTGCTCGCCGGCACCCACCACGATCCGCACTCCTGCCTCGGCGCCCGTGCCGTTCCCGGTGGCGTGCTGGTACGGGTGCTGCGCCCGTACGCCCGCGCCGTGACGGTCTGCGCCACCGGTCTGCGGGCCGAACTGCGCAGCGAGGGCGACGGCTTCTTCACCGGCGTCCTGCCGCAGCCCACAGTGCCGGCCTACGAACTGCTGGTGCGCTACGGCCCACGGCCCGGCCAGGACGAGTTGCGCACCGGCGATCCCTACCGCTTCCTGCCCGCGCTCGGCGCGTACGACCTGCACCTGATCAGCGAGGGACGGCACGAGGAGCTGTGGCAGGCCCTCGGCGCCCGGCCGATGACCCACGCCGGAGTGACCGGCACCCGCTTCACCGTGTGGGCGCCGAACGCCCAGGGCGTGCGGCTCGCGGGCGACTTCAACCACTGGGACGGCACCGCGTACCCGCTGCGTTCACTGGGGTCCAGCGGAATCTGGGAACTGTTCGTGCCGGGACTGGCCGCGGGCACCAGCTACAAGTTCGAGATCGTCGGGCGGGACGGCGCTCGGATGCTGCGTGCCGACCCGATGGCCCGCCGGACGGAGTGCCCGCCGGCCACCGCCTCGGTGGTGGACGAGCCGGGGCATGTCTGGCGGGACGCCGAGTGGCTGGCCAGGCGCGCCGAGCGCGGCTGGCACGAGGCTCCGCTGTCGGTGTACGAGGTGCATCTGGCCTCCTGGCGCCCCGGGCTCGGCTACCGCGAGCTGGCCGAACAACTGCCCGCGTACGTGCGTGACCTGGGCTTCACCCATGTCGAGCTGATGCCGGCGGCCGAGCACCCCTTCGGCGGCTCCTGGGGCTACCAGGTGACCGGCTTCTACGCCCCGACGGCGCGGCTGGGCTCGCCGGACGACTTCAAGGAGCTGGTCGACGCGCTGCACCGGGCCGGCATCGGGGTGCTGATGGACTGGGTGCCCGCGCACTTCCCCAAGGACGACTGGGCGCTGGCCCGCTTCGACGGTTCCCCACTGTACGAGCACGGCGATCCGGTGCGCGCGGAGCACCCGGACTGGGGCACCCTGGAGTTCGACCACGGGCGGCGCGAGGTGCGCAACTTCCTCGTCGCGAACGCGCTGTACTGGTGCGAGGAGTTCCACATCGACGGGCTGCGGGTGGACGCCGTCGCGGCCATGCTGTATCTGGACTACTCCCGCGAAGACGGGCAGTGGTGCCCCAACGAGCACGGCGGCCGGGAGAACCTCGCCGCCGTCTCCTTCCTGCAGGAGATGAACGCGACGCTCTACCGCCGCTGCCCCGGTGTCGTCACCATCGCCGAGGAGTCCACCGCCTGGAACGGCGTCACCCGAGCCACCCACCATGTCGAGGAGGGCTTCGGCGGGCTCGGCTTCGGCTTCAAGTGGAACATGGGCTGGATGCACGACTCGCTCGTCTACATGTCCAAGGAACCGGTGCACCGCAAGTACCACCACCACGAGATGACCTTCTCGATGGTCTACGCCTACTCGGAGAACTACGTGCTCCCCATCTCGCACGACGAGGTGGTCCACGGCAAGCAGGCGCTGGTGTCCAAGATGCCCGGCGACTGGTGGCAGCGGCGCGCCAACCACCGGGCGTACCTGGGCTTCATGTGGGCCCACCCGGGCAAGCAGTTGCTGTTCATGGGACAGGAGTTCGCGCAGGGCGCCGAGTGGTCCGAGCAGCAGGGCCCGGACTGGTGGCTGCTCGATCCGGGCTACTCCGCCGAGCCCGACCACCGTGGCGTACGCGACCTGGTGCGGGAGTTGAACGCGGTGTACGTGCGTACGCCGGCGCTGTGGCAGCGGGACTCCGACCCGGCTGGCTTCCGCTGGATCGAGGGCGACGCCGCCGACGACAACGTCTTCGCCTTCCTGCGCTTCGACGCGCGGGGCGAGCCGCTGGTCGCGGTGACCAACTTCTCCCCGGCGGTACGCGAGGGCTACCGGCTCGGGGTGCCACGGGAGGTGCCCGCCTGGACGGAGGAGCTGAACACGGACGCGTCCGTGTACGGCGGCAGCGGAGTGGCCAACCCGGGCCCGCTGGTGACCGAGGACGTGCCGGCGCACGGCCACCCGGTCTCCCTCGCCCCGACGCTGCCACCGCTGGCCACGCTCTGGCTGCGGCCGGAGCGGAAGCCGGAGCCGGAGCGACGGCCGTACGCCTGACCCGCCGGGGGCGGGGAGCGCACGCGCGCCCGTGGGGCCCGCCGGCAACGCCCCTGGTCAGGGCGGTACGCGGCGGGCTCCGGGGGCGTTGGCCTGCCACAAGCGGTCACGGCGTCACGGCTGCCGCGGGTCCCACCGCCTGCGCCGCAGGCCGTCACGGCCTACCGGCGGACCGAAACAGCGCTACCGGGCCCCGGCCGGGTCCTTCTCCAGATCGGGAGTGTCCTCCGGACCGTCCCGCCCCTCGGCGCCCGTGGCCTCCTCAGCGCCGCCGCCATGTCCGTCGTCCAGCATGGTCTGCTCGTCGAACGGCCGGTTGCCGGCCAGCACTTCGTTCATCTGCTCGCGGTCGATCTCCTTCGTCCAGGTGCCGACCAGCACGGTGGCCACGGCGTTGCCGGCGAAGTTGGTGAGCGCGCGGCACTCGCTCATGAACCGGTCGATACCGACGATCAGGCCGACCCCTTCCACCAGGTCCGGCCGGTGCGACTGGAGACCGCCGGCCAGGGTGGCCAGACCGGCGCCGGTGACGCCCGCCGCGCCCTTCGAGGCGATGACCATGAACACCAGCAGCGAGACCTGCTCGCTCACGGTCAACGGGTCACCCATGGCCTGGGCGACGAAAAGCGAGGCCATCGTGAGGTAGATGGCCGTGCCGTCCAGGTTGAAGGAGTAGCCGGTGGGGACGGTGATGCCGACGACGGGCTTGCTGACGCCGGCATGCTCCATCTTGGCGATCAGTCGGGGCAGCGCCGACTCGGAGGAGGAGGTCGAGAGGATCAGCAGGAACTCCCGGCCGAGGTACTTCAGCAGCCGGAAGATGTTGACGCCCGACACCAGCCGCAGGATCAGCCCGAGGGCGAGGAAGACGAACAGCGCACAGGTGATGTAGAAGCCGATCATGATGACCGCGAGGGCCTTGAGGGCGTCCGTCCCGGTCTCCCCTACGACGGCCGCGATCGCGCCGAACGCACCGACCGGCGCCACCCACATCACCATCGCGAGCACGCGGAAGACCAGCCGCTGGAGATGGCCGATACCCCGCAGCAGCGGCTCCCCGGTCGGGCCCATGGCCTGTAGCGCGAAGCCGACCAGCAGCGCCACCAGCAGCGTCTGCAGCACGTCGTCCGTGGTGAAGGCGCTGACGAGGGTGGTCGGGATGATGCCGAGCAGGAAGTCCGTGGTGCTCTCGCTGCCACCCTCCGCCTCGGCCGCGCCCGCCTCCCGCACCTCGTTGGTGATGTCGAGTCCGCTGCCGGGGTCGATGACGTTGCCGACCACCAGGCCGAGTGCCAGCGCCACGGTGGACATCGTCAGGAAGTAGCCGAGCGCCAAACCGCCGACGGCGCCGACCTTCGCGGCGTTCCGTACGGAACCCACCCCGAGCACGATGGTGCAGAAGATGACCGGCGAGATCATCATCTTGATGAGGTTGACGAAGCCTTCCCCGACGGGTTTCAGCTCCACCGCGAAACCGGGAGCGGCGAAGCCGACCAGCACCCCGACGAGTACGGCGAGGATCACCCCGATGTAGAGATAGTGCGTTTTGTCCCGCTTCTTGGTTGGCGGTGACTGGGCTGACACGAGAAGCTCCTCCGGGGTCGTACGTACTGCTGGACAATCCCCGCGACTATGCGCCTCCCCGTGCCCCCCGTCACCGTTCCGTGCATTACGTGCACCGAAATACAACGGGAACCTCACATGGGCCGCTCCCCGCCTCCGGGTGCACACTGGCCCGATGCGCTTCCCCCGTCCCCGCAGCCTGGCCGGCCAGCTGTTCGCCATGCAGGTGGTCCTGGTGACGGTGCTGGTGGCGGGCTGCGCGGCGTTCACGTACGTCAAAGACCGCGCGCAGGCGGAGGACTCGGCCCGGCACCGGGCGACGGCCACGGCACGTACGGTCGCCGCCTCCCCCTCCGTGCACGAGGCGATCCGCGGCCCCGACCCGAGCCGAAGGCTCCAGCCATACGCTGAGCAGGTACGGGAGGACACCGGAGTGACCTTCGTCACCATCATGAATCCGCGGCGAGTACGCTGGACCCACCCGAACCCGGAGCGGATCGGCGGCACCTTCGTCGGCCACACCGCCCCCGCGTTGCGAGGCCAGACCTTCTCGGAGACGTACACCGGCACCCTCGGCCCCTCGGTCCGGGTGGTCACCCCGATCCAGGACGACGGCCGGACCGTGGGGCTCGTCAGCGCGGGCATCGCGGTGGACACGATCAGCGCACAGGTACGCGAACAGGTCACCGCGCTGCTGCTGGTCGCCGGCATCGCGCTCACCCTGGGCGGCGTGGGCACCTACGTGGTCAACGCCAGACTGCGCCGGCACACGCACGGGATGAACGCCTCCGAGCTGAGCCGGATGCACGACTACCACCAGGCGACCCTGCACGCCGTGCGGGAGGGGCTGCTGATGCTGGACGGACAGCGTCGGGTGGCGTTGATCAACGACGGTGCGCAGGACCTGCTGGGCGTGCGTGGCCGGGCCGTCGTCGGGGACTCCGTGGCCGATCTGGACCTGCCCGCGCCGCTGACGGGAGCTCTGCTGGCCGCCGAGCCGCGAGTGGACGAGGTGCACCTGACGACGGAACGCGTGGTGGTCGTCAACACCTCGCCGGTGCTGGGCGGCGAACGGCACGGCACGGTGGTGACCCTCCGCGACCACACCGAACTCCAGTCGCTCGCCGGCGAGCTGGACTCCGTACGCGGCTTCGCCGAGTCCCTGCGGGCCCAGGCGCACGAGTCCGCGAACCGGCTGCACACCGTGGTGTCGCTGATCGAGCTGGGACGGCACGAGGAGGCCGTCGCCTTCGCCACCGAGGAGCTGCGGCTGGCACAGGCGCTCACCGACCAGGTGACGACGGCCGTGGCCGAGCCGGTGCTGGCGGCCCTGCTGCTGGGGAAGGCCGCGCAGGCGCACGAGCGCGGGGTCGAGCTCGTGCTGGATCCGGACAGCAGCGTGGACGACGGCGTGTTGCCGCCGGAGCTGCCGCCGGGTGATCTCGTGACGCTGCTGGGCAACCTGATCGACAACGCCGTGGACGCGGCCGCGCAGAACCCGGGCTCGGGATCGCCCCGGGTGACGGTGACCGTGCGTACCGAGGTCCCGGAGTCCACGGTGACGGCCCACACGCCGGCGGGCGGGCCAGCGGCCGGCGGGCTGCTGCTCCGGGTGGCGGACACCGGGCGCGGGGTCTCGCCGGAGCTGGCCGAGGAGGTGTTCCGGCGCGGCTGGTCCACGAAGAACACGCCGGAGCGGAAGACCTGGGGTGACCGGGACGCCGCAGGCCTCGTCCCGGCCGGCTCCGGGCTCGGCCTGGCGCTCGTACGGCAGACCGCGCACCGGCACGACGGCACGGTGACGCTGAACGACGGCGGCGCGGCGGCGGAGCACGGCGCGGAGTTCACCGTACGGCTG
>NZ_LJGU01000093.1:11726-225844 GCF_001751245.1 Streptomyces oceani
GAGCACGGCCGCGACCGGCGGGCAGGCGAGCAGCGAACGGGCCCCGCTCCCCCGACAGGGCGGGCGACCGGCCCCGGAGCGTACGGAGGCGGGAGTATGACCACCTCCGGTCCGATCCGGGTGCTGGTCGTCGAGGACGATCCGGTGGCCGCGGACGCGCACGTCCAGTACGTCGCCAAGGTCCCCGGCTTCCGGGTCGCCGGCGTCGCGCACTCCCGGGCCGAGGCCGCACGGGCGCTCGACCGGTCGCCCGTGGACCTGATCCTGCTGGACCTCTACCTCCCGGACGGCCACGGCCTGTCCCTCGTCCGTACGCTGCGCGGAGCGGGCCACATGACGGACGTGTTCGCGGTGACCTCCGCCCGCGAACTGACCGTCGTACGCGAGGGGGTGGCGCTCGGCGTCGTGCAACACGTGCTGAAGCCCTTCACCTTCGCCACCCTGCGCGACCGGCTGCAGCAGTACGCGGAGTTCCGTGCGAGCGCGGGGGGCGAGGCCGGCAGCCAGGCCGAGGTGGACCGCGCGCTCTCCGTGCTGCGTACGCCGCGTCCCGCGACCCTGCCCAAGGGGCTGAGCGCGGCCACTCTGGAGTCGGTGACCGGCACCCTGCGGGCCGCCCGTTCGGACGGCCGCACCGCGACCGCCGCCGCGGAGGAGATCGGCGTCAACCGGATCACCGCGCGTCGGTATCTGGAGCACCTGGTGGAATCCGGTCGTGCCGAACGCCGCCCGCAGTACGGCCAGGTGGGACGGCCCGAGTACTGCTACCGCTGGCTTCCCTGAGCCCCGCGCCGCCCGTGCCGTCGGCGACCGGCGGTTGCCTTCGGAGACGATTTCCTTACCTTCAGTGACGATCGGGGATTTGTGTTCCTCCCATTGACCTGTCATTAGGACGCCCGTACCTTCACCGAGCAGCAGCCCCGTGAGGCCGACGGATCAGGGCGTCCGGCCCCGTGGCCGAGGAGGTCCTGCTCGTGCGCGCCATCGTTCCGCTGACACTGACCGTCGCCGCGGCACTCGCCGTGGGCACGCTCACGGGCTGTGGAACCACCGACGATCCGGACGTCATCGAGGTCGCCTTCCAGAAGGACACCAACAACCAGGTGACCGTGCGCGAGGACTACGTCGAGTACGTCGCGAAGCAGTTCGAGAAGGCGTATCCCGGCAAGGAGGTGAAGCCGGTGCCGATCCAGGCCTCGCAGGACGACTACTACACCAAGATCCAGGTCATGATGCGGTCCCCGAACACCGCGCCGGACGTGGTCTACGAGGACTCCTTCCTGATCCGGTCCGACATCGAGGCCGGTTATCTCCAGCCGCTGGACCGCTACCTCGAGGACTGGGACGACTGGAGCGAGTACCAGGACGCCGCCAAGGAGGCCACCCAGGGCCCGAACGGCGGGACGTACGGCGTCCCGGACGGCACCGACACCCGCGGGCTCTGGTACAACAAGAAGATCTTCGAGAAGGCCGGCCTGCCCACCGATTGGAAGCCCAGGACCTGGGACGACGTCCTGAAGACCGCCCGCACCATCAAGAAGCGGGTGCCGGAGGTCATCCCGTTCAACGTCTTCACCGGCAAGGCTGCCGGTGAGGCGGCGGCGATGCAGGGCTTCGAGATGCTGCTCTACGGCACCGAGGACCCGCTCTACGACAAGCAGCGGGAGAAGTGGATCATCGGCAGCGAGGGCTTCGAGGACAGCCTCCGCTTCGTGGAGTCGGTGTACTCGGAGAAGCTCGGCCCGCCCGTCTCCGAGGCGCTGTCCCCCAACATCCAGACGCAGGTGCCGACGGAGTACCTGCCCGAGGGCAAGCTGGCCATCGCGCTGGACGGGTCGTTCCTCAGCCAGCAGTGGCTCAAGACCGGCGGCAAACCCTGGCCGGAATGGTCGGAGACCATGGGCGTGACCCCGATGCCCACACAGCACGGCGCCGCACCCGGCAAGGTGAGCATGTCCGGCGGCTGGGCCTGGTCGATCCCGGAGCACTCCGGCAACCCCGATCTCGCCTGGAAGCTGATCGAGACCATGCAGACGCCGAAGAACGCCCGCGAGTGGTACCTCCGCGGCTCCCAGATCTCCGTACGGGACGACGTCTCCGAGGACCCGGAGTACCAGAAGTCGCTGCCCCGCACGGAGTTCTTCACCGACCTGGTCGACGTCAGCCACTACCGGCCCGCGCTGCCGGTGTACCCACAGGTCTCCACGGCGATCACGGAGGCCATGGAGCAGGTCACCACCGGCGACTCGAGTCCGCGGGAGGCGGCGGCGGCGTACGACAAGCAGGTGCGCTCCATCACGGACGGGGCGGTAACCAAACGGTGAGTACAGTCAAGGTCACGGCACCGCCCGAACGACGAGAGGCGCCCGGCTCCGAGAGGGCCAGGCGCCGGGCGAACGGCGGACGGTACTGGCGCTGGCTGCCGGTCGCCCCCGCCACCGCGTTGATGCTGCTCTTCCTGGCCGGGCCGATCGGCTACTGCGCCTATCTGGCCTTCACCGACATGCAGTTGACCGGGCAGGCCACCTCGTCCTTCGTCGGCCTGGAGAACTTCCGACGCGCCTTCCAGGACAGCGACTTCCTGAACGCGGTCGTCCTCACCCTGGTCTTCACCCTGCTCTCCTCGATCGTCGGCCAGAACACCCTCGGGCTGCTGCTCGCCGGGCTCATGCAGCGGGCCAGCAAGGCGGTACGGTCGGTGACCGGCGCGGTCGTCATTTGCGCCTGGGTGGTGCCGGAGATCGTCGCGGGCTTCCTCCTCTACACCTTCTTCCACAAGGAGGGCACCCTCAACTCGATCCTGGACTGGCTCCACCTGCCGAGCCAGAACTGGCTGTACACACTGCCGATCCTGGCCGTCTCGTTCGCGAACATCTGGCGCGGCACCGCCTTCTCCATGCTGATCTACTCGGCCGCGCTCTCCGAGATCCCCACGGAGGTCTCCGAGTCGGCGCAGGTCGACGGAGCCAACGGGATCAAGCGGATCTGGTACATCACGCTGCCGATGATCCGCCGCTCCATCGGCACCAACCTGATGCTGAACACGCTGCAGACGCTGTCCGTGTTCGGACTGATCTGGGCGATGACCCGCGGCGGCCCGGGTAACCGGAGCACCACCCTGCCGGTGTTCATGTACGACCAGGCGTTCAACAAGGCGCTGATCGGCTACGGCACCGCGGTCGCGCTGCTCCTGCTGGTGGTGGGCGCGCTCTTCTCACTCGTCTATCTGCGCCTGATGCGCGAGGAGGTCTGAGCATGTCCAGCGCCGTTCGTGCTGGTACGGGGGCGCGGCCCAGCGACCGGTCGGGCCGCCGGCCGGTTTTGCGACCTGGTCGCCGGCTGAGTCGCCGAGGCCGGCAGCGACTGGCGGCCGACGCGGGGTTGTTGGTGCTCGCGGCCGCGTTCGTCGTGCCACTGCTGTGGCTGGTCTTCGCCTCCCTGAACGCGGAGGCGAACCTGAAGGTACGGCCACCGACCGATCCCACCCTGGACAACTTCTCCGCGGTGCTGACCGACGAGATCACCTTCACCCCGATGTGGAACAGCCTGCTGATCTGCGGCGGGGCCACCCTGTTGACGGTGCTCTGCGCCTCACTGGCGGCCTATCCGCTGTCCCGCTTCCGCTCCCGGTTCAGTCGGCCGTACCTCCTCACCATCCTCTTCAGCACCTGCCTGCCGATCACGGCGGTGATGGTGCCGGTCTACGCCCTGTTCGTGCAGATCAACCTGGTCGACACCATGCACGGCACCGCGTTCTTCCTGGCCACCTCGCAACTGCCGTTCGCCGTATGGCTGATGAAGAACTTCATGGACGGCGTCCCGGTGGTGCTGGAGGAGGCCGCGTGGACCGACGGAGCGAACTGGTGGCAGTCGCTGCTGCGCGTCATCGTGCCGCTGATGGGCCCGGGCATGACGGTGGTGACGATCTACAGCTTCATCATGATGTGGGGGAACTTCTTCGTCCCGTTCATGCTGCTGCTGAGCCCGGAGAAGCTGCCGGCGGCGGTCAGCATCTTCACCTTCTTCGGGAACTACGGCGCGGTGGCCTTCGGTGAACTCGCCGCCTTCTCAATGCTGTACTCCGCCCCGGTCCTGGTGCTGTACATCCTCATCTCCCGCCGCCTCGGTGGCGGCTTCACCCTCGGCGGCGGGGTCAAGGGCTGAGCCCCGGAACGGCCCGCCGTACGCGGTGCCCAGGCCCGGCGGTGCCAGCCACGGCGTGCCAGGGGCGTGCCAGCGAACACCCTGACCGCCGCGCGCCGCCCCGGGAGCGAGCGCGCGGCGGTCAGGGTGGCTCCGACGTCCGCTGCGGTTCAGAAGACCGCTTCCGTCTCGTCCATCCGGTCCTGCGGCACCCGCTTGAGCTGCTCCACGCCGTCCGCCAGCGGGACCATACCGATCTCCGTGCCGCGCAGGGCCGTCATCCGCCCGAACTCGCCCCGGTGCACGGCCTCCACCGCGTGCCAGCCGAAGCGCGTCGCCAGCACCCGGTCGTACGCCGTCGGCGTGCCGCCCCGCTGGACGTGACCGAGGATCACCGGTTTGGCCTCCTTGCCCAGCCGGTGCTCCAACTGCACCGCGAGCCGGTTGCCGACTCCGACGAACCGCTCGTGGCCGTACTGGTCGATGACCCCCTTCTCGTACGGCATCGAGCCCTCCACCGGGTGCGCTCCCTCCGCGATGCAGATCAGCGCGAACCGTTTCTCCCGTGCGAACCGCTCCTCGACCATCTTGACCAGGTCGTCGACCTGGAAGTTCCGCTCCGGGATGCAGATGGCGTGCGCGCCGGCCGCCATGCCGGCCTCCAGCGCGATCCAGCCCGCGTGGCGCCCCATGACCTCCACGACCATCACCCGCTGGTGTGACTCCGCGGTGGTCTTGAGCCGGTCCATGGCCTCCGTGGCGACACCGACGGCCGTGTCGAAGCCGAAGGTGCGGTCGGTGGCCGAGATGTCGTTGTCGATGGTCTTGGGCACCCCGACAACCGGCAGACCGGCGTCCGCGAGCATCCGCGCGGCGGTGAGGGTGCCCTCGCCGCCGATGGGGATGAGCGCGTCCAGATCGAGCCGCTCGATCAGTTCCTCGGAGTTGTCGCACGCTTCGCGGAGCCGGTCCCGCTCCAGGCGGGAGGAACCCAGGATCGTGCCGCCGCGGGCCAGGATGCCGCTCACGGAGTTGATGTCCAACTGCCGGTACCGACCGTCCAGCAGTCCTTTGAAGCCGTCTTCGAAACCGATGACCTCGTCCTGCCGGTCGGCCACGGCGCGGTGCACGATCGACCGGATCACGGCGTTCAGACCAGGGCAGTCGCCGCCCGCGGTGAGGACTCCGATACGCATGGGGTTCGCTTCTCCTGCTCGCTGGGTGCTCGCTGGTGGACTTCGTAAGTCCCGTTGAACGGGGGATTGTTTCACGGCCTGAACAGATACTGCCCCGGGTGTCCACCACCCGAACTCCTGCCGCGCGGCCGACGAGGATGCGCGGGTACGGTCAAGGATAGAGCCCACCCCGAGTGGTGATCCCGTGGTCTCCCCACCCGCAGCGAGCCCGCGCGACCGGGCCCGGCGGCCGCGAACCGGCGCCGAAGCTGCCGGTGGGGGAATTTCCGCGGGCATCGGGGAAAGCCGTAGCAAGCGTACGTCCCGAGGCCGCGCCGCAGACGGACGTACACACAACCGAAGACGTCAGGCATACCCGGCTGAACCAGGAATGGGAGAGCACGCGTGGCACGCAGCGTGTACGTGACCGGCACCGACCGGGGGGACGGACGACAGGTGGTCGAGCTGGGGGTCATGGAGCTGCTGACCCGCCAGGTGGACCGAGTGGGGGTGTACCGGCCACTCGGGCACGACGGCCCGGACCCGATATACGACCTGCTGCGCTCCCGATACCGGCTGACCCAACCGCCCGGCACCGTCGTGGGCATGCGGTACGCCGAGGCCAGCACCCTGCAGGCCGAGCAGGGCACCGACGAACTCGTGGCCCGGCTGGTCGAGCGCTTCCACACGGTGGCGCGGGACTACGAGGCGGTGCTCGTGCTGGGCACCGACTTCGCGGACACCGGTCTGCCGGCGGAGTTGGGCCTGAACGCCCGACTGGCCAACGAGTTCGGCGCGTCCGTGCTCCCGGTGGTCGGAGGCTACGACCAGACCGCCGAGTCCGTGGTCGCCGAGGTGCACAACGCGCATGACGCGTACACCTCGCTGGGCTGCGAGGTGGTCGCCATGATCGCCAACCGGGTGCGGGACGGTCAGGCCCAGGAAGCCGCCCGGACGCTGGGCGCCCGGCTGCCCGAGCCGGTCTACGTCCTCCCGGAGGACCCCGCGCTGTCCGCCCCGACCGTCGGGCAGGTCCGGGACACGCTGGGCGCACAGGTGCTGCTCGGGGACCACACGGGGCTCTCCCGGGACGTGCGCGACTTCGTCTTCGGCGGCGCGCACCTGCCCACCTTCCTGCCTGCCCTCACCGAGGGCTGCATGGTCATCACGCCAGGCGACCGCGCGGACCTGATCATCGGCTCGCTGGCGGCGCACTCCGCGGGCGCGCCTCCGATCGCGGGGGTCGTCCTCACTCTCGACGAGCGGCCGGGTGAGCAGACGATGGCGCTGGCCGCCCGGTTGGCGCCGGGCACCCCGGTGCTGGCGGTGCCCGCCGGCTCCTTCCCCACCGCCGCCGAACTCTTCTCGCTCCAGGGGAAGCTGACCGCGACCACGCCCCGTAAGGCGGAGCTGGCGCTGGGCCTGTTCGAGTCGCAGGTGGACGGCGCCCGGCTTACCGACCGGCTCTCGGTGCTGCGCAGTGACCGGGTCACGCCCATGATGTTCGAGCACAGCCTGATCGAAAGGGCCCGCGCGCACCGCCGGCACGTCGTGCTTCCCGAGGGCTCGGAGGAGCGCGTGCTGCGCGCCGCCGAGGTCCTGCTGCGGCGCAACGTCTGCGACCTGACCCTGCTCGGCGAGGACACCGCGGTCCGCAAGCGGGCCGCCGAGCTGGGCATCGACCTGCCGCTGCTCGGCGCCGGGGAGGTGCCGGAGACCAGCGCGGCGACCGCGCGGATCGTCGACCCGCGGATCTCGCCGCTGCGCGAGCGGTTCGCCGGCCTGTACGCCGAACTGCGCGCGCACCGTGGCGTCACGCACGAGTTGGCGTACGACGTCGTGGCGGAGGTCTCGTACTTCGGCACGCTGATGGTGCGGGAGGGGCTGGCGGACGGCATGGTGTCCGGCGCGGCCCACTCCACGGCGGCGACGATCCGTCCCGCCTTCGAGGTGATCAGGACCAAGCCGGAGGCGGACGTGGTCTCCTCGGTATTCTTCATGTGCCTGGCCGACCGCGTGCTGGCGTACGGCGACTGCGCGATCAATCCGGACCCCGACGCGGAGCGGTTGGCGGACATCGCCATCCAGTCCGCCGCGACCGCAGCCCGCTTCGGCGTGGAGCCACGGATCGCCATGCTGTCGTACTCCACCGGGAGTTCGGGCGCCGGCGCGGACGTGGACAAGGTGCGGGAGGCCACCGGCCTGGTTCGCGAGCGCCGGCCGGAACTGCTGGTGGAGGGGCCCATACAGTACGACGCGGCGGTCGATCCCACGGTCGCCGCGACCAAACTGCCGGGCTCGGAGGTGGCGGGCCGGGCGACTGTGCTGATCTTCCCGGACCTGAACACCGGCAACAACACCTACAAGGCGGTGCAGCGGTCGGCCGGCGCGGTGGCTGTCGGGCCGGTGCTACAGGGGCTGCGCAAGCCGGTCAACGACCTGTCCCGGGGTGCGCTGGTACAGGACATCGTGAACACCGTCGCGATCACCGCAGTGCAGGCCCAGTCGGCCATCCGCGGCCCGGAGAAGGGCGGCGCGGCATGACCGCCACGCGGGTGCTCGTACTCAACTCCGGCTCGTCCTCGGTGAAGTACCAGCTGCTGGACATGACGGACGACTCCCGGCTGGCGACCGGGCTGGTGGAACGCATCGGCGAGGGGACCTCCCGGCTGCTCCACACGCCGCTGACCGGCGAGGGCGCGGAGCGCGCCAGGCACGAGCCGATCCCGGACCACGCCGCCGCGCTCAAGGCGGTCGCCAGCGAACTGGCCACGGACGGGATGGGCTTGGACTCCCCGCGGCTCGCGGCGGTCGGTCACCGGGTGGTGCACGGCGGCCGGCGGTTCACCGAGCCGACGGTCGTCGACGAGCCGGTGCTGCGGGAGATCGAACGGCTTATCCCGGTGGCACCGCTGCACAACCCGGCGAACCTGCGGGGCATCCGTACCGCACAGGCCATGAACCCACGGCTGCCGCAGGTGGCCGTCTTCGACACCGCCTTCCACACCACCCTGCCGGAGCACGCCGCCCGGTACGCCATCGACGTGGCGACCGCCGACAGCCACCGGGTCCGGCGCTACGGCTTCCACGGCACCTCGCACGCGTACGTCTCCCGGCGTACCGCGCGGCTGTTGGGCAAACGGCCGGACGAGGTGAACGTCATCGTGCTGCACCTGGGCAACGGCGCCTCCGCCTCGGCGGTACGGGGCGGGGTGTGCGTGGAGACCTCGATGGGGCTGACTCCGCTCGAGGGGCTGGTGATGGGCACCCGTAGCGGGGACATCGACCCGGCGGTGATCTTCCATCTCTCCCGGGTCGCGGGGATGTCGGTGGACGAGATCGACACCCTGTTGAACAAGCGAAGTGGCCTGGTCGGGCTGTGCGGCGACAACGACATGCGGGAGATCCGGCGGCGGATCGAGCAGGGCGACGGGGCGGCACGGCTGGCCTTCGACGTGTACGTACACCGGTTGAAGAAGTACGTCGGCGCCTACGTCGCCGTGCTCGGCCGAGTCGACGCGGTGGCCTTCACCGCCGGCGTGGGGGAGAACTCCGCGCCCGTACGGGAGGCCACGGCCGGTGGATTGGAGGGCCTGGGTCTGGCGGTCGACCCGGAGCTGAACGCGATCCGCGGCGAGGAACCGCGGCTCATATCCCCCGCCGGCAGCCGGGTGGCCGTCGCCGTCGTGCCGACCGACGAGGAGCTGGAGATCGCCCGGCAGACCTACTCGCTGGTCGCCGGGGACGGCACCAGCACATGACACGACCCAACGTTTCGCACTTGAACAAAATGAGAGGATGCCCTCCATGCGCCGTTCAAAAATCGTCTGCACGCTCGGTCCCGCCACCGACTCCTTCGAACAGTTGAAAACGCTGATCGAAGCGGGGATGAACGTGGCCCGGTTCAACATGAGCCACGGCACCCACCCCGAGCACGAGGAGCGGTACCAACGGCTTCGCAAGGCCGCGGAGGAGAGCGGCCGGGCCGTCGGGGTGCTCGCCGACCTGCAGGGCCCCAAGATCCGCCTGGAGACCTTCGCGGAGGGCCCGGTGGAGCTCGTGCGGGGCGAGGAGTTCACCATCACCACCGAGGACGTCGAGGGCGACAAGTCGGTTTGCGGCACCACGTACAAGGGGCTGCCCGGTGACGTCACCAAGGGCGATCCGATCCTGATCAACGACGGGAACGTCGCGCTGCAGGTGACCGAGGTGGACGGGCCGCGGGTGCGGTGCATCGTCATCGAGGGCGGAGTGATCTCCGACCACAAGGGCATCAACCTGCCCGGCGCCGCGGTGAACGTCCCCGCTCTCTCCGAGAAGGACGTCGAGGACCTGGCGTTCGCGCTCCGGATGGGCGCCGACCTCGTGGCGCTGTCCTTCGTACGGAACGCCGCGGACGTACGCGACGTGCACCGCGTCATGGACGAGGTGGGGCGCCGGGTGCCGGTCATCGCCAAGGTGGAGAAGCCGCAGGCGGTGGAGAACATGGAGGAGGTCGTGCTCGCCTTCGACGGCGTGATGGTGGCACGCGGCGACCTGGCGGTGGAGTATCCGCTGGAGAAGGTCCCGATGGTGCAGAAGCGGCTGATCGAGCTGTGCCGGCGCAACGCCAAGCCAGTGATCGTGGCGACCCAGATGATGGAGTCGATGATCACCAACTCCCGGCCGACCCGTGCCGAGGCTTCCGACGTGGCCAACGCCATCCTGGACGGTACGGACGCGGTCATGCTCTCCGCCGAGTCCTCCGTCGGGCAGTATCCGACGGAGACCGTCAAGACCATGTCGAAGATCGTCGAGGCGGCGGAGGAGGAACTGCTCAGCCGCGGCCTGCAGCCGCTCGTGCCGGGCAAGAAGCCGCGTACGCAGGGGGGTTCGGTGGCCCGGGCGGCCTGCGAGATCGCCGACTTCCTGAACGCCAAGACGCTGATCGCCTTCACCAAGTCCGGGGACACCGCCCGTCGGCTGTGCCGGTACCGGACGCTCCAGCCCATCCTGGCCTTCACCACGGATGTGCCGACCCGCAACCAACTCACCCTGAGCTGGGGCGTGGAGACGTACGTGGCGCCTCATGTGGAGACCACGGACGAGATGGTGGAGCTGGTGGACGCCGAGCTGCTGAAGCTCAAGCGCTACGACGCGGGCGACACCATGATCATCACGGCGGGTTCGCCTCCCGGCGTCCCGGGCACCACCAACATGGTGCGGGTGCACCACCTGGGCGGCGAGGAGCAGATCTGACCCGGCGTCCGACCGACGGCGTGACCACACGCGTACGGGGCTCGTACGGGCGGGGAACTCCCCCTCCGTACGAGCCCCGTCGTGACTCCGGGCCGGCACCGCGCGGCGCGGCACCGGCCCAGGGTCGCTACTGCGTGATCTCCTGCTGGAGCCCCGGGATGCTGAGCGTGCCGCCGAACTGGCCGGCCTGCTGGACCTTGACGTCGGTGAACATCGCCTCGGGGACGTTCAGCGGCGGCGGGTGCTCGGGGTCGAAGACGATCGGGATGATCCCGAAGAGGTTGCCCTCCAACCGCTCGGTGTACATGGTCACTTGACCGTTCCGAATGGTCGAGGTGGACCCCTCGGCGGCCCGTACGTGGTACCGCGTGCCGTTCGGGCCACCGACGATCTGGTGCAGGTCGTCGATGTCGACGCTGTCCGCGGTGAACTTCAGTGCCTGCTTGGAGCCGCCGTCCGCCGTGCGCACGTTGACGACGCCCTCGTAGTCGAGGCCGTGCAGAGCGAGCTTGGACGCCTGCAGCTCCCAGGGCTGGTTCGGGAGGGTGACGGGGGTCTTCTCATCCTCACCGTCGACCTTCTTCTCCTCGACACAGGGGAACGGCTTCTTCCCGTCCTCGTCCGCGCCCGCATCGGCCTCGGGCTCGTCCTGCCCCTTCTCCGCCTCGCTCTCGGACGGCGTGGGCTCGGGCTGCTCGCCCGGGGCGGAACCGTCGGTGCCGTCGCCCCGCTCGCCCGTACCGTCCTCGTCGGACTTCCCGTCGCCCGGCTTGTCGGCGTCGTCGCCCGGCGACTGTGGCTTGTCGGAGCCGCCGGTGCCCGGGTCGGAGGGTTCCGGTGTCGGGGTGGCCGACTCGTCGTCCTCCTGCTCGTTCTTCTCTCCCGGGGTGAGCAGATCCTTGAGCTTCTCGCCCACGCCCAGCGGGTCGAGCGGGTTCTTGGACTCCGACTCGGAGGGCTCCGGCTCCGGTTCGGCCGGGCTCCCGGAGTCCTCGGCGGAGTCGGAGCCGTCCGTGCCGGACGGGGACTCCTCCGGCGCGGGGTCCGCCTCGTCGGCCTTCTCCTTCTCGGCCTTCTCCTTCTCGGCGCGCTCGGCCGCGGCCTTCCGCTTCTCGGCCTGCCGCTCCGCCTTCTCCTTGGCCTCCTCGGCTTCCTCGGCCTGCTTCTGGGAGTTCTCCTTCGCCTTCTCGGCGGCGTCGGCCCGCGCCTCCTCCTCCTTGTCCGGAGCGGACACACAGGGCCCGTCCTTGAAGGGGTTCTTGGGCTGCGGCTTGGCGCTCGCCAGTTGTGGCGTGAGACCCATGCCCATCAGCACCGCGGACGGCATCGCCGCCATGGCTATCGCCTTGCCTGCCGGGAGGTGCAGCCGGGTCAACAGCGGCTTCCTGGGGGCCGCGTGTCGCGGGCCGGTTCTCGCGCGTCCGGTGTCCGCCGTGGCGTCCGCTACGGTGCCCGTTTCCTCCCGTGCCTCGTCACCCGGCACCGTGCCTCCCGTTCGCCTGGTTCGCATCGGCTCCGCTCGGAGAGGACGAAGCCGTTCCCGTGACTGACAAGTCGTTCTGACCGCCGTCCGCGTCCGCGGCGGCGGTGCCGTGCTCCGTGGCAGCCGTACCGACCCGGTCCGTGCCCTCGTCGTGCGTGTCGCCGCTGTCCGCACCACGGTCCCCGGCCACGCCGCTCGAGGTTCTGCCGTGCCTCGCGGACCGTTCGCTCCCGGAAGGCGTGCCGGGCGCCCAGGAGATGCCCAGAGCGCCGCCGATCATCCCCAGCAGGAAGCCGATGAGGAAGGCACCTACGTTGGAGACCACCAGCGAGACCAGGGCCAGCAGGATCGCCGCGACACCGGAGAAGACCCGCGACTGCGGCTGGAACCACATCGTCAGCCCGAGCACGATCAGCAGCACGCCGATGATCAGGGAGCCGGCGCCCGCCGTGGTCGACATCCGGATGGTCAGGGAGCCCAGGGTGAGATTCTGGTACGGGATGTACATGATCGGGATGCCGGCGAGCAGGGTCAGCATCCCTCCCCAGAACGGGCGTTGTCCTCGCCACACCCGGAAATTGGCGCGTATCCGGGCAAACCGATCCATCGGCTGCTCTCGCGTGTCGGCGCTCATACGTACAGCTCCTCGGGACTGGCACAAAGTTGCATGGGGAGCGGCCGTACGGGCACGAGGTCGGGCCCTCGCGCCCGTACGATCAGTGCGTCAGTAGCACTCGTGGGCGCCCTTCTTGACGTCCATCTTGAGGCCACTCAGCTTGAACGTTCCGGCCGTGGTGGCCCAGGCGCGCTGCTTGACGTCCGTGAAGACGACGCTTTCCGCCTGCTGGGCGAAGGAGCCCTCCAGGTACTTGTCACCCTTGTTGGGCCCCGGGCCCTTGGTCGTGTCGTCGACCGAGACACCGATGTCGATGTTCTTGAACGTGGCGTTCGTCGACAACTTGTCGGCGTCGATGTACAGCTTCTTGGCCTCGACCGGGGTGCTGCCCCCGCCCGCGCTGAGCTTCATCGAGACATCGCCGAACACCGGCACCGGGATGACGACGGACTGGCAGAGATTCTTGATCTCCGCCTCGTTCATGCCGACGACCGTGACGGGCTTGTTGCCCTTCTTGGTGCTGTCGACAGCGCCGTACTGTGCGAAGCCGTTGGCTTCCAGCCGGTCCGCGGTCACCTTGAACTGCTGGCCGGACACACTGAACGATGCCGCCAAAGCACCCTGCGACAGGGCGACTCCGATGGCGGCGGTAGCGGCAACGCTGGGCACCATGACAACGGCGAACCGCTTCCATCTGGTCCCGCCACGAGCCAGGGACTCCATGACTTTCCTCCTTCTCGGACGTACATCTCCGGTACGGCCTGCGGACCCATACCTGGGATGGGAGAAGTGCTACGTCCTCGGGAAGGGGAACGCCGTCATCTGGAGACCCGTAAGCGTACGCGCGTCCGAGCTGTCGGCGATCACCCCCGAGCGACAACCACTGGCCACGCTCTCGCGCAACCCTGCATGACGGACAGGCCCTACCAGGCGGCAGAGACCCCCCTGCCCGTGGACCGGCGATGATAGCTGCCGGACCGCTCGGTGGGGACCCATCACCCTTGCACTTCCGTCTGGTTGACGGACTGGAATGGACCGAGCTTGGCCGATCGTGGTCCATCTCGGGCCGTCGCACAAGGGGTTCATTACTTGCGAGTAATGATCTCGGAAGCGGTGGCCTTTCAGTCACCCGGAAACCGTCACCCAACGCTTCCGGCGGCCGTCGCCATAGAAAGTCCCTTATCCGGACATGTCATAGACACAGTCCGATCACGACTCACCGAACGTAACGATGGCCACGCTTCACCAAGTTTTGGCAAAACGCAGCCATCGATGTCGCTAAATCAATGAGTGGTGAAGAGTTCCCCGGAACGGATCAGAACAGCACACGAGCCAGTGCGCTACGCGCCGTCACCACCCTGGAGTCCTCCGCGCCGATCACCTCGAACAGCTCGAGGAGCCGGAGGCGTGCCCGCTCCCGGTCGTCCCCCGCGGTCCGCTTCACGGTCTCCACGATTCGGCCGAAAGCATCCTCGACATGCCCACCGACCATGTCCAGGTCGGCGGCCCTCAACTGCGCGTCGACCAGCGTCGGCTGGTCCGCGGCCTCCTTGCGCACCTGCTGGGCGTCCAGGCCCTGGACCCGCCCGAGCAACTCAGCCTGCCCCAAGCCGAGGCGTGCCTCGGTGTTTCCCGGGTCCTGTGCCAAGACGTCGCGGTACGCCTGCACCGCGCGCTCCATGTCGCCCTCGTCCAACGCCTGGTGCGCGGCCGCCAGCGCGGGGTCCTCCGGTGGCCCCGCGGGCTCCGGCTCCTCTTCCTGTGCCTCCTCGGCCTCCGCCTGCGGCACTCCCTGCAGGCCCGTGATACCGAAGCGCTCCTCGGAGACCTGGATCAACTGGTCCAGGGTCTCCCGGATCTGCTGCTCCGGGGCCGCGCCCTGGAAGAGCGGCAGCGCCTGACCGGCGACCACCGCGAAGACCGCGGGAATGCCCTGCACTCCGAACTGCTGGAACAGCATCTGGTTGCTGTCGACATCGACCTTGGCCAACAGGAAGCGTCCCGCGTACTCCTGGGCCAGGCGCTCCAGAATCGGCCCGAGCTGCTTGCACGGCTCGCACCACTCGGCCCAGAAGTCGATGACCACCGGAACCTCGGCGGAACGCTGGAGCACGTCCGCCTCGAAACCCGCCTCGTCGACATTGATCACCAGGCCGGCCGGCGCGGAACCACCGCCGCCGGCCGGGTCGGCCCGCTGCTGCTCGGCCTTCTGCTTGGCCTCTCCGGCCGCCTTAACCGCGGCGAGGTCGACCACTCCGCTCATGGACATATTGCGTGGCTGCATGAGACCAGTCTCCCCCTTTCGCGCGGCGTTCGTTGCCGGGTCCCCACCCGGCGCGTGGTTGTCGCACCGACCCGTCCGCTATGGCGGACGAGCCAGGAGCCATTTCGATACGACTCGTAGCGTAACACCGGAGGGTCGGCGGCTCCCAACGGGCGTCCACGCTCCGGGACGCCGGGAGACTGAGCGGTGGTGCATCCCCGGGCCCCGACGACCACGGCAGCTCTGATGCGCTGGTTACGCTGGCCATCGGCGCGTCACCGCCGGTACGGCCAGCCACACCGCGCGACCGGCACGACCTCTGCTCGGCCACCGGGCCGGGATGGGTAGGGTGCGCGCCATGGCCCGCCCCCGCAGCACTGCGGCAGACAGTGCGATCCTCGACGCCACCCGCGCCACACTGGTCGAACTGGGTTGGCCGAAACTCACCATGGGGCACGTGGCAGCGCGCGCGGGCGTGGCGAAGACCACCCTCTACCGGCGTTGGCCGAGCAAGAGCGCACTGGTGGTGGACGCGGTCGCGATCCTCTTCGACGAACTCGAGCTGCCCGACCGGGGCAGCCTGCGGGGCGATATCGAGGGCGTCGTCGGCTCGTTCGCCACCCTGCTGGAGCGCCCGGAGACCAAGACCTCGCTGATGGCGGTCGTCGCCGAGTCCACCCGTGACCCCGCGCTGCGGGTGCACATCCGCGAAGCCATCGTGCAGCGCCAGAAGCACCTCGTGCAGGAGGGACGGGACCGGGCCCAGCGCCGGGGGGAGTTGACCTCCGCGCCGCATCCCGGGACGGCCGCCCGCCAGGTGGACCTGATCTTCGACGTGATCGCCGGCGCGGTCGTGCACCGGGCGCTGGTCAGCGCGGAGCCGGTGGACGGCGCGTGGACGACGATGTTCACCGAGCTGCTGCTGGGCGGCCTCAGCTCGCTGGACGAGGCGAGCGATTCGGCCTCAGCGTACTGAGTTGACGGCCCGCGGCTCGTCGGGCTCCGGCGGCTCCGCCAGGCGGTTCCGCCAGTGCGGCAGGCACCGTCAAACGCCCTCGGCCGGTCCGCCGCGTGTCGAACCGGCCGAGAAGCCGTGCTGAGGAGTCGTGAGCAGCCGTGCCGGGGCAGGGACCGTCAGAAGCCGGGCGGCTCGGTGTAGACCCCCCACTCCTCCTTCAGCGCCCCGCAGATCTCGCCCAGCGTGGCCTCGGCACGTACGGCGTCCAACATGGGCTCGATCATGTTCTCGGACGTACGAGCGGCGGCGATCATGCCCTCCAGCGCGGTCCGTACGGCCGCCTCGTCCCGGGCCGCCTTGCGCTCCCCCAGGACCCGCACCTGATCGCGCTCCACCTCATGGCTCACCCGGAGGATCTCCAGCTCGCCGCTGACCGAGCCGGTGTGGCAGTTGACGCCCACCACCCGCTTCTCGCCCTTCTCCAGGGCCCGCTGGTACTGGAAGGCGGCCTCCGCGATCTCGCCGGTGAACCAGCCGCTCTCGATGCCCTGCAGGATGCCGGAGGTGATCGGTCCGACCGGATGGTTGCCGTCCGGCACGGCGCGTCGACCACGCTCCTTGATCTGCTCGAAGACCTTCTCGGCGTCGGCTTCGATCCGGTCGGTCAGCTGCTCGACGTACCACGAACCGCCCAGCGGGTCGGCGACGTTGGTGATCCCGGTCTCCTCCATCAGGACCTGCTGGGTGCGCAGCGCGATCTCCGCCGCCTGCTCGCTGGGCAGTGCCAGGGTCTCGTCCAGGGCGTTGGTGTGCAGCGAGTTGCTTCCGCCGAGCACCGCGGAGAGCGCCTCCACGGCTGTGCGTACGACGTTGTTGTACGGCTGCTGGGCGGTCAGCGACACTCCCGCGGTCTGGGTGTGGAAGCGCAGCCACTGCGCCTTCTCCGAGGTGGCGCCGTACTCGTCGCGCATCCAGCGGGCCCAGATCCGACGTGCGGCGCGGAACTTGGCGATCTCCTCGAAGAAGTCGAGGTGCGCGTCGAAGAAGAACGAGAGACCGGGGGCGAAGGTGTTGACGTCCAGGCCACGGGACAGTCCCAGCTCGACGTAACCGAAGCCGTCCGCGAGCGTGTACGCCAGCTCCTGCGCGGCCGTCGAGCCGGCCTCCCGGATGTGGTAGCCGGAGACCGACAGCGGCTTGTACGCGGGGATGCCACGCGCGCAGTGCTCCATCAGGTCACCGATCAGCCGCAGGTGGGGCTCGGGCTGGAAGAGCCACTCCTTCTGCGCGATGTACTCCTTGAAGATGTCCGTCTGCAGCGTGCCGTTCAGGCTCGCGAGGTCGGCGCCCTGCCGTTCCGCCGCGACCAGGTACATGCAGAACACCGGAACGGCCGGACCCGAGATGGTCATCGAGGTGGTGACCTCGCCCAGTGGGATGTCCCGGAACAGGACCTCCATGTCCGCGGCCGAGTCGATCGCGACCCCGCAGTGACCGACCTCACCGAGCGACTTCTCCTCGTCCGAGTCCCGGCCCATCAGGGTGGGCATGTCGAAGGCGACCGAGAGGCCGCCGCCACCGGCCTCCAGGATCATCTTGTAGCGCTCGTTGGTCTGTTCGGCGTTGCCGAAGCCGGCGAACTGTCGAATGGTCCACGTGCGGCCGCGGTATCCGGTGGCGTACAGCCCTCGGGTGTACGGGAACTCGCCGGGCCAGCCGATCCGCTCGAACCCCTCGTACGAGTCGCCCGCGCGCGGACCGTACACCGGGTCGACGGGGTCACCGGAGAGCGTGGTGAAGTCCGCGTCCCGCTTGCGCGCCGCGTCGTATCGCGCCTGCCAGCGGAGCCTGCCCTGTTCGATGGCTTCAGCATCCATGCCTGTCTCGCCTCTCTGCGCCCCAGACCGCGGGGTTTCCGGCGGCGGCTGCGGGCGGTAAATTACTAGGACGTCCTACTAATTGTCCGCCCGGGAACGGCCCGGCGCAAGAGCCGTCGGCCGGCGTGGCGCGTGTCGGCTGGGGCCGGACCTCGGCGCACAGGCATGGCTGAGCCGGTTCACACAGCCGGGTCGGTTCGCCGGGCCGGCGCATACGGCCGGTCGGTTTCGCCGGCCGGCTCGGCGTACCGCCGCTCAGGCCCGCGCGGGCTCCCGCTCGGCGCCGGCGATCAGCGGCTCCACCTCGCGCGCGATCCGGCGCTCGACGAAGAACGCGACGGTGGGAAGAGTCCCGGACAGCAGCACCCACAGCAGCTTGCCGAAGCTCCAACGGGCCTTCTGGCCGAGGTCGAAGGCGAAGACCAGGTAGATCATGTACAGCAGCCCGTGCGCCTGCGACACCATGAGTGTCGCGGTCTCCCCGGTGTCGAAGCCGTACTTGAAGATCATGCAGGTGCACAGCACCAGCAGCATGACGGCGGTGACGTATGCCATCACCCGGTAGCGAGTGAGCACGCTCTTCTTCATGTTCGGAGCCTATCCGTCCGCTCTCGGCGATCTTCGCGGGGCCCGGGTAGTGGCTACCGGAGCGGGTGACTCCGAGCGGACCGCACTACGACGGGTCGGGCCGCGCGGCGTCGGACTCGTCCGAGGCACGCGGTTCATCCGACACACGCGGCTCGTCATCGGAGTCGAAGTCCTGCGCCGCGACGCGCAGCGGGCGCAGCAGCGCGAAGATCTCCTCGCAGCCCCCGGAGTCGTAGGCACCGAGCCCGAAGTCCATGGCCATCAGCTCCTCGGTCGCCGCGTCGCACACCTCCCGACCCTTCTCGGTGATCACCGCGAGCGTCCCTCGACCGTCCTCCGGATTGGGACGCTTGGCCACGAGACCCGACTTCCGCAGCCGGTCGATGGTGTTGGTCACGGAGGTGGGGTGCACCATCAGCCGCTCGCCGATCTTCGACATGGGCAGCTCGCCCGCCTTCGAGAAGGTCAGCAGCACCAGCGCCTCGTATCGGGCGAAGGTCAGGCCGTAGGGCTTGACCACTGCGTCAACCTCGGCGAGGAGGATCTGGTGGGCGCGCATGATCGAGGTGATCGCGGCCATGGAGGGGACCGCCCCCCAACGGCGGGTCCACAGCTCGTCGGCTCGGGCGATCGGATCGAACGGCAGGCTGAGCGGCTTCGGCACGCACCCGAGGGTACCGGGCAGTCACATATTGGCCAGGGGCGTCTCAGCCATTGACCGACTTCGCCGGCCGACAGTCAGCGGTCGGGACGTCCCAGCGTCCAAGGCACGGGCCTCCGCCTCCCGAGCGGCCATCGGCCTCAGGAACCCGAGGTGGTGGCGAGCGTGGACTCCGGCTCGCCGCGCGCGGGCTGACCGGCCTGTTCCACCGTGACCGGCGCCGGCGGAGTGCCGGTAACCAGCCGCACGGCGCGTATCGTCCGACCGCCGAGCACCGTCGCCGGTTTCCCGGCCGGCCGCAGGCGCCCGGCCCGGTACTCGCTGATCCACCAGGTCAGCGCGGGCGCGATGGCCACCGTGAGCGCCAGCAGCGACCAGAAGCGCATCGCCACGTGGGTGTTCCCGAGCGCCACCGAGACGGGCAGCGACCCGCCCAGTACGACCGCCCACCCCAGGTGCGTACGAAAGGTGGCGGAGTGGTCGAGACTCGCGGAGCCGCCCTTGGGCGTCACAACGAACCGGCAGGGCCGGCGCAGGACCGCTGCGACCAGCGATCGGGCGTAGATCGGGGCGGACAGCGCGGACATCACCATGCCCCCCAAGCCGCCGGAGCCAGCGGGCTCGTGCGGGGAGACGTTGTGCCGCCGGTTCCACAGGTACAGGCCTACCTGGAGCGCGGCGGCGTCGCTGTAGAGCATCAGCCACACGGACGGCGAGAGTTGGATGCCGGACGCGCCGAGCCACAGGAACAGAGCGCAGCTGATCGCGCCGAGAATCCAGGTGAGCGCGCTCATCGGGTAGTAGGCGAGCATCAGCGAGTAGCTGAACAGCCGTCCGGCGGAGAGTCGGTGGCTGGTTCGGCCGTACTGCTTCAACAGAGTCTCGTAGGTGCCGCGGGACCAGCGCAACTGCTGGGTGAAGAAATCCGTCCAGGAGACCGGACCCTCGCCGACGGCCAGCACGTCGGGGGTGTACACGGAGCGCCAGCGGCGGTTGGACGCCGGATTGCGCCGACGGTGCAGTTCGAAGCCGGTTGCCATGTCCTCCGTGATGGAGTCCTGCAGCCCGCCGATGGACCGTAGGGCCGAGATCCGCACGCAGTTGTTGGTACCGACGAACATCGGCGCGCCGTAGCGGTTTCCGGCCCGCTGGATCAGCGTGTGGAAGAGGAACTGCTGGCTCTCCGCGAACTTCGTGACCGCGTGCTCGTAGTTGCCGTACACCTGTGGGCCGACGACGAAGGCGACGTCCGGGTCACGGAAGTAGCCCAGCATGCGCTCCAGGAAGCCGGGCAGCGGCACGTGGTCGGTGTCCACCGAGGCGAAGAACTCGTAGTCCTCACCGTGCGCGTCCAGCCAGGCGTTGTAGTTGCCGTGCTTGGTGCGTGCGCGGTGTGGGCCACGCGGCCGGTTCCACTCGGGTACATCCTTACGGGTGAAGTGCCGCACCCCCAACTCCCGGCAGAGGGCCTTGACCTCCGGGTCGTCGCCCTCGTCCAGCAGCCAGACGTGCAGCGTGCCCTCGTGACGCAGCCGGACCGCCGCCGCGAGCGTGGCCCGCACCATGGCGATCGGCTCCTTGCCGGGCACGTACGTCGTCAGGAACGCGACCCGGGTGCCCGGCTCCGGACGTACCGGCACCGGGTCGCGGGCGACCAGGGTGGCGTGCGCCATGGACACGACGTTGACCACCCGGAAGACCTCGATCAGTCCGAGCGAGACGAGCACCGTCGAGTCGAGCAGCACCATCCACGGGGTGCCGCCGTCGCGTTGGGTCCAGTGTGTCGGCCACACCAGCCAGATCAGCAGTACCAGGGACATGCTGGGCGCCGCCGTCATCAGCAGCATGCCGACCGCTCGGTGCGGTGCCTGGGAGAGCAGATTGCGATAGCGCACCCGGTACGCCGGCTCCGCCTCGGTGAGCGGTCCGGCGAGACGGCTGTACGTGTCGTAGTCGTAGCCTATCGGCGCCACTGGTCCTCCAGCCGATCAACTAACCCGATACAGCCACGAAAGTGGACATAACGGTCAGTGTCGAGCTGGATACGGCCGAGCGGGGCAGCGGAGCCTCGCGCCCTGGTCAAGCAGTGGCGGAGGGGTCAGGACAAGTGGTGCTCCACGGTCTCCACCTTCTCGGTCAGACCGTCGACGACTCCGGGCCGGATGTCGGCCTTCAGCACCAGCGAGACGCGTGGCGCCCGCTCCTCCACGGCCGCGACGGCCTGGCGCACCACCGTCATGCACTCCTCCCAGTCACCTTCCAGGGAGGTGAACATCGCGTCCGTACGGTGCGGAAGCCCGGACTCGCGTACGACCCGCACAGCGTCCGCGACGTACTCCCCCACATCCTCGCCGACGCCGAGCGGGGTGACGGAGAAGGCCACGATCACGGGTTGACCGCGTCTTCGGCCGGTTCCCTCCGGGCCCGGACCGCGATCACGCCGGCCTCCTCGTCCCGCTTGAGGACCCGGTCGCCGTACAGCCCGCCGAAGGGGAGCACGGCGAGCAGCACGAAGAACGCCACCCGGGACAGGGGCCACCGGGTGTGCCGCCACACGTCCGCGAGGAGCAGGAGGTACGCCACGAAGAGCACACCGTGGATGAGCCCCAGCGGCATCATCAGGAAGTCGATGTCCGAGACGCGGCTCAGCAGCGAGCCGAAGATAAGCAGTGCCGGGAAGGACAGTGCCTCCGGCACGGAGACGAGACGGAGCCGGTGCAGGGCGGCGGCGGTCTTGATGTCCACGGGATGCGCCTTCGTACGCGGGCGGGAGCGACCGGCTCCCGATGACAGACAGGGCGCACTCAGTCTGGCAGGTGTTCCGGACAGTACGGACACCAGGGGTGCCCTCGGGAAGGGGTCCCCGCGCGGCTCCGGGTGAGGGCGTTCCGGGAGGGAACAGCACCGGCGAACGTGCCGCGTCCCCGTGACGCGGCGGTAAAGTCGCCGGTATGGACACCGACAACGGCAAGCTCTGGCTCAGCGACGAAGAGCAGCGCGTGTGGCGCACACACCTGGACGTGAGCCGGCTGCTCATGCACCAGCTGGAGGCCGACCTCCAGCCGTTCGGTCTCACCAACAACGACTACGAGATCCTGGTCAACCTCTCGGAGTCGCCGGAGCAGCGGATGCGGATGAGCGAACTGGCCACCCGCACGCTCCAGTCGAAGAGTCGGCTCTCGCACCAGATCACCAGGATGGAGAACGCCCGGCTGGTGCGCCGGGAGAGCTGCGACTCGGACCGGCGCGGACTGTTCGCCGTGCTCACCCAGCAGGGTTGGGAGACCATGCTGCGCGTCGCACCCCACCATGTGGCCTCGGTGCGGCGACACTTCATCGACCTACTGCCGGCGGAGGCGCTGGCCCAGCTGCAGAAGGCACTCGACCCGGTCGCCGATCACCTGCTCGGGGCGGAGTGCGAGGCGGGCGGGAAGCCGGCGGTCTGACCCGGCGCCGCTGCCCGGCACGCGCCGGGCTGACGAGTCCGGCACGCCGCCCGCCAGCTAGCCGGCCGGCTCGTCGCGGGTGTCCGTGGCGCTGTCCCTTGGGGAGTCCGCGTCGCTGGCCGCGTGCGTGGTCGTGCCAGCCTCGGCGGCCATTGGCAGGCGCAACTCGAAGCAGGCGCCGCCACCTGTGGCGGCGCGCACGGCGAGCGTCCCGCCGTGCCGCTCGGCCACGTCGCGGGCGATGGCCAGACCCAGCCCAGCGCCTCCCGCGTCCCGACTGCGCGCGTCGTCGAGTCGTACGAAACGCTGGAAGATCCGCTCCCGCTCCTCCTCCGGCACCCCCGGCCCGTCATCGGTCACCGCGAGAACCACCTCCGCACCGTCCGTACGCACGACCACCCGCACCACGGATTCGGCGTGCCGCCGCGCGTTGTCCAGCAGATTGCCCAGGACCCGGGTCAACTGGCCCCGGCTGCCCAGCACCTCGGCCTCCCCCGACACCGCCGTGGAGGTCGTCCCGCCATCCGGCTCCGGGAGTTCGACCGACATCGCCGGAGGCTCGACGTCGGCCCTCCGGTCCAGCTCCGCCCGTACGAGCGCGGGCAGGGACAGCCGGGTGTCTCCGGGCCGCTCCCCCGCGTCCAGCCTGGCCAGCAGCAGGAGGTCGGCCGCGAGTTCCTGGAGGCGCACGGTGTCCTGCACGGCCCCCTCCAGGTCGAGCAGTTCGGGGTGCGCCGCGCCCACCTCCAACTGGGTACGCAGCGAGGCGATGGGGCTGCGCAGCTCGTGCGACACGTCGGCCACGAACCGGCGCTGCCGTTCCACCGACTCCTCGAGGGCCGCCAGTGTCTCGTTCGTCGTACGAGCCAGCGCGCCCACCTCGTCCCGCGCGGCCGGCTCGGGCACCCGACGGCTCAGGTCCCGGTTCCCGGTGATCTCCGCCATCCCCCGCCGGATACCCTCCACCGGGAGCAGGGCCCGCCTGGTCACCAGCCAGGTCACCGCCGCGACCACCGCCAGCAGCACGGGCAGCCCGATCAGCATTGACCTGCGGACCGACTCGACGGCACGCTCCTGACTCGCCAGCGAGACGCCGGCGTAGACGGTCACCGGGGTGTCGTCGCGGGTGACCGCCTGCACCGCGACCACGCGGAAGTCCTGCTGCCCGGTGGCCTCGCCGGGCGGATCGACCTCGCCGTCCTCGTCCACGGACAGGGTGAGGGTACGGTCGGCACTGTTCCGGTCGACGGTCACGCGTTTCGACGGCGACTCGGCGCCGGACGGGTCATCGTTCCCCTCGTCCTGGTCCTGATCCTGGTCCTGGCCCTCGTGGGAGTCCTCCTCCTGGTCATCGGCACCGTCGTCACCGCCGTCGTCGGCGCTCTCGTCCGTGTCGTCGGAGGCGGACGCGTCGGGTCGCGGTTCGTGGTCGCCGGCGGGCGGTCGGTGGAACTCGGCGAGGGCGGGCCGGCCATGGAGCCCCTCGGTGGCGCCGAGGACCCGGCCCCCCGCGTCCACGATCTGCACCGGCTCCTCACCGTCCAGCCCCTCGATACCGCGAACGCCCCGGTCGCCGACGTCGCTGACCTGCGCGGCCACCTCGCGAGCGGCCGACTCCGCCTGCAGCCGAGCGGTGTCCCCCAGCCGCCCCCGGAGGGTGTCTATCACCAGGAAGCCGGCGGCGACGAGCGCCAGCGCGACCACGAGTGTCGCGCCCACGGCCGCCCGGGTACGTACGGAACGCCTACGCACCGGCGTCCACCAGCCGGTAACCAGCGCCCCGAACGGTGCTGATCCACCCGGCGCCGAGCTTTCGCCGCAACGCGCTGACGTACACCTCGACGATGTTCACATCCCCCTCGTAGGCGAAGTCCCAGGCGTGCTCCAGGATCTCCGCCTTGGAGACGACCTCCCCGGCACGCGTCGCCAGTTGCTCCAGCACCGCGAACTCCTTGCTGGTCAGGCTGATCTCGCGGGCACCGACCCACACCCGCCGAGCGGCCGGGTCGACGAGGAGTTCGCCGAGTCGGAGGACGGGAGTTCCCGCCCGGGAGCGCCGGCGCAGCAGCGCGCGTACGTGCGCCAGCAGGACGACGTACGAGAACGGCTTGGTCAGGTAGTCGTCAGCGCCCGTGTCCAGACCTTCTGCCTCGTCGTACTCACCGTCCTTGGCGGTCAGCATCAGGACAGGTGTCCAGTCGTCGGCCGCCCGGAGCCGCGCGCACACGCGGTAGCCGTTCATGCCGGGCAGCATGATGTCGAGGATGATCAGGTCGTAGCTTCCCTCGGTGGCCCGGTGCAGTCCCTCGACTCCGTCGTGCACCACGTCGACCGCGAAGCCCTCGGCCGTCAGGCCGCGGGCGAGCGATACGGCCAGTCGGCGTTCGTCCTCCACGATCAGCAGGCGCATGCCTCCAGCTTGCCCGACGCAAGCTGAACTGATCTTCAGGTGCCTTCAGGTTGGCTTCAGCATCCGGCTGCGAGTTTGGAGCATGTCACCGGCCAGCAGGTCGGGGCGAAACGCTACGAAACGGAGTCACCATGTCCCGTGGACTCGCCCGCAGGCGGAATCTGCTCATCGCCGCGGTCGCCGCCGGCACGCTGGCGGTAGGAGGGACGGCGGCTGCCGTCGCCACCGATGACGACGGCGACCAGGAGCGGACGAACAGCAGTCAGAGCGACTCGCGATCGTCGGCGACGGATGATGACAAGGACGACCGGGACGACCGCGACGACCGCGACGACCGCGACGACCGCGACGACCGGGACGACCGGGACGACGACAAGGACGACCACGACGACCGGGACGACCGGGACGACCGCGACGACCGCGACGACCGCGACGACCGCGACGACCGCGATGACCGGGACGACCGGGACGACGACAAGGACGACCGCGACGACGACCGCGACGACCGGGACGACGACAAGGACGACCGCGACGACCGGGACGACCGGGACGACGACCGCGACTAACCCCTGCAAGCGCGGCGCCTGGCCGGTACGGTCCGTACCGGCCGGGCCCCGGTCAGTCGACCCCGGTGAGCCCGGCGATCAACTCGTCCGCCGCGGCGTACGGATCCAGCGAGCCGCTGACGATGCGTTCCGCAAGGGCGTCCAGGCGCCGGCCACCGCGTAGTTCGCCGATCCGCTCCCGGAGTGTGGTCAGCGCGATGGTCTCCGCCTCGCGCGCGGCACGCTTGGAACGCCGTTCGGCCAGGACCCCGTGCTCCTCCATCCAGGCCCGGTGCTTGTCCAGTGCCTCGATCACCTCGTCGACTCCCTGGTCGCGGGCGGCGACCGTCTTGACGATGGGAGGCCGCCAGTCCCCAGGAGCGCGGGCCTCGCCCAGGCCGAGCATGTGGTTCAGCTCGCGGACCGTGGCGTCGGCGCCATCCCGGTCGGCCTTGTTCACCACATACGCGTCGCCGATCTCCAGGATGCCCGCCTTGGCCGCCTGGATGCCGTCCCCCATGCCGGGGGCCAACAACACCACGCTGGTGTCCGCTTGGGCGGCGATCTCCACCTCGGACTGACCGACGCCGACCGTCTCGACGATGATCACGTCGAAGCCGGCCGCGTCCAGCACCCGGATCGCCTGTGGCGCCGCCCAGGCCAGTCCGCCGAGGTGGCCGCGGGTCGCCATGGAGCGGATGTAGACGCCGGGGTCCGAGGCGTGTTCGCTCATCCGCACGCGGTCACCCAGCAGCGCCCCTCCGGAGAACGGCGAGGACGGGTCGACCGCCAGCACGGCGACCCGCCTTCCGGCCCGCCGGTACGCGGAGACGAGCGCGGAGGTGGACGTCGACTTGCCGACACCGGGCGCGCCGGTGAGCCCGACGACGTACGCGTTGCCGCAGCGCGGGGCGAGCGCGGCCATCACCTCGCGCAGCTGCGGTGCCGCACCCTCCACCAGCGAGATCAGCCGAGCCACGGCTCGTGGTCGACCTTCCCGCGCCTGTGTCACCAACTGGGCGACGTCCACCATCAGCCCTGCTCCTTACCGTTCCGCACCTGGTCAACCTGGGGTCAGCCCGGAGTCAGTCCGGGTGATCGGTCACTTCCCGGGGACGCGCAGGATCAGCGCGTCGCCCTGACCGCCACCGCCACACAGCGCGGCGGCGCCCGTACCACCACCGCGCCGCCGCAGTTCGAGCGCCAGGTGCAGCAGGATGCGGGCGCCGGACATGCCGATCGGGTGACCCAGGGCGATGGCGCCGCCGTTGACGTTCACCTTCTCCGCCGGAATGCCGAGGTCCTTGACCGACTGCACACAGACCGCCGCGAACGCCTCGTTGATCTCCACCAGGTCGAGATCGTCGACCGCCAGGCCGTCCTTCTTCAGGGCGTGCTGAATGGCGTTGGACGGCTGGGACTGGAGCGAGTTGTCGGGACCGGCGACGTTGCCGTGAGCCCCGATCTCCGCGATCCACTCCAGGCCCAGATCCTCGGCCCGTGCGCGGCTCATCACGAGCACAGCTGCGGCGCCGTCCGAGATCTGCGAGGCGGAACCGGCGGTGATGGTGCCGTCCTTGGCGAAGGCGGGCCGCAACTTGCCGAGGGACTCCACGGTGGTGTCCGGACGAATGCCCTCGTCCTGGTCGAACACGAGCGGTTCACCGCGCCGCTGCGGGATCTCGACCGGGGTGATCTCGGCCGCGAGGGTTCCGTTCTCCCGCGCGGCGGCTGCCCGCTGGTGCGAGGCGGCGGCGATCTCGTCCTGCTCGGCCCGGCGGATGCCCAGGCGGCTGTTGTGCTTCTCCGTCGACTCGCCCATCGCCACCTGCTCGAAGGAGTCGGTGAGCCCGTCGTGGGCCATGGAGTCGAGCACCTCCACCGCGCCGTACTTGTACCCGGCCCGGGAACCGGGCAGCAGGTGCGGCGCGTTGGTCATGGACTCCTGTCCACCGGCGACGACGACGTCGAACTCCCCGGCGCGTACGAGTTGGTCCGCCAGCGCGATGGCGTCGAGCCCGGAGAGGCACACCTTGTTCACGGTCAGCGCCGGGACGTCCATCGGGATGCCGGCCCGCACGGCCGCCTGCCGCGCCGGGATCTGCCCCGCCCCGGCCTGGAGCACCTGGCCCATGATCACGTACTCGACCTGCTCGCCGCTGACACCGGCCCGCTCCAAGGCGGCCTTGATCGCGAATCCGCCCAGGTCAGCCCCGGAGAATGGTTGCAGTGACCCGAGCATTCGCCCCATGGGCGTACGAGCGCCGGAGACGATCACGGAAGTGGTACTGCTGGACGTAGCAGACATGAGGTTCCCTTCCAGCGGGAAGTTAACGAGGGTTATCTCCAAGATACTGAGCGGTACGCCGACGGGTCACCGGTATGTCACTGTGACCGTGCGCACGTTGCGTAATCACAGGGGAACCGTTGCACTGTCTGCATGTTGACACGTATTGATCACATCGGGATCGCTTGTTTCGATCTGGACACGACTGCTGAGTTCTACCGTGCCACCTACGGCTTCGAGGTCTTCCACACCGAGGTCAACGAGGACCAGGGCGTCCGCGAGGCCATGCTGCGGATCAACGGCACAGACGACGGTGGCGCCTCGTACATCCAGTTGCTGGAGCCGGTGCGGGCGGACTCCACCGTCGCCAAGTGGCTGGACAAGAACGGCGAGGGGGTGCACCACATCGCCTTCGGCACCGCGGACGTGGACACCGACTCGGAGGGCATCCGGGACAAGGGCGTACGGGTGTTGTACGACAACCCCCGCCGTGGCTCCATGGACTCCCGGATCACCTTCCTGCACCCCAAGGACTGCCACGGCGTGCTGACCGAACTGGTGACGTCAGCGGGCCACTCCACGGCAACGGACCACTGACGTCCGCTTCCACGGCCGGTAGAGTAGCGGTCGGGGCGGACTCTCCGAGATCTTGGGAGTATTCCGGGCTGCGCTCGGTCCATGTTCCGCCGATGATCTGACACCATTTCCCGTGCACGGGGGCCGGGGATGGAGCCAGTTCACTTCACAACGACCAGGGGACGGATGGGACCGCGCAGTGCGGGGCTACGACCGCTACGAGGCTGACGACCACCTCTCGCAGTTCGAGGCCGAGATGGAGCGCCTCCGGAAAGAGCGCGAGAAGGCCGTCGAGCACGCCGACGACCTCGGCTACCAGGTGGAGGTGCTGCGCGCCAAGCTGCACGAGGCACGTCGCGCCCTCGCCTTCCGACCCGCGGGATACGACAACCTCTCCCAGCAGGCCGAGCAGCTGCTGCACAACGCCCAACTCCAGGCCGACCAGCTGCGGGCGGACGCCGAACGCGAGCTGCGCGACGTCCGCGCGCAGACTCAGCGGCTGCTCCAGGAACAGGCCGAGCGGCAGTCCCAACTCGAGTCCGAGCTGCACGCGGAGGCCGTACGCCGGCGCCAGCAGCTCGACCAGGAACTCTCCGAGCGTCGCAGCACCGTCGAGTCGCACGTCAACGACAACGTCGCGTGGGCCGAGCAGCTGCGCACCCGAACCGAGCAGCAGGCTCGGCGCCTCATGGAGGAGACCCGGGAGGAGGCCGAGCAGTCCCTGGCCAGCGCGCGTGCCGAGGCGCAGCGGCTGGCGGAGGAGTCCCGCAGCCGGCTGAACAACGAGGCCGAGTCCGCCCGAGCCGAGGCCGAGGCGCTGCTCCGCCGGGCCCGCGCGGACGCCGAGCGACTGCTGACCACCGCCTCGGAACAGGCCCAGGAGGCCACCGACCAGGCCGAGACGCTGCGCAGCGACGCCAGCACGGAGAGCGAGAACGTTCGGCGGGAGGCCGCGGAGCTGGTACGCCGCGCCGAGCAGCGGTCGCAGGAGGCTGAGGCGGCCCTCCGGGAGGCGCGTACGGAGGCAGCGAGCACCCTGGAGGAGGCCCGGGAGGAGGCCGAGCGGAAGCTGGTCGACACCGAGTCCACGAACGAGCAGCGGATTCGTACGGCCAAGAGCGAGGTCGCCCGCTTGGTCGGGACGGCCACCGAGGAGTCCGAGAGCATCCGGGCGGAAGCCGAGCAGCTGCGCGCGGACGCCCGTTCCGAGGCCGAACGGCTGGTCGCGGAGGCGCGCGAGGAGGCCAGGACCCGCACCGCCGAGGAGTCCGCGAACCAGCTCGCGGAGGCGGCGCGTACGGCCGAGGACGTGCTGAACAAGGCGGCGGAGGACGCCCAGGCCACCACCAAGGCGGCGGCCGAGGAGGCGGAGCGGCTGCGGGTCGAGGCCGAGGAGGAGGCCGACCGGCTGCGTTCCGAGGCGCACGACACCGCGGAGGAGCTGAAGGGCGCCGCCAAGGACGACACCAAGGACTACCGCGCCAAGACCGTCGAACTCCAGGAGGAGGCCCGCCGGTTGCGGGGTGAGGCGGAGCAGCTGCGCGGCGAGGCGGTCGAAGAGGGCGAGCGGATTCGCGGGGAGGCCCGGCGGGACGCCGTCCAGCAGATCGAGGAGGCGGCAACCAGCTCCGAGGAACTGCTGGCCAAGGCCAAGGCCGACGCCGAGGACATGCGGGGCGACGCCAGCACGGAGAGCGAACGCGTCCGTACGGAGGCCATCGAGCGGGCCACCGCTCTGCGCAAGCAGGCCGAGGAGGCGCTGGAGCGGGCGCGTACGGAGGCCGAGGAGCTGCGCGGCGGCGCGGAGGAGCAGGCCGGGCGGACCCGTACGGAGGCGGACGAGGCGGCGCAGCGCATCCGGGACGACGCCGAACAGGCAGCGGTGGATCGCCGGTCGGAGACCGAGCGCGAGCTGGAGCGGCTGCGCTCGGAGGCGGCGGCGCAGTCCGAGGCCGCCGAGGAGGCACTGCGCGAGGCGCGGACCGAGGCGGACCGGCTGCGGGAGGAGTGTCGTACCGAGGTCGAGCGGCTACGGGAGGAGGCGGCCGAGCGCCGGCAGACACTCCAGCGGCAGGCCGAGGAGGAGAGCGAGCGGCTGCGGAACGAGGCCACCTCGGACGCTTCGCAGAGCCGTGCGGACGGCGAGGCGGTGGCCGTACAGCTGCGTACCGAAGCCGCCACGGAAGCGGAGCGGCTGCGTCAGGAAGCGCAGGAGACCGCTGACCGGGTGCGTGCCGAGGCGGACGCCGCGGCGGAGCGTACGAGCACGGAGGCGGCCGAGGCACTGGCCGCGGCACAGGAGGAGGCGGCCCGGCGGCGCCGGGAGGCGGAGCAGCTGCTGTCGGAGGCTCGGGAGGAGGCACACCGGGAGCGGACCTCGGCACGGGAGCAGAGCGAGGAGCTGTTGTCCTCGGCGCGGGAGCGGGTCGAGGAGGCGCAGACGGAGTCGGCGCACCTGGTGGAGCAGGCCGAACGCCGAGCCGCCGAGCTGTTGGCGTCCGCGGAGGAGACCGCACAGCAGGTGCGGGACTCGGTCTCCGGACTGCGTGAGCAGGCCGAGGCGGAGATCGCCGAGCAGCGTTCGTCCGCGGAGGCGGACGCGGCCACGCTGCGCCGGGAGGCCCGCGAAGAGGCGGACTCGGCACGGGAGTCGGCGGAGCGTACGGTCACGGAGGCGAAGGCCGAGGCAGAGCGCGTCCGTACGGCCGCCGACGAACTCCGGGACGAGGCACGGGAGGACGCGTCGAAGAAGCGCTCGGAGGCCGCCGAGCAGGCCGACCAGCTGTTGAACCAGGCCCGGGAGGAAGCGAGCAACACCACCACCGAGGCCGAGAAGCAGTCGGACAGCATGGTCAGTGCCGCCCGCCGGGAAGCCGACCGGCTGTTGGCCGAGGCACAGGCCGAGGGCCGGGAACTGGTCGAGAAGGCACGTGCCGACTCGGACACCATGCTGGACGAGGCGCGAAACGACGCCGTGGCCGTACGGGAGCGCGCCGAGGAGTTGCGTACGCGTGCCGAGAGGGAGGTCGAGCAACTGCACGAGCGGGCGCGGCGGGAGGCCGCCGAGGCCATGCAGTCGGCCGGGGAGCGCTGCGACAAGCTGGTGAAGGCGGCCGAGGAGCAGTTGGCGGACGCCGAGGAGAAGTCTTCCGCGATGGTGTCCGAGGCGGGTTCCGAGGCGAGCAAGGTGCGGATCGCCGCGGTCAAGAAGGCCGAGGGGCTGCTGAAGGAGGCCGAGCAGAAGCGGGCCGAACTCCTGCGGGAGGCTGAGCAGATCCGGGACGAGGCCACGGTCGAGGCACAGCAGACGGTCGACTCGGGCCGCCGGGAACTGGAGGTGCTGGAGCGGCGTCAGGAGGACATCAACACCGAGATCTCGCGAGTGCAGGACGTCCTTGAGGCGCTGGAGTCCTTCGAGTCGGGCGGCGCCGGCGGCTCCGGAGCCGCCGGTGGCGGCAAGAAGGCTGGCTCGGGCACGGACTCCGGCTCAAACGGCAGTGTCAAGGCCGGTGTTGCCGCAGGCACGACACGCACGAGTGGCAAGTCTTCTGATGGGTAGCCACTCGAACGTGCGCACATTCTCCAGAACAAACGGGCATTAGCTCGATGACACGCCGCAAAGCCCCCTAGGATTCCCCCCGAGACTCCCCCGTCTGATAACCCGTCTGACCCCAACAGGAATCCCATGAGCGACACTTCCCCGTTCGGCTTCGACGTCGTACGGCGTGGCTACGACCGCGAACAGGTGGACGACCACGTCCGGAAGCTCGTCGCCGATCACGACAGCGCACTGGCCCGCATCACCTCTCTGGAAAAGCGCATCGAGGAACTCCACCTCGAGACGCAGTCTGATAACCCGTCTGACCCGACAGGAACCCCATGAGCGACACTTCCTCCCCGTTCGGCTTCGAGCTCGTTCGACGTGGCTACGACCGCGGACAGGTGGACGACCGCATCACGAAGCTCGTCGCCGACCGTGACAGCGCACTGGCCCGCATCACCTCTCTGGAAAAGCGCATCGAGGAACTCCACCTCGAGACCCAGAACGCCCAGGCTCAGGTCAACGACTCAGAGCCGTCGTACGCCGGTCTGGGCGCCCGGGTCGAGAAGATCCTCCGCCTCGCCGAGGAGGAGGCCAAGGATCTGCGGGAGGAGGCGCGGCGGGCCGCGGAGCAACACCGCGAACTCGCCGAGGGCGCGGCCCAACAGGTCCGGAACGACGCCGAGGCGTTCGCCACCGAACGCAAGCAGAAGGCCGAGGCCGACGGCGCGCAGATCGTCGAGGAGGCGAAGACCGAGGCGGCCCAACTCCGGGACGACGCCGAGAAGGACGCCCAGTCGAAGCGAGAGGAGGCTGACTCCCTCTTCGAGGACACCCGGGCCAAGGCCGCCCAGGCGGCCGCGGACTTCGAGACGAACCTCGCCAAGCGGCGGGAGCAGTCCGAGCGCGACCTGGCCTCGCGTCAGGCGAAGGCCGAGAAGCGGCTGGCGGAGATCGAGCACCGCGCGGAGCAGCTGCGGCTGGAGGCCGAGAAGCTGCGTACGGACGCGGAGCGGCGTGCCCGGCAGACCGTGGAGACCGCGCAGCGGCAGGCCGAGGACATCGTGGCGGACGCCAACGCCAAGGCGGACCGGGTGCGCAGCGAGTCCGAGCGGGAGCTGGCCGCGCTGACCAACCGGCGGGACAGCATCAACGCGCAGCTGACCAACGTCCGGGAGATGCTGGCCACCCTCACCGGCGCCGCCGTGGCCGCGGCCGGGCAGCCGGCCGACGAGGAGGGGGCGACCGCCGCCGAGACCGAGACCGGATCCGGCGAGCAGGCGGCCACCAAACAGGTGCCCGCCCAGCAGTCCCGCTGACGGCTTCGGCGGTTCGCCGATCCCGTCGATGGTCCGGGCGCCCAGCCACCGCTGAGCCGCCGGACGCCATCGGAGCGGCCCCGTCCGGTTGTCCAGAGACGACCGGACGGGGCCGCTCCGGTGGACTGTAGCCTGTCGACCACGTAGCGTAGTCGTATGATCGAGCTGGAAGGGCTGACGAAGCGGTTCGGTACGAAGACCGCCGTCGACCGCCTGAGCTTCTCGGTGCGCCCCGGCGTGGTCACCGGCTTCCTCGGGCCGAACGGCGCGGGCAAGTCCACCACCATGCGCATGATGATCGGCCTGGACAGTCCGTCCGGTGGTCACGTGCGGATCGACGGGAAGCGTTACGACCAGCTGCGGGACCCGCTGAACTACATCGGCGCGCTGCTCGAGGCGAAGTCGGTGCACGGCGGCCGTACCGCCCACAACCACCTGCTCTGCCTGGCCCAGAGCAACGGCATCCCCGAGCGCCGGGTGACCGAGGTGCTGGACACGGTCGGCCTCACGTCCGTCGCGCACAAACGCCCCAAGGGTTTCTCCCTCGGCATGGGCCAACGCCTCGGCATCGCCGCCGCGCTGCTCGGTGATCCCAGCATCCTGATGTTCGACGAGCCGGTGAACGGCCTGGACCCGGAAGGCATCCACTGGGTGCGGACCCTCATGCAGCGGTTGGCCGCCGAGGGCCGTACGGTCTTCGTCTCCAGCCACCTCATGAGCGAGATGGCCCAGACCGCGGAACACCTCATCGTCATCGGCCAGGGGCGGCTGATGGCGGACACCTCGATGGCCGGCTTCATCGCCGACAACTCCCGGACGTACGTCCGCCTGCGCACGCCGGAGCCCGAGCGGGCCCGGGACATCCTGCGTGGCGAGGGCATCACGCCGGTGCCGACAGCGGACGGCGCCATGGAGATCGAGAACACCTCGGCCGCGCGGCTCGGCGAGCTGGCAGCCCGGCACCAGCTGGTGCTCCATGAACTGAGCCCGCAGCAGGCATCCCTGGAGGAGGCGTTCATGCGTCTGACCGCGGGTTCCGTGGAGTACCACGCGCACGCGGGCGGGCGGGAGGCCGAGCGAGCGGCCGGTGCCGGACCACCCGCGGGCCCGACGGCTCCTTCGCCGGGCGACGCCACCGCGCCGCCGGGCGACACCGGCCGGGGCTGGGGCGAGGGCTGGAAGGAGGGACGCTGAGCCATGGCACACACCACACGGGTGCTCCGGTCGGAATGGACCAAGGTGCGTTCGGTCAGGTCCACGCTGTGGACGCTGGCCAGCGCCTTCGCCGTGACGGTGGGACTGTCGGCGCTGATCTGCGTCTTCACGGAGTCCAGTTACGCCGACATGCCGGTCGAGCAGAAGGCCACCTTCGATCCGACCTTCGTCAGCTTCTCCGGCATGACCCTCGGCCAACTGGCGATGATCGCCTTCGGCGTGCTGGTGGTGTCCGGCGAATACAGCACCGGCATGATCCGCAGCTCCCTCGGAGCGGTGCCGCAGCGCGGCACCTTCATGGCCTGCAAGATCATCGTGGCCACCCTGCTCGTTCTGGCCGTCGGCATGGTGACGAGTTTCACCACCTTCCTCCTCGGCCAGGAGCTGCTCGGCCGCTACGGCACCACCCTCGACGAGCCGAACGTCCTGCGGGCGGTGATCGGGGGCGGCCTCTACATGACGTTGATGGCGCTGTTCACCATGGGCGTGGCCTTCGTACTCCGTAGTCCACTGCTGGCGTTCGGCATCCTGATGCCCTTCTTCTTCCTGATCTCCAACATCCTCGGCGGAGTGGAGGCGACCAAGGACGTCGCACAGTATCTGCCTGACCAGGCCGGCACGATGATCATGTCCGTGGTCGAGGGAAGCATGGGTGGCGGTGACCGTCCGTACGGTCCCTGGGGCGGATTGTTGATCATGTGCGGTTGGGTGATCGCCGCACTGGTCGCGGGATACGCCGTGCTGCGCCAGCGAGACGCTTGAGTCCGCGGGCTCAGCCGGCCACCACGGTGCTCGCGTGAGGTGCCTTGCCATGCCTGGCCAGTGGGCCCGTACAGACCTCCACGGAACTACCACACATCCCACCCGCTGTTGGCGGAACCACGCACCCCCCTTGTAGCCTCCCTAACCGTGTCGTGGGGCGCCTTCTGCCCCGAGCGACCTGACGAACTGCGTACAGGGGGCAAGATTGACCTCTTCCCCCTCGTAGACGAGGGAGAGTCCTGCGGCTCGCGCCGTGGGGTTTCCTGCTTCATCGCCGACTGTCCGCCCGGAGTGCTCCGTTGAGGTCTTACACCGGCTCCACAGGCCGACACCGCCAGCCCGGCGGCCAGGAGGTTCCTCGCGCTGGTCGTGTACTCGGCCGAGGCCCGGGACTTCTCGTTCAAGCAGGCCAGCTCCCCGGTCTTCTTCCACGCCGTCAGCAGCGCCGAGGCCTGGTCGTGGTTGACCCGCTCCCGCCGCGCCCACACCTGCGCCGTGGCCACGCTCACACATTTGCGAGACGGCGGTGAAGACCAAACCTTCGGGTCAAAGCACGATCTTTCGCCCTAGCGGCGAAACACCGCCCCTTGCCCTGCTCCGCGGGAGTTTCGTTTCCTCCCCCCGCTTGAAGGCGAGGGCATCCACGAAAGGAATCCGATGATCGAGGCGCACGGCCTCACGAAGCGCTACGGCGCCAAGACGGCCGTCTACAACCTTTCCTTCCAAGTACGACCTGGTTCCGTCACCGGCTTCCTCGGCCCGAACGGCTCCGGGAAGTCCACCACCATGCGGATGATCCTGGGGCTGGACGCGCCGAGTGCCGGTCAGGTCACGATCGGCGGGCGCACCTTTCGACAACTGCCGAACGCCGCCCGACAGGTGGGAGCACTGCTGGACGCCAAGTCCATCCACGGCGGCCGTAACGCACGCAACCACCTGCTCACACTGGCCCAACTGGCCGGAATTCCCTCCCGGCGAGTGGACGAGGTGCTGGGCGTCGTCGGCCTGCAGGACGTCGGGCGCAAGCGCTCCGGGGGATTCTCCCTGGGCATGGGGCAACGGCTGGGCATCGCCGCCGCGCTGCTGGGCGACCCGCACGTGCTGCTGTTCGACGAGCCGGTCAACGGGCTCGACCCGGAAGGCATCCTGTGGGTGCGGAACCTCATGAAGAAACTGGCCGCCGAGGGCCGTACGGTCTTCGTCTCCAGCCACCTCATGAGCGAGATGGCCCAGACCGCCGACCACCTGATCGTCATCGGTCGCGGCCAGCTGATGGCGGACACCTCGGTGTCCGAGTTCATCTCGCAGAACTCCGTTGACTTCGCCCGGGTTCGCACCCCTGAGGGCGACCAACAGCAGCGCGAGAAGCTCGTGTCGACGCTGGGCGAGGCCGGAGCGCTCGTGGAGAGCGAGGAGGACGGCGCGCTGAAGGTGTCCCGGTTGCCGCTGCCCCGCATCAGCGACCTGGCGCACGCGGCGGACGTACGCCTCTGGGAACTGTCTCCTCACCAGGCGTCGCTGGAGGAGGCGTACATGCGGCTGACCCAGGGCGCGGTGGACTACCGGTCGACCGAGGACCAACGCTCGGGGCTGCAACAGGTCGCGCAGCCCGCCCCCGGATACGCCCAGCAGGGCGGCATGCCGTACGGCAACGGCGCCCTCCCGCCCGGACAGCAGCCGATGGGTGCGCCCTACGGTCACGCCGGCGCACCCCCACAGCAGCCGTACGCCGGTGCTTCCGGCTGGCAGGGCTACTACCCGCCGCAGGGCCAGCAGCCCGCACCACCACAGACCGCACCGAGTGCCCCGACCAATCCTGAGGACCACCGATGAGCACGCCGCAGCAGTACCAGCCGGGCGCACCCGTGCAGGATTCGTCCCAGGGTCCGGGCTTCCCGGTCGGGCAGCAGTCCGGACCACCCGGGGGCGCGCCGGCTCCCGGTGCACAGGTCGCCGGCTACACCTCCCCCATACCCGTCAAGAAGACCCATCTCGGCCATTCCCTGCTGTCCGAGTGGACGAAGATCCGCACGGTGCGCTCCACCATGTGGACGCTGGCCGTGATGTTCCTGCTGGTCGTCGGCATCGGCCTGTTGACCGCGATGGCGCTGGGGTCGAGCGACGGCGGCACGACCCCGGTGCTCGCCGGCGGACAGTTCGGGCTGCTCCTCGGACAGATCTGCGTGATCACCCTGGGCGTACTGGTGATCAGCTCGGAGTACGGCACCGGCATGATCCGCACCACGCTCGCCGCGAGCTCGAGCCGTGGCCGGATGCTGCTGGCCAAGTCGCTCGTCTTCTTCTTCGTCGCGTTCGTGACCACGACCCTGGCCAGCACGCTCACCGCGATGATCCAGTCATCCATGGTCGGCGGCCAGCAGGTCGACCCAGCCAGCCTTCCGGAGGACCGGCAGGACTCGGTGGAGAACGGCAAGCTGATCGCCACCAGCGACGAGTGGCTGGATGCCACCGTCGGCGCGGGTCTCTACGTCGCACTGATCGGACTGCTGGCCCTGGCGATCGGCGCGATGCTGCGGCACTCCGCCGGAGCGATCACCACCATGCTGGGCGTGATCCTCGTACCGCCGATCGCGGGCTCGATCATGCTCGGTACCGGCCTGAAGGACACCGCCGAGGCGCTTCTCGAGTACTCCCCGATGAACGGCCTCTCCACCCTCTTCGGGACGCCCATGCTGCCGGGTGACGCGGCACTCTCCGGCACCGGCCATCTCGGCCTGCTGGCCGGGGTGACGGTCGCGGCGCTGATTGGCGCGTACGCCATGCTCACCTCTCGGGACGTCTGACCCGTCCGTCCAGGTCGATGGCCATGACCGGGTGGCGACGCGTGGATCGACGCGTCGCCACCCGGTTCGTGCTACGAGGCGACCCGCGGACTTCCCAACCGCTTCCGTCACTCGACCACTTCAGCTGATCCGCCACGTCAGAGCTCCAGCGGCCCCCGGCTGGGCTCAGTAGCGCGGAGCGTCGCGCGAGCGCCGGACCCGCGCGCCTCTGCGCTCCCTAGCGTTCCAGCAGGACGTGTGCCAGTGCCTGCGGTCGTCCACCGGCCCGTGCCGCGCCCACGCCACCACATGCGCCACCCCCGCAGGGATCTCCTGGTCACATCCGGGACATCGGTAGCGCTTGCCTGCCGCGCCCCCGCCGACCGGCCGTACGAGCCATTCCTCGCCGCGCCACTCATCGACCCGCTCCAGACCGTACGACCGGCCCGGCTCGGTGTCGCGGTCAGCACGCCCGAGTGGCCTGTCGCTGGCGCGGGGAGGACGGTTTCGACGCGGAGACACGGGACACCTCACTCGGCGGGGCCGGGGTCACTGTGGTTGGGACGGGATCACGGGGCTGGACAACTGGTGCTGGTACGCGACCGAGTCGCGGCACCGACCTCCCCGTCCAGCGTACGCACCCTGCCACGACCACTCCCCCGAGCGGCGTTTTCCAGGTACCCGTGCCTTTGTCCGAGCGGGCGCGTTGGTGCCGTTGGGGAGCACGAGCCGGGCATGAGGAGGCGGAACCGGATGCGCGTTGGAGCTTTCGTCCTGGCGGCGCAGTTTCCCGGGCAGGGCCATCAGGAGGCGCTGCACCGGGCCGTGCGGTCGGCGGAGGAAGCGGAGCGAGCGGGCCTGGACGCGGTGTGGCTGGCCGAGCACCACTTCGTCCCGTACGGCACCTGCCCGTCGGCGGTGACGCTCGCCGCGTTACTGCTTGGGCGGACGAGGAGCATCGGGGTGGGCACCGCGGTGAGCGTGCTGCCGAACGCGCATCCCGTCGCCCTGGGCGAGCAGGCCGCGCTGCTCCATCTCACCGCGGACGGACGCTTCACGCTGGGGGTGGGCAGAGGTGGCCCCTGGATCGACCTGGAGGTCTTCGGCGGCGGCGCGGAGGCGTACGAGCACGGCTTCCCGGAGGCTCTCGACCTACTGCTGCGCTGGCTGCGGGAACCGCAGGTCGGGGCGGACGGCGCACGCTACCGCTTCCGTACGGTCCCGGTGGTGCCCAGGCCGGACGACCGGGTCGAGGCGACTGCCGGGCCCGCCGAGGGCGCCCCGCCGAGACCCGCCCACGCCCACACCCACACCCACACGGACAATGCGCCACCGGTCGTGGTGGCCTGCACCTCTCCCGGCACCGTACGACTGGCCGCGCGGCGTCGACTTCCCATGCTGGTGGGCATGCACTGCGGAAACGAGGAGAAGGCCGGGATGACGGCGCTGTGGTGGCGCACGGCGTTGGCGGCCGGGCACTCCGAGGAGGCGGTGGCACGGACCGCCCGGGACCATGTCGCCGCCGGTGTGGTGCAGTTGGACGACACCCGGGAGGCCGCGGTCGAGTCGCTGACCAAGACCATGCCGGGCTGGCTCCGGACCGGGCTGGGCGCGCACCGGACCGTGGACGGCCGAGAACGCTCGCCCCGCGACCCCGACGACTACACCCGGCTGCTGTGCGAACTGCACCCGGTGGGCCCGCCACAGTTGTGCGCCGATCGCCTCAGCGAGACCAGAGAGCTGACCGGAATCAGCCGTTTCGCCATGCTGGTGGAGGGTACGGGCGACCTCGCCGCCACGGAGGCCAACGTGGCCCGGTTGGGCAGCGAGGTACTGCCGCTTCTGCGGTGAACGGGCGTGCCGCCGCGCCCCGGTAAGCCGCGGCGGCACACCGTACTCCCCCGTGGGCCGACCGCCGGGCGGTCGGGCGGGGTGCTCAGCAGTCGCGCATCTCGGGCGACTGGTTGAGCAGTTGGCCACGCACGGAGGTGAACCGCGCGAGCCGGTCGTCGACCGCGCCGTCCAGCGGGAAGACGGCCACGCGATGGCAGTTCTGGAAGGCCAGCCGGACGCCGAAGTGACGTTCCAGCGCCCCGCGTATGGCGTCACTCGCCAGCGCGCGCAATAGCTGGCCGCGCGCCCGCTCATCTGGCGGAGGGGTCTGGTTGTCCGCGAACTCTCCTCCGTCCACTGTGAGTTGGGCCACCAGCGAGCTGATCATTTCCCATGCGTACGGCAGGGACGTACGGACGCAGTCGACGAAGTCCGCTTCGTCGACCTCGCCTCGCTCGGCCTGCTCGAGAAGGGCCGGTGAGACGTCGAGCGACATGAGTACTCCTCTCGCGACCCCGGGAGCCCCGGGATCTCACGGCTGTTACCGGGAACCCCGCCATCGGTCACGCAATTCCGGACGGCGACACCCTTGATGCGTAGCGTAAGCCTCCGCCTTCGGACGCACCAGACGAATGCGTACACAACAAGCCACTCGGTGCGCCGACTCCACACCGGGCCCACGTCGCCACACGTCGCCCACGTCCAGTAGCCTGACCGACCATGCGCCTCGTCATCGCCCGCTGCTCCGTCGACTACGCGGGCCGGCTCACCGCCCACCTCCCCCTCGCCCCACGGCTGATCCTGGTGAAGGCCGACGGTTCGGTCTCCGTACACGCGGACGACCGCGCGTACAAGCCGCTGAACTGGATGTCGCCGCCCTGCACGCTGAAGGAGAGCGAACCGGAGCAGGAGACCGGGGCCCAGGTGTGGACGGTGGAGAACAAGGGCGGCGAGAAGCTCATCATCACGCTGGCCGAGGTGCTCCACGACTCCTCGCACGAGTTGGGGACCGATCCGGGTCTGGTGAAGGACGGCGTGGAGGCCCATCTCCAGGAGCTGTTGGCCGACCGCATGGAGACACTGGGCGAGGGCTGTTCGCTGATCCGGCGTGAATACCCCACCGCCATCGGCCCGGTGGACATCCTCGGACGGGACTCGGAGGGCGCCACACTGGCGGTCGAGATCAAGCGCCGTGGCGAGATCGACGGTGTCGAACAGCTCACCCGCTATCTGGAACTACTCAACCGGGACCCCCATCTGGCCCCGGTCAAAGGCGTGTTCGCGGCCCAGGAGATCAAGCCACAGGCGCGTACGCTCGCCGCGGACCGGGAGATCTCCTGCGTCACCCTCGACTACGACGCACTACGCGGCATCGACGACGACAAGCTTCGGCTGTTCTGAGCGCCGGACGGGCATGACACCAGGCCGGTTCGCGGCGTGGTGGGTCGTCGGACGGTGTGCGTGCGCGGCGAACGAGCACACCCTCCCGCCCGAACGGCCCGCGTTCGTCAGGCCACCGGACCGACCGGCCCGGGACCCGGGAGGTGGCTACCGGATCGACGGCCCTGACGGCTGGGTGGTCCGAGGGCCGTCCGTACCGCGCTTCCGCTGCTCGGGCTGGGTGTCGGACCGCGGCTGTGAACTCCCCCGTGAGGGCGTATCCGCCGGACTGGAGCTGGGGTCCGGATCCTCCGGCGAGGTCGTCGGGTCCTCCGGACTGGTCGTGGGATCCTCCGGCGAGCTGCTCGGCGGGCTGTCGGAGTTCTCCGGCGCGGAGGTCTCCTCGCTCGTGGTCGGTCCTGGCTCGGAGGACGGACCCGAGGGCTCAGAGGCGGGTGGTGGCGGGGTCTCCGGTGGAGTGCTGACATCTTCCGAGGGCTTCGTGCTGTCCGCCCCCTGCGGGGTCGAGTCCTCGGGCCGCACGGTGTCCGCGGGCGAGCGCTCCTCACTGCTGCTCGAGGTGCTTCCGATGGTGACTACGGTGCCGAGCACGGCGACCAGCAGCGCACCCGCTCCGGCCGCGACCATGTTCCGCCGGGTGCCAAGCGCCGCGAGTCGACGCGGTGAGCCCGTACGTTCCCCACGCGCCGCTGGACCAGCGGAGACGAGCGTCTCCGCTTCCCGGTCGTCGGGCGGGGCGCCAGCGCCCAGTGGCAGCACCGGAGGTACGCCGCCCGCGTCCCGGTCCGTGTCCCGGTGGTCGCCGCCCGCCACGCCCGAACCGGCCACCGACGTAGGCCCGTACGACGGTTCGTCCCCCGCGGGGGACGAACCGCCCCCTGACGACGCGGCCCCACTGGCCGGAGGCTCCAGAGCGTGCGGCCACTCGGGCGGATGCGGCTGCCCGGTGCGGTGCTCAGCGGCCGACAGCGACTCGCCCCGGGCCACGAAACCGGGTGCCGCCGGTGTCGGAGTCACCCGCCGGTTGGGAGAGCTAGGCGTGCTGACGAGCGCGGGCTCGCCTCCCGCCGCCGCGACCTGGTCCGTCACGAGTGCCAACGCCCGCCGGCCGGCGACCGTACCGCTTCGGTCGGTGAACGAGCCGCGCAGGGCGATCGAGGCTTCCAACTCCCCCCGCGCCCGCTCCAGGTCTCCGGTGCACAGCGCGTGCACCCCCAACTCATGGCGGAAATACGCCTCCTCGTCGACCTGTCCGGTCGCCCGAGCGGCCTCCTGCCCGGCACGTACGGCACGCTGCCACGCGCCCCAGCGCAGCGCTCCGGCGAAGACCGGGGCCGCCGCACGGGCGAGCAACACGACCGTACTCGGCTGCTCGGTCTCCTGCACGCCGTGCAACGCGGCGAGTATCGCCTCGGCTTCGGCGCTGGCTCGTGGCGCGCTGACGACGGACTGGCCCACCCACCAGCCGTAGTGCTGCGCCACACTGGTCACCCGGATCGCGGCTCCCTCGCCGTATCCCGCCACCGTCAGATCGTCGAGGACCCCGGCAGCCAGCAGCATGCGCCCACCGGCGGTGCTGACGAGCCCGGAGGCGGTCAGCGAGGCGAACTCCTCCGCCGCGGAGCTGTCCTCGACCAGGTCGGCCAGGCTGGTCGGGTGAGGCAGTTCCCCCTTCAGGGCGACCGCCAGGCACAGTGCCTCCTGGGCGGAACGCGGCAGCCCGCCGGCGAGCACGGCCACCAACCCCGGGGCACCGCCCCGCTGGACCGCAGGCGGCAGCGGCTCCGGCGAGGTGCCGGGCGTCATGTCGTCGCGACCGGCGTCCCGTTGCCGCAGCAGCGCGCCGGCCTGTACGAACAGCAGGGGCCGGCCCTCGCTCTCGAACCACAGGTCCCCGGCCCAGTCCGTCTCCTGCTCGGTCAACTGGCGCTGTACGGCGTGCTCGAGCAACTCCGCGCAGCCCGTACGGCTCAGGCCGGTCAGCTGCGTCTCGGTGAATCGCGACATCGGGTCGGGTGCGGGCACCCCCGGGGCCGCCGTCACGAGAAAGGCGCACTCCGGGGCGGCTTCCAGCAGCCGGTCCAGCTCTGACCCGCCGAACTCGACATCGTCAACCAGCACCACCGCACCCACCGTGCTCAGCAGCTCCAGCAAGGGGGTGGTATCGGGCCGTACGTACGGCGAGTCGTGGGTGGCGGCGAACAGCGCCCGTAGCACGTCGTCGGCCGTGCGGCGGTGCCCGCTGAGACGTACGACGCCGTCCGGCGCGATGGTCGCCACGTCCTCCGCGACGGCGTCCAGCAGGGCGCTGCGTCCCGTCCCCGGTGCTCCCGTGAGACGTACGGAGCGGCCGTGCGAAAGGGACTGGGCGAGTGCCGCGCGCTCCTCCTCACGCTCCAGCAGTACGGCAGCGGCCGGCACCGGCGGAACAGGCACTCCGGTCAGCGAGTGTTCGGGGTGCCGAGGGCCGGGACGCTCGTCGATGCCGAACTTCCGTGGCCTCGCGGGTCGCCGCCCTGGTGGGCACGACTCGATCTCGCTGCCGTCGACCGGGTTGACGGTGAGGAGGTAGTCACCCGAGATCAGCTGGACCGTATGAGCGTGCGGCGCGACGCTCTGCTCGTACGGTTGGTCGCCGGCGGGCTGGTTGTCGTCCTGCTGAGCCATGGCCTCCGCCCCCATGATGCTGGTGTCGCCGCCGGGGTCCCGGGTGTACGCGGCGTCTCGGGTGGACCCGGCGCACCAGTATTCCTGAGCTGGGGCAGGCGCGTCCCGGTCCCGGACATCACGGCTTGGTCAGGATCTGCCGCTGGCTGCCAGTCCCAGCATCCGTGACCGGCGGAGCCTCCCCCTCGATCGCCAGGATGCGGTGCAGCCTGGTGGCGACGAGCAAACGCTGCATCTGCGGGGGGACGTCACGCAGCACGAGTCGTCTGCCGCAACGGCCGGCCCGTCGGTGCGCGCCCATGATGACGCCGAGACCCGTCGCGTCCCAGGCGTCCAGGGCGGCGAGGTCGAGCACCAGGTCGCCCATCCCGGAGTCGACGGCAGTGTGCAGGGCCGTGCGGGCGTCCGCGGCACTGCGGACGTCCAGTCGACCTCCGACGACCAGCTCGGCGTGGTCGCCCCTGATGTGCATAACCGCTCCCGGAGAGTGTGAATGACTGCGTGGCCTTTACTTCTGGTACTTCGGTGCTTCTGGTGCTTCAGGCACTCGCGCACTTCCTGCACTGCGGGTGCTCTTGGTGCTTCTGGTACTTCGGTGCTCTCGGATGTCCCCGAGCAACTGACGGATGCGGGGACGGCTGAGTTGCTCGTGGTGCTCGAACCGATACCTGAATTCACTCCGGCGAGTGGTCAGCGCACTCGGATTCGCGCTGGCGCCTGCTGTGGCCCCATCCTGGATGGCGACCTCACGTCGGCCGCCTCCGGCTCTCGGCCAACGGCTGCGGGGACGGGGCGGTTACGGCCGCACCCGCCCCGCATCGCGTCAGTACGGGTAAAAACCCCGTCCGCTCTTCCTGCCGAGATCCCCCGCGTCCACCATCCGCCGCATCTGTTCCGGCGGGGCGAACTTGTCGTCCTGGGACTCGGTGTGAATGTTGTCCGTGGCGTGCAGCAGGATGTCCACGCCGGTGAGGTCAGCGGTGGCGAGTGGACCCATGGCGTGGCCGAAGCCGAGCTTGCAGGCCGTGTCGATGTCCTCCGCCGAGGCCACTCCGGACTCGTGCAGCTTCGCGGCTTCGACCACCAGCGCGGAGATCAGCCGCGTGGTCACGAAACCGGCGACGTCCCGGTTGACGACGATGCACGTCTTACCCGTCGACTCCGCGAACCCACGTGCGGTCGCGAGAGTTTCGTCGCTGGTCTTGTGTCCACGGACGAGTTCACAGAGCCCCATCATCGGCACCGGCGAGAAGAAGTGGGTGCCCACCACGCGCTCCGGTCGACTGGTGGCCGCCGCGATCTTGGTGATCGGGATGGCCGAGGTGTTGGAGGCGAGCACCGCCTCGTCCTTCACCAGACCGTCGAGAATCCCGAAGAGCTCCTGCTTCACCTCGACCTGCTCGAAAACCGCTTCGACCACCACGTCCGCGTCGGCCACCGCGGCCAGCTCGGTGGTGGTACGAATCCGGGCGAACGCCTCGTCCGCCGCGCTGGCCTCGAGCTTGCCCTTCGCGACGAACTTGTCGTACGAAGCCCGGATGCCGTCGCTGCCACGGCGCAACGCCTCGTCGGTCACATCGCGGAGCACCACGTCCCAACCAGCCTGGGCCGAGACCTGCGCAATGCCGGAGCCCATCAGCCCGGCTCCGATGACGGCGAGTTTCTTCGCCACGGCACCCACCTTTCGCTGACGCCGCGACACTGCGGCGCTGTGACACTATGTGGCGGACTTTAGCGGTTCGAGCCCCGAACATGGACGCCGGGAGACGCGCGTCACGTCTCACATGGCGGACATCACACCGAGAGCGTCCGTTCCGGGTGGCTTCATGTCGATTCGGGGAGCCGCCTCATATCTCCGGGCGCGTGGCGTAGTTGAGAACGGTATCGCTCAGCAGGGAGGCGTGGACGTCCAGGTCTCGCCGCGCCCGACGGCCGACTTCCGCCCGCGTGTGGCCGATGTACACGCCGTTCCAGATCACTTGATGGATGGCGTTGTTCATCCCGACCAACTGGGTGGCGACAGCCTCCGGCGTGGGGTCGTCGGCATCGGCGGCCACCTCCTCGCGGAGCACCTCGGCGAGGTGCTCCGCGATCCGCCGCTCCATGCCGTACAACCTGGCGAGCAACGCGGGCGATTCACGGATGCAGCGGACGAACCGATCGAACCCCTCATGCATCCCCACCTCCCAGGAGTGCGCGTCAAGGTCGGACCGCAACTGCTCCAGCAGGGCCTCGGCGGCGGATTGACCGGGCTCCCGCTCCCGCACGATGTCGGAGGGCCGCCGCATCAGCTCCGACTCCCGGTCAAAGAAGAGGTCCTCCTTCGCCGGGAAGTAGTTGTAGACCGTGTTCACCGAGACCTCGGCCGCCTCCGCGATCTCCGCGATGGTCACCGCGTCGAACCCACGCTCCAGGAACAGCCCCGTCGCGATGTCCGAGATCTGCAGCCTGGTCTGCTGCTTCTTCCGCTCCCTGAGTCCGACCATGACGAGAGTATACCTGGCGCGAACCAATTTTTGTAGTCGTTGCAAATTTTAAGACGCTCTGGTTTTATGCCCGTCATGCCAGCCGCCATCCGCACCACCCAGCTGACCCGCACCTTCCGGAGCAGGACCGGTGAGGTCGAAGCCGTTCGCGGCGTCGACCTCACCGTCGAGCGAGGCGAGATCCTCGGCTTCCTGGGGCCCAACGGCGCCGGGAAGACGACGACGCTCCGTATGCTCACCACGCTGCTCCCACCCACCGGTGGCACGGCGAGCGTCGCGGGTTGCGACCTCACGGACGATCCGCGCGCGGTGCGGCGCAGGATCGGCCATGTCGCGCAGGCCGGCGGCGTCGATCCACAAGTGACCGTGCGGGAGGAACTCGCCACCCAGGCACGGCTCTACGGCGCGTCCAAGCCCGAGTCGGCTGTCCGAGCCGAGAAGCTGGCGCGGCAGTTCGCCCTGACGGATCTGCTGGACCGCAAGTGCGCGGCACTCTCCGGTGGTCAGCGCCGCCGGCTGGACATCGCGATGGGCCTCACCCACCAACCGGAAATCCTCTTCCTCGACGAACCCACCACCGGACTCGATCCGGGCAGCCGCGCGGACCTCTGGGACCTGGTGCGCCGTCTGCGCTCGGAGCTCGACATGACCGTCGTCCTGACCACGCACTACCTCGACGAGGCCGACGCGTTGGCGGACCGACTGGTCATCGTCGACCAGGGCCGGATCGTTGCCGAGGGCACCGCCAGACAACTCAAGGAGCGACACGGGGGTTCGCCGGACGCGACGTTGCAGGACGCGTTCATCGCCATCACCGGTCACGGACCGGCGCAGCACGACAGCACCGCAGCACTCTCGATCTGAGGAGTCACACAGTGACACAACTACTCACCGACACCGGAGTCATCTTCGGCCGGTATCTCCGCATGACGCTTCGCTCTCGATTCGCGCTGCTGTTCGGACTCCTGCAGCCCATGCTGTTCCTCGTCTTCTTCGGCCCACTGCTCCAGGACATCCCGCTGAACGGCGGCGGTGACTCCTGGCAGACTCTGGTTCCGGGCCTCATGGTCCAGCTCGGCCTCTTCACGTCCACGTTCGCCGGTTTCACCGTCATCATGGAGAAGCAGTACGGCGTCATCGAGCGGATGCGGGTGACGCCCGTCAGCAGACTGGCACTGCTGCTCGGCCGTCTGCTGCGCGACATCGTCCAACTCCTCACCCAGTCCGTGCTCCTGGTACTGGTGGCAGTGGCGTTCGGGCTGCGGGCCCCGCTGTTGGGGGTGCTGATAGGTTTCGCGTTCGTCGGCGTGCTGGCCCTGGCCCTCGCCGCGCTGTCATACGCCCTGGCGATGTGGGTCGGCACACCGCAGGAGTTCGCACCGGTCGTCAACTCGGTGAACCTGCCGGCGACGCTTCTGTCAGGCGTACTGCTGCCGATGACGCTCGCCCCGGGCTGGTTGGACGCTATCTCACACTTCGTGCCGTTCCGATATCTGGTGGACGCGGTCCGAAGAGCGTTCGTGGGCGACTACCTCGCACCGGAGGTGGCGCTCGGAGCCGGCGTGGCGGTGCTGCTCGCGGTCGTCTCCCTGACCGTCGGGACACGTGTCTTCCAAAGGGCGGGCGCCTAGGGCTCCCGGGACTGCCCCGGGAACCGAACGGGCAACGGCCCCACACAAGCCAGGCGATCGTAAGCCGCCGTATCCGCGCAACGGCCCCAGTGAGAAACGCCCAGCGAGAGCCAGGAGGCGCCGAAGCCCCGGATGCGCAGCCACGCCGTAGGCTCTTCCCATGGTCAATCTGACGCGCATCTACACCCGCACCGGTGATGACGGCAGCACCGCTCTCGGCGACATGAGCCGTACGTCCAAGACGGACTCCCGTATCGAGGCCTACGCCGACGCGAACGAAGCGAACGCGGCGATCGGCGTGGCCGTCTCCCTGGGTCAACTCCCGGAAGACGTACGCACAGTGCTCGTCCGAGCACAGAACGACCTGTTCGACGTGGGTGCAGACCTAGCCACCCCGGTCGTCGACGCGCCGGAGTTCCCCCCGCTCCGCGTCGAGCAGGGCTACATCGACAAGCTCGAGGCGGACTGCGACAACTTCCTCGCCGAGCTGGAGAAGCTGCGCAGTTTCATCCTGCCCGGTGGCACCGTTGGTGCCGCGCTCCTCCACCAGGCGTGCACGGTGGTGCGTCGAGCCGAACGCTCGACCTGGCGCGCGCTCGAGGAGCACGGCGAGGTGATGAACCCGCTGACCGCCACCTACCTCAACCGACTGTCCGACCTGCTCTTCATCCTGGCCCGCACGGCCAACAAGGAAGTCGGCGACGTGCTCTGGGTCCCGGGCGAGAACCGCTGACCTCCGGTTGACCCGGTCTGGACTCCGCTGCCAGACGGTATGACCCGTGAGCGGGTCCCATGCCCCACCGAAGGTGGAGCTGAGCCAGCCGTGTCGTTCGGAGCGGTTGCGAGGATGGCCCCTCGCACACCGTGCGGCCGCGGCCCATACGGCCGCGGCCGCCACGTCCGCTGACTGACCTGGCCAGCTCGCTGTCAGCTCAACGCTGCGCCGGTTGCTGCTCCGCCGCCTCGGCCTCGGCGTGTCCCGCGGGGGCCTTCTTCGGGAAGAGGGTGTAACTGACCGCGACCACCAGCGCGATCAGGACGATGAAGCCCATCCGCAGCTGCCACATCTGGAGCGACTCGCTCTGCTCGCTACTGTCCACGTACCACACCGCGCACTGCAGCAGCGCCGCGGCGATCACCGCGGCCCCGACGGCCCGGGCGCTCATCTTCCACTCGTGCACGGTACGAGCCCTGCCGTACTTCGGACGCTTCACCGGGCGTGGGCCGCCCGCGTAACGGTAGGCGAACTGTCCGTCCGCCCACTTCATCATGTAGTGACCGTGCGTCGCGGTGAAGCCGATGTAGACGGCAGCCAGCCCGTGCATCCAGTTTGGCTCGGCACCGTTCTTCAGGTCCATCGCTGTAGCGATCAGCAGAACCAGCTCGAGGAGCGGCTCGCACAACAGCACACCGGCGCCGGCCCGGGGCATCTTGAGCAGGTAGCGCAGACTGAGTCCTGCCGCGAGCAGCACCCAGAAGCCGATCTCACACGCGATGATCAGAGTGACGAGCACAGTTCCGGCTCCTCTCGTACGGGCATTGCTTGCACGACCCCACACTCCTCCACACCGCCTGGAAAGGCGTCGTAGCCAACGATGATCCCCGGCTGCATCCTTCGATGTACGTCCCCGTGGCGACGCGCGGCCCGGGAGCGACGTGCTGTCATGGAGCCATGCGCAGGCTGCTCCCCCGTCCCACCCGTCCACATCGTGACGACGTCCTCATCGCCCTCGGCGGCCTGCTCGGCGGGCTGCTGGTCTGGGAGGTGGGCCTGGGGGGCGACCTACCGCTGTTCGGAGTGCCGAATTGGGCCGCCCTGATCGCTCTCGCGGTCATGTCCGGGGCCGAGTTGCTGCGGCGTACGGCCCCGCAGGCAGGCCTCCTACTCGCGACGGGCGCGCTGGTCCTCGATGTGTGCGCGGGCACTCTGGTGTCCACCATGGTGATGTTCACCGACCTGGTGTACGCCGCCGTGGTGTACGGTCGTCCGACTCTGGCCCGCCGGCTTCCCTGGATCAGCGTCCTGCTCACCGTCATCTCGACGGTCGTGCCGCCGATCGCGACGCGCTCCTCCGAGTCCCTGCTGATCGGCCTCAGCATCGGGTTGATCTTCATGGCCCCCTGCTTCACCGGGGCGATCGTCCGTAACCATCGCGAGGTGGCGGCAGCGGAGCGGCTTCGCGCCGAGCAGACGGCCCTGCTGGCCGAGATGGACCGCACACAGGCCGTGAACGCGGAGCGCTCCCGGATGGCTCGGGAACTCCACGACCTGGTGGCCAATCATCTGTCCGCGATCGCCATCCACGCCACGGCCGCGCTGTCGTTCAGCGAGAACTCCACGCGCTCGGGGGACGCGCAACACGCTGCCGACGCCGCCACCGCGGACATCTCGGGCACCCCGGACACGTCCGCCGCTTCCGCCACCCATGACGCGCTCGGCGTGATCCGGGAGAACAGCGTGCAGGGCCTCGCCGAGATGCGGCGCCTGATCGGCATTCTCCGGGATGCGGAGGACACCGACGGACCGATCGCCGCACCGACCCTCGCCGACCTGGACACCCTGTTCGAGCGGGCGCGCGGCACGGCGGCGCCGGGCTTCGCGTTCACGCTGAGCGACACCCGCCAGCCGGACGCCGACCCACTGCCCGCGCCGGTGGAGTTGGCGGCGTACCGGGTGATCCAGGAGTCGCTGACCAACGCGCAGAAGCACGCCGTTCCCGGCGTGGTCACGGTGCGCGTGGCATACGCCGAGGAGAGCCGACGGTCCCTGTCCGTACGGGTGACCAGCACGCTCGGGGACGCACAGGGTCCCCGAGCGCCCGGTTCCGGCGCCGGACTGATCGGGATGCGGGAACGGGTCGAGTTGCTGCACGGGACCTTGGAGACCGGCCCCGTCAGCACGGATGCCGGCGGCAAGGTGTGGGAAGTGCGGGCCGTGCTCCCGATGTCCCGTGCGTAAGCCCCGGCACGTACCGCTGAGCGGCCGCCGTCCGTCCAGTCGCGGTCCGACCGGCGCCGGGTCGGCGCGCCTGCCCTGGCCGCGCACGAGCCACGCGAGCCGGTGTCCGCCAACTGTCGGCATCCGTCACCGCGGGGCAACACGTTCGCCGTTCGTCCTCGACGCACACCGATTCGCCATTCGCCAGAGAAGGAGTTGTAGTGAACGAGCAGCCAGCAGCAGCCGTCCGTGTGGTGATCGCGGAGGACCAGCTGTCCGTACGCGCGGGACTGCTGCTCATTCTGCGCAGTGCCGGTGACATCGACGTGGTCGGGGAGGCCGCGGACGGCGAGGAGGCGGTGCGGCTGGCGCGGGAACTGCGCCCGGACGTGGTGCTGATGGACGTGCAGATGCCCCGGCTGGACGGGGTCGCCGCCACCCGTCAGGTGGTGTCCGAGCAGTTGGCCGACGTGTTGGTGCTGACCACCTTCGACCTGGACGAGTACGTCTTCGGAGCCCTGCGTGCCGGAGCGGCCGGATTCCTGCTCAAGGACAGCGAGGCCTCCGCGGTCATCGAGGCGGTGCGTACGGTGGCGCGTGGCGAGGGCATGATCTCCCCGACAGTGACCCGTCGGTTGATCACCGAGTTCGCCCGGCCCGGGCTCGGACGCCACGAACCACCCAACCCCACGGGGCTGTCGGAGCTGACCCCTCGGGAGCAGCAGGTGCTCGGCTGCCTCGGCGAGGGCATGTCGAACGCGGAGATCGCGCACCGCCTCGACATGGCGGAGGCCACCGTGAAGACCCATGTCAGTCGGCTGCTGCGGAAACTGGATCTCCGCAGCAGGACCCAGGCGGCGGTGCTGGCGCAGGAGTTGGGCGTCAGTGGGCCCTGACCGGCGAATCCGCGGAGGCGCGTGACCCGGAATCTCGGATTTGGTACAGACCTATTGACCATTGGTCCAGACCTCTTTAGTGTCCCGAATACTGCGGAGAGCGTGCCCCACACACGCTCCGGTGGTGCTCCGTGAGCACCCCGAAAGGCGGCGCAGGTCCCACCCGTCCCCCTCCGGGATCTCCGGACCGACTCGAGGAGCGCCCTTGAGATCTGAGACCGCACGACGTGTGACACGCAGAGCCAGTTCCTTCGCGATCGCCCTGTTACTACCCCTCGGACTGCTCGTCGGGCTGGCCGCCCCAGCGCCGGCGGACGGGAAGCCCGCCGCCGAACGCTCCGGGGCAGCCGCACGGTCGGTGGCAGCCGACCCGGGCAGCCCCCAGGCAGCCGGGAAGATCAACCTCGGCTACTTCACCGAGTGGGGTGTCTACGGCCGCGACTACCATGTCAAGGACCTCGTCACCAGCGGTTCCGCGGACAAGGTCACCCACATCAACTACGCCTTCGGCAACGTGAAGGGCGGCAAGTGCACCATCGGTGACCAGTTCGCCGCCACCGAGAAGGCATACACCGCCGCGGAGAGCGTCGACGGCAAGGCCGACACCTGGGACCAGCCCCTTCGCGGCAACTTCAACCAGCTCCTGAAGCTGAAGAAGATGAAGCCCGACCTCAAGATCCTCTGGTCCTTCGGAGGCTGGACCTGGTCGGGTGGCTTCGGTGAGGCGATGAAGAATCCGGCCGCGTTCGCCGAGTCCTGCTATCAGCTGGTCAACGACCCGCGCTGGGAGGGCCTGTTCGACGGCATCGACCTGGACTGGGAGTACCCCAACGCCTGCGGCCTCACCTGTGACACGAGCGGGCCGAACGCGATGACGGACATGATGCAGGCGTTCCGGAAGAAGTTCGGCGACCAGTTGGTCACCGCGGCCATCACGGCGGACGCCTCACAGGGCGGCAAGCTCGACAAGGTGGATTACGGTGCGGCGGCGAAGTACACCGACTGGTACAACGTCATGACCTACGACTTCTTCGGCGCGTGGGACAAGCAGGGCCCGACCGCTCCACACTCCCCACTCCGTGCCTACGACGGCATCCCACAGAAGGGATTCAACTCGGACGACGCCATCCAGAATCTCAAGGCGCAGGGCGTCCCCGCCGAGAAGCTGCTGCTGGGCATCGGCTTCTACGGCCGTGGGTGGACCGGAGTCACCCAGAGCGCGCCGGGCGGTTCGGCGACGGGACCCGCGGCCGGGAAGTACGAGGCGGGCATCGAGGACTACAAGCTGCTCAAGCAGTCCTGTCCCTCGACCGGCACCATCGCCGGCACCGCCTACGCCCACTGCGGCAACGAGTGGTGGAGCTACGACACCCCCGAAACCGTCCGCGGGAAGATGAACTACGCCAAGCAACAGGGTCTGGGCGGAGCCTTCTTCTGGGAGTTCAGTGGCGACACCGGTAACGGCGAGCTGGTCAGTGCGATCGACAGCGGCCTGGCCTAGTCCCCAGAGCTCGCCCGGCCTAGTCCCCAGCGCTGGGCTCGTCCCCGGCGCTCGCACCAGGACGGCCACGTCCGTACGGCACGCGCGGCATCCCTGAGCGACGCCCGTACGGCACGCGCTGTCCGCACAGTCGAACGGGGAGGGCGGCTTCCGCCTGCCACCCTCCCCGTTCTGTCATGGGCTCCGCCTCGATCGCTAACGCGCTCACTCGCTCACTCGACGGGAGCCAGCTTGTTCGTCAGGCCGGGGCGGGAGTCCAGCCACTTGCGCGCGGACTCCTTCTCGTTTCCCTTGCCGCCGTCCTGGATGGCGGCCTCTAGGGAACCGAGATCCTCCTCGGACATCCTGAAGTCCTTCAACCAGCGGTACAGCTCGGGGAAGTCCTTCTCGAAGTCCTTCTTGGCGGTGATGTGGATGTCGTCACCCTCGCCCCAGGAGTCCTTGGGGTCCTTCAGCTTCTTCATCGGGTACTTGTTGTAGACCCAGTGCGGGGACCACGTGGTGGCCACGATCGGCTCCTTCTGCTTCACCGCCTTGTCCACCGCGGAGAGCATGGAGGACGTGCTGGAGGAGACGACCTCGTACTCCTGGTCGAGGTCGTAGTCCTTCAGGACCTGCTTGAGGATCTTCATCTCACCCGCGCTGGACTCGATGCCAGTGATCTTGCCACCGAACTTGTCGCTCTTGCCCTTGAGATCCTCGAGCGAGTCGATTCCCTTGACGTACTTCGGCACGGACAGTTCCAGCGAGGTGGGGCCGTACCAGGACCCCACGTCCGTGAGTCTGTCCTGGTACTTGTCCCAGTACTGCTCGTGCGTCGTCGGCAGCCAGGAGTCCGTCTGGAAGTCCATCTGCCCCTGTGCCATGGCCGTGTAGAGCGGTCCCGGATCGAGCTGCTTGACCTGGGGCTTGTAGCCCCGGTCCGCCAGAATGTTCTGCCACAGGTAGGTCGTCGCGATGGCCTCGTCCCAGGGGAAGTAGCCGATGTTGACGGTCTTGCCCGCACCCTCGCCCTTCCTCTTGTCGCCGCCGGGGACCGGCACCATCTTGTCCAGGAAGCCGGGGTTGTCCTTCAGCCACTCCTTGACGGCCTGCTGCTCCTGGCCCTTCCCCACGTCCTGGATCCGGGCCTCCAGCGATGTGAGCTGCTCCTCCGTCATCCGGAAGTTCTTCAACCAGCTCGCAACGATCGGGTTGTCCGTCGAGAAGCCCTTACGCCCGACGTTGTGGATGTTCTCGCCCTCGCCGAAGGAGCCCTTGGGATCATCGAGCTTGGTCAGGTCGTACGCGTTGTACGCCCAGTGCGGCGACCACAGCGTGACGACCACCGGCTCCTTCTTCTGGATGGAGCTCTTCAACTCGGCGAGCATCGAGGACGTGCTGGAGGAGACGACCTCGTACTCGCCCTCCAGTCCGTAGTCCTTGAGGACCTTCTCCTTGAGGATCCTCATCTCGCCGGCGCTCGACTCGATGCCGATGATCTTGCCGTCGAACTTCTCGCCCTTGCCCTTCAGGTCCGCCAGGGAATCGATCCCCTCGACGTACGAGGGCACGGTCAGCTCCAGCGAGGTCGGCCCGTACCAGGCGCCGAGCTTCTCCATCTTCGAGCCGTACTTGTCCCAGTACTGCTTGTGTGTCGTGGGCAGCCAGGCATCGGTCTGAAAGTCCGTCTTACCCTGCGCGAGGGACGTGTAGAGCGGGCCGGCGTCCAGTTGCTTCAGACTGGGCTCGAAGCCCCGCTGCTCCAGTGCCTCCTTCCACAGGTAGGAGGTCGCGATGGCCTCGTCCCAGGGGTAGTAGGCCATGTTCAGCTGCTTGCCCTTACCCACGTCGGTGGATCCGGACGCCTCGGTGTCGGAGCCGGAGTTCACGAGGTTCACACCGCCCGCGACCAGCGCGAGTACGACGACTCCGCACAGCGCCACGGATGTGTGCGGCTTGTAGCGGGTGAAGCGCAGACGGCCCATCATCGCGGTGGCCTTCGCCGCGGCACGGCGGCCGAGCGGCGATACCCGCGCGTTGAGAGCGCTGGTCATCCGGTCCAGGTACATCGCGAGGATCACGACCGCGAGACCGGACTCCACGCCGAGACCGATCTGGACCTGGGTGACCGCCGCGTAGACACGTTCGCCCAGACCGGGCGCTCCGGCCATGCCGGCGATGACGACCATGGAGAGCGCGAGCATGATGACCTGGTTGACACCAGCCATGATCGTCGGCAGCGCCAGTGGGAACTGCACCCTGGTGAGGGTCTGCTTGGGCGGGGTGCCGAACGCCTCGGCCGCCTCCACCAGTTCCTCGTCGACCTGCCGGATGCCCAGCTCCGTCATCCGCACACCGGGCGGCATCGCGAAGATGATCGTCGCCAACAGACCGGGGGTCGTACCGACGGAGAAGAACATCACGCCCGGAATGAGGTAGACGAAGGCCGGCATCGTCTGCATCACGTCGAGCACCGGACGCACCGCCGCGCTGACGGCCTTGTTGCGCGCGGCAAGGACACCGACCGGCACCGCGATCGCGAGGGTGATGACGGCGGCGGCCAGGACGAGCGACAGCGTCTGCATCGCCTCACCCCACAGCCCGAACGAGTCGATCAGCGCCAGGCCGACGAAGCCGACGGCCCCCGCCGCCAGTCCGCGCAGCCAGCAGGCGACGACTGCGAAGATCCCCGCCATGAGCAGCGGCTCGGCGCCGCCCAGAACCGTGTGCATACCGTCGTAGAGACCGGTGAGGACGGTGTTGAGGAAGTCGAAGAGCCAGGCGAGGTGCTGTTGCAGCCAGGACACCGCGCTCTCGACCGCGTTACCGGGATGGAACTCAGGCACGTGCGCTCACCTCGGCGTCCTCGGTACCGCCGAGAGCACCGGCGTCCCGCACGCTCGGCGCGCCGCTCCCGTTGGCCGCGGCCTGCGGCTCCTGGGCCAGAACGGTCAGCAGTCGCTCCCTGTCGACGACCCCCACCGGCATGCCCGACCCGTCCGTGACGACGATCGTGTCCTCACCGGCCGAGAACGGAGCGAACAGCTCGGCCAGCGGTGTCTCGGTGGTGACTGTCGGCGCCTTGCTGAGCCCGCGGCCGGGCACCGTGGCGGAGTCGGTCCCGGCGTACTCCATGATCGAGCCCGCGGTCAGCACTCGCGAACGGTCCACGTCCTGGATGAAGGAAGCGACGTAGTCGGTTGCCGGACGCACCAGGATGTCCTCGGCGGTGCCGACCTGGACGATCCGCCCGTCACGCATCACTGCGATGCGATCGCCCAGGCGCATCGCCTCGTTCAGGTCGTGGGTGATGAAGACGATGGTCTTCTTCAGCTTCCTCTGGAGTTCCAGGAGCTGATCCTGCATGTCACGGCGAATCAGCGGGTCCAGGGCACTGAAGGACTCGTCCATAAGCAGCACCTCGGCGTCCGTGGCGAGCGCGCGAGCGAGGCCGACGCGCTGCTGCATGCCACCGGACAGCTCGTCCGGCCAGGAACGCTCCCACCCCTGGAGTCCGGTCATCTCCAGCGCCTCGGCGGCGCGCCGCTCACGCTCAGTACGCGGCACGTCCTGCACTTCGAGGCCATAGCCGGCGTTCTCCAGCACGCTCCGGTGGGGGAAGAGCGCGAAGTGCTGGAACACCATGCTGATCTTGTGGGCGCGTACCTTGCGCAGTTCACGCGGAGGCAGCGCCGTCAGGTCCTCGTCATCGAACAGGACCCGCCCCGAAGTCGGTTCGAGGAGACCGTTGAGCATCCGCAGCAGGGTGGACTTGCCAGACCCGGACAAGCCCATGACAACGAATATCTCACCCTCCTCGACCTCGAAGGAGGCGTCCACGACCGCTGCGGTGGTACCTTCCGCCCGAAGCTGGTCACGTTCCGTTCCGTCTTCCAGCCGGGCCACAGCCCGGTCCGCTCTTCTCCCGAACACCTTGTAGAGGTGTTCGGCTCTCATACTGGGCACATTCACCTTCTTGACGTGAGCGACGACTCAACGGAGATCCCGGCCGGAGTGGCGATGCCACTTACAGCGAATGAAGAACCGGTTCTGCAGGCAGGGGTCCGACACACCCAAGTCCTGCTGCTCAGGAACTCCCGGTTCAAACCTGTGTCCCTGGTCATGCGCCGGCCAGAGGGCGGGGTGAGGGCTGGGGAATCGGCCTCGGGCGCCGAGGGGTAACGTTCACACAACGTCGACATGGCACTGCCGCACCGCGCCGAGAGTCCAGGTCGACGCACTCTCCGTAACGGGTGAAGGGCGAGAGTGCGGTCGCACGCACCCACCGGACACGGGTGGGAGGGGGCCGGCCGTGGCGGGGCGACCAGTACGCGTCAGGCGACGTTCACCCGCTGGCCCGGCGGCGCCGCCTCCAGCCAGGCCAGGAAGCCGGTCAGCGCGTCCTCCCCCATGGCCAGTTCGACCCGTACGCCACCCAGAGCGCACTCCAGCACGACCTGGTCGACCAGCAGCGCCAGCTCCTCGTCCCCGGTGGGCTCGCGCCGTGCCACCACCTCGATGACACCGCGCTGGAGCGTGCGGCGAGGCCGGGGGGCGTAGGAGAAGACCCGGAACCAGTCGAGTTGGTCGCCGTTGTACCGCGCGACACCGTAGACCCAGCCCTTGCCGCTCGGAGCACCTGCCTTGGGCTCCGAAACGTTCCAGCGCAGTGAGCAGTCGAAAGTGCCGCCGGAGCGCTGGATCAGCCTGCGTCGCACCCCGAAGACGAACAGTCCCACCAGCACCAGCAGCAGGACCACGCCGCACAGCAGCAGTGCGAGGGCCATGTTCACCGACCTCCTCGCTGCGTCCTGAGCCGCGGCTTCGACCACCGCTCCGCTATCGCCTCAGCCGCGGCCCGCACGGGCGGTGTCCCGTGCAGGCCGCGGCTGAGGGCTGTCTCCCTGGGTCCGTGCGTCAGTGGACACCCGCCACCGCGCGCAATCGGACATCCGCGCGCCGTTCGGCGGCGGCGTCCGCCTCCGCCTTGGCCTTCTCCAGCGCCCGTTCCGCGCGCTGGACGTCGATCTCGTCGGAAAGCTCCGCGATCTCCGCGAGCAATGACAGCTTGTCGTCCGCGAAGGACACGAAACCGCCGTGCACCGCGGCCACGACCGTGCCCTCTCCGCTCTCCCCGGTGGTACGGATCGTGATCGAACCGGTCTCCAGGACACCGAGCAGTGGCTGGTGGCCGGGCATGATGCCAATGTCACCGGAGGTGGTGCGCGCCACGACCAGGCTGGCCTGGCCCGACCAGACCTGGCGGTCCGCGGCGACCAACTCGACGTGCAGCTCAGCCACAGTGGCTCCTCGAAGTGGGGTGGTGAAAAGAATAAGGGGTAGAGGCGGGGGTGGTCGAAACGACTACCCCCGCCACGGGAGCCCGGCTCAGGAGACGCCCAGCTCCTTGGCGTTGGCCTTGAGGTCCTCCAGGCCACCGCACATGAAGAACGCCTGCTCCGGGAAGTGGTCGAAGTCACCGTCCGCGATCGCGTTGAACGCGGCGATGGACTCGTCCAGCGGCACGTCGGACCCGTCCAGCCCGGTGAACTGCTTGGCAGCGTGGGTGTTCTGTGACAGGAACCGCTCGATCCGGCGGGCCCGGCTGACGACGAGCTTGTCCTCCTCGCCCAGCTCGTCCATACCAAGAATGGCGATGATGTCCTGGAGGTCCTTGTACTTCTGCAGGATTCCCTTGACGCGCGAGGCGCAGTCGTAGTGCTCCTGCGAGATGTAGCGCGGGTCCAGAATCCGGGACGTCGAGTCCAGCGGGTCGACCGCCGGGTAGATGCCCTTCTCGGAAATGGGCCGGGACAGCGTGGTGGTGGCGTCCAGGTGCGCGAACACGTTGGCCGGTGCCGGGTCCGTGAGGTCGTCCGCGGGCACGTAGATCGCCTGCATCGAGGTGATGGAGTGACCACGGGTGGAGGTGATCCGCTCCTGAAGGACACCCATCTCGTCCGCCAGGTTCGGCTGGTAGCCCACCGCGGAAGGCATCCGACCGAGCAGGGTGGAGACCTCGGAACCAGCCTGAGTGAAGCGGAAGATGTTGTCGATGAAGAACAGCACGTCCTGCTTCTGCACATCGCGGAAGTACTCCGCCATGGTCAGGCCCGCCAGCGCGACCCGCAGTCGGGTGCCCGGGGGCTCGTCCATCTGACCGAAGACCAGCGCGGTCTGCGGCAGCACGCCGGACTCCTCCATCTCGTCCATGAGGTCGTTGCCCTCACGGGTGCGCTCGCCGACACCGGCGAACACCGAGACACCCTCGTGCAGCTTCGCCACACGCATGATCATTTCCTGGATGAGCACGGTCTTGCCGACACCCGCGCCGCCGAACAGGCCGATCTTGCCGCCCTTGACGTACGGCGTCAGCAGGTCGACGACCTTCAGGCCGGTCTCGAACATCTCGGTCTTGGACTCGAGCTGGTCGAAGGCCGGGGCCTTACGGTGGATCGCCCACCGCTCCTCGACCTCGGACTCGGCCTCGGGCTCGTTCAGGATGCGGCCCAGGGTGTTGAACACCCGGCCCTTGGTGACGTCGCCGACGGGCACGGTGATGCCCTCGCCGGTGTCGGTCACCGGCGCCTGGCGGACCAGGCCGTCGGTCGGCTCCATACCGATGGCGCGGACGAGACCCTCACCGAGGTGCTGTGCCACCTCGAGGGTCAGGGTCTTCGTCTTGCCTTCCTCGGTCGGGTCGGCGACGTCGACCTTGAGGGCGTTGTAGATCTCCGGCATCGTGTCGACGGGGAACTCCACGTCGACGACCGGGCCGATGACCCGCGCGACGCGGCCGGTCGCGGTGACGACCTCTGAGGCCGTCGGGGCAGAGGTTGTCATGTTATCGGTCACTCCCCGCAGAAGCGTCGGCCAGGGCACTCGCGCCACCGACGATCTCGCTGATTTCCTGGGTGATTTCGGCCTGTCGGGCCGCGTTGGCAAGCCGGGTGAGCGTCTTGATCAGCTCGTCGGCGTTGTCGGTTGCCGCCTTCATCGCACGACGCGTGGCAGCGTGCTTGGAAGCGGCGGACTGCAGCAGCGCGTTGTACACACGGCTTTCCACATAGCGCGGCAGCAGCGCGTCGAGCACCTCGTCGGCGGACGGCTCAAAGTCGAACAGTGGCAGCACCTGGCTGCCCTTGCTCAGCACCTCGGCCGACTCCTCCGCGGACTTCTCGAAGCTGAGCGGCAGCATCCGGTCCCCTCGCGGGGTCTGCGTCATCATCGAGACGAACTCGGTGAAGACGATGTGCAGCTCGTCCACCCCGCCCTTGGCCGCGGTGTCCGCCTTGATCGCCTCGATCAGCGGTTCCGAGACCATCTTGGCGTCGGCGTACGTCGGGTTGTCCGTGAAACCCGTCCAGGACTGCTCGATCGGACGGTCGCGGAACTTGTAGTACGCCGAGCCCTTGCTACCGACCACGTAGTGCAGGACCTCGCGACCCTCGCCAACCAGGCGGTTGGTCAGCCGCTCGGCTTCCTTGATGACGTTGGAGTTGTAGCCGCCGGCCAGACCCCGGTCGCTCGTGATGAGGAGTACCGCGGCTCGGGTGGGGCGCTCCACCTCCGTGGTGAGCCAGTGCTCGGTGTTCGAGCCGTGCGCCACCGCGGTCACCGCGCGGGTGAGTTCGGTCGCGTACGGCTCGGAGGCCGCCACCCTGCGCTGTGCCTTGACGATGCGCGAGGCGGCGATCATCTCCATCGCCCTGGTGATCTTCTTGGTCGAGGAGACGGACTTGATCCGCCTCTTGTAGACCCGGGTTTGGGCACCCATTGATCAGCCCTCGCCCAACAGCTTGCCGTCCGCGGTCTCGAACTGCTTCCGGAAGGCGTCCACCGCGTCACCGAGCGAGGCGATCGTGTCGTCGGACATCTTGCCGCCCTCGACGATGCTCGTCAGCAGTGCCTTGTAGTCGCGGTGCAGGAAGTCCAGCAGCTCGCGCTCGAACCGGCGTACGTCCTCGACCGGCACGTCGTCCATCTTGCCGTTGGAGCCGGACCAGATGGAGACGATCTGGTCGGCGGTCGGGTACGGAGCGTACTGGTCCTGCTTGGTCAGCTCCATCATCCGCTGACCGCGCTCCAGGGCGGCTTTGGAGGCGTCGTCCAGGTCGGAACCGAAGGCGGCGAACGCCTCCAGCTCGCGGTACTGGGCCAGGTCCAGCTTCAGTCGCCCGGACACCTGCCGCATGGCCCTGTGTTGGGCTGAGCCGCCAACCCGGGAGACCGAGATGCCGACGTTCAGAGCGGGCCGCTGGCCGGCGTTGAACAGGTCGGACTCCAGGAAGCACTGGCCGTCGGTGATGGAGATGACGTTCGTCGGGATGAACGCCGACACGTCGTTCGCCTTGGTCTCGACGATCGGCAGCCCGGTCATCGAGCCCTTGCCCATGTCGTCCGAGAGCTTCGCGCACCGCTCCAGCAGCCTGGAGTGCAGGTAGAAGACGTCGCCCGGGTACGCCTCACGGCCCGGCGGACGACGCAGCAGCAGGGACACGGCGCGGTAGGCGTCGGCCTGCTTGGAGAGGTCGTCGAAGACGATCAGGGTGTGCTTGCCCTGGTACATCCAGTGCTGGCCGATGGCCGATCCGGTGTACGGAGCCAGGTACTTGTAACCCGCGGGGTCGGACGCCGGGGCGGCCACGATGGTGGTGTACTCCAGCGCGCCGGCCTCCTCCAACGCACCCCGCACGGAGGCGATGGTGGAGCCCTTCTGGCCGATCGCGACGTAGATGCAGCGGACCTGCTTGTCCGGGTCGCCCGAACGCCAGTTGTCCCGCTGGTTGATGATCGTGTCCACGCCGAGCGCGGTCTTGCCGGTCTGCCGGTCGCCGATGATCAGCTGACGCTGGCCCCGGCCGATCGGGGTCATCGCGTCGACGGCCTTGTAGCCGGTCTCCATCGGCTCGTGCACCGACTTGCGCTGCATGACCGTGGGGGCCTGCAGCTCGAGCGCGCGGACCGCCTCGGAGTCGATCTCGCCGAGTCCGTCGACCGGCTTGCCCAGCGGGTCCACGACGCGGCCGAGGTAACCCTCGCCGACCGGGACCGACAGCACCTCACCGGTACGCTGCACCGGCTGGCCTTCCTCGATGCCGCTGAATTCGCCGAGGATCACCGCACCGATCTCGCGCTCTTCGAGGTTGAGGGCGAGGCCGAGGGTGCCGTCCTCGAACTTCAGCAGTTCGTTCGCCATGGCCGAGGGCAGCCCCTCGACCTTCGCGATGCCGTCGCCGGCAACGCTGACCGTCCCGACCTCTTCGCGCGAGGCCGCGTCCGGCGTGTACGACTGGACAAAGTTCTCCAGCGCGTCCCGGATCTCATCCGGCCGGATCGTGAGCTCCGCCATCTGGGTTCCCTGCTCTCCTTGTTGGGCCCGTAAGTTGCTTCGGGTTCTGGGGCTGTCCCAGAAGGTCCCTTGATACGGCCCAACTCGGGCCGCTGATCATGCTTGTTGAGTTGGCTTCTCTCAGCCGGCCATCCGCCGCTGTGCCTCTTCGAGACGGTCCGCGATAGAGCCGTTGATGACCTCGTCACCGATGCGCACCGCGATGCCGCCGAGGACGTCTGGGTCCACGTCGAGATTGAGGTGCACCTGACGGCCGTACATCTGGGCCAGCAGGCTGCCGAGGCGCTGCTTCTGCTGGTCGCTCAGGGGCACCGCGGAGGTGACGACGGCGACCGAGCGGTCCCGGCGCTCAGCGGCCAGCTTGGACAGGGCCTCCAGCCCGCCTTCCAGGCTACGTCCTCGCGGCTGGCTCACCAGACGCGTCACCAGACGCACGGTCGCCGGCCGGGCCTTTCCGCCCAGCAGCGAGCGCACCAGCTCGGCCTGTGCCGAGGAGCTGGCCGTACGGCTGGTCAGCGCGGCCCGAAGCTGCGAGGAGGAGGCGACCGTACGGCCGAACCGGAAGAGTTCGTCCTCCACGTCGTCCAGTGAACCGTCCCGCTCGGCGGCGATCAGGTCGGCCGAGTCGGTGAGTTCCTCCAGTACGTCCACCAGGTCACGCGAACGCGACCAGCGGGAACGCACCATGCCGGACACCAGGTCGGTGGCCTCGCCACCCACCTGTCCACTCAGCAGACGGCCGGCCAGTTCCGCCTTGGCGGCCCCGTCCTGCGCCGGGTCGGTCAGGACCCGGCGCAAGGAGACCTCGCGGTCCAGCAGCTCGGTGACGGCGGCCAGCTCGTCGGCGAGCGTGGTCGCGTTGACCGACGTGTTGTCCGTCAACGCCTCCAGGCTCTCCCGAGCGGCTGCCAGCGCCTCGCGGCTCGCGCCGTTCATCGGGCCGCCCCGCTGGTGCCGGCCGTGGCGTCGGCCTTCTCCTCGAGCTGGTCGAGGAAGCGGTCGATCGTACGGCTCTGCCGGGCGTGGTCCTCCAGGGACTCCCCGACCAGCTTGCCGGCCAGCTCGGTCGCGAGCGTGCCGACGTCCTGCCGCAGCTGCTGGGCGGCCTGCTTGCGATCGGCCTCGATCTGGGCGTGACCCGCGGCGATGATCTCCTCACGCTGCCGCTGGCCCTCCTCCCGCATCTCGGCGATCAGGTCCGCACCACGCTGCTCGGCCTCGCTGCGCATCCGCGCTGCTTCGCGCCGAGCCTCAGCCAGCTGCGCCTTGTACTGGTCAAGGGTCTGCTGCGCTTCGAGCTTGGCGTCATTGGCCTGCTCGATGCCGCCCTCGATGGCCTCGCGGCGCTCGTCCAGGATCTTGTTGATGCTCGGGACGAGCTTCTTCCAGAAGACGACGAAGACAATACCGAAGGCAATGGTGCCGATGACCAGCTCGGGAATCGGCGGCACGAGAGGGTTGAGCTTCTCCTCCGCCAACAACATCGGAGCGTTCACATCAGTGCCTTTCGTTGAAAAGGGCTGTCAGTCGGCACTGATCACGTGCCGTAGACGAACGGCATGACGATGCCGATCAGCGCCAGCGCCTCGCAGAAGGCGAAACCGAGGATCTGGTTCTGCCGGATCAGGCCGGCTGCCTCGGGCTGACGGGCCAGTGCCTGGGTGCCGTTACCGAAGACGATGCCGACGCCGATACCGGGGCCGATCGCGGCGAGACCGTAACCAATGGAACCGAGCGAGCCGGAGACCTCGGCGGCGAGGTTCATCATGTCTGCATTCCTTTGCTGTGAACTGGCCGGTGGGGGTTGGCCACCGGACACCTGTGGGGCGGGCGGGAAAGGGGGCTCAGTGCTCCTCGGCGAGCGCACCCTGGATGTAGAAGCAGGTCAGGAGTACGAAGACGTACGCCTGGACGGCCTGGATGAACAGCTCGAAGACCACCATGACGATCGTCATCAGGAACGAGACGCTGGCGTAGGCGATTCCGATGCCGTTGAGCAGATACCAGCTGGCGATGGTGAACATCACGATCAGCAGGTGGCCCGCGAACATGTTGGCGAACAGTCGGACCGCGTGCGTGAACGGCCGCACCAGCAGGTTCGAGAACAACTCGATCGTCATGGCCAGCGGCAGCACCGGTCCGAGCGACTTGTCGTAACCGGTGAAGTTCTTGAACGCGCCGACGAGTCCGTGCCGCTTGAAGGTCAGCGAGACCCAGAGGACGTACACGATCAGGGCGAGACCGGCCGGGAAGGCGATGATCGAGGTGACCGGGAACTGCGCGAGCGGGATCACCGACCAGAGGTTCATCACCCAGATGAAGAAGAAGAGCGAGACGACCAGCGGGACGTACTTCTCGCCTTCCTTCTTGCCGAGCGTCTCGTAGACGACACCGCGGCGGATGAAGTCGTAACCCGCCTCACCGATCATCTGGATCTTGCCCGGGACCACCTTGGCCTTGCCGAAGGCCGCCCAGAAGAACCAGATGATGGCGATCGACCCGAGCAGGGCCAGCAGCATCGCTTTGTTGAACTCGATGCCGGCCACGGTGAAGATCGGTTTGAAGACAAAGGAGTGAAGCCCCGGAGCCGGGAAGCCGCAACCGTCGAAGATGTGGCAATTGGTCTCGAAGGCAAGCGTCTGGTCAGCACTCACCGCGAGCTCCTTCTGCGTGGGGCATGGATACGGCTACCTCGATGTGTCGGCGCGGAACACCGCCGCGGGACGGCACTGGACTGGTCTTACGGATGTGGTGACGGCGACTGCGCAGCGAGCGGGGCTGTGCCGGACATGCCATACGACCCGGCATTCCAGCCGTCCGCGTCTGCTGCGCCGCAGTTGGAAACGGACGATAGCAGTTGCCGGGACCCCTGTTTGCCCCACCCCCGCCGATCATGAATTCGCCCCCGTGACGGACGCCTTGGCGGCCGCGCCACCAGCGGCGGACTCCTCGGACGCGGCCGGCTCGACATAGAGCATCTTGGTCCGCAGGTGCGCCCTGGCCTGAGCGGCGACCCATACGAGGGTGCTGCCGAGCAGGGTCAGCCCGAAGGCCTGGGTACTGAAGAGGGTGGTGTCCTTGAACAGCGCCAGCACCACCGCCAGCAACAGGATCTGGGTGGTGTAGAGCAGCAGCCCCATGGCCTGGAACAGGTGCGGGTAGGACTTCGCGACCCGTTGCAGCACGACGAGTCCGCCGCCCATGAACAGGAGCACCACGATCATCCCGCACAGGCCACCGAGCGCACCCTTGCCACCCGCCAGGGCCGCGCTCACCGCCGCACCGAGCACGCCTGCCAGAGCGGTCGGCACGGCGCAGTGCAGCAGCATGCGAGCATCGTTCGGCTGCATGTGGAACTCCGGGGAGTCGGGGGCGTTTCTCGTCGGCTGACGAGCGTATCCCCGGCAGATGCGAACTTCGTCGTCGAGGGACAAGCGTCCGAGACCGAACCGCCGTTGTAGTGCGGCACCTCGGCTTCGCCGGGTTCGTGAACGGTATCACAAACTATTTGATGAGGTCTTTACTCGTATGTGTGCCACACCTCACACGAACGAAGGACCGTCATGTGCCGTGCTGACGACGTTCCGCACCAGGTCTCCCCGGCGCGCACGCAGCCGAACTACGGTCCGGCGACCCCGCGGAGAGCCGTACGACACCCGCGCCCCGTAACGACGGCCCCGGCTAACGACGTCGTGCCCCGAAGCGGTCACGGTCGCCGATCGCCGTCGCCCCGTGCAGCCCCGCGAGCGCGGGCTCCCGCTCCTGGTCCTCACTCTGGCCCTGCGCCCGTTCGGCGCCGTCCGCCGCAGACCGCGCCGCATCGCCCGCCGCACCCGTACGAGCCGCCGAGGCCGGTTGCCGGTAACGCGGCGGCACGAACAGCTCGGCCCAGCGCGGCACCCGTGGGGTGAAGCGCGGCAGCAGCAGGATGACCAGACCCAGCGCGCTCAGCAGCACCACGGCGAGGACGATCACCAGACTCGCGGACTGCACCGAGAAGGCGACGGCGCCGAAGGCGATCAGCGCCGACCAGAAGTACATGATCAACACGGCCCGGCTGTGCGAGTGTCCGATCTCCAGGAGCCGGTGATGCAGGTGCCCGCGGTCAGCCGCGAACGGCGACTGGCCCTTCCAGGTGCGACGTACGATCGCCAGCACCAGGTCGGCGATCGGCACCGCCAGAATCGTCAGCGGCAGCAACAACGGCATGTACAGCGGCACCATGTTGTGCACGGCGGAGCGCTCCGAACCCGCGTGCTCGACCATCAGGTCGGGGTCCACCTGCCCCGTGATCGACACCGCGCCGGCCGCCAGCACCAGACCGATCAGCATCGACCCGGAGTCGCCCATGAAGATCCGGGCGGGGTGCATGTTGTGCGGCAGGAAGCCCAGGCACATGCCCATCAGGATGGCCGCGAACAGCGTCGCCGGGGAGGCCGCCTCAATGCCGTAGCCGTACCAGATGCGGTAGGCGTACATGAAGAACGCCACCGCGGCGATACAGACCATGCCGGAGGCGAGGCCGTCCAGACCGTCGACGAAGTTCACGGCGTTGATGGTGATCACCACGAGGGCCACCGTCAGCAGCGTGCCCTGGAGCGGCGTCAGCGCGACATTCCCGACACCCGGCACCGGCAACCACAGGATCGTCAGGCCCTGGAGCACCATCACGCCGGCGGCGATCATCTGGCCGCCGAGCTTGACCAGCGCGTCCACGCCCCACTTGTCGTCCAGCACGCCCAGCAGCCAGATCAGTCCGGCTCCGGACAGCAGCGCGCGCGGCTCGTCGGAGAGAGTGAACACCTCACCGATGTTGGTCAGTTGCGAGGCCATCAGCAGCCCCGCGCACAGGCCGCCGAACATCGCGATGCCGCCGAGTCGCGGCGTCGGCTCGCGATGCACGTCACGGGCGCGGATCTGCGGCATCGCGCCCGCCGCGATCGCGAACTTCCGCACCGGCCCGGTCAGTAGGTACGTGACAGCGGCCGTGACGCACAGCGTCAGCAGATACTCCCGCACGGGTTCCCCAGGGTTCTCGCGAGCTGTTCAGGGTCCACACTCTAGATCAGTACGCCCGGTGCACGGACACACCGCGTGGGACACCTGCCCGAGCTGACCGGTTCCGCGACTCCGGCACCTCGCACGGCACGCATACCCGGCTGTGACCGGGACGATACGAACCTAAGCTCCCGCCGGTACGCCCGTGAGCGCCGTCACGACCGGCTCCAGGGCCTGGTTGATCTCCTCCCCCACACTACGGAAGTACGGAATGGGTGCCCCGTACGGGTCGTAGATCTCGTCCGCCTCCGGGCTCGGCGCCAGCAGCCAACCGCGTAGCGCCGCCGCCGCCTGCACCAGCGCGCCGGCCCGTTCGACCACGCTGCTCGCCGTACGGGGAGCCGGCAGCGTAGCCGGGTCTATGGCGCGTACCAGCCTGGTGAACTCCTTGAGGGTGAAGGTACGCAGGCCGGCGGAGTGCCCCATGGAGATGACCTGCGCCCGGTGGTCGCGGGTCGCGGTCAGCACCAGATCGGCCCGGATGACGTGTTCGTCCAGCAGTTCGCGGGCCAGGAAGCCGGCCGGGTCGGCGCCGTGCTCCAACAGCACCGCGTGCGCGTGGTCCTCCATGGGGGCATCCTCGTGGCCCCAGGTCCCCGCGCTCTCCACCACGATCCCACCACTACGGGCGTCCCCCAGCCGGTCCGCCAGGGCATGCCGGTTCAACCGCTCGGTCAGCGGCGAGCGGCAGACGTTGCCGGTGGAGACGTGGAGGATGCGGAACACCTCGGGCGCGACGGACGCGTGCGGTAGGGGACGCGCCGCCTGTTCCGGTATCCCACGCCCTTCGGGAGGGCTGGTCAACTGCCCACCTCGAGGTTCGGCGCGACCTTGCGGAGCTCCTCCGCACTGAGAGCGCCGGCCCGGAGCAGCAGGGGCGCGGGGCCGGTCACGTCCACGATCGAGGACGGTTCCGGATCAGGGGTTCTGCCGCCGTCCAGATAGACCGAGACGGAGTCGCCCAGCATCTCCTGCGCCGCGTCGCAGTCCTGCGGCGCGGGATGCCCGGAGAGGTTCGCCGAGGACACGGCCATCGGTCCGAACTCGGTGAGCAGTTCCAGTGCCACCGGGTGCAGCGGCATCCGTACCGCGACCGTGCCGCGGGTCTCCCCCAGGTCCCAGGTCAGCGAGGGCTGGTGCCTGGCGACGAGGGTGAGCGCGCCCGGCCAGAAGGCGTCGACCAGCTCCCAGGCCGACTCGGAGAAGTCGGTGACCAGCCCGTGCAGGGTGTTGGGAGAACCAACCAGCACGGGCGAGGGCATGGACCGACCGCGCCCCTTGGCCTCCAGCAGATCACCGACAGCCTCCGTGCTGAACGCGTCGGCACCGATGCCGTAGACCGTGTCCGTCGGCAGCACCACGAGTTCGCGCCGACGCACCGCCGACGCGGCTTCGCGCAGGCCCGTACCGCGATCGGTCGGATCGGTGCAGTCGTAACGCCGTGCCATCGTCAAACCCTTTCCTTGAACTGGCTGCGCAGGGTGCGCAATACGCGCTGGCTGACTGGATCGCTGGGGACGGCGAACCGTCGACGATCAGGCCGAGTGGTGAACGGCCCCCGAGGAGAACGACGAGGACACGGCCTACGGCACCTCCCTGCGCGCGGTACAGAAGCGGGGACGGTTGTTCAGGTCCGGGTGGTCCGCGGCGTCCGCCCAGCCGCGATCCTCCGTGAATATCCAGGGCACCAGCCCGCCCTGGGTGTCGGCGTGCTCGATGACGACGACACCGGAGGGCCGTAGCAGCCGGTGTGCCGTACGCTCCAGACCACGGATGGCGTCCAGACCGTCCTCCCCGGAGAACAACGCGAGTTCGGGGTCGTGGTCGCGGGCCTCCGGAGCCACATACTCCCACTCGGTGAGCGGAATGTACGGCGGGTTGGCGATGACCAGGTCCACCTGCCCGTCCAGCGCGGGGAACGCCGTCAACGCGTCACCCTGCTCGAGCGTCACCCGGGAACCCGCGACGTTCCGCCGGGCCCAGGCGTACGCCCCCTCGTCCAGCTCTACCGCGAACACCCGGGAGCGCGGCACCTCCTGGGCGAGTGCCAGGGCGATGGCCGCGGAGCCGGTGCACAGGTCGACGATCAGGGGCTCGGCGGAGTCCATCGCACGCACCGCGTCTATGGCCCAGCCGACCACCGACTCGGTCTCCGGTCGCGGCACGAACACGCCCGGGCCGACCTCGAGTTCGAGGTAGCGGAAGAACGCGCGCCCGGTGATGTGCTGCAACGGTTCGCGCGCCTCCCGCCGGGCCACCGCGGCCCAGTAGCGCGCGTCGAAGTCGGCGTCCGCGACCCGGTGCAGTTCCCCCCGCTTCACGCCGTGCACGGACGCCGCCAGTTCCTCGGCGTCGAAGCGCGGAGACGGCACGCCGGCGTCCGCCAGCCTCTGGGTCGCCTGCGCGACCTCGGCCAGCAGGAGCGTACGGGACTGCGCCCCGCGGCTGGGCCGTTGCGGCTCCGCGGGCTCCCCGGAAGATGACTGCACTGGTGATGTCCTCCGCCCCGTATCTCCGCGCGCCTACTGCGCGTCCGCCAGCTTGGCAGCCGAGTCAGCGTCCACACACGCCTGGATCACCGGATCGAGTTCACCGTCGAGCACCTGATCCAGGTTGTACGCCTTGAAGCCGACCCGGTGGTCGGAGATCCGGTTCTCCGGGAAGTTGTAGGTCCGTACCCGCTCCGACCGGTCCACCGTACGCACCTGGCTGCGCCGGGTGTCGGAGGCTTCCTTCTCGGCCTGCTCCTGCGCCTCCGCGAGCAGCCGGGCACGCAGGATGCGCAGCGCCTGCTCCTTGTTCTGCAGTTGGCTCTTCTCGTTCTGGCAGGAGACCACGATCCCGGTGGGCTCGTGGGTGATCCGGACCGCGGAGTCGGTGGTGTTCACCGACTGGCCGCCGGGCCCGGAGGAGCGGTAGACGTCGATCCGCAGGTCGTTCGGATTGACCTCGACGTCCACCTCCTCGGCTTCCGGAAGCACCAGCACCCCGGCGGCGGAGGTGTGGATACGCCCCTGGGACTCGGTGGCCGGCACTCGCTGCACTCGGTGCACGCCCCCCTCGTACTTCAGCCGGGACCACACGCCCTGGCCGGGCTCGGTGCTGCCCCTGGTCTTCACGGCGATCTGCACGTCCTTGTACCCGCCCAGGTCGGAGGCGTTGGACTGGAGGAACTCGGTCTTCCAGCCGACGCGTTCCGCGTACCGTAGGTACATCCGCAGCAGGTCCCCGGCGAACAACGCGGACTCCTCGCCGCCCTCGCCCGCCTTGACCTCGAGGATGACGTCCTTGTCGTCACCGGGGTCGCGCGGCACCAGCAACAGTCGGAGCCGCTCGGTGAGCTCCGCGCGCCGCTGCTCCAGCTCCTTGACCTCGGCGGCGAACTCGGCGCTTTCCGGGGAGTCGTACGCGGCCAGTTCGCGCGCCGTGTGGACGTCCTCGCCGGTCTGCTTCCAGTCCTGGTACGCGGCGATGATCGGGGTCAGCTCCGCGTACCGCTTGTTGAGGCCGCGGGCCCGTGTCTGGTCGGCGTGGATCGCCGGGTCGGCCAGCTGCTTCTCGAGGTCCGCGTGTTCGCCGATGAGTTCCTCGACCGCCTCGAACATCGTGTCTTCCCTTGTCTGACGGTTGAGCGGGCACATACGGGCACAAAAGCGCCGGCCCGGCCGCCCCCGTACCGAGGGCGACCGCAGGCCGGCGCTGTCGGGTCGCTACTTCTTGCCGGACCCGGCCTTCTTGCCGAAGCGGGCCTCGAAGCGGGCCACACGGCCACCGGTGTCGAGGATCTTCTGCTTGCCCGTGTAGAACGGGTGGCACTCGGAGCAGATGTCGGCGCGGATGACGCCTTCCGCCACGGTGCTGCGGGTCGTGAACGAGGCTCCGCAGGTGCAGCTGACCTGGGTCTCGACGTACTCCGGGTGGATATCGCGCTTCACGGTTTCTCCTAGGTTCGGGAGGGCGCCGGGTCGCGACGCGGACTGCGTCACGTGAACCGGGGCCGACGGTCCAGTTTGCCACTGCTGGCCGTGCCTCCCAAAACCGGGGGCCGGAGCTGGTTATTCCTCGGCGGAGACGCTCACTCGGCGTCCCCCGCCGCCAGCGCGCACCCAGTCAGCGCACCACACCGTCTATGTCGGTCTGCGAGCCCGCCGTGCCCTCGGTGGCCGACTTCGGAATCGGTTTGTCCGCGCGGAGCGCCTTCCAGACCTGCGCGCTCTTCTTGTCCAGCGGCAGCACCCGGTTCGGGTCAGCCGGGTCGTACTGGACGGGCATCGTGGCCATCGAGATGTCCTGGGACTCGATGCCCTTCATCACCTTCGCCAGGCCGGTCAGGTCACCGACCGAGTCCAGCTCCGAGTCGGTGGTCAGTGAGGAGGTGGCGGTGTTGGCGAGGTCGTAGAGCCGCTTCGGGTTGTCGAACAACCCGATGCTGTTGACCTGGTCCAACAGCGCCCGCATGAAGGCCTGTTGCAGCTGGATACGGGACAGGTCGCTGCCGTCGCCGACCGCGTGCCGGGTGCGTACGAGGCCGAGCGCCTGCTCGCCGTTCAGCGTGTGCGTGCCGGGGCTGAGCCGCAGGTGGCTGTCGGAGTCCTGGATCGACTGACGTACCGTGACGTCAACGCCGCCGAGGGTGTTTATCAGACTCTTGAAGCCGGAGAAGTCGACCTCGACGTAGTGGTCCATGCGGATGTTCGTCATCGACTCGACGGTCTTGACCGAGCAGGCCGGGCCACCGACCTGGTACGCCTCATTGAACATCGCGGCCTGCCGAGGCGGGGCCGTGCCACCGTCCTCACGCTCGCAACTGGGGCGTGGCAAGAGGGTGTCACGTGGTATCGAGACGACGCTCGCCTTGTCGTGCTGCTTGTTCACGTGCACGATCATCGCCGTGTCAGAGCGGGCGGAGCCCTCGTCACCGCCGTAACCGGCGTTGTCGCCGGCGCGCGAGTCGGAGCCCATCACCAGGATGTCCATGGAGCCGTTCTCGACGTTCTCGGGGCGGTCCGTGCCGAGCGCGGCGTTGATGTCGATGCCCGAGATGTTGCCGTTCAGCTGGTAGTAGACGAAGCCCAGGCCCGCGCCGCCGACCAGCAGCAGCCCGGCGGTCGCCCAGGCCGTGGCGGCCAGGACCCGTTGACGGCGGGAACGCGGCCTCCGACGGCGCCCACGGGGGCCCCCGAAGCGGCGTGCGTCCGCTTCCCGGCCGCCGTTGCTGTCCTCGTCCGCCATCGTTCTTCTCTTCCTTCTCGGCTGGCTCCGTCCGGCCCCGAGTGACCGAGGCCGACGTGATGTCGCCCGTAACGGTTGCACAACACGAGATGAAGGCCGGATAACCACGCTTCGTCGGAAGCGGCTCGAGCAGTGGCCTCGCCACGTCTCTGTCACCCCTTTTACCTGCGACGACTGGCGCTCGCGCGGCGAGATCGGGACGCCGGCGCGCCACCGTCGCCTGTGGGCAAGCTCTCAGCGGAGGAAACACGAGCTGAGGGGCGCGCCACGAGCTGTCGTGGCGCGCCCCTCAGCGTGCGTCCGAACGGGTGAGGTGAGGTCCCGGAGGCTCAGTCCCCGCCGTTCCCCGGTGTCGGCGTGGTCTTCTGGATCTGGAGCAGGAACTCCGTGTTGGACTTCGTCTGCTTCATCTTGTCCAGCAGCAGCTCGACGGCCTGCTGCTGGTCCAGGGCGTGCAGGACCCGGCGGAGCTTCCAGACGATGGACAGCTCCTCGCCGCCCATCAGGATCTCCTCCTTACGGGTGCCCGACGCGTCGACGTCCACCGCCGGGAAGATCCGCTTGTCGGAGAGCTTCCGGTCGAGCTTCAGCTCCATGTTGCCGGTGCCCTTGAACTCCTCGAAGATGACCTCGTCCATCCGGGAGCCGGTCTCCACCATCGCCGTGGCGACGATGGTCAGCGAACCGCCGTCCTCGATGTTCCGGGCGGCGCCGAAGAAGCGCTTCGGCGGGTAGAGGGCCGTGGAGTCCACACCACCGGAGAGAATCCGCCCGGACGCCGGCGCCGCGAGGTTGTACGCGCGACCGAGGCGGGTGATCGAGTCCAGCAGCACGACCACGTCGTGCCCCAGCTCGACGAGCCGCTTGGCCCGTTCGATGGCCAGTTCCGCGACCGTGGTGTGGTCCTCCGCCGGACGGTCGAAGGTGGAGGAGATGACCTCACCCTTCACCGAGCGGGTCATGTCGGTGACTTCCTCGGGCCGTTCGTCGACGAGGACGACCATCAGGTGGCACTCGGGGTTGTTCGTGGTGATCGCGTTGGCGATCGCCTGCATGATCATGGTCTTGCCGGTCTTGGGCGGCGCCACGATCAGTCCACGCTGACCCTTGCCGATCGGCGTCACCATGTCGATGATCCGTGTCGTCATCTGTCCGGGGTCGGTCTCCAACCGCAGTCGCTCCTGCGGGTAGAGCGGGGTCAGCTTGGTGAACTCCGGCCGGGACTTGCCCCCTTCGGGGGCTACGCCGTTGGCCGAGTCGAGTCGCACCAGGGCGTTGAACTTCTCCCGGCGCTCGCCCTCTCTCGGCTGTCGCACCGCGCCCGTGATGTGGTCGCCCTTGCGCAGGCCGTTCTTACGGACCTGGGCGAGCGAGACGTAGACGTCGTTCGGCCCGGGAAGATAACCGGAGGTGCGCACGAACGCGTAGTTGTCCAGGATGTCGAGGATGCCCGCCACCGGGATCAGGACGTCGTCCTCGGCGATCTGCGGCTCGCTGCCGAACTCGTCCCGGCCGCGCCGGCCACGACGGTCCCGGTAGCGGCCACGGCGGCCACGGCGGCCACCGTCGAGGTCGTCGTCGTGGCGGTTGCCACCCCCACCACCACCCTGGTTCTGCTGACCGCCGTCGTTCTTGTTGCGGTTGCCCCGCTGACGGTCCCGCTTGGGCTGTCGGTCCTGGTGCTGCTGCCGATCCTGCTGCTGCCGACCGCCGTCACCGCCCTTGCCGGCGTCGGGGCGCTGGCCATCCGGGGAGCCTTTGCTGTCGGCGTCCTTGGCGCCTTCCCTGCTTTCCTTGCTTTCCTTGACGTTGTTCCCGCCGTCCCGGTTGTCCGACCGGGACGCGTCGCTCCTGCCCTCGGTCGAGTCGGCGGCGGAGTCGGCCTTGCCGCCACGTCCGCGACGCGTACGACGCTCGTCGGCGGGCTGGCCGGGGATGTCGATCTGCTGCTGGGCTGTGGACTGCTGGGTCGCGGCCGGCTCGGACTGCTCGGCCTCGGGCTCGCCCGTACGCGTCTTTGATGTCGCCCGACGCTTCGGCTTGCTCTCGGCCTGTTTGCCGTCGTCCTTGCTGGCGTCCGCGGACTGGGCCGTGTCGGCGGCTGAGCCCGCGCTCGCCTGCTTCTCCTTGATGACCTCAATCAACTGGCTCTTGCGCATCCGCGCGGTGCCCTTGATGCCGAGGCCGGAGGCAACCTGCTGGAGCTCGGCCAGGACCATGCCCTCGAGTCCGGTGCCTGAACGCCGCCGCTTGGGAGCGGCGGGGGCGTCCGTAGCGGACGCTTCGGCAGCAGCGCTGTCGGTGTTCACGCCCATCAGATCGGTGGTGTCGCTCACGAAGGGTCCTTCCCTGGAGCGGGCGTCGGCCTGTCTGGCTCGGCGACCGGTTGTGCTGTCCGGCGGCGGTCCGTCTGACGCGGACCGGGCCGGGGCGGAGGTCCCGCCTGTACGTCTGGCGGAGAAATCAGTTCATGGTTCGGCGTGATCCGTGGAAACGCATCTGTCGCCGACTCCGGAGCGGGTATGTCACTGCTCAGCAAACTGCTCAGACTGTGTGAAAGGCTTCCGGAAGAAGGGTGATCCCTGACAGGGACACCGCGCACCGCACTCTACGGCCCATGCGCTCGGCCTGGAGACTGCGAGTGCTGACTTGAGGTTAACACTACCGGGTCCAACAAACATTCCCCCTTCTCGAAGACTGCAATCAGGTGTCCTCCGTGCTGCCACTGCCGCTGCCGGCCAGCGGCAGCACGCTCCCGCCCACGGTGTCGAGCGCCAGCCGGTTCGCCGTCCAGCTCTCGCCCGCCAGCCGTGCAACTTTGTCGGCCGTCCCCTCCTCGACCAGTGCCAGGACCGTAGGACCGGCTCCGGAGATGACCGCTGGGACGCCATCCGCCCGCAGTCGGTTCAGCAGGGCGATGCTTTCCGTCATCGCCGAGGAGCGGTACTCCTGGTGCAGCCAGTCCTCGGTCGCCGGCAGCAGCAGCTCCGGCCGCCGGGTGAGGGCCTCCACCAGCAGGGCCGCACGCCCCGCCCCGCGGGCGGCGTCCACATGCGGCACCGTACGCGGCAGCAGCCCCCGGGCCGTCTCGGTGAGCAGCGGCAGCCCGGGCACGAACACCACCGGAACGATGGACTCCGCCGGCGTCATTCGGATCGCGTGGGGCCTGCCCAACTCGCTCCACGCGAGCGTGAAGCCACCGAGCAGACAGGCCGCGACGTTGTCCGGATGGCCCTCGATCTCGCTGGCCAGCGCCAGCATCGCCTGATCGTCCATCCGGGACTCGCCCCCGGTGGTCACCGCGCGAGCCGCGAGCAGTCCGGCGCAGATCGCGGCCGAGGAGGATCCGAGGCCCCTGCCGTGCGGGATGCGGTTCGCGCAGACGACCTCCAGCCCCCGCGGCTGTCCGCCGAGCTGCTCGAAGGCGGTGCGCAACGACCGTACGAGCAGGTGACCCTCGTCCCGGGGCAGGGTGTCGGCGCCCTCGCCGGCGATGTCGACATGCAGCCCGACATCGGCGACCCGGACCACCACGTCGTCGTAGAGCCCCAGGGCCAGTCCCATGGAATCGAACCCGGGGCCGAGGTTGGCGCTGGTAGCGGGGACACGCACCCGCACGGCGGCTGCGCGGAACGCTGGACCGGCCATCTCTCGATGACTCTCCTTGGCTTGCGAATCGAGTTGCGGCAACTCCCCGGTGGACCGCGGCAGCACTACCGGACCGGTCGCACCCGACGCGTTACCGTACGCGTGCGGGGCCGGGGTGAATGCCAGCTTATCTAAGGAAGGTTCGCCCGCGACACAGGGCGCACGCCAGGCGCACGAAGCGTGTCGCGCGGTGGCCCGTGCGCTCGCTCGCCCGTGCCACCGTGCTCCCCCGACCGGGCGCGCGTACGGGCGTACGCCACCGCGGGGGCGTACGGGCCGGACATACGCACCGGACGCACGCCCGGCGGGAGCGGTCAGGCCAGACCGAGGCGCTGCGCCGCGGCGTCCGCGTCCACCGGGACGGTGAGCGGCTGGGGAGCGCCGGCGACGGCCCAGTCCGGGTCCTTGAGGCCGTTCCCCGTCACCGTGCACACGACCCGCTGGCCCGGACGCAGCGTGCCCTGCTCGGCCGCCTGCAGCAAGCCCGCCACCGAGGCGGCCGACGCGGGCTCCACGAAGACCCCCTCCTGAGCGGACAACAGACGGTAGGCACGCAGGATCTGACGATCGGTCACGGAGTCGATGAAGCCGCCCGACTCGTCCCGCGCCCGCTCCGCCCACTGCCAGGACGCGGGATTGCCGATGCGAATCGCCGTGGCGATCGTGCTCGGTTCCGGCACCACCTCACCGCGCACGATGGGCGCCGAACCGGCGGCCTGATAACCCCACATGGCGGGGGCACGAGTCGCGGGCCCGCCGGTCGCGGGGTCGGCGTACTCGCGGTAGCCCTTCCAGTAGGCGGTGATGTTGCCGGCGTTGCCCACCGGGAGGACATGGATGTCCGGCGCGTCCCCGAGCATGTCGACCACCTCGAACGCGGCGGTCTTCTGCCCCTCGATCCGCGCCGGGTTCACCGAGTTCACCAGGGCCACCGGGTACTTCTCGGACAGCCCGCGGGCGAGTGTCAGGCAGTCGTCGAAGTTCCCGTCCACCTGGAGGATCTGGGCACCGTGCACCAACGCCTGGCCCATCTTCCCCAGCGCGATCTTGCCCTGTGGCACGAGCACGGCGCAGACCATGCCCGCCCGCACCGCGTACGCAGCGGCGGAGGCGCTGGTGTTGCCGGTGGAGGCACAGATCACGGCCTGTGCTCCGGCGGCCTTGGCGGCGCTGATGGCGACCGTCATCCCGCGGTCCTTGAAGGAACCGGTGGGGTTGGCCCCCTCGACCTTCAGGTGCACCTCGCAGCCCGTCCGCTCAGAGAGCACCCGAGCGGGCACCAGGGGGGTGCCTCCCTCCCGCAGACTCACCGGCTCGTCCTCCGGCGCGAGCGGCAGCCGCTCCCGGTACTCCTCGATGACCCCGCGCCACTGCCGACCCGCCCGTACGGCCGTGTCGGGCGCGGTCGGTCCCGTCGGCGCGGTTGACCCGGTCGCCCCGGTAGACCCGGTAGACCCGGTCGACCCGGTCCACCCGGAACTGACGGAGGAGGTTCGGTCCATGATGCTCACTGTCTCTCTCATTCCCCTTCGACCCGCATGATGCTCGCGACACCGCGGACCGTGTCCAGGCCGCGCAGCGCTTCCACGGTCGCGCGCAGTGCGGCGTCCGGGGCCCGATGGGTGACCACCACCAACCAGGCGTCACCGTCCTTGCCCTGCTGCCGAACGGTGTCGATGGAGACGTCGTGCTCCGCGAAGACGGTGGCCACCTGGGCCAGCACTCCGGGTTTGTCGGCGACGTCGAGACTGATGTGGTAGCGCGTGACCACCTCGCCCATCGGCGAGACGGGAAGCTGGGCGTACGCCGACTCCCCCGCTCCGCGGGCGCCACTGAGCTTGTTGCGGCAGGCCGCGACCAGGTCGCCCAGCACCGCGGAGGCGGTGGGCGAGCCGCCCGCGCCACGGCCGTAGAACATCAACTGGCCGGCGGCGTCCGACTCGACGAACACGGCGTTGTACGCCTCCCGCACGGAGGCGAGCGGATGGCCCAGCGGGATCATCGCGGGGTGGACACGCGCGGTGACGGAGCGGCCGTCGGAGGTGCGTTCGCAAATCGCCAACAGCTTGACCGTACAGCCCATCCGTTTCGCGGAGGCGATATCGGCGGCGGTGACCTCGGCCAGCCCCTCGCGGTACACGTCGTCCAGACGCACCCGCGTGTGGAAGGCGATGCCGGCGAGGATCGCGGCCTTGGCGGCGGCGTCGAAACCCTCCACGTCGGCGGTGGGGTCGGCCTCCGCGTAGCCCAGCGCGGTCGCCTCGTCCAGCGCCTCCCCGTATCCGGCGCCGCTGGCGTCCATCCGATCCAGGATGAAGTTGGTGGTGCCGTTGACGATGCCCAGCACCCGGTTCACGGTGTCGCCGGCGAGGGACTCGCGCAACGGCCGGACCAGCGGGATCGCGGCGGCCACCGCGGCCTCGTAGAACAGATCGACGCCGTGCTTCTCCGCCGTCTCGTGCAGGGTCGAACCGTCCTCGGCGAGCAGCGCCTTGTTCGCGGTGACGACGCTGGCGCCGGCCTCGAAGGCGCTGGTGATCAGGCCGCGGGCCGGTTCGATGCCGCCGATGACCTCCACCGCGACATCGATGTCCGGGCGCTGTGCCAGTCCCGCCGCGTCGGTGGTGACCAACTCCGGGTCGATTCCCGCCCGGACCCGCCCGGGACGCCGCACGGCCACACCGGCGAGCTCCAGCGGGGCGCCCACCCGTGCGGCGAGGTCGTCCGCGTGCGTCCTCATGATGCGTGCCACCTCTGAGCCCACGACCCCACAGCCCAGCAGCGCCACTTTCAGCGGACGCGTACGCATCATTCGACCTCGCTTCGTCAATTGTGGTGGGTTCAGTCTCACGCACGGGTGGGCGCTTGCCACGCTGGTTCCAGCATGTGGGACATATGTCTCGGCAACCGGAGATACCGTACGTGCTCGGCTCGGCGGCCGGGCCACACGGCCTGCCGGCCAAGTGCCCCGACGCCGACATGCCCGGACGCGCTACCCCACGTCCAGGCTGAGCAGGTCCTCCTCCGTCTCCCGCCGGACGATCACCCGGGCGGCGCCATCCCGCACGGCGACCACCGGCGGGCGCAGCGCGTGGTTGTAGTTGCTGGCCATCGAGCGGCAGTAGGCGCCGGTCGCGGGCACGGCCAAGAGGTCGCCGGGCGCCACGTCGGCGGGCAGGAAGGCGTCCTTGACGACGATGTCCCCACTCTCGCAGTGCTTGCCGACCACCCGCGAGAGCAGCGGCGCGGCCTGCGAGGTACGGGACACCAACGCGACCGTGTACTCGGCGTCGTAGAGCGCGGTACGGATGTTGTCCGACATCCCGCCATCCACGCTGACGTACGTACGCAGCCCGTCCAACGGCTTGACGGTGCCCACCTCGTACAGGGTGAACGCGCTCGGCCCCACAATCGCCCGTCCCGGCTCCACGGACAGCCTCGGCACGTCCAGTCCCGCGCCCGCGCACTCACGCTCGACGATGCCTCGGAGCGCCTTGGCGATCTCGTGCGGCTCGCTCGGGTCGTCGTCCGGCGTGTACGCGATGCCGAGGCCGCCGCCCAGGTCGATCTCCGGCAGCTGTACGCCGTGCTCGTCCCGCACCTCACGCAGCAGCCCGACGACGCGGTGGGCCGCCACCTCGAATCCGGAGGTGTCGAAGATCTGCGAGCCGATGTGCGAGTGGATTCCGACGAGTTCGAGGCTCTCCAGCCGCAGCACCCTGCGTACCGCCTCCGCGGCCTGCCCGTCGGCGAGCGCGAGGCCGAACTTCTGGTCCTCGTGCGCGGTGGCGATGAACTCGTGGGTGTGCGCCTCGACACCGACCGTCACCCGGATCTGCACCCGCTGCCGGACGCCGAGCTCCTCGGCGGCGCGCGCCACCCGGACGATCTCCTGGAAGGAGTCCAGCACGATGCGCCCCACCCCGGCCTCGACGGCTCGGTGGATCTCGGCGGTCGACTTGTTGTTGCCGTGCAGCGCGATGCGCTCGGCCGGCATTCCGGCGTCCAGGGCGAGGGACAGCTCGCCCAGCGAGCAGACGTCCACGTTCAGGCCCTCCTCGTGCAGCCAGCGCAGCACGGCGCGGGAGAGGAACGCCTTGCCGGCGTAGAAGACGTCGGCGTCCGTGCCGAAGGCCTCGCGCCAGGCGTGGCAGCGGGCCCGGAAGTCCGCCTCGTCCAGGAAGTACGCGGGCGTGCCGAACTCCTCGGCCAGCTCGCGTACGTCCACGCCGCCGACGGTGACCGCGCCGTCCTGGGCGCGGGCGGCCGTACGGGGCCAGACCAGCGGATGGAGTGCGTTGAGGTCGGCGGGTGGCGCTGCGTGGTGGCCCTCGGGAAGGACGTCGGCGTACCGGGGCCCAGCGGGGTGTGCGGAACGGCTCATGATCTTTTCTCTGATCCCCTCAGAGGTGTGCGGGTGCGGTGACGCCGAGTTGGGTCAGGCCGCCGGCCAGCACCGTCCCGGTGGCTTCGGCGAGGGCGAGCCGGGCGCGGTGGGCGGCCTCGGGTTTCTCCGGACCGTGCGGCAGTGGCGGACAGGCGTCGTGACAGTGCCGGAAGGCTCGGGCGATGTCGTCCAAGTGGCGGGCGTGCCGGTCCGGGCGGCCGGCGGCCGCCACGCGCGCGTGGTCGGCGAGGAGCGCCAGCAGGGCTCGTTCGGCCGGCTCGGCACAGGCGTACCCGCCCGCTCCGGGAGCTGGTTCCACACCGAGCGCGGCGCCGTTGCGCAATAGCGCGCGGGCGCGGGCGTGGGCGTACTGGACACGGAAGAGCGGACTGGACTCCTCGGTGCGGACGAGGAGTTGGGCGGGTGCGGGGGATTGGGCGAGAGCAGGCGCGGGGGCCCGCGCGGGTGCGGACGGCTGGGCGCTGGCCCGCGCAACGGCGGGCCGTCGCGCGGTGGCGGCGGTCCAGTTGGCCGCGTCCCGTGCCGGGTCGTCGGTCGGGCTGGGCTGGTGCTCGAGGGAACACAGTTCGCGTACGAGCGCGGCCCGTCCGGTGGCGTTCAGGGTGACGGTGACGAAGCCCGCCGAAGCCGCCTCCACACGGCCGATCCCGGGCTGGCGCTCCAGCCGCGCCGCCAGTCGCCGCGCGAGCGGGCCCGGCGCGGTGCCCGCGGCTCGTGCGAGACGGAGCAGCACGCCCGTCGCGTAGTCGGCGTGCCCGTGCCGGGGCGGCGACTCGATGACGGCGCGTTCGGGCAACGACACCCGGCTCCCGGTGTCGTCGACCAGACCGTGCAGCGCATGCAGCACGGTGCGGGAGAGCTGGGCCGGTGTCACGGCTCCAGCGTATGGGAGGCGGCACCGGAGCCGTCGAACGGGTTTCACCAGGCAGGACGCGCCGCGGGCGAAACGGTGCGTTCGTGCGGAGGCGGGTGACGTGCGGGAGCGGGTAACGTACGGGGCGGCGACGTATGGGCCAGCGGCGTCAGGAGAACGGTCGTACCGGCGGCCCGGAACCCGTACCACCACAACCCGGTGCGGCGTTCCGCCCCGGCTGCCCGCCGCTCGGCCTCGCGGTCAGCAGCCGCCGTACGACACGTACCAGTTCCGCCGGATCGAACGGCTTCGCCAGCACCGCGTCCACCGCCGCGAAGCCCCCGGGCCCGATCTCCCCGACCGTGCACGCGGAGACCATCGCGAGCGGGATGGCGCGGGTGCGCGGGTCCGCGCGCAACCGCTCGGCCGTACACAGGCCGTCCAGCCGCGGCATGACGACATCGAGGGTGATCGCCTCGGGACGCACCCGGTGTACGACGTCCAAGCACTCGGCACCATCGGACGCAGTCACGACCTCGAAGCCCTCAAGCTCGAGATTGACCTTGATCAGCTGCCGGATGACCTTGTTGTCGTCGACGACCAGCACCCGGCGGGGCGCGCCCTGCACACCGCAAAGCCTAGGCGCGTGACGGCGCCCCCGTCCGCGTTTCGGCCCATTCCGCGCCGGAGTCCGTATCGGGAGGTGCCCCCCGTACGCGCTGCCGCACCGCCACGGGGCCGTCCGCCCCGCACGAAGAGCGGCGGCTCGGTCTGAGCGACGACCGTACTGCCGAGGGTTCAGGGCCGGGGCGTCAGCGGCCTCCTCGTCGTGCTCGGCCAGCCCGAGAATGGGCCGAGCAGTCGAGGCACGGAAACCCGTTCCGGATCACCCCGTCCGGGCTGGTAAGGTTTCACCCGTCGCCGCAACACAACGCAGCGCACGCCCCCGTAGCTCAGGGGATAGAGCAACGGCCTCCGGAGCCGTGTGCGCAGGTTCGAATCCTGCCGGGGGTACTTCGTTTTGAAGTGCCGAAACGCCCTGTGAACAGCCTGGACGCTGGACGCGGGGCGTTCGTCGTGTGTGCGGCCAGCGGCAACCGTACGCCGCCAAGGGCAGCCGAATGACAGCGATCACAGAATGGAGACGTAATGATCTTGTCTACGTTTTCGCAGGTCATCGTCTCTCCCGAGCTGCCCTGGCACCAGCTTCCCGAACAGCAGGCGACTCCAGATCGCGCTGTGATGTCCTGTTGCCCGTGGAAGGCCCCATCTCGACTCTCATCGCGGTATTTGGAAGCCTCTTCGGTGCTGGACTGACGCACCTGTTCCAACGCAGATCGGCAGTACACGATTAGGGGTTCGCTGTCCAACAGCAGCTCCGGGCAGAGCGGTTGGCCGTGTACAGCGACTTCGCGGGCGCGGTGACCGAGTTCCGTCGAGGGCGATACGACCGTTGGCACTGCAAGAACGAGGACCCGGAGAGCACGGCCAGTTTCGAGGCCCGGGTAGAGGCCTATCGGCTACGTGGCGCGGCTCTCCACGCCCTGTTTCGAGTCCAGCTGATAGCGAGCCAGCAGTCTCTGACGGACGCAGTCCAGCACACCTACGACCGCACGTCCGATGCTCACAAGGCCGCCGATAATCGGGAGCTAAGCACTTTGGGTGACCAGGCGAAGGAAGCGTTGGCAGACTTCGTGCGGCTCGCATCAGCTGACGTTCATCAGCACACGATCGAGTCTCAACGCTCCCCTGGAGCCCGCGTGTGAGGAGGCAGATGCAGCGATACACACCTTCGTTACGCCTGCTTGGCTACACCCCTGCCAAACCCCTCATGACCCGAGCGTCCACCTCGGCTCCCTGATTGTCGAGGCGCAATTACCGAGGCGCACCGTCAGTAGTTCGGGCTTGCCTCGGGTTGATAACCAGCGCTATCGACCTCTTGCACCCGGCGCTGCCCGCGCTTCCGTCGTGATCTTGCTTCGGTTTGGTCGACACCTTTCCGCTTAGGGACACTGGTCCCCGCAAGGAGGAGTTCATCGTGCCAAGGACGCGTCCGGCCTACCCGCCGGAGTTCCGTCGCCAGGTGGTCGAGTTGGTCAAGGCCGGCCGTACGTCGGAAGACTTGGCCAAGGAGTGTGAGCCGTCTGCACAGACGATCCGCAGCTGGGCGACCCAGGATCGTGTAGACACCGGCGAGCAGGCCGCACTGACCAGCGACGAGCGGGAGGAGTTTGCCCGACTGCGCCGTGAGGTTAAGCAGTTGCGCGAAGAGAAGGAGATCCTGCGCAAGGCCACGGGCTTCCTCGTCCGGGAGTCCGGCCGGTGATGTGCTACCGGCTGATCAATGAGAACACGGCACACCACGACGTCTCCCTCATGGCTCGCGGCTGCTGGGTGTGTCACGGCAGGGCTACTACGCCTGGAAGAAGCGCGGTCTCTCCCGCCGCCGGCGCGAGGACGCCGAGCTGACGGAGAAGATCAAGGGACATCACGAGCGGGCGGTCACACAGCACCTACGGCGCCCCGCGCATCCAGGCTGACCTGCAGGAAATCAACGGACTGCGAGTCGGCCGTAACCGGATAGCCCGCCTGATGCGGGCAGCGGGACTGGCCGGCGTGCACCGGCGCGCGGGTCGTGTCTCGCTCACCCGTCAAAGCCGACACAACGCCGCTGCCCCGGACCTGATCCGCCGCGACTTCACCGCGACGGCGCCGAATCTGCGCTGGACAGCGGACATCACCTACGTGCCCACCCAGGAGGGATGGCTCTACCTCACCGTCGTCCTGGACCTGTTCTCCCACCGGATCGTCGGCTGGGCGATGGCTGACCACATGCGAACCGAACTGGTCACCGATGCCCTCGCGATGGCGGTCACCGCCCGCAGGCCCCAACCTGGACTGATTCACCACAGCGACAGGGGAGCCCAGTACACCAGCCTGACCTTCGGGCAGCGATGCAAGGAAACAGCCATCCGCCCCTCCACTGGCCGCACCGGCTCCTGCTTCGACAACGCGGTGACCGAGAGCTTCTTCGCCTCACTGGAAACGGAACTCATCGAGCGCTCGGTCTTCCACACACGCCGCGATGCCGAACGGGAACTGCTCAGCTACATCGAAGGGTTCTACAACCCCCTGGCGCCGCCACTCGGCGAACGGCCAGCTCAGTCCAGCCGAGTACGAACGCCGACAGACACCGCCAGCATCACCCGCCGTCACCTACGCTGCCGCATAGAGCACAAGCCCGTCCGTGTCTACCGGACCGAAGCAACTCCAGTCGCACCTTCTCAGATTGGTCGCAAGCAGGCCCGGTTCCACGGCGTGGTCGAGAGCGTTGTGTGTCACCGGCCTGACCGCGCCGACGGGCCTGATTCACCGCCGAGTTGCCGTCCACAGCAGTGCGGGGCGCCGCACGCTGCGCTTGAGCGCTCCACCGACAGCCGTGTCCGAGGCAGCGAAGATAGGGCACGCTATCCTGGATTCAGGATCACGTGTATGGTTGCCAACATGCTTGCTCTCGCCACAGACATCGATGAGCTGACCCGTTTCGGGCGGGCACTCGCCGACCCGATCCGCTGCCGGATCCTCCTCTCACTCCGGGACGGGCCGGGGCATCCGGGAGACCTCGCCGCCCAGCTCAACGTCTCCCGTACAAGGCTGTCGAACCACCTGGCCTGTCTCCGCGACTGCGGCCTCGTCGTAGCTGTTCCGGAGGGGCGGCGGGTGCGCTACGAACTCGCCGACACGCGCCTCGGCCACGCGATCGACGACCTCCGGGACGCCGTCGTCACCGTCGAGGCCGCCCGCAGCTGCCCAGATGCGGACGAGAAGGGATGCTGCTGATGACTTCCCTTCAGCTCGGCCCTTCGCCGGCACGACGTGAGGCCCTCGCACGAAGAGTGCGGTGGCTGGTCGCCGCGACCATCGTCTACAACGTGATCGAGGCAGTCGTTGCCCTGACGGCGGGCGCTATGGCCTCATCCACCGCCCTGATCGGGTTCGGGCTCGACTCCATCATCGAGGTCTCCTCCGCCGCAGCAGTCGCATGGCAGTTCTCCGCCAAGGATGACGCGCTGCGGCAGTCGCGGGAACAGACCGCTCTGCGCATCATCGCCTTCTCCTTCTTCGCTCTCGCCCTCTACGTATCCGTGGACGCGATCCGGTCTCTGCTGGGGAACGGCGAAGCCGACAGCTCACTGCCCGGGGTCGTCATCGCAGCCCTGTCCCTGGCCATAATGCCGTTCCTGTCGTACGCCCAGCGCAAAGCCGGCCGCGAACTGGGCTCCGCCTCGGCCGTTGCCGACTCCAAGCAGACCCTGCTCTGCACCTACCTCTCCGCGATCCTCCTCGTCGGGCTACTGGCCAACGCGACGCTGGACTGGTCTTGGGCCGACCCGGTGGCAGCTCTCTTCATCGCCGCCATCGCTGTGAAGGAAGGCCGTGAGGCGTGGAAAGGTGACGGCTGCTGCGCCGCCCCGCCCGCCGCAGCCCTGATGAAACCACCCGCCCAAGAGGGCGGGGACGGGTGTGGCTGTTCACCCGGGTGCTCATGCTGCGAGCCGGCCCAGAACAGCCTCTGAGACTGGAGCCTCCGCAGCCTCGCAGCAGAAGGTCTGCTACGTGACCGCCCCGACCGTCGTTTGGGTGAGGGCGGTGACGTAGCAGGCGGCTACTCGCCAACACAGCTTCTTCCAGCGTCAGTTGACAGTGCAAAGCGTCGCCGTCATCCGCGTTCGGCGACTCGCCTACGACGGGAGCCGAGCACTTCTGCGTGTGTCCGAGACAGCCGGCGCGAGACGACCCACTGGCGCGATCCGCGGGACTTGACCTGTAGGAACACACGGGGCTTTTGCGGATGTCGACACCTGCTTGCGCCTGCTCGCCGGTAACTGCCTGAGCCGTTCCGAGCGTTCCTCAGGCGCGCGGCTCCAGGCGGACAACGGAGAAGACGTTGCTGTCCCATCATTTCCGATCCTCGCGTTCGAAGCGAAGTCCCGCATCTTCGAAAGGGGTTACGTCCCGGCCTTCGAGACGCACAGCGGTGATGCGCCCCGTGGGCCCCTTGTGAAACGAGATGGACCGGCCGCCGATCTCCATTCGCCATCCCTGACTGGGAATGTCCAGCACGGACGCAAGCCAGCGGGCGCTGTCCGCCGGGTTGGGGACTTCAACGACGAGTCCGCTCAGAGTCTGTTGGGGAGGTGCTCCGCGTTTGAGACGCTCCGCGAAGCGCCGCATCCACTCCGGAAGGCTGTAGTGAACGAAGATCGGCTTCCACGCCGGGCCGGTGGTGGGCCAGACGAACGTCAAAGTGATGGCCCGAGGTTTCCGCCCCATGGTGACAGACGTGGTGTTTGTTCCAGTCCCTGCGTTGTGCATCGTTTTCAGCAGCTGGTTGACGTCGTCGACCGCCACCACGAAGTTCGTCGCGCCGCCTCCCTCGGTGAGTACGGCATCGACATGTGGCATGACGGCATCCGGGAGCGCCCCGTAGATGCTGGTGCGTGAGAGTGCCTTGCCCCGGTCCGGCAGTGCCAGTACCTCCACGTATCGGCGGCCGTCCCACCATGTCGCACTGTGGGTGCCGGGGACCGGGGCGAAGGGCGTGGGGTGCAGACGCAGACCTGCTCGGCCGTAAGCGTCCTCAGCTTCCTGCAGGTTGGGCACCCAATGCATCGGGTGATCGAGAACGATTTTCACGATACCTCCAGACACGGGCTCTGGCAGAGCTATGCATGGACAGCCGCCATTACCGAACAGACCTCGGAGGATTCACAACAATCCTTCTACCTTCCCAGCCTGGCAGAGCGCCCTTTATCACCCCAACTCAGCATACACAGCCTGCTGAATTCGGCTACTTCGCGGCTCGTCGGCCGCCGACGCAACGGCCAGCGAAGGGCGATGCGCCCGGGAACAGCCATCCGGAATTCGTCAGTCCGGTAAGCGTCCGCTGCGCAGCGAGCTGTTATCGATATTGACAACGGTCACCGATGCAGCCTTTGCCGATTCGCGAGAGATGAGTTTCACTGATTGAGGCCGAGCCCCCAGATCGGGAGGAAAGACTTGTGAGTCCTGACCATCACCATGGCCATGGGGCCCATGACCACGAGGCGCATTCGCATGGTGTTACCGCAGACACCGACCGCAGATGGCTGTCTCTGGCACTTGCTCTGATTACGGTTTTCATTGCGGTCGAGAGTGTCATCGCGTTCATTTCCGGTTCTCTGGCACTGCTTTCCGACGCCGCACACATGCTCACCGACGCCGCGTCGATCGTGCTCGCACTGGTGGCCATGCGGCTCTCCGCCCGCCCCGCGCGCGGTGGCTACACCTTCGGCCTGAAGCGGGCCGAGATTCTCTCCGCTCAGGCGAACGGGCTGTCTCTTCTTCTCCTGGCGGCCTGGCTCGGCTACGAGGCCATCCACCGCATCATCGATCCGCCTGAGATCGAAGGCTGGATGGTTCTCGTGACCGCCCTGGTCGGGATCGTCGTGAATCTCATTGCAACCTGGTGCATCTCGAAAGCCAACCGGACCTCGCTCAACGTAGAGGGGGCCTACCAGCACATCCTCAATGACCTCTTCGCCTTCATCGGTACGGCTGTCGCAGGTCTGATCATGCTGACCACGGGCTTCGCTCGCGCGGACGGGATCGCCACGCTCCTGGTGGTCGTGCTGATGATCAAAGCGGGTTACGGGCTGGTACGTGATTCCGGACGGGTGCTGCTCCAAGCCGCGCCTGACGGCCTGGACCCTGATGCGATCGGTGACCGACTCGCTTCGCACGACGGCGTGGCAGAGGTCCACGACCTCCACGTCTGGGCAATCACGTCCGGACATCCAACGCTCTCCGCACACGTCATCGTGGAGGAGGGCGAAGACTGCCACGCCGTACGAGGTGAACTCGATGGCCTGCTGGTCCAGAATTACGGGATCACGCATTCGACTCTGCAGGTTGATCACGCACCAGAGCTCCATGACGTACTCACGGCAGCGCGGCCCAAGGCGACCGTCTCGGCACATTGTCCGGATCCACACGGTCCGGCTCATTTCGCTGAACCGCACGATCATTGACAGAGCTTGACAAGCCCGCATTCCTAACCGGGGGAATACGTGAATTCGCAATCGCATGTCGTTTCCGAGAACGACGTTCTGGCACGTTTCGGCCGGGCACTCGCCAATCCGCTCAGCTGTCACGTGCTCCTGGAACTCGGAGAAGCTCCCGCTTATCCCGCCGACCTGGCCGAGGTACTGGGCGTCTCAACCACTCGTCTCTCCGACCACCTCGCATGCCTGCGGGACTGCGGTCTCATTGTGACGGCGTCTGAAGGGCGTCAGGTGCGCTACGAACTGGCGGACCGACGACTCGGCTATGCGTTGGACGCTCTCCGGAGCGCCGTGGTCACAGTCTCGACGCACCGCACTTGCCCGGACGCGCTGGAAAAAGGCTGCTGCTGAGCAGGCGCGACCTGCGGGGTGTGACGTGAGGCGGCGTTCACGATCTTCAAGAGTGCCGGGTTGCGGTTCATTCTCCGCGGGAATGGGGGGGTGAGCGGCGGTACACGCCGGGCTCGGTGTAACCGCCCCTGGAAAACGCCTCCGCCAGGATCCAGTGAACGTGCACATCGGCTGCCGAGTAGTAGACGAACGTGCCTTCCCGCCGGCCGGTGACCAAGCCGGCCAGGCGCAGCTTCGCCAGGTGCTGACTCACCGCCGTGGGCGCCGCGTTCACCAGCTCCGCGAGGTTGGAGACAGACGCCTCTCCCTGAAGCAACGCCCAGAGGATCTTGATCCTTGTGGGATCTGCGAGCAGGCGGAAGGCATCGGCAGCGAGCTGAGCCTGCTTGTCACTGGGCATGTGGACCTCTGGTTGGTCTCCTTCTCGCACGCCCAAGAAGATACAACAGAACTTCAGCGACTTGCGAACCTTCGTAGTTGCGCATTTAGCTGTTCAGCCGAGGGCAGGGATGGCCCCGGACTCATCGCGCATGGTCACCAGTTCAGCGAGTGAATCGCTGCGGTGAGATGCCTGCTGCCGGGCGACTGCCACGGGCCGCTGGTCGGACGTGCGTGTCAACGGACATCGTACAGATTCAAACTAGAACCTAAGGACAATCAGGTGAGCCAGCAACCGCAACAGGAGGATTCGCCCGTCGGGCGAACACCTTCGCCTTCCTTGCCGACTCAGAACGGAAACTCATCGCGGTTTTACCGACTGGGCACAGCATGCGCACGTAACCCCCTCAAGGTTCTCGCAGCATGGGCCGTACTCCTGGTCCTCGCCGGGGCACTCGCGACCCAGTTCCTGGGTGGGCTGAGCGGAAGCAGCAACGTGGTGACGGGGTCGGACTCCCAGCGCGCAAGCGAGTTGATCTCAGACAAGTTCGACTCCTCCAGCACGGAATCCGATCTCGTGGTCTTCGACTCGGACTCCCTCACCGTGGACGACCCGGCCTACCGAAGCGCGGTGGAAGCCGCTCTCAACGCGGTTCGAAGCGGGGACCACGTTCTCAACGTAACCAGCCCCTACGCCGAGGGTGCCGAGCAACAGATCGCCGGGGACCGGCGTACGGCCTTCGCTGCCGTGGGCATGGACGGCAGCGACAGCGAGCTCCAGAGCCAGGCGACCACGTTTCAGGAGCGCGTTGCCTCCGCTGTCCAGAACCATGAGATCGACGCCTACTTCACCGGGTACGCGCCGATCTCGGCAGCAAGCGTGGCGCAGGGCAACGAAGACCTGGCGCGAGCGGAGAGTATCGGCTTGCCGCTTGCTCTGCTCGTGCTCCTGGTGGCTTTCGGGACACTGGTAGCTGCCGGATTGCCCCTGCTGCTGGGTATCTTCGGCGTTGTACTCGCGTTTGGTGCCCTGGGGGTCGCCAGTTTCTTCACCGACTTCGACGTATTCGTCCAGTCGGTGGTGAGCATGGTCGGGATCGCGCTGGGAATCGACTACTCGCTCTTCATCGTCACGCGTTACAGGGAGGAGCGAACCCGCTCTGACGGAAGCCGTGCTGACGACGTGGCGGCGATCGGTCGGACCATGGCGACCGCCGGCAAAGCCGTGCTCTTCTCCGGCTCCACCGTGCTCATCTCACTCGCCGGACTTCTCATCGTGCGGGCCCCGGTCGTCCAGACCATGGCGGCGGGCATGATGGCAGCGGTGGCCGTCATGGTGGTCGTGACCCTGACGCTCCTACCCGCTCTGCTCGGCTTGCTACGGGGAAGAATCAACAAGTTCGCTGTCCCCGGCCTGCGTGGCAAGGTGGAGCACCCAGACCCTCAGCGCTCCGCCTGGGCACGCTGGACGCGCTTGGTCATGCGCCGCCCCCTGATGCTCGGAGGACTGGCGGCGGTCGTCATGGTCACAGCCCTCGTTCCCGCGTTCGGCATCCGTTTCGGGGTGGACCTGGGCGTAGGGGCGGTGGCGGACACTCCGGCCGGCCGTGGTTACGAGTTGGTCTCCCAGCGATTTGCTCCCGGCGTGATCACCCCTGTCAACGTTGTGGTCAACAGCAAGGACGGCTCCTTCGACAAGGCCGACCTGAACGCGGTCGCGGGTCTCACAGCAGACCTGCGGGATGATGCGCGCACCGAGCAAGCCGTTTCGATGACCTCGGTTCTCGACCAACGAGTGGGCAGTCACTCTCCCACCGCTTTGGAGCGATTCCTGGAGTCCGACAACGCACAGGACCTGGGCGAACTGGTCAACGCGCAGGGCAATACCGGAGTCATCGTCGTATACCCCTCCGTACGAGCCGAGTCCGACGAGGCGCACGACCTCGTGCACACCATTCGTGACTCCATGGCCCCATCGGCCCTGTCGGGCGGAGAGGGTGACTCGTCGAGCCTGGAAGTCTACGTAGGTGGCAGCACTGCGGAGATCGTCGACATCTCCGCAGAGAACGCCCGGGCCACTCCCCTGGTCATTCTGTTCGTACTCGGCGCTTCCTTCCTGCTGCTCCTCCTCGCGTTCCGGAGCGTGCTACTACCGCTCAAGGCCATCGTGATGAACCTGCTGTCGGTGGGGGCGGCCTTTGGCCTACTCGTCCTGGTTTTCCAGGAGGGTGTGGGCGCGTCTCTGATCGGAGCGGAGGAAGCCGGGTTCATCCAAGTGATCCTGCCGTTGTTCGCCTTCGCGATCCTCTTTGGTTTGTCGATGGACTACGAGGTCTTCCTGGTGTCCCGGATGAAGGAGGAATGGGCCGCGACGGGGGACAACCGAGCCGCGGTCTCCGCTGGCATCACGCACACTGCCGGGGTCATCACAGCGGCTGCGTCGATCATGGTGGTGGTCTTCGCCTCGTTCATGTTCACCGATGTGCTCGAGAACAAGCAGATGGGCTTCGCGCTAGCGGTAGCGGTACTACTCGACGCCACGCTGCTTCGCCTCTTCCTCGTGCCCGCGGTGATGAGGCTGCTCGGACCCGCCAACTGGTGGCTTCCGCGCTGGCTGGACCGGATTCTGCCACGGGTGGACCTGGGTGACGGCCGCTGAGCGGCCCCGCATCGTCGAACACGTCGACGGGGGCCGGTACACGGTGTGTTCCGGCCCCCGTCGGGGTCTTTGGGGCAAGGCCGTGAAGTTAAGGGGTGATTGGTGGCTGCAAGATGTTGATGCTGAGGGTGGCTGTGTAGGTGTGTCGATCGGCCTTGAGGCTTTTGTAGGCGTATCGGGACAGGGGTAGTTTCACTGCGCGGGGGCTGATGCGCAGGCGGCGGGCGGGCATGAGCTGGTCTAGGACTGCTCGGCCGATGACTCCGACAAGGTCGGATCGTGGGGTCGGCGATGATGCCCGCGGCCTGGATGATCTGATCGCGAGCGCATTGGAGCGCGATACTGAAACTGCCTCGGTCGGGGTCCGCTCCGGGTGTGGTCTCGGTAGCGTCGGTGATCGCGATCCGCAGGATCTGGTAGGCGCTCAGCAGGGCGTAGGCCTCCTAGGGTGATGCCGGCCCAGGTCTGTGAGCGCAGGACCCGTCGGCTCAGCATCGACTTCTTGATCGCGAAGTAGGCGGACTCCACTTCCCATCGCTCGTGATACAGGCTGACCAGGCTGGATGCCGGGTATCGATGGTGGTCAAGGAGGTTCGTGGCAAGCCGGTAGAGCCCGGTCCGAGGGCCCTGGCTGGTGGTGATGGTGATCTCGCGTTCGATGACGCGGACCTCGACGGCGCCGAAGCGGGAGAGGTAGGAGCCGTCATCGAAGCGGGCCAGGACCAGGGGTTTGCGGGCGGCCGAGACGCGAGTGAGGAAAGCGGCCTCGGTGGCGGCGACGGCGGCCACGAACGCGTTGCTGGAGAAGCCCCGGTCCAGCAGAATGATCATTCCTGCGTGGAGAGAGTGCGTCAGTCGCTTGCCGTAGACGGTCTCGCCGCTGGCCCGGGGGCCGAAGGCGGCGTCCAGGACCGCGCGGGTGCCGCAGGCCACCAGCGCGGTCAGGCAGATCTGCGGGTAGCCGGAGGCCGCGTACTGATTGCTGCCCTTGCCCAGGCGGCCCGGTGCAGCGGGCTGACAGGGACATCGAGATAGGTGCCGTCGATCGCGACGGTCAGCAGGCCCCGGTAACGGGCGTTGGCGGTACAGACCGCTGTGGCCGGGCCGCGGAACAGGTCGAACAGAGCCCGCATGAGGCGGACACCCAGACGATTCCGGTCGTCCCAAAGCGCCGTTCCGGTGACCTTCACGACCGGTGTCGCCTCCAGCGCGCTTGTGCCAGACCGCCAAGTAGCCGCACTCCTCGAACAAAGCTGCGGCCAGCAGCAGGTAGACCACCACGCGGGCAGGGATCTTCCGCAGTCGTTGTTGGACGGCACCGGTCTCGGTGAAATCCGCATCGACCATCTCGAACGGGACGATCCGGGTAAGTTCCCCCAGATGGCCAGGTGCGAACAGGCCGTTGGCCACCGTGATCTCACGCGTGATGACACACTGAGCGGACAGCGGAGCCTCCGGTGCGGTGAACGGCTGTCTTGGTCGACTGCCAGTTCTACCGGGGCTCCGCTTCTCACGTCCGGAGTTACCGCAGATCGCAGCGCTCTTGCCAACACACCCAGAGCCGTAACTGCACGGCCTTGGTCTTTGGGGTCCCGGTGTGTATCCGAAGGAGTCACAGGCGCAGCAACGCCACGTCCTTCGCGAGCTCGGTACAGGTCAAGCCGGCTTGCTCGGCTTCGGCTGCCAGGGCCGGGAGGGTGAGAGCGGCCCACGAATGCTCGTCTCCGTGCTCACGGAGAAGTGTTCCGTCCCGGAGTACGCGGTAGGTCATGACCAGACGGACACGGTCAGGCCCGTCCCCCTCGACGGACAGCCAGGCTTCGTAGCTTTGGCGTCCCACCTGCCGCTCCGCGACGCGTGCCGGCCGGGCGCGCTGCGTAGCGTCGATGTTCATCACATCCACCACGGCGGGAGCGCCGGGGGAGAGTCGCTCGGCCAGCATCTTCCAGAAGGACCGGCGGTCTGCTTCCTCCAGCGATCCGATGACCCCGAACGCGATCACCCCCCCGAGGCGATCAGGCAGCTCGGCGTCCTCAAGCTTGTCAGGCAGCACGGTCACCCTGCTGGTGAGGGCGGCGTCGGCCAGGATCCGGCTGGTGAGGGCGGAGCGCATCGCGGGAGACGGCTCAAGGCAGATGATGTCTGCCCGCGGTACTGCGCGGGCGATAACCCCCGCCGCGTGTCCCGTCCCTGATCCGACGTCCAGTATTGGCCCGGCTTCGGGCTTAGCCCGTCCGAGTGCCGCACCTACCAGTGGTCCCCGGGAGGACCAGTAGGGCCCCGAGAGGACGTCGAAGAACTCCGCTGTCGCAGCGTAGGTGTCGTTCACGGGGTCACCGGCCAGGACGAGGTGGGGCTGGGATCCAGAGTCAGGGCGCGCACGATCTCTCCTATGACCTGCCTTCTCTCGGGCACAAGGTAGAAGTGGTCCCCTGGGAACTGTACGCGGTTGAAACCTTCGCTGAGGTCGCCCCATCCTTCCGCGTCGGCCCTTTGGACATCCGGGTCCTCGGTGCCCACCAGAGCGGTGACGGGGCAGCGCAGAACCTCGCTGAGATCGGGCTCGTAGGTCTCGATCAGCTGGTAGTCGGCACGAACTGCGGGAAGCACCAAGGGGCGGAGTTCGGGGTGACGGGTGAGTACTTCCCCCCCACCGAGTCGAGTGAGCTCCGCACAGAGGCTGTCATCGTCCTGGGTATGGATAGTTCCCCTCTGGTGCATCTGTGGGGATTCTCTGCCGGAGACGAAAAGCCGCTCCGGAAGGCGGAGACCTCGTCGCTGGATCCGTTTGGCTGTCTCGTGCGCCACGGCAGCGCCCATACTGTGGCCGAAGAGAGCGTACGGTTGGCGAAGTTGCGGTGCGAGAACATCGGTGAGTGCTTCAGCGAGCGCGCTCATTTCGGTAAGGGGCAGGTCGTCGAGCCGATCCTCTCGGCCCGGGTACTGCACAGCCGTCATCTCCACACTTGGAGGCAGAAGCTCTGGCCAGTCGCGGAAGAAGTTCGCCGTGCCCCCTGCGTGGGGGAGGCAGAACAGCTTGATCCTTGCAGCAGGTTTCGGGGTGCGGCGCAACCACTTTCCGGCCGCGTCTTGGCGTATGTATGTCGGAGCAGGGGTGTTCACACAGTTCCTTCCTCGGCGTCAGCATGGAGCGGGGCGTTCAGGACTTCCAGGCTCGTCACCGCACCGAACTTCCGCAGGGCCTGCAGCGCTTGGCCCGGTTCGAGCACCTCCTCAGCGAAGTGGCAGCCGGGCGGCACTTCGCCACGGAGCACGGCGTCGGCGGACAGGCCGGCGACGGATCCGCTGACTCGGTAGCTGTCCCGCGTACGGAAGACGGCGCTGAGCGTGTCGGACCGCCCCCCGACAAGGCCGTCAAGTTGAACAGCTTGGAGGTAGTACGGGGTACGTCCAGCGAGGTCCACGGCGCCGGCCTGTTCGAGTTGGGCTACGCCCTCGGCCAGTTCAGCCTCGTCGGCTTGCAGCCAGTTCCGGTCCCGCAGTCGGTTCATCCAGAGCAGCAGTTGTTCTCCGGCGGAGACGTTGTACCAGTCCAGCGAATCGGCGCCCAGATCCCGGGCCAGCCTGACGGTCTCCGCTGCAAGGTGCGGATAGGCGGTGACGCTGGTGGGAAAGTGCGGGAGCTCCGTGTTACTCAAGGGCTGCAACGCACGGTATTCGATCCGGCCTCCACGCCACGCTGCGAGCGCGTCTCCGTGGCCGTCTCCGAGACTGATGAGGTAGTCACCCGCGGCGGCTGGCGTGACGTGTTCCAGACCACCCGCATAGATGAGTGCATGGCTCACCGTGTCGAGGTGCTCCGCGGCCAGCCATCGCGGAAGAATTCCGGAGACACCGGGCTGCACCCCGGCGGACACGACGGCCGTGACCGTCTCCGGCACCCCTGCCGCGGCGTCGCGCGTGAGGCGGTCGCGCAGAGGATCGTCACCGGCCACGTCCACGTAGGAGGCGCCCGCCGCGAAGGCTGCCTGCGCGACCCGGTCACCGATGCGATAGGAGGGCCCCGCGCAGTTGACGATGACATCGCAGTCGGCGCAGAACTTCTCCAGCAACGCGTCGTCGTAGACATCGACGGCGGCGGCTTCGGCTTGGCTGTTCAGCTCCCGTTCGGCGACGCCCCGCAGGACCTCGATACTGCGTCCACCAATGCGCAGCGAGTACCCCATCGTGTGGAGGACGGACGCGGCGGACACACCGCACGCGCCGGAGCCACCCAGCACACCGACTCGGCTTGTCATATTCGCTCCTGGACGAGGAAGAGGTCGGTCACTGTCGAGACGTGGGGTGTCTGCAGGCAGGTGAAGTGATCGCCTCCGATGTCCACCACGCGCAGGTCGCCCGTGCAGTTGCCCTGCCAGTACTCCGTCATGTCGTCGCGCAGTTGCGGGAGGACGTGGATCTCACCGTTCTGGCGCAGCAGGGTGATGTCGCCCTCGTAGGGAGTGCTGTCGTGGCCCGCCACAGCGAGCAGGCTCTGCCGGAAGACCTTGTACATGAACTCCAGGTGCTCGATAGCGGGGGCGCCGGGTAGGAGCTCGGCGATGGCGGCGAGCCGGTCCCGCTGACCGCGCTCTCCCAGCGCGGTCAGGCAGCGGGCCACTTCCTCGTGTTCGCTGCCTCGCAGGTCGGCGAAAGCGCCGGCGGGGATGCGCTCCGGCGAGTCGGCGAGAACCGTTTGGAGGGCAGCTGCGAGGTCCGGGTTGGTCGGGTAGCCGACATGATCGGGATCGACACCCATGGCCCGTGCGAAAGCGTATTCGTGCAGGACTTCGTCGTCGATCCAGTACGGAATGCGGTAGCTGCTGACGATCGTCAGTTCGGCCACATCCGCGCCCTTCTCGCGGAGACGATTGGCGATACCTGTGGCGAGGAGACCTCCCATGCAGTAACCGACTACGTGGAAGCGCTTGGTACCGAGTTCGAGAAGTCGCTCGGTGTGCTCGGCGGCCAACCGTTCGACGAGGCCGGAGGTGTCGGCGTCGATGTACTCCTTCCAGTCCGGCAGCTCCACCCCGACGAGGGACATGCTCGTCCCTTCTCGGATGGCACTGATCAGTGGCCGGTAAGGCGCAAGAGTGCCACTTCCGTCGTGGACCAGGACGCGTACGTCCTCGGAGTCCGGGCCACCGAGCCGTGTCAGAGCCGACGATGCCGGGGTGGGCTCAAGCGTAGCCTGCGCGACGGTACGGGGGCGAAGCGCAGCGGCAATGCCGGCCACGGTGGGCTGACGGAGCATCTGCCGCAGGAGATCGTCCCAGTCGTGGCCCTCAGCCTCCGGCAGCTGGTTTCGCATGCGTCCCACGAGCTGGGCCACGATGAGCGAGTCGCCACCCATCTCGAAGAAGTCATCGTCCCTACCGATGGAGGCCCGGTCGAGATGTTCGGACCACAGCGCCGCGATTCTGCGTTCCAAGTCGTCGCGGGGTGGTTCGCCCGAGGTGATCTGGTCCGCAGTGGCGCTCGGCAGCCACCGCTTCAGCTTCGTCCGGTCGACCTTGCCGTTCTCGGTAACCGGCAGCGCATCCACGACCTGCAGGTGAGCAGGGATCATGTACCCGGGTAGCTGCGCGCTGAGTTGAGCGGTGAGGTCTCCGGCGGACAGCTGGGCCCTATCCGTCTTCACGCGCGCACAAAAGACGTGCTGCCCGACGAAGGAGAGCTCGTCGTCCACCGCGGGAAGGTTGACCTCGACATGTGCTCCGGCTTGGTGGAGCAGCTCGAGCCATTGGTCGCGGGTGAAGAAGGTCTGGTCGCGGCCTGCCCGAGCGTCTTCGAAACCACCGGAAAGACCTTCGTGGAACTCCATGGAGACCATGAGTGGGTAGTTTTCGCGTGTCGCTTCGATGAAGAGCAGGCGACCTCCTGGGGCCAGCAGCTCGGTGAGGGATTCCAGAACGTTTCCGGCGTGGTGCGAGTTGTGCAGCACGTTGGCACACAGGATGACGTCGAGGGAGTTCGGCTCGAATCCCTGGGCTCGGTGATCGCCGTTGAGGTCGAAGGTGCCGTAACGGACCCAGGGCCTGTCGGCAAAACGCTCACGAGCCTTGTTCAGGAAGAACTGGGACAGGTCGCTGAACAGGTAGTCCACCTGGTAGCCGTCAAGAGCGCTGATCACGTCGTGGCTCGTGCCGCCCACACCGGCGCCGACCTCGAGGACTCGGAGCGGGCGTTCCTGTTCCTGTTCGGCAGCGATCTCCCGCATGATCGTGGCAACGGTCCCGTTGAGGTAACGGCTCACCAGGTTGTCGCGGTAGGCGGCCTGGGCCGTGTCCATTTCGCCTTCGGGGAACAGGAGTGTCAGGGGATCGAGCTCACCGGCGAGGAGTTGCGGAAGGTGGCCCGCGCTCGCTCGGAGGTAGTGGAGGAGCTCGGCGCCGTAGTCGAGTTCCTTCTGCATACGGTCGAGGTCTGCCCAGGCGCGCTGCAGGTCTTCGTCATCCACCGGGTGCAGGGTATGGAAGGCTCCGTTCTGCGCGTCGTGCTGAAGCCACCCTTCGGCGGTGAGGGCTCGCAGCCAGCGTCGTAGCAGACGATGGTGGCGCGGCGACGCCGCGGCGAGGACGTCTTCGAGGGAGTGGCTCCGGGAGGAGGTGAAGAGCCCGGCTGTGCGCAGGGCCCGTGCCATCGCCATAAGAGCGGTCTCGTCGGCGCGTTGCGCGAAGGCGGATAGTGACTCTCGGTCGACTTGACCGAGCATGTCGCCGGCATGTGCCGCTGCTTGGGACAGTCGTGGTGAGATCTGCCGGGTGGGGACGATTGCGGGCTGCGCGAAGGCGACCAGACGACGGTCCATCGCGCCGTCTCCGTCGACGAGGGCGGCTGCGGATTCCACAGCGGGGTGCTTCAGCGCCGCTGCTTCCACCTCGGCCAGCTCGATGCGGTGTCCGCGGACTTTGACCTGGAAGTCCTCACGCCCGAGGAACTCGATGACGCCGTCTGGCAGGTAGCGACCGAGGTCACCGGTTCGGTAGAGCCGCTCTCCGGTACCGGGGTGGTTGATGAAGCGCGCTTCTGTTTTCGCCTTGTCGCCCAGGTAGCCCTCGGCCAGTCCGGCTCCTGCGATGTACAGCTCTCCAGGCGTCCACTCGGGGACCGGACGGAGCCGTGTGTCGAGAATGTGGAAGCTCTGATTGGCCAGCGGCATGCCGTACGGGATGCTGGTGGCGTCGGCTGGGACTTTCCCGATGGGGTGGGCAATGGACCAGATCGCGGCCTCAGTGGCACCACCAAGGCTGATCAGCTCAATGCCCGGTATGTGGTTCCGTATCTGCTCCGGCAGGGAGACGGGGATCCAGTCTCCGGAAAGCAGAGCGAGGCGCAGCGAGGAGAGACCGGCTGATGGACCGCTTTCCAGGTAGTGGTGCAGGATCTGCATCTGGGCGGGTACGGAATTCCACACTGTCACGCGGTGGTTGGTGATCAGCTCAGACCAGTGGCTCGGCTCGTCCCGTCGATCGGCCTGGGGCAGCACGAGGGCTCCGCCAGCACTGAGCGGGCCGAAGATGTCGTAGACGGACAGGTCGAAGCCGAGGTGGGCGAGCCCGAGGACTCGGTCCTCACCGGTCACCGAGAATCGGCGGTTGACGTCAGTGATGGTGTTCAGAGCCGCGCGGTGGCTGATGGCCACTCCCTTGGGAACGCCTGTGGAGCCGGATGTGTAGATCACGTATGCGAGATCGTCCGGTGACATCGCAGGGGAGGGCAGTGCCTCGGGTACAGCGGCTGGGGTGAGCTCGTCGACAGCCAGCAGGTCTACGCCGGCTACCGCGGGGATACTCGTCCAGCTTTGCACCAGCGTCTGGCATACACCGGCGTCATCGAGGATGGCTGCTCGCCGGGCAACCGGCTGGCTGGTGTCTATGGGCAGGTAGGCGCAGTCCGCCAGAAGAGTCCCGAGCACGGCGGCGACCTGTTCGGCGCCCTTCTCCATCGACACGGCCACGAGCTCGCCGGGCTTCGTACCCCGACGCTTCAGCTCGTCGGCCACGCTCAACGCTCGGGCCAGCAGGTCCTGGTAGGAGAGCTCGCCGTACTCGCTAACCACCGCGATGTCTGCGGGAGTGGCAACCGCACGGCCGAGGAAGTGCTCATGCAGAAGTCCTTCGGGGAGCGGCGCGTGCGTGCCGTTCGCAGCTTGGCGGGACTGGAGCTGGGCGGCGGGAAGAACGACCGGGTCCGCCGTCTGCCAAGCGCCGTCACTTGCCGAAAGGTCCAGAAGCAGCTGGCGGAAGGTCGCGAAGGCGTCCTCGGCCACTCCATGGGGCAGTACGCCTTCTCGAATGTCCCAGTTGATCAGGAGGCTTCCCTGCCGCTCCATCACCTGGCAGTCGACCCACACCTGTGGTGTCTGGCTGATTCCGTACCCCAGCTCCCCCAGTGCGAGAAGGTTACCGGTGTCGACCTCGTCCTCACCCAGACCAATCGCGCTGGTGAACACGACTGGCATGAGAGCCTCAGCTCGGCCCCGACGACGCCCCAGTTCCCGCATGACCTGGACGCCCGTACACAGTCGGTGGTCCAGGTCCGCCCAGAGCCTGTCCTGAACAGTGCTGGCCCGTTGGGCGAAGGTCTCGCCTTCCGTTGAGTCCACTTCGAGAAGACTGACCGAGGTGAAGTCACCCACGAGCTGATCGACCTGCGGGTGCAAAGGAAGCGGGTTGAGGGTGGTGAGGTTGAGGGTGTAGTGGGGCCTGCGGCTCCAACGACCTATCACTTCGGCGTAGGCAGCGAGTACGGCGCCGGAGGCGCTGAGGTTGTGTGCGCCGGCACGTCGCTTGAGTGATGCCCATTCCTCGGGGCCGAGTACGGCGTGCTCGCGCTGGAAACGGGCTGGCGCGTCCTCGGCGCCGGCGCGCAGAGGAAGTTCCGGACCGGCCGGCAGGTCATCCAGCCGGTCCCACCAGTAGGCACGGTCGCGGTCGTATCGCGAGGCCAATGCGCCGTCCGGTTCGGTGAGGCGTCGCTCAGCGGTGACGTAGTCGCGAAAGGTGATCTCCAGGGCTGGGAGCTCTTCGCCCGGGGCGGCGTATAGCGTGTTCAGCTCGGAGAGGAGCAGTTGGATGCTTCGGTAATCGGCAATGAGCAGGTCGATCGAGAGGTGGAGTATGTCTTGGTCATCGGTGTGCGTGACACGAACCTCGTACAGCGGCCATTCTTCCGGCGTGTAGAAGCGGTGCGAGAGTTCCGCACGGATGGCCGAGAGTTCGGCACTGACGACTTCTTCAGCAGCACCGCGCAGGTCGCGGACAGTGAGAGGTCTGGGGGTGATTTCGGGGAGGGTCTGCTGGTATCCGTCGGGGTGGACGACCGTCCGCAACATGTCGTGGCGTTCCACCAGCCGCTGCCAGGCTGTGTTCAGTCGCTGGGCGTCGAGATCCGGGAACGTGACCTCAAGGTAGCCGTGGCATGCCACTCCGCCGTATTCATAGGCCGTGCTGCGGCCTAGCAGGTAGGCGGCCTGCACGTCTGTGAGGGGGAAGGGTTCGAAGCGGGCTGCGGGATCGTGGGTAGCGTTGCCCTCCTCGTCGCGCTGCCGGAGGTAGTCCAGCACGTCGGCTTTCAGAGAGCGCAGCGCGTCCACGCGTCGCTCTGTCATGGCTCCCTTGGGAGCACGGAATCGCAGCTGGTCGTCTTCACGCCACAGTCGAACTCCGGCCGCGGTCAGCTCGCGCACAAGTTCTGCAGCGGCTCGTGGCTGAGGGTGGTTCATATCGCGCCTTCCTCAAATTCCTCGGTGGCGTGTGCGGTAGCCGCTTGGTCGGCGTCAGCGAGGCGCGCGGCGAGCCCGCTGACGGTGGGGTCTCTGAACAGATCGCGCAACGTCAGCTCAACGCCCAGTTGTCCGCGGAGGCGGGTGATGAGGCGGGTCGCTTGCAACGAGTCACCACCGAGCTGGAAGAAGTTCGCGGACCGGGAAGTGACGGTGACGTCGAGGATTTCCTCCCATGCCTGGGCGATGTGCTTCTCAAGCTGCCCGTCGGGGGCCGCACCCTCCTGAGTAACGGTGTCATCGGCGGCTTCCAGGGTGGCCTGAATTGCCTTGCGGTCGACCTTGCCGTTGGCGGTGAGGGGGAGGGTGGGCAGGGTGTGCAGATGGGAGGGAATCGCGTAGGAGGGCAAGCAGTCCGCGAGGAACCGAAACAGGTCGCTCTCGTCGATGACCAGTGTGGTGCCCTCGGAATCAACTTCGGAGACGAGGGCGGCAGTCAGTCGGCGTTGGTTGCGAGGCCCGGTCGCAGCCGCGACCGCGTACCGCACCCGCGGATGCCCGACCAACGCAGACTCGATCTCACCCAACTCAACCCGATGCCCACGCACCTTCACCTGCTGATCCGCCCGCCCCAAAAACTCCAGCGTCCCATCAGGCCAATACCGACCCAGATCACCGGTCCGATACCACCGCCGACCCTGATACTCCACAAACGACGCAGCCGTACGCTCAGGATCATTACGATAACCACGAGCCACACCCGCACCACCAATCCACAACTCCCCCGGAACCCAATCCGGACAATCCCCACCCCGCGAATCCACCACCCGATACGACTGATTCGCCAACGGAAAACCATACGGAACCGAAGACCACCCCGACTCCACCACCGACACCTCAAACGCATTCGACCAAATCGCCGCCTCCGTCGCCCCACCCAAAGCCACCAACCGACACCCCGACACCAACCCCGCCAACCGCTCCCCCAAATCCAACGGCACCCAATCACCCGACACCAACGCCAACCGCAACGACTGCGGCAAACCACCAGAAACCTCCGCAGCCGTAACCAACATGTCACACAACACCGGCGCCGAATTCCACACACTCACCCCATGCCGCACCACCAACGACAACCACACATCCGCATCACGCCGCTCCTCCTCACCCACCAAAACCACACCACCACCAACCGACAACAAACCAAAGATATCCCACACCGACAAATCAAAATCCAACGCCGAAACACCCAACACCCGATCACCACGACCCACACCAAACCGCGAATTCACCTCCACCACCGTATTCAACGCCGCACGATGCGACACCTCCACACCCTTCGGCTCCCCCGTCGAACCCGACGTGAAAATCACATACGCCGCATCATCCGAAGACACCCGCACCGGCTCAGAAAGAGGAACAACCCCCGACAACTCCGGCAACTCACCCAACGTCAACCTCACACCAGCCCGCGCACAAATCGCCTCCCGACGCACCACCGGCTGATCCACCCCCACCGGCACATACACCCCACCCGCAACCAACACACCCAACACCGCCACCACCTGATCCGGACCCTTAGGCAACGACACCGCCACCGCATCCCCCACACCCACACCCTCAGCCACCAACCACGCCCCCAACCGCAACACACGATCAGCCAACACCCCATACGACACAAACCCACTCTCACCCCACAACAAAGCAACAGCATCCGGCTCCTCAACCGCACACGCCAAAAACCCCTCATACAACAAACCCTCAGGAACACCACCCACCACCGCATTCACCCGCTCACGCACCACCACCTGCGACTCCGGAACAAGACCAGGCACACCACCACCCCAATCCCCCTCCACCAACCACTCCAACAACCCCACATACGCACCAAACATCCCATCCAAAACACCCGGCGCAAACAACCCCTCCACCGCATCCCACGACAACCACACCCCACCATCAACCTCCATCACCTGATGATCCAGCCACACCTGCGGCGTCTGCGACTGACCGCCTATCCGCTCGGGGAATCCGCGAGCCGTCATGTCCGCGAGTTCTCGATCGAGACCGAGCGCACTGGTGAACACCACAGGGAGCGGGATCTGGGTGCTGCCGGAGCGCTGCGCCATTTCCCTGGCTACCCACACGGAGGACACGGAGCGATGTTCCAGGTCCTGTGCCAACTGGCTCTGAAGACGTCGAGCAGTGTCCAGCCAGGTGGCCTCGGGTACGAAAGCGAGCGGAAGGAGCGTGGTGAAGTCGCCGATAGCTCGGTTGATGTCGGGGTGAATGTCACGACGGTCGAACAAGGTGAGATTGACAGTAAGCTCGGATTTGGCACTCCACGCGGATAGGACTTCCGCGTAGCAGGCCAGCAGGACGGAGGACGGAGTCAGACCGTGCTGACGCGCACGGCTCTTGATCGCCTCCCACCGCTCCGGCGACAGCCAGGTGTCCCGCCGGGTGAAACGCGGACGCACCACCGACGCGGGCTCCATCGCCAACGGCAACTGCGGCCCACCGGGCAGATCCTCCAGCCGCTCCTCCCAGTACCGCTCGGCCGCCGCACGCTCCAGCGCGTCCGGGCCGGCACTGAGCACATAGTCCCGGAACGAGACACCCACCGGCTCCAGCACCACGTCCGGATCCGCGTACAACCGAGCCAACTCAGTGAGGAAGATCATCATGCTGAGGCCGTCGAAGATGCTGTTGTCGAGACTGATACCGACACGGGCTCGGGTCCCATAGCGGACGACCCGCACATCGAACAGCGGCCAGGTGTCCAGGGCCAGGACCTGGTGGGACATGGCGTCGCGAAGCCTTGTTTTTGCCGCGTGCGCGTTTGGTTCGTCGTCAGCTCGGACCGTGAAGTAGGGAACCTCAGAGAGGATGCGCTGGGTTCCTTCGTCCTCGAAAACAGCGCGGAGCATCTCGTGGCGTCCGACCAGTGTGTTGACGGCGGCTTCCAAGCGTTCGAGTTTCACGGCTTCGCCGTCGAACTCGAAGAAGCAGTGTGCTCCGACGCCGCCGAGGGGGAGCTGGTCAGAGCGGCCGATCCAGTACGCCCGCTGCACATCGGTCAACGGGAACGGCTCAAAACGACGCTCCGGATCCGACGTCAGCACCACCGCCTCCGCAGCCTGGCCCAACACCAGCGGGCCAGCGAACTCCGACAGCACCGGAGCCGCGAACAAACCCGCCAGCTCGGCACCCTCCACACCCAGCGCACGCAACCGCGCCACCAGACGAGTAGCCAACAACGAGTCCCCACCGAGCTCGAAGAAGTTCGCCTCCCGGAAGACAGAGGCCACCCCCAACACCTCACACCACACCCCGGCGACCAGCTCCTCCACCACACCCGCCGGAGCCGACTGCACTGCCGAACCACCCAGATCCGACTCCTCCAACACCCACTGCACAGCCTTGCGGTCGACCTTGCCGTTGGCGGTGAGAGGCGTGCTGGCAAGGACGTGGAACTGTTCCGGGACCATGAAGCTGGGAAGCCTGTCCAGGGACCACTCGGTGAACTCATCAAGGTTCAGAAGGCTCTCGTCCTGCGGACGCGCTGCGCGGAGCAGCAACCCGGCGCTTCGCCTCTCGATCTCGGTTTCGAGACCGGAACCACTCAGTACGTCAGCCCACTCCTGCTGTGGAAGCAGCGGGCTGCGCCTCTCATGTCGACGGCCATGCAGATTCGTGAAGCCCTCCTCGATGAGCGCGATGGGAAGGCGGGCGACGGGCGGGAATTCGGTGGGCTCAAGCGCAAGGAGACGCCCTCCGGGGGCCAACAGCAGCGAGGCGAGAGTGGTGGCTGTCGCCGGCTCGGCGTAACGGTGCAGGGAGGCGACCGCGAGAACCACGTCAAAGCCGTGCCGCAGTGACTCGGGAACAGTGGCCGAACCGAACTGTCGATAGACGGCCTGGTGTTCGGAAGCCTCAAGGCGTTGCCGGGCGGCATTGAGCAGCCCGGTCGATTCGTCCAGCAGGGTGTACTCAGCTTCGGCAGACGTCAGCTGTGCCAGAACGGTCTGGGCAACGAGACCTGTGCGGGCTCCGAGTTCGGCGACGCGCACTGGGCGGCCGAGCTCGTGCGAGAACGCGGCGATCTCCTCGGCAAGCGCGGTCAGTGCGACGGTGGTGTCCGGGCGGGCCGCGATGAGATTCTCCGGAGCGAAGTCCGGATCGTCGACGAGTGTGATCGCATCTCGCTCTTTCCGGGCCACCGCGGCAAGGTCGGGGAGACGGCTCGGGAGTCGCCCGGCAACCTCCTCGAGGGTGGTGCCAACGGTCTCCTCGGCGAGGGTGGACCAGCCTGGTTCCGCGGCGGCATACATCGCCTCTTCGTGGCGAGGCCCCCTGTGGTAACCGTTCGTGCCGGCGGTCAGCACTCCGCGATCGGTCAGCCAGTCGAGCCAGAGGTCGACGCCGGGAGACCAGCCTCCTTCCCCGGTGGTCGCTGGCATGTCCCTAGCGAAGGCTGGTTCCAGGTACTCGGCGACGATCGTCAGAATGGCTGATTCGGCCAGGCGTGCCTCTAGTTCGGCAGTGTGCGGATTCGCCTCGCCTTCCGTCGCCACGATTGCGGCGTTGGTAGCGGCCCGAGCAATCTCGGGGACGAGGGCGGCAGTCAGTCGGCGTTGGTTGCGAGGCCCGGTCGCAGCCGCGACCGCGTACCGCACCCGCGGATGCCCGACCAACGCAGACTCGATCTCACCCAACTCAACCCGATGCCCACGCACCTTCACCTGCTGATCCGCCCGCCCCAAAAACTCCAGCGTCCCATCAGGCCAATACCGACCCAGATCACCGGTCCGATACCACCGCCGACCCTGATACTCCACAAACGACGCAGCCGTACGCTCAGGATCATTACGATAACCACGAGCCACACCCGCACCACCAATCCACAACTCCCCCGGAACCCAATCCGGACAATCCCCACCCCGCGAATCCACCACCCGATACGACTGATTCGCCAACGGAAAACCATACGGAACCGAAGACCACCCCGACTCCACCACCGACACCTCAAACGCATTCGACCAAATCGCCGCCTCCGTCGCCCCACCCAAAGCCACCAACCGACACCCCGACACCAACCCCGCCAACCGCTCCCCCAAATCCAACGGCACCCAATCACCCGACACCAACGCCAACCGCAACGACTGCGGCAAACCACCAGAAACCTCCGCAGCCGTAACCAACATGTCACACAACACCGGCGCCGAATTCCACACACTCACCCCATGCCGCACCACCAACGACAACCACACATCCGCATCACGCCGCTCCTCCTCACCCACCAAAACCACACCACCACCAACCGACAACAAACCAAAGATATCCCACACCGACAAATCAAAATCCAACGCCGAAACACCCAACACCCGATCACCACGACCCACACCAAACCGCGAATTCACCTCCACCACCGTATTCAACGCCGCACGATGCGACACCTCCACACCCTTCGGCTCCCCCGTCGAACCCGACGTGAAAATCACATACGCCGCATCATCCGAAGACACCCGCACCGGCTCAGAAAGAGGAACAACCCCCGACAACTCCGGCAACTCACCCAACGTCAACCTCACACCAGCCCGCGCACAAATCGCCTCCCGACGCACCACCGGCTGATCCACCCCCACCGGCACATACACCCCACCCGCAACCAACACACCCAACACCGCCACCACCTGATCCGGACCCTTAGGCAACGACACCGCCACCGCATCCCCCACACCCACACCCTCAGCCACCAACCACGCCCCCAACCGCAACACACGATCAGCCAACACCCCATACGACACAAACCCACTCTCACCCCACAACAAAGCAACAGCATCCGGCTCCTCAACCGCACACGCCAAAAACCCCTCATACAACAAACCCTCAGGAACACCACCCACCACCGCATTCACCCGCTCACGCACCACCACCTGCGACTCCGGAACAAGACCAGGCACACCACCACCCCAATCCCCCTCCACCAACCACTCCAACAACCCCACATACGCACCAAACATCCCATCCAAAACACCCGGCGCAAACAACCCCTCCACCGCATCCCACGACAACCACACCCCACCATCAACCTCCATCACCTGATGATCCAGCCACACCTGCGGCGTCTGAGAAATAGACCAGTGCAGTTCCGGGAAGCCGGCGGGGAGGGCGGTGGCAAAGTCGTCTTCAAGTCCGAGGGTGCTCGTGAAGACGACAGGCATGGGTACGTCGGAGACACCGGCACGGCGAGCCATTTCCCGGGTGACCCAGAGAGAGGAGACCGACCGGTGCTCAAGGTCCCGGGCCAACTGGCCCTGCAGACGTCGAGCACTGTCCAACCAGGATTCGCCCGCCTGTGGACGGTGTCCGAGGAGCATCAGGGTGGTGAAGTCCCCCAGTACACGGTTGATGTCGGCATGGACGTCACGACGGTCGAAAAGGGTCAGGTGGATGCTCAGGTCCGGGGATTCGCTCCAGGTGGAGAGGACTTCCGCGTAGCAGGCCAGCAGGACGGAGGACGGAGTCAGACCGTGCTGACGCGCACGGCTCTTGATCGCTTCCCACCGCTCCGGCGACAGCCACGTGTCCCGCCGGGTGAAACGCGGACGCACCACCGACGCGGGCTCCACCGCCAACGGCAACTGCGGCCCACCGGGCAGATCCTCCAGCCGCTCCTCCCAGTACCGCTCGGCCGCCGCACGCTCCAGCGCGTCCGGGCCGGCACTGAGCACATAGTCCCGGAACGAGACACCCACCGGCTCCAGCACCACGTCCGGATCCGCGTACAACCGAGCCAACTCAGTGAGAACAAGCTTGACGCTGAGGCCGTCAAGGACCAGGTAGTCGATGCTGATGCCGACACGGGCTCGGGTCCCGTAGCGGACGACCCGCACATCGAACAGCGGCCAGTGGGAGGGGTCGAAGATCTGGTGGGACATGGCATCCCGCAGTTGGGTGAGGCTTGCCGCAGCCTCTTCCAGGGAGGGCTCCTGCACCGCGATGTGGAAGCTCGGGACGTCGCTCAGAACCCGCTGAACACCAGGTTCTTCCACCACGGCCCGGAGCATGTCGTGGCCCGCGATGAGGGCGTTCAGTGCGTTCTCTAGACGCTCGACGTCGACTTCGTCGCCGTCGAGTTCTGTGTAGTAGTGGGTTCCGACGCCGCCGAGGGGGAGCTGGTCAGAGCGGCCGATCCAGTACGCCCGCTGCACGTCGGTCAACGGGAACGGCTCAAAACGACGCTCCGGATCCGACGTCAGCACCACCGCCTCCGCAGCCTGGCCCAACACCAGCGGGCCAGCGAACTCCGACAGCACCGGAGCCGCGAACAAACCCGCCAGCTCGGCACCCTCCACACCCAGCGCACGCAACCGCGCCACCAGACGAGTAGCCAACAACGAGTCCCCACCGAGCTCGAAGAAGTTCGCCTCCCGGAAGACAGAGGCCACCCCCAACACCTCACACCACACCCCGGCGACCAGCTCCTCCACCACACCCGCCGGAGCCGACTGCACTGCCGAACCACCCAGGTCCGACTCCTCCAACACCCACTGCACAGCCTTGCGGTCGACCTTGCCGTTGGCGGTGAGGGGGAGGGTGGGCAGGGTGTGCAGATGGGAGGGAATCGCGTAGGAGGGCAAGCAGTCCGCGAGGAACCGAAACAGGTCGCTCTCGTCGATGACCAGTGTGGTGCCCTCGGAATCAACTTCGGAGACGAGGGCGGCAGTCAGTCGGCGTTGGTTGCGAGGCCCGGTCGCAGCCGCGACCGCGTACCGCACCCGCGGATGCCCGACCAACGCAGACTCGATCTCACCCAACTCAACCCGATGCCCACGCACCTTCACCTGCTGATCCGCCCGCCCCAAAAACTCCAGCGTCCCATCAGGCCAATACCGACCCAGATCACCGGTCCGATACCACCGCCGACCCTGATACTCCACAAACGACGCAGCCGTACGCTCAGGATCATTACGATAACCACGAGCCACACCCGCACCACCAATCCACAACTCCCCCGGAACCCAATCCGGACAATCCCCACCCCGCGAATCCACCACCCGATACGACTGATTCGCCAACGGAAAACCATACGGAACCGAAGACCACCCCGACTCCACCACCGACACCTCAAACGCATTCGACCAAATCGCCGCCTCCGTCGCCCCACCCAAAGCCACCAACCGACACCCCGACACCAACCCCGCCAACCGCTCCCCCAAATCCAACGGCACCCAATCACCCGACACCAACGCCAACCGCAACGACTGCGGCAAACCACCAGAAACCTCCGCAGCCGTAACCAACATGTCACACAACACCGGCGCCGAATTCCACACACTCACCCCATGCCGCACCACCAACGACAACCACACATCCGCATCACGCCGCTCCTCCTCACCCACCAAAACCACACCACCACCAACCGACAACAAACCAAAGATATCCCACACCGACAAATCAAAATCCAACGCCGAAACACCCAACACCCGATCACCACGACCCACACCAAACCGCGAATTCACCTCCACCACCGTATTCAACGCCGCACGATGCGACACCTCCACACCCTTCGGCTCCCCCGTCGAACCCGACGTGAAAATCACATACGCCGCATCATCCGAAGACACCCGCACCGGCTCAGAAAGAGGAACAACCCCCGACAACTCCGGCAACTCACCCAACGTCAACCTCACACCAGCCCGCGCACAAATCGCCTCCCGACGCACCACCGGCTGATCCACCCCCACCGGCACATACACCCCACCCGCAACCAACACACCCAACACCGCCACCACCTGATCCGGACCCTTAGGCAACGACACCGCCACCGCATCCCCCACACCCACACCCTCAGCCACCAACCACGCCCCCAACCGCAACACACGATCAGCCAACACCCCATACGACACAAACCCACTCTCACCCCACAACAAAGCAACAGCATCCGGCTCCTCAACCGCACACGCCAAAAACCCCTCATACAACAAACCCTCAGGAACACCACCCACCACCGCATTCACCCGCTCACGCACCACCACCTGCGACTCCGGAACAAGACCAGGCACACCACCACCCCAATCCCCCTCCACCAACCACTCCAACAACCCCACATACGCACCAAACATCCCATCCAAAACACCCGGCGCAAACAACCCCTCCACCGCATCCCACGACAACCACACCCCACCATCAACCTCCATCACCTGATGATCCAGCCACACCTGCGGCGTCTGAGAAATAGACCACCCGAGGCGACCGAACTGCTCCTGGAACGTGTGGCTTACCAGTTCGCGACCGAGGTTGCTCGTGAATACGACCGGAGCAACCGCCCGTTCGCCGCCACGTTCGCGTGTGAGGTCACGAAGGACCTCCACGCCCGAGTACTCACTGTGCGCCACGTCGGCTTGGAACTGCCCTTGCAGTGCCCGAGCCCGTGCTGCGAAGGAGTCGCCGAGCGAGGCGTCGACCGCGAGCAGGATGATGTTCGTGAAGTCCGCCACCAGGTCGGGGACGTCGGCGTGCAGTGGGTGCCGGTCGAAGAGCGTCAGGTTGAGGCAGAAGCGGGGATCCACACTCCAGGTGGCCAGAACTTCGGAATAGGCGGTGGCCAGAGCCATGGAGGGGGTGATGCCGTGTTCCTGCGCTCGGGTACAGAACCGCTGCCAGCGGTCGCTGTCCAGATGAACACTGCGCCGGGTAAAGCGCGGGCTCTGGTGTTGTGCGGCTCCCTCTGCCAGGGGAAGTTGCGGCGCCCCCGGGATCTCCGGGAGCCGGCCCTCCCAGTACGCCCGGGCCTGCTCGCGAGGCTCGGATCGGCGGACGCTTCGGAGCGCCTGATACTCGGGGAAGCCCTGTTCGAGGTGGCGGAGGGGACGGTCGGGCGCCACGTAGGCACGCACGAGGTCGTTCAGGATGATCTGAATGCTCGCGGCGTCGGCCACGAGCAGATCGAGGTCAAGGTGTACTCGGCAGGCGCCGGCAGGAAGCAGCGTCAGCCGCAGGTCGATCACTTCGCCACGCTCGACGGCCAGGCGTCGGTGCGACAAGTGCTCACGGATTTCGAGGCAGCGCTCCTCGACCTCAGCCTTGGTGGCCTCGCGCAGGTCCTGGACGCTGAGGCCTGGCCAGGGACTCTGGTCGAGGATCTGCTGGCGTCCGTCCTCCAGGAAGCAGGCGCGCAGCATCTGGTGGCGCCGCAGTACGGTGCGGAAGGCGGCTTCGAGCCTTTCAGGGGAGACGTTCTGGCCGTCGAACTCCAGATAGGCGTGACAGCCGACGCCTCCGAGGTTCTGTCCCTCTCGTCGGCCTACCCAGTACGCGTACTGCACAGGTGTGAGGGCGAAGGGCTCAGTGGGGTCGACAGCGCTTACGGGCTTTTCGCGGGGCTGCTTCTGCTCCGTTGGCAGTTTGTCGACGAGGGACCACCATGCGTCGATCGTCGGATGGGCGACGAGGGTGGAGAAGCCCAGATCGAGTCCGGCTCGATTCAGTCGGGCGGCGATCTCCATGATCATGATGGAGGTGAGTCCGGCTGCGATGAGGTCCTGATCGGTTCGGAGGGACTCGACCGGCTCTCCGATCAGTTCAGCCACCGAGGCATGCAGGACCGGCAGAGTGATGGTCCCGCCTGAGACGTCCTTGTGTTCCGCCCGGAGAACGGGCAGGTCACCGTCCTCCCAACGTCGAATCATCTCGCTGCGCCGAATCTTTCCCGAGGAGGTCCGCTGGAGGATTCCGCGGCGTACCAGGATTGATTCCTCGAGAGGGAGGTTGTGTTCGGCCAGGGCCACGGCGTGAATGTCGCGTGCGATCGCGGCGAGGCGATCCTCGGACAGGCTGCGGTCCACTTCAGCGATGGCAATGACACCGTTGTGGTCGCCTGCCTGTCCGAGGCAAGCGCCGCCGACCTTGATGTCGGGGCAGCGCCGCTCAAGTGTGGCCTCGATGTCATTGGGCTGGTGGTTTGACCCCTGATGGATGATGAGGTCTTTCACACGGCCGCAGATATAGAGCTCGCCGTCGTCGACGAACCCAAGGTCGCCAGTGCGCAGGAAGAAGCCGTCCTCGTTCTTGATCTGCGCCTGGAAGGTGGTGGCCGTTTCCTCGGGACGGCGCCAGTAGCCCCGGGGAAGGCCGGGGCCGGCGACCCAGACTTCTCCGACCATGCCGGAGGGGAGTTCCTCTCTAGTGTCCGGGTCGACGATCGCGAGGCGCCACTGGTGGAGGTAGTTGCCGCAGCCGACGATCGGGCGACCTGACGCCGTCCTCACTCTCTCGGCGCGGCCGCTGGTCAGGGACTCCACGTCGTAGCTGTTGGCTCGCCAGCCACGGGGCTGTTCGCTGAGTGTGACGGTCAAGCAGGCTTCAGCCAGCCCGTATCCGGGCGTGACGGCATTGCCGTCGAATTCCGCGTCGGAGAAGGTTTCGGTGAACCGCTGGAGAGTCTGCGGGCGAATCGGCTCGGCGCCGTTGATCGCGTAGCGCAGGCTGCTCAGGTCAAGCTGCCTGAGCTCTTCCTGAGTGTAGCTGTCACAGCATCGGTCATAGGCGAAGTCCGGTCCGCCGATCATGTTTCCGCGGTACTTGGAGACTGCGTCAAGCCACCGCTGCGGTTTTCCGATGAAGCTGAGCGGTGTCATCAAGGTGCAGGTGCCACCGGACAGCAGTGGCGTGAGCAGTCCTTGAATCATGCCCATGTCGTGATAGAGGGGGAGCCAACTCACGGTGTGGATCGGCTCGTCCCATTGCCAGGCGCTCTGAAAGAAGTCAACTTGGGTCAGCAGAGCGCGGTGGGTATTGCAGACGCCCTTTGGATCGCCCGTAGAGCCGGAGGTGTACTGGAGGAAGGCGATGTCGTCGGGACTTGCTCCAGATGCGGGCAGAGGTTCGTAAGAGTCGAGTGGCCGATCAACGTGAATGACGGAGCGACCGGTGAGACGCGGGTCATCGCCGACACGTGCGGCGATGTCACTCGAGGTCAGCACAACCGACGGGGCCGCGTCCCGCAGGACACGCTCCACCCGCTCAAGTGCTTGCCTGGCACGGCTGGGGCCGGGGAGTTGCATGGGGACGGCGATGATGCCTGAGTGCAGGCAGGCGAGGAGGCCGAGCGCCATGTCAGCACCGCTCGGCAGCAGCAGCAGCCCGCGTTCCCCCGGCTCGGCATCGATGCCGCGAGCAAGGCGGCTCACCCTTCCGGCAAGTTCCCTATATGTATATTCCTCTGCAACTTCCGAGTCGATGTGGGGGTACCGCAGAAAGCGCAGGGCAATGTTCTCCGGGGTGCGTTCGGCCCACTCTTGAAGAACTGTCGGAACTGTTTTCCATCCGACTATATTGTGCGTGACACTCTGCATGCTACCCGGACCCCACTCCGTTTACCGTGAAATGCACGCAGGAGCGACTGCCTAAAGAGGCAAATTTCGTCTGCGTGGTGTTCTTCTCTGCACTAGCTGACAGCATCGGCGTTCTTGCGGTCGAGTGCCAGAGAAGATAGAAACTGCGTATACCAAGCGCGAGGATCTTAACCTCGAAGGCAGGCGTGCACTCCGGCTGGTTGATCAACTCGCGCTGCACTGTGACGCGTCGGCGACGACGTCAGCCGCGATGCTTCGTGGAAACCACTCTGGAGCCCCCGTTTCGTGTGTGGTGATGCGGGTCAGCATGCAGTGACTCGTGACGCCCCGCAAGAGGTGACATAAATGTCGGTTAGCGACGGCTCCGCCCCTTGATTTGGCCAGGCAGGCGCGAATGAAGGGCCAGGTCTGTGGTCGACAGTGATCCGGTGCCGAGGATTCGCCACGTGCACATCCCGAAGTTCCCGGCTTACTCCGGAGTCATCTACAGGAGGCCCAATGCGCATGCATCAACAGTGTTTTACCGTTACTATGCCTAGGCGTAGCTGCATGGATGCGCAGGTAGCTACGTGCAGCCAGCGGGGAGAGTCACGCTTCTGAGGGTCCTCGTGGCCAAGCGCCGTCGGCCATGGCTCAGAGACGCCGTTCGAGTCGACGTTGCAGCTGTGGTGGCGGATCCGGAGTGACACACGGATATGGGGGAACGGTAAGTGACTTCAAGAAGCCTGCCGTCCAGTACGGCTCAACACCCTGCCGCTTCCGATGACGGCCACGTAACGGGCGGACGTACTCAGCAGGTGACCTCCACCCATGCGAGGAGTGCTCAGCAGCTGCACCGCACCAACGCTGAAGTCGGCCGAACGTCGCGCAGGGGCGATCAAGCAGCTGCTTATCCGGTTCCTCCGGACATCGACTGGAGTCACGCGCGTGCCACCCTCGAACTCGTAGCCAGCAAGTGGTGCGTCGCCGTGATGAGTTCGCTGGTCTCTGGTCCGAAGCGCCACAACGAGCTGCTGCGAGCGATTCCCGGAGAGATCAGCGACAGGGTCCTCATCCGGACATTACGTGCGATGGAGCGGGATGGGCTGGTGGGCAGAACAGTGCATACCGAGTCCTCGCCACCTGCGGTCAGTTACCACCTGACCACACGTGGGACCTCGTTGCTTGCACCGCTCTCTCATCTCGCCCGCTGGTGGCAACGCCAAGGCCCGTAGACGGAACTGCGCAGTGCGACCCCCTCACCACCGTCGGCCGAGTACCCCCGCTCGGCCGACGGTTCCCCATCGGCCCTGTTGGCACCATTCGTCCACCTCCGGCGCGGCTGGCGCGTTGCGACGGAGGTGGACGAGTCCACGAGTTCGGTAGATCCAGCGAGGTACCAGTCCGTGGAACCCGGACGTTGACCAAGCAGGATCTGGTTGTCTGAGAGTTCTCAGGTGAGTTTGTGTTCCACCCAGATGTTGGGCTCCACGTACACGGCGCAATCACCCTGCAGAGAGCACAGCACGGGTGCGAGGCCGCCGGGCACGGCGATAGCGCCGTCAGTGTCGAAGGGGAGTCCGGTCCACTCCCGCCACTGCTGCAGCGAGCCGGGAACCACCATTGAGCTGGGTGCGACACCGACGATCTTACCGCCGATACGCACATGGGTCCGCAGCCATGGGTCCTGTGGCAGGCCGTCTGCACCTGTGCGGGCGAGGTAGTCGTCCATCGGAGTGTGCGGCTCCTCGTGCTTCGCAGCGGGCCGGACCGGGACCACGAGTCGCCCATACCCCTTCTCACGAGCGTTGTCGGACATGGCCCGAAGCATCTGCGTGGAGAGTCCCTGCCCCCGGTAGTCAGGGTTGATGACGACCTCGACAGCGCTGACGATGTCGGTCTTGCGGCGGCGCCGGTGGTCGTCAAAGGCCCATATCAGTATGCGGTCCCAGCCGCCGGGGGGCAGTTGCTTGCGCCCGGGAAGATCGAGGGCGAACGGGACACTGTGACCCCGGGCGACGACTCGCCCGGATTCCGTCGCCACCATGGTGAAGTCGTGAAAGGTGTCGACGAAGCCGCCGTAGTGCGAGTCGCCTACCGGTCCGTGGTACATGAACTCCGGCCATGTGGGGTTCAGCGACCAGACATCGCCCAGCAGGCTCGGCCTCTGTGCCAGCGTTGATATCTCGAATTCCATGGTTGTGCCCTTCTTCGTTCAGATCGGTCGTCACGCCGGGCAGTGGGGCTACCCTGCGGACAAGGGCCGCCACGCGTCCGCGAGTGACGCCGCCGCAGCCGCGAGACGTTCCGGGGAGTTGTAGGCGTAGGAGAGCCGGACGCCGGGCTCGGCGTCGCTACCGAAACGCTCACCGGGCGAGGTCAGGACGCCGCCCTGCTCTGCCGCTGCCACCGCGTCGAATTCGCTGACTCCGGCGGGGATATCGACCCAGCTGAACAGGCCGCCATCGGCAGGGCGCAGATGCCATTCACCGGGGAGCAGGTTGTGCAGGGTGTCGGTCAGAGCATCACGGCGACACTTCAGTTCGCTGTGCAGCCATCTGAGGTGGTCCTCGTAGAAACCGCTCTCCAATAGCAGACCAACCGCGAGAGCTGCCAAGTGACTGGGGCATCCGCCACTCGTGAACAGCCCTCTGCCCGCCAGCTCTCGGCAAAGCCGCGGGCCCGCGGCCAACCATCCCAGGCGCAGTCCGGGCGCCAGTGACTTGGAGAAGGTACCGAGCCGTACGACTCCGCGGAAATCAGCCAGGCCTGCCAGCGACGGCTGCCGGGTCCGGGGCGTCAGCGGCAGATCGGCGTAGGCGTCGTCCTCGACGACAAGCATCTGGTGGCGTGCCGCTGATTCCAGCAGCGCGGTACGACGGGGCTGCGACATCTCACTGCCCGTGGGGTTGTGGAAGGTGGGAACGAGGTAGACGAACGCGATCCCTCTACGTTCTTGCCGGGCCCGTGCCGCGGCCTGGTCAACAGCGGACGGCAGCATGCCCTCGCTGTCCCGTTCCACTGCGTACACCACGAGGCCGCGGTCCCGGAAAATCTGCAGGGCCAGATCATAGGTGAGTGACTCAACCACGACTGCCTGACCCGGCTCGGCTACCGCAGCCGCCAGGAGGTCGAGCGCTTGCGAGGTTCCTCCGGTGGCGAGGAGGTGGGATGGTGTGTAATCGGTGCCGTCACCGTCGGCTAGCCGATCGGCGACCGCTGCCCGGAAGGGCAACGCGCCCTGGTTGTGGCCATAAGCGAGCGCGGCGGCGCCATAGCGGGAGAGCGCCTCGTCGAAGGCTGCCTTGATGTCCGGCACCGGTATCAGCTGAGGGTCTAGATAGCCTGGCCCCAGGTCGTATACCCCTTCTGCTGCCGCATGTTGGACGATGCTTTCGAAGGACCAGTCGATGGTTCGTGATTCACCCGTCTCCGACCTTTCGAGTGGCGTTTCCCGGTAGTATTTCCCCATGTCTTTGCAACCTCCGAAAGAACTCGCCGGGTATTCGCTTCCGCTGTCTCCCACTGGTGTCTCCTCGATGATTACGCCTCCTCCATGGCATTTTTCGGGGAACATGCTGTGGGTCGACTGCCGTGTGGACCCGGACGCAGCTCAAAGGTTCCTCCCCGAAGGAGTGTCGGCGTCGGACCCGGGCGCTGCCGCTGCGGTGTTCTCCGACTGGCAGTGGTGCTCCGCCGACAAGTCGGAACTCACCGACCCCGCACGCTGTCAATTCTCGGAATTTCTCCTGCTGTTGGGCTGCCAGTACGAGGGACGTGCCATGGCCCGGTGCCCATACGCGTGGGTCGACTCCGCGGTGTCCCTGGCTCGGGGTTGGATACAGGGAATGCCCAAGCAGTTCGGCAGCATTCGTATGAGTCGGCCAATCGCTGTGGGGCGGGCCGCCACTCACCATGAACCTGGTGGTCGGATGTCCGGGTCGTTGGCCGTACACGACCGGCGTATCGCGGAAGCGACCGTGACACTGACCGAGAAGGTCGACTCCCCTCCGGATTTGAGCCTCCTCCCGCTGGTGCACAGCGAGGTGACGCCGCCGTGGCTGGCTGGTGCGGGTTCCCGGCAACGACTCATCACCTCTTGTGTGGAGGGTGTTGAGTTTTCCGAGGTGTGGTCCGGTGTGGCCGATATGCGGTTCTTCGAGGACGGTGTACGGGCGCTGGACACGGATTTGGCGACTCTCATTCCCGAACAGGTGGGGAAGGGGTACTCCTTCTCCTACGCCGAGACCCTGACGGGTGGTGAGGTACTGGCCTGAGCGAGGTGGAGACAAGCTTCTCGCTGCCACGCGGGCGGTCCGAAGGGCCGCCCGCCTCACCCGCCCATCTGCTCGATCAGGCTTCTGGGGCGCAGGTCCGTCCACTGCGCCTCGATGTACTCCAGGCAGCCCTGCCGGGGCTCGGGGCCGAAAACGGTCTGCCATCCGCCGGGCACAACGAGATGAGCCGGCCACAGTGAGTGCTGGTTCTCCTCGTTGATGAGCACGAGATAGCTGGCGTCCTCTTCAAAAGGGTTGGTCATGACGCTTCCCTAAGAATGGTTGGCGGTCCGGGGGGACCGGGTGTGGCTGATGACGGTTTGCCGTTGATGGCTCGAGAGGAATGGCCGCCCGGTCCTCCGGGACGCTCCGGCCACTGATTGAGAACTGCGGTCATCGCTGGTTAGGGACCTGTCGGCGGGGTGTTCCTCGGACCATGGAATGCGGGTCACGAGGGATACGGAGCGATGGACTTGAGTACGCGGCAGGCTCGAATATGGGTCGGGATCGACGCCGGCAAGGGGCACCACTGGGCGGTGGCGGTCGACGCCGACGGCGAGGCGATGTTCTCGACGAAGGTAATCAACGACGAGGCCCAGATCCTCGCTCTCATCGAGACCGCCTGTGAGCGGGCTGAGGACGTGCGGTGGGCGGTGGACATCTCCGGCCGGGCCTCCACGTTGCTGCTGGCCCTGCTGATCGCACACGACCAGGACGTGGTCTACGTTCCCGGCCGGACGGTCAATCGGATGTCCGGCGCCTACCAGGGCGAGGGCAAGACCGACGCGAAGGACGCCCTGGTCATCGCCGACCAGGCCCGCATGCGCCCCAAGAGCTTCGCTCCGTTGGACACACCCCCGGAGCTGGTCTCCACCTTGCGGGTGCTCACGAACCACCGCGCCGACCTGATCGCCGACCGCGTCCGGCTGATCAACCGGCTCCGTGACCTGCTGGTGGGCATCTGCCCGGCCCTGGAAAGGGCCTTCGACTACTCCTCGGCCAAGGGCCCAGTCGTCATGCTGACCGAGTACCAGGTCCCGGCAGCCTTGCGAAGGATCGGCGTCAAGCGGCTGACGACCTGGCTGGAACGACGCAAGGTCCGCAGCGCCGGCACCGTCGCGGCCAAGGCCGTCGAGGCCGCCCAGTCCCAGCAGATCGCCCTGCCCGGCGAGAAGCGGGCCGCCAAGCTGGTCTGTGACCTCGCCCACCAACTGCTGGCCCTGGACGAGCGGATCAAGGACAACGACCGGGAGATCCGCGAGACGTTCCGCACCGACGACCGCGCCGAGATCATCGAGTCCATGCCCGGCATGGGCCCCATCCTGGGAGCCGAGTTCGTCGCCATCGTCAGTGACCTGTCCGGCTACCGCGACGCCGGCCGCCTCGCCTCCCACGCCGGCCTGGCCCCGGTCGCCCGGGACTCCGGCCGCCGCACCGGCAACAACCACCGGCCCAAACGCTACAACCGCCGTCTGCGGCACATCTTCTACCTGGCCGCACAGACCGCCATGATGAGGCCCGGGCCCTCTCGCGACTACTACCTGCGGAAGCGATCCGAAGGGTTGATCCACACCCAGGCGTTGCTTGCGCTCGCCCGACGGCGAGTCGATGTGCTGTGGGCCATGCTCCGTGACCAGAGGCTGTTCACCCCCGTCCCCCCGGTCACGCAGGCGGCTTGACACGATCATTGAGATTCCTGTCCGGTTCGGGGCGAAGTGGCTGTGATCTTGTCGTTCAGGACCCGGCAAATCAGTGCCGCAGGGGCTGCCTCCAACATGTCCGCGTGCCGGCAGAAGACGGGATAGTCCTCTATCTCGTCGGCGATGAAGGGTGTCCACCTCTGGGCTGAGCTTGCCGCTTCCGGTTCTGCCGTGGCGGTGAAGGTGAGGGCATCGTGGTCCAGGTGCTGCGGGGTGAAGGCACTGGCGAGCCGTGCAGTGTTCGCGTACACCGCGATGAGCCGGCCGAGTCCTTCGGAGTCGGCACCCAGGGGGTGGTGCTCTTGCTCGCCGAGATAGGCCAGCAATTGCGCGCGGCGGGCGTCGTCGGAGGCTTGGGGCTCCAGCCCGAAGTGGGCGAGCAGCGAGCCCACGACATCCCGCTCGTTCACTCCGGTGTGGCCCCTTAGCTCCGGGGGGTCCTGCGGATGTGCGTCCAAGAGCGCCAGGACACCCACCTCGTGGCCCGCACGCTTGAGTTGAGCGGCCATCTCGTGAGCGATGGACCCGCCGAGTGACCATCCGGCGAGGTGGTAGGGGCCGAAGGGCTGCACCTTGCGCATCTGTTCCACGTAGTCGGCGGCCATCTCCGTAAGGGAACCGGAGACGGTGTGCTCCGGCAGCAACCCCCGGGCTTGCAGTCCGTAGACGGGAATGGTGCTGTCCAGCAAGGGGAGCAAGCGCGCGTAGCTCCAACTGATGCCCGCGATCGGGTGAACGCAGAACAGGGCTGGCCCACCGCCGGAGCGCAGCGGCAGCACGACCTCCAGGGCCGCCTCGGTCGCCTGGGTGCCTTCCGCACCGAATCGGCTGTGGAGGAGGCCGGCGACGGTGGGGGTCTCGAAGAGCGTGCTCATAGGCAGCTCCACCCCGAACGTATCCCGGATACGCCCGGCCAGGCGGGTGGCCAGCAGGGAGTGGCCGCCCAGGTCGAAGAAACTGTCGTCCACCCCGACCTCTGGTACGCCCAGAACCTCCGCGAACAGGGCTGCCAGCAGTTGTTCTGTGGGCGAGGCGGCTGTACGCGAGGGTGAAAGGGTTGCCAGGTCCGGGGCGGGAAGTGCTTTGCGATCCAGTTTGCCGTTGGGTGTCAGGGGGAGTTCGTCGAGGGTGATGTAGCCCCACGGCACCATGTGGTCGGGGAGGAACGCACCAGCGTGGGCTTGCAGTTCTGCCGCCTCCGCAGGACGGGTTCCCTGGAGGGCGGTGACGTAGGCGACGAGTCGGTCTTCGTGCGGGGCGACGGTCGCTGTGCGGACCGCGGGATGCTTGGCCAGGACGGCCTCGATCTCACTCGGCTCGATGCGCACACCACGAATCTTGACCTGGTGGTCACTGCGTCCGGCGAACTGGAGTTGCCAGCTCCGACTCCAGCGTGCGAGGTCGCCCGTGCGGTACATGCGTGCTCCGTCATCCCGGAACGGATCGGCGACGAAGCGGTCAGCGGTCAGCGCCGCGCGGTTGAGGTAGCCGCGCGCCAGCCCGTCACCGGCGATGTAGAGCTCGCCGGTGACGTTGGGGGGAACCGGCTGGAGGTGGTTGTCGAGCAGGTAGACGTGCGTGTGCGGGGTGGGCCGTCCGATCGGGGGTGCTCCATTGTCCACCTCGGGTGAGCTGTTCCAGTAGGTCGCGTTGACGGTGGCCTCGGTCGGGCCGTAGAGGTTGGTGAGCGCCGCCGAGGTCACGGCGGTGAAGCGGTCTGCCACCTCATGGCTGAGGACGTCGCCGGCAGACAGCACCCGGCGCAGCGAGGGGAGGCCGTCGGGTGCGGCTTCGTCCACGAGCGTTTCGAGCAACGTGGGAACCACGTCGATGGTGGTGACCTGGTGAGCGCGGATGACATCGGCAAGGTACGCAGGGTCCTTGTCACCGTCGGGTTCAGCTATCACCAGTCGTGCACCGGTGAGGAGAGGCCAGAAGATCTCCTCGATCGACGCGTCGAAACCGAGCGGGGCCTTGTGCAGGACGACGTCGGTTTCGTCCAGGTGGAAGATTCTTTGCACCTCGTCGACCATGGACGTGATGTTGCTGCGGGTGAGCACCACACCCTTGGGTGTCCCGGTGGTGCCCGAGGTGTAGAGGACGGCCATCCGCATGTGGCCTGAGGACTGGGAGTCAGAGGCGAAGAACGTCGCTGGGCTGGCGTCGATGGTTGCGGCGGTTCGCGCGTCGTCCAGCGTGAGCGTTCCGCTTGGCAGCTTCTCGGAAACCGCCTCCACGCCGATGCAGCAGACCGGCAGCGCGTCGTTGAGCATGTACGAGAGTCGTTCGGCCGGGTGGTCGGGGTCTATCGGCAAGTACGCGGACCCGGTCTTCAGGATGGCGAGGAGTGCGACGACGAGTTCGATGGAGCGGGGAAGGGCAACTGCGACGGTCTCCTCGGGGCCTGCTCCGTGTGCGAAGAGGACGTGAGCGAGTCGTGCCGCACGCTGATCCAGCTCGCTGTAGCTCAGCACCTCGTCGCGGTAGGTGACGGCGGGGGCGTCGGGGCGAAGACGGACGTGGTTGGTGAACTGCTCCAGTGGGCCTTGGACGGGGGCAGGAGCAGTCGTGTGGCTGAGTTTCCGGGTCAGTTGACGGTGCTCGTGGTGTTCGAGCAAGTCGATGCTCGTCAGCGCGATGTCGGGATCGGCCAGCGCGGTTTCGAGGAGACGTGTCAGGCGACGTCCGAGAGTCTCGACGGTGTCCTGGTCGAAGACGTCGGTCGCATACGTGAGCGGACCGGAGATGCCCGCGGGTGTTCCGTCGGGCTCGTGGTGCTCGGTGAGACTGAGCGTGAGATCGAAACGAGCTATCGACGGGTCAAGGTGTTGGATTGTGGTGGTGAGGCCGGGTAGGGCGGGTTCGGGCTGGGGGCTGTTCTGCAAAGCCAGCATCACCTGGAACAGCGGGTGCCGGGACATGCTGCGGGTCGGGTTCAGCACCTCCACCAGCCGCTCGAACGGCAGATCCTGGTGGTTGTAGGCGGCCAGGTCACAGCGCCGCACCCGCGCCAGCAGTTCCCGGAACGTCGGATTGCCGGAGGTGTCGGTACGCAGCACCAAAGTGTTGACGAAGAACCCGACCAGGTCCTCCACCGCCTCATCAGTACGCCCGGCCACCGGCGTACCCAGCGGAATGTCCTCTCCCGCACCCAACCGCGTCAGTAGGGAAGCAAACGCCGCCTGCAACACCATGAACGTGCTGACCCCACACTCCCGCGCCAGACGGGTCAGATCCGCGTGGAGGGCGGAGGAAAGATGGTAGGGGACTTGGGCCCCTCGATAGCTGGCGACGGGGGGTCGGGGGTGGTCGAAGGGCAGGGCGAGTTGGTCGGGCAGCCCCCGCAATGCGGTGGTCCAGTACTCCAACTGCTGCGACGCCCGACTGCCCGGATCCTCCTCCGACCCCAGCAGCTCCCGCTGCCAGACCGCATAGTCCGCATACTGCACCGCCGGCGGCGCCCAACCCGGCTCCACACCCGCACACCGCGCCGCANTTCGGCGGCCTTGGAGTGCAGAGCAGCGTCGAGATGCCATGCAACGGAGTCGCCGCGGCCGGATGCGACGGGGGGTCGGGGGTGGTCGAAGGGCAGGGCGAGTTGGTCGGGCAGCCCCCGCAATGCGGTGGTCCAGTACTCCAACTGCTGCGACGCCCGACTGCCCGGATCCTCCTCCGACCCCAGCAGCTCCCGCTGCCAGACCGCATAGTCCGCATACTGCACCGCCGGCGGCGCCCAACCCGGCTCCACACCCGCACACCGCGCCGCATACGCCTGCGCCAGATCCCGCATCAACGGACCCAGCGACCACCCGTCACCCGCGATGTGATGCAGCACCAGCAACAGCACATGCTCACCCTCCCCCACCGCGTACAACACCCCACGCAGCGGAAGATCCCGACGCAGATCGAACCCACGCCGCGCCTCCGCAACCAGAACCGACTCGAGCCCACAAGGCGTTACGGATACCCGATCGATCGTAGGCCGAACAGCATGACGGCCGAGGATGCACTGGTACGGCGCACCATCAACCTCGGGATACACCGTACGCAGCACCTCGTGACGCGCCACCACATCACCCAACGCCCGCTCAAGCGCCCCCACATCCAACGGACCATCAAGACGCAGGATGCCGGGCATGCTGTAGGCGAGGTTGTCGCCGTCGACCCGTTGCAGGAACCACATACGGCGCTGGGCGAAGGAGACGGGGAGGGGGTCGGGCCGGTCGACGGGCCTCAACGGTGGGCGAGCTTGGCTCGTGGCGGCGATGGCGACCGCCACGCCGGCCGGCGTGGGGGTTTCGAAGAGCGTGCTGATGGCGACTTCGACGCTCATGGTGGAACGAATGCGGCTGGTGAGCCGAGTGGCCAACAGAGAATGGCCACCCAGGTCAAAGAAGCTGTCGTCCATTCCGACCTGCTCAAGCCCGAGGACTTCCGCGAACAGTTGACAGAGCAGTTGTTCCCGAGGAGTGGTTGGTTCCCGGTAGGCAGCGCTTGAGGCGAAGTCGGGGGCGGGGAGGACCTTGCGGTTGAGCTTACCGTTCCGGGTGAGCGGCAGGCGGTCCAGGACGACGAATGCCGCGGGCACCATGTAGTCGGGCAAGTGTGCGCCGCAGTGTGCACGCAAACGGGTCACCAGAGTCGACAGCGCCCGTCCGGAGGAGGGCTTGCTGGCGTAGGCGGCGGGGTTCTCGACGGCGGTGTTCGGCGCGACGGCGGCGGGAGTGGTCTCGTGCGAGGTGAAGAGCGCGTCGTAGCTGCCGTCGGCTGCGCCGTTCCACGTCGTGGCCGTTCTCCGACCGGTGAGGCGTCCGAGTTCGTGAACATCTTCGGGGTCGATCCCGCTGGTGTCCGTCAAGCGGGCCCGTGCTCCCTCGACGTCGAAGTGCTCATCGAAATGGGCCATGGCTGTGTACTCGGGGAGAGTACGCAGGTTGGGGATACCACGGACCCGCAGGGCGCTGAGGGATGTGTCGGTGAGCACCTCGCGCAGCTCGGCCAGGTCCACGATGTCGCTGCCCCAGGTGAGGCCGTTCTCCAACACCTGCGGATGAACGCTGTCGGCTGGCGCGGTGTGCAGGACGGCCTCGTAGCGGTAGCGGGTGAGTTCGGTGTGCTGACGTCCTCGCTTGAGGAACACCTCTGCCGAGGTGTAGCCGTGGATCGCACTGCAGAGCGCCGGGAAGAAGGCGGGGTCGAGCAGTAGTTCCTTCTCCATCAGCCGGTCCTGCGCAACGGAACGGAGCAACGCCGCAGCCTCGGTTCCCATACGCGCCTGGTGGAGGTGAACCGCGGTGCGCAGGTTCCGCTCCAGGCCTCGGTGGCGGACATCGCCCACGTACACCGATCCTCCGGGAGCCAGGAGATCCCCGAGTCCTTGAAGGACGTCGGTGAGGTAGTCGGCGCTGGGAAAGTACTGGACCACGGAGTTGAGGACGATGGTGTCGAAGTAGCCCTGGGGCAGACCTGCCAGCTCGTGGGCCGGTTGGGCACGCAGAGTGACTTTCTCGTTCAACGTCGGGTTCTGCGCGAGCTGGCGCGCGAGCTTGTTGATCACGGTGGCGGACAGGTCCGTCCCCCAGTACTCCTCGCAGTCCTGAGCCAGCGGAGCGAGGAGCAGCCCGCTTCCCACTCCCACCTCCAGGACGCGCTGCGGATTCAGGGCACGGATGCGGTCAACGGTCCGGTCGCGCCACTCGCGCATTGCGTCCAGCGGGATAGGGGCCTTGTCGTAGCTGCTGTCCCAGCCGGCGAAGTCTTCACCGAGGGGGGCCTTCTGGTCTGCGTAGAGGGTGTCGTAGACGTCTTCCCAGCCGCTGACCATGTCGGTTTCGGAGTCGCCCGGCGAGAGAGCGGGGGCGTTGGGGTCGGAGACGAGGTAGGCGACAAGCTGTGCGTCACCCGGTCCCGGCTCGTGTGCGATGACCGCTGCCTGGGCGGTGCCGTCGTACTCTGTCAGCGTGTTCTCGATCTCGCCCAGCTCGATGCGCAGGCCGCGGACTTTGACCTGATCATCGGTGCGCCCGAGGTATTCCAGCTCCCCTGCTGTCGTCCAGCGAGCCAGGTCGCCGGTGCGGTACATGCGTTCGCCGTCGTTTTGCAGGGGGTCGGCGACGAATCGCTGGGCGGTCTCGGCCGGACGGCTGGCGTAGCCGCGAGCGAGCTGAGCGCCGGTGACGTAGAGCTCGCCCACCACGCCGACGGGAACAGGTGCCAGGTGCGCGTCGAGGACGTATACGCCGGTGTTCCATACCGGTCGGCCGATGGGCACCGGCGCCGTGGCCTGTACCGGCGGACATGCCCGTGCGGTGACGTCCACGGCCGTTTCCGTCGGCCCGTACAGATTGTGTAGTTCGGCATCCACTGTCCGGTGGTACTGGGTACGCAGTTGCGGTGTGAGCGCTTCGCCGGAGCACATGACGCGGCGAAGACTGGTGCATCCCGCGGCTGTCGGTTCCCCAAGGAACTCTCGCAACATGGAGGGGACGAAGTGCGCGGTGGTGATGTCCTCGTCCTGGATGATCCGGGCAAGGTAGGCCGGATCCTTGTGGCCGCCGGGTTGTGCCACCACCAGTGTGGCCCCCTGTAGGAGGGGCCAGAAGAACTCCCAGACGGACACGTCGAAGGTGGCAGGGGTTTTCTGCAGCACACGGTCGTCGGTTCCGAGACGGTATGTGTCCTGCATCCACAGCAGCCGGTTGACGATCGCGGTGTGCGGAACAGCGACGCCTTTGGGCTCGCCGGTGGAGCCGGAGGTGTAGATGAGGTAGGCCGGACTCTGGGGATACAGCGGAACAGGCCGGTCGCGGTCGTTGATCCGGGCGGTACCTGCGGTCTCGTGACTGAACTGATCGCCGACATGGATGACCGGGAGTTCCCCGGGCAGCTGCTGATGCGCCGCAGGTGGTGCGATAACGCAGGTGGCGGCGGCATCGTCAAGCACGAAGGCCAGTCGGTCGGCGGGATTGTCCAGGTCGAGAGGCAGGTACGCAGCACCGGCCTTCAGCACGGCGAGGAGAGCTACGACGAGTTCCGTCGACCGCGGCAGCGCCACGGCGACGATCTTCTCCGGGCCGGCGCCGTGGGCGAGCAGGGCACGGGCGAAGGCGTTGGAACGGGTTTCCAGCTCGGCGTAGGAGAGGTGCTCGTCGGTGAAGGTGACCGCGGTGGCCTGTGGGCTGGCGTCGACCTGCTGTTCGAAGAGGTCCACGAGGTTTGTTGGGGGCAGGTGGTGCGCGGTGGCATTGTTGCCCATCAGCAGCTGATGGCGTTCGTCCGCTGTGAGGATCCCAATGGAGCCGACCGGCAGGTCAGGCTCGCGTGCGACAGTCCACAGCAGTCGCGTCAGGCGTTGCAGGAGCGTCTCGACGGTGCGGCGGTCGAAGACGTCGGTGTTGAAGTGCACGGCTCCTGCGATACCTCCGTGCTGCTCCTGACCGGGGACGGAGGTGTCGGTCAGCTCCAGGTGGAGGTCGAATTTCGCCGTCGTGACAGGCAGGGGTTGGAGCTCGGACTGGAGTCCGGGCATGTCCAGCTCCGTCAGTGGCAGATTGTGGAAGGCCAGCATCACCTGGAACAGCGGATTGTGTGCCGTGCTGCGTGTCGGGTTCAGCACCTCGACCAGACGCTCGAAGGGCAGGTCTTGGTGCTCGTAAGCGGCGAGGACGGTGCTCTTGGTGCGGTGCAGGAGTTCGTGGAAGGTCGGGTTCCCTGAGAGGTCCGCGCGCAGCACGAGGGTGTTGACGAAGAAGCCGACGAGGTCGTCGAGTGCTTCGTCGGTGCGTCCGGCAACAGGTGTGCCGATCGAGATGTCCTCGCCCGCTCCCATCCTGCTCAGAAGCGCCGCCAAGGCGGCATGCAGAACCATGAACACGCTGGCCCCGCTGCCCTGTGCAAGGGAGCCGAGGGCCGTGTGCAGTTCGCCGTCCAGGGTGTAGGCGATGCTGTCGCCTTGGTACCGGGCCAAGGCCGGCCTTGGCCGGTCGAAAGGCAGGGTCGTCTGCTCGGGAAGGTCTGCCAGGGTGGACCTCCAGAAGGCGAGTTGCCGAGAGGCCCTGCTGTGCGGGTCGTCCTCGGCTCCCAGGAGCTGGTGCTGCCAGTGGGTGTAGTCGGCGTACTGCACGGGCAGCGGCTGCCAGTCCGGGGAGCGGGCGTCGAGGCGCGAGGCGTAGGCCTGTGCCAGGTCACGCCCCAGCGGCGCGGCGGACCAGCCGTCGCCGGCGATGTGGTGCAGCAGGAGGAGCAGGATCTGGTCGTCCTCGCTCAACCGGAACAGCGTGCAGTGCAGTGGGACGTCGGTAGTGAGGTCAAAGCAGTGCGCGGCGGCGGCATTGAGATCGGCGGCCAGCTTCTCCTCGGCGGTGGCGGTGACTGTGAGGAGGTCGTCCAGCTGGTCGGGATCCAAGACGGCCTGGCGGGGGTTTCCGTCAGTCTCGGGGAAGACGGTGCGCAGGGTCTCGTGGCGTCGTGCCAGGTCGGTGAGCGCGAGGCTGAGTGCCTCCTGGTCAAGGTGACCGGTCAGGCGAAGTGGCAGGGCAATGTTGTAGGTGGGGTTGGGGCCTTGAAGGCGGTGGAGAAACCACAGGCGTCGCTGGGCGAAGGACAGGGGCACCGTGTCCGCCCGTGGGGCACGGCGGAGTGCCGGCCGCACGAGGGCTGCGCCGTCCAGACGGGCTGCGAGGCGAGCGATGGTGGGCGCTTCGAAGAGGGTCCGGACGGGTACTTCTGTCGCGAGCGTACCGCGAATGCGGCTGACTAGGCGGGTGGCCAGCAGCGAGTGTCCGCCGAGTTCGAAGAAACTGTCATCGATGCCCACTTCGGGCAGCTCCAGCACTTCGGCGAACAGCGCACTGAGCGCTGCCTCCTGGGGGGTGCGCGGGCTGCGGGAGGAGGCGCGGCTGTGGAAGTCAGGGGCGGGCAAGGCGGCCTGGTCGAGCTTGCCGTTGGGCAGCAGCGGAAGCTCGTCGAGGCTGACCACAGTGGCGGGGACCATATGCTCAGGCAGCTTCACGGCTACGTGTGACCTGAGTTCCTGCATCTGCGGGGCTGGTTCGCCTGTCAGGGCCAGGGTCACATAGGCGACCAGATGGCCGTCTCGAAGTAGGACGGCGGCCCTGGCCACTGTCGGGTGGGAGGACAGGGCCGATTCGATTTCCCCGGGCTCAATGCGGAAGCCCCGCAGCTTGATCTGCTGGTCCGCCCGGGCAAGGTATTCGAGTTTGCCCTTGTTGTCCCAGCGCACCAGGTCACCGGTGCGGTACATACGTCCGCCCTCGGTGCTAAAGGGGTCGGCCACGAACCGTTCGGCGGTCAGCCCGGAGCGGTGGGCGTATCCGCGGGCCAGTCCCGCACCTGCTACGTACAGTTCTCCAGCGATCCCAGCGGGCACCGGTTGGAGACCCGTGTCCAGGACGTAGGCCCGGGTGTTGAAGATGGGGCTTCCGATGGGTGGGCGGTGCGGGCCGCCGTTGAGGGGCTCGGTCATGCTGACGCACACCGTGTACTCGGTGGGCCCGTAGGCGTTGAACATGTGGCGGCCGGTTGACCAGTGAGCTGCGGTCTCGGCGGAGCAGGCCTCACCGGCGACGACCAGGAAGGCGGGCAGGTCACCGAGTGGTTCGGCCGCCTGGGCGTCCATCACCGAGGAGGGCGCACACAGGTGGGTGACCTGGTGCCGCTGGATGGTCTGGGCCAGTGCTGCGCCCGGGGTGAGATGATGCGAGGGGGCCACGACGAGTGCCGCTCCGGACAGCAGGGTGCTGACCATCTCGAACACGGCGGCGTCGAAACTCACCGAGGAGAACTGGAGGAAGCGGCTACCGATGCCGAGGTCGAGTTCGTCGGCCACGAACTGTGCCAGGTTGGGTAGTCCGGTGTGCGTGACGACGACACCCTTGGGCCGGCCGGTGGAACCGGACGTGTAGATGAGGTAGGCCGGGTGCTCGGGCCACAGCGTGGCGTGCCGTTCGCTGTCGGTCACGTCACCGCCGGTGCTGGCGTCGAGGAAACCGTGGACGTCCCGGGAATCGAGATCGATGAGCGGGTGCCCACCTCGCAGGGCGGTCGCGCCCTGCGAGGTCGTCACGATGCAGATCGGAGAGGCGTCTTGGACCATGAAGGCCAGACGTTCGGTCGGGTAGTCGGGGTCAAGAGGCAGGTAGGCAGCGCCGCTCTTCAACACGGCGAGCAGGCTGACCGTGAGGTGCGGTGACCGCGGAACCTCGACGGCGACAACTTGTTCGGGCCCTGCGCCGTGGCGCACCAGGAGCCGAGCGAGGCGGTTGGCGCGCTCGTTGAGCTCGGCGTACGTCAGCTGCTCGTCGTCGCAGATCAGGGCGACAGCGTCGGGGGTGCGGGCGGCTTGCTGTTCGAAGGCTTCCGGCAGCGGCATTCGCGGCATCGGCCAAAAGGTGTCGTTGTTGTCGGTCAGAAGCCGGCGTCGTTCCAGCGCGTCCAGGACATTCACGGAGCTGAGGGCCTGGTCCGGATCGTTCAGAACCTCCTCCAGGACTCGCGTGAGTCGCTTGAGCAGGAGGCGGAGCGAGGACTCGTCGAAGAGTTCGGTGGCGTAGATGGCGTGCCCGGTGATGCCACGAGGGTCGCCGTCCGGGCCGTGGTGTTCGGTGAGGCTGAGTGCCAGGTCGAACTGCGCCATGCCTGGGTCAAGAGGCTGGATTGTGGTGGTGAGGCCGGGTAGGGCGGGTTCGGGCTGGGGGCTGTTCTGCAAAGCCAGCATCACCTGGAACAGCGGGTGCCGGGACATGCTGCGGGTCGGGTTCAGCACCTCCACCAGCCGCTCGAACGGCAGATCCTGGTGGTTGTAGGCGGCCAGGTCACAGCGCCGCACCCGCGCCAGCAGTTCCCGGAACGTCGGATTGCCGGAGGTGTCGGTACGCAGCACCAAAGTGTTGACGAAGAACCCGACCAGGTCCTCCACCGCCTCATCAGTACGCCCGGCCACCGGCGTACCCAGCGGAATGTCCTCTCCCGCACCCAACCGCGTCAGTAGGGAAGCAAACGCCGCCTGCAACACCATGAACGTGCTGACCCCACACTCCCGCGCCAGACGGGTCAGATCCGCGTGGAGGGCGGAGGAAAGATGGTAGGGGACTTGGGCCCCTCGATAGCTGGCGACGGGGGGTCGGGGGTGGTCGAAGGGCAGGGCGAGTTGGTCGGGCAGCCCCCGCAATGCGGTGGTCCAGTACTCCAACTGCTGCGACGCCCGACTGCCCGGATCCTCCTCCGACCCCAGCAGCTCCCGCTGCCAGACCGCATAGTCCGCATACTGCACCGCCGGCGGCGCCCAACCCGGCTCCACACCCGCACACCGCGCCGCATACGCCTGCGCCAGATCCCGCATCAACGGACCCAGCGACCACCCGTCACCCGCGATGTGATGCAGCACCAGCAACAGCACATGCTCACCCTCCCCCACCGCGTACAACACCCCACGCAGCGGAAGATCCCGACGCAGATCGAACCCACGCCGCGCCTCCGCAACCAGAACCGACTCGAGCCCACAAGGCGTTACGGATACCCGATCGATCGTAGGCCGAACAGCATGACGGCCGAGGATGCACTGGTACGGCGCACCATCAACCTCGGGATACACCGTACGCAGCACCTCGTGACGCGCCACCACATCACCCAACGCCCGCTCAAGCGCCCCCACATCCAACGGACCATCAAGACGCAGGATGCCAGGGATGTTGTAGGTCAGGTTCTCCTGATCCATGCGGTGCAGGAACCATATGCGGCGTTGGGCGAAGGACAGGGGCGGGTACTCCGCCCGGGCGGTGGGGCCCAACGCCGGCCGGGTGTCCCCGGGGGCGTTCATCCTGCTTGCGAGACCCGACACACTCGGCGTGTCGAAGAGGGCGTTGATCGGGAGCTCCACTCCGATTTCGGCCCGAATGCGACTGATGAGGCGAGTGGCCAACAGAGAATGGCCACCCAGGTCAAAGAAGCTGTCGTCTATGCCGACCTCGCTGATTCCGATGACCTCGGCGAAGAGGACGCAGAGCAGGCTCTCCAGGGGGGCGCTGGGTTGCTGCTGTGGAGCGGTGTCGTCACCAGGGTCGGGAGCAGGCAGGGCTTGCCGGTCGAGTTTGCCGTTGGAAGTGAGTGGGAGGCGCTCAAGAGCGACGACCACGCTCGGGACCATGGACTCGGGGAGTCGTTCCGCCAGGTGGGAGCGGATGTCGGCGGATGCGATCTCGTCGGGTGTGTGGCCCGTTACGGGAACAACGTAGGCCGCCAGCAGGCTCTCGCCGCGGGTGTCCGATAGGAGCGTGACCGCGGCTGAGTCGAGGCGGGGGTGTGCGACGAGGGCTCGCTCGACCTCAGCGGGCTCGATGCGTACTCCGCGGATCTTGATCTGATGATCCTGGCGGCCGGCGAATTCGAGAAGACCTTGTGCGTTCCAGCGAGCCAGGTCGCCTGTGCGGTACATGCGCTCGCCAGCCACGTAGGGGTTCGCGACGAACCGTTCGGCGGTGAGTGCCGCGCGCCGACCGTACCCACGGGTGAGGCCGGGGCCGAAGACGTACAGTTCCCCCAGCACGCCCGTAGGCACCGGGCGAAGCCGCGCGTCCAGAACGTAGACGCGGGTGTTGGGTGTCGGGCGTCCGATGGGCGGATGGCTGGGAAGATCATCGGCTCTCGTACGCCAGATCGTAGCGTTGACGGTAGCTTCGCTCGGGCCATAAGCGTTGGCCAGATGTGCGTCCGAGTGCGCAGCGAAGCGTTCGATGACTTCCCTGGACAGGACGTCTCCGGCGCAGATCACTTGCGCGAGTGAGGGAGCCGGGCACCGGGCGAGTTCGTCGGTCAGCAGGTCCAGTACGGCGGGGACGATGTCGATGGCGGTGACGCCGTGGCGGCGGATGAGGTCCGCGAGGTATGCGGGATCCTTGTCACCTCCCGGGGCGGCGATGACGAGGCGTGCTCCGGCGAGAAGGGCCCAGAAGATCTCCTCGACCGAGGCGTCGAAGTTCAAGGGGGATTTATGGAGGACGACGTCGTGGGTTTCGAGGGGGAACTGGTGCTGGACGGCGTCGGCGAGGCTGGCGATGTTCTGGTGGGTCAGCACCACCCCCTTGGGGTTACCGGTGGAGCCGGAGGTGTAGAGGAGGCAGGCGGCGTTGTGCGGGTGCAGTTGGGTGCCACGGTCACGGTCGGTCACCGGCTGCCGAGAGTGGGTGGCCAGCGCCATCTGGGTAGCTGAGCTGTTCAGCGGGACACACGGGATGGAGGATGTGTCGTCGGCGAGCAGCCTTTCGGTGGCCTCGGTGCACACAACGAAGGCCGGCTGCGCGTCGTCAAGGATGTACGCGGTGCGCTCGCGCGGGTGGTCAGGGTCCAGAGGCAGGTAGGCGGCTCCGGTCTTGAGTACGGCGAGGAGCGCGATGACCTGTTCCGCGGAGCGCGGTAGAGCGAGGGCGATGGTCTGCTCGGTCGTGGCGCCGTGATCGAGGAGGAGCCTGGCCAACTGGTTCGCGTGCGCTTCGAGTTCGGCGTAGCTGAGGGTCTCGTGGTCTGTGACCAGAACGGTGGCGTCGGGCTGTGCGGCGGCTCGCTGCTCGATGGCCTGCGGCAGACAGAGCTCGGGGACGGGTCGGAGAGGCTCGTTGTGAGCGGTGAGGAGCCGGTGCTGCTCCTCTGGGGTAAGGAGGTCGATGTCTCCGATGGGGGTGTGTGGTTCGGTGGCCACAACTCGCAGGAAGTGTTCGAGTCGCCGCAGGGTGGTTTGCACCGTCGTACGGTCGAACAGGTCGGTGGCGTAGATGGCGGAGCCGTCGATGCCTCCGGGGGTTCCTTCGGTGTCTTGGTGCTCGGTGAGGCTGAAGGTCAGGTCGAAGCGAGCGATGCCGGGTTCGAGGGGCTCGATCTCGGCCTGCAGGCCGGGGAGGTCGAGTTCGGCCTCGGCATTGTTCTGCAGCGCCAGCATCACCTGGAACAGCGGGTGGCGTGCGGTGGAGCGGGCGGGATTGAGAACCTCCACCAGCCGTTCGAAGGGCAGGTCCTGCTGGGCGTATGCGGCGAGGTCGTGATCTCGGACGCGGTTCAGCAGGGTGTGGAAGGTGGGGTTGCCGGAGGTGTCGGTGCGCAATACGAGTGTGTTGACGAAGAAGCCGACCAAATCATCGAGCGCTTCGTCGGTGCGTCCGGCAACGGGTGTACCCAGCGGGATGTCCTCCCCGGCGCCGAGACGCGTCAGCAGGGACGCCAGTGCAGCCTGGAGGACCATGAACACACTGCTGCCCGTGTCGTGGGCAAGTCGGCGGATACTCTCGTGCAGCTCCGGATCAATCTGGACTGAGGCGGCTTCACCTCGGCTGCTGGCCACTGCCGGACGAGAGCGGTCGAAGGGCAGGGTCAGCTGGTCAGGGATACCGGCGAGGGCGGAGGTCCAGTACGCGAGCTGCGTGCTGATGGCGCTGTCAGGGTCGTCCTCCGAGCCCAGCATCTGTCGCTGCCACAACGCATAGTCAACGTACTGCACCGGCAGGTCGGGCCAGGTGAGGGCCGAGCCCTGGCTGCGCTGGCGGTAGGCGTGGGCGAGGTCCCGCATAAGAGGAGCGAGCGACCAGCCGTCCGCCGCGATGTGGTGGATCACCACCAGGAGCACGTGGTCGCCCTCCGCCAGCTCGTACAGGAAGACGCGCACCGGAGGTTCGGCGGTGAGGTCGAAGCTGGTGCGTGCCGCGGCGAGAAGTTCGTGGTGGATGTGCTGGCCGTCGGGGTGTTGCTCCTGCAGCCGTGGAGTGGCAGCGCAGGGTTCGAGGACGACCTGGTGCGGGCTTCCGTCGGCCTCCGGGTAGACCGTACGAAGTGTCTCGTGCCGGGTCACCAGGTCGGTGAGCGCGCTCTGGAGAGCCTGACGGTCCAGAGTTCCGCGCAGCCGCAGGGCGCCGGGCATGTTGTAGGCGAGGTCTGATCCGTCCATGCGCTGCAGGAACCACATGCGGCGCTGGGCGAAGGAGAGGGGCACGATCTCGGGGCGTTCGGCGTGCGTCAGAAGGGGCCGGGCGGGTGCCGTCTGCCGCAGCAACGGCGCCAGTTGAGCGACGGTGGGGTTTTCGAAGAGGGAGCGGATCTCCATCTCGATGCGCAACTCGGTACGGATTCGGCTGGTGAGCCGGGTGGCCAGGAGGGAGTGGCCACCGAGTTCGAAGAAGCTGTCGTCAAGGCCCACATCGGACAGGCCGAGTACCTCCTCGAACAGGCCGCACAACCGCCGCTCGTTGGTTGTGCCGGGTCGGCGTGCGGAGGACGAGGTGAACTCCGGTGCCGGCAATGCCCTGCGGTCCAGCTTTCCGTTCAGAGTGAGGGGCAGCCGGTCCATCGGTACGAAGGCGGCGGGCACCATGTGCTCGGGGAGGTGCTGCGCGCACCAGTGACGGGCCTGAGCGGTCAGGGCGGACAGCAGATGCGCTGTGGCAGGCGTGTTCGCGTGCCGGGCGAGGTCGCCGGTCAGCTGGTCCGTGGGTTCGTAGGCAGCGGGGCGGGAAAGCGCTGGGGAGGATGTGGCGGAGCGGCGGAAGACGGCGTCGACGTGGCCGGCCTGGGTGCGTGAGGACCAGGTGATGACGACGTCGTAGCCAAGTTGTTCGCCAAGCCTGTGGAGGTCCTCGGGGTCGGGAGCACCGCCGGTGCGAGAGAGCAGTTCGCGCGCTTCGGAAGGCGCCTGATGGCTTTCGAAGACCTCGCGCGTATGGAGTTCGTGGACGATACGGGCGTTGGGTATTTCCTGGAGGCGTACGCGCTCTGCCGGGTTACTGGTCAGGAGCTGACGGAACGCAGCGAGGTCTGCGACGTCCCGGCTCCAGGTCAGACGGTGCTCCTGGCACTCACTGAGCGGGCGCTCGGGGGCGGTGCGCAGGACGACGTCGTAGCGGTACCGGCTGAGCTCGTTGTGGTGCGTGCCTCGTTTGAGGCGCACCTCTGCGGCGGACATGCCATCGGTGTGCGCGGCGAGGTCCGGGAAGAAGTCGGGGTGCAGGAGAAGTTCCTTCTCCATCAGCATGTCCTGCGCGATGGCCCGGCGCAGCGTCGCCGGGTCGGTGTCGTCGGCGGCCTGGGTCAGTCGTACGGCCGTGCGGAAGCAGTGCAGGAGCTCGCGATGGCGAACGTCGCCGACGTAGACACGACCGTGCGGGGCCAGCAAGGGCAGCAGGCCGCGCAAAACGTCGGCCAGGTATTCCGCGGTGGGAAAGTACTGAATGACGGAGTTGAGGATGATGGTGTCGAAGGTGCCGTGCGGCAGGCCGTCGGTGTCATCCGCGGGCTGGGCGCGGAGGGTGACGTGATCGAACTGTTGCGGATGCTGATGCATCTGGTCACGCAGTCGTTCGATGACCACGTGAGAGAGGTCGGTGCCCCAGTATTCCTCGCAGGTGGGCGCCAGCTGTGACAGGAGCAGGCCGGTACCGGCACCGATCTCCAGCACCCGCCGAGGGTTGAGTTCACGAATCCGCCGCACGGTGTGGTCGCGCCACTCGCGCATGGCTTCCAGCGGGATGGGGGCACCGGTGTAGCTGCTGTCCCAGCCGGAGAAGTCCTCGCCGAAGGGCTGCGCGTCCCCGCTGTCGTAGAGAGAGTCGTAGACCGCTTCCCAGTCGGCGACCACTTCGCCGAGGGGAGCGTCGGATACGGCGGTGCTGGCGTCGCTGCTCGGGATGACGTAGGCGACGAGCTGCTGGTGTCCTGTGCCGTCTTCACGGGCCAGGACCGAGGCCTCGTCAATGCCGGGGCACTGGGAGAGGACTGTGGAGATCTCGCCTGTCTCGACGCGGAAGCCACGAATCTTGACCTGCTCGTCGGCACGGCCGACGTACTCCAGTTCACCTCGGCTGTTCCACCGAACGAGGTCTCCAGTGCGGTACATGCGCTGGCCTTCGGCATCGAAGGGGTCGGCCACAAACCGTGTGGCGGTCAGCTTCGGCCGGTTGACGTAACCGCGCGATACCTGAGGGCCCGCGGCGTAGAGCTCACCGACGGTACCGACAGGGACCTGGCAGAGCCCACGGTCCAGCACGTACAGACGGAAGCCCGGCAGCGGCTTGCCCACGGGGCTGACGGTGCCTTCGGTGGTGTCGTCACTCCGCAGTCGGCGGTGTGTGACGTGCACCGTGGTCTCGGTGATTCCGTACATGTTGACCAGGGCCGGCCCGGAGTCTCCGTGGCGCGCGTACCAGCTCTGCAGGCGTGCAGGCTCCAACGCCTCACCACCGAAGACGACCGTGCGCAGGGCCAGGTCCTCCCCGAACTGCGGGTCGTCCTCGTCGGCTTGGGCGAGCTGGTAGAAAGCGGAGGGGGTCTGGTTGAGTACGGTGACCTGCTCCTCCGCGAGCAGGCGCAGGAACGCGGCGGGGTTGCGCGTGACCTGCTGCGGTACGACAACGAGGCTCCCACCGTGGAGCAAGGCGCCCCACAGCTCCCAAACTGCGAAGTCGAAGGCGTAGGAGTGGAAGAGGGTCCAGCGATCCTTCTCGTCGTAGTGGAAGAGGTCCTGGGCGGCATGCAGGAGTGCGACAACGTTGCGGTGAGTGACAGCGACGCCCTTGGGGGTGCCGGTTGATCCGGAGGTGTAGATCACGTAGGCCGGGTGATCGGCCAGGATGGGCGCTGTGCGCTCTCCTGGGTGCAGGGGAGCGCCCGAGCGAGCGGCGATCGCCTCGGTGACCGACGGCTCGTCGAGTACCAGCGGCTGCGGCATCCGTGCCGCGGTCTGTGGCAAAGTGTGCTGCGTCGCCGTGGTGCACACCACGGCGACCGGATCGGCGTCGCGAAGGGTGAAGGCGATCCGGTCGGCGGGGTAGTTGGGGTCGAGGGGGAGATAAGCACCTCCCGCCTTGAGCACAGCGAGGATGGCGACGACCATGTCGATCGACCGGGGAAGAGTCAGCGCCACCAACTTCTCCGGGCCGACCCCCGCACCGATCAGCAGCCGGGCGAGCTGGTTCGCCTTCCCGTCCAGCTCGGCGTAGCTCAAGGACACATCCCCGCAAGTGACAGCGGTGGAGGACGGCCGCTGCGCGACGGTGGCCGCGAAGAGCTCGGGCACGCACACCTCGGGGACGGAAACCGGCCCGGTTGCGCCCGCAGCGGTGAGTTGCTCGCGCCCTTGGGTGGTCGTCATGGGCAGCGCTTCTACCGACGTGTGAATCTCGGCGTCGACGATGTTGCGCAGGAGATCAGTGAACGCGCGCTGGAGGGCCTCGGGCTCTTCCGGCCCGTACAGCTGCGGGTTGAGGTCGAAGTCCACCCGCAGGGAGCCGCCGAAGACCTCGGGGTAGACGACCACGGACAGGTCGTCCACGGACCCGATGGTGAGGTTGTGAGCGACGGCCTGGCAGTCGCCGAACTGGAACCGATGGGGGAACGGCATGATGTTGATCTGCGGGCCGAAGAGCCGCTGTCTGCTAGAGGTTTGCAGGTCGCGCTGCATGTCCTCGTAGCGGTAGAGCTGGTGCTGCAGGGCAGTGCGTGCCTCGGTCGAGACTTGCCGCACCGCGTCGAAGAGGGTGTAGCCGGGGAGTACGGGCGTCCGCAGCGGCAGCATGTTGGAGAACATTCCCGGGGTGCCCTGGACGTTGGACTTGCTCCGGCCGGCTGACGGAAGCCCCAACGAGATGTCCCGGACGCCGGTGAGCCGGTGCACGAACAGGCCCAGAGTGGTCATCACCACGACGGGCCAACTGGTGCGGCAGCGCCGCGCGGTGTGCCGAAGGCCTTCGAATTCTGCTGCCGTCAGGAACCCGGTGTGCCGGAGACGTCCGTGCTGGCGGGCGGTGCGGCCGGTGCTGAGGCTGGCGGGGGGCGGGCAGTCGGAGAGCCGCTCCGCCCAGAAGGCCCGATCCTGACTGAACTGTTCGGAGCTGCGGTAGGCCGCGTCCTGCTTGAGCAGTTCTTCCACCGGTGTGAACGTGCTGTCCGAGGACGCGCCGTTGAGGAGCGCGGTGTAAATGTCGGCGGCGCGTTCGGTGACCAGGGCACCGCTGTAACCGTCGATGACGATGTGATGAACCCGGCGGTACCAGAGGTACCGGTCGTCGGCGACCTTGAAGAGCCGGTCGGTGTAAAGCAGGTCCTGTACAAGATCCATCGGACGCCGCGCGTCTTGTCGCATCCACGCTTCGGCCTCCGCCTGGGGGGCGTCTTGCCCGCTCACGTCGGTCACCGGCAGGCTCCACTGCGGAGCCTCGGGGATGATCTGACGAGGGGTGTCGTCCTGTATGACGAACCGGGTATGGAACGCACGGGCTTCACAAACCGCCTGGGCAAGCGCGGCTCGGAGCAGACGCTCGTCAACCTGCCCGCGGATCTCCACGTATTCAGCGAGATTGTACGCGGCCTTGTCATCGGAGATCTGATGCGCGAACCAGATCTCGGACTGCGCAGCCGACAGCGGGAAGCTCTGGGCGGGTCCGTCTGACACTGTTCACCCTTTGCGAGGTATGCGAGATGCGGGTTCTAAGGAGGGCCGGGGCAGGGCGGTACGGGGCGTGCCGCTACCGGCAACCGGTACTGGTGAAGTAGTCCCGGAGGTAAGCCGAGGCCTTTTCGATCACGTCCGTGTCGCGGACCAGAGCGACACGGATGAAGCGCTCGCCGCGCCTGCCGTCGGCCCAGAAGAAGTCCTCGCAGGGCAGGACATGAAGTCCGCCTGCCTGGAGCTCGCGCCATACCCCCCGGGAGGAAAGGTGGTTCGGCAGACCTACAAGGGTGACGCCGACGTCTGAGGGCCCATCCGGCAGTGCGGCTCTCGTGGAGGACAGTGACTCGTACAGGATCTCGCGGTTGTGCTTGACGAGCCTGTGCAGTTGCTGATATCCGCCGTGCGTGGCGTCGTGTGCGAACTCGGCAACCAGGCTGAGCACAAAAGGGCTCACGCTCAGCAGCACGTCGGAGAGGTGTTCGTGCAGGTCGAGGGAGCAGTTGGCGCTGTAGGAGATAAAGCCCAGCTTCAGTTCGGACAGCGGCCACAGTTTCCCGGTGTCCTCGATCATCACCCACTCGACGCCGACTGCGTCCAAGAGTTCGTACGTGTCCTGACGCTCACCGCTGATGTAGCCCCGGAAGCAGGTGTCGAGCACGAGTATCTTCCCCTGCTGGACGCACGCTTCCGCGATGCTACGAAGTGCCTCGTGACTGATGGTCACGCCGGTCGGGTTGTTCGGCACCGTGAGGAAGAGAGCGTCGAGGTCATCAATGTGGGGTACTGCGCCGTCGGCCAGGGCGTCCTCTTCCAGGGGCACCAACTGGTGACCCCAACCGCGCAGCAGGTCGGGGATGTTGTCGAAAGTGGGGTGGATGAGGCCGATACGGTTTCCGCGCTGTGCCAGCGATCGCGCCACAACGTCCATGGCCACGGAGGAGGCGTAGCAGGACAACACACGCCCTTCCTCCACAGGGGCCTTGTGCTGCCCGACGGAGCTCAGGAAGGCGCGCTGGGCCCGGGCTTCGAGGTCTGCGAAGGCTTCCTTTCCCGCTGCCCGGAAGAGACTGGGCATGCGGTCGACGATCGCGGACTGTCCGGCGGTCAGACTGTTTCGGGGGTGTCCGTCGCTGACGTTGATCTCACCGTCGAGAGCGAGGATCTCGTATCGAGTGAGATTACTCAGTCCGTGTGGGCTCGCCGCCGTGTGCATACCAGGTTCCTTTTCTGACGCAGTATCGTGTGTGGGCCTCAGAAACACGTCTCATTCCGCTAGAGAAGGGCGAGTGCGAGATCTCTCTACCTGACTCGCCTGACGCACCATGACGGGAATTCGAAGGAGACGCCTGAGAACCGGAGAAGTGTCTGGTTGTCGAGCCGGGCAGTCGGCAGAGCATGACCGATGGCGTGCATCGGCACCCCGGGGCCGCCTGGACTGTGGACGCCAGAGTCGGTCGAGGAGTCGTTAGGAAGGGTTTTCACGCCCACACTTGGAATCTGCGGCTTGCCATGGGCCAATCCGCCCGTCGCGCCAGCGGGCACCAATTACCCGAGCCGCCGGCATCACCACATCAGCCTTGGTAGACACACGCTCCCCCGTTCATCGACGCCTGCACCCAGCACTCCATCTCGCTACCTGCGCAAGCATGCAGCTTCGTTGACAGGAATATTAACCACAACAAGCCCGGCGATGCACGACACTTCCGCACAGCACTACGCTCGGAGATCAAATAGCGACGCAGGGTGCGCGCGACGGGCCGAAGCCGAGGGCTATTCCCCGCATTTCAGGCCTTCGCATCTCCTGGTGCCTGATCCGGGCACACCATTCAGCCGATTCCAACCTGATGCGGTGGGCGGCTAGTTGAGGCGGAGGGCGGTGTCCGGACGTGAAGGTCGGGTGGCCCGGAGGGGTCTCACCTCCGGGCTCCCACAGATCCCGGCGTGACAGTCTCCCGTCACCGGGCTCTTCTCAACCTCGCCGTCGGAACTTTGGGACCCATCCCCAATGCGCGAAGAAGCGCGGGTACTGGCGGGTCGTGCGCTTCCAGGCCGCGTGCGCTTTGGTGAAAGTCCTTAGTGCTCCAGTTGCAGTTCGCTCATCGTTGCTGGTCAGGGACGTGTTTCTGAGTTTAGCGGGCTGATGGGTCGTCATGTGTGGTGAGTTAGTGACCTCTGGTGCGGCGGGGTCGTTGTCCTGGTGGTGCGGGACGATGTGCAGCTGGACGTCTGGTCGGCGGAACTGGAAGAAGTGCTCGTGCGGGTCGGTCACCGGTTCCGTCGAGTGGATCTGCGACGGCGGATGCGCGCCTACATGCGGGGGCTGCTGGGCCAGGTGGGCCGGAAGAACGGCTGGCAATCGGTCGAGCATGCCGGGCACAGCACGCCCACAGGGTTGCAGCACCTACTCGGCCGGGGCTGCTGGAATCCTGACGAGATACGGGATGATCTGCAGGAATACGTAGCCGAGAAGCTCGGCGATACCGGTGGCGTACTGATCATCGATGACACGGGTTTCCTCAAGAAGGGCACCACGTCGGCCAGGGTGCAGCGGCAGTACTCCGGCACGGCCGGCCGCACGGAGAACTGCCAGGTAGGCCTCTTCGCCGCCTACACCACCAGCAAGGGGCGGGCACTGGTGAACCGGAAGTTGTATCTGCCGAAGTCCTGGACGCAGGACGCGGACCGCTGCTCGGCAGCGAAGGTCCCCCCGGAGCGGGAGTTCGCCACCAAGGGCGACCTGGCCAAGGCGATGGTGGCCAGAGCCCTGGCCTCGCCCTTGCCGATCGCTTGGGTGACCGCGGATTCCGCCTACGGTCAGGAATGGCGCTTCCGCCGCATGCTGGAAGAGGCTGGGGTCAGCGATGTGCTGGCCGTGCCGAAGTCCCAGCAGATCAATGCCCTCACTGGACGGAGTTTGGCGCATCAACCAACTCATGGCCGACGCACCCGAGGACGCCTGGCAGCGCCTATCCTGCGGGGACGGCGCCAAGGGGCCACGCCTCTACGATTGGGCCGCCGCGAAGCTGCCGGGCATCGACATCTTCGACGGTGACCAGCCCACCCACCACCGGTGAGTACTGGCCCGCAGCAGCCTGACCCGGCCAGAGGAGATCACCTACTACCTCGCCTACGCGCCCGAGGGCACCAATGCTGAGGAACTCATGCACATCGCCGGTAGCCGGTGGGCGATCGAGGAAGCGTCCCAGGCCGCGAAGAACGAGTGCGGCCTGGACGAATATGAAGTGCGCCGCTACCCCGGCTGGTACCGGCACATCACCCTCGCCATGCTCGCCCACGCCTTCCTGTCCGCCATCGCCGCCCTGGAAGAGGAAAAGGGGCAGCAGAAACGGTTCCGACACCCTCATACCCCTCACCGTGGCAGAGATCCGGCGACTCCCGGCAGCTCACCGCCCCCACTCCGCACCCCACCGCAGACTCGATCACACATTGAGCTGGTCCCGCTGGCGACGACGTCACCGAGCCACCGCCCAACGATGCCACTACCGTCGCCGCACCAGGGGTCACAAACTCACCGCACATGACGGGACATCAGCCCGCCACACTTAGAAACACGTCCCTGACCAGCAACGATAGCGAAATGTAACTGGAGTACTAGAACCCCAACCACGGCCGTGAAAATCCCTGACCGATTTCGAAGGTGTCCGGGACCCCCGCGAAGCACCCGGACATAGCTGTGGAAGCGCACCGTTCCAACACCGGCAAGGCAACGGAAGCTGACCTCGTTCTTGCCCTGCGAGGACCCTTCGAGACACCCGACAGGGCGCCCACCAAGCCGGCCAGACCGATCCGAACGGGCGGCTGGTTCCATGTCTCGCCGGAGGCTGAGTCAGAGGTAAGACCCACCGGCGGAGTGCGAGTTCGCGACGTCACTCCGGGACACTCACGGGCCCGCGCAGAGAGGACCTGGTGCCGGGTGGGGGAACTGCGTCTAGCGCCGCAGACCCTGGGTCGTCGCCTGCACTGCCGGGGCGTCGCTCAGGCCGAGGCGGAGATGCTCGACGTGGTAGAGGGCCTGGTCGAGGAGTTCGGCGACATGGTTGTCGTACAGGGTGTACACCACCGTGCGGCCCTTCCGCGTCCCGGTGACCAAACCGAGATTGCGCAGCAGGCGGAGTTGGTGGGAACAGGCAGACTGCTCCATGCCGACCTCGGCAGCGAGTTCGGTCGCCGGCAGTGGGCCTTCGCGTAGACGGGCGAGGATGAGCAGCCGGGACGGGGTCGCCAGCGCCTGGAGAGTGCTGGCGACTTTGGTGGCCGCGTCCGCGTCCAGGCGTGCGCGCGGGACGCCGTCGGCTGGCGGTACTGCTCCATGACCCATGTGTGCATGGTACGCCGCGAGCGAATGCATGAATCTATGTTCATTCTTTCCTGTTAAAGTGACGCGGTCCGCGTGTCCGCCGATCCTGCCGAAGGACGCCTCCCGATGACTTCCACATTGACCCGCCCGGATTGGGCCGGGGGTCCCGTCCGTGATGGTGCGGTGCCGCGGCGCCGCACCCGGATCCTGGCGCTGCCCGAGGTCCGCTGGGCCGCGATCGCCCTGGTGCTGTTCCTCGCCGCGCTGCCGCTGTATCTGGTCGGCGCTCCGACATGGCTGTGGGCGCCGCTGTTCGCTGCCGTCTACGTCACCGGAGGGTGGGAGCCAGGCTGGTCCGGACTGCAAGCGTTGAAGGACAAGACGCTGGATGTGGACCTGCTGATGGTGGTCGCCGCGGCCGGGGCGGCAGCGATCGGGCAGGTACTGGACGGGGCCTTGCTGATCGTCATCTTCGCCACTTCCGGCGCCCTGGAAGCGATCGCCACCGCCCGGACCGCCGACTCCGTGCGCGGCCTACTCAACCTTGCTCCCGCCACAGCCACCCGGCTGAACGAAGACGACACCGAAGAGTCGGTGGCGACGGGGCAACTGCAAGTCGGTGACACGATTCTCGTGCGGCCCGGCGAGCGGATCGGCGCCGACGGCCGGGTGTTGGAGGGCGCCAGTGACGTCGACCAGGCCACCATCACCGGTGAACCACTGCCCGTCGCCAAGGGTGAGCAGGACGAGGTCTTCGCCGGCACCCTGAACGGCACCGGCTCGCTGCGAGTGGCCGTCGAGCGGGATCCGTCGGAGTCCGTCATCGCACGGATCGTGACCATGGTCGAGGAGGCGTCCGAGACCAAGGCCCCGACGCAGTTGTTCATCGAGAAGGTCGAGCAGCGCTACAGCCTGGGGATGGTGACGGCAACGGTCGCGCTGTTCGTCGTGCCACTGCTGTTCGGCGCCGATGTGCAGTCCACGCTGCTGCGAGCGATGACCTTCATGATCGTGGCCTCCCCCTGTGCGGTGGTGCTGGCCACCATGCCACCGCTGCTGTCGGCGATGGCCAATGCCGGTCGGCACGGGGTGTTGGTGAAGTCCGCCGTCACCATGGAAGGGCTCGGGCAGGTGGACGCGGTGGCGCTGGACAAGACGGGCACCCTGACCGAGGGCACGCCTCGGTTGACCACCGTCCTGCCACTGAACGCCTCCAAGCTGAGCGAGCAGGAACTGCTGCGACTTGCGGCCGCAGCCGAGCATCCCAGCGAGCATCCACTTGCCCGTGCTGTCGTGGAGGCCGCCCGGGCCCGTGACCTGACCATTCCTGTCGCACTGGACTTCGATTCCGCACCCGGCACCGGGGTGACGGCGAGCGTCGATGGCGCTCGGGTCGCGGTCGGCAGTCCCGCGCGGCTACTAGACGGCGAGGACAATCCCGCGGCAGAGCTGACTGTGGGCCTGGAAGAGGACGGGCACACCGCCGTGCTGGTCACCCTCGACGGCACCCCGGTAGGCGTACTCGGCGTCGCCGACCGGCTCAGGAACGAGGCAGCCTCCTCCACCGCTGCCCTGTGTGAGCTGACCGGCACCTCCCCGGTCCTTCTCACCGGCGACAACGCACGTGCTGCGGAACGGCTCGCCGCCGAGGTCGGTATCACGGACGTACGTGCCGGTCTGCTGCCTCAGGAGAAGGTGAGCGCCGTCAAGGAACTGGAGCGCGCCGGGCGCAAGGTGCTGGTGGTCGGCGACGGCGTCAACGACGCTCCCGCCTTGGCCGCCGCGCACACCGGGATCGCCATGGGCCGCGCCGGTTCGGACCTCGCCCTGGAGACCGCTGACGCCGTGGTGGTGCGCGACGAGCTGGCCACCATCCACACCGTCGTTCGCCTCTCCCGCCGGGCCCGCCGCCTAGTGGTGCAGAACCTGGTGATCGCCGGGGTGTTCATCACTGGCCTGGTCGTATGGGACTTGGCCGGAACCCTGCCACTGCCGATTGGTGTCGCCGGCCACGAGGGTTCCACCATCGTCGTCGCTCTCAACGGCCTGCGCCTGCTGGCCGACGGTGCCTGGCGCCGCGCCCGCACAGAGGGCGGTCGGTGAGCCGCCGACGAGAAGCAGCTGCCCCGCCCGGTATACGGCTCGGTTCTAGGGTTGCGCACATGCCGACGCCCGAGTCGCCCCCGTCCGCGTATCTCCGTTGAACGTGCGGGTGCACACGCCCCGCCTTTCCCTGCTGGGGGGCGACCGATGACCTCCTGGAATGCCTGGTCTCGAGGGTGCGCGAGGGGGTGGCCACGGGCCCTCCGTGGCCGTTCAACGATCCGTCGTCCCTGTACGAGGAGGGGCCGGAACGCGAGTGGAGTTGGCTGCGGGGGGCGTGGAGGGGCCGAGGCCGCGTCAGTGCCAGCCTGTGGCGGCTCTACTTCGTCGTGGTGATCGACGGCGAGCCGGTGGGCATGCAGGACCTGATCAGCGCGGACTTCGCCGCATTCGGAACAGTCACCACCTTCTCCTGGCTCAGTCCGGACGTTCGTGGTGACGGCTTGGGAAAGGAGATGCGGCAGGCAGTGCCGCATCTGGCCTTCGACGGGCTGGGAGCACGCGAGGCGGGCAGCGACGCCTTCGTCGACAACCACGCGTCGAACCGTGTCTCCGAGACTCTGGGATACGTGCCGAACGGTTCAGCTGGGACACGCGGCGGGGCGAGCCGGCGCGGATCAGATGCTGGAGGCTGACCCGCGAGCAGTGGGCCGCGCAGCGGCGTGACGACACGGAGCTCTTCGGGGTCGCCGATTGTCTGCCGGTGCTCGGGATCGCCCCGGCACCACACGACACCTCCGCTGCGCACGCGACGGGTCGCGTACATCCGCACGCCTGACCGCGGAGTCTTGGTCTTCACCGGTTCGTCGCGGCGGAGGCGAGTACGACAGGCCTGTCGTCTCGGCACGGATACGCCCCGGACCTCGTCGGCGTCACACGCCGAACTGGTCATCGCCGAAGGGCGTGCGACCTTCGGCGATGCGCCGTTGAGGTACGGCATGGAGGCCCGTGCCGAGCTGAGGAACCACCAGTTCCACCGCTTCCGCAGCATCGGGCGGGGAGAGGTGCGGCGCCCCGGCGTCAACGACCGGGCGCTCCCGCGCGCAGCCCGTCCATGATGAGGTCCAGCAGCCGGGTAACGCGCGGCTGCCAGTCGCTGTGCGGGTCGATCTGCCAGAGACCGGAGATCGCCAGCAGGAAGTCGTCCCAGGTCACTCCGGGGCGGATGGTGCCGGCCTCCTCGTTGGCCCGGAGGAGGAGTTCGGCCGCGGAGGTCACCGGCGTGTTCGCCGGCTTCCGCAGGTTCCCGGAGGTGCTGGTGGCCTGGCGGATGGCTTCCGCGAGCCCCGCCTTGGTCATCGCGAACCGTGCGAGGTGGTCCATCCACTCGCGCAGCGCCCGCTCGGGCTCCCTGTCGTTCAGCAGTTGCACCGCGCTGTCGGCGACCTGCCGCATCTCGTGCCGGTAGATCTCCAGTACGAGCGCTTCGCGGCTGGGGAAGTTGCGGTAGAGCGTGCCCTGTCCGACTCCCGCCTTCCTCGCGATGACGCTCAGTGGGGTGTCCGCGGAGCGAGTGAGTTCGACCAGGGCCACCGCGAGGATGCGCTCCCGGTTCCGTCTGGCGTCCGAGCGCAGCGGCGTCTCCCTCTTCTCCCGCACTCGTCTCCTCCTCCGGACCTCCGAGCTGCTGGCCGAAACTCGTCCTTGCTAAGCGGACAGTTGTCCGATTAGGTTTGCCGTCCTGGCGACGGGCGCGGCCGACCTCGGCAACCGGTGGCCGTCCCACCGACGTTCCCTGCCCGCATCCTGCACTCCTCCGGCCCATCCACGCCACACACGGCATTCTCCGCCCGTGCCCGACCGCCCTCACTCGACCGCACCCGGTCCACGCCGTGCCGCGGGCCGGTTCCGACGTGTCCGGATACCGAAAGAAGGCTGACCATGGCCCCATCGTCGTCCAGCGCCGTCACTCTGCGCATCAACGGCGAGACGCACACCCTGACCGTCGACCACCGCACCACCCTGCTCGACGCGTTGCGCGAGCGACTCGACATGACCGGCTCCAAGAAGGGCTGCGACCACGGCCAGTGCGGCGCCTGCACGGTCCTGCTCGACGGGCGTCGTACGGTCTCCTGCCTGCAACTCGCGGTGGCCGCCGAGGGCCGGGAGATCACCACGATCGAGGGCGTGGCGGACGGGGAGCAACTGCACCCGGTCCAGCAGGCGTTCCTCGAACGGGATGGCTACCAGTGCGGCTACTGCACGCCCGGGCAGATCTGTTCGGCCGTGGCCATGCTCGCGGAGCACGAGGCGGGCTGGCCCAGTGCCGTCACCGGGGACGTACGACCGGAAGCGGCACCTCCACCCCTGTCCGACGAAGAGATACGGGAACGGATGAGCGGCAACCTGTGCCGCTGCGGCGCGTACGTGTCGATCGTACGGGCGGTCTCCCAGGCCGCCGGGACCGAGACGAAGGCCGCCAACGCGAGCGGCGTCGAGGCGAGGGACACGGAGGCAAGGGTATGAGGGAGTTCGACTACCAGCGCGCCAACGACGTCCCGGGCGCGGTCGCGCTGCTCAACGCCGATCCGAACGCCCGGTTCCTCGGCGGCGGCACCAATCTCGTCGACCTGATGAAGACGGGCGTGGAGCGCCCGGACCGGCTCGTGGACGTCCGCGAACTCCCCCTCGACCAGGTGGAGTCGACGGAGGACGGCGGCCTGCGCATCGGCGCGACCGTGAGCAACAGCGACCTCGCCGCCCACCCCGACGTACGCCGCCGCTACCCGGCGCTGACACAGGCGCTGTTGGCCGGGGCCTCCGGTCAGCTGCGCAACATGGCCACGGTCGGCGGCAACCTGCTGCAACGCACCCGCTGCGGCTACTTCACCGACGTCGCCAGCCCCTGCAACAAGCGTGTGCCCGGCAGCGGTTGCCCCGCCCGTGAGGGCGCGCACCACAACCACGCCATCCTCGGCGCCTCCGAGCACTGCGTGGCCGTGCATCCCTCTGACATGGGTGTCGCGCTGGCTGCCTTCGACGCCGTCGTCTCGTACGAGACGGCCGACGGCTTGGGCGAGTTGCCGCTGGAGGAGTTCTACCTCCCGGTGGCCGACACCCCGCACCGGGAGACCGCCCTGCCGTCCGGCGCGTTGATCACCGGCGTCACGCTGCCGGCCGCCCCGGTCGCCGCCCGCTCCCGTTACCGCAAGGTGCGCGAGCGTGCCTCGTACGCCTTCGCCATCGGCTCGGTCGCCGCCGCGCTCGACGTCCAGGACGGTGTCGTACGGGACGTACGGGTGGCGCTCGGCGCGGTCGCGTCCCGGCCGTGGCGGGCCAGGGCGGCCGAGGNGACACCTGCTCTGGCGGCAGCCCCAGTTCTCTGACCTGGCGCCAGACCCGGTAGTACGGGGAAGAGGCGATCAGGTTCCCGCGTTCGCTGGCGAAGATCCGCCGGTCCTTCGCGGTGCCCGAACTCCTCCAGGTGCTCATTCAGCATCCGTACGAGCGGCGGTGGGATCGGGACCAACCGCACCTCCCCCGCGCTGCGTTGCTTCAGCCCACGCCGGTCGTGCGCCTCCCCGCCGTCGGTCCAGGACTTTCCCGCCGAGGGGCGAGTTTCCTCCACCGTGATTTCCGTCGTGACTCCAGGCCGAGGTGGTTGGCACCGCTCGCCCGCCTATGCGTACCGGGGCCAAGGAACGGGATCCACGAGACCATTGACCAACCATCAACCCACTGACATACTTCAAGTATGTAAGCAACGTACGGTACGCATGGCCGGCGGCCATGCGGCAGCGCCAAGGGTCTTGAAACCGAAGGACGGGATACCTTCATGAAGCGCGTCTGCATTATCGGAGCTGGCTCATCCGGCATTACCTCGTGTCAAGTGCTGCATTCCCGGGGGATACCGTTCGACTGCTTCGAAGCGGGGTCAGAGGTAGGTGGGAACTGGCGCTACATGAATGACAACGGCATGTCGTCCGCGTACCGCTCACTGCACATCAACTCATCACGGCAGAGCATGCAGTACACGAACTTCCCCATGTCGGACGACCTGCCGCCGTACGTCAATCACGCGCAGGCGGCGCAGTACTTCGACGACTTCGTCGACCACTTCGGATTCCGTGACAGCATCCAGTTCCGCACGGAGGTTACCCGGGTAGAGAAGGGCCCGGACGACTGCTGGCGGGTGACGACGCGCGATCGGGACACCGGCGACGAGCGCACTGGATCGTACAACGCTGTGTTGGTCGCCAACGGGCACCACTGGGACCCACGAATGCCCGACCCCGCGTTTCCCGGTGCCGACACCTTCAAAGGAGTCCAGCTCCATTCGCACGACTACCGGACCCCCGACCCATTCGTTGGCAAACGGGTCGTGGTCCTGGGCATCGGCAACTCGGCCTCGGACATCGCTGTCGAAGGCTCCCAGGTGGCCGATCGGATGTACCTGGCCCTACGGCGCGGCGCGCACATCGTGCCGAAGTTCGTCTTCGGCGTACCCGTGGACCACTTGACCCTCTCCTGGGCTTCCACCCTGCTCCCCCTGCGGGCCCAACAGTGGGTCCTCGGAACCGCGTTGCGCCTCGCCCGCGGAAAGCCGGCACGCTACGGGATGCCGACACCAGACCACCGAATTCTCGCCGCCCACCCCACCGCATCGGACACACTGCTGAGCAAGCTCGGCCACGGTGACATCACCGTCAAGCCGAACATCGAGCGGCTGGACCATGACACGGTGCACTTCGCGGATGGCAGTTCCGAGGAAGTGGACGTGGTCGTGTACGCCACGGGGTACAACATCAGCTTTCCCTTCCTGAACTCCCAGTTGATCGATGCAGAGGAAAACTGGATATCTCTCTACCACCGCGTGGTGCCGCCGCAGCACCCGGGTTTGTACTTCATCGGACTGGTGCAACCGATCGGTGCCATCATGCCAATGGCCGAGGCACAGTCCGAATGGGTCGCCGATCTCCTCGAAGGGCGAGCGAAGTTGCCCGGACACACCGATATGGCAAAGGAGATTGAGGCGTACCAGTCCTCCGTTGCACGACGCTACGTGAAGTCGAGTCGGCACACGATCCAGGTTGATTTCCGAAAGTACCTCAAGGAGTTGCGGAAAGAGCGCCGTGCGGGCGCACGGCGCGCGGGGGTATCCCGCGCTCTGCCGTCCGAAGCGCGACGACCGGATCAAGTCGCCATCGTCGACTGACCTCGCCACCCATCCGCTTATGACACGTCGAGGAGAAAGGGGCGGGACTGATGGCAGGAAAGCAGATCGTGGCCCCCACCCCCGCGCACGTTGAGCGAGAATCGTCCCACCTCAACCAGAACGCTGCCCAAAACCCGTTACAGTACGCGGCCGTAGCTTTCCCCGGGCAAGGATCACAGGCTCCCGGTATGGGCGCGGCATGGCGTCACCACCCCAGCTGGGGCCTCGTGGAGCACGCTGAGGACGTACTGGGCCAAAGCTTGGCCCCCTTCCTCCTCAGCGAGAACGACGTGCCGGAGTCCACCCGAGACATCCAGGTGTCGGTGTTCCTGACATCGATGATGGCCTGGGAGGCACTCCGCTCAGTACTCGGCTCACCCATCGTGTTCCTAGGACACTCGCTTGGCCAGATCAGCGCGCTCACGGCTGCTGGCGTGCTGACATTCGACGACGGTATCCGTCTGGTGGCACGACGGGGTGACGTCACCGACGAAGTGTGCCGAAGCCAGGACGCGGGCATGGCGGCGGTCCTGGGACTCGGGCACGACCACGCCGTGTGGGCCTGTGGAGCAGCTCCGGGGGAATGTTGGGTCGCCAACGACAACGCCCCCGGCCAGATCGTCCTAGCCGGAACCGGCACCGGATTGTGTCGTGTCGAGGAACGGGCGCGGGAGTTGGGTGCCCGGAAGGTCATCAAGCTCGCCATCCCCGGGGCGTTCCACACTCCGCTGATGCTGGCCGCCCAGGATCCGTTCGCCGCACATCTGCGCGATCTTTCCCTCGGTGAGCCCTCACGTCCGGTGGTGTCCAACATCGACGCGCGCCCCGTCGTGGACGGCGGCGTGTGGGCTCAGTTGCTAACGGAGCACCTCATCAGCCCGGTGCGCTGGCGGACTTCCCAACTCCTGCTCGAAGACCTCGGGGTGCGGTCTCTGGTGGAAGTCGGCCACGGGACGACGCTGACCGGTATCGCCCGCCGCACGGTCCCGGCGTGCGATACCCACAACGTCGACGGCCCGGCAGCCGTCACCGCGGTCGCGGCTGAGCTGGCCGCTACCGTAGCGCCGCTGACTGGGAGGCGAGAACGCTGAGCAGTGTCATACGGCCGTCCTCGGGAGGCCCCGGAGCAGAGCACACCGACTCTGGACGACGACATGCAACCGATCAGGCCCGGAACCCGGAGGGCACGAAGCCCCGTGTCGCTCTGGTGACAGGTGCCTCCCGGGGCGTCGGACGGGCCGTCGCGCTGGCCCTCGCCGCGCGTGGGCACCTGGTGGCTGTTGGGTACCGCTCGGGTGGTGCCGAGGCGCAGGAGACGCTGGACTTGATCGACCGAGTCGGCGGCACCGGTGTGGCCGTAGAGGGTGATGTCGGCCTCGGAGAGGACGTGGACGGCATCTTCACCGCCGTTGAGGCCACCTTCGGCCCCGTGGAAATCCTCGTCAACAACGCAGGGGTCATCCGCGACGGGCTCGCTCTGCAACTGTCCGAGGCGGACTGGAGCCAGGTGCTGCGAACGAATCTCGACGGCCCCTTCCTCTGTGCCCGCCGGGCACTGCGCGGCATGCTCCGTAGACGCTGGGGTCGGATCGTGAACGTGGGGTCGGTCGCCGGGGTGCTGGGCTCTGCCGGGCAGGTCAACTACGCCTCGGCGAAGGCCGGGTTGCTCGGGATGAGCCGCTCCCTGGCACGCGAGGTCGCCTCTCGGAACATCACCGTCAACACGGTCGTGCCCGGACCGATCCGTACGGAGATCCTGTCCGAACTACCTACGGAGCGAGTGCGCGAACTCAGCCGGATGTCACCGATGAACCGGATGGGCACCTCCGACGAAGTGGCTGAGGCGGTGGCGTTTTTGATCTCTGACAGCTCCGGGTTCATCACCGGGGCCACCCTGCCCGTCGACGGCGGCATGTCCATGGGCGGCTCATCCGCGACCACCCCCGCATCCTGACCCACTCACCCCCTCCCTCGTGCGTTCCCCGTGACGGGGCGCCACGTCCTGACCTGGGTTCCGCTACCGGTCACCCGTCGTGGTCCTCACCCACATCGCCAACGCTCGATACGCCAACGACGAAAGGAACACGGCATGAACCGCGACGACATCTTCAAAGCCACGGTCGAAGCCTGCAGCGAGATCCTCGGGGTGTCCGAGGACACGGTCACGCACGATGCCGTGCTCCGGGACGACTTGGACGCCGACAGTCTCGACCTGGCGGAACTCGCCATGGCGTTGGAGGACCGCATCGGCGTCTCCGTCCCGGAACAGGATTTCAAGCAAGTGGCTACGGTCTCCGATACGTTGGACCTCCTCGAGCAGCATCTCGCCGCGGCGCGGTCATGAACCGGATCAGGGGATCGCGACAGCGGGTCGCCGTCACCGGCCTCGGAGTCAAGACGGCGGCGGGCAATGACCTGGAGACCTTCTGGGGCACGCTGTGCCGCGGACGCTCCATGGCCAGGCAGGTCACCGCGTTCGACGCGGGGACCCTCTCCGTGGACTTCGCCTGCGAGGTCAGGGACTTCGATCCCCGGGCATATATGGACGCGAAGAGCGCGAAGCGGATGGACAGGACCGCTCAGCTCGGCTTCGCCGCGGCCACGGACGCTCTGGCTGACGCGGGAGCCCACGCTGTCCCACCGGAGCAACGCGGCGTGGTGACGGGTACCGGTCACGGGGGAACCCGCACTCAGGAGGACGAGTTCGGTGCCGTCCCGACACGCGGATACCAGCGTGTGAGCCCCCACTACGTTCCCATGACGATGGCGAACGCCACGGCAGGGCTGCTCAGCATTCGGCACGAGCTGAAGGGCCCCAGTCTGTGCATCTGCACCGCGTGCGCGTCGGGTGCTCAAGCAATCGGCGAGGGTGCACGACTTGTCCGGGAAGGCGCGGCCGACCTGGTCCTCGCCGGCGGCTGTGAGTCGGCCGTCTCGCCTCTGACGATGTCCTCCTTCGCCAGAATGGGGGCGCTGTCCACGCGGGTGTCCGACCCTGAGCGAGCCTCCAGGCCCTTCGATGTGGACCGGGATGGCTTCGTCATGGGCGAAGGCGCGGGCTTTCTGGTCCTGGAGAACTGGGATCACGCGGTGTCCAGGGACGCCACCATCTACGGTGAGCTGGCGGGCTACGGGCGCAACTCGGACGCGCACCACATCACGGCGCCATCGCCGGACGGCTCTGGAGCGCGTACCTGCATGCAGCAGGCACTGACCGATGCCGGTCTGACCACGGACGACATCGTGCACATCAACGCCCACGGCACCTCAACGCCGTTGAACGACGTGACCGAAGCAAAGGCGATCGTCGAACTCTTCAGCAGGCGGTTTCCCGTCACCTCCACGAAGAGCGTCATCGGGCACCTCATCGGGGCCGCCGGAGCCGTCGAGGCGGTGGCCACGCTGCTCACGATGCGGGAGGGCGTCGCCCACCCAACCGCCAACCTGGAGAGGCGCGATCCCGAGTGCGACCTGGACGTCGTCGCGGATGGTGTGCGTAAGCTCCCGGAGGGGCCCATGCTCTCCAACTCCTTCGGCTTCGGCGGGCACAACGCCTCCCTCGCGTTCCTACCGGCGGCGCTATGAACCAGCACGCCAAGGCGCGAGAGGAGCGGGCATGCTGACTGGTAAGAGGTTCCTGGTCACAGGAGTGCTGAACGAGTCCTCGATCGCCTTCTCGACGGCGCGGCAGTTGCAGCGGCACGGCGCGGAGGTCATCCTCACATCCTACGGTCGAGCGCGGAGGCTGACGGAGCGTTGTGCGGCACGCCTGCCCCACACCCCGCAGGTGCTGGAGCTGGACGTCACCCGCCCTGCGGATCTCGAAGCGCTGGGTGACCAGTTGGCGCGGACCTGGGGGCGCCTTGACGGCGCCTTGCACGCCGTCGCATACGCGCCGGAAACTTGTCTGGGAGGTGACTTCCTACGTCCGCGGTGGAAGGACGTCGCCGCCGCGCTGGAGGTTTCCGCCTACTCGCTCAAGGCCCTCGCCGAGACCGTCGCGCCCCTCATGGAAGGACACGGATCGCTTGTCGCTCTCGACTTCGACGCGGGACAAGCGTGGCCCGACTACAACTGGATGGGAGTGGCGAAGTCCGCTCTGGAATCGACGGCCCGCTATCTAGCGCGAGACCTGGGCCCACGAGGTATCCGGGTCAACCTGGTGTCCGCCGGGCCGCTGTCCACTGTCGCTGCCAACGCCGTCCCGAACATCGACGCCCTCGCACAGATCTGGAAAGCCCGCGCGCCACTGGGCTGGGACCCGTCCGATCCCGAACCGGCGGGACGGACCTGCGTGACCTTGCTATCGGACTGGCTGCCCGCCACCACCGGCGAGATCGTCCATGTCGACGGCGGGGCGCACGCCATCGGAATGGCCCTCGACGAACGAACGCCCTGACCGACTCCGGAGGACACGTATGTCCCACAGCACCCAGCAGGGCAGCCCGACAGAGGATCAGCGCCCCACCCGCGACCCGGAGAGTCTCGCCCGCGATCACGAGGGTCGATGGCGCGTCGCGATCACCGGCATGGGAGTGAAGACGCCCGCCGGATGTGACCTCAAGACGATGTACGAGACAATGCTCAACGCCACGCCCGTGACCGCGCCCATCACCCTTTTCGACGCGAGCGACCTGCCTGTGCGTATCGCCTGCGAGGTACGGGACTTCGATCCGCTCGCCTATGTCGACCGCCGGATATCCCGCCGCATGGACCGGGTCTCACAACTCGGCTTCGCCGCCGCCATGGACGCCGTCGGGGACGCCGGCTCTCCAGCTGGCGAATCGGCACGACGAGCCGTGATCGTCGGTACCGGAACGGGAGGCGCACCCACGATGGGCGACCAGGCGATCGCCTTCGAGAGGAATGGTGCCAACCGCGTCTCCGCTCTTCTGGTACCCATGCTCATGCCCAACGCCACGGGTGCCTTCGTCGCCATGGAGCTCGGCTGGACCGGGCCCAACTACGCGGTGGGCAGCGCCTGCGCGTCGGGTACCACCGCCCTGGGTGAGGCGGCACGGCTCATCCGGCACGGTCAGTGCGATGTGGTGCTGGCCGGCGGCGCCGAGAACAGCGTGAATGTGTACGCCATGGCCAGTTTCTGTCGTAGCGGCGCGCTGAGCACCCGCAACGACGACCCGGCCGGGGCCTCCCGCCCGTTCGACGCCGACCGTGACGGCTATGTCATGGGGGAAGGCGCCACATTCCTCGTGCTCGAGCGGCTGGATCAGGCTCTGGCACGTGACGCGCGAATTTACGGCGAGGTCGTTGGCTACGCGCTCAACTCGGATGCGCACCACCTCACAGCCCCGCGGCCAGACGGCAGCGGCGCCGCCGCATGTATGCGGGCGGCGATCACGGACGCGGGACTCACCCCGGAATGCATCGGCCACGTGAACGCGCACGGAACCGGAACGGACCTCAACGACGCGATGGAGGCGCGGGCCCTGCACGGGGTGTTCCCGACGGGGCCGCCACCCGTCACGTCGGTCAAGGGCGTTTTCGGGCACCTTATGGGTGCCGCTGGTGCGGCTGAAGCGGCCATCGCCATGCTGTCCGCGACGAACGGGGTCGTGCCACCGACCGCCAACCATGAGCGAGGTGACGAGGACTTCACACTGGACGTGGTGGTCGACGCTCCCCAACCCATCGGCCCCCAACCGGTCATGTCCAACTCCTTCGGCTTCGGCGGGCACAACGCGTGTCTGGTGCTGTCCCCCTTCGCCGGCCGCTGACGTCGGCGCGTCATCCCTCCCGTCGCTCAAAGCCTGGGCGACACACGTCACAGTGCATGGCCGACGGGGTCGACCCATCAGGGGATCACGGGTTAGGTACGTCCTGCCCCCGAGAAGTCCTCATCGGAGATCCGCGCGCAATCGGCTGGTCCACCGGCAATCTGGCGCGGCGCGGGCCCTGGCAAGGGCAGCGTCGTCACGACCAAGCCCGAACTGGCCGCCCCTGATCGCCACTTCCTGATACCTAAGCCGTGTCGTTCGGATCTCCGCGGGCGCGGGGTCTGGCACGCACATCTGCCGCGTTGTCGTCGCACGCAGTGCCGCTGCGCTCGACTCCTCCGCCTCGCAGAGACGTTCGGCGAGCATGACCGAGCTGTGAAGATTCCCGGAGCGGATTTGACGGAAGCCGCGGGGCCAACGCCAGGGGATCACTTCTACGGCTGGGCCGTCATCGTCCCGCCCGCTCCCCGACTCGGCGGCCGTCAGCCGCTGATCCGCCGGCTCGACTCCGCCGCTGCACCTCGTGGTCTCGCCGGGCTCACCGTGGCTCTGCTCACCCACGCCTTCCTCGCCGTCGTCCACGCCGAGGGGTACCTCTCGTGTCCGTACCCGACGGGCTGATCACATTCAGCTGCACCGAGATCCAGCGACTCGTTACCTCACTCGTCATCCAGCCCCCACGATGAAGCCCACCGGCTCCGCTGGGCCACCGGCGAGCCGCGCATCAAACACGAAGATCACGATCAACGGTTGGAGTACTAGGATTGCACTAGGAACCGTGGCGCATGACGACGGAGGAACCGTATGGGAGAAACCAAACGTCGCCGAGACGAGTACGCGGAAGCAACGCGTAATGCCATCGTTGAGGCAGGGAGGGAGCTCTTCTCGCAGAACGGATACGCCAAGACATCCTTGGACGACATTGCCGACCACGCCCGAGTGACAAAAGGTGCTATCTACCACCATTTCGCAAATAAGCAGGCAGTTTTCGAGGCCGTACTCGCCGAAATCGACCAGCACTTCACTCAACGCGTCGAGCGGGAGATCGAGGCGGAGGCTACCGGCTGGGAAGCGCTCTCGACCGCGCTCAACGCATACCTGGATGCGAGTCTCGAGACAGCCTTCTGCGAGATGGCACTCAAAGAGGGGCCCATCGCGCTAGGTTGGCAGCGGTGGCGCCAGGCCCAAAGACACGTGACCGATCATTTCACTGAGATGGTTAAGCGGCGCTGCACCGACGAATTTGTTCGGAACATGCCAAGCGAATTGCTGATGAACTCGATTATCGGAGCTCTTCACGAAATGGCACTGGCCGTGTCAAACAGTTCGAATAAGCAGCAGGCGCGAAAAGAGGCATCTGCGCTCATCGGAGAACTCGTAGAATCCCTACGAGCACCCAGATCGACCCGGCCAGAATAAGCAGAGCCGAACTGAGCACCTGCCCAAGGAGACCTCTCTAGCTCTTGGTGAGAAAATCCACGAGCACCTCGACGAGACGCTCGGGGTGATCTTCGGAGACAAACGTGTAGGAATCCTCGATCGGCTTCAGGCTCGCCTGAGGAAAACGCCGGACGAGTTCCTCGGCCAGCTCCAGAGGGAACAGCCGATCTTCAGTGGCCCAGGGCAGCAGAACCGGAACATCGACTTCGGGAAAGCGTTCCGCCGCAGCCAGTGTGTGTTGACTGCTCACTCCCTTGAGGATCTTTCCGAGGTCACGCCGAACCTCACGGCTTCGACGCATGGGAGTCAGGTAGGAGTCCATGACCTGATCGGGGATCGGACGCTTCGACAGCAGTCCGAAGACGAGTGGGAGCCGATGTATCGGTCTTACTTTGAGCGTTTGCGCGATCAGGAACGGAAAACCAGGTAGGTGGCCGAACCACTGAAGGTACCGGAACATCGGAGGAAAGAACCGGTGCAGGCTGTCACTTGGTGTGAGAACCAGGGACCCAAGGTGCTCTGGTTGTTGCACCGCCGCGATCTGCGCAAACGCTCCGCCGGTGTCGTTGGCCACCACAGCCGCGTCCGTCAAGTCCAGTGCCGCCAGCAAATCCGTGATGAGGCGGGCGATCCCGGGCGGGCTGAGATCCGCATCGGGCGCCAACGCGTCCTCGTGTGAACCGAACGGCCAATCCGGCGTGATGCACCGAAATCCCGCGTGTGCGAGTGGTGGAACGACATGCCGCCACAAGTCTCCGTTGACGAACAGGCCATGGACGAAGACCACCGGTCGCCCATGGCCGCGCTCGTGATACTTGAGAGGGCCCTGTCGCAAGTGAACGTATCTCGCCTCTCCGAGAATCTCCGTCCTGGTCAACGTGGTCCTCTCAGGTCGTGTAGTTCCTGTTGGCAACACAGTGTCGACACCAGAGGATGGGGAACGAGTGCGCCCATGCCATACAACTGGTTCCTCGTGCCACTCGCGACGATCGTGCCCGACTCCATCACATACAAACGGTGGCAGCCGAGGGCGGCCGCGTCCGTGCGTGCCGTGCTGACGAGAACCGCGCTCCCCTCCGCGCACCAAGTGTTGACCAGCCGCCGAAGGATCGCGATATGTGGTCCACACAGCCCAGCGGCTGGCTCGTCGAGGACGATGACCGGCGGGCACCCCGCGGATGCGGCGGCCAGGGACAGCAATTTCCTTGCCCACGGGGGATAGGAACCCAGCGCGCTGGCTCCGAGCGCCGAGAGCCCCATACGCCACAGCAGGCGCGAAAGCCACCTGCTGGCAGCTGGTTCGTCCAACTCGGCTCGCCGCGCCACGCCCTTGAGCCAGGCTCTCCCGGACAACTCGGGGCACATGGTCTGCTCGGGCACCGCGGTACCCACCATGCCCCAGGGTGGCCCGTCGCCGCGCACGATCGTGTCGTTGATCTTGAATATGCCAAAGGTGGGGCTCAGCCGACCAGTGAGAATATCCAGAAGAGTGGACTTTCCCGCCCCGGAGCCACCCACTAACCCCACCTGCTCGCCGGAGGCCACGGTGAGTGACACACCAGCTAATCGACTGCGGCCTGGTTCGAAGAACGTGAGTCCGCTAGCCACCAGACGAGGAAGTCCCCCTTCTTTGGAACGGTCCGACGGACAAGTCGCCAACTGGTAGGGACTACTCATCTCTTTGCTCCTGAAGTGACGAACTGCCTACGTGATGTATCGGCTCAACCCGGGGCTGGCAAAACGACCGCGCAAGGTCCCTCCCAAGCAACGGACACACATCTGCTCGCGCGATGGACGAAGGGCAGGCACAAGACCTGTGAGCGAGAAGTGTTCCTCGCACCCGGGGAATCCGGGAGAAATATCCACAGAACCTGCGAAGTCACTGGTCAGAGTGATTTACGAGTAGGCCGCCGGCGTCGCGTCCAGCGCGCTCTCGGTCGATCTTCGCGGGGTCCCGTGCCAAACCGAATGCGGTCGGGAGCACGGCTCCGCCTGGCGCTGCGACACGATCCCCCTTCTTCCTCCGTCATGCCCGTCCGCCGGGCCGCACAGGAAATCCCTGGCCTAGTTTGCCGCACATCCGACACAGGTAAACCTGACCGTGCCCCAGCACTGACCTCCGGCTCCTGCGAGGCGGGCTGCGCGCCAGCGGCGCGGTGCACTGGCACGTGGCCCTGAACTGCAAGAACATGGCTCGTCGAGATACCTGGCCCCGAGCTCGGGACGCATTTTCCGGGTGGGGCGCGGCACGAGGCCGCGCTGTGGAGTGGACGCTTCATGCCTCCCGGAAGGGCTCCGCTACCCCGGAGCGCAAGTACGCCGGGCCAGCACGGCTCCCGAATCCGCCTCAGGGTGCCGCTTACCGGCCTCGGAACCGGCCGGCTCCCGCGGCGGGGGCTGCGGATCGGAAGACCCGAGCGCCACGGGCAGCGCGAGCAGCGGTCGTAGGACGTCAGGGACCGACCACACCCTCGCGCGGTCGGTCTCGCCTCCAGCCCATGGTGCTTCAACCATCCGACCTGCGGCGGGACGTGGCGGCTTCGCCCCTGGCCCCGCCCGCCGCCCCGGCAGCTGCCGGGGCGGCTAGGCAAGCAAATCGATGAGTGTTAGGCTCCGCTTGTTATGTTACATACTTTGAGTATGTAAACGACTGCCGAGGGGTGGCCATTCATCCATGGACAGCCGCAATCTCTTCGAGACACCGACGACCTACCGCGTCATACGGCTCGAGTACTTCGCCGCGCTCGTGGCCGTGGGAGTACTCGTCGTCCAGCACTGGCACGAGATCCGCTGGGTGCCGTTCCTGATCCTGTTCGCATACATCGACGTCATCGGTTACATCCCCGGCGCCATCGCGGCCAGACGCAGCAGCACGGGCTACATCCACCGCGGGTACTACGTGCTCTACAACCTCATGCACACGCTCCTCACGGCCGCAGCGGTAGCCGGCGTGTGGTGCCTGATCGCGGGAGCCGAGTGGGCTCTCCTGGCCCTTCCGTTGCACCTGTTCGCGGACCGTTCCGTCGTGGGGAACTTCCTCAAGCCGTTCGGTGTCCGCTTCGAGCCACAGGAACACCCCGCGTACTACGCCGCCAAGCCCCTCCTCGACCGCCCCCAGCCGCCTCGCTGGGCGACCGAGGCCGGGGCTACCGGAGCATCGGACACACCCGTTCGTACGACGCTACGGACAGAGCCGGAACCCGTGGAGGTAAGCCGGGCATGACCGCGACCCCACTGCCTCCCCACGTCGCCCACGATGTTCGGCTGCGAACGTTGCACCAGTACGGCACCAACCCTTCCGGCTTCCTCTCGCTCAATGCGGGTAACGAGTACTTCACCGAACCAGGCGTGGACGGATTCATCGCCTACCGACCGGCGCGCCGCATCTGGGTGCAGTTCGGCGGCCCCGTGGCCCCGCCGGAAAACCGCCGTGAGTTGCTCGCGGCCTTTTTGCAGCGGGCGAAAGAGCAGCGGGTACGTGTCCTGGGCGTGCAGTTGCTGCGTGCGGACGCCGAGCTGCAGGCGGAACACGACTTCCACACGAACCAGTTCGGCAGTTCCTTCAGCATCTCGCTGCCCGAATTCGCGCTGCGTGGTCAGGCGTTCGTAAAGACGCGCAACATGATCTCGCGGGCCCGTAGGGACGGCATCACGGTGCAGGAGTTCGGCCAGGAGGGCGCACCCGGAGACGTCGCCTCCCTGCGGCGCCAACTGGACGATATCGACGCGTCGTGGTTACGCCAGAAAGGACGACTTACCCGGGAGATCCGCTTCTTCGTCGGCGAGCGCACCGGAGAGTACCAGCACCTGCGACGTACCTTCGTCGCACGCCGGGAGAGCGCGCACGCTCACGAGGACGTCGTCGCGTACATTTCCTACTCTCCCGTCTTCGGCACGCAGCCGGGGTGGCTGTACGACCTCACCCGACGGCGGCCCGAGGGCGCACGCGGAGCCATCGAAATGGCCTTCGCCCTTGCCGCCGAACGCATGAAACAGCACGGCGACCCGTGGTTGCATCTCGGTCTGACTCCGTTCGTCGGCCTGGATGCCACTAACGAACTCGCCAGCACCCACCAGTCCGCGGCTCGCGCGATACGACTGCTGGCCGAGCGTGGCCAGTTCCTCTACCCCTCCGCCAGTCAGGCGTCGTTCAAACGAAAGTGGCGTCCACAGCCGGCAACGCCCGAGTACCTGGCGTACCCCGGCCGTCTGCGCTTGATCGACGTGTGGCGCCTCATGAAAGTGGCGAACCTGATATGAGTCCCCGGCAGGGTCAAGCCCCTCATGCCCGCTCTATCCGGTCGGGGTACCCGGTCCCGGATGCTCCCGTATGGCAGCGACGCCGGCCCGAGGCCCCCGCACGGGACCCCCACACGGGCCATGCCCTGGTCGATGTCGCGATCGTTGGCGCCGGGCTGACCGGTCTGTCCGCGGCGCTGCACCTGTTACGGCAACGCCCGCACTGGTCGGTGCTGGTACTGGAAGCCGACCGTGTGGGTGCCGGGGCCAGCGGGCGCAGCACGGGGATCGTCGGCCCCGGGGTCGGCGGCCGGATCAGACAACTCCACAAGCGCTACGGGGCCGATACCGCCCGGGGCGTCTACGAGTACAGCCAGGAGTGCGTGCGTACGGTAGTCCGCCTCGTCGAGGACGAGGGTATCGACTGCGCGATGTCCCCGAGCACCCACTTGTTGTGCGCCACCACACAGGCTCAGGCGGAAATGCTCCGACGCGAGGAGCGCGCCTTCGCCGGACTCGGCATCGACGTCCCCTTCCTGCCCCGTCGACCACTCTCCGAAAGGCTGGGGCATCCCAGCTACTTCGGTGCGCTCGCCTACCAACCCGTCGTCCAGCTCAACCCGCTGGCGCTCTCCCTCGGCTTGGCCGACGCTGTGGTTCGCGCGGGCGGCCGTGTCGCCGAACAGAGTCCCGTGACGGGAATCAGACCCCACAACGGCGGCAGCAGACTTCGTGTCGGCCCGTACGGTCAGGTCGACGCGCGCCAGGTGGTGGTCGCGACGGACGGCTACACCCCGCCCGGGCTGCCGCACGGCCGGCGGATCGTACCGGTCCGGACACATGTGCTGGCGACCCGACAGCTTTCCGCGGCGGAGCGTGCCGCCTTGCGCTGGAGCGGCCACGAGGCTGTCATCGATCAGCGATTCTTCTTCTCCTACTACCGCTTCGACGAGACGGGCCGCCTGCTCTTCGGCGGTGGTCCGGTGTGCGGCGTGAACGCCTCGCGGAAGTTCTCCGAGCGGGTCTGGAGCCGACTGGCGCGCGAGTTCGCCCGACGCTTCCCGGCACTGGACCACGTGCCCTTCACCCACCGTTGGTCGGGGCTGACCGGCGCCACCCTCGACCGGATTCCGCTGCTGGGTCCGCTACCCCGACAGCCCGGTGTGCTGTTCGCGGGCGCGTGGACCGGACACGGGCTGGCGATGTCCGTCGGCTGCGGTCCCACGATCGCTGACCTCCTGACGGAAGAGCACACACCGACCACTCGTCCCTGGCTCCGGTCGCGGACTGGCACTCCACGGTTGGGGCCGCTACAGCCCGCGTTCGTCAGGAGCTATGTGACAGCCATGGACGCCGTCGACCGCGGCGGGGCTCTTGTCCAGCGGCTGCGTGGGGTCCCGACACGGAACGATCACTGAGCCCTCGCTGCCGATTTCCGGCATCCCCATCTATCCGGAGGTGTAAGTGAAGTTCGACTATCTGAGGCTGATGCTAGAGGAGAGCCGGGATCTCGCCAGCTTCCTGGAAGAACTACCCGATACGACGTGGCGCAGTGCGTCCCTGTGCGCGGGTTGGCGCGTGCAGGAGGTGGTGGCTCACATGGCAGCGGGCCACGGTGCCTCGCTGGCGGGCTACCTGGCGACGCTCGTCCGCTGCGGGGGCTCCGTCGAGAAGACGTCGGAGGTGATGGCTCGCCGGTTCGCCGCGACACACAGCCCCACCGAGATCCTCGCCGCCTTCCGACGCGGCACCACCGGACGACCAAAGGGGCCAACAGCCCTCGTACGGCGGGCCGAGCTGTTCACCGACCACCTGGTGCACCACCAGGACATCCGTCGCCCGCTGGGCCAGCCCCGGGACATCCCGGAGGCTCGCCTGCTCGCCGCGCTCCACTCGCTGAAGCGACTCAGCGCACGAGTGGGCAGCGGGGCCCGAATGCGCGGTCTGCGCCTCGCTGCGGACGACGTGCCCTTCCGTACGGGGATCGGCGCCGAGGTATGTGGTCCAGCGGAAGCCCTGGTGATGGCGGTGTGCGGCCGTGCGGACGCCGCCCGTGATCTGCGCGGTGAGGGAGCCGAGTTACTACGGCGACGGCTGGCAGCCGAGGCTGACGGAGCCGCCTCGCGACCACGGCTGAAACCCGCCGAGCGCGACGCCGGAGGTGTGGGATGAAGTTCCTTGAGCGGGAGCGCCAGACGCTCCAGCGGTACATTCCGCATCTCGACAAGGCCCTCGCCGAGCTGCCCCTGCATGTCCTGGAAAGCCAGGAGAGCCCGGCCATCGGACTGTTTCGCGACTCACCCGGCCCGGGATTGCTCATTCCCACCGAGTTCGGCGGCTCTGCCGCGAACGCGGTCGACGCGGTGCGCGTGCAGCGGGCGATTGGCGCCCGATCACCGAGTCTGGCGGTGGCGACGACGATGCATCACTTCAGCATGGCCTCGATCGTCTCGCTCGGTGAGGAGAGCACGGGCTTCGAGTGGTTGCTTCTGGAGGCGGTGGCCCGTGACCACCGCCTGGTCTCCTCCGCGTTCGCCGAAGGCCGGCCGGGACAGCCAATCCTGAGTCCGGGTATGCGGGCGACGCCGGTCCAAGACGGCTATCTCGTCAGTGGCCGTAAGAAGCCGTGCAGCTTGTCCCGCTCGATGGACCTGATCACCGCCGGAATAGCTATCGAGGGGCCTGACGACACTCCTGTGATGGCTGTCGCGCTCATCCCCACCGAGTCTCCGGGCGTCCACGTGAAACCGTTCTGGAACTCCTGGGCGCTGGCTGGTGCCGAGAGTGAGGAGGTGGTGATCGACGAGGTATTCGTCCACAGCGACCTCGTCATCGAGACGACCGTCGGCTTTGGTCACCAACTGGACAAGCTGACGCTTTACAGCTTCCTCTGGTTCGAACTGCTCATCACGGCGAGCTACGTGGGTGCCGTGAGCGCTCTAGCTGAGCGGGTCTTCGCCCACCAACGGGTTCCGAAGGCGGAACAGGTCCGACTGCTCTGTGAGGTCGAGGGGGCCGCGCTTCAGCTGGAGGGCATGGCCCGAGCCCAGGAAGCGACCGAGCACGACACCGAGGCGTTCGCCCATTGCCTGATCGGCCGGTTCGCTATCCAGGACGCGCTCGCCCGGGCGGCGTCCTCCTGCGTCGAGCTGCTCGGTGGAGTGGAGTTCGTCTCCTCTCCGGATGTGGCCTGTCTCCTGGCCTCAGCTCACGCGTTGGCTCTGCACCCACCGAACCGTACCGGCACGATCGATTCCTTCGCCGACTACATCAAGGGCGACCAGATCAACGTCACCTGAGTGGGTCGCGCCATCCTCCCCTCAACTCCGCTCCCTCCTCAGCTCTGTGCTCCCTTCCACGCCTTTCGAGGACACACACCGATGAAGTGAGAGGACCGCACGATGACCATCGACACTGCCCCACCGCAGAACCCCTCCGCCCGAACCGACGCTTCCGGATTCGACTTTCACGAAGTCGTCAAAACGTCCCGGGCCCACCTCAACAAAGGTCGGGCCGCAGTCGCCGAAATGCTTGGCGGCCACAGCGAAGTGGCCAGTGAGGGGGCCTATCTGTTCGGCCATGATGGACGGCGTTACCTGGAGTGCGGTGGATACGGCGTCTTTATCCTCGGGCACCGGAATCCTTCCGTCACCTCGGCCGTGGTCCGTCAGGTGACAACACATCCCCTCGCCACCCGAGTGCTGTTGGAACCGGTGGCCGCCCGTGCGGCCAAAGCGGTCGCGGATCTCACGCACCCGGGCTTGGAGTACGTGCACTTCGTCCCCTCGGGAAGCGAGGCCACGGAAGCAGCCATCAAGATGGCACGTGGACTCGGCAAGCGGCGCCTCATCTCCACCATCAACGGATTCCACGGCAAGACGATGGGCGCTCTGAGTGTGACCGCGCGGGAGATATACCAGACGCCGTTTGAGCCTCTACTGCCCGACCGCAGTCATGTGCCGTTCGGCGACATCGACGCACTCCGCGGCGAGTTGGTCGCCGCCCCCGGTGAGTGCTGCGTCATCATGGAACCGGTGCAAGGTGAGGGCGGGGTCATCCTCCCGCCGGACGGCTATCTGCGCGAGGTGCGTGAGGCGTGCGACGAGTACGACGCGACCCTCATCTTCGACGAGATCCTTACGGGTATGGGCCGCTGCGGACAACTCTGGGCCTGCGGAGACGTCGCTCCCGACATCATGCTCGTCGGCAAGGGACTGAGCGGCGGAGTGGTACCGGTGGCAGCGGCCGTCGCCACGCCGGAGGCGTACGCGCTCATCAATCGCGACCCGCTGCTGCATTCCTCGACGTTCTCATGCGCGCCGGTGGCCATGGCGGCCGCCGAGGCAGCCGCGCACGCCATCGTCGAACAGCGAGTTCCTGAGCGAGCGGCGGAACTCGGCCCGATCATCCTGGACGGGCTACGCGAGATATTCGACGAGGTATGCCCACACCTGGTCGAGGAAGTACGAGGGACGGGTCTGCTCTTCGCCCTCGAGTTCAAGTCAGGCGAGTTCGCAGGAGAGTTCCTGTTCGAACTGTTGGACCGCGGCGTCGTCACGAATCATTCGCTGAACGCGTCCAGCGTCATCCGCATCACCCCGCCGGCCTGTCTCAGCGAGGCCGATCTCGACTGGTTGTTCAGCGCCGTGAGGGCCACGGCAGAGCACCTGGCGGGCCTCTTCCCCACGGGTGGTTAAGCGCGCCGTCCACCCAGCGTTCCCCGCACGTACCACCTCCCGGAGGCACCCATGCGTCATGCCAGGCTGCTCGCTCGCTTTCCCGGCGGAGATCCGAGCGACGCGTTCGAGAAGATCATCGACTTCGAGAAGTATCCGGAGTTGGTAGATCCCGTCCGGACCATCGAGATCGACCGCACCTCTGACGACGACTTCAACAGCCGCTGGTCCGTGCTCTTCCGCAAGGGCATTCTCAACTGGTCCGAGAAGGACCACATCGATCGGGCCCGCCTCACCCTCAGCTTCGACCAGGACGAGGGCGACTTCGACGTCCTGACCGGCCGCTACCGAGTGATACCGACCGAGGGCGGCTGCGACATTCTCATGGAGAGCACCTTCGACTTCGGTGTCAGCAGCATCGAGTCCATCGTCGAACCGATCGCCGCACGCGTACTGAAGGAGAACTTCGAGCTCATCCTGATCGGGTTGCTCGGGCCTGCCGTCTCCTTCCCGGCGGACGAACAGCCGGACGAATCCGTCCACCCCACCTACACCGTTCTCGATTACGCCGCGCCGACGGCTTCCGCGGAGCGGCAGGGGGCGGTGGCGCCATGAGGGACTACCGGCTCTACATAGGCGGCAGGGACCTGGACGGGACAGGTGCGGTGCACGCCGTCCACGCAAGCCTGATGCTCGACGACGTCCTCACCGCAGTCTCCCTGAAGCGCCGACTCGACAAGGGTGGCGAGGTGCTGCCGGATGACGAGATCCTCTCCCGCTGCGCGACAGCGGGCCCCGAGCAGTTGGAGGCGGCGACCCGGGCCGCGCACAACGCAAAGCCGGCTTGGGCGGCGGTGCCTCTCGAGCAGCGACTCGACCTGCTCAGCAGCTTTCACCAGGAATTGTCTGGCCGGATCGAGGAGTTCATCGAACTGCTGATCGCTGAAGGGCATCCGCGCAGGTTCGCCGAGATCGAAGCGACGAGCATCCTGGACTCCACGGGCCAGGAGGCCATCGACTTCTACCGGCAACAGCTCGTACAGGAGGTCGACACCCCGCGACGTCACCTCACACTCGTACGCAAACCGGACGGGGTCGTGGGCCTCAATCCGCCACAGAACGCCGCGACGACGAACAGCGCGGTCGGCGTCTGTGTTCTCGCCGCGGGCAACACCCTGGTGCTGCGGGCTCCTCAGGGCTGCCCCACAGGTGTCCACTTCCTCTTTCGCGAACTCGTCGTGCCCCTGCTGGACAGGATGGGGGCACCACCCGGCACCCTCAACATCGTCACGGCCCCCACCGCGCTGACACTGCGACACTGGATCGACAGCCCGCTTGTGGACGACGTCTTCTACTTCGGAGACAGCACTCGCGGTCTCGCCATCGCCCAGGAATGCATGGCCAAGGAAACCAAGCCCGTCTTGGAACTCGCGGGCAACGACGGACTGGTGGTGTGGCGGGACACCGACCTGAAACACGCCGCTCGCGCCCTCACCGAGAGCTTCATCGGCTCCGGACAGGTCTGCCTTGTTCCCAAGTTCGGAATCGTCCATCCCGCGGTCGCCGACGAGCTCCTTTCCCGGTTGCGTGACGAGGTAGCGGCGATCCGGCCCACCCGGCCGGCTGACGAGGCCGCTTGGCTCAGTCCTGTGATGAAGTCCGAGCGGTACTTCGATTTCCTCACCACGGCAGTGCAGGCGGGTGCGCGCGTCCTGGTCGGCGGGCACCGCTGCGACCTCGATGGAGAGCAGGACGAGGCTGGGTCCTTCATCGAACCGACCGTACTGCGCGTCAACGGGCTGGAACTCGCTGACAGCATGCCCGTGGTACGTGAGGAGACGTTCTTCCCACTCCTGCCGATCGTCGTGCCGGAGGATACTGGGGACGACCAGAAACTCCTCAGCGCCATCGTGGACTTTCTGAACGGCAACCGCTACGGGTTGCGGAACTCGCTCTGGGCGCGGGACGAGCACGTCATCGACCGATTCTGTACCGAGGTGTCCGTCGGCGGGCTACTCAAGGTCAACGACTCCCACATCGGCACCGTCGCGCCGCTGCCCGCGCACGGCGGCACCGGGCTCTCCGGCGGCCCCTTCGGAGAGGCCAACCTCCCCGTCCTCAGCACCACCCACCTGCAGGGGATCAGTATCGCGACCGGCGAGGACCCTCGGAGGTCCGTCTACGGGCTGAGTGCTGAGCCCACCAGCCGCCAGACGTAACAACGAGAGAGGGGACGACCAGCATGCCCAACCCGACCCACTCGCCGAATCGCCCACTGATCATCCGACTGTGCCTCACCTTCCTCATCCTGGAGGGTTTGGTGATAGGCGTCCACGCGTTGTTCTTCCCCCGGTACTTCTACGAGGAGTTCTTCCTCGGCGCGAGCTGGCTACAGGAGATGGGTGCCTACAGCGAGCACCTGACACGGGACGCCGGAGCGCTGTACCTCGGATTGACAGTCGCGACCTACCATGCCGCACGCCGACTGACGCCCGACTACGTCCAGGGCATATGCATGGCCAACGCGGTGGCCGCGTTTCCGCACATGATCTACCACATGGTGAACTGGCGGATGTCGGGCTTCTGGGACACGGTTCCGCAGGCCGGTACCCTGTTCATCACCGTGGTGATCGCTCTGGTCGCGCTGGCCGTCTCCCGCCGCCACGAACGGGAGACGCCCACCTCACCACCGCGGGGACCGGCGGCGAGCGCCCCGGCGACGCGGCGCTGAGAAGGGCGCCGACGTGCACGAAGTGACCACGGAATACTTCGATGTGGCGATCGTGGGAGGGCGGGTGGCGGGCTCCTCGGCCGCGACCCACCTCGCTCGCGCCGGACTGTCCGTACTCCTCCTGGAACGAGCGAAACTCCCCAGCGACACCCTGTCCACGCACACCATTCAGGACCTCGACTGCCTGCAGCGGCTCGGCGTCCTGAAGAGGGTGCTCGCCACCGGTTCGCCTCCTATGCCGCGCTCCACGCTGTGGATGGACGATTGCGACCTGTCCGTCGGCCACCCCGAACAGCCGTGGCTGTCCGTACGCCGCACGACGCTGGATGAGCTGCTGCTGGACACGGCGCGCCAGGCCGGTGCCGACGTGCGCCTCGAGCGCAAGGTGACCGGCCTGCTTCGCACCGACCACGACGGACGCGTGCGCGGCCTGCGCTACGAGGACCCGTACGGTCGGCATCTCACCGTCTCCTGCCGGCTGGTGGTGGGTGCTGACGGGCGCAGTTCGACGGTGGGCCGACTGGTGGGGGCGCGAAAGTACAACCGGAGCGGGAACGAACGCGGGGCGGTGTGGCGGTACTTCCAGGACCTGCCCGCCCCGCCGGAGTTCTTCTTCTGCCGCCGAGGCAGCGACCTGCTGCTCGCCGCACCCTGTGATCAGGGCCGCGTCATGCTCTCCGTACAGCCAGCGCTCAAGGAAACTGCGGCGTATCGAGCACCGGGAGAGATCGAGCGGATGTTCCTCCGCAGGGCACGGCCCTGGGGACAGGGCAACCACGAATGGGGGGACCTGCTCGCGGACGCCACGCCCGAGGGAGCGGCCAATATGGTGTTGCGCTACGCATGCTTCTTTCGGGAGAGCGCGGGGCCAGGTTGGGTTCTGCTGGGGGATGCCAGTCACGTCAAAGACGTCGTCACGGGGCAGGGCATCTGTGACGCCCTGCGGCACGCCGAGCAGCTCACGGCACGGGTATCACACGGCTGGGGGTCCGACCGCTCGCTGGACAGCGCGACGCGTGGCTGGTGGCGCTCGAAGGACCGGGACGCAGCACCCATGTACTGGCTCTCCCGAGACATGGGCAAGGCGGGGGTCACCTCCCCGCTGTATGGAAGCTTCTTCGCGCGAATAGCGGCATCACCACGGCTGAAGCTTCGGCTGCAGGAAGTGCTCGGGAGACGCTACGGCGTTCGACGATTCATCGCCCCGTACCGGTTCGCGCTGGTGATCGCGGCACAGCTGCGTAAGGGCGAGGTCCCCGTCGACACGACGCTGCGCGAGGCGGGTCAGTTGGTCCGCACCGAGGCCGCACGGCGTTGGGCGGGCATCCGACCTCGCTATGAGCGGCAGCGGAACGAGCAAGCACGCGAGATCGGTTCGGAACGGGAAACCGGCGCGGTCCGGTAACCACGAGGCGGCCTTCGTTCGGTGGCGGCTCACGGCCGCCACCGAGAACCCGACGGCTGAGAGGTGGAGACATGGCGACAACCGAGGTGACCGAGCACGTCGCGGTTCCCGCGCCTGAGGTATTCGAACTCATCGCGCGGCCCGATCGGCATCCACTGTGGCAGAAGGATCTGACGAGTGACGGAATCGTCTCCGGCGACGGCGGTGTCGGAAGTCAGGGACGAGAGGTCCGACACGTCATGGGCCGCTCCGTCATCACCGAATACGAGATCACCAAGCACGCAGCGCCGAGGAGTTGGGGTTTTCGCACCACAAGCGGCCCGATCAGCATGGAGGGTGCCTTCACCTGTGTACCGACCGAGGGCGGAACCGAAGTGCGCGCGCGGATCCGATTCAGCGGCTGGTCGGGCGAGGCCATGGCGCGTTTCGCCACGCGGCAGTTTCGTCAGCACCTGCGCGAGCTGAAGGATCTCGCGGAACGCGGCGGACCCATCGCCGACGACACAGTTCACGAAACCCAGGGAAACGGTGCCGATGATGCGTTCAGGAAAGGCTGAGAACACGAGTGCGCAGTCTCCTCCCATGGCTGCCCCGAGCTTCCCGACGGACCACACCGCGACCACGGATTTCCAACAAGTGATGAGCGGACACGCCGCCGGGGTCGCGGTCGTCACCGCCAGCGGAGCGGGAATCCCGACCGGGCTCACGGTTACCTCACTCACGTCGTTCAGCAGTCTTCCTCCCAGCGTGTGCTTCAACGTGCGTATGACTGCTCGCTCCCATTCGCCCATCGTCGAGGCGGACTCCATCGGGGTGCACCTGCTCACCGCCCGGCAGCGACGGATCGCGGAAGTGTTCAGCAGCCGCGCTGTCGACAAGTTCAGCGGACTCGACTGGTCGTGGGACGGGTCCGTGCCGCGGTTGCCCGGCACGCTCGCGTATCTGCTCTGCCTACCGGTCGCGGTCTTCGGACACCACGACCACAGTCTGGTCGTGGCGGAGGTGAAGCGCATCGAGTCGCAGGAGGGCACGCCGCTGATCTATCTCCGCAGGAGCCTGGGATGGCGACTGGTCACGGGGAACCCATGAGCACGAAGGGTGTGCCCCGAGAAGGGTGGGCCGTGTTCGACGGCCCCTTCGCATCGACCACGGAACCGTTCTCGTTGCTGAACCGGCACGGCGCGACGCTTCGCGGCACGGTGTCCCGGACTCGGCGGGGGGACTACCCAGGCGGTGACGGCGCACCGCAGGTGGTCGTGGTGGTGGCCGGTCTGGGCCGGACACGGCAATGGACCGTGCTGTCCGGGCTCCAACTGCTCCTGAACGGCTTCACCGTCATACGCTTCGATCTCACCAACTCGGTGGGGCTGAGCGACGGCGACATCCTCGACTTCACCCTGACCCGGGCCTGCGAAGACCTGTGCGATGTCGCCCTGTGGGCACGCAGCAGATTCGCCTCCGAACGGGTCAGCGCCTTGGCGGCCAGCGTCACCGGGCGGGCCGCACTCCGCGCGGCGGCCCTGCACCCGGACTTGTTTCGCCTCGTCGGCACTCTCTGCGGCGTCGTCGACACCCGCGCCACGCTCACCGCGCTGCTCCGCGGCACTGATCTGGTGGCACAGTTTCGAGACGGGACGCTGCACGATACGGACGGGGTGCGCACCCTGTTCGGGCACGAGATCAGACTCGACGGCGTCGGGAGCTTGGTCCTGGACGACTGGGCAGGTATCAGCGGCACCATCCACGATCTCCGAAGCGCCGACTCCACTCGTTTCTTGGGATTTCACGGCGAACGGGATGCCTGGATCTGCGCTACGGACGTACGAACCGTCTTTCAGTCGGTGCCGCACGCCCGAAGCTGCGTCCTTGACGAAGCCGGCCACGAACTCAACCACGCACAAACCCGGCAGGTCCTGGGGGAACTGATCCGTGTCCACTGGGCCATATCGGGACGGACGACGCGCGACGCAGCGACTGGGAAGCCTCGCGTGGCTCCTTGGGAACCCACGGTCGAACAGCTGTCAGCGCAGCGCCGGATGGAGAAGAAGCTGGACCGGTGGTGGCGAGCCCAACTTCCGGCCCCAGTCGGCGCCCCCGTGACGGAGCCCCGCAGACGTCGAGCGGAGACGTCCGAGCGAACGCGGGGTTCCTGGTCCGCCACCGCTCCCTAACGCACCACGCACCACGCACCACGCACCACGCACCAGCGTGTCGGGCAACCCGGCCTCCGGTCCACAGCCCGGAGTCCGCGGCCCCGTACAACCGCCCTCCACGAAGGAGCCTGCTCTTGTATCCGGGAATGTACGCCGTCACCACTCCGGAGAAGCCCGCCGTGGTGATGGCGCGGTCAGGCCGCGTCCTCACCTACGCCGAACTCGACGAGCGCTCGGCACGCCTGGCGACGGCCCTGCGCCAAGCAGGTCTGCGTCAGGGGGATGTCGTGGCGCTCCTCTCCGATAATGTCCCCGAGGCCTTCGAGGTCTATTGGGCGGCTTTGCGGTCCGGGCTGTACATCACCGTGGTCAATCACCAGTTGGCCCTTGAGGAGGCCGCCCACGTCGTCAACGACTGTGGCGCGACCGTCCTCGTCGTCTCGGCCGGGGTAGCCGGGCTCGCCCGGAAGCTGGTGTCCAGGACCCCTGGCGTCCGACATCGCTACGCCTTCGACCACGGTGTCGAGGGGTACCGTTCCTATCGCTCCCTACTCGACGCGACCGCTCCGGTCCCTCCGTCACGTCAACCACGCGGGGCCGACATGCTCTACTCCTCCGGGACAACCGGCCGGCCCAAGGGAGTGAAACCGCCGCTGCCGGACTTCGAGGTGGACCAGCCCGGGGACGCGCTGACAGCTGTCGCCGGGCAGTTACTGGAGCTCACCGCCGAGGATGTGTACCTGTCCCCGGCACCCCTCTACCACGCTGCCCCGCTGCGGTGGTGTGGTGTTGCCCACAGTCACGGTGGCACGGTCATCCTGATGGAGAAGTTCTCCGCCCAGGAGTCGCTCGACGCCATCCAGCGATACGGCGTCACGGTCCTCCAGATGGTGCCGACTCACTTCGTGCGCATGCTGCGGCTGCCGGCCGAGGTCCGCGAGCGGGCGGACCTGAGCACGCTGCGGTTCGCGGTACACGCAGCGGCCCCCTGCCCACCGGAGGTCAAGCGAGCGATGATCGACTGGCTGGGACCGATTCTCGTGGAGTACTACAGCTCCACGGAGGGGAATGGCCTCACGTTCATATCCACACCGGAGTGGCTTGGACGACCAGGCTCGGTCGGCAGGTCCCTCCTCGGAGACGTGCGGATCTGCGACGAGGACGGCTCTGAAGTCCCGGTGGGCGAAGTCGGCAGGGTGTACTTCGCCCGCGACGAGGTGCCGTTCAGCTACCACAACGATCCGGAGAAGTCCGCCGCTTCGCGGCACCCGCGGCACCCGGCCTGGACCACTGTCGGTGATCTCGGATACGTCGACGAGGAAGGGTACCTATTCCTCACCGATCGCGAGGCGTTCACGATCATCTCCGGTGGGACGAACATCTACCCGCAGGAAACCGAGAACGTGCTCGCGCTCCACCCCGCGGTGCACGACGTCGCCGTCATCGGCGTCCCGGACCCGGATACGGGACAACAGGTGAAGGCCGTCGTCCAACTCCTCGAGGGCTGGGCTCCCTCCGACTCACTCGCCTCGGAGATCATCTCCTACGTACGCGAGCGTATCGCGCACTTCAAGGCACCCAAGTCCGTCGACTTCGTGGCGTCACTACCCCGCACCACCACCGGCAAGCTGGTGAAACGGCCCTTGACCGAACGCTACGCAACAGCAGCTCCGCACGAGAGTGGGAGACCCGGCAGCGAGCGACCCGCGGACCGCCACGGGCCACGTGAGAGGACGACCTGACCAGCCCCCATCACCCCAGGGAAACCGTGAGCGAACGCGGGTGAATCCTCGGTCAAAGCGCCGCCGGCCAGCTGCGGGCGCAGGTTCGCGACTCACGCCAGGTTGCCCGGTGGTCGCTTCGCCGCCCTCGATCCCTGCCGTACGGAGGGTACGCCCCCCGAGGGCACTGCCGCGGGCGGTCCCCCTGCCCGGGGGGCCGCGGCGGGCCCGCGGCCGGTCGACCTCACCGCCCCGGGGCGCCCGCGCGCAGCCCGTCCATGATGAGGTCCAGCAGCCGGGTAACGCGCGGCTGCCAGTCGCTGTGCGGGTCGATCTGCCAGAGACCGGAGATCGCCAGCAGGAAGTCGTCCCAGGTCACTCCGGGGCGGATGGTGCCGGCCTCCTCGTTGGCCCGGAGGAGGAGTTCGGCCGCGGAGGTCACCGGCGTGTTCGCCGGCTTCCGCAGGTTCCCGGAGGTGCTGGTGGCCTGGCGGATGGCTTCCGCGAGCCCCGCCTTGGTCATCGCGAACCGTGCGAGGTGGTCCATCCACTCGCGCAGCGCCCGCTCGGGCTCCCTGTCGTTCAGCAGTTGCACCGCGCTGTCGGCGACCTGCCGCATCTCGTGCCGGTAGATCTCCAGTACGAGCGCTTCGCGGCTGGGGAAGTTGCGGTAGAGCGTGCCCTGTCCGACTCCCGCCTTCCTCGCGATGACGCTCAGTGGGGTGTCCGCGGAGCGAGTGAGTTCGACCAGGGCCACCGCGAGGATGCGCTCCCGGTTCCGTCTGGCGTCCGAGCGCAGCGGCGTCTCCCTCTTCTCCCGCACTCGTCTCCTCCTCCGGACCTCCGAGCTGCTGGCCGAAACTCGTCCTTGCTAAGCGGACAGTTGTCCGATTAGGTTTGCCGTCCTGGCGACGGGCGCGGCCGACCTCGGCAACCGGTGGCCGTCCCACCGACGTTCCCTGCCCGCATCCTGCACTCCTCCGGCCCATCCACGCCACACACGGCATTCTCCGCCCGTGCCCGACCGCCCTCACTCGACCGCACCCGGTCCACGCCGTGCCGCGGGCCGGTTCCGACGTGTCCGGATACCGAAAGAAGGCTGACCATGGCCCCATCGTCGTCCAGCGCCGTCACTCTGCGCATCAACGGCGAGACGCACACCCTGACCGTCGACCACCGCACCACCCTGCTCGACGCGTTGCGCGAGCGACTCGACATGACCGGCTCCAAGAAGGGCTGCGACCACGGCCAGTGCGGCGCCTGCACGGTCCTGCTCGACGGGCGTCGTACGGTCTCCTGCCTGCAACTCGCGGTGGCCGCCGAGGGCCGGGAGATCACCACGATCGAGGGCGTGGCGGACGGGGAGCAACTGCACCCGGTCCAGCAGGCGTTCCTCGAACGGGATGGCTACCAGTGCGGCTACTGCACGCCCGGGCAGATCTGTTCGGCCGTGGCCATGCTCGCGGAGCACGAGGCGGGCTGGCCCAGTGCCGTCACCGGGGACGTACGACCGGAAGCGGCACCTCCACCCCTGTCCGACGAAGAGATACGGGAACGGATGAGCGGCAACCTGTGCCGCTGCGGCGCGTACGTGTCGATCGTACGGGCGGTCTCCCAGGCCGCCGGGACCGAGACGAAGGCCGCCAACGCGAGCGGCGTCGAGGCGAGGGACACGGAGGCAAGGGTATGAGGGAGTTCGACTACCAGCGCGCCAACGACGTCCCGGGCGCGGTCGCGCTGCTCAACGCCGATCCGAACGCCCGGTTCCTCGGCGGCGGCACCAATCTCGTCGACCTGATGAAGACGGGCGTGGAGCGCCCGGACCGGCTCGTGGACGTCCGCGAACTCCCCCTCGACCAGGTGGAGTCGACGGAGGACGGCGGCCTGCGCATCGGCGCGACCGTGAGCAACAGCGACCTCGCCGCCCACCCCGACGTACGCCGCCGCTACCCGGCGCTGACACAGGCGCTGTTGGCCGGGGCCTCCGGTCAGCTGCGCAACATGGCCACGGTCGGCGGCAACCTGCTGCAACGCACCCGCTGCGGCTACTTCACCGACGTCGCCAGCCCCTGCAACAAGCGTGTGCCCGGCAGCGGTTGCCCCGCCCGTGAGGGCGCGCACCACAACCACGCCATCCTCGGCGCCTCCGAGCACTGCGTGGCCGTGCATCCCTCTGACATGGGTGTCGCGCTGGCTGCCTTCGACGCCGTCGTCTCGTACGAGACGGCCGACGGCTTGGGCGAGTTGCCGCTGGAGGAGTTCTACCTCCCGGTGGCCGACACCCCGCACCGGGAGACCGCCCTGCCGTCCGGCGCGTTGATCACCGGCGTCACGCTGCCGGCCGCCCCGGTCGCCGCCCGCTCCCGTTACCGCAAGGTGCGCGAGCGTGCCTCGTACGCCTTCGCCATCGGCTCGGTCGCCGCCGCGCTCGACGTCCAGGACGGTGTCGTACGGGACGTACGGGTGGCGCTCGGCGCGGTCGCGTCCCGGCCGTGGCGGGCCAGGGCGGCCGAGGCCGTACTGAGCGGTGCGCCGGCCGGGGAGGCGAGCTTCGCCGCTGCCGCGGACGCCGAGTTGGCGGCGGCCGAGCCGTTGCCCGACAACGCGTACAAGGTGAAGCTGATCCGCAATCTCATGGTGAGCGTGCTCACCGAACTCACCGAGGAGGCCGCCCGATGACCACCACCACGCCTGGCACCGCCGCGGGCTCCACGACGGCCCCGGGCGCGGTCGGGACCGCGCACACCCGAGTGGAGGGCCGCGACAAGGTCACCGGCACGGCGCGCTACGCGGGCGAGATCCCCTTCACCGAACTCGCCCACGGCTGGCTGGTGTTGTCCACCATCGCGCGGGGCCGCATCCGCTCCGTGGACGACACGACCGTGCTGGCTATGCCGGGCGTGCTCACCGTACTGCACCACGGCAACGCGCCGCGCGTCGAGGGCGACTTCACCAGCATGATCGGGGTGCCGCCGGACCCGAGCGCTCTCCTCTTCCAGCACGACCGGGTGCCGCACGTGGGGTGGCCGGTGGCACTGGTCGTCGCCGAGACGTCCGAACAGGCCAGGGAGGCCGCCGAATCGCTCGTGGTGCACTACGAGCGGGAAACGCACGACGTCGCCTTCCGGAGTGACCACCGGGACGACCGTACGAACCTCCCGACGGCGGGAGATGAGGCGGACGTGACGGACAAGGGCGACATGGCGGCGGAACTCGCCGCCTCGCCGGTCGTGGTGGACGAGGAATACACCACCCCCGAAGAGCACCACACCACCATGGAGCCACACGCCGTGACGGCGCGTTGGGAGGACGGCCGGCTCGACGTCGTCGACTCCAACCAGGGCACCACCTGGGTCGCGGGCGAACTCACCCAGCTGTTCTCGCTCGACCCGGCCTCGGTGCGGGTGCGTTCGGAGCACGTCGGCGGCGGGTTCGGCAGCAAGCGGGTCCGGGCCCACCAGGTCGCCGCCGTGATGGCCGCGAGCGCTCTGGAGCGCCCGGTCCGCGTCGTGCTGACCCGCCGCCAGACCTTCGCCCTCGGGGGCTACCGCAGCCCCACGGCGCAACGCCTCCGGCTCGGCGCCGGCACGGACGGGCGACTGCGCGCGCTGGAACACGACTCCCTGAACCAGACGTCGACCATGGACACCTTCGTCGAGCCGAGCGCCGGGGCGACCCGGGTGATGTACGACGCCGAAGCGCACCGTACGGCCAACCGGGCCGTACCACTCGACGTGCCGACGCCGACCTTCATGCGCGCTCCGGGCGAGGCGCCCGGCTCGTTCGCCCTGGAGTCGGCCTTGGACGAGCTGGCCGAGCGCTGCGGTATCGACCCGATCGAGCTGCGCGTGCGCAACGAGCCGGAGCGGGGGCCGGTGTCCGGGCTGCCGTTCGGCAGCCGCAATCTGCTCGCCTGCTTCCGGGAGGGCGCCGAGCAGTTCGGTTGGGCGGAACGGGACCCGCGTCCCGGCACGCGTCGCGAGGGGCGCTGGCTGCTCGGCACGGGCACGGCGGGAGCTTCCTTCCCGTCCGGCGCCGTGCCCTCCACGGCCGCGCTGACCGCGGAGCCGGACGGCAGCTTCACCACCCGGATCGCCGCCGCGGACATCGGTACGGGCGCCCGTACGGCCCTCACCCTGGTCACCGCGGACGCGCTCGAGGTGCCGCCGGAACGGGTCCGGGTGCGCATCGCGGACAGCGACTTCGGGCCCGCGATGATCGCCGGCGGTTCGATGGGCACCCGCTCCTGGGCGTGGGCTGTCACGGCCGCGGCCGGAGAGCTGCGGGAGCGCCTCGCGCTGAACGCCGACATCCCGCCCGAGGGGATCACCGTACGGTCGGACACCACCGAGGCGATCGGCGGCCTCAGCGCGAAGGAACGGCACTCCTTCGGCGCGCAGTTCGCCGAGGTCGCCGTGGACACCGGCAGCGGCGAGGTCCGCGTGCGGCGCATGCTCGGCGTCTTCGCGGCAGGCCGTATCGTGAACCCGCTCACCGCACGCAGCCAGTTCCTCGGCGGGATGACCTGGGGTCTGTCCATGGCGCTGCATGAGGAGGCGACGCGGGACGAGAACACCGGCGGCCTCGTCGGCGGCGACCTCGCCGGCTATCACATCGCCTCCCACGCCGACGTGCCGAGCATGGAGGCCCACTGGGTGGACGACCCGGACCCGGACGACCCGGTCGGCATCAAGGGCATCGGCGAGGTGGGCATCGTGGGCGCCGCCGCGGCGGTCGCCAACGCCGTGTGGCACGCGACGGGTGTACGCCACCGGGACCTCCCGATCCGGCCGGACCGCGTCCTGTCCGCGGCGGATGGGCGGGAAGCCTGACCGTACCGCTGAGCCGGTTCGGCCACACGGGGTGGTGACACCCCGCGACACATCGGCGCCGGAGCCGCCACGTTCGTCTGGACCGGACCCCGGGGCTACCGCTGCACGGGAGCCCCGGGGTATGGGGGACCCGGGGCTCGCCCAGCCTGCTGGTTCAGCGCTCGCTGTCGAACTTCCCCCTGCTGAACGTCACCGGCGTTTCGACGGGGTCGCAAGCTGACCGATCCTTCCCAACCGCCCGTGCAGACGGCGCAGGAAAGTACGGTGCCGAGGCTCACCGGCAGATGCCCAAGTCAACGCGTCAGGCTGCCAGCTGACTTCAGCACCGCCGTCGATGAACAGGATCTGACCGGTGAGGTGCGTGTTCTCTGGTGAGGTGAGCCACGCGAGAAGTGAGGCGACCTGCTCCGGCTCTGCGAAACCGGAAAGCGGCATCGGACAGTGCTCGAGGACTTCGCGGGCTGCTGGGTCATCGAACAAGGGCTGTGCCATCGGAGTGACCACGATACCCGGTGCGATGGCGTTGAGAGGAATCCCATAACCAGCCCACTCTTGCGAGATAGCCGTTCGCCGAATCCATTTCGAGAGCGCGACCTTTGACGACCCGTAAAGGAGGGTCACATCCTCGTTGGGAACCTTCTCGGAGGCAGCGACCGCAGCCCCCTCATCCTCGGCGAGGCAGGATTTCACGACGCCTGAATCGTAATCGTGAATGCAGGCCATGGATGACACCGCGACCGCTCGCGGGTTTTCCCCCAGAGCCAACATCGGACGGAGTCCCTCAAGCGTCGCGACCGTACCGAAGTAGTTCACCTGAACCGTGCGGGGAGAGAATTCGCGTACGCCGGCGCACGCAATGACCGCGTCGAGTCGGCCGTCAGTCAACTCCCCGGCCCGCTCGGTGAGCTCTTTGCGTCCCTCCGGCAGAGAAATATCCACACAGATATCAGCATCCTTGAGATCAACACCGATCACTCGATATCCCTCATCTCTCAAGCGGAGCAAGATTGCCTTTCCTATGCCGGATGCCGAACCTGTCACGAGATACGTACGAGGCATTCCGTCCTCCGTCACCAATAGTTTGTTAAATGCCACCAGGAAATTACCTGAGCCCTTCATCTCGTGTCCATGCGTCGCGCGTCAGGCGCAATCTGCGTCAAACTTCCCCACGCTGCTTCCGTAACCTCTCGACCCGCCCCAAGCGTTACCGGAGTTCCGGCTCCGCCTGGTCGGGCTCACGAGACCGCAGGTGTTATGACAGGGACCGAACCAGCGGCTGTGCCGCGCGGACCTGCGGAAACTCCCGGACCCGTCCGTACGACCACGGAGAGCTTGGCCCGCACCGCCGGCGGGGCCCCAGGACCCTGCGTCGATCAGTGAGGTACGGCACTTGACCTGCGGGCGCCTCGTCCGGGGTCGGGAATCCTGTGGTAGCTTCAGCCAGCCAGTCGAACCCGTGCCCACGGTCGTACGTGTGCAGGGTCAGGGAATCCGGTGAGAGTCCGGAACTGACGCGCAGCGGTGAGGGTGACGGCGGGGCAGCAGCCACTGGACGACGGTCACGGCCGGGTCTGGGAAGGCGTCCCGCAGGGATGATCCCGAGTCCGAAGACCTGCTGGCGACCGATCGTCCGCACGGGCCCCGCGCATGGGCCCCGACGCCAGGAAACTCGCCACCATGCACGTGTCACCTGCTGCCCGCTGTTCCGTACTGCTGCTGACCGGGGCGCTGCTTCTCACCGCGTGTGGGTCCAGTACCAGCACTTCCGGGAAGTCCGACGGCTCCACGTCCCAGGGCGTCACGCTCGACAACCGTGGACAGGAAGTGACGGTCAAGGGACCTCCGAAGCGGGCCATGTCCCTGAATCAGGGCACTACCGAGATCATGCTCTCCCTCGGCCTGGCCGACCGCATGGTGGGGACCGCGACCTGGACCGACCCGGTCACGAAACACCTGGAGAAGGCCAACGCGAAGGTCCCCAGGATCGCCGACAACGCCCCGTCCTTCGAGAAGGTCCTGGGCACCGAACCGGACTTCGTCGCCTCCTCGTTTGCTTCCACACTGAGCAAGGGTGGGGTGGCCCCCCGGGAGAAGTTCGAGGAAGTCGGCGTTCCGACCTACCTCTCGCCGGCCGACTGTGAGGGCAAGGACAACAGCGGCTCCGGTGACGGCTCCCGAACGAAGCCGCTGACCATGGACACCGTCTATCGCGAAGTGCGGGAACTGGCACGGATCTTCGGAGTGGAGAAGCGCGGTGAGAAGCTGGTCAGCCAGCTGAGGGGCCGGGTGACGAAGGCCAAGGCCGCGACCGACGCCGAGGGCGCCACGGTCCTGTACTGGTTCGCGAACCGGGATTCCCCCTTCATGGCCGGCTGTTGCGGCGCGCCGGGGATCATCACCAACACGCTCGGAGCGAAGAACGTCTTCGACGACGACACCCAGGAGTGGCCCCAGATCAACTGGGAGACGGTCGCCAACCGCAACCCCGAGGTAATCGTCCTCGGCGACCTCACCCGCGAGTCGCAGACCGCCGAGACGGCGGCGCAGAAGATCGCGTTCCTGGAGTCCAACCGAGTGACCAGGCACATGGAGGCGGTGCGGAAGAAGCGGTACGTACGACTCAGCGGGCAGGCCATGAACCCGACTATCCGCACGGTCGAGGGTGTGGAGAAGGTGGCCGCGGCGCTGCGCTCGTACGGGTTCGACGGATGACCACCGTGTTGCGGTCCTCCGAGGTCCGCCTGCTCCGGGTGGCGGTCGGAGCGCTGCGTACCGTGGCGGGGCTCGGCGCCGGGCTCGCGGTGCTGGCCACGTCCGTCGCCGTGTCCGTCACCCTTGGTCCCGCGGATATCAAGGTCGGCGAGGTCTGGTCCGCCGTCGCGGCCCACCTGGGCTGGGGCACGACGGAACTGACCCCGATCCGTGACGGCATCGTGTGGAACCTGCGGATGCCACGCACCCTGCTCGCCGCGGTGTGCGGGGCCGGACTCGCCGTGTGCGGAGCCGTGATGCAGTCACTGCTGCGCAACCCCCTTGCCGACCCCTTCGTCCTGGGAGTCTCGTCCGGGGCGTCGACGGGCGCCGTTGTGGTGGTCGTCCTCGGCGCCGGGGGCGGTGTCGTGTCGCTTTCCGGGGGCGCGTTCGTGGGCGCGGTCGGTTCGTTCGCGCTGGTGCTGCTGCTCAGCCACACGCTCGGCGGGCGACGGACCGGGTGGTGCTGTCCGGGGTCGCCGCGATGCAACTGTTCTCCGCTCTCACCTCGTTCGTGGTCATGACGTCAGGTGACGCGGAGACCACTCGGGGGGTGCTGTTCTGGCTGCTGGGATCGCTCAGCGGGGCAGGATGGACCGACGTGTGGCTGTGCCTGGCCGTGCTGGCCTTCGCACTGATGGTTTGTCTCGGATACGCGCGCGCCCTGGACGCCTTCGCCTTCGGTCAGAACGCGGCAGCCACCCTTGGAGTCTCGGTGGGCCGGACCCGGCTGGTACTGCTGTGTGTGACCGCGCTGCTAACGGCCGCGCTGGTCAGCGTGGCCGGCGCGATCGGCTTCGTCGGCCTCGTCCTGCCGCACGCCGCTCGCGCCCTCGTCGGTCCAGGGCACGCCCGGCTGCTGCCCGTCACCGCGGTCACCGGAGCGGTGTTCCTCGTATGGGCCGACACCCTGGCCCGTACCGTTCTCGACCCGCAGGAAGTGCCGGTGGGTGTGGTGACCTCGCTGATCGGCGTTCCGGCGTTCGTGCTGGTCCTGTACCGGACGAGGGGGACGTGACGTTGACCGGATTACGTACGAACGCCCGACGCCGGGGATCAGCAGCTGGAGCGCGCGGAGTGCGCGGCGAAGGCCGACCACGCTTCGGAGGAGACGGTCAGCGGTCGGCGCGCCACATCCTTGGAGTCCCGCACCAGCACGGCCCCCGAACCGACCGCGACCTCCACGCAGTTGCCGCCGCCACCGCCGCTGTAGCTGCTCTTGATCCAGACCAGTTCCGTGGTGCTCATAGCGCTCCTCGCATCTGCTTCAACAAGCTCATGGTGACTTGCCTGCTCAGTGCCTGTGAGCGCATCTTGCCATAGCGTTGGAGCATCGCACTCGTCGATTTCGGGTCCCTGATCAGCATGCTTGTGTCGTGCGCTTCGACGTAGCCGACCCAGCGATTGTCCGAGGTTTCCGCGAGATACATCGGCCCTTCGAATCCAGAGTGGTCCTCCTGTTGCTGTGGCATAACCTGAATCTCCACGTTGCGGCGAGCACCCTGCTCGAGTAGATGGCTGAGCAGGACGTCGGTTACTTCCACACCTCCAAAACGTCGTTGGAGCAACCCCTCTTCGATGAGAAAGCAGAAGGTGGTGTTGGGCCGTTCCTCTAGGAGCTGCTGCCTGGCGCGACGGGCTGCCACCTGGCTCTCGAACTGCTCCTCCGTCAGAGGCGGAAGCCGGCGCTCAAAGATCTCCCGGATGTACTGTTCGGGCTGCAACAGGCCAGGGACAACACTGGATTCGTACGCGTACAACGACACCGCCTCCTCCTCGATCGCGGCCCACTGCTGGAACCATGAGGCGAGACCCACCTTGCGCGTGAGGCTGCGCGCCGCCGCGGCCAGCACACGGGCGGCGAGTGGTCCGAGGACGTCCTCGGCACGGTCGATGAGGTCACGGGGCGGGAAGCGCTTGCCCTGTTCGATCTTCGCGATGTACGCCGCCGAGTAGCGCACCCTGGGCGCGAACTCCTCCTGGGTGAGCCGCGACTCGTCCCGCAGAGCCTTCAGAACCGCGCCGAAGGTCCTGAGGCTGTCCGACGGTTCGGGCTCGCCGCCGCTGCCGCACCCGGTCGTGCCGATCGTGTCCGCGCCCATCGAATCCCGCCTCTCCGTGCCCTGTCCCTGCGTAACCACCGCGAGCCACTCATCGTTACGACTCGCCACCGACCCAATCCAGTGGGCGAGGCGATACAGCGGGATATGTATCGGTGCCGGTCCTGTCCGCCCGAGCACCGGGGATGAAGTCTGACCCGCATGATCACACCCGACACCCAAAGCCCCACCCCGCTCCTCACGTTCGTGCAGCGCTTGTCCGCGACCCGACGCGGCGCACGGCTCGCACGACTGCTGGCCGTACAGCAGTTCGTCGAGTGGGAGATCCCGCGCGGGACGGCCGCCCACGACGACGCCGCACTGGTCGTCACCGAGCTGGTGTCCAACGCCGTGTTGCACGATGCGGCACCGGGACGGGACTTCACGCTCCGACTGACCCATGACAGCGGAACCGGAGTCGTCCGTGTCGAGGTGTCCGACACCCACTCGACCGCTCAGTCCGTCCGGCCCGCCGGACCGGGTCACACGCCGGTCGAGGAGCACGGGCGCGGCCTCCTGCTGGTGGACGCGCTCGCGACACGCTGGGGTGTGCGACCGCTGAAGGGCGCCGGCAAGACAGTCTGGGCGGAGTTCGGGACGGAAGCACCATCGGAGGAGCAGGAGTCGGCTCGGTGAGTGGGCCGGTTCGGCGCCCGCCCGTGTCAGTCCGGCCGCTGAGGGAATGCAAGGGTGCGGACGACCCACGACGTACGCCAGTCCTCTCGACGAAAGCGCAGGTCCCAGGTGAACGCACCCACAGCCGCCGGTCAGACCCCGGACCGTCCCAACGTCCTGGTGTTCTTCACCGACCAGCAGCGCTGGGACACCACCGGCGGGCACGGCAACCCGCTCGGCCTCACCCCGGTGCTGGACCGGCTCACCGAACGCGGCGTGCACGTCGAGCACTCCTACACCTGCCAGCCGGTCTGCGCGCCGTCCCGAGCGAGCATGCAGACGGGGCAGTACCCGACCGCGACGGGCGTCTTCCGGAACGGCGTCCCGCTCTCCCCCGAAGTCCCCACGCTGGCACACCACTTCCGGGCCGGCGGCTACGACACCGGCTACATCGGCAAGTGGCACCTGGCCGGAGACGGTTACACCGGCGCCGTACCGGAGGAGTACCGCGGGGGGTACGAGCACTGGCTGGCCGCCAACATCCTGGAGTTCACCTCGGACGCCTACGGCGGCACGCTCTACGACGAGGACGGACAACCGCACGAGTTCGACGGCTACCGCGCGGACGCGGTCGGCGACGCCGCGATCCGCTATCTCGAACGGCCCCGTGACCGGCCGTTCTTCCTCTTCCTCTCGTTCATCGAGCCGCACCACCAGAACTCCCGGGACGACTATCCGGCTCCCGAGGGCTACCGTGAGCGGTACGCCGACCCGTGGACACCTTCCGACCTGACCGCGCTCGGGGGCGGCAACTGGGCGGAGCATCTGCCCGGCTACTACGGCATGGTGCGGCGGCTGGACGAGGTGCTGGGCCGGCTGCTGGACACGTTGGAGGCGCAGGGCACGCTGGAGAACACCGTGGTGCTGTTCACCTCCGACCACGGCTGCCACTTCAAGACCCGCAACAGCGAGTACAAGCGCAGCGTGCACGACGCCTCCATCCGGGTGCCCAGCACGCTGTCAGGGCCCGGGCTGGGCACCGGCGTACGACTGCCGCAGCTGGTCAGCCACGTCGACCTGCCGCCCACCCTGCTGGACGCGGCCGGGCTGCCCGTGCCGGCCCGGATGCAGGGTCGCTCGCTGCTGCCGCTCCTGCGCTCGGCCGGCGACCCCTGGCCGGAGGAGGTGTTGATCCAGGTCAGCGAGTCGGAGGTGGGACGCGCGCTGCGCACCCGGGACTGGAAGTACGGCGTCGTGGCGCCCGAGGCGGACCCGTGGCGGGAAGCCTCCGCCAACCGGTACGTGGACGCGTATCTCTACGACCTGCGGGCGGACCCGGACGAACTGCACAACCTCATCGGTGACCCCGCGCACGGCGAGATCCTGCACGCGCTGCGGCAGCGGCTGGCGGACCGGATCGTCGAGTCCGGCGAGCCGCGTCCGGACATCCGGGCCGCCGCCTTGGACTGAGCCCCGCGGGCACGTCTCCCCCTCCGCCCCCGCTCCCCCCCGGGCCGAACAACGGCGGCCCCGGCGGCGTACGGCGGTCGCGACGGGCTGCGAGAATGGCAGCCCCCAGGAACGAACCAGACCAGAGGGAGACGCACGGTGCCGCACCCCCGACACGGGCGTGGGCAGGGCCCGCGACGCACACACGGCGGTGGCGGTCGACCGCACTCGCCACGCGAGGGCCGGCCCAGGCCGAGCAGCGACAACCTGACGCAGGCACTGCGCCAGCTCGAGGGAGCCTCGTACGGCGGTTACAAGTCGCTCCTGGGCCGCTGGTCACTGCCCGGCTTCGAGCTGGAGATCGTGCGCGGACAGGCCGATCCCTACGCGCCACCGGCCCGGTTGGCGCTGCACGTGCCCGCCGATGTCGCGCAGCTCCCGCCCGAGCTGTACGCGACCGCGGACCGGCGGCGGGCACTGACGAGCTATCTGGCGCGCCGGGCGGCGGAGGCGGTCCAGGCCAGCGGCGCCGCGGACAGGGGCGTCGTGGTCGACGCCGGCGGACAGGAGGTGTTCGACCGCGGCTCGTGCCAGGTGGTGCCGCCCGAGCAGTCGGTCGCCGGACGCGGGCCGGGCTCGGTGACGCTGCGGCTGAACGTACCGCTACCCGGCCGGGGTCGTCGGATCGACGCCTCGGCGGCGGAGCGGCTGCTGTGCACCTCGCTGCCCCGGGTGGTCGACCGTGCGCTGCGGTTCCCGGCACTGGACGGCGAGGACGTACGGCGGTTCGTGGAGACGGTCGAGGACTCCTGCGCGCTGCGCGCGGCGCTGCCCCGGCTCGGCCTGGTGGCGTTCGTCCCGGAGGGCGCGATACTGCCGCGGCGCAGTGGTGTGGACGAACGTCCGCTGACGGGTCCGTCCGCCGTGCCCTTCCGCAGCCCGGCGGAGCTACGGGTCACGGTTGACCTGCCGAACGCCGGCAGCGTGTCCGGCATGGGCGTACCAGAGGGTGTCACGCTGATCGTCGGCGGCGGCTTCCACGGCAAGTCGACGCTGCTGCGCGCGCTGGAGACCGGCATCTGGGACAAGGTGCCGGAAGACGGCAGGGAGTTGGCGGTGGCCCGGCCGGAGACGGTGAAGATCCGGGCGGAGGACGGCCGGCGGATCGAGCGGGTGGACCTGCACGCCTTCGTCAACCACCTGCCGGGCGGCGGCGACACCGCGGACTTCCGCACGGCGAACGCGTCCGGCTCGACCTCGCAGGCCGCGTCCATCGTGGAGGCGGTGGAGGCCGGTGCCCACACGCTGCTGATCGACGAGGACACCGCCGCGACCAATCTGATGATCCGGGACGCCCGGATGCAGGCACTGGTGGCGAAGGAGCGCGAGCCGCTGACTCCGCTGGTGGACCTGGTGCGTTCGCTGCACCGGGACCACGGGGTATCGACGGTGCTGGTGATGGGCGGTTCCGGCGACTACATGGACGTCGCGGACCGGGTGGTCATGATGGACGCGTACGAGCCGGCCGATGTCACCGAGCGGGCCAAGGAGTTGGCCGCGACGCCCACCGGGAGGGACGCGGAGGCCGATGCGTTTCCCGCCCCGATCCACCGGAAACCGGACCCGACGTCCGTGGACAGCACGGCGCGTGGCCGTACGAAGATCACCGCGCGCGGCAGGGACGCGATCGTCTTCGGCGAGCAGTCGGTGAGCATGCGCGCGGTGGAGCCCACCGCCGATCAGCGGCACCTGGTGGGCATCGGGCTGGCGATGGAACTCCTCGTGCGGGAGGGCTATCTGGACGGCAGGCGCACCCTGGCCGCGGGTCTGCTGCGGCTGGAGGACGACCTCGCACGGGGCGCCGGTGCGTTGCTGGCCATCCGGGACGAGGACTTCGCCGTGCCGAGCCGGTTCGAGGTCGCCGCCGCGCTCAACCGGCTTCCCGGGTTGTCCGTGCTCCGCTGAGCCGCCGTCCGTAGGCCCGTACGCCCGCTTCCCGTACCGCCACGGGGGCGGGCGTACCCGAAGGCGACCGTCTTCTCGTGGTCAATGCCCGCCATGGGGGCGGGGGTTGGGGTATCGGCTTCCCCTCCCACCCGTAGGGGGGACATTCCCAACCCGGTGCCTTGCATACGTCCGGACGTCTCGGGCACTCGGCGGGACAGTCCAGGACCGGTTGGCGGTCCTCGGCACCTCGAGTGATCAGGCGGTTCGCACCATGACGACGGCGCGCACGGAGGACGGAGGCGACACCCCGGACGGGGCGGGAGACCTCTCCCCCCTTGAAGCGATGCGCGCCGCCGCTCGGCAGTTGACCGAACTGTTGGGCGCGGAGCCGTCCTCCGTATCGGCCCTGAGGTCCGTGGAGGCCGGCTGGTCGGCGGACGTCGAGGTGGTCGAGATCGAACGGATACCGGACACCAGCAGTGTCATGGCGTCCTACCGGGTCCAACTCGACCGGCAGGGCCGCCTGCTCGGCTATGAGCGCGTCCGTCGGTACGCCAGAGGACAGATCGACCGCTGAGCGTGCCCACGGGCACCACCCCTCCCGCCCGGCTCTGCCGTCGCACGGCGCCGCGGAGCGAAGGGATGACCAAACATGACGGTAGTACCGCAAACCCAGACAACCGATAGGGGTTCCGGCTCCGGCTCCGGGAACCTCTATGACGTCCTCGAACTCATCCTCGACCGGGGGCTGGTCATCGACGCCTTCGTGCGCGTGTCACTCGTCGGCATCGAGATCCTCAAGATCGACGTCCGGGTCGTCGTGGCCAGCGTCGACACCTACCTGAAGTTCGCCGAGGCCTGCAACCGGCTCGACCTGGAGTCCGGTCGCAAGCAACCCACCCAACTGACCGACATCGTGGGGGAGGCCACCGAGAGCGGCGCCAAGGGCAAGTCCAAGGGCGCCCTGACCGGTGCCGTCGAGGCGTTCAGCGAGTCCCTACAGAGCGGCGGGAACGGCGGGGGCGACGAGGAGAAGCATGCGGAACGCGAGCCGAGGAAACGGTCGTCCTCGACCTCCTCAGGCAGCCGACGGACCGCCCGCCGCGGTGAGGAGTGAGCCATGTCGACGTACGTCTACGCGATCACCCTGGCCGACCACCCGGTCGACGTGGCGAACCTGCCGGGTGTCGGCGACCCGCCCTCCCTGCCCCGCACCCTGGGCACCCCGCGGCTGACCGCCGTGGTCAGTGACGCCCCGGAGGATCTCCGGGCCAAACGCCGCGACCTGCTGGCTCATCAGCACGTCCTGGAACGGTTGATGGCCGACGGTGCCGTGCTCCCCATGCGTTTCGGCCTGGTGAGCCCGGACGACCAACAGGTGCGTGCGGCACTGGAGGAGCACCGGGACGCGTACACCGAACGCCTCGGCGAGCTGACCGGCTGCCTGGAGTACAACCTCAAGGCCGCCCGCGACGAGGACGACCGGCTCCGGGAGATCGTCGCCGACTCGGCGGAGATCCGGCGGCTCAACGACCTCACGCGGCGCGATCCGAACGCGCACGACCAGCGGGTCACCCTGGGGGAGCTCGTCTCGAACGAGGTACGCGCCCGGCGGGATCGGGAGGCGGAGGACCTCCTCGCCCGGCTGGCCCCGGAGGTCGCCGAGCACGCCGTCGGGGACCCCGGCGAAGCGCACTTCCTCAACGTCTCGTTTCTCGTGAGCCGGGAGCAGGCGGCTTCGCTGACCCGGCGGGTGGACGAGGAGGCCACACGTCGGGGTGCCGCGTACACCCTGAACCTGAACGGACCGCTACCGCCGTACAGCTTCGTCTGAGCGAGGCGGACGCACGACACGACGGAGGCCGGCATGGGCCTTGTGGGACAGCTGCTGACCTTCCCCCTCGCCCCGCTGCGGGGCACGAACTGGGTGCTTCAGCAGGTCCTGGAGACCGCTGAACGCGAGTACTACGACCCGGCACCGGTGCGAGCGGCACTGAGCGAACTGGAACGACAGCTCCTGAACGGCGACATCACCGAAGAGGAGTTCGACCGGCGGGAGGACGAGCTGCTGGCGGAGTTCACCTGGCGTACGGAGCAGCAACGGCGCCTGAACTCCTGAGGTACGTGGGATCTCCGGATCCTCAGGCCCCCGTGTCCCGGACTCCGGTCCTGATCCCTGATCGAACGACAGAGGTGCATCACCAGATGACGAACCACACCGCGCGAATAGGCGGTGCGCTCGTGGGGGGATACCTCCTCGGACGCACCAGGAAGGCCAGGATGGCTCTCGGCCTCGGCATGTTCCTCGCCGGGCGGAAACTCAGCATGAACCCGCAACGACTCGGCAGGATGGCGGCCAACTCACCCGCGCTCAGCGGCCTCAGCGACCAGGCTTGCAAGGAAGTCGTGGACGCCACGAAGTCCGCCGCGACCTCCGCGCTGACCAAGCGGGCCGAGGGTCTCGCCGAGACGCTGCACCAGCGCACGCTCGACCTCGGCGGTACGCCGGGCGAGTCCGACGAGGACGCGGAGGAGCCCGGCGACACGGATGCGGAAGCCGACACGCGGGAGGACACCGCCAAGTCCGCCGACGACGAGGGCGGCGCCAAGCGGTCCGCCCCACGGCGCCGGGCACCGGCCGGGAGGAAGACCTCCTCCGGCAGGACTGGATCGGGGAAAAGCGGTTCCGGCAAGCCGGGTTCCGAGAAGACGTCCCGGGCCGCGTCGGCGAAACGCACGTCCGACGGGGCCAGTACCACCAGGGCCGCAAGCACGGGCACGACCAAGAGCGCCACCAAGAACGCCACCAAGAGCGTCCAGGCGGCCTCCGGTGGTCGGCGATCCAGCGCACGGGGAGGCGACCATGGCTGAGTCCACCCTGCGCAGGTTCGCCGACCAAGTGGCCCAGGACCCGGCGACGGACCGGCTGAAGCAGGAACTCCAGAGCTACGCACGCGCACGAGCTGAGCAGGCCGTGACCAACCTCGGGCACAAACTGGGCGAGAGCGTGCAGAAGCTCGGCGACCCGGGCGAGGGAGGCGGGCTGCCCAGCGGCCTCTCGAAGGGCGCCAAGGCGCTCAGCGAGGGTGAGTCGCCCGCGAAGGCGGCGGCCACCGCGGGCGCGACCCAACTCAAGGACACCGTCAAGGACAAGGTGAAGGGCCTCTTCGGCAAGGGCGGTGGCGGTGGCAAGAGTGGAGGCGGCAAGTCCAAGAGCGTCACCGTGATCGAGGACATCGACGTCGGTGTCCCCCTACGGGAGGCGTACGACCAGTGGACCCAGTACCAGGAGTTCAGCACCTTCGCCAAGGGCGTCGTCAGCGTGGAGAAGGCGGACGAGACCAGCAGCAACTGGAAGGTGAAGGTCGCCAAGTCCACCCGTGGTTGGCGGGCCAACGTCACCGAGCAGATCCCGGACGAACGCATCGCCTGGACCACCGAGGGCGCCAAGGGCACCGTCAAGGGAGTGGTGACCTTCCACCGCCTCGCCGACAACCTGACCCGGGTACTGCTGGTGCTGGAGTACTTCCCGGTCGGGCTGTTCGAGAAGACCGGCAACATCTGGCGCGCCCAGGGCCGTCGGGCCCGGCTGGACCTCAAGCAGTACCGCAGGTTCCTGATGCTGCGTGGCACGGCCACGGACGGCTGGCGCGGCGAGATCCGGGACGGCGAAGTGGTCGTGCAGCACGCGGACGCCGTCGCCGAGGAGGGGGCCGAGGAGGACGACGGCCAACTCCCGGACGAGGGTGACCAGGACGAGCCGGTCGCGGAGGAGGACGAGCCGGAGGCCGGCGACACCGAAGAGGCCGACGCGGACGACCCGGACGACGAGAGCGACGAGAGCGACGAGGCGGAAGAGGCGGCAGAGGACCCGGAGACCGAGGACCCGGAGGAAGAGGACCCGGAGGCGGAGCTCCCGGAAGACGTCGAGGAACCCACTGATCAGCCGCGACCTGCTCGCCGCTGAACGACCCCCGAGCGCAGACAGGGGTGATCCACATGTCCGAAGAACTCCCCGGGCGTACGAGTGCCACCCGCCCGCTCGCCGCCTCGTACGGCCAGCAGGGCTCGTCCGCCAACCTCGCCGACATCCTGGAACGAGTGCTCGACCGGGGCGTTGTCATCGCCGGTGACATCCAGATCAACCTGCTGGACATCGAGCTGCTGACGATCAAGCTACGGCTGTTGGTCGCCTCGGTGGACAAGGCGAAGGAGATGGGCATCGACTGGTGGGAGCATGACCCGTCGCTCTCCTCCCGCGCGCGGCCCGAAGCCCGTACCTCCCCCGAGTCACCGGCGGTGACCGGTGCGGACACCGAGGCGGGAGGCGCGGCGGGAGATGACGCGCTCGCCGAGGAGAACGCCAGGCTGCGGGCGGAGCTGTCCCAGTTGCGAGCCGACATGGAACTGCCGGCCGGCACGGTACCCACGGCCGGAAGGAGGGACCGATGAACGGCGTGCTCTGTTACGTCTACGCGGTCGGCGACCAGGACGCCCCGCTGGCCGGCGTGCCCGCCCGGGTCGAGGGCCTGGACGGCTCGGCGCTGCGCACGGTGTCCGCCGCCGGCCTGAGCGCCCTGGTCAGCTCGGTGGCCGAGGAACGGTACGACGAGACCGGCCTGGCCGCCCAGCTGGAGGACCTGGCACGGGTGGAGGTCGTCGCCCGCCGGCACCACGCGGTGGTGGAGGCGGCCTACCAGCATGCCTACGTCCTGCCGATGCGGCTGGCGACGCTCTGTCGGGACGACGACCGGGTGGCCGGCATGCTGGACGAACGCGGTGCGGAGTTCCGGGCGTTGCTGAACCGGTTGACCGGCCGGGCCGAGTGGGGTGTCAAGGTCTACGCGGACCCGTCGGCCGCCGAGGAGCCCGCGCCCGCCACCCCGGCCCGCGCTGGCCGGGAGCCGCCCGACCCGAGACCGGGCCGGGCGTACCTCCGACAACGCCGCACCCAACGCGACGGCCGGCGGGAGGCCCGACGCGCGGCCGAGTCGGTGGCCCTCCGGGTCTCCGATACGGCCGCCGCCCTCGCGGTCGCCGGCATGGCACACCGTCCGCAGCAGGGGGAACTGGCCACCGGACCCGGGGAGAACATCGCCAATGACGCGTATCTGGTGGAAACCGAGCGCGCCGGGGACTTCGCCGCGAAGCTGCACCGGTTGGCGGAGGAGTCCCCGGGCGTGCGGATCGAGGTGACCGGCCCGTGGGCCCCCTACTCCTTCGCGACGCCGTCCGATGCCTGAGCCCACGGCCCGTACACCCTCCCGCGACCGGTCGGGGTCGGGAGCCGAACACGCCCCCGCGTGGGGGGCCGCGCCGGTTCCCGGACCGGAAACCGGCGCGCGCGCCGAGCGCGCCCATCCGAGCCGGAGCGCCGGAGCGGACGAGTTGGCGGGGCGGCAGGTCGCGTTGATCGACCTGCTCGACCGACTGCTGACCGGCGGCGCGGTGCTCACCGGGGACGTGGTGCTCTCCATCGCCGGCACCGACCTCGTCCACATCAACCTGCGCGCGGTCATCCGCTCGGTCACGCCGGACGATCCAGCCCCCTGGTGAGTTCACGCCGCCCCCGCCGGCCGCAGCGCGCCGTATCGTACGAAGGGAGGCCCACCATGCCCGAGGAATCCGGGTACGTCTTCGGCGACCCCCGCTGGGACGAGGTCGCGCGGGCCGCCGCGCACGCTTTCGACCTGCTCCCCGCCGGCGGCGCGGAGCCGTCCGGTGCGGGCGCTGGGCGGCCCCGTACGGCCGCCCAGCGCCTGCACACGGACCCGGACACGGTTGAACGGGATCTGGTCAAGCTCGTGTTGACCATCGTGGAGCTGCTGCGCCAACTGATGGAACGCACCGCGCTGCACCGGGTCGACCAGGGCGACCTGGGTGAGGACCAGGAGGAACGCGTCGGGATGACGCTGATGGTGCTGCACGACCGGATGACGGAGCTGTGCGAGCGATACGACCTGACCATGGCGGATCTCGATCTGGATCTCGGCCCACTGGGGTCACTGTTGGGCCCGGGAGAAGCCTGAGGGGCGGCGTCGGCTTAGCCGTCAGGCGCGCAGGTCCACGACGCCCTTGATGTCCTCCGCGCCCTTGTCCAGAGCGTCCGTGAAGTCGCCCATCGGCACCCGGCGGGTCAGCAGCCGTTCGAGCCAGGGCCGGTCCGCGCGGAGCAGCGCGGCGGCGGCCTGCTCGTAGTGCCGGCGGGCGGCGTTGACCGTACCGAAGATCACCCTGTTCTCCAGGACCATCTCCTTGTTCAGTTCGTCGGCGGAGACCCGGACGCTGTGGCTGCCGGAGGAGACCCCGGTCAGGCAGATGACGGCGTTGGGCGCGACGGCCCCGCACAGCTCGAAGACCAGGGGCCCGTGGCCGGTGCACTCGATGACCACGTCCGGCACCAGGCCGAGGTCGCGGACGTCGCCCGTGTGGAAGAAGCCGCCCAGGTCCCGTACGAGGGTCGGCTTGGGCCCCGAGTCGTCCAGGTCCAACACGTGTGTCTCCATGCCGTGTTGCGTCGAGAGCAACGCGGCCAGCAGGCCGATTGGCCCGGCCCCGGTGACCAGCGTGCGGCGCGGCCGGGCGGAGGAGCGGGCAGTGATCCGCGTCACCTGCTCCCATGCCTTGGCCAGTACGGACGCGGGCTCCACCAGCACCCCGGAGTCGCCCAGCGCGGGGTCCAGGCGGACGACGAACTCCGGGTCGGCACGCCAACGCTCGGCGGCGAACCCGTCCCGCTCCTTGATGCCGCGCTCGGTGTACCGCCCGTTCCGGCAGAAGTCCCAGTCGCCCACCGCACAGGGTGGGCAGGGCACGGGATCGGGCCGCCGCACGATTCCCGCCACCGCGTCGCCGGTGGCGAGACCGCTGTCCGGCGGGGCGTCCCGTACGCGGCCCAGGGACTCGTGCCCCGGCACCAGTCGGGGTCGACCGGGCGGCGGGGTGCCGTAGCCGTGGCGCACGATGTCGACGTCCGTGCCGCAGATACCCAGCAGGTGGCCCTCCACCAGGACGGAGCCGTCGTCCTCCGGGGGTTCGGGACGTTCCTCGAGGCGTGTGCGGTCCGCCGCGCCCGGCACCACGGTGATCGCTCGCATCCGTGCGGCCTCCGATCGCTGTCTCGGGCCACGGTCACCACCGGGCGACCGGCCGTCGGGCCGCGGTGGACGCGCGCCCGCTGTCGGGTCAGGTCGCGCCGGCCCCGCCGGACACACCGGCCGCCAGCAGAGCGGAGTGCTCCCGGATCTGCTCCCGGGTGAGGTAGGCGTTGGTGTACTCGAAGTCCCGCAGCGTGGCCTGCTGTCCGGACAGGAAGCCGATGCGGACGAAGTCGTCCCCGGCCGTGGCGTTCAGCAGCCAGTTGGTCAGCACCCGCGCCTTGGAGACCTGCGTACGCATCGCCATGACGTGGTAGCCCCGCGCGACCGCCTGCGCCGGCAGTCCCCGAAGCTCCAGGCCGACCGGCTTGGACACCCCGTCGGTCTCGCCCAGGTCCACGACCAGCCCCAGGTCACGGTGCCGGTACGGCTGGAGTGGCTGGCCTCGCAGTCGCCGGATGATGTTCGCCGCGCACGCCTTGCCCTGTCGCAGCGCGTGCTGTGCGGTGGTCGGGCAGACGGCGCCGTCGCCCTCCACGAGGTTGGGCACGGCGGCGGAGTCCCCGATGGCGAACACCCCGTCGAAGCCCGGCAGGCTCATGTCCGGGGCGACGGCCAGCCGGCCCTTCACGGTCTCCGCGCCGAGCGTGCCCACCAGCGGGCTCGGCGCGACGCCCGCGGTCCAGATCAACGTACGGCAGGGCAGCACCCGTCCGTCGGTGAGTCGCAGGCTCTCCGGGCCCGCTTCGGCGACGGAGACACCAAGCGACACCTCGATGCCACGACGACGCAGGATGCGCAGCGTGCTCTCGCCCAGTGACTCGCCCAGTTCCGGCATGACCCGGTCGGCCACGTCGATCAGGTGCCACTTGATCAGCGCCGGGTCGAGCCGCGGGTAGCGGCGGATCGCGGCGTCGGTGAGCCGCTGCAGGTAGGTCGCGGTCTCCGTGCCGGCGTAGCCGCCGCCCACCACGACGAACCGCAGCCGGGAGGCCCGCTCCTCGGGGTCGTCGCTGGCGTCGGCGAGGTCGAGCTGCGCGATCACGTGGTCCCGGAGGTACGCCGCCTCCGCGAGGGTCTTCATGCCGTGCGCCTGGTCGACGAGTCCCGGGATGTCGAAGGTGCGGGTGATGCTGCCCGGGGCCAGCACGATCAGGTCGTAGCGTTCGTACACCGTCTCTCCGGTGATCTTGCGGATCACGCAGACCTTCGCGTCGGGGTCCACCCCGATCGCTCCACCGGGGACGATCCGGGTGCGGTACCGGGAGCTTCGACGCAGCGATACGGCCACCGCCTGCGGCGGCAGCACACCACCGGCGACCTGCGGCAGCAGCGGTAGGTACAGCTGGTAGGAGAACGGCGTGACCAGCGCGATCTCCGCCTCGCCCGGAGTCAGTCGGCGCTCCAGGCGGCGTACGCACTCCACGCCGGCGAAGCCCGCGCCCACCACGAGAATCCTGGGTCGTGCCACGGTGTCGGTCCCTTCTGGCTGCGGGTGCCCGGGTGACGCCGGGTTCCCGAGAGCCCGGCCCTCACTCCCCATGATCGGTGGCGAACCGCCATCCGGCTCGTCGGGGCGCACGCCCGCGAGGGGCTCCTACGGACGCGTGCCCGGACCGTACGGCTCACCCGAACGGCGGCGGTCGCCTGTGCCAGCCACCCTGCCGGACACACGCTGGTCCGCATGTCGCGCCTGTCCCGAACTGCCCTGGTGCTGGCGGCGCTGCCGCTCGCGGTGATGCTGCGGTGGGAGTCCCCGGCCCGGCCGGGGAACACCGACGAACCCACGGAGACGACCCGGCCGGCCACCGCCCCGCGTCCCCGACTGGTGGAGCGCGATGCCTGGCACGCGGACGAGGGACTCGTACGCGAGGCCCCGAAGTATCTCCCCGAGGTGCGCGCGGTCTTCGTCCACCACACCAACCATCCGGCGGACTACGACTGTGCCGATGTCCCCCGGATGCTGCGGGCCCTGGAGTCCGCCCACGTCCGCGCGAAGGGCTGGGACGACGTCGGCTACCAGTACGTCGTGGACCGCTGCGGCACGGTGTATGAGGGGCGGGGCGGCGGCGACGCGGAACGCACGGTGCGTGGCGCGCACACCAAGGGGTTCAACAGGACGACCGTGGGGATAGCCGCGCTCGGCGACTTCTCCGCCGGCGAGCCGGTGCCCCGCGCAATGCTGGACGCCATCGCGGCGGTGGCCGCCTGGAAGCTGCCACCGGACGCCGATCCGCACGGCGCGGTGTGGCTGCGTTCCACCAATGACGAGAGCCGCTTCGACGAGCGGTCGAGGGCCCGCTTCCCGGTGATCACGGGCCACCGGGACGCCTTCGAGACCGACTGCCCCGGCGACGCGTTGTACGCCGAACTGCCGCTGCTGCGCGACGAGGTAGCGCGGCTACGGGCACAGGCGACGGCGGCCTCGGCGGCTTCGACGGACTGACCGGCCAGGCGCCCCGGGCCAGGGTGGCTGGCCGCCCCGCCCGAGGCCGCAGCACCCCGTAGGGGGTACGGATAAGTGCACCCCGCGCTCGGTGCGTACGGCCATCGGCGCGACCCCACACGCTCCGTAGCGTCGTTCTCGACGGCGCACACCGGCGTCAAGAGGGTCATGAGGGGAAGTGAGAGACATGTTCCGGCAGCACGAGGAGCAACCGGCAAGGCACCCGGAAGCCCTGCGGCTCGTGTCCGTACGCAAGGTGTACGGCTCGGGCGCGCGGGCCGCGGACGCCCAACAGAGCACGCGGGCCGCACAGGCCGAGAATCAGGTGACCGCGCTGGACGGGGTGTCCCTGAGTCTGCCCGCCGGCAGCTTCACCGCGGTCATGGGGCCGTCCGGCTCCGGGAAGAGCACGCTGTTGCAGTGCGCCGCCGGCCTGGACCAGCCGAGCAGCGGCGTGGTGGTGGTGGACGGCGCTGAACTGGTCGGCGGGAGCGAGACGGAGCTGACGAAGTTCCGACGGCAGCGGATCGGTTTCGTGTTCCAGCAGTTCAACCTGCTGCCGACGCTGACCGTGCTGCAGAACGTCACGCTGCCACTGCGGCTCGCGGGCCGCAGGGTCGACCGGCAGGCGGCCGTACGCGTCCTGGAGGAGGTCGGTCTCGGGGAGCGGTTGGGCTACCGCCCGGCGGAACTCTCCGGCGGCCAGCAGCAGCGTGTGGCGATCGCCCGGGCCCTGGTCACCAACCCACGGGTGCTCTTCGGTGACGAGCCGACCGGTGCCCTGGACACCAGGAGCGCGCGCATCGTGCTGGACCTGCTGCGGCGGGCGGTGCGCGACTACGGCCAGACGGTGGTGATGGTGACCCACGACCCGGTCGCCGCGTCGTACGCCGACTCCGTGCTGTTCCTCGCCGACGGGCGGTTGGCCGGTCGGCTGGAGCGGCCCACGGCGGAGGCCGTGGCCGAGCGGATGGCGCACCTGGGTGACGAGGTGCTGGCCGCTCCGGCACCGGGCCAGTCATACGGCGGCTCCGGCGGACCGTGGCAGCCCGTCAACCAGGGGGTGTGAGCCCGATGTTCACGCTTGCGTTGCGCTCCCTGCGGTTCCGTGTCGGTGCGTTCGCCGCCAGCTTCCTCTCCACGTTGCTGGGCGCGACCGTCCTGATGTCCTTCGCCTCGATGCTGGACACCGCGGCCGGCGATCACGTCGACGCCGCCAGTGAGGAGACGCTCGGCACCATGGCCACGGTGGTCGGCGGCTGGGGGCTGCTGCTGGTGGTCTTCGCCGTCAGCTCCACCCTGACCCTCGCCGTACGCCAGCGCGCGCAGGAGATGGCGCTGCTGAAGAGTGTCGGGGCGACGCCGGCCCAGCTCCGCCGGATGGTGGTGGGCGAGGCGCTGGTGGTCTCGACGAGCGCGGCCTTGCTGGCGGTCGCGCCGGCCATGCTGGGTGGCCGCGGGCTGCTGGCAGTCCTCAAGGAGACCGGCCAGGTCAACGAGGAGATCGACTACGCCTTCGGCGCGACGGGGCTCTCCATGGGACTCGGCATCACCTTCGCCGCGGCCGTCCTGGCGGCCTTCCTCGGTGCCCGCCGCGCCACCGCGATGCGGGCGAGGGACGCGCTGACCGACGCTCAGCTCGCCAATCCGCCGATGGGCCTGGCGCGGCGGATCGGTGCCGTACTACTCCTCCTGGTCGGCGCCAGCCAGGGCGTCGTGACCATGACCGTGATGAACGGCGAGGGCTCGGACGCCATGCAGACCGCCGGCACCGCCTCGATCACCTTCGCCCTCGGGCTGGCCCTGTTGGCGCCCCTGTTGGTTCGTACGGTCGGCGCCGTGCTGACGGCGCCGCTGCGCTGGTTTGCCGGGACCAGTGGTTATCTGACCGCGCACAACGTGCGCCGGCGCACCCAGCAGCTGGCCAACGCGCTGATGCCGGTCATCCTCTTCACCGGGATCTCCTTCGGGACGCTCTACATGCAGGCGGTGGAGAACGACGCCACCGACGCGGCGGGGCTGACGAAGAGCACCGAGGACAAGAACATCGAGCTGCTGAACTTCGTCGTCATCGGCATGATCGCGCTGTTCGCCTGCATCATGCTGATCAACACCCTGGTCGCGACCACCACCTTCCGGACGCGGGAGTTCGGCCAGCAGCGGCTGGTCGGCGCGACCCCGGGGCAGGTGCTGGGCACGGTCGGCCTGGAGGGCCTCGTCCTCGCCTGCTCGGGGATCGGCTTCGGGAGCCTCGCCGGCCTGGTCACACTGATCCCGTTCACCATCGCCCGTACGGACCGAGTGGTGCCGGACGTCGGACCCGCGATGTACGGGGGGATCGTGGCGGTGGCGCTGCTCGTCACGCTGGCCTCCTGCGTGCTCACCGCACGGCGGAGTTTGCGCACCCCGGCCATGGAGGTGGTCTCGGCCGCCTGAGAGCGTCCGGCGGTAGGTGAGGGGAGAAGGAGGGTGTCGAGGCCCGAGTCCGGCAGGGCGGAGGGAGGCAGCCGGAGGCGCTGTCGACCGACGACAACGCGGCCGGGCGCCGGGCGTCGGCGTACGCCCCACACGGTGTCGCTCCCCTGCCGCCGGACGCTCTACGGGGGACGGCTTCCGTACGGCCTCGCCCACGCCCGGCGGGGCCGTACGGGTGTCCGGGCGGGATCGGCGGGCCACCAGCGGCGTATGACATGGAGTCATTCCTTGAATACGCAAAGTGGGACATTTAGCGTGTCTTACGCACGAAGGGTGAGCGATGCACCACGATTCGCGTCCACCCCCTTTCCCCTTCACAGACCTTCCGGATCCACCCCGGGTCCGCACCTCCACAGGAGACAGCAGTGCCCAACTCCATGCTCAGCAAGATCGCGCTGTGCGCCGCAGGCGGCGCCGTAGCGGCCCTGACCGCGACCGGCCCGGCCCTGGCCAGCGACTCCTCCACCCCGGCGCCCCCGGCCAAGCAGCAGCAGGCCGAGGCGCCGGGCGCGACCGTCGACGCGGCCAAGCGCACCTACACGGGCAAGGTGATCGCTCGCACCGGCCTGAACGTCCGCACCGGACCAAGCCAGAACTACCGGGTGATCGACACCCTGGAGCACGGCGAGTACGTCCAGATCAAGTGCAAGGTCAACGGCCAGTGGATCGACGGCAACCCGCGCTGGTACAAGCTGGCGGACGGGAAGTGGGCCTGGGCGTCCGCTCGCTACATCAAGAACATCGGCCCCGCGCCGCACTGGTGCCGCTGACGACACCGCCGGCCACCCACCGGCCCACGGCAGGCGGCGCCGCGGGCGGATAGGGCCGGCGGACGTCGACTCCCCCACCGTGCCCCCGGTCGCACCACGTGACCCGGGGGCACGGTGTCGTGCGTACGCCTCATGCGACCGGAGGCGACGCCGCGCAGCCGACGAATTCCCGCACGAGGGATTGACGAGCCTACTGACACGGAGTCTCATAAAGGGCACGGCAGATGTGACCGCCGGTAACCCCGTTTCAGTGCACGTATCGAGGTGCCTCCAGCCATGACGACCGTGACGAGTGAGAACCAGGCGCTCCGGGACGCTCTCGGCCTACTCAAGGATCGGGAACAGGTGGCCGAGCGACTGCTTGACGCCTCCCGCAAGCACTCCTTCGACCCGGACACCGAACTCGACTGGGACAGCGCCTTCGAAGACGGCAAGTGGTTCTGGCCCCCGGAGCTGGTTTCCCTCTACGACACGCCCCTGTGGCACCGCATGTCAGAGGAGCAGCGCCAGGACCTGGCCCGGCACGAGGCCGCCTCCCTCGCCTCCCTGGGCATCTGGTTCGAGGTCATCCTGATGCAGCTGCTCGTCCGGCACATCTACGACAAGCCGCTGACCAGCTCGCACGTGCGTTACGCACTCACGGAGATCGCCGACGAGTGCCGGCACTCGATGATGTTCGCGCGCATGATCACCAAGAGCGGCGCGCCCGCCTACCCGGTCAGCAGGCTGCACCACAACCTCGCCCGGGTGCTCAAAACGGTGTCCACCACGCCCGGTTCGTTCACCGCGACGCTGCTCGGCGAGGAGATCCTGGACTGGATGCAGCGGCTGACCTTCCCGGACGAGCGGATACAGCCACTGGTGCGCGGCGTCACCCGGATACACGTGGTGGAGGAGGCCCGGCACGTACGGTACGCCCGCGAGGAGCTGCGTCGCCAGATGATCAGCTGCCCACGCTGGGAGGCGGAGCTGACCCGTATCAGCTCCGGCGAGGCCGCCAGGGTGTTCTCCATCTCCTTCGTCAACCCGCGGGTCTACTCCGACGTCGGACTCGACCAGCGCGAGGCCCTCGCACAGGTGCGGGCCAGCGGCCACCGCCGGGACGTGATGCAGCGGGGGGCACGACGGCTCACCGACTTCCTGGACGAGATCGGGGTGCTGCGCGGAGCGGGTCGCCGGCTGTGGAAGAGTTCCGGGCTGCTCGCCTGAGCCCGTACGGCACTCGGGCGGGTGCGGTACGCGTGGGCGGCACGCGCGTACCGCCGGTCTGACGGGAAACCGCCGAAGGACTTAAACACCCCTTCAAAGACGAGATACGCTGACCCCATGCCCACGAGCCACCTGCCCTGGAACGCCAAGGAAGCCACCGTCGGCGAGCTGGCCGATCGCGCCGGAGTCGCCACCTCCGCACTGCGCTTCTACGAGCGCGAGGGCCTGATCCACAGCCGGCGCACCAGCGGGAACCAGCGGCGCTACAGCCGGGACACACTGCGCCGCGTGGCCTTCATCCGCGCCTCGCAGCGCCTGGGTATGCCGCTGTCCGCGATCCGCGAGGTGCTGTCGCTGCTACCGGACAGCCGCACGCCCACCAAGGAGGACTGGGCGAAGGTCTCCGAGTGCTGGCGCGCGGACCTGGACGAGCGGATCGTGCTGATGCAGCAGTTGCGGGACAACCTCACCGACTGCATCGGCTGTGGCTGCCTGTCCATCGACGTGTGCGTACTGGTCAACCCCTACGACCAGCTCGGCGAGGAGGGGCCCGGGGCCCGCCGGCTCGCCCAGCCCTGCCTGTCGTACGAGGACACGGACCCGTGCGGGCAACAGACGTCCGGCCAGCAGGCCGGTCAGCCGGTCAGCGCGCGGGCTGGCGCCCAAGGCTGCCAGCCGTGCCGCGAAGAGGAAGGGTGCTGAGCGGCGGTGCGCAGCGAGGACACGCTGTTCAGCGGCGGCCCGCTGGACGGCCGGGTGCTTCCGGTACTGGTGGGGCCGACCGGGCGACCCCCGAAGTCGTACGAGGTGCCGGTGCCGTCCCCGGACGGCGGCCCGGGCGTCGTGCACGTGTACCGGCTTGAGCCCGCCGCGGTCACGCGCCGACTGCGACTGCCACGCGGCTGGCGCTACGTGCACGACCCGGACGGCCGCCCGGCGGGCGGGCTCAAGTGGCCGTGGAGCCGCCCGGATTCCGGGAGCGCGGCAGGCGGCTGAGAAGCGCCAGGAGTGGCCGGTCGGCCCGGGCCAGTGGCGTACGCGCGACCGTACGGCAGCGCTGAACGCGAGGAGGAGCGGACGGCGGGAACCGGTCGCCCGCCCCGGTACCGCGGAGGCCGTTCATCCGGGCTCGCCCCCTCCCTCGTACGACGAGCCGGGCCGCTGGACCTGCCGCTTCTCGGCGGGCTCCTCGACGTCCAGCCACGGCGGACCGGTGGGCAGCGACACGACCAGATCGCTGCGGTGCCGACTGCCCACCACCCGTCGCGCGTTGGCCTCGTCCGACTCCCGTACCCAGCGCTCGGCCGCCGGTCTGCTCCTGCCGAAGTGTTCGTGCCGGTCGACCAGGCGGCGTACCCGCTCCACGTCGTCCAGTTGCACGTACCAGACCTCGTCCAGCAGCTGACGTACGCCGGACCAGGGCTCCTCGTCCAGCAGCAGGTAGTTCCCCTCGGTGATCACCAGCGGTACGTCCGCCGTGACCGGGATACTGCCGGCCACGGGCTCCTCCAGCCCACGGTCGAAGGCGGGGGCGTAGACGACGGTCGGGTGCCGTTGGTCCCGCAGCCTGCCCAACAAGGCGGCGTAGCCCAGAGGGTCGAAGGTGTCCGGGGCGCCCTTGCGTCGCGTACGACCCAGCCGGCGCAGTTCCTGCTCGGCCAGGTGGAAGCCGTCCATCGGCACGGACACCGCACGGCCGCGGAGGCCGGTCACGAGCTGCGCGGCGAGGGTGCTCTTGCCGGCTCCGGGTGGTCCCGTGATGCCCAGCAGCCGGCGGCCGCCGGACTCGCTCAGCGCGCTGGCCCGGGCCAGGAGTTGTTGAGGGGTCACGTCGTCTCGCTCCTCGTCGTCATCCGGTCGCGGTCGTGCCGTCCCTTGAAGACGAGAGCGTGGCAGATCCGCGTGCCAGCGCCCACGAGTCCACGGAGGCGCGCGCACATGGGTGCCCGGCACGCGCCGGCGGACTTCGGGGACACATCGGGGCGTGCGGGGTGGCCACGCGTGGAAGGTCCGCCCGTGCTGGGCCAGCCGCTCGTGGCCTTTGGGCTCACCCCCGGCCCTGCCCTCCGCCCCTCCGCCCTGGCCTGCTTCCCGTCCTGCCCTGAACGGGTGAGCCGTTACCCGCACGGGTGAGGAACCCGCGCGGATGCGCCCAACACGGCGTAACGGCAGCGCGGTACGGGGCAACGCTCAGCGGAGCCCTGTCCCGGAGGTGAGTGCCTTGTATCCCGCACGGTACGTCAGCGCGACGGCGGTCGCCGTCGCCACCACTGTGTTGCTGTCCGCCCAACCCGCCTGGTCCGACACTCCGTCGCGGCCGCCGACGCCGGCGGGCCCGGATCGCGCCGACTCTGACCAGGGGTCGGAGCGGGCCGTACGGCCGCCGGACGGCCGCCCTTCGTCCGCGGCCGAGCGGGACCGGGAGCGCGGCGGCCCGGCGTCCGAGCGGCCTGACGGCCGCAGGTCCGGCAACCACGGTTCCGACGGACGCGCGCAGACGGGCCCCGCGGCCCGCCCGGACACGGCTCGGGACCGGTCGCTCAGCGAACTGCTGAGCCGGCTGGGGACGCTGTACCGGCAGACGACGGCCGCCGCCACGGCGTACGACAAGGCGACCGGGAAGCTGAAGCGTCAGCGCGCCAAGGTGGACAAGCTCACCACGCGTCTGGAGCGCGCCAGCAGCGCGGTGGACAGCGGGCGGTCCGCGGTGGGAGAGCTGGCTCGGCAGCAGTACCGGGACCGTGGCTCGGAACTGCCGGCGACGCTTCGGCTGCTGTTGTCCGACCACCCCGAACGGATGCTGCGGGGCGGTCACGTCCCCCGGCACGCGGTCAGTCAACAGAGTGTCCGGGTGAAGCGGTTGATCAGCCGGGAGCGTCAACGGGACGCCCTGACGGAGCGGGAGCGCGCGGCGATGACCAAGCAGCGGAAGCTGTCCGAGCAGCGCGAGCAGCACCGGAACCGGGCCCGCGACCGGCTGCGGGACGTGGAGCGGCTGCTCTCCTCGCTGAGCCCGGCCGAACTGGCCCGGCTACGGCAGGTGGAGGGCGCAACGGAGCATCGGGACGTGCTACCCGACGGCATGAGCGAGGCGCTGCCGGAGGGTCCGACCGTACCGCCCGAGAACCCGGGTGGTCCGCGCGGCCGGGAGGACTGGGAAGGCGCCGGGGGCTGGGATGGGCTGGAGAGACCGGAAAGGCTGGAAAGCGGGAAGGACGGGACAGGCGGTGGGACCCGGGCGAAGGAAGGCACATCCGAGCGGTCGCCGGCTGACCGACCCGCGGCGAGGTGACTCCGGTCACGCGTGAATTCCGCACCTTTGCCTCATAAGTTCACCAGATGTGTCTTTCCTTACATCAACGGAGGAAACGGTACTCAACGCCCCAACGCGGCACGGTGATCGGGCAGACTCGGGGGCATGCGCTTTGACGTGGCCGGCGAGCCCGGCGATCCGGCACGGCCCAACGAGGACTACGCCGCGGTGGCGCTACCAGCCTCCGGCGCCGGAGGCGCGCTGGTGCTGCTGGACGGCGTGACGCCACCCGCCGGGGACGACGGCTGCCAGCACGGAGTGCCGTGGTTCACCGGACGACTCGGTAGCCGACTCCTGCAACTCGCCACCACACAGCGGGACCTGTGCCTGACCGACTGCCTGACCGAGGCGATCGCCTCGACCGCCGCCGACCACCAGACCGACTGTGACCTTTCTCACCCACGCACCCCGCAGGCCACCGTCATCGCGGCTCGCTGGGGCGAGCAGGCCGTGGAGCACCTCGTCCTCTCGGACTCCGTGCTGCTGCTGGAGAGCGCGAGCGGAGAGGTACTCCCGTTGCTGGACACCCGGCTGGATCGGCTGCCGCGACAGGTGGCGCGGATCCGCGAGCAGGTCCGCGCCCTGCCCGCGGGTTCCGCCGAACACGCCGCGGCCCGGCGGGCGTACGTCCGTGAGGTGGAGGCACTGCGCAACGCCCCGGGCGGCCAGGGCTTCTACACCGCGGCGGCCGATCCCACGGTCGCCACGAAGGCCGTGACGGGCCACACGCCCCGCGCGGACCTGCGCGGGCTGCTCGCCCTCACCGACGGCGCCTCTCGCTGGACGGAGACCTTCCGGCTGGGCGACTGGGCGAGCCTGCTCTCACTGGTGCGCAAGGAGGGGTCGGAGGCGCTGCTGACCCAGGTGCGGGCCGCCGAGTCGGCCGACCCGGACGGCGCGGCCTTCCCCCGCGGGAAGTGCCATGACGACGCGACGGCGGCCTTCGTGGACCTGCCCGCACCCCGCTGAGCCGCCCTACCGATAGACGCCGGGTCAGCCACGCGGGCCCGGGCTCTCCTCGGCCCCGCCCAGGGAGTTCAACCGATGTAGCAGCCGGGCCAGTTCGGAGATCTCAGGGCGCTCCCAGGACGCCAGTCGGCGGGCGTACTTCGCGCGGCGGGCGTCCCGTACCCGAGTGAAGCGGTCATGGCCGCCCGAGGTCAGCTGGAGCAACGAGGCCCGACCGTCGTCCGGATCGGGGCTGCGGGTGATCAACCCCAGCGACTCCAGGGCGGCCACCTGACGGCTTATCGTCGCCTTGCCGACGCCGAAGTAGCCGGCGAGCGTGGTGGCCCGTTGCGGGCCTGTCTCCTCCAGGCGCACCAGGAGTCCGTACGCCGCCGGTTCCAGGTCCGGGTGCACCGCGCGGGCCAACTCCCCGGATGAGGCCCGCGCGCGTCGCATGAAGACGGAGAGCTCCCGTTCCAGGGCGAGGAACTCCGCCCCGAAATCGGTCTCGTCGTGCCCCCCAGGGGGTCCTGGGGTCGCCTCCGTGGCCGACTCCGCCGCCGGCTCGGGCAACGCCTCAGCCGCGGGCTCGCTCGCGAATCCGGTGTCGTGCACTTCGCGCCTCGGGTTTCGGTTCGGGAAAGTTTCTGACAGGGCGCCACGATCGGCGCAGCTCGGCCAGTATTTCCCAGGTTTAGACCACCGGCGACCCAACACTCCCCTTCCGGAGAGGAGTTCTACGCGCGTACGTTGCTGCCGGTGTCCCGCGAAGCTGGCGGCGCACGCGCGTCGGGTCGGCCCCCTCCACCAGGGCGGGAGGGGGCCGACCCGAACACTACGCACCGGCGGGGTCAGGCGGCCACCGGCAGCTGGGCGGGAGTCAGGGCCAGTTCCAGCACCTGTCGGACGTCCGAGACCGGATGTACCTCCAGCCCTGCCCGTACCTCCTCCGGCACCTCGTCCAGGTCCGGCTCGTTCCGCTTCGGGATGATCACGTCCCTCAGCCCGGCCCGGTGTGCGGCGAGCAGCTTCTGCTTCACCCCACCGACCGGCAGGACCCGACCGGTCAGGGACACCTCGCCGGTCATGCCCACCTCCGGCCGCACCTGGCGGCCGCTCAGCAGCGAGGCGAGCGCGGTCGTCATCGTGATGCCGGCGCTCGGCCCGTCCTTCGGCACCGCGCCCGCGGGCACGTGCAGGTGAATCCCGCGTTCCCGCAGGTCGCCGACCGGCAACTCGAGCTCGGCACCGCGCGAGCGCAGGTAGGACAGCGCGATGTGCGCGGACTCCTTCATCACCTCGCCGAGCTGCCCGGTCAGGTTGAGGCCGCTGCCGCCGGTCTCCGCGTCAGCCAGCGACGCCTCGACGTACAGTACGTCGCCGCCGACGCCGGTGACCGCGAGCCCGGTCGCCACGCCGGGCATCGCGGTGCGCCGTTCGGTCGGGTCCTGGGCGGACTCCGGGGTGTGGTGCGGCCTGCCGATCAAGGCGCGCAGCGTGTCCGGGTCGACCGTCAGGGGGAGTTCCCGAGTGCCCAGCTCGTGTTCCGCGGCGGCCTTGCGCAGCACCCGCGCGAGGGAACGCTCGAGATTCCGTACGCCGGCCTCCCGGGTGTACTCGGTGGCGAGCTTGCGTAGCGTCGCCTCCTCCAGGGTGACCTCGCCCTGCGCCAGGCCGGCTCGCTCCAGCTGCCGGGCGAGCAGGTGATCGCGGGCGATGGTGACCTTCTCCTCCTCGGTGTAGCCGTCCAGCTGGACCACCTCCATCCGGTCCCGCAACGGCTCCGGAATGGCCTCCAGGACGTTGGCCGTAGCCAGGAACACCACGTCGGACAGGTCGAGTTCGACCTCCAGGTAGTGGTCCCGGAAGGTGTGGTTCTGCGCCGGGTCCAGCACCTCGAGGAGACCGGCGGCCGGGTCGCCGCGGAAATCGGAACCGAGCTTGTCGATCTCGTCCAGCAGCACCACCGGGTTCATCGAGCCGGCCTCCTTGACGGCCCGCACGATACGGCCGGGCAGTGCGCCCACGTACGTACGCCGGTGTCCCCGGATCTCCGCCTCGTCCCGTACGCCGCCCAGCGCCACCCGGACGAACTCCCGCCCCATGGCGCGCGCGACGCTCTCACCCAGGGAGGTCTTGCCGACGCCGGGCGGCCCCACGAGCGAGAGTACGGCGCCGCCCCGGCGTCCACCGATGACCCCGAGCCCGCGATCCTCGCGGCGCTTCCGCACCGCCAGATACTCGGTGATCCGCTCCTTCACGTCGTCCAGCCCGGCGTGGTCGGCGTCCAGCACCGCCTTCGCGCCGGCGATGTCGTACGCGTCCTCGGTCCGGACGTGCCACGGCATCTCCAGGACGGTGTCCAGCCAGGTGCGAATCCAGCTGCCCTCGGGACTCTGGTCCAAGGAGCGTTCCAGCTTCTCCACCTCCTTGAGGGCGGCCTTCCGCACCTCCTCGGGCAGCGTGGCCGCCTCCACCCGGGCGCGGTAGTCCGCGGCCTCGTCCGCGTCATCCGCGGAGCCGCCGTTCAATTCGGCCAACTCCCTGCGCACGGCGTCCAGCTGACGGCGCAGCAGGAACTCGCGCTGCTGCTTGTCCACACCCTCCTGCACGTCCTTGGCGATGGACTCGGCGACGTCCTGTTCCGCGAGGTGCTCACGGAACATGTCGACGGCGAGCCGCAGCCGGGCCACCGGGTCGGTGGTGCGCAGCAGCTCGATCTTCTGTGCGGTGGACAGGAAGGGCGCGTAGCCGGAGTTGTCGGCGAGCCGCGCGATGTCGTCGAGCTGCTGGACCCGGTCGACCACCTCCCATGCGCCGCGTCCGCGCAACCAGCTGGTGACCAGCGCCCGGTACTCGGTGGCGAGTTCGGCGACCGCGCCGGGCACCGGGTCCGGCACCGCCTCCGGGATCTCGGTACCCTCCACCCAGAGGGCCGCGCCCGGGCCGGACGTGCCAGCGCCGATCCGGACCCGGCTCAGCCCGCGGACGAGCGCGCCCGGGTCGCCGCCGGACAACCGGCCCACCTGCTCGACCCGGCCCAGCACCCCGACGTCCGCGTAGCTGCCGTCGACGCGCGGCACCAGCAGCAGCCGGGGCTTCCCGCTCTCCTGACCGGCGGGCTGTACGGCTGCCTGGCCAGCGGCCTGGGCAGCGGCCTGGGCGGCTTCGGTCGCGGCTCGCACCTCGGAGTCGGACAACTCCAGCGGCACCACCATGCCCGGCAGCACCACCTCGTCGTCGAGGGGCAGCACCGGCAGGGTGAGCGGTTCGGAGTTCGAAGTCATGATCTCTCCCTAGGCAGGCAAGTTGAGCTGTACTGACTCAATGCGGAGGAGCGAGAGAATGTTCCGGACGGTCACCGGCGTTCGCTGTGGGCGATCAGCCGCCGCCGGCCGCTGCGCGGCTCCGGCAGGATGGGCGCATGCCCAGCGTGCACGAAGCCCCCGAACCACCAGTCATCCTGGACCGCCGGGACGGACCGCACGGTGAGACCGTGCTGCGCCGCAGCGGCACGCGTCTGCAGATCATCGCCAACGGCTGTTTCCTCATGGACACCTCGGACGGCGGTTCCGAACGACTCCTCGTGCGCGCGACGCTCGACGAGTTGGACGGGCGGCCGCGCCCCGCCGTACTCCTGGGGGGCCTCGGGGTCGGCTTCTCGCTGGCCGAGGCGGCGGACGAACCGCGCTGGGGCCGGATCACCGTGGTCGAACGGGAGCAGGCGGTCATCGACTGGCACCAGGACGGACCCCTGGGCGAACTGTCCGCCACCGCGCGGGCGGACGCCCGTACGGAGATCGTGCACGCCGACCTCCTCGAGCACCTACGGGACACCGAGGCTCGGTTCGACGCGCTCTGCCTGGACATCGACAACGGCCCGGACTGGACCGTCACCGAGGACAACCGCCCGCTCTACTCCCCCACCGGGTTGGCCGCCTGCCGGGCCCGGCTCACCCCCGGAGGAGTGCTGGCCGTGTGGTCCGCGCAGCCGTCGCCACGCTTCGAGGCCGCGCTGCGGGAGCACGGCTTCCTTCGGGTGCGCAGTGCCGAAATCCCCGTCGCGCGGGGCGTACCGGATGTCGTGCACTTTGCTACGAGACCGGCATAGCCCCGGCCCACAACCGGCCTTTACGCTGCTGCAAGCATGCGTACATGACGTTACGGGGCGACCAGGGGCGGCACGAAAATGGAACAGAGCAACACCACACCGACACACAACGGACACGCGGCGGTGGCGGCGGCCCCCGGCGGTCAGCGCCGCATCCTGGTGGTGGAGGACGACCAGACCATCGTCGACGCCATCAGCATACGACTGCGGGCCGAGGGCTTCCAGGTGCAGACGGCGACCGACGGACCGGGGGCCGTGGACACCGCCGAGGCGTGGCAGCCTGACCTGCTGATCCTGGACATCATGCTGCCGGGCTTCGACGGCCTCGAAGTCTGCCGGCGGGTGCAGGCGCAACGCCCCCTTCCGGTCCTGATGCTCACCGCCAGGGACGACGAGACGGACATGCTGGTCGGCCTCGGCGTGGGCGCTGACGACTACATGACCAAGCCCTTCTCCATGCGCGAACTGGCCGCTCGGGTCCATGTCCTGCTGCGCCGGGTGGAGCGGGCCGCGCTGGCCGCGCACACGCCGCGCACCGGCACGTTGCGGCTCGGTGAGCTGGAGGTCGACCACGCCCAGCGCCGGGTGCGGGTGAACGGCGAGGACGTGCACCTCACTCCCACCGAGTTCGACCTGCTGGTGTGCCTGGCGCACTCACCCCGTGCGGTGCTCTCCCGGGAGCAGTTGCTCGCGGAGGTGTGGGACTGGGCCGACGCCTCGGGCACCCGTACGGTCGACAGCCACATCAAGGCGCTGCGGCGGAAGATCGGCGCCGAGCGGATTCGTACGGTGCACGGGGTCGGTTACGCCCTGGAGACCCCCACACCGGCCGCCTCCGCCGCCGCCGACGGGGCGTGAGGTGACGGGCGCACCGTCCCGCGTACGGACGGCCTGGTCCCGGATGTGGGCCCGGATCTGGGAGGGGCTGCGCCCGCTCGATCCGTACCGCTCGGTCAAGGCGGCGCTGGGCGCGCTGGTGATCCTCTCCGTGGTGATCACCACGCTGCTGGCGCTCTTCGCGGTGCACTCGGCCACCGAGGTCCGGGTGATCACGATCCTGTCGATCATCGTCTCGCTGCTGATGACACAGTTCCTGGCCCAGACGCTCACCGCGCCGCTGGACGAGATGACGGACGCGGCGCGCGGCATGGCACGCGGCGACTACACCCGGCGGGTGCGCGGTGACCGGCGGGACGAGTTCGGCGAACTCGCCGCCACCTTCAACCGGATGGCCGCGGACCTGGAGGCGGTCGACCAGCACCGCAAGGAGCTGGTAGCGAATGTCTCGCACGAGCTGCGGACGCCGATCGCGGGTCTGCGGGCCGTACTGGAGAACGTCGTGGACGGCGTCTCCGCGGCGGATCCCGAGACCATGCGTACGGCGCTGCACCAGACGCAACGGCTCGGTCGGCTGGTCGAGCACCTGTTGGACCTGTCCCGCCTGGACAGCGGCGTGGTGCCGCTGCACGCACGCCGCTTCGAGGTGTGGCCACACCTCGCGAGCGTGCTCAAGGAAGCCAACATGAGCAAGGGGCAGGGCCACTCCCGAGCGGACGTCCATCTGCACCTGGACGTCACACCGCCGGAGCTGACCGGTCACGCGGACGAGGAGCGGCTGCACCAGGTGGTCGCCAACCTGATCGACAACGCGGTGAAGCACAGCCCGGCGCACGGGCGCGTGACGGTGCGTGCGTACGCCGGTGAGCAGCCCGAGAGCCTGGTGGTCGAGGTACTGGACGAGGGTCCGGGCATCCCGGAGGCCGAGCGGCACCAGGTGTTCGAGCGGTTCAACCGGGTGACCGGCCCAGCGGGTTCGAAGGGCGGCGCGGACGGCGGTACGGGGCTGGGTCTGGCGATCGCACGCTGGGCGGTCGACCTGCACGGGGGACGGATTCGGGTGGCGGAGTCGGACCGGGGCTGTCGGATCCAGGTCACGCTGCCGGGGCCCTAGCCAGGGCGGACGCGGACGCCCGGTGCGGGGCGCCGGACGCGCCCGGTGCGGGTTCCCGTACGGCTTCCCCCGGATCAGGGGCGCACGGCGCCCGTACGCACGGCTCAACAACCGGAGCGCGCGAGTCGATCACGCACGGGCACCAGTCGCACGCGTACGGGCAGAACGACGCTTGTTTCCCGCCAATTCTGGCTCTGAAACCAGCATTTCCCTGTGACTTGCACGACGACAGCCCGCCCGGACTGCAAGTAACCGGGTAGAAGGCGTAGCCTTTACTCCCGCTGTCCACCATTTTTTAGGAAGCGGAAGAGGGCGGTTGTCGCCGTGTCGTCACAGTCCCCCAATAGCTCGAGCGTCTCGACCGAAGCCGACGCCGCCGGGAAGAATCCCGCGGCCGCCTTCGGCCCCAACGAGTGGCTCGTCGATGAGATCTACCAGCAGTACCTCCAGGACCCGAACTCGGTAGACCGAGCCTGGTGGGACTTCTTCGCCGACTACCAACCCGGGCCGGCGGGAGCCAGCCCCCGCGAGGAGCGCGCGGTGGATACCGAGACCGCCGCGGCACCCAGTCCGGCCGAGGCCGCCGCCGCTGAGCGAGCCGGCAAGCCCGTCGTCGGTGACGGAGCGCCGAGTCAGTCGGCCGCGGCAGCCCCAGCCGCTCCCACCGCGGCTGCCCC
>NZ_LJGU01000094.1 GCF_001751245.1 Streptomyces oceani
GCGGCCGGCGCCGCTCACCTGCTGGCTCGTCGCACGAACGGTCTGCCGGGCGCGCCAGCCGACCGAGGGCTTGCCCTCGGTGTCCACCACCGCCAGCAGCAGTCCGCCCGCCAGTCCGGCGTTCTTGAGGAAGTGCGCCAGCTCCTGCTGCCGAGCGGCCGAGTCCTCCTGCTCCCAGAACGGATGCCCGGCCGCCGTGGTGGGCACCAGGCTGCCGATCAGCAGCGCGGCGGACACCCGGGGGAAGGCGCCCAGAGCCAGGGCGGTACCAGCGACGATCTTCACCGCCGCGTCGATCCGGATCAGGGACTCGGCGTCGGTGGGGGTGCCTTCGGGGAGCTTCTCGGACTGCTTACGGAGGGTGCGGTCCAGCAGCGGCTCGGCTGCCTGGGCGTGCTGCTCGCAGTACCGCAGGGCGTTGATGCCACCGAAGACGAAGGTCGCACCCAGCATCGGGCGGGCGATGCGACGGAGAATCATGACACGCACCTTTCACGTCGCACGGGGAGGGTCGTTACCCGGAACTCTGCCGGGGTACCCAGCAGGGCGCATGTTCACCCCGCGGCGTTCTCCGGGCGCCCGGTCCCGGACGGGGCCCCGCCCGCCCGTACGACAGCGGCGAAGCGGTGCGCGACGGTGCGCCACACCGGGTCCGCGGCCGATTCGTTCCGCTGCGCCGTACGGCTGACCTCGTCCGGCGCGAAGCCGAGCCGGTGGAGGCGCGCCGGGTCCCAGTCCCGGAGTCGTGCCGGGGTGATCTCCGGGTGGAACTGCACGCCCCACGCCGAGGTGCCGACCCGGAACGCCTGGTACGGACAGTCGGTGCTGGACATGAGCCAGTGCGCGCCCGGGGGCAGGGTGGTGATCGCGTCCACGTNGTCCCAGCCGCCACGGGGCGGCGCCGCTACGGCTTCCGGGCCACCCCGCCGTAGAACCACACCGCTTCCGGCAGGTCCGGTCCGTCCGGGTGCCACTGGGACACCGGAACGACGCCCGGCTCCAGGAGTTCCAGGCCGGCGAAGAAACCGTTGATCCGGGCCTCGCTGCGCGGCACCACCGGGGCGGACACCTCACGTTCCCGGTAGAAGGCGGCGGCATCCTTCGCACTGGCCGGTGCGGCGTCCCCGCAGGCGTGCGAGAGGGCGACGTACGAGCCGGACGGCAGCGCGGCCACCAACTCCTCGAGGATGGCCTCCGGACGCTCGCTCTCCTCCAGGAAATGCAGGATCGCCACCAGGGTGAGCCCCACCGGCTCGCGCAGGTCCAGCAGGGCGTTCAGCCGTTCGGAGGCGAGGATTCGTCCGGGTTGCCGGAGATCCGCCTGCAGGTAAATCGTACGACCCTGCTCGGTCAGCGGGGTGAGCAGCGCCTCGGCGTGGTTGAGCACCAAGGGGTCGTTGTCCACGTACGCCACCCGGGCGGTGGGCTCCACTTCCTGCGCCACCTCGTGCAGGTTGGGGCGGGTGGGGATGCCGGTACCGATGTCCAGGAACTGGCGTATCCCGGCCTCCCGCGCCAGGTACCGCACGGCGCGGTGCATCCATCGACGGTTCTCGCGGACGCCCTGTTGGATCTCCGGCCAGCGCGCGGCGAGTTCCTCCGCCACCTCCTGGTCCGCGAGGTAGTTGTCCTTGCCTTCGAGCAGACAGTCGTAGACACGTGCTGGATGTGGCCGGGCGTCTCCCAAAGCCGCGGAACCCTCGTGCACCTTCGCGTTTCCTTCCGGCCTGGTGGTCGCCCCCGCCTCACGGGGCGACTGATGTTGGACCAGCATCGCAAGTTGTCGGGGCGTTGTCACCGGCCACGGGGGCGCTCCGCCGTCCGTATCTCGAACCAGGTGGCCTTGCCTCGCGGCAACGGATCGACTCCCCACCGGTCGGAGAGCATGTCGACCAGGAAGAGTCCGCGACCGCTGGTGTCCAGTTCCTCCACCGGCAACAGGCAGGGCAGACCACGCGAGGGATCGCGGACCTCGATCCGGATCGAGGCCGCGCGGCGTTCCATCCGCAGCCCGATCAGATGCGCCCCGGTGTGTCGTACGGCATTGCCCACCAGCTCGGAGACCAGCAGCACCGCGTTCTCCGCGGACCGCGAGCCGGGCCAGTGCGTCTGGAACACCGCCCGGGTGAGCTGGCGGGCGGTGGCGGCGGACTCCGGTCGGTTGGGCAACCGCACCTCGTGAGCGGTCGGGTCGCCCGTCAGCCGCAGTACGCCGCTCGACGACGGGCCGCCGACACCGGTACCGAAACCCGCCCCCCGTCCGCGTCCGCTCGGCACGATCGCCGGGCCGGGCACCTCTCGCTCTGCCGCCATCGCACCATCATGGCCCCGGAGCGCGTACCGGGGGCGGGTTTCGGCCGATCCCAGCCGACCGCAGCCGACCGTGCCGAACGGAGCGGGCCCGGGCTCGACTCGTGCGACGCGGTTCCGTGGCCCTACGCCCGCTGGGGAGCCGAGGTACCGGGGGCCGGCGCGGCCGCCTCAGCGGAATCGGGCCTTCCCCGGTCCCTCCTCGACGAAGCTGCGCATCCCAGTCTCCCGGTCCTCGGTCGCGAACAGCCCGGAGAACCAGTTGCGTTCGACCGTCAGCCCGGTCTCGATGCCCGCCTCCAAGCCCTGGTCCACCGACTCCTTGGCGGCACGCAGAGCCATCGCGGGCCCGGCCGCCAGGCCGGCCGCCCAGGCGTGTGCCTGCGCGTACACCTCGTCGTCCGGCACCACCCGGTCCGCCAACCCGATCATCAGCGCCTCGTCGGCTGGTACGTGCCGGCCGGTGAAGATGATGTCCTTCGCCTTCGCCGGCCCGACCAGCCTGGGCAGCCGCTGAGTGCCGCCGGCACCCGGGATGAGGCCGAGCAGGATCTCCGGCTGGCCGAACTTGGCGCGCTCGCCCGCGATCCGGATGTCCGTGCAGAGTGCCAGCTCACAGCCGCCGCCGAGGGCGTAACCGGTGACGGCCGCCACCACCGGCTTGGGAATCCGCGCGACCGCGGTGAACGCGTCCTGCAGTCCGCCGGAGCGGGCGACCATCGCGGCATGGTCCATGCGCTGCATCTCCTTGATGTCCGCGCCGGCCGCGAAGACCTTCTCGCCGCCGTACAGCACCACGGCCCGTACGTCGTCCCGACCCGCGACCTCGTCCGCGAGCTCGCGGAGCCGGTCCTGCATGGCGATGTCCAGGGCGTTCATCGGCGGACGGTCGAGCCGGAGAGTGCCGACGCCGTCGGCGACTTCGAGGTTCACAGTCATGGGTGCAGGTTAGCCGCCGTTCACCGGGCTGGGCAGACCGGGCGGGCAGACCGGGCGGCTCACGCTCCGGTTCGCAGGGCCGTCGAATCGTACGACTTGCCAGGAGTCTCCGGACAGAAGCCCATTGGTCTCCTGATATGACCTATAGCCTTGCGAGTTTCTTCCTGGTCCGAGGATGATCACATGGTGACCGCTTCCGACCACCCCGCCAGACATGCCCGCCCGAGATCCCCCCGCCGTACCGTACTGATCTGGTCGCTGGTGGCGACCGGCGCGCTCACCGCGTTGTACGGGCCCGCGATGGCGACCGCCCTCACCGGCGAACTCCAGGCGCCCGGAGCGGGGTCGGCCGCACTGCTGCGGACGGGGCTCTTCCTCTGCCTCGCCGTGCTGCTGGGCGAACTGGCCGGGGCGCGGATGGCCCAGTCCGTGCCCGACGGCCCGGCCCTCCTGCCGCGCAGCTGGGCGACGGTGACCGCGGTGGTCGGCGTGGTCTGTGCGGAGGCGCAGATCCTGTGGCTGGACAACGGCGGCTGGATCGGCAGCGCCGGAGGTGCGGACCGCTTCGAGGCGTACGGCACCCGGACCGGCGCCCTGGCCCACCTGGCGGCCAACGGCTTCCTGCTCGCCGCGCTCTGCATCGGCACCAAACGCCGTGGCTGGGCCGCTCTTCCGCTGTCCCTGGTGGTCCTGGCCGAGGCTCTGCGCGCACACCCCGAGGACAACACCCCGCTGCTCGGTTCCCTGCTGACCTTCGTCCACCTCACCGCCGCGGCACTGTGGGTGGGCGGCCTGGTGTACGTGCTAAGGACCTGGCGGATGTGGCGGCACCGAGCGGCGCCGGCACGCGCGCTGATGGGCCGCTACACCCGGCTGGCGGCGGCGGCGTTCGGCGCGGTGGTGGTCACCGGCACCCTGAGCACCCTGCGCCGACTGCCGCTGAACGCCGTGTTCGACACCGCGTACGGCCAGACGCTGCTCGTCAAGCTGACGCTGTTCGGTGTGGTGAGCGCGCTCGCGCTGGCGGCCCGTCGGCACCTGGCGGCGGACCGGGACCCGGCCGGGGTGTCCGGGCCGGCCAGGACCGAGTCGCTCGTGCTGGTCGCGGTGATGGTGGTCTCCGCGCTGCTCACCGTGATGCCGCTGCCCAAATAGTCGCCAGACCGTCGCGCCCCCGTTTGGCGGAACTCTCGGGCCTCGCGGTGAACACCACCGTCGCGTGGTCGCCGCCACGTGTGTCACCGCTCGATACCAGTTCCGGGTCCCTCGTACGGCTCCTTCCGTACGCGTGAACGCACCGGCGCACGTCCCGTGTGGCATGCATCGCACACGGCCACGCCCTGCGGCGGGCCATCGAAGCGAACGAGTCACGGAGGCCCCGCACGTGTCGCAACGACCGGACCCACCCGAAGGCACCGTATGGCCGGGCAGCCCGCAGCCGCTGGGCGCGCGCCACCACGTCGGCCCGGACGGTGTCCGCGGCACCAACTTCGCCCTGTGGGCGGCCGGGGCCGAAGCGGTGGAGGTGTGCCTGTTCGACGAGGCCGAGGTGGAGGTCCGCTGCCGGCTCACCGAACTCACCCACGAGATCTGGCACGGCTTCCTGCCCGGCGTCGCGCCGGGACGTCGCTACGGCTACCGGGTGTACGGCCGCTGGGACCCGTGGACCGGCGCTCGCTGGAACCCGGCCAAGCTGCTGCTCGACCCGTACGCCCGGGCCGTGGACGGCGAGTTCACCCTGCCTGCGGAGGTGTACGGGCACGTCCGCGACTGGCCGGAACAGGAACTCGCCGACACCGTGCGCGACGAGCGCGACTCGGCGCCGCACGTCCCCAAAGGTGTCGTCGTGGACGACCGGGACACCTGGGTCGACGACCGTCGGCCGAAGACGCCGTGGGCCGACTCGGTCGTCTACGAGCTGCACGTGCGCGGCTTCACCAAGCGGCACCCGGACATCCCGGAGCCGCTGCGCGGCACGTACTCCGGACTCGCCCACCCGGCCGCGGTGTCCCACCTGACCCGGCTGGGCGTGACCGCGGTCGAGCTGCTTCCGGTACACCAGTTCGCGCACGAGGACCACCTGCTGCGGCGTGGCCTGCGCAACTACTGGGGCTACAACTCCATCGGCTACTTCGCCCCGCACGCCGCGTACGCCGCGCACGGCACCCGCGGCCAGCAGGTGGGCGAGTTCAAACAGATGGTCCGCGCGCTGCACGCCGCCGGCATCGAGGTCATCCTGGACGTGGTCTACAACCACACCGCCGAGGCGGGCGAACTGGGCCCGACACTCTCCCTCCGCGGCATCGACAACCACGGCTACTACCGCGCCGGCGGCGACCCCCGCCGGTACGCCGACTACACCGGCTGCGGCAACACCCTGGACGTGGTGCAGCCGCAGACCCTCCGGCTGTTGACCGACTCGCTCCGTTACTGGGTCCAGGAGATGGGCGTGGACGGCTTCCGCTTCGACCTGGCCGCCGCGCTGGCCCGGTCGATGCACGACGTCGACATGCTCTCGCCCTTCCTAGCCGTCATCGCGCAGGATCCGGTGCTCCGTCGGGTCAAGCTGATCGCCGAGCCCTGGGACGTCGGCAACGGCGGCTATCAGGTGGGGGCCTTCCCGCCGCTCTGGACCGAGTGGAACGACCGCTACCGGGACACCGTGCGCGACTTCTGGCGGGGTGCGCTGCCGGACGTACGGGACCTCGGCTACCGGCTGTCCGGTTCCAGCGACCTGTACGCCTGGGGTGGCCGACGACCGTACGCCTCGGTCAACTTCATCACCGCGCACGACGGCTTCACCCTGAGGGACCTGGTCAGCTACGAGCGCAAGCACAACGAGGCGAACGGCGAGGACAACCAGGACGGCACCTCCGACAACCGGTCCTGGAACTGCGGAGTGGAGGGCGACCCTCCGGACATCGACACCGCCGTGACCGAGCTGCGCGCGCGTCAACTGCGCAACCTGCTCACCACCCTGCTGCTGTCCGCGGGGGTCCCGATGCTGGTCGCGGGCGACGAGATGGGGCGCACCCAGGGCGGCAACAACAACGCCTACTGCCAGGACAACGAGATCAGCTGGCTCGACTGGTCGCTGCGCGACGAACCGGCCTGGCACGGACTGTTCGAGCTGACCGCGCGGCTGTTGAAGCTGCGTCGGAACCATCCGGTGCTGCGGCGTAAGACCTTCTTCTCCGGATGGGCGCACGGCCCCGAGGGACTGCGGGATCTCGCCTGGTTCGGGGCGGACGGTACGGAGATGGCGGAGGACGACTGGTACACGCCGAGCGACACCCTCGCGATGTTCCTGTCCGGGCGCGGCATCCCCCAACGGGACGCGCGTGGCCGGCCGGTGACGGACGACAGCTTCCTGTGCGTGCTGCACTCGGGCGCCAAGCCGGGCACTTTCCCGCTTCCCGGGCAGCCCTGGGCCAGGCACTACGAGCTGGTGCTGGACACCGCGCGGGAGGACCAGTCCGTCCAGCCCCGTACCGTACACGCCGCAGGCGAGGACCTGGCGGTGCCGGAACGCGCCGTGCTGCTGCTGAGGGCGTTTCCCCAGCCCGGGACGGGCGGGCGATCACAGCCCGGGACGGGCGGGTGACCGCGCCCTCCCAGGTACTGCCCGCGACCGCCGCGCCCCGAGTGACACGCGCGCGGCGCATCGCCCGCTATCCGGACACCCCGTAACGATTTCCGGCTGGGCACCAAGAAGTTCGCCTGCCCTAATGACATGTACGCGCCCTCAGTGGCAGGCTGCCGACGCACCACAGCACGGTGCACAAGTGCTGGCACGCGCACCTCAGTTCTGTACGGGCGCCGCCCCACACCACGGCGTCCGGCCCCCACACAGAGGAGAGACCGAGTGAGAACGCTCAGCAAGAAGCACCGCATATCCGCGTTCGCTGCCGCCGCCGCCCTGGTGGCAGCGGGCGTCACGGCCGGTACCGCGGGTGCCTCCGCACCCGGCGATGAGAACACCGTGAACGCCGGCGCGCTACCGGCCGAGATCTCCGCCGCCGAGCACACCAAGCTGGTCAAGGCCGCCGACACGAAGGACGCGAAGGCCGCCACCGCGAAGCAGCTCGGGCTCGGTGAGAAGGAGCAGCTCGAGGTCAAGGACCTCGTCCGGAACCAGGACGGCACCACCCACACCCGGTACGCCCGTACGTACGACAGCCTGCCCGTACTCGGCGGCGACCTGGTCGTGCACGAGTCGAAGTCCGGCAAGATCCAGCGGGTCAGCAAGTCCACCAAGGCCGAGATCAAACTGGCCAGCACCGAGGCCAGCGCGGAACACAAGCCCACCACCCCCAAGGCCAAGGACAGCAAGGCGCCGCGCGAGGTCGTCTGGGCGGCCAAGGGCAAGCCGACCCTGGCCTGGGAGACGGTCGTCGGCGGGAAGCAGGACGACGGCACCCCCAACGAGCTGCACGTGATCACGGACGCGAAGACCGGCGAGAAGCTGTACGAGTACCAGGCCGTGCGCAACGGCACCGGGGAGAGCCAGTACAGCGGCAGCGTCGAGCTGACCACCTCCGGTTCCGAGGGCAAGTACACCCTGACCGACGGCGACCGCGGCGGTCACGAGACGGTCAACCTCAACAACGGCGAGAGCGGCGGAGAGGTCTTCACCGACGAGGACGACAAGTGGGGCGACGGCACGCCGGCCGACCCGCAGACCGCGGGCGTGGACGCGCACTACGGAGCGGCGCTGACCTGGGACTACTACAAGAACGTACACAAGCGTGACGGCATCCGCGGTGACGGCGAGGGTGCCACGAGCCGGGTGCACTACGGCGACAACTACGCCAACGCCTTCTGGCAGGACTCCTGCTTCTGCATGACCTACGGCGACGGCGAGAACAACGAACACCCGCTGACCTCCATCGACGTCGCGGCACACGAGATGACGCACGGCGTCACCTCGGCCACCGCCGGTCTCATCTACTCCGGCGAGTCCGGCGGGCTGAACGAGGCCACCTCCGACATCCTGGCGGCCGGCGTCGAGTTCAGCGCCGAGAACAAGGAGGACGTCGCGGACTACTTCGTCGGTGAGGAGATCGACCTCAACGGCGACGGAACCCCGCTGCGTTACATGGACGAGCCCAGCAAGGACGGCTCCTCGCTGGACTACTGGTCGGAGAGCGCCGGCAACGAGGACGTCCACCACTCCTCCGGCATCGCGAACCACTTCTTCTTCCTGCTGGCCGTGGGCAGCGGCAAGCAGGAGGTGAACGGCGTGCAGTACGACTCGCCGACCGCCGACGGCTCGACCATCAAGGGCATCGGGCAGCAGAAGGCCGAGCAGATCTGGTTCAAGGCCCTGACCGAGGAGATGACCTCCAACACCGACTACGCCGACGCCCGCAAGGCCACCGTCACCGCGGCCACCGGGCTGTACGGCGCGGACAGCGAGGAGGTCAAGACGGTCGAGGCCGCCTGGACCGCCGTCAAGGTGTCCTGAGCCGCACCCCCGCCACCACGGTGCCGTCGTGCGCTGCTCCCATGGGGCCGCGCACGGCGGCACGGTCGCGTTCAGCCGCTGAGTTCCGCCGGCTCCGGCGCCAGCGGATGTCCGCCCTCCGACCGCGCCGGACCGGCGGAGCCGTCCGTGCTGGCCACGCCGCCCGCACGGTCCACGCTGTCGGTGCCGCCCGGCCAGAGCAGACCGTCCGGTGGGGTCGCGGCCAGCCCCATCTCCGCGGGACCGGCCAGCAGGGGATGCGCGGGCACGACGCGGACCGTGTAGCCGAACGGCCCCGAGCGGTCGAGCGCCAGCGGCCCCTCGTACACCCACCGCCCCTCCGGGTCCCGGCTCTCCCCGGGGCGCAGCGGCACCCGTACGGCGTCCCCGCTGATGATCGTGTCCGACTCGTCCACCCGCCCCGCCACCACCTGTACCTCCACCTCTCCCGGATGGAGTTCCCCCAACAGGACGCGTACGCGCAGGGTCAGCGAGCCACCCAACTCCAGCACAGCCGATCCTGATCCGGCCTGTTCCACGTGGTCGACGACCACCGTCGGCCAGTGCGCTCGCACCCTCGCCTTCCACTCGGCCAGTTCTCCGGCCACGGTGGCGTCCAGGCGCCGGTGGGCGAGGGCGGCCGGGGTGTAGAGCCGTTCCACGTACTCCCGCAGCATCCGGCCCGCCTGCACCTTCGGGCCGAGCCGGCCCATCGTCTGCCGCACCATCTCGATCCAGCGGACCGGCAGTTGGCCGCCGGAGAGCCGCGTGCCGACGCGGGCGGGCACGCCGGGGAGCCCGGGCACCCCGCCTCGGCCACCGGCGCCGGAGCGCCCGGTGGAACCGTTCCGCGCGCCCGTACCCTCCTCGCCACGGTCACCCCGGTCACCCCGGTCGTAGAAGCGTGGTGCCACATGGGCCTCGATCAGCTCGTAGAGCGCCGCGGCCTCGATGTCGTCCCGCCGGTCCGCGTCGAGCGCCGCCTCGCCGTCCGCGGTCGGCACCGACCAGCCGAAGTCCGGCTGGAACCACTCGTCCCACCACCCGTCCCGTACGGACAGGTTCAGTCCGCCGTTCAGCGCCGCCTTCATGCCCGAGGTCCCGCACGCCTCGAGCGGGCGCAGCGGATTGTTCAGCCACACGTCGCAGCCGGGGCAGAGCTTCTGGGCCATGCCCATGTCGTGGTCCGGGAGGAAGACGATCCGGTGTCGTACCCGAGGGTCGTCCGCGAACCGCACCAACTGCTGGATCAGGGCCTTCCCGCCGTCGTCGGCCGGGTGCGCCTTGCCCGCGACGACGACCTGCACCGGCCGCTCCGGATGCAGCAACAGCCGGGTCAGACGCTCAGGGTCCCGCAGCATCAGGGTGAGGCGCTTGTACGAGGGGACGCGGCGGGCGAATCCGATGGTGAGGACGTCCGGGTCCAGGACCCCGTCGATCCAGCCGAGTTCGGCGAGCGCCGCGCCGCGCTGTCGGGCGGCCGCGCGCAGCCGGGCGCGTACGTCCGTCACCAACTCGGCGCGCAGGCCGCGACGCAGCTCCCACAGCTCCGCGTCGGAGAGCCGCGAGACGTCCGCGGGCACCTGTGGTGCCGTCCAGGTGGGACCGTGCACGCCGTTCGTGATGGCGTCCACCGGCACCTCGGTAGCGTCGAAGCCCGGCCACAGGCCGGCGAACATCTCGCGACTGACGGTGCCGTGCAGGGTGCTCACCCCGTTCGCGCGCCGGGCCAGCCGCAAGCCCATCACGGCCATGTTGAACACCTGCGGATCGCCTCCGGGATAGCTCTCCGCGCCCAGTCGCAGCACCTGTTCGCTGGTGACTCCCGAGAGTTCGCCGTCCTCCCCGAAGTGCCGAGCCACCAGCTCCCGGTCGAACCGGTCGATGCCGGCCGGCACCGGCGTGTGTGTGGTGAACACCGTCCCGGCGCGTACGGACTCCAGCGCGGCGTCGAAGCTGTGGCCGAGCGCGGTCAGTTCGCGGACGCGCTCGAGGCCGAGGAAACCGGCGTGCCCCTCGTTCGTGTGGAAGACCTCCGGCTCGGGATGGCCGGTGCGCCGGCAGTACGCCCGCACTGCCCGCACCCCGCCGATGCCGAGCAGCATCTCCTGCAGCAGACGGTGCTCACTCCCACCGCCGTACAACCGGTCGGTCACCTCCCGCTCGCTGCCCGCGTTCCCCTCCACGTCGGAGTCCAGCAGCAGCAGCGGCACCCGCCCCACCCGGGCTTCCCAGACGTGTGCCCGCAGGCACCGACCGCCGGGCAGCGTGAGCGTCAGGCGCAGCGGGCTGCCGTCCGAGCCGCGCAGCAACCGCAGGGCCATCTCGTGCGGGTCGAGGACCGGGTAGTGCTCGAGCTGCCAGCCGTCCCGGGACAGGCTCTGCCGGAAGTAGCCGCGGCGGTACAGCAGACCCACCCCGATCAGCGGGACACCCAGGTCGCTGGCCGCCTTGAGGTGGTCACCGGCCAGGATGCCCAGGCCGCCGGAGTACTGCGGCAGGGTCTCGGCGATCCCGAACTCCGGGGAGAAGTACGCCACCGCGGCGGGCGGCACGCTGTCCGTACCGGCGCCCAGGCCCTGGTACCAACGCGGTTCGTTGAGGTACTCCCGCAGGTCCCGACTCACCGCGTGCAGGCGCCGTAGGAACCGCCGGTCGCCCGCCAGCTCCGTCAACCGCCGAGCTGGTACGGAGCCCAGCATGCGTACGGGGTCGCCGCCCGCCGCCTCCCATGCCTCGGGGTCCGCGGAACGGAACAGTTCACGAGTGCCGGGGTGCCAGGACCAGCGCAGGTTGCCGGCCAGTTCGCTGAGCGGACGAAGCGGTTCGGGGAACGCCGGATGGACCGAGAAGCGACGCATTGCCTTCATTCGCCCGAACGTACCGGTTCGATGTCATACGGTCGTGCAAGCCCAGTCAGCCCCGGCCCGTTTCACCCCTCTGCGACACCGAGCCCGCGAGCGGGCTCGCCCTGAGCGGCCAGGGTCCGACCGGTCCGACCGAGGAAACGTCTCTGGCACGCCTACTGAATCACCGCTGCCACCCAGGGGCATCCACATGCCGCAGGCAGGCTACGGAAAGCGGTCACTTTCCTGGTGGCCCAGGCCAATCAGTTGCCGGCCTCTCAGGATCTGGGCTGCACAGGCGTCTTCGCCGACCAGAAGTCGGAATGCACATTTGGCGTTGGCGGCCGTTTACCCGAGTAGTTCGGACCATTCGCTTCAGTTTGCGGAGAAGAGACCTCGCTTTTTTTCATGCAAGGAGTCACCACATCAACAAACACCTGCCCCTTATACCCCACTTCCAGCGACATTCGAAAATCTTCAGGCGTGGCAGCAAAAATTGCAGGGTTATCCTCATGCCTTCGAACGCTTGTAATTTCATGGCCACTTTTCTTCCAATTTCGCTCTACTACTCCCAAGAAATTTCCACGCCGTTCGGCAGAGATTTCGGTCATAACGACGGCCCTCCGCGTCACTGACCCAGCCCCAGTTTCGTCGCGGTTGAATTCTGAACAACTACTACTAGTTGACTCGCCATGCATCCAGCTTATTGATGGCTCAACCCCGGAAAATGTATCGCTAATGATTTTATCGGCATACTCCGCAGCTTCCTGCATGTTCATATTGGACTCGGCTCCCTTCGAGTTTTCTGACGTGTCCATTGCACTGCACCCAGCGAGTAGCATGACAACAAATGCACTCAAAATACTTCGAATCCTCATCGCGGCTTGTCCTCCACAACAAGATCATGACGATCCGCTACGATTGCCGCTATATTTGCAGTGGCAGTCGGATCTTTCTGAGGGTCAAAATAGTTACTGTGCGCTGGAACTCCTCCGCTGAGGATCGGCTCTGGCCCATCCTCCACCTTGAATCTCCTGGCGCCAAATTCCTCACTAGCCGGATTAGCACCAAACCATGTATCGTCATCATCACTAATAAAGTCACCAACCGAATATCCGCCGAAACCACCGAATAGATATCCCACCCCCTCTTCCTTCGTTGGCAGTTTGGTGACCAGGTCGTTTTCAGCTGCACCGACAAATACATGCTCTCTTCCAACTCCCAATTCTTCCGCATTATCGGCACCCGTACCTGGGCTACCGACCAAGACAATATCATCGGCTCCAGGAATACCACCCTCACGTTGACCAGCAACCCCAACAGTCAAAGACCCATATGAGTGCCCAATTGCTGTGAGATGCGGATCATGGCGCTGACTAGTCGTATCAAGACCTGCCATAAATCCATTAAGCTCACCTGCTCCATTCTCCGCTTTATCCGCCCTCATAACATCAAGGTTTGCAAAGAAGTCATTCGCCGGAAATTGAGGAGCATCATAGCCAAGCCAAGCAATTGAAGCACTTGAGGGGTCATATTTCTGTGCAGCCTTAACTGTGTCATGTGCTCGTTGAAGGTCGCTACCCGCAAATGCCTCGTCAAGCCCTGCACCCGTTCCCGGTACATAGGTCGACACGTTCTTCGCGGTGTCCGGGTTTCCGTAACTCACGATAGCCCGACCGTTTCCCTCGTCACCGATACCCAGCAAATACATGGGAGGATCACTGCCCTCCTGAAGCTTCTTCTGGATCGCCTCAAGCCCTTGCAGCTTCGCCTGGTCCTGCTCGTCGTCAGAATTCTCCAATTTCGCCATCAGCATCGGTAGGTGAGTACGATTCGCCGCATCACGAACCTCGCTCGGAATACCATTCAAATTTCCGATTTCCTCTGGAAAAAGCGTGAGGAATCTTTCACGATCCTCCTTGCTCAGCCCATCCCACCATTCCTTACGCTCCTCTGTCTTGTAGAAACGCGGAATGTCCTCTCTATCCAGGTACCCGTCGGCTGCTTTGCGTGTGGCCGTGGAGTCTTGGTAAGCGTCCATCCACATGGCGTCGCTCACGTCAACGCCGGGCCTTGTCTTGAGCTTTTGGATAGCGTTCGAGTACTCGCTGTCGACCGCACCTGCTTGCTTCAATGATTTCGCGATGCGGTCAGCGATGTCCTGAGCAAGCACTCTATAGGGATTACGATCCATGATGGCGCGCGTGTCAGATTCCATTTCGGAAAGGAAGGTGGATGCGCCGGATACTGATCCTGCCGCGGGCTTTTTTCCGTCAACTTCCTGTCCTTCAGAAGGATAGCTGACACGTCCATCAGGGTGCACAGTAAACTTGAGGTTTTCAGCCTCTTCCAGAGCATTCTGCAGCAACTTCTGCTGCGGCTTGAGTTCTTTCGCCAGACCGTCAAGCGCTGTGCGCACCATGCCACATTCGACATAGATGTACTGGAAATTATCCCGCAATCTGCGAAGCCGCCGCAACGCCGCCTTCTCCGCCTCCCCTTCCTGAGTGTCACGCAGCTTCGAGGTCATCTCGCTGTCTACCCGATCTCGAGCCGCGCTTGCCCGGTTGCTCGATTCGCGCCAACCATCGGCTGCGGCCTCGATTCCCGCGAGGTCCAGGTCCTTGAGCTCTTTCCACGTGATGCCGCCGCTCACGGCCGACCCTTTCCATTGCCCTGGTCTTTGGCCTCGAACGATTCCTTGGTTCGCTGCTCGTTCTCGCCATGCGCGTCAGCGACCTTGCGCAATTTTCCGTCCAAGGTCGCACATTCCTTACGCGCGTCTTCCAGCCGCTGCTCCCACGAGTTTCGGACGACGTCCAGCGCGGTGATACTTGCGAGCCCGGCACCTTCTTGCGCGATGCCCTGGTGTGATGTCCCCAACTCGTCCTTGCCCAGCTTCATGCTCGTGCCGAGTGCCTCAGCGACACCAGCCGCGCTCGTCCACGGTCCCGAACTCTGCCGCAACTTCCCCTGGCGCCCCGAACCCCCACCATCGCCGCTACCGGCGAGCTGGGTGGCAGTCCCCTCTCGCTCTGAGACTTCCTCCATCCGGGGCATTTCCGCGAGTTCCAGCTGTTCCCGCCACACGTCCGGATGTGCGCCCTCGCTCACTGTGCCCCCCCCTCGCTCGAAACTGCACATGACGGTCCGTCGTGCTCCTTGAGCATCCTGCGCCGAGGTGGGTCGCCGTACATGAGTATCCGTACTCAGATAGCAACGCGACACGCACACTCTGTCAGACCAGCAGCTCCCGCCGCCCCGCCCATCGCCGTACGGACGGTCCGCACCTACGCGAGCGGCGCACCGCCAGCCGGGTGAGCGCGCACCGGTGGCCATGGACGCAGCGCTACAGGCATGTGCCGAGCCGTTACAAATGAGCGGATACCCTCATATCCACCCAATCCGGACCCTCAGGTGAGCCCATGATCGGTCGCATTCCCGTACTGGACGTAACTCCGCTGGTCGACTGCGGGCGGCGGCCCGCCAAGGCCGTGGCGGGCGAGACGTTCCAGGTGGCCGCCACCCTCTTTCGCGAGGGTGACGACGCGGTGGGTGCCAACGTCGTGCTGCGCGACCCGACCGGACGTTCCGGACCCTGGCTGCCGATGCGGGAGCTGGCACCCGGCACGGACCACTGGGGTGCGGACGTCACGCCCGACACCGAGGGCCGCTGGACGTACACCGTGGAGGCCTGGGCGGACCCGGTGGCCACCTGGCGCCAGCACGCGCGGATCAAGGTGCCGGCGGAGGTGGACACCGAACTCACCCTCTACGAGGGCGCGCTGCTGCACGAGCGGGCCGCCGCCGGGGTGCCGAAGAGCGGGGGCCGCGCCGCCGTGCTCGCCGCCGCCGAGGCGCT
>NZ_LJGU01000095.1 GCF_001751245.1 Streptomyces oceani
GTGTCCGCGCCCGGCGAGGCGGGGAAACCACTCGTCACTGTCTGCCGGACGAGGTCGAGGGCGCCCAGCAGGTTGGACTTCCCGGAGCCGTTCCCGCCGACCAGGATCGTGCACGGCCGCACGTCCAACTCGAAGTCCAGAAAGGACTTGTATCCGTCGATTTCGATACGGGTGATCATTTCTTCGCTCCCCTTGTGCTCGGCAGACGGACGCCAGAAGCACAGTAGTCTGCCTGACGCCCTCCACGCCTCCACCGATGTGCCGGTACGCGCCCACGGCGCGCTCGGGACCGGCCGGCGCCGGCCAGGGGCGGCACCCGCCGTACGCCGGTGCCGCCCGTCCGCCTGTCGTTCGCGGGACCGGCCACACGATTCGAGTCACCGGTCACTCGCGGCACCCGGGTCAGCCGGGTCACCCGGGTCAGCCGGGACCGCTGGGACTGGTTGAACCGCTCGCCTCAGCCGGCCCACGGGATCAGCCCGCCACGTCGAGCTTCTCCAGGATCAGCTCGCGCACCCGGGCCGCGTCCGCCTGACCGCGGGTGGCCTTCATCACCGCCCCGACCAGCGCGCCCGCCGCCGCGACCTTGCCGCCGCGGATCTTGTCGGCGACAGCGGCATTCTCAGCGATGGCCTCGTCGACGGCCGCGGCGAGAGCGCCCTCGTCCGAGACGACCTTCAGTCCGCGCCGCTCCACGACCTCGTCGGGGGTGCCCTCGCCGGCCAGCACTCCCTCGATGGCCTGACGGGCCAGCTTGTCGTTGAGGGAGCCCTCGGCCACCAAGGCGCAGACCCTGGCGACCTGCTCGCTCGTGATGGGCAGATCGGCCAGTTCGACGCCGTCCTCGTTGGCCCGGCGGGCGAGTTCGCCCATCCACCACTTGCGTGCCTGGTCGGCGGGGGCTCCCGCCTCCTCGGTGGCGACGATCAGCCCGACGGCGCCGGCGTTGAGCACCGACTGCATCTCGTGCTGGGAGATGCCCCACTCCGCTCGCAGCCGGTTACGCCGCACCCGCGGCAGTTCGGGAAGGCCGGCACGCAGCTCCTCGACCCACTCCCGGGAGGGCGCGACCGGCACCAGGTCGGGCTCGGGGAAGTAGCGGTAGTCCTCCGCCTCCTCCTTGATCCGCCCGGAGGTGGTGGAGCCGTCCTCCTCGTGGAAGTGCCGGGTCTCCTGCACCACGGCGTCACCGGCGTCGAGCACCGCGGCATGCCGCTGGACCTCGAAGCGGACGGCACGCTCGACCGAGCGCAGCGAGTTGACGTTCTTGGTCTCGGAGCGGGTACCGAAGGGGCTGCCGCCGTCCGGCCGTAGGGACAGGTTCACGTCGCAGCGCAACTGCCCCATCTCCATCCGGGCGTCGGACACTCCCAGCGCCTTGATGAGTTCGCGCAGTTCGGCGACGTACGCCTTCGCCACCTCGGGCGCCCGCTCCCCCACGCCCTCGATCGGCTTGGTGACGATCTCGATCAGCGGGATGCCGGCCCGGTTGTAGTCCAACAGGGAGTGCGAGGCGCCGTGGATACGGCCCGTCGCGCCGCCGATGTGCGTGGACTTGCCGGTGTCCTCCTCCATGTGCGCGCGCTCGATCTCGACCCGGAAGACCTCGCCGTCCTCGAGCTGGACGTCCAGGTAGCCGTCGTAGGCGATGGGTTCGTCGTACTGCGAGGTCTGGAAGTTCTTCGGCATGTCCGGATAGAAGTAGTTCTTCCGGGCGAAGCGGCACCATTCGGCGATCTGGCAGTTCAGCGCGAGCCCGATGCGCACGGCCGACTCCACACCGGCCGCGTTGACCACGGGCAGCGCGCCGGGCAGGCCGAGGCAGGTGGGACAGGTCTGGGTGTTCGCGTCGGCGCCGAGGCCGGTCGAGCAGCCGCAGAACATCTTGGTCCTGGTGCCGAGCTCGACGTGCACCTCGAGCCCCAGCACGGGGTCGTACGAGTCCAGCGCGTCCTCGTACGACACCAGTTCAGTGACGGTCACGGAATTCTTGCCTCTCAGTCGTCCGTGCGGATCTCAGTCGTCCGCGAGGACGTCGTCCAACTGCCGGATGTCCCGTACGAGCAGGGCGACCGTGGTGGCGATGCTGACGGCGGACACCGTCACGTCCAGCATCTTGAGCAGGTCGCCCTCCTTACGTGCCTGCCGGCCCCGCTTGACCGTACCGACCACGCCGAACAACGATCCGGCGATGGACACGTACAGCCCGGTCCTCGACTTCTTGAAGCCCTTGGCCTGCTCCAGCTTTCCACTCACAGCGACGGTGCCTCCTCGATCAACGGGTGGCCCCAACGTGCCTGCAGGGCGGTCTCGACCGCCGCACCGACACGGTAGAGCCGGTCATCAGCCATGGCGGGGGCGATGATCTGCAGCCCCACCGGGAGCCCGTCCTCCGGAGCCAGTCCGCAGGGAAGCGACATGGCGGCGTTACCAGCCAGGTTGGACGGGATGGTGCACAGGTCGGCGAGATACATCGCCATCGGGTCGTCGGCACGCTCGCCGATCGGGAAGGCGGTGGTGGGTGTCGTGGGCGAGACGAGCACGTCCACCGCCTCGAAGGCCCGCTGGAAGTCACGGGTGATGAGGGTGCGTACCTTCTGCGCCGAGCCGTAGTACGCGTCGTAATAACCCGAACTCAGGGCGTAGGTGCCGAGCATCACGCGCCGCTTGACCTCGTCGCCGAAGCCGGCCTCGCGGGTGAGCGAGGTGACCTCCTCCGCCGAGCGCGTGCCGTCGTCGCCGATCCGCATGCCGTAGCGCAGGGCGTCGAACCGGGCGAGGTTCGAGGAGCACTCGCTCGGCGCGATGAGGTAGTACGCCGCGAGCGCCTTGGTGAAGGACGGACAGGAGACCTCGACGACCTCGGCGCCCAACTCCCGCAGCAGCTCCACGGACTCGTCGAACCGCTGCATGACCCCGGCCTGATAGCCCTCGCCACGGAACTCCCTGACGACGCCCACCCGCAGTCCGCGGACGTCGCCGTGCCGTGCCGCGCCGACCACGTCCGGCACCGGCTGGTCGATGGAGGTCGAGTCCATCTCGTCGTGGCCGGCCAACACCGAGTGCAGCAGCGCGGTGTCCAGCACCGTACGCGCGCAGGGCCCGGCCTGGTCCAGGGACGAGGAGAAGGCGACCATGCCGTACCGCGAGACGGCGCCGTAGGTCGGCTTGACGCCCACCGTGCCGGTGACGGCCGCCGGCTGGCGCACCGACCCGCCGGTGTCGGTGCCGATCGCCAGCGGCGCCTCGTACGCCGCGAGAGAGGCCGAGGACCCGCCGCCGGAGCCGCCCGGGACGCGGGTGAGGTCCCACGGGTTACCGGTGGGGCCGTAGGCGCTGTTCTCCGTGGAGGAGCCCATCGCGAACTCGTCCATGTTGGTCTTGCCCAGGATGACGACGTCCGCCTCCTTGAGCCGCCGGGTCACCGTCGCGTCGTACGGCGGGACCCAGCCCTCCAGGATCTTCGAACCGACGGTCGTGGGCATGTCCCGCGTCGTGAAGATGTCCTTCAGCGCGAGTGGCACCCCCGCCAGCGGGCCGAGCCGCTCGCCCCGGGCACGGGCGGAGTCCACCGCGCGGGCGGCGGCGAGCGCGCCCTCACGGTCGAGGTGCAGGAAGGCGTGCACCTTCTTGTCGACCGCGTCGATACGGTCCAGGTGGGCACCGGTGATCTCGGCGGCGGAGACCTCACCGGAGGCGATCCGCTCCGCGGCCTCGGCGGCCGTCAGTCTCGTCAGGTCGCTCATGGCGGTCACTCCTCCCCCAGGATCTGCGGCACCTTGAATCGCTGCTGCTCCTGGGCCGGGGCGCCGGACAGCGCCTGCTCGGGGGTCAGGCTCGGACGGACCTCGTCCGGGCGCATGACGTTGGTCAGCGGCAGCGGGTGAGAGGTCGGTGGCACGTCCTCGTCGGCGACATCGGACACGGCGGCTACGGCGCCGATGATGTCGTCCAGCTGACCGGCGAAGTGTTCCAGCTCTTCGGCGTTCAGGTCGAGACGTGCCAGCCGGGCGAGGTGGGCGACCTCCTCGCGCGTGATGCCAGGCATGCGGTCCTCGTGGGTGAGTGCGGGCGGTTCTGTTCGGTATTGCGGGTGGTGCTGGTACGTACTGCGGGTGGTGCTGCTCGTCCTGTCGGCGACACGGAAGCCGGTCGTGCTCCGTCCCGCCCCGGTCGCCAACGACAATCCTATGGGCCTCGCGTCCAAGGGCGCGAAACGGTTTGCCCAGCGGATCGCCCCTCAGGTCACCGGCTGGTCGGCGTCCTCGTCCGTCTGCGCGGGCGGCTGTCCACGGTCGGACGAGGCGACCGCTCCGGCGGACGACTCCGGAGCAGCCGCCCGATCCGGCTGTCCCGGCGGACGACGCCGCTGCGTACGCGCCCGCAGCCAGGCGGTGGCCTCGGGCGGCGGCATCGCGGCGGCGACGAGCCAACCCTGCACCGCGTCACAACCGAGATCGCGCAGCCGCTCCCAGCTCTCGTCGTCCTCCACTCCCTCGGCCACGACCAGCAGGCCCAGGGAGTGCGCCAGGTCGACGGTGCACCGCACGATCTCCGCGTCCTCCGCGTCCACCGAAAGACGGGCCACGAACGAGCGGTCGATCTTCAGCTCGCTGACGGGCAGCCGGCGAAGATGCACCAGCGAGGAGTAGCCGGTGCCGAAGTCGTCCAGGGACATCTTCACGCCGTGCCCGGTCAGGGCCGCCAAGGTGTCCGCGGCCCGCTGCGGCTCCTCCAGCAGGACGTGCTCGGTGATCTCCAACTGAAGGGCTCCGGGCGGTACTCCGTGTCGCGCCAACCGGGCGGCGACGGCTCCGGCGAATCCCGGACTGTGCACGTCACGCGGCGAGACGTTCACCGCGACCGGCACGGTCAGTCCGTCCGACCACCACCGTCCGACCTGGCCCAGCGCCGTCTCCAGGACGTACTCCGTCAGCTGCGGCATCAGGCCGGAGGTCTCCGCCATCGCTATGAACTCGTCCGGCGGCACTCTGCCCCGCTCGGGGTGTGTCCAGCGTACGAGCGCCTCCAACCCGGCCACGCGGCTGTCGAAGCCCACCTTGGGCTGGTAGTGCAACTCGACCTCACCGGCGTCGAGGGCACGGCGCAGATCGGCCAGCAGCCCCAGCCGGTCCGGGGTGTTGCTGTCCCGCGTCGCGTCGTACACCTCCACCCCGGTACGGTCCCGCTTGGCCTCGTACATCGCCACGTCCGCCCGGCGCAGCAGCCCCTCGCCCTCCTGGGCGTGGTCGGGGAACACCGCGACGCCGGCGCTCGCCTCCAGCACCAGGGTCAGCCCGTCCAGGTCCAGTGGTGAACCGAGGGCGGCCACCAGCGAGCGCGCGACACGCTGCGCGCTGGTGGTGGAGCCGATGGCGGGCAGCAGCACGGCGAACTCGTCGCCACCGAGCCGTACCGCGTCCGCGCCGCGGGGCAGCACGGTCCGCAGCCGGTCGGCGATCTGCAACAGCAGCCGGTCGCCGGCCAGATGACCGAGTGTGTCGTTCACCGACCGGAACCGGTCGAAGTCGATCAGCACCAGCGCGGCGCGGTTGTCAGCGCGATCGGCCTCGTCAAGCGCCGACCAGGCCCGCTCCATCAACCAGAGACGGTTGGGCAATCCGGTCAGCGGGTCGCGCAGCTGTTCCTCCGCCCGCGCCCGGGCGATCCACAGTGTGGAGTCCAGTGCGATCAGCGGCACCGCGAACAGCGGCAGCAGCACGGGCCGGTGTACCGCCACCACGTCGATCAGCGGGGCGATGCCGAGCAGCGCCACCGCGACCAGCGCCTGCCGTGCCAGAGCCGTGCGGGCCACACTGCTCAACGCGGTCCGCCGGGCGGCGTACGCGTACCACACCAGGCCGCGGGTCACCAGGAGGTACGCGCAGGACGCGGCGACGATCTCGGGGAGCGCGCTCCAGCTCCAACTCGCCGGATGCCAGGGGCTCTCCACGGACGGACGGGTGCCGAAAGCGAGCACGGCGAGCGAGGCGGCGCCGATGCCGAGGATGTCGACCGCGCCGTGCACCATCGCCTGCTTCCAGTGCGTCCGCCGGGCCACGGCCACCAGCAGCACCACGGCAAGGGACACCAGCGCGGCGGCGAGCCAGCCGTAGAGCAGCAGGATCGCGAGCGTGAGCGCCGCCCCCGATCCCGTGCCGCCCCACCATCGGCTCTGCCCCAGGGCCACCAGATGTCCGGCGATGATCCCGGTCAACAACGCGAACGACCAGCCGGTGATCCCCTCGGGGAACAACGCCCGCTGCTCCTCCACCAGTTCGTACGCGCCCACCAGCAGGGCGACCCCGGCAGCGAGGACGATCGCCGCCCTGGTCCCGGGAACTCGGGCCGAGACCAGCCGATGCAGCCATGGCATCGCCTCGGCACCGCGGGATTCCTGCATGCCCGTCCCTCTCACGACATCCGCACATGACGCCGCAACAGCGGCTGACATGTCAACAGTAGGCCGCGGATCGCTGTTAGGGGCACCGATCTGCCCGGGTCGGGGGAATGCGATTCGGTCACGCGGGCCTTCGGACCACGCGCCCACAGGCTGATACGGCCTCAGTTCGCGTGCTGCCGAACGGTGCCGCGGACGCCGTGGAACAACGCCGGCGACGACACGCCCTAGTTCGCGGTGGCCGCCTCGCGCGCGGCCTCCGGGCCATCGGCCAACAGCACGTCCAGGCCGGCGTCATCCAGAATCGGCACCTTGGCTTGAACTGCCTTGTCGTACTTCGACCCGGGATTGTCGCCGGCCACGACGAACCCGGTCTTCTTGGAAACCGAGCCGGTCACCTTCGCGCCCAGACCCTGCAGCGCCTCCTTGGCCGCGTCCCGCGTGTACGACCGCAGGGTGCCGGTGACCACGACCGTGATCCCGGCCAGTGGGCGCGCGCCTGCCTCGTCCGCCGCCTCCTCCACGGTCATCCGGACGCCTGCCGCCCGCCACCGCTCGACGATCCCGCGGTGCCATTCCTCGGCGAACCACGCCTTCACGGACGCCGCGATGGTCGGCCCCACGCCTTCCGTCGCCGCCAGTTCGGCCTCGTCCGCCTCCGCGATCCGGTCCAGTGAGCGGAACTCCCGTGCCAGCGCCTCGGCGGCGACGGGCCCGACATGACGGATCGACAGTCCGGTGATGACGCGGGCGAGCGGACGCTCCTTGGCCGCCTCGATGTTGTCCAGCAACGCCACCGCGTTCTTCTTGGGCTCGCCCTTCTGGTTGGCGAAGAAGGTGACGACCTTCTCCTCGCCCGTGTCCGGGTCCCGCTTGGGCAGGCCGGTGTCCTGGTCCAGGACGTACGAGCGGATGGGCAGCAGTTCCTCCAGGGTCAGATCGAACAACCCGCTCTCGTCCCGCAGCGGCGGCTCGGCCGGCTCCAGGGGCTGGGTCAGCGCGGTGGCCACGACATAGCCGAAGTGCTCGATGTCCAGACACTTGCGCCCCGCGAGGTAGAACAGCCGCTCGCGCAACTGGGCTGGGCAGAAGCGGGCGTTGGGACACCGCAGGTCGATGTCCCCCTCCTTCATCGGGCGGAGCGCCGTGCCACAGTCCGGGCAGTGCTCCGGCATCACGAACTCCCGCTCGGTGCCGTCCCGCAGGTCCGCCACCGGCCCCAGGATCTCGGGAATGACGTCGCCGGCCTTGCGCAGGACCACGGTGTCCCCGACGAGCACGCCCTTGGAACGCACGACCTCCTGATTGTGCAGGGTCGCGAACTCCACCTCGGAACCAGCGACCGTCACCGGCTCCACCACGGCGTACGGAGTGACGCGTCCCGTGCGGCCGACGCCCACCCGAATCTCGGTGAGCTTCGTGTTGACCTCCTCCGGGGCGTATTTCCAGGCGATGGCCCAGCGTGGCGCCCGGGAGGTGGAGCCGAGTCTGCCCTGCAGGGGCACCTCGTCGAGCTTGACGACGACCCCGTCGATCTCGTGCTCCACGGAGTGCCGATGGCCGCCGTAGTACGCGATGAAGTCCTCGGCTCCCGCGAGCCCGTCCACCACCGAGGCGTGCGGGGAGGTGGGCAGGCCCCACTCCCGGAGCAGGTCGTACGCCTGGGAGAGCCGGTCGATGTCGAAGCCGGTGCGCGCGCCGATTCCGTGCACCACCAGGTGCAGCGGACGGGTCGCGGTCACTCTCGGGTCCTTCTGCCGCAGCGAACCCGCCGCGGCGTTCCGCGGGTTGGCGAACGGCTTGTCCCCGGCGGCCACCAGCGAGGCGTTCAGCTCCTGGAACCGCTCCATCGGGAAGAAGACCTCCCCGCGGACCTCCACCAGCTCCGGCACCCGCTCCCCCCGCAGTCGCTCCGGGATACCGGAGATCGTACGGACGTTCGGAGTGATGTCCTCGCCCGTACGCCCGTCGCCGCGGGTCGCCGCCCGGGTGAGCCGGCCGTGCTCGTACGTGAGGTTGACCGCCAGGCCGTCCACCTTCAGCTCGCACAGGAAGTGGTACTCCACACCCGTCAGCTCCCGCGCGAGCCGGTCCGCCCAGGCCGACAGCTCCTCGGCGTCGAAGGCGTTGTCCAGCGACAGCATCCGCTCCCGGTGGGCCACCTCCGCGAAGTCGGTGGCGTACTGCCCCGCCACCTTCTGGGTGGGCGAGTCAGGGGTGCACAGCGCCGGATACGTCGCCTCCAGACCCTCCAGCTCGCGCAGCAGCCGGTCGAACTCGGCGTCACTGACAACCGGTGCGTCCCGGACGTAGTACCGGAAGCGGTGCTCCTCGATCCGCTCCGCGAGCTGCTGGTGCCGCTCCCGCTCCTCCGCGGGCACCGGGGTGTTTCGCACGCCAGCCACCGTCTCGTCCTCCCGTCACTCAGGGTTGTCAGCGAGGGATCTCGCAGCCCGGACGCAGTGGGCGAGAGCCGCGCGGGCGTACGCAGGCGAGGCGCCCGCCAGCCCGCACGCCGGGGTGACCACGACGGACTCCGTGAGGAGCGCCGGGCTCAGCCCGATCCTGCGCCACAACGACCTGACACCCATGACGCTACCGGCCGGGTCTGACAACGCCCCCGCATCCTGACCGTCACCGGGCAGAACACCGGCGAAGAGCGCGACGCCCGCCTCCACGGCCTCCCCGATCAGCTCGTCCACACGCTCGGTGAGCAGCCGCGCGTCAAACGAGACGCCGCTGACCCCGGCGCGGCGCAGCAGGGCGAACGGCACCTCGGAGGCGCAAGAGTGCACGACCAGCGGGCCGTCGTGCACCGCCGCCAGCTCACGCAGGGCCCCCTCCACTACCGCGCGGTCCACCGCGCCGTGCGTGCGGTATCCGCTCGCCGTCCGTACGGCTCCGCGGAGCACGGCGGCCAGCGAGGGTTCGTCGAGCTGCAGCACCGGTCGGGCGCCCGGCACCCGGCGCCGCAGCTCGGTGAGGTGTTCCCGCACCCCCTCGGCCAGCGACGTCGTCAGGTCCCGGCACGCCCCGGGGTCACCCAGCACGGCCTCCCCTCCGCGCCGCTGCAGCGCGGCGGCCAGGGTCCACGGGCCGACCACCGAGACCTTCAGCGGGCCCGCGTATCCCTGGGTGAACTCCTCCAGCGCGTCCAGGTCCTCACCCAGCCACGCCCGAGCCCGCCGGGTGTCCCGGCCTGGGCGGTCGCTGAGTCGCCAACCGCTGGGCTCCAACTGTCCGTACATCTCGGCGAGCAGCCCGACCGTCCGGCCGATCAGGTCCGCGCCGGGCCCCCGGGCGGGGAGCTCCGGAAGATACGGGAAGGTCTCCAGCGAGCCGGTGACGGTCCTCGCGGCCTCCCGCGCGTCGTCCCCGGGCATCGAGCCCACTCCGGTGGCCTGGGCCATGCCCCAACTGTGCTTCTGTGTCACACGGGCAAGCGTACGGGCGGTACGGCGCGTGCCGGTTCACCGGTTCAGCCGCCCGGCCGCACGCTCAGGTCGGTCACCTCGGCGTCCCGGGGCAGGTCCAGCGCGGCGAGCAGGGTGGTGGCCACCGACTCCGGGCTGATGAAGCGGCTGGGGTCGTACTCCCTGCCCTCCTGCCGGTGCACCTTCTCCTGCATGGGCGTGGCGGTACGGCCGGGGTAGACCGAGGTGACCCGCACGCCGTGCTGGTGCTCCTCCCCGCGCAGGGCGTCGGCCAGCGCCCGGAGGCCGTGCTTGCTGGCCGCGTACGCGCTCCACTCCGGGTTGGCCCGCAGCCCGGCTCCGGAGTTGACGAAGAGCACGTGCCCGCGCGCGGAGCGCAGCTGGGGCAACAGCAGCCGGGTCAGCTCGGCCGGGGCGACGAGATTGGCCGCCAGGGTGCTCTGCCAGAGCTTCGGGGTGAGCTCGCCGACCCGTCCGAGGTCCACGACGCCGGCGAGATGCTGCAGCGAGTCCAGCCGCTCCGGCAACTCCTGGTGGCTCAACGCCCAGGACAGCCGCTCCGGTTCGGCCAGATCACCGACCAGCGTACGGACGCCCGGGAAGCGCTCGGCGAGTTCGCGGGCCCGGGCGGCGTGCCGGGCGAGCAGCCAGACCTCGTCACCGCGCTCCAGCAGGCGGCCGGCGAGCGAGGCGCCGATCCCCGATCCGCCGCCGGTGATCAGGTGGACTGCGGGTTCGGGTTCCGTCATGTGCGCGTGTCCGTCTCTCAGTTGTCGCTCGGTGTTGCCGCGTATTGCTCGGTGTCTGCTCAGTGTCTGCTCGGTGTCGCTCACTCTTCGAGTCGGGCCATCGCCCGGTCCGCGGTCTCGGCGAAGGAGACCAGTTCGGACAGCGGCACGGGAAGGAAGCGCTCGTCCTCCATCCGCCGCAGCTGCTGCCGCAGGCCATCGTAGAAGCCGGCGGTGTTGAGCACGACAACCGGCTTGCCGTGCATCCCGTGCTTCTTGAGCTCCAGGATGTCGGTCGCCTCGTCCAGGGTGCCGGTCCCGCCGGCCATCACCACGAAGGCGTCCGCGTGCTCGAGCAGCAGGGCCTTGCGCTCGGCCAGACTGGCCGTGATGATCATCTCGTCGGCGTCTTGCCGTGCCTTCGTCCGCAGGAACTCCACCGAGACGCCCACCAGTCGACCGCCGCCGGCCCGTACCCCGTCCGCGACCACCTTCATCAGCCCGACGTCCGAGCCGCCCCACACCAGGGCGTGACCGCGTTCGCCGAGGAGTTCGGCGAACTCGTGAGCCGCGGCCGTGTAGACCTCGTCCAGGTCCGCGGCGGAGCAGAAGACACAGATGTTCAGGGGGGAGGAACTGCCGGTGGATGACATGAACGGCAGCTTAGGGGGTCACGGCGCGGCGACCCGGCCCCACATGATCGTCTGCGGTGACAACGCGCTCGCCCAGCGACTCACGAAGGAACTCGCCACCGTCTACGGTCAGCGGCTCTGCGTCGTGCTGCCCTCGTTGCGGGGTGGCGACCACGGGCCGCAGATCGCCGCGCTGGTGGGCGCGGAGAGTCTTTCCGTACGGGCGGTGGAAACGCACGTCCCGGATGACGGCGCGCTGCGCGCGGCCGGAGTGGAGGACGCCGCGGCGCTCGCACTGACCTCGGGCGACGATCAGTTGAACATCCACATCGCGCTGCGCGCCCGGCGGATCAACCCGCGCATCCGACTGGTCATCCGGATGTTCAATCGGACCCTGGGCCGGTATCTGGAGGATCTCCTCGACCGGGCGGTGGAGGTCAACCATCCGGATGTGGACCCGGCCGCGCTCGACGCCTCCACCACCGTGCTCTCCGACGCCGACACCGCGGCGCCCTCCCTGGTGGCCGCCGCGATCGTGGGCAGCGACAAGATCCTCTCCGCCGACGGTCTGCTGTTGCGCGCCAAGGAACGCACCCTCGGAACGATGGACCAGCGCAGGCCGCTGTGTACGCTCGCGCTGCTGCCGGACACCTCGGACGCCGACGAGGGCGAGGCGGACGAGGAGGAGGAGGACGACCAGGGGCCCGTGCTCCTGCCGCCCGACGCCGCGCTGCGCGAACTGCCCCCGAGCCGTGGCGCGGTGGTGCTGGAGGCGATCACCCGGCCCAGACCGCGGCCCGGTGCCGGCCGGGCCCGGCGGCTGCCGTTCCAGCCGCTGAAGGAACTCTTCTCACGGCGACTGCGTTACTCCCTCGCGGCCATGGGCGCGGTGGTCACCAGCCTGGCCGCCGTAAACTGGTGGATGACCGGCGGCAGTCCGGTGCACGCGTCGTACATCGTGCTGCTGGACTTCTTCGCGATCAATGATCCCAAGCTCGACGAGCCCTACGACCAGCAGGTCCTGCAACTGCTCGCTGGCATGGCGGGCCTGATGATGCTGCCGCTGCTGCTGGCCGTGGTGTTGGAGAGCTACGGCGCCTTCCGCGAGGCCGCCGCGCTCCCCGACCCCCCACGCGGGCTGTCCGGCCATGTCGTGCTGCTGGGTCTGGGAAAGGTCGGCACCAGGGTGCTGGACCGGCTGCTGGAGATGGGCATCCCGGTGGTGTGCGTGGACCGGGACCCGGAGGCGCGCGGCATGGCGCACGCTCGGGCCCGGCGGGTGCCGACGCTGATCGCGGACGTCACGGACAGCGGTGTGCTGGAGGCCGCGAAGATCAAACGCAGCCGCGCGCTGCTCGCGCTCACCAGCGACGACGGGACGAACCTGGAAGCGGTGCTGTACGCCCGGCAGGTGAAACCGGAACTCCGCGTGGCCATGCGACTGTTCGACGACGAGTTCGCCAACACCGTGTACCGCACGCTGCGAGACACCTATCCGCATGCCCAGACCCGCAGCCGCTCGGTGTCCGCGCTGGCCGCCCCGGCTTTCGCGGGAGCGATGATGGGCCGCCAAGTGCTGGGCGCGATCCAGGTCGGCAGGCGAGTGCTGGTCTTCGCGGTGGTGAACGTACGGGCGAACAGCCTGCTGGAGGGTCGTACGGTCGCCGAGACGTTCAGGGAGGGCACCTGGCGGGTACTGGCCCTGGACGTCGCACGGCCGGGCGAGCGGCGTACCGACCTGTCCTGGATGGCCTCGGCGGACGCCAGCGAACTGGAGTGGGAGTTGCACCCGGGTTATGTCCTACGGCCACGGGACCGGGTGGTGGTCGCCGCAACCCGGCGTGGCCTGGGCACCCTGCTGGCCGCCGGTCCCGACCACGGCCTGCCGCCGCTGAACCCTCCGGGACCGGCACCGCCGAGCTGAACCCTCCGGGACCGGCACCGCCGCCGCCCCCGGAGAACGGGTGGCGGCGGCGGGGCGCACGCGGACACGGGCGCGGGCTCGGCGCGCTTTCGGGCGCTACCGCACGTAGTGGAAGATGCCCCAGGTCAGGTGGCCCTCCTTACCACCGTGCACCCAGTTGCCCAGGCCGGTCTTCATCCGGTCGAGGTAGTCCGAGCTGACCTTCTCCGCCAGCCCGTTCGTCTCCTGGCGCTTCGTCTCCTCGAGCACCCGCCCGTAGTGCGCGGGGAGTTGCTCACGGTGCTCCTCGAAGCCGCCGTCGGGCCCCTCGTTGAAGCCCAGCCGGGTCAACTGGTCGTGGTAGAAGCCCGGGGAGCCCATGGTGTCCAGGTGGATGCGCTCGAGGATCGGCTGCAGCTTGGCCTTCGGCGTGCCGTCCGTCGCCATCGGGTCCGTGAAGATGAGCTGGCCGCCGGGACGGAGCACCCGGGCGACCTCGTCCAGGACCTTCTCCCGGTTACCGCTGTGCAGGAACGCGTCCTGGGACCACACGACGTCCACGCTGTTGTCCGGGTACGGAATGTTCTCGAAGGAACCGTCCACCACCTCGATTGCCCCGGTCAGCCCACGCTCGGCGTTGAGGGCGCGGTTACGCTCGTTCTCCACCTCGCTGAGGTTCAGCGCCAGCATCCGGCAGCCGTACGTCTCGGCCAGGTAGCGGGCCGAGCCGCCGTAGCCGGAACCGAGGTCCAGCACCGTGGAGCCGCGCGACAGTTGGAGCTTGCCGGCCATCCGCTCGACCGTACGCCGGCTCGCCTCGGGGATCGGCTCGTCCGGGCGCTCGTAGAGACCGACGTGGATGTCCTCGCCGCCCCACACGGAAGCGTAGAAGGTGTCGGCGTCCGAGGAGTTGTAGTAGCTCCGCGCGGTGGTGACGGCTGCGGAGTAACCTTTCTCCTCGTCATTGGCGACATACGCCTTCTCCGCGACGTGCACGAAGAAGTCCGGCTCCGTGTCACGGTAGGTGTGCTGGAAGTCGCCGTACGTGTCGATCTGCTGGAATCCGACCTCGGACATGAGTCGACGCGTGTAGTCCTTGCGCAGCGGAAACATGTTGAGGTGGTACACGGAATCATCCGGGAAGGTGTACCGCATGCGGCACAGGCCCTCGTCCAGGTGTTCCGGTTCGACCGCGACATCCTCGCCGCCGTAGTAGTACGTGTGTTTGCTGGAGAAACCACGGTCCAGCATTGTGTCGTAGTTCCGCTGATCAAGGATCAGCACACCGTCATGCTTCAGCATGGCGTAGAACTCCGCGAGTGCCTTCCTTCGGTCGCGCTCCTCGAAAAGGTGCGTGAAGGAGTTTCCGAGACAGACGATCGCGTCGTACTCGCCGTGCACGTCACGGTTGAGCCAACGCCAGTCCGCCTGCACCACGCGCAGGATGTGACCGCCGTACCGCACGCCGTTGTCGAATGCCTGCGCCAGCATCTCGGCGCTGCCGTCGGCGCTTACGGTGTCGAAGCCACCCTCGATGAGTTGCACCGAGTGATATCCGGTGCCGGTCGCCACGTCGAGCACGCTGCGTACGCCCCGTTTACGCAGCAGGTCGATGAAGAAGTTGCCTTCGCTCGTGCTTCGTTTCGCCCAGTCTATGAGCGAATCCCATTTGTCGACGAAACTTGGGACGTATTCCTCGGTGTAGTGCCCTGTTTCCCGGACCTCTACCGGGTTGTCTCCAAATTCCTGCACAGCTCGCGCTGAAATGACGAAACCTCCGGTTGTAGGGACGGTGGATTTTCCGCATGCGCGGTCACACCCTCGCCACGGAGGCCTGCGTGGAACCACGCACGGGCCCCACCGCATCACTATCCAGCAACCGCCGAAGTTATGCCTGCAATCCTCGGATGTTGCGGCCCCGAGGTGCAAAATATGCGCTCGACCAGCACTTTTGCAATCCAAAAAATTCCTTTGTGAAACTGCGACATTTTGGCTTACCTCCTGGCGAACGCGACAAGCCTCACCCACCCTCGAAGGCACTCAGTGCCAGCAGCCGAAGCCCCCGAACCAGGATGATTCCGACAGGGCCACATGCCGGGATCAGCGTTACGGTGGAGGGCGAACTGGTACGTACCTCGAGAGAGGTGAATCTTCCGTGTCATACGCCCCGAAGAGCACGCTTCCCGAGCAGGACCTGCGGGTCGTCGGCGAGGCACTACAGGGAACGCTGCTGGATCTCCTCGACCTCTCGCTGGTGGCGAAGCAGATCCACTGGAACATCGTCGGTCCGCGTTTTCGTTCCATCCACCTCCAACTGGACGAGGTCGTGAGCCTCGCCCGGGACTACGCCGACAAGGTCGCCGAACGGGCCTCCGCTCTGGGTATCGCCCCTGACGGGCGGGCCGGAACGGTCAGTTCCGGCAGTGCGATCGGCACCGTCAAGGAGGGTTGGCTGCAGGATGTCGACGCGGTGGGGACGATGGTCGCCGCACTGTCCGCCACCATCGGAAAGGCTCGGGAACGCATGGCGGCCGTCGGCAAGGTGGACCCGGTGACGGAGGACATCTTCATTCAGGTCACCGGCGATCTGGAAAAGCAGCACTGGATGTTCCAGGCGGAGAACGGCCGCTGAGCCAAAAGCCGCGACGACCTCTAGCTCCGCGCGGTACCCGATGCTCCCCATCCTGTGGGCACGGCGTGCCGCGAACGGAATTCGAACCGCTCGGGTGGCGTGTTGCCGAATTGCGGTGACGGGAGAAGCCCGTTGTCGAGAAAGGGACAGATCACGCCGACCCTCTCCCGAGGGCGGCCCAAGATACCCACCCAGGAGGGCCCTCGTTCCGAGGGTCCTCCTTTCCGTGCCGGCTGCACGTGCCGGCTCCACGTTCCGGTCCCAGTGCCGTGTCAGTCGTGCCGTGGGTGCCGTGCCGGTCGGGCACCCCGTACGCACCCCGACGGAAGCTCGTAGAATCGACGCATCATGGCCCACTCCGCCTACCTCGATCACGCCGCCACCACCCCGATGCTGCCGGCCGCGGTGCGTGCGCTGACCAGCCAGTTGACCACGACCGGGAACGCCTCCTCACTGCACGGTGCCGGCCGACGCGCCCGCAGGACCGTCGAGGAGGCACGGGAGGAACTCGCCGCGGCGCTCGGAGCCCGGCCCAGCGAGGTGGTGTTCACCTCCGGTGGAACCGAGTCCGACAACCTCGCCGTCAAGGGCCTGTACTGGGCTCGCCGCGCCGCCGACCCGCACCGCCGGCGGGTGCTGGCCAGTCCGGTGGAACACCACGCGGTGCTGGACGCCGTGCACTGGCTCGCGGATCACGAGGGCGCCGAAGTGGAGTGGCTCCCAGTGGATCCGTACGGTCGGGTGCACCCGGACACCCTGCGCGCGGCGCTCGAGCGGGACCCCTCGAACGTCGCGCTCGTCACCGTGATGTGGGCGAACAACGAGATCGGCACCATCCTTCCGGCTCACGAACTCGCTTCCGTCGCGGCAGAGTTCGATGTCCCGATGCATGCGGACACGGTGCAGGCCGTGGGACAGGCCCCGGTCGACTTCGACCGCTCCGGACTGGCCGCCCTCACCCTCACCGGTCACAAGATCGGCGGTCCGTACGGCGTCGGCGCCCTGCTGCTCGGCCGGGAGTACGCCCCGGAACCGCTGCTGCACGGCGGCGGGCAGGAGCGCGAAGTGCGCTCGGGCACCCTCGACGTGCCCGCCATCGCCGCCTTCGCGACCGCCGCCTCGCAGGCCGTGGAGACGGCCCCCGACTTCGCCCGGGACATCGGGGCGCTGCGCGACGCTCTCGTCGAGGCCGTACGGGCGGCGGTTCCCGACGCGGTGCTGAACGGCGATCCCGACACGGCGGGGCGGCTGCCCGCCAACGCGCACTTCTCGTTCCCCGGTTGTGAGGGCGACTCGCTGCTCCTGCTGCTGGACGCCCAGGGCATCGAGTGCTCCACCGGCAGCGCCTGCACGGCCGGCGTGGCACAGCCGAGCCATGTGCTGCTGGCCGCCGGTGTCGAACCGGAATTGGCGCGGGGCACGCTGCGGTTCTCCCTCGGCCACACCTCGACCAAGGCCGACGTCGACGCGCTGGCCACGGCGATCGGTCCCGCCGTGCGGCGCGCGCGGTCCGCGGGCCTGATCTAGGCCGCGTCGTTCGGATCAGCTCACGGGCCATCGGATCGTGCCCGGGGAAGTATGTCTTATCCGCCAGCACAACGTCCGGCTTGGTGCGCGGACGGCCGAGGACTTCGGGGAACGGACGGGCGGCCGTGACATGGCGAACTCGGGTGCGTCGCCAGCCTGTCCGGCGGCGAGGCGACGCGGGAGCGGCCGATGGCGTGCTCGGGTGGTTTCCCGCTCTGAGCCCCTCTCCGAGGTCCCCGACCGCTCAGGCGACAGTCCGGGCTGCGAGCCGGTCAGCGGCAGTGCGGGGCTCACGGCCGAGGAGTTCGGCCAGCACCGGGTCTGCTTCGGCGAAGTAGCCCGCGCGGGCTGCCTGATACCAGGTGAGCATGAGTCGGGCCATCCGCTCCGGCACACCGGCCGTGACGCGATCGGCGACCCACTGTTCGTCGTCCGTGACGACGTGCTTGATGGCGCGACCGGTGAGATCAGAGGCGATCCTGGCGAGATCGTCGAACGTGACGGCGGTCGGCGCGGTGAGGGTGAGCGGGCCGTCGAACGAGCGGTCACCGGCGAGGATGACCGCCGTGGCCTCGGCTACGTCGGCACGGTCCGTATACGGTACGGGGCCGTCTTCCGGCTGCGCGATCACACCGGTCCGCCGCCACGGGCCGAGAACCTGATCGAGTTGGCCGTACGCGCCGTTGCGCAGTGCGGTCCAGGCGACCCCGGAGTCGCCGAGGATCGCCTCGGTGGCGATGTGGATGTCCGACGGTCGGTACGGGTTACCGGGGACGGCACCCTGCTGACTCGTGTAGAGGACCCGCCGAGCGCCGACCGCGACCGCGGCTTCGATGGCGTTTCGGTGCAGGCTGACCATGTCGGCGGACGGATCATTGCCGGACACGAGGAGGACCTGCTCGGCACCGGCGAAGGAGTAACGTAGCGCGGCCGGGTCCTCGTAGGAGCCCTGCCGCACGCGCACGCCGCGGTCGGCGAAGCGCTGCGCGGGGGCGGCGTCTCGGACGCTGACACCGATCTGATCGGCGGGTACGCGCTTGAGGAGATGCTCGACGGTGGCGCCGCCCAGCCCGCCGGTCGCGCCGGTGATTACGATCATGTTCATGGCCTCCTCTGAAACGCCTACGACCACGACCCCTCTTGGGGCGAGCATAAATTGACCATGCGAGTCAATTTATCTCCGTGCACGACCGTAGGTAAGCTGACCAGTGGAGTCAAGTTACGACCGTGCGCGAGAGGAAGAGGCGGTGAGGGCCGTGGCCGGAACGGTGCCTTCGAAATCCCGGTTGCGCGCCGACGCCCGGCGCAATTCCGAACAGATCCGCTCTGCCGCGGTCGGCGCCTTCCGAGGACAGGGCCTGACGGTGCCGCTGGAGGAGGTCGCCAAGACGGCAGGAGTGAGCAAGGCCACGATCTTCAACCGGTTCGGTGGGCGGATCGGCCTCATCGAAGCCGTCATCGAAGAGCTCGTGGCGAGTGAGCTACTCGCCATCATCGACCACACGCGGACCATCGACGACGTCGACGAGCGGGTGACGTACTACCTCACCGCGATCCGCGACCTCCAGTACCGCCAGCCCGCCTTCAACGACGTCCTGTTGCAGACGTATCCGCACTCACAGCAGCTCATGGAGATCTGCCGAGCCGGAAGCGAGGCCAACGAAGAGCTCATCACAGCGGCGCGTACCTCCGTTGCGCTGCGGCCGGAGTTCACGGCGGGCGATCTCCACGCACTCGTCGTCGACAACGCCCTCGCCCTCAAGCACGGCAGGCGGCCTCCCCGGGAGGACTACGACCGCCGCACCTCGTACCTCCTGGATGGCGTGCGAGGGCGCTCGTCCGCTTCTGACGGACAATGACAGCGCTCTTGCTCCGGGCGTCGCGTGATGTCAGGAGGTCGCGGCCCGCACGAGGCGCAGATAACGCTCCCAGTCCCAGTGCGGCCCGGGGTCGGTGTGGTCCGCGCCGGGCACCTCGTGGTGTCCGACGATGTGCTCCCGGTCGATCGGTATGCCGTACCGCCCGCAGATGCCGGCCGTGAGCTTCGCCGAGGACGCGTACATCGCGTCCGTGAAGTCCTCCGGCCGGTCCACGAATCCCTCGTGCTCGATGCCGACACTCCGCTGGTTGTACGACAGGTCGCCCGCGTGGTGGCCTATGTCCAGCTCCCGGATCATCTGTGCGACGTGCCCGTCCTTCGCGCGCACGACGTAGTGCGCCGCGGCGCCGTGTGCCGGGTCCTGGAAGACCTTGAGCGCGACCGCGTAACTACCCTGCACGACATGAATGACCACCCGGTCGATGACGTGGTCCGCCGGACGGTCCGCACGGCGGAGATTCGCGTCGCTCGCCGCGATCCACTCGGCCCCCCGGTGGTCGACGGCGCCCGGGGTACGCGGCTTCTCGTTCCCCGGAATCCGCCACCACCAGCGGCTCAGCTCGTCCCGCGCGGCCAGGCCCACGGCGCCCAGTCCCACCGCGGTGCCACCACCGATCAGCAACGACCGCCGGCGGGGCCGCCGCCGGCCGTCCGGGCCGGCACCACCACCGCCCTCGCCCGCCGGCCCGCTTCCGGACGGGTGTTCCGCCTGTCCCCGCTCCGCTGCCACTGAACCGCCTCTCCGATGCCCCACACGCCGGCGATGACCTCCCCCGCTCCGCCCGAGTGACCGACGGAAGCGACGAACCGGTCTGACACACCCAACAACCGTGCCGAGCCGACTGACCGACCAGAACAACGCGCACGGGGCATCGGTCGGTTCCCCGTACCCTGGAGGGCGTTATGGATGCCCTTCCCCACACCGACCGCCCGGTCCGTAACGACCCGGCCGGCGCCGAGCGGGTCAGCGACCGCTCGGTCAGCACGCCCAGCAGCCCGGACGGCCCACTCCGCGTCCTGGCCGCGATGTCCGGAGGTGTCGACTCCGCCGTGGCCGCGGCCCGCGCCGTGGAGGCGGGTCATGACGTCACCGGGGTGCACCTCGCCCTGTCCGCCAACCCGAAGTCTTTCCGTACGGGCGCGCGTGGCTGCTGCACCGTCGAGGACTCACACGACGCCCGCCGCGCGGCCGACGTCATCGGCATCCCGTTCTACGTCTGGGACCTCGCGGAACGCTTCCGCGAGGAGGTCGTCGAGGACTTCGTCGCCGAGTACGAGGCCGGGCGTACGCCCAATCCCTGTCTGCGCTGCAACGAGAAGATCAAGTTCGCCGCGCTGCTGGACAAGGCGCTGGCACTGGGCTTCGACGCGGTCTGCACGGGGCACTACGCCACCGTGCTCCGCACCGCGGACGGCGCCCGCGAGCTGCACCGGGCCAGCGACCTGGCCAAGGACCAGAGCTACGTCCTCGGAGTGCTCGACGACACCCAGCTCGCGCACGCGATGTTCCCGCTCGGCGACACGGTCACCAGCAAGGACGAGATCCGGGCCGAAGCCGAGCGGCGCGGCCTGGCGGTGGCCCGGAAGCCGGACAGTCACGACATCTGCTTCATCGCGGACGGTGACACCCAGGGCTTCCTCGCCGACCGGCTCGGTCGTGCGGAGGGCGACATCGTCGACGAGTCCGGGGCCACCCTGGGCACGCACGAAGGCGCGCACGGCTTCACCATCGGGCAGCGGAAGGGTCTGCGCATCGGCCGCCCGGCGGCGGACGGCCGGCCGCGCTACGTCCTGGACATCTCACCGGTCGACAACACCGTGACGGTCGGCCCCGCGGAGTCGCTCGACATCGGCGCGCTGCGCGCCGTACGCCCCCGCTGGTGTGGTACCGCACCGGTCGGTTCCGGGACGTACACCGCGCAACTGCGCGCGCACGGCGGCGAGACGGAGGTCACGGCTCAGTACGCGGACGGGGAACTGCTGGTGCGGTTCGGGACCCCGGTGCGGGGCGTCGCTCCCGGACAGGCGATCGTCCTGTACGACGGGACTCGGGTGGTCGGCTCCGCGACGATCGCCGCGACGGAACGGGCCACGGCCTCGTCCGCCGGTGCCGAGCAGGGCTGAGCCCCGGGCTGGACTCCCCGGGACGGTGCCGGGGCCGATCGAGCACACCGCGCCCGGCCGTCCCGTACGCCCCCGCGCCGGCCGCCGCTACCGGGGACGGGCCAACTGCCGGGCCTGCGCCACCAGTCGGTCCTCGGAGTCCCAGACCTCGCAGTCCTCCTCGAGGAATCCACCGGCCATGTTGCGGGTACTCAGCGCCACCCGAAGTGGACCGGGCGCCGGCCGGGCACGGACGTGCGCGGTGAGTTCCACCGTGGGAAGCCAGCCGGTGACGCCCAGTTCGAAGGCTGCCGGCGGCAACGCGTCCACCGTCGTCAGCAGCGAGAGCGCGTCCGCGTCCCGTCCGTCGGCGAACGAGAACCAGGCACGCATCTCGCCGGACCCGGACGGCTCGCCGAGCGCCCAACCCACCGTGGCGGAGTCAAGCCGCAGGTCCAGTCGGTCGGTCATCGCGGGGTTCGCGGCGCTGCCCGCGGGATTGTCACGCGGGCTGAAGCACTCCTGCGGGGGCGGGAAGTGCGGCGGCTTGGCGCTGGTACGGACATCCTCGGTCAGTTGGTCCAGCTCGCCGTAGGTCGCCAGCACCCGGACGCGCTCGACCTCCGTGCCCGTGTCGTCGGTCTGCCACAGGGACGCCGAGCCGGTGGCGAGGGTACGACCGGCACGGGCGAGTTCGGTGCGTACGGTCGCTGGTCCGGGGAGGCTCGCGGTCAGGTAGTGGGCGCTGATGGTGAACGGATCGGGGTGCGGCAGGTCCGCACCGAGTGCCCTGGCGAGGATGCTCAGCAGGTAGCCGCCGTTGACCGCGTGGCCGACAGCCCAGCCCTCGTCGAGAAGCGCGTCGTGGACGCCGGGTTGGCGGCGCCGCAGGGCCGTGGCACGGTCGAACTCACTGATCTTGGCGTCGGACATGGGATGCACCGTACACCGAATTTGTTACTCGCCGGTAGGCGGCCTCCGTCACTCGGCCGCCCCGCGCCCGTACGCACGCGCCCGTACGCACGGGCGTCCGTCACCGGGGCCGCGCCGCACGGCCCCGGCGGCGGTCGACCGGCGCCGGGACCCCGGGCTACCGGATATCGGCTAGCCGCCGATCGTCACGGCTTGCCCACGGCCTCCCGGTCCCGCTGCTCGATCGCGCTGCGCTCGCTGTCGAGTTCGTCGGCGGTCTTCTCCGCCACGCTCAGCAACTCGGTGTCCTCGGGTCGCTGGTCCTCGTGGTTTTCCGGGTGGTGACAGGCCACCTGGTGCCCGGTACGCAGTTGCAGCAGCGGTGGTTCCTCGTTCTTACAGACCCGCGTCGCCTTCCAGCAGCGGGTGTGGAACCGGCAGCCACTCGGCGGGTTCAGCGGCGAGGGCACGTCGCCCTGCAGCAGGATGCGGTCCTCGCCGCGCTGTGCCTTGCCCCGCGGGTCAGGCACCGGCACCGCCGAGAGCAGCGCCTTGCTGTACGGGTGCATGGCGCCGTCGTACAACGACTGGCGGTCGGTCAACTCCACGAGCTTCCCGAGGTACATCACCGCGATCCGGTCCGAGACGTGCCGGATGACCGACAGGTCGTGCGCGATGATGACGTACGTCAGGCCCAGTTCGCCCTGGAGATCGTCCAGCAGGTTCACCACCTGCGCCTGGATGGAGACGTCGAGCGCGGAGACCGGCTCGTCCGCCACCACCAGCTTCGGCTTGAGGGCCAGTGCCCGTGCGATCCCGATCCGCTGGCGCTGACCGCCGGAGAACTCGTGCGGATAGCGGTTGTAGTGCTCGGGGTTGAGCCCAACCACCTCGAGCAGCCGCTGCACCTCCTTCTTCACGCCGCCCTCGGGACGTACGCCCTGAAGCTTGAAGGGGGCACTGACGATCGCCCCGACCGGGTGCCGGGGGTTCAGCGAGGAGTACGGGTCCTGGAAGATCATCTGGACGTCGCGCCGCAGCGGTCGCATGCCCGCGGTGCCCAGGTGTGAGATGTCCCGGCCCTCGAACTCGATCGTGCCGTGGGTCGGCTCGAGCAGCCGGGTGATCAGGCGCCCCATGGTCGACTTGCCGCAGCCGGACTCACCGACGACGCCCAGGGTCTCCCCGGCACGGACGTCGAAGTCGAGGCCGTCGACCGCCTTGACGGCGGCTACCTGGCGCTTGAGCACGCCCTTGGTCACCGGGAAGTGCTTCTTCAGGTCAGTGACCCGCAGCAGGATCTCGCCGGGCGCGGCGTCCTCGCTGGTCATGGTGACGGCCGCGGCGCTCTCCGCATTGGCCTCGCTGGCGACCGCGTCCTCCTGAGCAGCCGAATCCGCCGTGCTGTCGGCTGCCGGCTCGGCCGCGTCCGCCCCTTCCGGGTTGGTCATCTGCTCGTCCTCGCTCACAGCTTCGGCTTGATCTCTTCGTTCCAGATCCGCTCCCGGTCCTCGCGCGGGAGGTGGCACGCGGAGAAGTGCCCGCTGCCCACCTCCCGCAGCTCGGGACGTTCGGTGCGGGTGACATCGCCCTTGGGCACGTCCGCGTACGGGCAGCGCGGGTGGAAGGCGCAGCCGTCCGGGATGTTGATCAGGCTGGGCGGCGAGCCCTGGACCGGGTTGAGGCGGTCCGTGCGGTCCCGGTCGATTCGCGGCATCGAGCCGAGCAGCCCCCAGGTGTAGGGGTGTTGTGGCTCGTAGAAGACCTTGTCCGCGCTGCCGCGTTCGACGCACCGGCCGCCGTACATCACGAGGATGTCGTCCGCCAGCTCGGCGACGACACCGAGGTCGTGGGTGATCACGATGACCGCGGAGCCGAACTCCTTCTGCAGGTCCCGGATCAGGTCCAGGATCTGCGCCTGCACGGTGACGTCCAGGGCGGTGGTCGGCTCGTCCGCGATCAACAGCTCCGGATTGTTGACCAGCGACATGGCGATCATCGCGCGTTGCCGCATGCCGCCCGAGAACTCGTGAGGATAGCTGTCCACCCGCTGGTCCGGCTGCGGGATGCCGACCCGGTCCAGCATCTCGATCGCCCGCCTGCGGGCGACCTTCTTGTCGACGTCGTTGTGGATGCGGTACGCCTCCACGATCTGCTTGCCGATCGTGAAGTACGGGTGCAGGGCCGACAGCGGGTCCTGGAAGATCATCGACATCTCGCGGCCACGCAGCTTGCGCACCTCGCCCGGGTCCGCGTGCAGCAGTTCCCTGCCGTCCAGCCAGATCTCCCCGGATATCCGCGCCCGTTGGCGTCCGTACTGTCCAACCGTGTGCAGGCCCATGATGCCCAGCGAGGTCACGGACTTGCCGGAACCGGACTCCCCGACGATGCCGAGCGTCTTGCCCTTCTCCAGCTGGAACGACAGTCCGTCGACCGACTTGACGATCCCGTCGTCGGTCGGGAAGTGGATGACCAGGTCGCGTACGTCGAGGTAGTGCTCCCCGGCCGGGGACCGCTCGTCGGTCGGCTCGCCCGGGGCCGTGCCGGTCTTGCTGAGGTCTGTCATGCGAGCCTCACTCGGGGGTCGATCACGCTGTACAGGATGTCCACGACGAGGTTCGCCAGCACCACAGCGGTCGCGGTGATCAGGGTGACACCCAGGATCAGCGGCAGGTCCCGCTCGCCGATCGCGTCCAACACCGCCTGCCCGAGACCGGGCAGACTGAACGTCGTCTCGGTGAGGATCGCGTTACCCATCAGCATGCCCAGGTCCACCCCGAGCAGCGTGATGATCGGCGTCATGGTCGAGCGCATCGCGTGCTTCCGGATGACCACGGGCTCGCGTACGCCCTTGGCCCGCGCCGTACGGATGTAGTCCTCCCCCATGACCTCCAGCATGGTCGCCCTGGTGAGTCGGGCGTACATCGCGCCGAAGAGGAAGGCCAGCGTCACCCACGGCAGGATCATCCCGCTGAACCAGTCGGTGAAACTCTCCTCCATCGGGGTGTACTCGTTGCTGACCCAGCCGAGTTGATAGGAGAACACCGCGAGCGAGATCAGGCCGGTGAAGTAGATCGGCAGCGAGACGCCGCCCAGCGCGAGGGTCATCGACGCGCGGTCCCACAGCGAGCCACGGCGCAGCGCCGAGACCACACCCGCAGACAGGCCGATGATCAGCCAGATCACCGCCGCGCCGACGGCCAGACCGAAGGTCACCGGGAGCCGGTCCGTCAGCACCGGCCAGATGAGCTGTTCCGTCTTGAAGGAGTATCCGAAACAGGGTGCGTCGCAGTGCAGGGACGTGCCACCGCCGACGTAGTCGCGGCCGAAGAAGATCCCCTTGAAGAACTCGAAGAGCTGGACCAACACCGGTTCGTCCAGGCTGAGTTTCTCTCGGATGCCCTCCAGCGCCTGTGCGTCGGACTGCTTGCCGACATACATCGTGGCCGGGTCGACTCCGGTCCACTTGGGGATCAGAAAGAAGATGCTGAAGACCGCCAGTACGATGACGACCAGCATCACGGCGGCGGCGAACAGCCGCCTGATCAGGTATGTGAGCACTGCTCTCGGCCCTGCGGTGGCCCGGTCCACGGAGGGGTCGCCTCCGGTGGATCCGGGCCACCACTGCGGCCCTCACCTGCCCTTCGTGCCTCTTTGGCGGGTGTGCCGGCGGTCGGTTACTTCACGCCGAGCGAGACGTAGTCGTACTGCCCGCTGTAGGCGGCGGTGGAGTACACGTTCGTCAGTCGGCTCGAGCGCCAGGTCAGCATCTTCTCGAAGGTGAAGGGCAGGTAGTAGGCACCCTCCATCACCATCTTGTTGAGTTCTCCGGCGATCTTCGCCTTCTTCTTCTCGTCCAGTTCGGACTGGAACTTGGCGAAGGCGTCGTCGATCTTGGGATCGTCGATCTCGGCGAAGTTGTTGTTGCCGTTGTCCAGGATGTAGTCGCTGTGCCACAGCGGCTTGCCGTATCCCTGGGCCGAGTTGAAGTCCGGGCCCCAGCCCATGATGATGATGCCGTAGTTCTTCTTCTTGACGACGTCGGGGTTGCCGACGATCCCGGCGATCTGGGCTCCGTCGTACTCGTCGATCTTCGCCTTGATGCCGACCTTCTTGAGGGAGGCCTGCATCGCCTCGGCCGAGTCGACCTCGACGTCCTTGTTGTTCCGGACGGCGATGGTGGTGGTGAAGCCGTTCGGCTTACCGCACTTCTTGAGCTCCTCCTTGGCCTTCTTCTTGTTGGCCGCGCCGTCGTTCGAGCGCAGACCGTAGGGGTCCCAGGAGGGGTCCGAACCCGGCACCACGGGCGGCAGCATGTTGGTGCCGATGTCGCCGCCGGCCTTGGGGCCGCCGCGTGCGGTCTGGATCGACTTGTGGTCGGAGCCGTAGATGACGGCCTTACGGCAGTGGATGTTGTCGAACGGCTTGACCGACTGCGGGAAGACGCCGTAGCGGATGAAGCCGGTCTCCGGGTTGTCGACGTTGCCCTTGTGCTGCTTGAGCGCGGCGGCACGGCCGGCCGGGCTGAGCCCGGTGGCGTTCAGATCCACGTCGTAGTCGCCGTTGATCAGGCGCTTGTCCAGCTCGTCCGGGTTGGTGATCAGCGTGACGGTGACCTTGTCCGGCAGAGCGGCGCGCACCTTGTCCGAGGAGCGCTTCCACTCGTCGTTCCGGACCAGCACCAGCTTCTTGTTCGGCGAGTAGTCCTTGAACTTGTACGGACCGTTCGAGAACGGCTTGAGAGTGTACTTCGACTTGGTGTCCTTGTCCTGGCGCACCGGTGAGGCGGCGGCCATCGCCAGCATGGACTCGAAGTCCGAGTTCGCCTTGGGCAGGTTGAAGACGATGGTCTTGTCGTCCGGCGTCTTGATGGCGTCCAGGCCGAGCTTGTCCTTGGACTTGTCCTTGTACGGACCCTCGTACTCGTCATCCGGGTCCAGCACGTTCTTGAGGTACACCGGACCGCCGGACAGCACGTCCTGCGCCCACTGCCGCTCGATCCCGTACTTGATGTCCTTGGAGGTGACGGGCTTGCCGTCCTGCCAGGTGACGTCGTCCTTGAGCTCGTAGGTGTACGTCTTGCCGTCGTTGCTGATCTTGGCCTTGCTCTTGGCAAGGTCACCCACCAGTTCGTTGCCGGCCTTGCCCGGCTCGGGCGCGTAGGTCACCAGCTGACGCGTGTAGAACCGCATGAAGTTCCAGGCGAAGCCGTAGTAACCGCGGGTCGGGTCCCATGAGTCCGCGTCCTGCACGCCGATGAACTTCAGCGTGCCGCCCTTCTTGTCGGACTCGTTGGCCACCTTGCTGATCGCCGCGTTGTAGCCGGCGGCGTCACCGTTGGTGTCGCTGTTGCCGCCACCGCAGGCCGCCGTCGTCAGCAGGGCCCCGACCACGAGGGCAGATGCCGCGGCGCTGCGGCGCCTCGATGTTCCTAGGAATCTCACGATGTCGCATCCTCCGTGGTTGTCACGGCCCGCACATGGCGACGAGCCAGGGGGGGTTCGGGCAGGGGTCAACGGGTCCCCTTGGGGTCGAGCGCGTCCCGTACGCCGTCTCCGAAGAGGTTGAAGGCGAGCACGGTGACGAAGATCGCGATGCCGGGAACGAGCATGAACATCGGGTCCTGGTCGTAGTAGCGGACCGCGGTGTTCAACATCTGTCCCCACGAGGCCGTCGGCGGCTTGACGCCGGCTCCGAGGAAGCTGAGCGCCGCCTCGGTGAGGATGTTCGTCGGGATCATCAGCGTGGTGTAGACGGTGATCGGCGCGATCAGGTTGGGCAGCAGCTCCTTGAAGAGGATGTACCGCTTGCCGGCACCCAGGCTGCGCGCGGCCTCCACGTACTCGCGCTCGCGTAGCGACAGGGTCTGCCCCCGGACGATCCGACCGATGTACGGCCAGCCGAAGAAACCGATCACCAGGACCATGACAAACAACCGGACTCCGGTGCCCTCCAGTCCCAGCATGGAGTTCGGCACCACGGCGATCAGCGAGATGATGAACAGCAGCTGGGGGAAGGCCAGCAGCATGTCCATGACTCGGCTGATCAGCGCGTCCAGCCAGCCGCCGAAGTAGCCGGCGAGGATGCCCAGTACGGTGCCCAGCACGACCGCGACCAGCGCGGAGAGGAAACCCACCAGGAGCGAGACCCGAGCGCCGTAGATGATGCGGGCGAGCACGTCACGTCCGTTGACTGGTTCCACGCCCAGCAGGTGGTCGGCGCTCATCCCACCGAACGAACCGGTCGGGGTGCCGAACAGCGGGTCGATCAGGTCCTGGTGGTACTCGTTGGGGTCCTGTCCGATGAGCGCGGTGAGCACCGGCGCGAAGACCGCGACCAGGATCAGCACCGCCACGGTGACACCGCCCGCCAGGGCGAGTTTGTCCCGCTTCAGCCGGGCCCAGGCGATACGACCCAGCGAGCGACCTTCCACATGTTTCTTCGCGACGTCAGCTGCGGCATCGGCTTCGGCCTCGTCAGCCTTGACCGTGTCGTGCGTTGGTGCCGTCATCGTGGTGCGGACCCCTCTCGGCCGGCGGTAGCCAGCTCACGCCCTGCCGTTGGTAGCGGCTGGTTGACAGCTGTTCGTACAAAAGGCCGACGGCCTGTGAGTCGGGAGTCTTCACGCAGCCCGCGATCAGTCGCCAGGGTTCCCTGGGAAAGGATGCGCAACTGTGATGTGACCCATCGCATGCCGTTATCCGGACGGATCGTGCGACTGAGCGGTGCGGTAAGGAGGCATGTATCGGCTTACGCGGCGCCGCTGACACCTGGTCACCACGCCGCCGGCGGCGGAGCGTTCGCCCCCGGCGGCAGCCGAATCTCCCCGGCGGTCAGTACGCCCGCGGGTAGCCGTATCCGTGTGCCGGCGCGACCCCGGGAGCGGCGCCCACCTGTACGTCCCGGTCGAAGAACGGCCGGGAATTCGCCCGCAACCACATCGTCACCGGGTCGTGGTCGTCGGACATCGCCACGCTCGAGACCGGCAGGCCGTCCGGCAACGCCGCCACCGACTGCCGCATCATCTGCCGCACCGACTCGACGGACGGTTCTCCCGTGTCGTAGAGATCCAGCCCGATGGCCAGGTACGGCGAACCGAGCACCGGGCGCACCCAGGCGCGGCGCAGCGAGCGCACCGCCGGGGTGCGGTGGGCGTACTGGGTGAGCAGGGCGTAGAACTGTGGGATCTCCAGGGTGGGTTCGGAGATCCGCAGGGGACCGGCGGGCAACCGGTCCAGCCCGGAGACGACACGACGCAGATCCAGCCAGGGCACCCCGACCCCCCCGCCCGGCGCGTGCGGGTTGAGCCAGACGCCCCATCGGTCCGGGAAGAGGGCGGCGGCGATCTCCCGGCCGGTGACCACCTCGTGTGCCCGGGTCCAGCCGGACGCGGTCAGTTCCTGCTCGGAGGTGACGCACGGGGCGTAACCATGGCCGCTGACCTCCATGTTGCCGTACTGGGCGTCCGGGGAGCCGGCCGTGCCCCTCCACAGCAGCATCCACAGCCGTGCGTCGGCCAGCGTGTCGAGCAGCGACTCGTAGATGTCGTACCGGCCGGGTGTCACCTGTCGCACAAGCTGCTCGACGCTCCCACCAGGGCTCACCTGGCCTCCCCTTCAGTTGGTCGGTCGCTGTCAGCACAACGTGTCCGCTGGCATCCAACCAGCTTACGAGGCCCGCCAGACAGCACCCGGGGACGCACGGGTGCGTCCCGCCCGTTCGTCCCGCGGCGCGCCCCGTCCGGCACCTCGGTCATCCCGTCCGCGTCTCCAGCGTCGGACGCCGCTATCCCCGTGTGTAGAACGGCCGGACGCACTGCCGCAGCCACTCCACGACAGGGTCCTGCGCCGCGTCCAGGAAGACCAGTTGCACGGGCCACCGCACCGGCTCCTGGGCCAGGGCACGGGCCAGCGCGTCATGCGCCCGCTGGCGCGCGTCGGGGTCGAGCAGGTCCAGCTCCACCCCCACGAACAGCGCCGGGGCCTCTCCCTCGGTGCTCGCCAAGGCCCGACGAGCGGTTCGTACGCACCCCAACTCCGCGAACTCCCCAGCGGCGGCGCCCTGGAAGTCGACAGGCTCGTCCTGCCAGTCCGGTTCGAACAGCCGGACGCGGGCTCCGCTGGCCACGCCCGGCACCCGGGCGCCCGGGGCCGCCCGGCACAACTCCGCCACGGCGGCCGGGGGGAGAGGCACTCCCACGGTGCCCTCCGGGTTCACCGCCATGCCGATGCGCGGCGGCAGGCCTCGCGCGAACTCCACGACCGGAGCGACGGTGAACGACATGTGCCCGCCGACGACCTCCAGGAACTGCTGCTCGGAGCTGAACACCGGGACGTACGGCGCCCCTTCGAGTTCCACGGTCGGCAGGTCGAGGTGCGGGCTGTCCGGACCGCCGCCCTCCGGAAGGGGCACCCACACGTTGCTGCGCCCGAGCACCTCCAGAAGTCTGCCCCCGGCGTGCGGGGCGGCGAGCGAGGCGGCGAGGGTCTCCTCCAGCTCGTTGCCGGGCCAGCCGCCGCCATGCCCGGGTCCGTACTGCTGCGGAATGGTCATGGCCGCAAGGCTATCGGTCCGACCGGGTCACGGTGCCCGGTCGGGCACGGGGTCGGAGAGCGCGCGGAAGCGGGCGGCGGCGGGGGCGACGTGCCACCCACCCTCACCCGATCAGCCACTGACTGCGACCGAGCGGTTGCACAGGGCGGCGGCGTCTCGAAAGGTGACAGTGTCCCAAAAGCCTCATAGAAGGATCCGTCCCCATGCGTCTTCCCAAGACGACCTCTCTCGCCGTCGCCGCGAGCCTCGCTCTGGGCGGTGTCGGCGCGGCCACGGCGTTCGCCGTCGACCACGAGTCCACCGTCCAGTCCGTCCAGTCCGTGCAGGCCCCGGCACCCGCGCTCCCCGGGGCCGAGAAGGTCGCCGAACAGAACCGCGTCCTGAGCAACACCAGCGGAGCGATCCGGCCGGTCAGCGAACTCATCCAGGACGTGCTCCGTACCACCGACGGCAACCTCTCACCGGAGGCGGCGCAGAAGCACGCCGGCGCCGTGGAGCGGGCGCTCACGAAGATCCGCCAACAGGCCAACCGGGCCGGCGAGCAGGACCTCCCGCAGGACGCGGAGACCGGCTCCGCCGGAGAACCGGCCGCCGAAGCAGCCGCGGCGCCGGGCGAGACGACGCTCAGGGCGGTGGAACAGCTGCGTCACCAGGTGGACGCGCTGCTGACGGCGTCCACTTCCGGTGAGCCCGCCAAGGTCAACTCCGAGTTGAGGGCCACCGTCACCGCGACGGTGAACCTCATGACCTCGGTGATGCTCGGCGACACGCTGCCGCCCGCGGACATGCGCGGGCTGCCAGACCTTCCCCATCAGCCCGGGGACGGTCCGAAGGGCTGACCCCGGGCTGACCTTTCCTTCGGGGAGTCGGCCACGGAGGCCGACTCCCCCACTTCCGCGGGCGGTTGTCCGACCGGCCGGACCGCCGTACGCGTTATCCGCGCTCCTCGAACACCAGCCGCCGCACCGCCTCGGCGGCTCGCCGGTCCAGCAGCACCACGGACGCGCACCCCGCGGGCAGACGTCCCGTCTCCGCCTCCCGCACCAGTCGGCGTACGGCACGGCGGTGCCGGGCGAAGGCGTACCGCGAGACACGTCTCCCCCGGACGGCCTGCCCCTCCCGGGCACGGTCCGGTGGTACGTCCAGCAGCACCAGGTGCAGCCCCCGCCCGCGCCGTCGGGCGTCGGCGGCCAGCCAGCGGCGGACCCAGCCCTGCGTCCCGCAGTCGTGCACGACCACGCTCAGCGGCGAGGCGAGCGCGGCGGCGAGCGCGGCGTAGTGTGCGACGCGGACCAGGGGCCGGTAGAGGGCGTACGGCAACCACCGCGGCAACCGTCCCGCCCAGTGCTCCCGCATGTCCTGCGAGTCGACGCGGCGTACCGTCGCCGGCGCATCCGCACCACGACGGATCAGGGTGGACTTGCCGCTGCCGGGCAGACCGGAGACCACCACCCGGTCTCCCGTCGGGAAACGCAGCGAACGCGTCAGCGCCGTGCCCCGCAGATCCCGTACGGCGAGTGGCAGCGCCACGCAGCTGGGTAGTCCTCGCAGGCTGGCGGGCGAGGACGGGTGAACAGTGCGCGGGCTTTCCACCGAACCTCCCTGTGTAACGCCCCGGAAGCGGGGCGGCTTTCGCATGAGAGTGTCAAGAAAAGGTAATGCCGGACAAGGCGATTGCCAGCCGATAAAGCCCCGTTGACGGCCGGGTGCGTGGACGCGACCTGCACAGCACCGGGTGCGCCGTGCCATGATGGGGGCGCCAACTACATACTGGCCGCTTGAATCCGCGCGGGAGAGTCCCCGGGTGCACGCCGCCGGGGCGCCGAAGGAGCAAGATCCTCCCTTGAATCTCTCAGGCCCCGATACCGTGCGGACGAGGCAGATCTGAAAAGCGGGCCGCGAGCGCGGCCCCACCGAAGGTGCAAGCCACCCGTCCGGGTATCCGGGCTTGTGGCGAACCTCTCAGGTTCCGATGACAGATGGGGAGGACATCCGTGTCACCAGTCCCGGGAGCCTGACATGACGAGCACGTCCAGCCACCAGCCACGCACCACCGCGCTCGACGCGACACATCGCGCGCTGGGTGCCACGCTCACCGACTTCGCGGGCTGGGACATGCCGCTGCGCTACGGCAGCGAGCGCGAGGAGCACCAGGCCGTACGCGACCGCGCCGGCCTCTTCGACCTCTCCCACATGGGCGAGATCTCGGTCACCGGACGGCAGGCCGGCGCACTGCTGGACTACGCGCTCGTCGGCAACCTCTCCACGCTCAAGCCGGGTCGCGCCCGCTACACCATGATCTGTGACGAGCGGGGCGGCATCCTGGACGACCTGATCGTCTACCGACTGGGCTCCGAGGGCTATCCGGACTATCTGGTCGTGGCCAACGCCGCCAACGCCCAGGTGGTACTGGACGCCCTCACAGAGCGGCAGAGCGGCTTCGACGCGGCCGTACGGGACGACCGGGAGACGTACGCCCTGCTCGCCGTGCAGGGGCCGGAGGCGGCCGGCATCCTCAAGTCGCTGACGGACGCGGAGTTGGACGGGCTGCGCTACTACGCAGGTCTACCCGGCACGGTGGCCGGCGTACGGACACTCATCGCCCGCACGGGCTACACCGGCGAGGACGGCTTCGAGCTCTTCGTCGCCCCCGAGGACGCGCCCGCCGTATGGCAGGCGGTGACCGCCGCGGGCGAGTCCGTCGGCCTCGTGCCCTGCGGACTGAGCTGCCGGGACACGTTGCGGCTGGAAGCCGGGATGCCGTTGTACGGGCATGAGCTGAGCACCGCGACCACCCCGTTCGACGCCGGATTGGGGCGCCTCGTCAAGTTCGAGAAGACGACGAACGACGGCCGGTTCGTCGGCCGGGACGCGCTGGAGGCCGCCGCCGCGCGGGCGGAGGCGACGCCCGGACGCACGCTGGTCGGGCTGATCGCCACCGGTCGCCGGGTGCCGCGTGCCGGCTATCCCGTGGTCGCCGCCGCCGACGGCACGGTGATCGGGGAGGTCACCTCCGGCGCCCCGACACCCACCCTCGGCAAGCCCGTCGCCATGGCCTACGTGGACGCCGCGTACGCCGCACCCGGCACCGAGGGCGTGGCGGTGGACATCCGTGGCAACCACGAGCCGTACGAGGTCGTCGCGCTGCCGTTCTACAAGCGCCAGAGGTAGTCCCGGCCCCAAACCGACGCACCGACCGCACTCCCGCCCGTTCACACCCGGCACCCATCCAGGAGAATCGCACCATGAGCAACCCGGAAAACCTGCGTTACAGCAAGGAGCACGAGTGGCTGTCAGCCGCCGAGGACGGCGTCTCGACGGTCGGCATCACGGCGCACGCCGCCGACGCGCTCGGCGATGTCGTCTTCGTGCAGCTCCCCGAGGTGGGAGACCAGGTCACCGCCGACGACACCTGTGGCGAGCTGGAGTCCACGAAGTCGGTCAGTGACCTCTACTCGCCCGTGACGGGTGAGATCACCGAGATCAACGAGGACGTGGTGAACGACCCGTCGCTGGTGAACTCCGCTCCCTTCGAGGGCGGCTGGCTGTTCAGGGTACGCCTGGAAGGCGAGCCGGCCGGCTTGCTGACCGCCGACGAGTACGCCGCCTTCGCCTCGGGTAGCTAGGCCCGTGGCCAGCGTGTTCCGTTCGCCAGCGCAGCCGAACGGGCGCCCGACCGCGTAATCCAGTCCGCGCCGCGGAACCACCCTCGGCGGAATCCCTCCTCACAGGAAGATGTGCCATGACACTTCTCAACAGCTCCCTGCACGAGGTTGACCCGGACGTCGCCGCCGCCGTCGACGCCGAACTCCACCGTCAGCAGTCCACCCTCGAGATGATCGCCTCGGAGAACTTCGCGCCGGTCGCCGCGCTCGAGGCCCAGGGCTCGGTGCTGACCAACAAGTACGCCGAGGGATACCCGGGCCGTCGCTACTACGGCGGCTGCGAGCACGTCGACGTCGTCGAGCGCATCGCGCGGGACCGGATCAAGGCGCTGTTCGGCGCCGAGGCGGCCAACGTACAGCCGCACTCCGGTGCCTCCGCCAACGCCGCCGCGATGTTCGCGCTGCTCAGCCCGGGTGACACGATCATGGGTCTGGATCTCGCGCACGGCGGGCACCTCACCCACGGCATGAAACTCAACTTCTCCGGCAAGCTGTACAACGTCGTCGCCTACCGCGTCGACGAGCAGACCAGCCTCGTCGACATGGACGAGGTCGCGCGGCTGGCCAGGGAACACCGCCCGCGGATGATCATCGCCGGTTGGTCGGCGTACCCGCGGCAGTTGGACTTCGCCGCCTTCCGGCAGGTCGCGGACGAGGTGGGCGCGCTGCTCATGGTCGACATGGCGCACTTCGCCGGCCTGGTGGCGGCGGGACTCCACCCCAACCCGGTGCCGTACGCGGACGTGGTCACCACCACCACGCACAAGACCCTCGGCGGCCCGCGAGGCGGGGTCATCCTGTCCACCAAGGAGCACGCCAAGAAGATCAACTCCGCGGTCTTCCCGGGCCAGCAGGGCGGGCCCCTGGAGCATGTGATCGCGGCCAAGGCCGTGTCGTTCAAGATCGCGGCGAGTGACGAGTTCCAGGAGCGTCAGCGGCGTACGAAGGAGGGCGCGCGGCTCCTCGCCGAGCGGCTCACCCAGCCGGACGCGGTGGACGCCGGCGTCTCGGTGCTCTCCGGCGGTACGGACGTACACCTCGTCCTGGTTGACCTGCGGCACAGTCAACTCGACGGGCAGCAGGCCGAGGACCGGCTGCACGAGGTCGGTATCACGGTCAACCGGAACGCCGTGCCGAACGACCCACGACCGCCGATGGTCACTTCCGGGCTGCGGATCGGCACCCCGGCGCTGGCCACCCGGGGTTTCACCGCCGAGGACTTCACGGAGGTCGCCGACATCATCGCGGAGGCCCTGAAGCCGGACTTCGACGAGACCGTCTCGAAGGGCCTGGCCGCCCGGGTCGCGGCGCTGGTCGCGAAGCACCCGCTGTACCCGGACCTCTCAAAGTAACGTCCACCGGGGCGCCCCACCCGGGGCGCCCCTCCCCCCCTGCCCAGGGAGCCAGCATGGCCCTCTCCGTCTTCGACCTCTTCACCATCGGGATCGGCCCCTCCAGTTCGCACACGGTGGGGCCCATGCGAGCTGCCCGCATGTTCGCGCGGCGCCTCAAGAACGAGGGCGTGCTCGCCCACACCACCGCCGTACGGGCCGAGTTGTACGGCTCGCTCGGCGCCACCGGACACGGCCATGGCACCCCGAAGGCCGTACTCCTCGGACTGGAGGGGCACGGCCCGGCGACCGTGGACATCGTGGAGGCGGACACGTGGGTCCAGCGCATCCGGGAGACCAAGCGGCTGCGGCTGCTGGCCGCCGATATAGGGGACAGCCAGGAGATCGACTTCGACGCCTCCCGGGAGCTGGTCCTACACCGGCGCCGTTCGCTGCCGTACCACGCGAACGGCATGACGCTCTTCGCCTACGACGCCGCCGGCAGCCCGCTGCTGGAGAAGACCTACTACTCCGTGGGCGGCGGTTTCGTCGTCGACGAGGACGCGGTGGGCGAGGATCGCATCAAGCTGGACGACACCTCACTGCCCCATCCGTTCCGTACCGGTGACGAACTCCTGCGCCTCACCCGGGAGACAGGGCTGTCCATCTCCGGACTGATGCTGGAGAACGAGAAGTCCTGGCGTACCGAGGAACAGATCCGCACGGAACTGCTGGAGATCTGGCGGGTGATGCGGGAATGCGTCGCCCGTGGCCTCACCCAGGAGGGCAACCTGCCCGGCGGCCTCAAGGTGCGGCGCCGAGCCGCCGCTTCGGCACGGCAGTTGCGGGCCGAGCGGGACTTCGAGGCGCACGCCATGGAGTGGATCACGCTGTACGCCATGGCCGTGAACGAGGAGAACGCCGCCGGCGGCCGCGTGGTGACCGCACCGACGAACGGGGCGGCGGGCATCATCCCGGCCGTGCTGCACTACTACGTCAACTTCGTGCCGGGCGCCGACGAGGACGGCGTCGTACGCTTCCTGCTCGCCGCCGGGGCGATCGGCATGCTCTTCAAGGAGAACGCCTCCATCTCCGGCGCCGAGGTCGGCTGCCAGGGCGAGGTGGGGTCCGCCTGCTCGATGGCGGCGGGCGGGCTGACCGAGGTGCTGGGCGGTTCGCCGGAGAAGGTGGAGAACGCCGCGGAGATCGGCATCGAGCACAATCTCGGACTGACCTGTGACCCCATCGGCGGCCTGGTACAGATCCCGTGCATCGAGCGGAACGGCATGGCCTCCGTCAAGGCGGTCACCGCGGCACGTATGTCGCTGCGCGGCGACGGCCGGCACCATGTCTCGCTGGACAAGGCCATCAAGACGATGAAGGACACCGGCGCGGACATGAAGGTGAAGTACAAGGAGACCGCCCGCGGCGGCCTCGCGGTCAACGTCATCGAGTGCTGAGCGCAGAACCTCTGACCAGGTGATTCACGTCTTTCAGCTCTGTCACAGGCTTCCCCGTCTGCACGGCGGAATGTCCCCGGGAAGTCCCTGTGACAGAGCTGAAAGTCCCTGAAAAGTCCCTGGGATGTCCCCGCCGAACTGACCTCTGAGCCGCCAGTAAGGTACCGCCCGGCCTCCGTTCCCTCTCGGTACCGGTCGTCCGCCGAACCCTGCACCGGGTTCCTGCCCGTTTCCTCTCAGCCAGACCAACCTACGCATTACGAGGACGCTAGCGTTCATGCCCCACCATGTTGAGCGATGCTCCATGGTGCCGTTTTCGCAGATCAGAACACATACCGCGGTCCCGCTTTCATACTCCGTGTTGCACCGTCCAAAGGCGTCCGCGCTCCCCTTGCGCTCCCCTATGAGCAGAGAATCGCCCGTGTAGCCCAGACTGCGCCCCACGCGGGAGTCAGTTGCCAGCCTTGTCAGAGATGCACAAACAGTCGTTCCGGTCAGCCCTCTTGAACAGTTACTCCCCGGGACTCTCCCGCCTCATTCGTCTTGGGTCCATCCCCGCATGCGCGGGGAGCAGCCACCCTTCGACAACCGGCCGAGCCTGACGGTGGGTCCATCCCCGCATGCGCGGGGAGCAGGCTGACCGCCCGATCAACAGCGCTGAGCGCCCTCTTTCACCGAGCCGGGCGCACTCCGTCCCCTTTCTTGCCCGTAGGAGAGACCGTGAACAAGACCTCGGCGATATCGCTGGCCGCGGTAACCGTTATCGCTCCTCTGATGACGTTGGCGCCGATCGCGTCGGCCGACGGTATGCCAACTGAAGGCGGTGAAGACGCGCAGCTGAACGCGAACCTGGAACCGGTGCCGTTCAGCAAGATGACTGGTACGGGTACCGCGCACGTGTCACTCAAGGGGAACACCGCCAGCGTCAAGGTGAAGGCCAACGGTCTGCTGAAGGACGCACCACACGCGCAGCACTTCCACATCGCGGCCAAGGGCGTGTGCCCGCCGGCTTCGGCGGCGAAGAAGCGTAACGACATCAAGAGCATCAACACCACGGACGGCCAGCCGTTCTACGGCGACATCGGTACCTCGCTCACCACCTCCGGCGACACCAGCCCTGACTCCGCGCTGGCCGTGGACCGCTTCCCCACAGGGCCCGACTTCACCTACGAGCGCAGCATCGAGGTGAGTGACGCCGCCGCGAAGAGCCTGCGTGAGGGAACCGGCGTCGTCGTCGTGCACGGTGTCGACGTCAACGGCAACGGAGAGTACGACAACGTCCTGGGCCCCAGTGATCTCGACCCCAACCTGCCCTCGGAGGCGACCAACCCGGCCCTGTGCGGTTCGCTGAAGATGGGCGCCAAGGGAGCCGTCGCCGGTGGTGAGGGCAGCACCCAGAGCAACAACCCGTCCACGACGACGCTCGCGGGAGCCGGAGGACTTCTGTCCGTCGCCGCCGTCGCGATGTACCTGCGTCGGCGCACCAGCCGTCAGAGCTGAAGGCCCCCGCACATGCCGCGTTTCTGGCGCCACCACAGGGACAGCGATGTTGGCACTGGCCCTCGCCCCCGGCCAAGAGCCACCACCCGCTCCCCCCGACTCAGCCCGAAGTCCAGCGAGTCATCCCCAGCAGTCACTCCAACCGCAGTCCTCGGCTCTGCCGAAGTCGAGACCCGTCAGCATCAGTGTTCCGAAGATCCACCTAAAGACCAGGGTAGAGACCGTCGCCACCGCCCCCAACGGTTCCGTCGACATGCCCGACGACCCCGATCACGCCGCCTGGTACCACGGCTCGCCCACTCCGGGCGCTACGGGCAACGCCGTCGTGGTCGGGCACGTCGATTCGAGGAGCGGGCCCGCCGCGTTCTACGGACTGGGTGCCCTCCGCCCCGGTGACTCCCTGAGCGTCGACCGCCGAGACGGGCGCACCGCCCACTTCACCGTCGAGCGCATAAAGGTGTGGCCCGCGGACCGCTTCCCCTCCGAAAAGGTCTACGGCCCCACCAGCGCACCCCGGCTCACCCTGATCACCTGTGCCGACTGGGACCCCGAAGCACAGACCTACCGCTCCAACCTCGTCATCACCGCACACCCAGGAAGCTGACCCACTCACAGCGACCTGGGCGCCCGGGCACCCTGTCAGGCACTCACCTCGCAGCGTGCGAGCAGGCACAGGTTGCCGCCTTGGACCTGGCGAACGCCACCGTCGCTGTGGCCACCGGGCCCAGTCGCACAGTGCGAGAGCAGGCACAGGTTGAACCCCTGAGTGCCGCGGTAGCCACTGTTCGCGTGAGAGTCGCGCGGCGTGCCCGCGTCCCACACCGAGGGGGAAGCCGGCTTCTCGCTGTCCGGCCTTTCAACAGCTGATGCACCGGCCGCACCACCGGCCAAGCACATCACTGTCACGCTGCCGACCACGGCTATGCCGCGGAATGACCTCGCGAACGCTGCACGGTGCATCTGTGATCTCCCTCGCGTTGAGTACGTCTTCAATGTTCCTGACCTTGCGGGATTCGGTACCCGAACCGATGCGGATGGGTCCGTGCATGACGGACGGTGAACCGGCGGCCAGTGGCAGCTCCACAGCGGGTGAGCGGAGTGAGTCCGCAGAGGCAAGCCGCTTACGCACTGGTAACAAATCGGTTCTTGCCTCACACGCCAATACACCGCCTCGTCTGTCCCGAATAGACGGTGACGGAAGGGTGTGAGGGCGTGTTGACGACGCGGGCACATCCGGTACACAACACGGAGAGGTGTCGCAGTTGTTGGGACTCACCGCATTCTCACGAGGCCAGATACATGCGTGAGGCAGACGCCGCACAGTTGCCCTTGACGTCGGCGCAAGAGGCGCTGTGGTTCGCACACCACCTCGACCCGGTGAGCTCCGCCTATAATATCGCCGAATATCTCGACATAGGCGGAGAGTTCGATCCGGAGCTGCTGCAACAGGCAGTCCTACAGGTCACTGCGGATGCCGAGGCCATACGGACCACGGTCTCCGAGGCCGGGGCCGAGGGTGAGGTCTCCACAGGACGTCAGTTCGTGCATCCCCGGCTCTCCGTCGAGGTGTGCGTCACCGACCTGTCCGGGCAGGCCGAAGCGTTCACGACGGCGCTCACCATTATGCGGGAAGACCTGGCCACGCCTGTCGACCCCGGCCGTGGGCCGGTGACCTCGATGGCTCTCTTCCGGCTCTCCCCGCTCCGCCACCTGCTCTACTTGCGGACGCACCACTTGGTGTTGGACGGCTACGGCGCCGCGCTGCTCCTCAACCGGATCGCCGAGACGTACAGCCTGCTCGCCACCGGTTCCGTCGCACCATCCCGCCCGCAGCCGCTGGCCCCATTGACCGAAGAGGCGGCGCGCTACGCCGTGTCGCCGGAGAGCGCCGCCGACGAGGAGTACTGGCGTGACCAGCTTGCGGGAGCTCCACCCGCGACGCGCCTCACCGAGGACACTGGCGGACTGTCGGCCGGAGTACTACGGCACACATCCCAGATGTCGGGGACGCACTGGCAACGGCTGCGCGATGGGGCCCGGCGGGCCCGGGTCGCGTGGCCCGCGTTGTTCGTCGCCGGTACGGCCGTGTACGCGCACCGGCTGCGGGCGGCCGAGGATTTGCTGCTGGGTATGCCCGTGACCGGGCGCAAAGGGCCTACGGCCCGCGAAACGCCCGGCATGATGTCGCAGGTGCTGCCGCTCCGAATCCGGCTCTCCGTGGCGGATTCAACCAATGACTTGCTACACCGGGTCACAGGGAGCATGCGGGGTGTGCTGCGGCATCAACGGTTTCCGGCCGAGCGGTTGCGTCGCTTGCGAGGACTGTTGCCTGGAGACCCGCTGACGGGACCTTCGGTCAACGTGTTGGCCTTCGACGAGTACTTGAGGTTCGGTCCGGCGTCCGGGACTCTGCACAACCTGTCCATCGGTCCGGTGGAGGACTTGACTCTCGCTGTTCATCCGACTGCCGGAGGTACGGGAGCGCGCGTCGACCTACTCGCCAACGCCGAGCTGTACGATGACGCTGCCGCAGCGGGCCACCTGCAGCGGATCCTGCGACTGACCGAGTCGATGGCCGAGGACCCGACCGTTCCGGTCAGTGGCTTGAGGCTCACCAGTCCGGACGAGTCCCGGCGCATGCTGTCCCTGGGAAGCGGTGCGCAGAGCCCCGGAAGCGGCGATCCGTCAGACGGCGCGCCGTCGACTCTGTCGGCGGAACTGTTCCGCCTGGCACGGGAGACCCCCGAAGCAACCGCAGTCTGCGACAGCCTACGGAGCCTGTCGTTCGCGGAGCTGGACCGGGCGGTCGATACCGCGGCAACCAACCTGCGCGCCGACGGCGCCACCAACGGAGCGACGGTCGCTGTCGCGCTGCCCCGGTCCGTGGACACCGTCGTGGCACTGTTGGCAGTGCTGCGTTCGGGCGCGGTCTATATGCCGATCGACATCGCCTACCCGGCTGAGCGGATCGCGTACCTGCTGGATGACGCGGCTCCCGTGATCTTGCTGTGCGAGCTGGACGGTCCGGTGGCCTGCATGGCACCCGCTGGGACCGCGGTTCGCCACGTCGCGACCACCGACCCTGGTGCCGGCGAAGGCGCGCACGTGGGGCCTGCCACCGACGACGCCGCCTACCTCCTCTACACCTCCGGATCTACGGGGCGTCCCAAGGGCGTGCTCGTCGAACACCGGTCACTCAGCAATCTACTGGTACACCATCGTAAGGAGTCGCACGCCAGCGCGATGCTGACCGAGGGGCATCGACTGCGTGTGGCCCTGACAGCGGCGACATCCTTCGACGCCGCGTGGGATCCACTGCTGTGGATGCTGGGCGGACACGAGCTGCACGTGGTCGATGACACGACGCGGAGGGACCCGCAGGCCCTGGTCGAGTTCCTGCACTCGCGGCGGATCGACGTCATCGAGACCACCCCCAGCTTCCTGCGACAACTACTCGCCGCTGGGTTGACAGACAACTCCCCTATTGGTGAGGGGGCCACGGTTCACCGACCCAAGGTCATCGCACTGGGCGGTGAGCCGGTCAACGACGAGTTGTGGAAGCGTCTCTCGGACGAGCGGGACATCCTCGCCTACAACTTCTACGGACCGACGGAGACAGCCGTGGACGCGGTTACCGCCAGGGTGGCCGGCGACAAACCGGTCATTGGCCGTCCGGTTCGAGGGGCTCGCGCCTACGTGCTGGACGCCGCCCTGCACCTGCTTCCGTGCGGCGTGGTGGGGGAGCTGTACCTGGCGGGTGAGGGTGTGGCCCGTGGCTATACCGGGCAGCACGGACTGACCGCCGACCGATTCCTCCCGGACCCTTTCGGGGAGCCTGGTGAGCGGATGTACCGCACCGGGGACTTGGTGCAGTGGCGCGAGAACGGCTCGTTGGAGTTCTTCGGCCGCAGTGACGATCAGGTCAAGGTCCGAGGGCATCGGGTGGAGACCGGTGAGATCGAGTCTGCACTCGTGGCTCTGCCCGGGATTGTCCAGGCTGCCGTCGTGGTCCGTAGCGGGGGGTACCGGGACGAATCGCTGGCCGCCTATCTCGTACCGGCGAACGACGACGAGGGCGCGGCCCTGCGGCGGGACCAAGGCGTCGTCCGAGAGGCACTGTCGGCGGTCCTTCCCGTGCACATGGTCCCCGCGGCCTATGCCACAACGGACCGTCTGCCGCTGACACCCAACGGAAAGCTGGACACTTCCGCCCTGCCCGAGGCGCGCGTCTCCGCTGCCGGACCACGCGCGAAGCCGCACACCAACGCGGAGGCGGCGGTGTGCGCAGCCATGGCGGACATCCTGGAACTGGACGAGGTCGGACGCGACGCCGACTTCTTCTCACTCGGCGGCCACTCGCTCCTGGCGACCCGGCTGTTGACCCGACTGTCTGAAACGACCGGAGTCCGGTTGCCAGTGCGTGCGCTCTTCCAGGCACCGACCGCAGAAGGGCTCGCGGCGGTGCTGGACGCGCAGAGACCCACTGTGCGGGGTGACACGGACGGTGCCGCCGTGGGCGCACGACCGGGTAGGTTGCCGCTGTCCGCTGAGCAACACCGGTTGTGGTTGCTGGAAAGCATGGGACAAGGGGGCGAGCCGTACCACATCCCCGTCGTCGTCCGACTCGACGGCCCCCTGGACACACAGGCTCTGCGGTCAGCTTTCAGTGATCTGCTCGCCCGGCACGAGAGTCTGCGCACCGTCTACCGGGAGGATGATCAAGGACCTCACCAGGTCGTACTGCCCGCGGCAACCTGCGGTATCGCCTTGGAGACGGTTCCGGAGCAGCCGGACCCGGCACCGGACGACTTCTCTGTTCCCGAGTTCGACCTTGCCCAGCGCCCGCCGGTACGAGCGCTTCTCGTACCGGACGCGAGAGCGTTCGACAGGACCTCGGGTGAAACGCACTCGCATCTGCTGATGCTGACGCTGCACCACGTCGTGGCGGACGGGTGGTCGATGGGGCCTCTGGTACGCGACCTTTCCGAGGCCTACACGGCGCGTGGCGCTGGCCGACGCCCCGAGTGGCAGCCGTTGCCGGCCCAGTACGCGGACTACGCGCTGCGGCAGCGTGAGCGACTCGGCGCGAAGGAGTCCGCCGGATCGCCGGCCGCGCTCCAGCTGGGCCATTGGAAGCAGGAACTGGCGGAAATGCCACCGGAGCTGCCCCTGCCGTACGACCGGGTACGTCCTGCCCGTGCCACTTTCGCCGGCCACCGGATACCCCTGCACCTGGACGCGAGGGAGCACCGGTCCCTCGTAGCGCTTGCCCGGGAGGTGGGCACCAGCCCGTTCATGGTGGTGCACGCCGCGCTGACGGCACTGCTGCAGCGACTCGGAGGTGGTGACGACATCGTCGTCGGAACGCCGGTGGCCGGCCGCGACGAGGAGGAGTACCACGACGTGGTGGGCTTCTTCGTCAACACGCTGGTGCTACGCGTGGATGCGAGCGGCAACCCGGACTTCCGTGAACTGCTGCGCAGGGTACGGGAAGCGGATCTGGCCGCCTATGCGCACCAGGACCTGCCGTTCGAACAGCTCGTGGAGAGTCTGGCACCCCAGCGGTCCCTCTCCCGGCATCCGCTCTTCCAGGTGATGCTCGCTCTGAACAACACTCCCGCTCCCGCGCTCGCCTTGCCCGGACTTCGGGCGACCGTTGTGGAATCGGATCGGCAGACTGCCAAGTTCGACATGACCTGGGACCTGACGGAGGAACACGACACTTCCGGCCGTCCGGCCGGGCTGACCGGCGCGGTCGAGTACAGCAGCGACCTGTTCGACGGGGCCACCGTGCGCCGGTTCACCGGTCAGTTCGTCCGTCTCCTGCGGTCCGCGCTTGCGCACCCCGACCGGCCGCTCAGCGCTCTGACGATGCTTACCGACGACGAGCGCCGGTCAGCCCTTGACACCCATATCCGAGGGGAAGCCCCTGAGCCGGCCGAACAGGAGCCCATGCAGAGTGTCTGCGACATCCTGGCGACCCAGGCCGCAGTCACTCCGTCCCGTACCGCTCTGGTCACCGCCGACGGGTCCGTGACTTTCGGGGGTCTCGCGACGCGGGTCGACGCGGTGGCCCGGCGCTTGGCGGTTGCCGGGGTGCGCCGCGGCGAGCGGGTGGCCGTGGCGTTGCCCCGTTCGCCTCGGCAGATCAGCGCGATTTTCGGCGTGCTGCGCGCGGGCGCCGTGTACGTGCCCCTGGACCCGTCCCACCCCGCGGAGCGCAACGCGCGGATCCTCGAATCCGCGCAGCCCTCGGTGCTACTGACCGAGCGCGGATACGCTCCGTCGCTTCCGGCTTCCCGCACCTCCGCGCTCTTCCTTGACGACCAGCCTGTCGAGGTGGCCCGCGTGACACCCGAGCCGCCCAACGAAGGTCCGTACGGCACCGATCCGGCCTACGTGCTGTACACCTCCGGTTCGACCGGCGTTCCCAAGGGCGTTGTCATCGAACACCGGTCGCTTGCCAACCTCCTGCGGAACCATGGTCGTCAGCTGATCGAGCCCGCGGAGCACGGCAACAACGGGCGTGCACTGCGAGTGGCCCTGACCGCAGCGGCCACCTTCGATGCCTCGTGGGATCCACTGCTGTGGATGGTCGCCGGACACGAACTGCACCTGGCAGACGACGAGACCCGCCGGGATCCCGAAGCGCTGGTGACCTTCCTGCACGAGCACCGCATCGACGTCATCGAAACCACCCCGTCGTTCATCGAACAGCTCCGTGCCTGCGGCCTGTTCGCGCCCGACCGCCCCTGGCCCAGGGTGGTGGCTCTGGGCGGGGAACCAGTGAACGATGCTCTGTGGCGCGAGCTTGCCGCCATCCCCGGCGTGGCGTTCTGGAATCTCTACGGTCCGACCGAGACGACGGTGGACAGCGTCACCGCCCCGGTGACGGCCGACCAGCCCCCCAACATCGGCCATGCCGTCGCCGGCATGCGGGCTCGGGTCCTCGACCCGCAACTTGGTCCCACACCACCCGGCGTCACCGGTGAACTGTACGTGGCCGGCGTAGGGGTCGCCCGCGGGTACGACGCTGCGACCGGCATGACCGCCGAGCGGTTCCTCGCCGACCCCTTCGGGGCTCCGGGAAGCCGGATGTACCGCACGGGCGACTTGGTGCGCCGACTCGCCGACGGCACACTGTCGTTCGTCGGGCGCACCGACACCCAGGTCAAGGTGCGGGGTTTCCGCGTCGAGACCGGCGAGGTCGAAGCGGCACTGACCGCACATCCGGGAATCCACAGCGCCGCGGTGACGGTGCAGACCGAGCCTGGTGGCGGCCGGCTCGTGGCCTGGGCCGTCCCACAGACGGATGCGGCCCCGTCGAGCGAGCAACTGCACGCGTTCGTCGCCTCGCGGTTGCCCGGCTACATGACGCCCAGCCACCTTTCTCTCGTATCTCGAATCCCGCTCACCGCGCACGGCAAAACGGACTTCGCGAGCCTTCCCGAAGCGCAGCTGGCCGAGCCCGCCTCAGGGGAGCCGCCGCGCACACCGCAGGAGGAGATCCTCTGTGCGCTCTACGCCGAATGCCTGCGCGTCCCCTCCGTTGGCCGGGACGCGGACTTCTTCATCCTGGGCGGCCACTCGCTCCTGGCCACCAAGCTGGTCAACCGCATCCGGACCGCGTTCGGGGCCGAACTCCCCGTGCGTGCCCTGTTCGAGGACCCCACACCCGCCAGGCTCGCCCAGCATCTCGACAGCGCCGCGCGCAGCCGCCCCACCCTGCGGGCGCGGGTCGACCGACCCGCACGGCCTCCGCTGTCCTTCGCGCAGCGCCGGCTGTGGTTCCTCAACCAAATGCGTCCCGATGACGCCTCGTACAACCTGCCCATGGCCGTCCGGTTGCAGGGGCGACTGGACGTAGGGGCACTGCGGCACGCGCTGAGCGATGTCCTCACCCGGCACGAGAGTCTGCGCACCGTGTTCCGGGACCCGGACCGGGAGTCGGGGAGTCCCACTCAGGAGGTCCTCGCTTACGGCGATGCCCAGCCGTCGCTGACCGTCGTGGACTGCGCCCCCGACCAGGCTGCGGAACTGCTGCACAGTTCGGCACAGCGTGGCTTTGACCTGGCGCACGAATTGCCGGTGCGGGCCGAACTGCTGGACCTCGGCGCGGAAGGATACGTTCTGCTGCTGGTCGTGCACCACATCGCGGCTGACGGCTGGTCCATGGGTCCGCTCGCCCAGGACCTGGCGGCAGCGTACGCGGCGCGCACCGACGATCGGGCACCGGACTGGTCTCCGCTGCCGGTGCAGTACGTCGACTACGCGCTCTGGCAGCGGGACCTGCTCGGAGATCCGCAGGACCCGGAGAGCGTCCACGCCCGGCAAATCGCCTTCTGGGAAAGGGAACTGGCGGGCATTCCGGTCGAGACGGCCCTTCCAGCGGACCGGCCCCGCCCCGATTCCGCGTCGGGCACCGGTGGCAGCGTCCCCATCCCGCTGGCAGCGGAGGACGGACAGCGACTGGCGGCGTTCGCCAAGGGCGAGAACGCCAGCACGTTCATGGCGCTCCACGCTGTCCTGGCCGCACTGCTCGACCGGTTCGGCTCCGGTGAGGACGTCCTCGTCGGCAGCCCCGTCGCCGGCCGTACCGACGAGGCACTCGGCGGACTGGTCGGGTTCTTCGTCAACACCTTGGTGCTGCGGGTGAACACCGGAGGTGATCCGCACTTCCGCGCACTGCTGGAGCGAACTCGGCAGACGGATCTGTCGGCGTACGCGCACCAGGATCTGCCGTTCGAGTCGCTCGTCGAGCACCTGGCACCCGCTCGGTCCCTCTCCCGGCACCCGCTCTTCCAGGTCATGCTGTCCCTGAACAACGCCGGCCGCCCCGAACTCGACCTGCCGGGCCTGCACGCAGCGGTGGAGAGCGTCGACACGGCGGGGGCGAAGTTCGACCTCTCGTTCAGCTTCTCCGAGCAAGCCCCGGACGGTTCCCTGACCGGCATCCTGGAGTTCAGCCGCGATCTGTTCGATCAGGGAACAGCACAGCGGCTGGCGGAATCCTTTGTCACCCTGCTCCGGCTGGCCGTGACCGATCCGAACTCTCCATTGTCCGCCCTCGAACCGCTCGGCGCGGACGAGCGGAGTCGTCTGCTGGCCCGAGGGCGGGGCGGTCCGGCCGTTCCCACCCATCCCACCGTGATCGCCGGCTTCCACGACACCGTCTCCACCGCTCGCAGCAGCGACATCGCGGTGCGGTGCGGGGAGGAGGCACTGTCCTTCGCCGAACTCAGTCGAGAGTGTGCCCAGTTGGCTCGACTTCTCTCGGCGAAAGGGGTGGGACGGGGAGACACGGTTGCCGTTCTGCTGCCGCGTTCGGTCACCTCGCTCACGGCGCTGCTGGGTACTCTGTCCGCTGGCGCTGCCTACGCACCGATCGACGACTCGCGTCCGGCCGCGAGTGTGTGCACCGTCCTTCAGGACGCACGCCCCGCCGTGGTGCTGGCGACAGCGCAGACTCGGGAGCTGATACCCGACGGCCCCTGGGAGGAGATCCTGCTCGACTCGCCGCGGGTAAAGGCAGCTCTCACGGCTTGCTCCGGAGAGCCAGCGGCCGAGGTCGCCCCGCGGCCCCGGGACGTGGCGTACGTTCTGCACACCTCGGGCTCTACCGGCCGCCCCAAGGGTGTCGTGGTCGAACACGCCTCACTGATGCGGTTGTGGGAGCACCAGCGGCGGCAACTGTTCCTGCCTGCCCGGACCATGGCGAACGGGCGCCGACTGCGGGTCGCGTTGACCGCATCGGTCGCCTTCGACGCCTCCTGGGACCCGGTTCTGTGGATGCTGGAGGGAAACGAACTGCTGGTCGTTGACTCCGACACCCGACGCGATCCGGCCGCTCTGGTTTCGCTGGTCCGCGAGAAGCGCATCGATGTCCTGGAGACCACCCCGACTCACGCAGCGGCACTTCTGGACGCCGGACTGTGCACCGCCGGCACCCGGCCTCGGCCTCTCGTACTGGCCCTTGGCGGGGAGGCGGTGCCGCACCGGCTGTGGCAGCGGCTCCGGGAGATACCGGGACTCACGGTGTGGAACCTCTACGGCCCGACCGAGGCCACCGTCGACACGCTGTGCGCCCCGCTGCACCTCACTTCCGAACCCGTCCTCGGTAAACCCGTGGCGGGAACTCGCGCCTACGTGCTGGACCGCTTCCTGCGCCCAGCGCCTCCCGGCGTCACCGGCGAGCTCTACCTGGCGGGAGCGAGTGTCGCGCGCGGATATCTGCACCGGCCCGCGGAGACAGCAGCCCGGTTCCTGCCCGACCCGTTCGGGCCAGCCGGCGAGCGCATGTACCGTACCGGTGATCTCGCCCGCTGGACGGGCGCCGACCACCTGGAGTTCCACGGTCGGGTCGACGGACAGCTGAAGGTCCGTGGCTTCCGAGTGGAACCCGGTGAGATCGTCTCCGTACTGGAGCGGCAACCAGGGATCGCTAGGGCCGCCGTTACGCTCCGCACCGTGGGCGACGCTGACACTGTGCACGGCAGTGAGCAACTGGTCGCCTACTTGGTCCCTGCCGAGGAACAGGCGCTTGACACGCCGGACCGCGACGGTCTCCGCGCCGCCGTGTCGGCGGCCCTGCCTGGCTACATGGTGCCTGCCGCTTTCGTCGCTGTCACCGAACTGCCCCTCACCTCCAGCGGCAAGCTCGACCACGCGGCACTGCCGGACCCGGCAGCCGAGCACACGGTTCGGCAGTACGGGCGCCCACCCGGCAGCCCGCGCGAGGACTTGTTGTGCGCGCTGTTCGCGGAGGTGCTCGGGGTCCAACACCTGTGGGCCGACGACGACTTCTTCGGACTCGGTGGTCACTCCCTGATAGCGGCACGCCTCCTGGCGCGGGTTCGGGCGTCCACCGGCGTCGACCTCGGCATACGAGCCCTCTTCGAAGCACCCACTCCCGCGGCCCTGGCCGGGGTCATGGAAGCTCAGGAAGCCGCCGAGGGCAGCGGTGAACCGAGCGGTGACCTCGCTACTCTCCTGCCACTGCGTACCCGTGGCAGCCGTACTCCGCTGTTCTGCGTCCATCCCGCCGGGGGCCTGGCCTGGTCCTATGCCGGGCTTCTCCAGCATCTGGAGGACCGACCGGTCTACGGCCTACAGACACCCAATCTGGACGGAGAACGTCCCTTTCCGGAGAGTATCGAGGCCATGGCTGCCGGGTACGTTGCTCAGCTGCGTACTGTGCAGCCCCAAGGCCCGTACCATCTGCTGGGCTGGTCATTCGGCGGTAATGTCGTCCAGGAAGTGGCTGTCCAACTCCAGGAAGCAGGCCAGGAAGTCGCACTGCTGGCCGTGCTGGACGCCTTTCCCGTGCCCCCTGCCGACGGCCTGGAAGAAGCCGAACACGACACCGTATTCCGCTCGCTGCTGAGCAACCTCGGGATCGACCTGTCCACGTATCCGCTCGAAGTCCCGCTCGACACGGAAGCCGTCCGGGACTCCCTGCGCGACGCGGGAAGTCCACTTGGCGGCCTGGAACCCGACACAATCGAGACGATGGTCGGCAACTTCGCCGCCCAGGCTCGCCTCATGCGTTCCTACACCCCGCGCACCTTCCAGGGTGACGTCCTCTTCTTCCGTGCCACGGAGGAAGATCCCGCCACTGACTTGGTCCCGGCCATGTGGGCCCCCTATGTCCACGGGCAGCTGCGGGTGCACGAGATCCGCTGTGCGCACGCCCAGATGATGCGACCCGAACCCCGGGCTCTGATCGGCCCTGTTCTCGCCAGGGAGTTCCGGGACGCGTGACACCGCACGCCCCATTCAAAGCACCGACCGTCAAATCGAAGAGAAGAGTGAACCAAGCGATGACCAACCCCTTCGACAACCCTGCCGTTCAGCACCGTGTCCTGGTCAATGAGGAGGGCCAGCACTCACTGTGGCCCGAGTTCGCGGACATCCCGGCGGGCTGGCACGCGGTGTACGGCCCGGCGACACGTGAGGAGTGCATCAGTTACGTGGACGTCCACTGGACCGACCTCACGCCGCTGAGCGCGCTGGCCTCCCAGTGAACGGCGCCGCCACACATCTCACGGCACCACGACACGAGCCACTGCCCCCGCCGGCCCCTCCGGCCCCGTGCGGGGACGGCCACACCTCCCGACCCAGGAAGAACCAGGACCCGGCCGCCCCGCGTATGGCGGACGGCGAGGCCATCGTTGCCGAGGGACTGACCCGCAGGTTCGGCGACCGGTACGCGCTTCGCGGGATCGACCTGCGTGTCCCCACTGGAAGCGTGCTAGGTCTCCTCGGACCCAACGGCGCCGGCAAGACGACCACCGTACGTATCCTCAGCACCCTGCTGCGCGCGGACGAAGGCCGTGCCACGGTGGCCGGACGTGATGTCCACGACGAACCCGCGGCGGTCCGCGCCCGCATCGGTTTGTCAGGTCAGTACGCGGCCGCCGACGAGCGGTTGACCGCGCGCGAGAACCTCTACCTGGTCTCCCGCTTGTACGGGATGAGCCGCAAGACGGCCCGCCGGCACGCCACCGAGCTCTTGGAGCGCTTCGCTCTCACCGAGGCCGCGGACCGGACCAGTGGAGGATTCTCCGGCGGTATGCGCCGCCGCCTCGATCTTGCCGGAGCCCTGGTCTCGCGCCCCACCGTCGTCTTCCTGGACGAGCCCACCACCGGTCTCGATCCTCGTGGCAGGGCCGACACCTGGCGCGCGGTCGAGGAATTGGTGGCGGACGGCACCACCGTGTTGCTGACCACGCAGTACCTGGAGGAGGCCGACCACTTGGCGGACTCCATCGCGGTGATCGACCACGGCACGGTTATCGCGCACGGTACCGCATCCGAGCTGAAGGCCGCCGTGGGCGGTGAACGCATCACCATCACCCCCATCGACCAGGCCGCCCGCGCCTCCGTAGCCGAAGCCCTGACCGACCTCGGTCACCACCAGCCGGACATCGATTCGCGAACCGGGACCGTCACGGTCGTCACCGATCGGGGAGCTGGTGCACTTCGCCAAGCCCTGGAAGCCCTCGCGGCGGTCCGGATCGAGGTGCGCGACGTCGCCCTCGCCCCACCCACCCTCGACGACGTCTTCCTGGCCCTGACCGGCAACTCCCAGCGGCCCGCCGCGGAATCGGCACCACCACCCGCCGTCGCAGCGCCGGAAGACGGCTCGGAGCGGAGCGTTCAGCCGGGGAACGGCCAGCTGGTCCGAGCACGGGGACGCCGCAGGAAAGGAGCCCACGCATGGCGGCCCTGAGTTTCGCTCCGGACCCGGCCTCGGGATCCGTCCGCACCGTCCGCGACGGACTGATCATCGCCTGGCGCAACCTCGTCAACCTCCGTCGCACGCCGGGTGCCGTCATCACGGCCCTGGTTCAGCCACTGATGTTCGTTCTACTTCTCGCATACGTGTTCGGCGGTAGTCTGGGGGGAGACGAGTACCGCACCTTCCTGATCGGTGGCATCTTCGCCCAGGCCGTCACCTTCAATGCCTCCTTCACCGCGATAGGGCTCGCCGGCGACATGGATCGGGGCATGGTTGACCGCTTCCGCGCCCTGCCCATGCCGCGTGGATCCGTCATCCTCGGGCGCACCCTGTCCGATCTGACGATGAACGCTGTTACTCTCACCGTCACCTCCCTGTGCGGCCTGCTGATCGGTTGGCGCGTGGAAGGCACCTTCACCGAAGCTGCCGCTGGTTACCTCCTGGTGCTCCTCTTCGCCTTCGCCATGTCCTGGGTCGGGGCAACCATCGGTCTGCTCGCTCGCAGCGTGGAAGTCGCCCAGAGCGCCGGCCTCATCTGGCTGTTTCCGGTTACGTTCGTCTCCGGAGCCTTCGTGTCCATCAACTCCATGCCGGGCCCGCTCCGCGTCGTTGCCGAATGGAACCCCGTCTCCGCCACAGCGACCGCCGCGCGCTCCCTCTTCGGGAATCAGGCTCCCGCCACCGTGGCGCCGCCGGAATCCTGGCCGGTTCAGCACGCCACCGTGTACGCGCTGTTGTGTGCGCTCGCGGTCATCGCGGTGTTCATGCCCCTCGCCGTCAGCCGCTACCGCCGTATCGCTCATGGCTGAGGCCGTCCGGGCAGATGTGGACGGTGGATGCGGGTGCCTCTGCCATGCTTCTCGACCTCAGGTGACGGGTTCGGAAACGTGTGCCCGAGGGGAAGTCAATCACTGTTGGTTCGTACGCGGGCCCCGACTCAGAAAGCGGCCCAACGGTTTCCAGACCAACAAGATCGCGCACGGGCTCGGATTCCAGGACGAACCCAAGCGGGTCATTCGCCTCCACTGTGCGAGGGCCAGACGCCGAAGAGACAGGGCGCGTTGAATTTCTCCGACACCGTGACGCATCCTCCTTCCATCTGCTCCTGCTGTGCGGCTCGTTCCCTGCATGCTTCGATGCCGTCACGGTGTGCGGCGCGGAATCTCCGCGCCGTCCCCTTCGTCGGTTTTCGGTTCGGTCGCCGACTGTCGAGCGGCCGCGAACCCTTCCCACACAGCCGTTCCCCGTCCGGCAGTCGTTCCCCCATCACAGAAGTCCCGTGCTGTCTTCCAGCGGCTTTGACTCTCCCAGTGGCTGCCGAATACCTGGACATATCCCCCAATACGCTCTATGTTTGGCGACACCGCCGCCAAGGCCCGCCGAGCTTCCGGATGGGCGGACGAGTGATGTACCGCATCTCGGCCCTGGACGACTGGGTCGCGGCGCAGGAAATGGCGGATTCACGGTCGAATCCTGCCCTGAATCCGCTGGTCAAGAGGCCGCAGCGGCGCGTGCGCGCACCCAACGCGTAGCCGCTCCCATAGTGCTCGCAACATCTCGAAATTCATCTGCGAACACGGGATAAGGACCCGCCTCGGAACAGGTTCACACCGACCGACCGGCGGACCTTCCGCGTGTGCCTACCGGGGAGCAGCGAGACCTTTGCCTGGCTACATAGAAGACCGATGGCTCAAGAAGCGGCCGAACGAGGAGACCGGCAAGCGCGAGCGCACATCCCAGTACGGGAAAGGGCCGCGCTACCGTGTCAAAGGTATCCCTGGGATCCAGGACCGCTCGTTCGCGACGGCCGAGGACGCGAAGCAGTGGCTCGCATCCGCCCAGACGGACACCAAGCGCGGTGAGTTCATCGACCCACGCGACGGTGCGATCCTCCTCGCTGACTACATCGAAGAGCACTGGTGGCCCAGCTGTTCCGACGAGCCGTCCACGGCCACCCCGATGCGCAGCAGGATCTGGAATCACATCATTCCGCTCCTCGGCCCTCTCCCGCTGTGTGACATCGACGCCTCGGCGCTCCGGACTTTCAAGGGGCAGCTCCTCTCTCGGGTCGAAGCCTCCACGGCCGAGGTGATCTGGATTCACCTCACGACCATCTTCAACGCGGCCGTCGACGACAAGCGCATCCTCAAGAGCCCGTGCAAACAGTTCAAGTCGGTGAAGGCTCCGAGGCGTACTCGGAAGAAGGCCAAAGCGTGGCGCCGCGCGACCGTCGACGCCGTACGAGCCGGCCTCCAAGAGCGGTATCACCTGGCGGTCGACGTCGGGCTCGGGGCCGGGCTCCGTCAAGGCGAAGCCATCGGGCTCGCCGAGGAGGACTTCGACTTCGAGGCCAGCGTCGTGCACATCCAACGGCAGCTTCGCTGGGACGCGAAGGCCCGGCCGTACTTCTGTCTGCCGAAGGGGCAGAAGACAAGGGCGGCCCCGCTCTCTGCGAACCTTGCCCTGCGCGCCCGGGAGCACTTCCGACGGTTCCCCTCCGTCGAGTGCACGCTCCCGTGGCGCAACCAGTCGAACGCCGGGAGGTCCCAGGTCTTGGCCGACCGCTATGGTGATGAACATGCCCTCCGTGCCGGAGAACGTACCGCCGCGCGTCACAGACATGGACCGCAATACGGCCGTCGAACGCCTCCAGGACGCGTTCGCCGAAGGCCATCTTGTCCAGGAAGAGATGGACACACGGCTGCACCTGGCCCTCACAGCGACCACACACGGAGAGCTGTCCTCGGCCCTGGCCTCGCTGCCGTCGAAGGAGGACGGACGTACGGTCGAGGTGAACCCCATCGGTGGCCAGGTCAAGCGGCGCGGGCGGTGGCATGCCCCGCGGACCTTCAAGGTCGCCTCACGGATGGCCAAGGTCAAGCTGGACTACTCCCGCGCGTACATCGACCACCCGGTCCTCGACGTGGAGCTCAATCTGGAGTACGGCTGGGCACGCGTCATCCTGCCGGCCGACGCGACGGTCGACTACGAGGGGCTGCAGGCCCGTTGGAAGCAGCCGGTCCACCGGCCCTCACGACACGGCGGGTCGAACGGTCCACGCATCCGGATCACCGGAAACATGGGCTACGGCCGCTTGACGATCAAGCACCGAAGGAGCTGACCGGTCAACCGGCAATCAGCGGGAGACAGCCCAACCGCTCCCTTCCCGCTACGCGGTCACAGACGGCGGAGTGTGAGGGTCCCGGGCTCCGAGTTCGGACAGCTCGCTCACGACTGGCTGCGCCTCACGGCTGGGGCCATGACGACCCGGGTCAGGAAGCACGTGGACACCGTGGATCTCCTCGCCACGTCCCACGGCTGCCGATTCAGGCACTACCGGGAAGGAGGGTCGTATCCGGTCTTTGAGCTGTCCTGGTCGGGCGTGTTCCACACCCACCGGAATGCGTTCGCGAATGCAAGCTGACGGCCGGAGAGTCAAGGTGAGCGCGTACGAGTGACTCCGCTTCTCTCGACCCGGCTGAGAGTACCGGAGAAGTGCCGGGTGGTTGCCGGCGGTTCGAAGGTGCCCCATCGATGGTGCCCCTTCGAAGCTCGCCGTCGAGACACGGCCTCGTCCGCCGCTGCCGCCTCTCGACGCACGCGCCAGGGATCCACCGGGCGCGTGCGTCGAGGGCTCCAGGTCAGGGACGCCAGTCGAACGGGATGTGCTTGCTGCCGCCTCCACGGTAGGGGTGCGAGAAGTCGAAGCCCTCCGCGTGATCAGCGCTCACCACGCCCCAGGTGGCCACCTGTCCGGGGCCGACCTCGGAACCGGGCGGGTTGACGGTCTGTACGCGGCGGTCGGGATCTGCGGTGGGACCGGTCAAGGCGGTGGCCCCGACCTCGACCCGGCCCGGCACTTCGGCCCGCCAGTAGGAGAGGTCCGCGGGAGCCTCGAAGTGCACCGGCGCGTACCGGACTTCACGGACCTCGCTGATCAGCGCACCGAACTTGCCCGGCCAGCCGCCCATGTTGCCGCGGAAGATCGCTTCCAGCGCGTCACGCTGGCGTTGATCGCCCTTCGCGTCGATGTAGAACATCACCGTCATCGTCGCGTCCGGATCACCGACCCACATGTTCCCGGCGAACTCGCCGAGCGCGACCACGCCCAGACCGTCCAGCCTTACGTCGCCCAGGTGCCCCTCGTGGATCTGCCACACGAGGGTGAACATGCAGTCCCCGTGCGTCGGCGCCTGCGCGAACGTGCAGGGGCACGGAGTGGAGCAACTGCACACGTCGAACCACTCACCCCGCAAACGCCACTCCGGCAACGGGTCCTGCCCGCTCCACACGCCCTCAGCCGCTTTGATGTGTTGCTGCGCCATCATGTCTCCTTACCCCCCCGGGGTATATGACACATCGATGGTACCCACACTGAAAACGAAAGGACAAGTACCCCCTAGGGGCATATGCGGAAGCAGGCGCGGAGACGCCGCGCCATCCCGGGAACAAGGGTCGCGGCGATGAGAGCACCCGGCCGCACCGCAGGCGTCCACTGGAGCCGATGAAGTGGAGCCACCCCCCACCCACGCCCCGGCCGCCGCACGGCCCATACCCAGAAGCCCACCCGCGACTCCCCACGTCGATCGAGCTGAGCCGTCGACTATTATACCCCCCACCGGTATATTGGAGTCTTGTCATCTGCCGAACGGAGGGGCGCCATGACGCCGACCATCCAAACCGTCAAGCACGCACTGAACCATCCGATCGTCCGCCTGACGGCCGTAGCTCTGCTCCAGGCTGGCGCCGAGCATCTCAGTAGGAACGCGAGCTCCTCGGCCGGCTGCGCGTGCGCCGCACGACCCGCTTCCGGGCACTGATCACACACCGACAGCAGGCACTGTGCCCCGGCGGGAAGAGAACCGCCGGGGCACAGTGCCTGCTGCGTGAAAGGTGGCGCACAGTGCGCACCGGAGCGCTTGACGCCCGGGTCGCACGCGGTACGTGTCGGCGCGCTCAGTGTTGATGGCCGCCGGACTTCTCCTCCTCGCCCCCACTGGGTGCCTGCTCCTTCCCCGAACCGTCGTCGGAAGCCGCCACAGGCACGGTGAAGGACACGTTCCGGACCTCACCCTCGTGCTTGAAGTCGAGGAACAACCGATAGTCGCCAGCCGTGGGCGCCGTCGCCATGAAGGAGATCCCCGGGCCGGGCTTGGTCTCGCCGTCGCCAGGCGTGCCGTTGGGGTGGACGTGGAGATAGCCCATGTCACCGGCGCGCAGGGCGACCAGGTGTCCGTAGGCGCCGAGGTACGGATCGAGGTCGGTAACCGGCTTGCCGTTCTTCTCCACGGTGAAGCGCATGTCGGTGCCCTGGCCAGTGGTCAGATCGCCGTCGAGCGTGACCTCGTAATCACCCACGGTGGCGGTCTTCGACTCCTCGGGCAGGGTCGGGGGGTCGTAGTCACCGCCCACCGCGAGGTCGGCGCCCAGAGTGAGGCCCTCAGCCTCGTCGCCGGGGATGAAATCCGTGAAGACCCGGTAGTCGCCCGCCTCGGGCAGTTCGACGTCGGTGCTCCAGGTGCCGCCCTCGGCCAGCGACGGGTGCAGGTGACGGTATTCGGTGAGCCCGCGAGAGGCGACGATCAGGTGCAGGTCCTTGCCGTGCTCGCGCTTGTACTCCGTGACGGGCTTCCCCGCCTCGTCCAGTACCTCGAAGCGCAGCTCCTCCTTCTTCCCGGCCTCCAGCCGCTCGGTCTCCAGCGCGAGGGTGTAGCCGTCCTCGGAGACCTGCAGGCCGCCGGGAGGCCCGTGACCGCCCTCCTTCCCTCCACCCTTCGCCTTCCCTCCGTCCGCTCCGTCGCCGTGCTGCCCGTGAGCGGCGGCATCGGCCTCGGTCGAGACCGGGTCGACGCCGTTGCCGACGCCGTATGCGGCACCGAAGGTGGCGGCCAGCGTGACGGCGAAAGCCGTGATCTTCATTCCGGTGTTCATGGCACTCCCTAGTCGGGTCCTGTCCCTCCGTCGAGACCGCTTCAATATACCCCTATGGGGTAGCCGCGCAAAGCGGCACAGCGCTTGCGAACGGATAGCCCGAGGGGGTATACATGACTCCCAGAAACAGATACCCCTACTGGGTATTTCGATCTGCTGATCCTACGGAGGAACCCATGTCGGACTGCTGCACCACCGACGGCAGCTGCCACACCAGCACGACCGAGACCGCCGTCGCGGACTCCCACGAGACCGTCTACGCGGTCTCCGGAATGACCTGCGGTCACTGCAAGTCCACGCTCACCAAAGCGATCGGTGATCTGGAATCCGTGATCCGCGTCGACGTGGACGTCGACAACGGCAGGGTCACCGTGAACACCGCCGGCGAGCCGGACGACGCCCTGATCTCGAGCGTCGTCGACGAAGCCGGCTACGACCTGACCGGCCGCGCCTGAACCATCGGCGCCGCACCTGCCGTGCCCTGCCCGTCCGGACGGGCAGGGCAGCCCAGGCACCCGGACCCCGCTCTCAGCCCGAGGAGCAGTGATGACCACGACGACACCCGGCACAGCCGAGGTCGAACTCGCCATCGGCGGTATGACTTGCGCCTCGTGCGCCGCCCGGATCGAGAAGAAGCTCAACCGTATGGACGGGGTCGAGGCCACCGTCAACTACGCCACGGAGAAGGCCAAAGTCACCTACACCGGCGACCTGGAGATCAGCAGCCTCATCTCCACCGTCGAGGCCACCGGCTACTCCGCCACCCCGCCCGCACCCAAGCGCGAGGAGACCGGGCCGGTATCGGACGGCTCGGACGGCTCGGAAACAGCGCCCAGCGGGACCGACGAGCTGAAGCCCCTGCGGGAGCGGCTCATCGTCTCCACGCTGCTATCCCTGCCGGTCATCGCCATGGCCATGGCGCCGACCCTGCAGATCGAGTACTGGCAGTGGCTGTCGCTGACGCTGGCGGCCCCGGTCGTCGTCTGGGGAGCGCTGCCGTTCCACAAGGCGGCCTGGACCAACGCCCGGCACGGCGCCGCCACCATGGACACCCTGATCTCGGTGGGCACGTCGGCGGCGCTGCTCTGGTCCCTGTGGGCGCTGTTCTTCGGCACCGCCGGCGAACCGGGGATGACGCACCCCTTCGAGCTGTCCATCGCCCGTACGGACGGCGCAGCCAACATCTACCTCGAGGCGGCGGCGGGCGTCACCACCTTCCTCCTGGCCGGCCGCTACTTCGAGGCCCGCTCCAAGCGCAAGGCGGGTACGGCGCTCAAGGCGCTGCTCGAACTGGGCGCCAAGGAGGTCACCGTCCTGCGGGACGGTCGCGAGCAGCTGATCCGCACCGAGGAACTGGCCGTCGGCGACCACTTCCTGGTCCGGCCCGGCGAGACGATCGCCACGGACGGCACCGTGATCGAGGGCAGTTCCGCCGTGGACGCCTCGATGCTGACCGGCGAGTCGGTGCCGGTCGAGGTCGCCGTGGGCGACCCGGTGACCGGCGCCACCCTCAACGCCGGAGGCCGGCTGCTGGTGGAGGCCACCCGCGTCGGCTCCGACACCCAGCTCGCCCGGATGGCGAAGCTGGTCGAGGAGGCGCAGAACGGCAAGGCCGCCGCTCAGCGGCTCGCGGACCGCATCTCCGCGGTCTTCGTCCCGATCGTCATCGCGCTGGCCCTGGGAACGCTGGGCTTCTGGCTGGGCAACGGCTCGGAGCTGACGGCGGCCTTCACCGCGGCCGTCGCCGTCCTGATCATCGCCTGCCCCTGCGCCCTGGGCCTGGCCACACCCACCGCGCTCATGGTCGGCACGGGACGCGGCGCCCAGCTCGGCATCCTGATCAAGGGCCCCGAGGTACTGGAGAACACCCGCAAGGCGGACACGATCGTGCTGGACAAGACCGGCACCGTCACCACCGGCAAGATGACGCTGCTCTCGGTGCACACCGCCGACGGTCAGGACGAATCCGAAGTGCTGCGCCTCGCTGGTGCGTTGGAGCACGCTTCCGAACACCCCATCGCCCAGGCGGTCGCCACCGGCGCCACGGACAAGGTCGGCGCGCTTCCCACTCCGGAGGACTTCACCAACGTCGCCGGGCTGGGCGTGCAGGGCGTCGTGGAGGGCCGCGCCGTGCTCGTCGGGCGGGAGAAGCTGCTCGAGGAGTGGGTCATCGAGCTGCCCGCCGAGCTGTCCCGCGCCAAGTCCGAGGCCGAGGCAGCCGGACGTACGGCCATCGCGGTGGCCTGGGACGGTGAGGCGCGGGCCGTACTGGAGGTGGCCGACGCCGTCAAGCCGACCAGCGCGGACGCGATCCGGCGACTGCGCGCCCTCGGGCTGACCCCGATACTCCTCACCGGGGACAACCGCGCCGTGGCCGAGGCCGTCGCCGCCGAGGTCGGCATCGACGAGGTGATCGCGGAGGTCATGCCCCAGGACAAGGTGGATGTCGTCAAGCGGCTCCAGGACGAGGGCAGGTCGGTGGCCATGGTCGGCGACGGCGTCAACGACGCGGCAGCGCTCGCCCAGGCCGAACTGGGCCTGGCGATGGGCACGGGCACGGACGCCGCCATCGAGGCGGGCGACCTCACCCTGGTACGGGGCGACCTGCGTGCCGCCGCCGACGCCATTCGCCTGTCCCGCAAGACGCTGTCCACCATCAAGTCCAACCTGGCATGGGCGTTCGGCTACAACGTGATGGCCCTGCCGCTGGCCGCCGCGGGCCTGCTGAACCCGATGATCGCGGGGGCGGCCATGGCCTTCTCCTCGGTGTCCGTCGTGGCCAACAGCATGCGGCTGCGCACCTTCCGGGCCGCGGACTGACGCGGACACCGCACAGCCCGAGGGGGCGACCGGCCCGCCCTGCCGGACGGCGCCCCCTCGGCCCGACCGAACAGCGCGTCTCTCCGTGACGACCCACCACCAGAAGAGGGCACCGTGGCCGGCTACGCACCGCACAAGGACTCCGTCGTTCGCCGCCTGCGCCGCATCGAGGGGCAGGTCCGGGGACTCCAACGCATGGTCGAGCAGGACACGTACTGCATCGACGTACTGACCCAGGTTTCCGCCACCACGTCAGCGCTGCAGTCCTGCGCGCTGGCGCTGCTGGACGAACACCTGAACTGCTGCGTCAGCGACGCGCTGGAACAGGGTGGGGAACGCGCCGAGGCGAAGGTCAGCGAGGCATCGGCCGCCATCGCGCGGCTCGTACGAGCCTGACCCGGGGCCCGGTGTCGAGAAGCGGGTGGCCCTGTCAACTGGTCGTACGATAAGAGGCGTTCCCCGACCGGCGAACAAGCAGGAGGCAAGTGTGCGGGGGCTGGGCGAGCTGGAGGGCGAGATCATGGACCGGCTGTGGGACTGGGGACGTGGGACGGTGCGCGCCATCGTCGACGACATCAACCACAGCCGCTCCGTGGCCTACACCACCGTGATGACCGTGGCCGACATCCTCCATCGCAAGGGTTGGGTCCGACGCGAGAAGGTCAACCGCGCCTGGGTGTACGAACCGGTGCACTCCCGTGAGTGGTACACCGCCGCTCTGATGCAGGACGCGTTGGGCAGCAGTAACGACCGTTCCGCCGCGCTGCTCTGCTTCGTCGAGGAGATGTCCAGCGAGGACGTGGCGGCCCTCGACGCCGCCCTACGCTCCCGGGACCAGTCCGGCCCGTCCGGCGCACTGAAGTGAGCCATCATCTCCTGCCCCTCCTCCTCACGGTCCTGGGCAGCGGTGTTTTCACGCCAGAGCTCCTCGCCAGGTCCGAGTGGTCCCACCAGGTGCCCCGGCTTGCCGCCACGACCTGGGCCGCGCTGAGCGTCATCTTCGTCGGCGCCTCGGGTGTGGCCCTGTCGCAGGTGCTGCGACCAAGCGACGCCGGGCACCATCTGCTGAGCCTGTTGTCGGCGTGCCAGCCATGGACGGGCGAGAACTCGGAGGTGGGCCCCGTCCTGGTGACGACGGCCCTTCTGATCGTGCCATTCGCCGCCGCCGTGCTGTGGAAGCTCCGCAGCTCCTCACGGAGCCGGCACCAGCACGCCTCGACACTGCGGCTGGTGGGGCGTCGGATGGGCGGGATTCCGGCGACCGTGCTGGACCACGACTCCCCCGTGGCGTACTGCCTTCCCGGACGCACGCCCCAAGTCGTGGTCACCTCCGGGGCGTTACACAACCTGACCGAGGCACAACTAGCAGCCGTACTGACCCACGAGTGGGCGCACATCAGGGGCCGTCACCACATCCCGGTGGCGGCCGCCGAGGCGTTCGGAACCGTCTTCGGTCCGCTTCCGCTGGCGCGCCACATTCGGTCGCAGGTTCCGCTCCTGATGGAACTGGCAGCTGACGACCGTACGTTACGCCGCTGTTCCCGCGACGCCTTGGCCGCCGCGCTCTACGTTATGGCAGCGGGGCAGGCCCCACGGGAGACGCTCGCCGCCGGTGGTCCGTCGGCGGCGCTTCGCATCCGACGCCTCGTCAGGCCGCAGCGGCCGAACCGCACCGTACCCCGCGGACTGCTGTGCCTCTTCCTCTCCGCCATACCCACGGTCCCGCTTCTCGCGGCCTGTTGCACTCTCCCGGCCTAGCGCGGTCGAAACGAACCCAAGAACTACTAATTTACTAAGGAATTCAGTAGACAGGCCCCGGTTCGCCCTTTCGTTCCGTCCCCGCTATTCTCATTCATCTGACCAAATCAACGGCGGCTCACAATTCCCACCCATACCCCTGTTTTCGCGCCGCTCACGCCGCTAGGGTCGGCATGCGGGAAGAGGGCCGCCGCAAGGAGGTACTAGGCCTATGACGCCGGTCGACGTGCGGCGAGCAGTCCCAGCAGAGGCCTCCGCGGTGTCCAGGGTATTGGCTGAGGCAATCAGAGCCAGCTACACGGACCACTTAGCAGAAGCCACCCTGTTGCGCATGATCGGAGAGCAGTGCTCCCTGCCGCGCATTCGCGCGGAAATCGGTATTCCGGGGGGAACTCCGGGCTGGCTCGGCTGGCTGGTGGCAGTGACCGCCGACGGCACGGTTGTCGGCGCCGTCGCGGGCGGCGTTCCGTCATCGGAGACGGGGGAGGTCTACTCCCTATGCACCGCGCCTGCCCATCGTCGCGGGAGAATTGGCAGCCAACTGCTTTCGGCCGCCACCGACCAGCAGAAGACACACCGGGCTCGGCGCCAGGCCATCTCTGTCCGTTCCCCGGACGACCCCCTGCTGCCCTTCCTGCGTCACCACGGCTTCCAACTCCAGGACCCTCAGCCGGAACAGGACGACACGCTGCGCTGCCTGCGGGACCTCTGACCGGTCGCCATCCGGTCGGTCGCCGCTTCCTGGCAGATCCACGCCATCGCGTGGACACGCAGTCGCGTTCGCTGGCTCCCACCCACAGGCCCGGGCCACGATGTGTGGCATACGGCGCGGCCCCGGCGGCACGGGTGCCCCGCCCGGATTGGCAGGGGACCGGCCGACCGACCTTCCTGGAGGAGCGATGGACGCACATACCAGCGCCGGCAGGCCGGCCCTGCTCGATCCCTCGTGCAGACCTTCGAGCGGCTGTAAACCCGCGGCGGGTTCGGTGCCACGACTCTTCCCCCGGGAGGCGGATTTCCCGGAGTTCCACTCGTGGCTTCCCGGATTGGAGTCCATGGCTCCGCTGTCACCCGATGACCTGTGGCTCCAGGGTTCCGTGCTGGGGCCGTTCAGCGCCGACATCGTCGGCTACCTCGGACTCGCCCGCGCGACCGGAGGCCCGGTCCTCGATCTGGGGTCGGGAGCCGGGCGGCTGACCGTCCCGTTCGCCCGGCACGGGTTCAGCGTGGAAGCGGTGGACCGGGACGCGCCCAGCCTGGCCCAATTGCGGTCCTGGGCGGCCCGTTTCGGGCCACGGGTCAACCGATTGGTGACCACCACCAAGGCGGATCTCACCGAGTTGCGACTCAGCGGCTGTTACCGACTCGCGGTGCTGGCCGGCGCCATGGTCGCGACCATTCCGCCAGAGGCCCGTCGCGGAGTGTTCCGCGAGATCGCCTCGTGTCTCGGCAGGAGCGGCACACTGGCTCTCGACTTCACCGTGCACGAGGCCTCAGAACTTCGCGACCACCCACGTCGCGAAAGCACCTTCCACGTCCCCCGGTTCGACGAGGTCACCGAACGCGTGCGGTATCGTCAGGAGTTCTTCCCGTCGGACGTACGGGAACTGGTCACCTACGACTGTGAGCGTTCCGCGCAGGGCCATGCGCACCGGGTGCGGCTGACCACCGAGAAGTGGATCGTCGAACCGGCGCGGCTGCACGAGGACCTTCGCGCCGCGGGCCTCCGTGTCGTCGTGACGAACAGACATCGACTCGACCGGCGCACGCGCAGCGTCCTACTCGTCTGCGCGCCCCTGGATTCCGAGCCTCCCCCGGCGGGACCACACGCACCGTAACGCGTCATGTGACGCGCGTCACAGGGGAATTCCGAGTCGAGGGTAAATGCCGCCTCATGTGACATAGTTTCCGAGGGGCACACCAGGCGACGAGGGGAGTCTGCGGCACCGTGGCGGGAATCAGGTCCGGGGGGCGTTCGGATGTGACCGACGTGACGCTGACTCTCTATCAGGCACTGCGCAGCCGCGGGGCGTCCAGCTTCGCCGAGTCCGTCGCCGACCTGGGACTCACCCCGGACGAGATCGCGGACAGCCGAGCCGAGTTGGTGGCACTGGGACTCATCGTCCCGACGGGAACCGCGCACGACAGCCAACTGGCGCTGGACGACGGACGCAGTCCCGAGGAGGAGACGGACGCCGTCGCCGTGATCGCTCCGGAGATCGCCCTACTCCGGCTGCTGGAACGCGAGCAGCGCAGGCTGCGGGAACGCCTGACCGAGGCCGACGAAGCCTACGAGCGACTGGAGCACCTAGCAGCCCGGTTCCTGCGCGCCGGCACCCTCGACCAGGCCCAGGTCGAGGTCGAGGTCCTCACCGACTACCGGCGGATACAGCAGGTCCTGGAGGACATCGCGGATGTCATCCAGCACGACCTCGCCTCACTGCACCCGGGGGCGCTGCGCCGCGAGATCCCGGAACGCGCCCTGGACCGGGACAGACGCCAGCTGGAAAGCGGAGTGCGGGTCCGCGCCGTCTACAACCGCCGGTTCGCCTCCGTGCCCGAACAGGCGGAATACTTCCGTCGCAAGGTGGAGCTGGGAGTGGAGGTTCGGCTGTCACCCGTGGTCCCGATGGACATGGTGCTGGCCGATCAGCAGTTCGCCTTGCTGCCCGTCGACCCGGAGGACACCTCCGCGGGGGCCATACTCGCCCGTGGCTCCGCCCTCGTACGCTCGTATCTGGCGCTGTTCGAGTACTGCTGGCACACCGCCACCAGTTACGGCGAGCAAAGCACGCCCGAGCAGGGCGGCGACGGGCTGACGGAACAGCAGCGAGCCGCGCTGCGCATGCTGGCCTCCGGGATGAAGGACGAGAAGATCGCCCGCAGTCTCGGGGTCTCCCTCCGGACGGTGAGCCGGGTGCTCTCCGAGCTGATGCAGGAGCTCGGCGCCTCCAGCAGGTTCGAGGCCGGAGTACGCGCCACCCGGCTCGGCTGGCTGGACTAAGCCTGGGCGGGCGCTCCACTTCTTGACCGGGGCCGGTTGTACGATGTTGACAAACATTTGGTCCCCGCAAGAGGGCGGAGCGATGGCACGGGAAACGGCACAGACAGACGAGGCGATGATTCAGCGGCTCCGCGACGTCGGCCTCCGCGTCACCGGGCCGAGGCTCGAGGTGCTGCGGGTCCTGTCCTCGGGCGAGCACCTGGACGTCGAGGCGATCACCAACGCGGCCCGGGACCGGCTGGGCACGCTGACCAGCCAAGCCGTCTACGACATGCTTCGGCATTTCCTGGACACCGGACTGGTCACCAAGTTCGACCGCCCGGGATGGCCCGCCGTGTTCGAGATCGGCGACACACCGCACCAGCACGCACTCTGCGTGACCTGCGGCCAGGTGGTCAACATTTCGGTGACGCCCGAGGAAATCCCACGCAAACGCCTCCGGGGCTGGAATCTGGACTCCGTTGAGATCACTTTCAAAGGGGACTGTCCAGACTGTCGTTGATCCGAGGACTTTCCGAGTAATCCACCCTCGAACTGGGTCGGGTAGACGCTTAGGCGATCGCAAAAAGGGGTCGGGGCCCGTCCCCTGCGGAACGGACCCCGACCCCTTGCCGTTACTTCCTACATTCTACTTCCCAGCGATGGGCCATTCGCTCCCCGGCGACGATTCCACGGACCGCTGCGAGACCGGCGCCTCGTCGAGCGCCAGCACCGCGGAGGGGACGGCAACTGCCGAGCAGAGCAGGGTCGCGGCGAACAGGCGAACGAGAACCGGGCGCAGGTTGCTGGTGTGGAGTGCGGCGGTCATGAATCCTCCAGGATATGGAAGCCATTAAGGTCGGTGCCTCCCCACCCGTGCCGCCGGGTTTCCGGGGTGACACTTAAATAATGGCCCCTCGCCGGTCCGCTCACCAGAGTTTTCGGGGTTCGTGCTCACGCCATGGCAAGGACGCGACAAAATTCCCGGGAGGGAAACGAGGAAGAGGGTCAGCCGCACTCCGAACCACTCATTTTGATTGAAGCATAGTTTTTAACTCCCAAAAAAACTGCTAGGCTTCTGGAGTGGCTTCCCCTGGCCTCCAGGAGGGGGTAGCCACCTGGGGCAGAGACGTGCCGCCGCCTCTGCCCCTCCCCCTAACCCCGGGGCGTCAGCGCCTCGCGGGCGGCCCGGTACACGTCGAGGGTCTCCTTCGCGGCACGCTCCCAACTCAGCCCGGAGGCATGCCGTACGGCACCGCGGCCCATCAGCTCCACCAGATCCGGGCGTTCGGCCCACCACAGCAGGCGCAGCGCGTAGTCGACCGGATCATGGCCTGCCACCAACAGCCCCGTGACGCCGTCCCACACGGCGGTGGGCAGACCTCCGACGGCCGCGGCCAGGACCGGGGTTCCGCATGCCTGGGCCTCCAGCGCCACCAGTCCGAAGGACTCGCTTCGCGAAGGCATCACGACGACATCGGCGGCCCTGTACCAGTCGGCGAGCACGTCCTGCGGCACCGCTCCCCCGAACCGGAGGACGTCCGCGATACCCATTCGGGCGCACATCTTGTGCCAACGCTCCGGTTCCGCGGTGCCGGTACCGCTCAGTCCGCCGATGACGGGTACCAGCAGCCTGCGCCGCAGTCCCGGTGCCATCCCGAGCAGTTCGACCACCGCCCGGAGCAGCACGTCGGGCCCCTTGAGCGGTTGGATACGGCCCGCGAACAGCGGTACGAAGGCGTGCCGCGGTATCCCCAGCCGGTCCCGGGCCGCGGCACGTCCGTCGCCCCGATGGAATATCCGCAGGTCGACGCCTGGGCGTACCACGTCCGTACGCGCGGCGCCGTACAGTGACCTGAGCGCCTCGGCTTCGGCGGGGGTGTTGGCGATGAGCCGGTCGGCCGAGCCGATCACCCGGTGCTCGCCCTGCACGCGGTGTTCCGGTTCCGGGGTGTCGCCCTCGGCTAGTGCGGCGTTCTTCACCCGGGCGAGCGTGTGCATGGTGTGCACCAGTGGTATCCGCCAGTGCGCCGCGGCGATCCGGCCGACCTGTCCCGAGAGCCAGTAGTGCGAGTGGACCACGTCGTACGGGCGACCGTTCCGGTCGGGATCGGTACTGCGGAGCAACGAGAGCGAGAACTCCGCCAACCGGTCCGGTAGTTGCTCCTTGGCCAGGGGCGCGCGTGGGCCCGCGACCAGATTTCGCACCCGTACTCCGGGGCCGAGGTCAACGCGCTGCGGCTGGCCCTGGGCGCCGCACCGTGTGAACAGGTCGACGTCCGCGTCCTGTTCGGCGAGGCACCGGGCCAGCTGGCGCATGTAGACGTTCATCCCGCCGGCGTCGCCGGTTCCGGGCTGGTGCAGCGGTGAGGTGTGGACACTGAGCATGGCGACGCGCAGCGGGCGGTTCGCGGCCGGGCCTGAGGTCACGTGGACTCCCTGTACGTAGGGCCACGTGCGCTGCCGCCGCGTACCGACGCCCAGGCACGCGGCGGGCGATGCGGACTCCCGGTTGCCCGGAAGGGTGAAGCGGGATGGAGCGTTCTCAGAACCCGAAGACGGGACCCGAGGGCGGTGCCAGGCGGCTCCCCGGCGGTGGCGGGGACAACGCCGCGGCCGTCACCGGGGCGCCGGGGGCGAGCCCGAGCGCGGCGGCGAGCCGGTCCGCGCCTTCCGGCATGACCGGCCGTACCCACGCCGTGAGCGCGGCCGCCACGGCGAGCTGGGCCGCGAGCGCACGCTGGCGCTCGGCCCCGCCCTCGGGGTGGCCCAGGTCGGGGGCGTTGACGTCGCCGAAGACGGCCACGCAGCGCACCGCTTCGTCCAGTACGGCCACCGCACGCCTCGGGTCGAGGTCCTGCGGGCCGAGGGCCTCACGCAGGTCCTCCACCGTCCGCTCCAGGCGACGGAGCAGGGTGGGCCAACCGACTCCGCCCGGTTCGGCGTCCGGCACGACTCCTCCGCACTCCTGTCGGACCGCGGTGAACAGTCCGCTCAGCCACCGGTTCCAGGACGCGTCCAACAGCGTCCGGGTACGGCGGAGTTCCTCGTGACTGAAGGCCGTACGACGGGCGGCGGGACGCTCCTGGAGTACGTGGCGGCGCAGGGTGTCCGAGCCATGCTCGGCAAGCAGGTCGATCGCCCACAACGGGGGCTCGCCGCTCCCGACCGCCGGCTCCGCCAGGAGGTACGACTCGTTGACGACGAAGTCCTGCGGGAGTTTGAGGCCCTTCGCGAACATCAGCAGCGGCAGGAGCACCGCGTGGCTGAAGGCGTGGCCGAAGCCGCAGAAGTGGACGGTCCGGTCCGGCTCTGGCCGCCCGTCGAAGGAGTAGCTGTACAGGTGCAGCGCGGCCGCCTCGAAGCAGGCGTCGACACGGTGCTCCGGAAAGCCCGCCACCGGCACGGGTACACCCCACTCTCCCGGGTGGCTGACAGCCAGTTCGGGCAGCCCGTCCTCGGCCAGCTGCCGACACATGGCGACGAGCCGCGGCGGCATTCCGGCTCCCTCGGACCAGTACTCGGTAAGACGCTCCCGGAAGGGTTCCAGCGGGAGATAGAGGCGACGGCAGCGGCGGGGCCGTGCCTCGGCACCGCACAGAGCGCACTCCGCGTCGAGCAGGTCCCCGCAGTCGTTGGGGCGCGCGCACTCGTGGCACATCCCCCCGGCGCAGGTGGCCTCGCAGTGCGGGCAGTTACCGACGACGTGCGCGCCGTACAACCAGCGGTCGCAGGGGGCGCAGTACGGCAGCGGCCGGGTGCGGGGGACGATCAGGCCCTCGGCCGCCATCCGTCCGTACAGCTCCCTGATCCAGCCGACGAAGGCCGTGGAGGCACCGGGATGCACGATGTCGTCGAACTCGACGCCCGAGCTCAGCCAGTCCGCGGCGATGGACTCACGGTAGCCCGCGGCGACCTCGCCGGGCTTGCGTCCGACCCGCAGCGACTTGACCTCCACGGAACTGTGGTGGTCGCTGGTACCCGTGGTGAACAGCACCGACGTGCCGTCCGCGCGAAGGAAGCGGCTGAGCATGTCGGCGGCGACGTAGGGGCCGGCGAGGTGGCCGACGTGCAGTTCGCCGTCCGTGGCGGGCGGCGTCGCGGTGATCCAGATCGGCCCGGTCATGAACGAACCTCCTTCACGAGTCTGACGCGGTCAGCGCGGTCAGCGCGGTTCGAAGTGGAACGAGCGAATGAAGAAGTCCCGCGGCTGCTCGACCGCGTAGACGATGCATTCGAAGAGTGCTTGCGTGGTGAGTTTGTTGTCGGGATCACGGGGAGTTCCCTCCCACTCGGAGAACTTCGGGTCCGAGGTCGAGAAGTCGGGCGGATAGAGTGAGAACACCCGGACCCCGGAGGGCCCCAAGCGCCGGGAGAGGATGTCGGCGAATCCGGCCTGCGCGCTCTTCGCCGCGTAGAACGCCTCGTGTGCCCGGGAGTTGTCCTCTCCCGCCGTTCCGCAGACGGAAACCATGTTGACGATGTCCGGCCGGTTACTGGACCGAAGCAACGGCAGGAAGTGCTTGACCATCAGTACGGTCCCACCGGCGGTCGATTCGATGGTCTCCATGATCTGCTCGTCCGACGCGTCGTCGAGCGCCGTCCCGTCCAGCCATCGGGCGCCGTTGTTGACCAGGAGGTCGACGCGGTCGGTGCGTTCCAAGACCTGGCGTGCGAAGTTCCTGATCTCACCGGCTCTGCTGAGGTCGCAGCCGAAGGCGTGGATACGGTCCCGGGCGGCGCCGACGACATCGGCGCGGGTCTGCTCGGCGGCCGCCAGAGTGCGCGCCGAAACATAGACCTCGGCCCCGAGATGGGCGAATCCCACGGCGAGTCCGCGACCGAAATGACGTGAAGCGCCGGTAACGACGACGCGAAGGTTATCGAATTTCATCCTCGACCTGTTTCCCCGTTCCCTGGCACGCGGCCAGGACAATGGATTCGGTTTCCAGTGGACCGGGTTTCCGGTGATTCCGGTTCCTCGGGGGCATTCCCGTGCGGGGTGTCCTCATCATCCTGGCAGAGGCCGGGCGGGTAATCGACGTGTGGCCGCGGCGCGTTCACGCGGTGGCGTACGTACGCCATCGCGCCAGGTCCGTGTACGTCCGCAGGACCGTGGCCCGTTTGCGCCCGACGCCCGTCCCGTACAGCACCTTCCCGGCGCTCCCGGACACGCCGGTGTCGGCCGTGGCGAGAACGGGGCCGCCGGGGGTGTCCAGGTGCAGCGCGGCGGGTGAGCAGCCCGAGGCACGGGCGAGAGCGTGGGGCAGGGTGCCCTCGACCGCGCAGGCTGCCGCGAGGCAGGCCGCGCCGGTGAGCGCGATGCCCGGATGCCAGCCCGGCACGGTCACCGCCCGGACGGCGAGCCGCCCGGGCCGGAAGGCGCCCACGACGGCGATCTTGGGCAGCGTACGTCCCAGATGCAGCCCGAACCGGCGTGCCGCGGCGCCGCGCAACCGCTCCAGCCGCCGCAGGAGCCGATGGTCGGCGCGGGTCAGCGCCTCCAGGCTGGTGAAGCCCAACCGGGCGGCGTCCACGAAGACATACGGATTGCCGAGCGCGACCAAGGAGACCGGGAGAAGCCGACCGTCGAAGGAGAGCGAGTCCACCGGACGTCCGGTGGTCAGCAACCGGCGCGTCGGCAGCGGCGGATCGTGTACGAACCGCAGCCGGAGCCGGCCGGCGCCGTCGGGCGAACACACCGCCCGCTCCCCCGTGTTCAGCATCCGCACCCGCACCGGACCACGGCAGCCCAGCGCGGCGACCGAGGCCAGCATCGAGTGGCCGCAGCCGGCCCCGAGGTCGAACTGTTCCGGCGCTCCGGGCAGGCACTGCGCGAACCGGTAATCGAGGTCGTGACCGGCGTCCGCCGAGGGGTTGACGAGGGCGAACTTGAGCACGTGCCCGCTCCCGTCGGCCACCAGCCGTCGTCGGACCCGGCCCAACAGAGCCGAGAGTTCCGTCTCCTGGTGTGGGAAGGGGCCGGCCAAAACGAACGTGGGACAGGGAGCGCCGTGGACCCGGACCGTATGACCGATCACGCCGCGGCCTGCTCCGGCACGCCCCCGTGGCCCGGGCTTCCGGAGGCGAGCTCCGCCAGCTGCTCCTGCCACAGCTGGTGCACCAGCAGCGCCCATACGGCCGTCGCGGTGCCCGGCGCGGGCCTGCGGGTCTGCCGGTCCAGCAGGGTGGAGACGTGCCGGGACGAGAGCCGGCCGTCAGCCCGCAGGCGGGCCGGCGTGAGCACGTCGCGGGCCAGGTCAAGCAGGGGCTGGCCGGGGCCCAGCATCGCGGCCACCGGCAGCGTGAACGGCTGCTTGGAGCGGCGTAGTACGGAGTCCGGCAGGAGTCCGCGCCCCGCCGCGTACAGTGCGCGCTTCCCCTCGCGGCCCGCGACGGGCAGGGCCGATGACCAGGCGGTGACGGCCGGCTGGCAGAACGGCAGCCGGGCTTCGACACCCGCCGCCATGCTCAGGTGATCGGTGCGGCGCAGGTGGTACCCGGGGAGCCGCCGCGTGGTCTCGAAACGAGTGAGCGCGTCCAGCCGGGCGCGTCGCTCGCACATGTGCCGCTGGTGCTTCTGACGCCGCTGGTCCAGTTGGTTCCGTGTGGCGTCGGCCCGCAGACCGGCGACGATGCGGTCGGCGGTGGCCTGGCGTTCGCGGAGGAGCGTGTGGAACTCGGGCGTGTACAAGCGCTCGCGCAGGGACCGCGGCACCGCGGCCAGCGCCTCCACGTACGGCTCTGCCCAGTCGCTCCCCGGTGGGGCTGCGACGGCGGCTCGCACCCGGTCGTACCCGCCGAAGAACTCGTCGGCTCCGTCCCCGGTCAGGGTCACCGCGAAGCCCGCCCGCCCGATGGCCTCGTACAGCACGAGGCTGCTGAGGGTGATCGGGTCGGCGTTGGGCTGTCCGAGGTGCCGCACGGTGCGCTGGAGCAGGCTCGGGAACCGTGCTGGTTCCGCCTCGACCTGGTGGTGTACGGTCCCGCAACGCCGAGCGACGGCCCGGGCGTAGCCGTGTTCCGAGTGTGGCCATCTGCCCCGGTACGTCAGGTGGTAGCTGTGTACGGGCAGGCTTCCGGCGACCCGGGCCTGTTCGGCGGCGAGCGCGGTGACGAGGCCGGAGTCGAGGCCACCGCTGGTGACGACGCAGACCGGGCGGTCCGCTCGGGCGAGCCGGTGGACCTCCCGGCGGAGGGTGCGGCGGAGTCCGGCGCCCGGCGTTCGCAGGTCCCTGCGGTCCGGCTCCGTGTGGGTGGCGAACGCGCGCCGGTGGTGGGTACGCAGCCCGTCCCGCCCGACGGCCACGGCGGTGGTGCCGGGGGGCAGCACGGCGATCCCTCGTAACGCGGTCCGCTCGCCCATACAGGCCCGGGTGGTGAGGTATTCGTCGAGTGCCTCGGGGCGGGGATCGACGGGGACGCCGTCGAAGGCCAGCAGCGCCGGGAGTTCGGAGGCGAAGTGGACGGCGCCGTCCGGGGCTTGGTGGTGGTAGAGGGGTTTCATCCCCAGGTCGTCGGTGGCGAGGACCAGCCGCGCGCGGTCCCGAAGGTCCAGTAGAGCCACGGCGTACATACCCTCCAGGTGTTCCGCGAAGCCGAGGCCGTACTCCGCGTACAGGGCGGGCAGCAACGTGCCGTCGCACCGGTCGGGGAAGGTGTGTCCCCGACCGGCCAGGCGCCGGCGCAGTTCGTGGTGGTTGTACAGCTCGCCGTTGAACACGGCGACGATGCCGGGGGCACCGGGAATGCCGTGGGCCTCGGGGCCGGCGGAGAGCCGGTACGGCTGGCGGCCGCCGTCCGGATCGGTGACGGCCAACCGGTCGCATCCCAAAGACCAGTCCGGCCCGACGCACAGTCCTTGGGCGTCGGGACCGCCGTGGCGCTGACGGGCGGAGACGACCGCGAGCTCCGACTCGGTCGTGGCGGTGGCGAATGAACCGAAGATCCTGCACACGACGGGTCCTCTCGCAGCGACTGTCCGGGGCTGTCGGACGTACCGGCCACGGCGCTTTCTTTTGAATGTACCAATTATTTGCCTGGCACGTAAGTGCCATGTCGCGGGTCCGCCAGGAACCTCCTCTTGCAGTACGCCACCGACCGGCAACAGGCTGACGGCCATGGACGAATCCACACCCCGACCTGTCGACCGAGGCGCTCCGGACCGCCTGTTGGTGGTGGCGGCACACCCCGACGACATCGAGTTCTGCGTCAGCGGCACGGTGCTGCACTGGATCGAGCGGGGCACCGAGGCGACGTACTGCATCGTCACCGACGGCGGCGCGGGCGGCTATGACGAGCAACTGCCCAGGCAGGCCATGGCGGACCTGCGGCGTGCCGAGCAGGTGCACTCGGCGAAACTCAGCGGTGTCCGCGACGTACGCTTCCTCGGCTATCCCGACGGCCTCGTCGAACCCGACCCGGCGCTTCGCCGCGACCTGTGCCGTGTCATTCGCGAGACCCGTCCCGACCGCGTGATCATCCCCAGCCCGGAGATCAACTGGGCCCGCATCGCCGACACTCACCCCGATCACCGGTCGGTGGGCGAGGCGGCCCTTCGGGCCATCTATCCCGAGGCCCGCAACCCGTTCGCGTATCCGACGCTCCTCCGGGACGAGGGGCTCGACCCCTGGACGGTGGACGAGACCTGGCTGATGACCGGACCACGGCCCAACCAGTACATGGACGTGACCGGGTTCTTCGAACGTAAGGTGGAGGGGCTTCGGCTGCACACCTCCCAGACAGCTCATCTGGACGACCTCACCGGGCTGTTGCGGGAATGGCTCACCGAGCACGCCACGGCCGCCGGCCTGCCCCCCGGGCGACTGGCCGAGGCGTTCCAGGTCGTCCGGACCACATGATGGGGAAGCCACCGCTTACCCACGGCCCGGGAAGCGAACCCGGGTGGCTTACCGACTACGAACGGCCGGCCGCCTGACCGGCCGGCCGGGTCGCGGGATCAGCCGTACACGACGAGTTCCGACTCCTCGGCGCCTCGTAGCGTGTAGCGGGTGCCGACCAGCGGCCGGCCGGTGTAGAGCCGGACCAGGGTCGAGGCGTCACTCGTCAGCCGGGCCGGCGGACGTCCCGGCACGGCGTTGCCCAGCAGCAGCGGCTCCGCCCGGCCGGGTAGCCCCACGTGCACCCGCGGTGTCTCGCGCTCCCGGCTGACCACCTCGAGCAGGGACAGCGCCTCGCCCGTGCCCGGCCCGTCGTACGCGTCCGCCTCTCCCAGCGCGTCCCGCACGTCGCCCGCGTGCACCCACTCCCCGAGCCCGATGACGTCCAACCGTCCGTCGCCGGCGGCGATGACCGGCCCGGCCTCGCTGAAGCCGCGCTCCAGCTCGTCCAGGACGCGGTCCACGGGCCAGTGCTCCCGCTCCGCCACGTCGGCGGCGTTCGCCTCCGGGCTGAACGCGCCTTCCGTGCGGCCCTCCACGATACGAAGCAGCGCCGCCCCACAGTGCGCGAGCACCTCGCGAACGCACCAGCCGGGGCACGCCGTACGCAGCGTGAACGCGGTCTCCGGCAGCCGGCGCAGCCGCGGCAGCAGTGTGTCCCGCTCGGCCAGCAGCAGCCGGCCCGGCAGATGCGGGTCCCGTGTCCTCATGGGATCGTCGCCCCCTCGGTATTGGTTGGTGGTCAGACTGGCCCGCTCCGACGCCCCCCGGGAGACGTGCCGCACAGGAGGCCGGGCGGGTGGTGGTACGGGGTGCCGTCAGGTCAACGCCCCTAGGAAGGGGAGCAGTCGGGCCAGCGCGATCGGACCGTACGCGTCGCGCATCCGGGCGAACAGCGAATCCCGGTAGAGCCGGTACTCCTGGGTGCCGATGTAGTCCAGCACCGTCGCGGCCAGGGTGCAGCCGAGCTGCGCCGCTCGCTCCGGCGGAGCCCCCCAGACCGTGCCGGCCAGGAAGCCGGCCCGGAAGGCGTCGCCCGCTCCGGCTCGGTCCACCACCCCGGAGACGGGGACGGCCGGGACCTCCGCCGCGGGGGCCCGTTCGCGGCGCAGCCGCGCCCCGGCCCCGCCCAGCGTGGTGATCCAGCAGTCGACGCGGCCCAGAATCGCTTCCTCCGTCCAGCCGGTCCTCTCCCGCAGCAGGGCACTCTCGTGCTCGTCGGTGAGGAGCCAGCGTGCCCCGTCGACGAGTTGCCGCGCCTGATCGCGGTCCAGATGATCCAGTTGCCGGCAGGGACCGACGGCGAAGGGCACGCCGAGGCGGCGGCAGGCGCGGGTGTGCCGGCGCATCGCGGCGAGGTCGTCGGAACAGACGGCCATCAGCGTGAGGCGGCCCGTACGAGCGAGCACCCGGCCAAGGTCGATATGCCGGGCTTCGGCCATGGCCCCGGAGTGGAAGTCGGCACTCCGGTTCCGGCAGCGGTCGCTCGTACGTACGAGACGCGCGGTGGGCCGGGTGTCGCTGACCCATACCGAATCGGTGTCCACACCATGGCTCTTCAGGTGCAATCGGTAGGGCTCGAAGTCGGCGCCGGCGGCGCCCACCAGCACGGGGTCCAGACCCAACAGCCCGAGGCCGTAGCAGATGTTCCCGGCCGCTCCGTCCCACCGCACCTCGCGTGCGTCGGCCGGTGGCGACGACGCGAAGCCCGAGCCGCCGTCCGGTCCTCCGGCGGGTCGCCGGTCGCTGAAGTGCCCGCGGGGCGTCGCCAGGTGGCTGGCCACCAGGGACCCGCTCACGGCCAGCCGCCGTCGGCTCATGGTCTCGCTCCCCTTCCCGATTGTGATGCGCCTGCAGGCGGAGGTGGCGGCAGGGCCCGGAGGCCGGGCCGCCCCGGTACCGGGGCGGCCCGGCCTCCGGCTCAGTGCACCTCGGCCTTGAAGAACTGCTCCTCGATGGCGGCGAGCGTGCGAATCTCGTCGACCTCCAGGGTGTCCATGTCGATCGACCTGCCGCTCAGTTGCTCGAGCAGGAAGACGAACTCCACGAAGGACAGCGAGTCGATGAGACGGTTGTCGATGAGGTCGGTGTCGGGTGCGATGTCCGTACGCTCCGGGTGACGCTTGAGAATCCACTGCTTGACCTGCTCAAGACCCTCGGACATGGGGGTACTCCTCACTGTGCTGGTTCGGTTGTGTGTGCTGGGGGCCGTTGGACCCCGTGCCGGATACGGCGACCGGCTCGCCGACGATGGGGGCGGCGACGGCCACCGCGTAGTCCACGTCGTGACTGATACTCACGGTGATCCCCTGGATGCCGACCTCGGCCGCCATCCGAGCCGCACGGTGGCGCAGTTCCACCAGCGGCCAGCCGCCGTCCGCGCGACGGACGACGATGTCCCGCCAGGGCAGCAGCTGGTTGCGCACCCGCAGGGTCTTGAACGCCGCTTCCTTGGCCGCGATACGCCCGCACAGGCCGAGCAGATCCAGGCCGGTGCCGGTGGAGCAGTCCTCGAGTTCACCGGAGCGGAGCATCCGCGTGAAGAAGTGCTCGCCGTGCTCGTCGAGCAGGCGCTGGACACGCGTGACCGACACGATGTCCATGCCGAGATTGGCCCAGCCCGGCCCGCCAGGCGACCTGGCGACGGGTCGGGTCGACATGTCAGAGCGCCGACCTGGCCCGGACGACAGCGTCCGCCGCCGCTTCCCGGCTCCCGTGCCGCCGACTGAGCGCGGACAGCCAGCGCTCCAGGCCGAAGGCGACGCAGCTGGTGAACACCGGCCCGCCGGCGGGCCGGGAGATCGAGCAGCGGTCGCCGAAGAAGTTCCGGTGCGTGTTGACCGAGGCGATCGCCAGGTCCTCGAACAGGAACTCGTGTTTGACCGGGATCAGCCGCTGCAGAACGGCTTTGGACCCTCCCTTGTCGAAGAACGGGTCGGTGGCCGCCTCCTTACGCAGCGGCAGGTCGAGCGCCTCGGCGAAGGACGTGATCCGCTCCGAGAGGGAGCACAGGTGCTCCTCGGCATGCTCCTGGCTGCCGAGCGCCACGATCTCCCGCATGCGGAAGCCGAGTTGCCTGCGCAGACCCTCGTACTGCTGCTCCTTGCGGAAGCACCAGCTCACCACCGTGACCAGGGTGTCGTCGGCCACCGTACGGCCTTCGAGGTCGAGGTAGACGGCGTAACAGGAGGCGCTGGGCAGGCCCAGCGAAGCTGGTTGCAGATTGCTGCACGGGAAGCAGCCTGTCTCGTCACAGAAGGACAGGCCCTCGTCCCCGGTGAGGTCCAGCGGTGTGGCGACCACCGCCTGGTGCGGAAAGTTCTCGTAGTAGTCCAGTCGGGCGAGGTCGGTGGCGGGCAGCAGTGGCGGCATGGTCATGGCGCGTGCTCCCGCGGCCACCCCCCAGCTCTCGAAGGTGTCGTCGAGCAACCTCAGCAGGGCGGTGTCCTCGGGGCCGTGTGAGGGGAGGCCCGGCTGCTTGCTGACCGCCGGTTCGGTCGGGGGCAGGGTCTGACTGATGGACGTGGGCATGAAAGCCACCTCGCGGTCGTGATGGAGGGGTCAGACGGTCGGCAGGGCGTCGTCCGTGAAGATGCCGGTCTTCCGGAAGAAGGACAGCGGCTTGCGGATCACGGTGCGTTCGATCGGGCGTCGCCGCTCGTCGGCCAACAGCGCGTTGCGCAGGGCGAGCGGATCGGGCACGCCGGCGTCCCGGTAGACGTGCGGGTTGTAGAGCGAGTTGATGCTGTACACGACATACCGCTTGAGGTACGCCTCCACCTCCGCACGCCGGGACTCGTCCACGACCTCGCACATCCGGGTGAAGAGCAGCGAGACCAGCTCACGGCCGAAGGCGATGTGTCGCGACTCGTCCTGGTGATGAATGCGGTTGACCTGCCGGATGGTGTCGCACAGCGAATCGTCGCGCGCCATCCGGCTGTTGTAGTGGTCGACCAGTTCCTCGAAGAACAGCACGCGCGCGAAGACCAGGAAGTTCTCCACCTCCGGCTCCCACCCGGCGCCGGCCCGCATCGCCGTCGAGGAGTAGATCTTGTCTCCGTAGCGACGGCAGAACTCGGCGAAGAACCACATGTGTTCGTTCTCCTCGCCGATGAAGTGGTGGAAGAAGTCCGAGGGCACCTCGAAACCGGGCATGTGAATCCGGGCGACGACCTCCAACAGGAGTTCCCTGATGCCGTGCACGTTGAGGCTGTAGAAGTTGATGCTCTCCCATTTGGACAGCCGGATGAGCGTCTCCTCACCCAGCTCGTCGAAGTGGGGTGTGCCGTACGGGGTGAGCAGGTCCGGACTCATCCACATCCGGTTCTCGTCGAGCCGGTCTGGCCAGTCGAACCGCAGGTAGGGGTTGTAGTAGTCCTCGATCGACTTGCTGCTGAGCCGGTCCAGCACTTCGTGGAAGCGGTCCGTGACCGGCAGAGCCGCGACGGCCATGGTGATCCCTCCTAGTCGTGTCGTTTGGATCTTCGTGGATCAGGGAGCGGGGACTGGTGCGTGCGGATGCGAGGCCAAGGGGGGGGTCTCCCTTGGTCGACGGTCGAGGGGAACGAGCGCAGCCGCACCTGCGTGTTGAGACGACAACGCGGCAGATGTGCGTGCCGGGGGCCGCGAGCCCGCAGAGGTCCGAACGACAGGCCGGAGATCCTGAGACGGTGTCGGGGAAACCCGGTGACCGTTCGGCTTCAGGGGCGGGCTTCGTAGATGATCTGCGCGGTGGCCTCGGTGGCGCGGCGCCAGCGGGTGAACCCGGCGTCGGCCGCGATGGCGCGGAAGGCCTCCTCCCCCGAGTGGTTGCCGAGCGCGTGCGGTCCACGCTGGGCGACGGCGACGGGCAGGCACATGACAGCCGAGAGGCTCATGAACATCTTCCCGGCGGGGCTGCAGTCGCAGCACACGTCGTCAGGGCAGGCGTTGGACTCCACGAGCATCCAGGTGCCCTCGGGATGCAGCGACTTGTGCACGTGCTGGGCCGAGGCCACCGGATCGCCCATGTCGTGCAGACAGTTGAACAGCGTCACCAGGTCGTAGTCCTGACCCGGGTAGTCGTCGGCGGTGGCCACGTCGAAGGTGACGCGCTCGCTCAGGCCGGCCTCCTCGGCGAGCTCGCGGGCCAGGCCGACGGCTTCCTCCGAGTAGTCGAAGCCGCGGACGGTGGCCTTGGGGAAGGCACGGGCCATCAGCAGGGTGGTATGTCCGACACCACAGCCCACGTCCGCGATCGTGCCGCCGGCCTTGAGCTTCGCCGTCACGCCGTCCAGGGCCGGCAACCACTCCGACACCAGCTTGTGCTCGTACGTCGGCTGAAAGAAACTGCCCATACCGGTGTCCAGGCACGGATCGTGCTCAGCCCAGCCAACCCCCTCACCGCTGCGGTACGCCTCGACGAGCGCGTCCTCGGTGGCGTACAGCGCACGCAGCGCGGTGAAGAAACCCGCCGTGAACGTGGGTGCGCGGGTGTCCGCGAGGACGGCGGCGTGCGCGGCGGGCAGGTGGTACCGGTCCGAGTCGGGCTGATGCTCCACATACCCCGCGCTGAGCTGGGCGTGCAGCCATTCCACCGCGTACCGCTGGGCGATGCCCGCGTGCTCGGCGAGGCCGTCCGGGGTGAGAGGCCCGTGTTCCGCGAGGGCGCGGTACAGGCCGAGGCGCTCTCCGAGAGCCACGGTGAGGCCGCGGACCGCCGCGGCGGCGTCGCTGATGACCCGCTGGTGGAACTCCTCCGGAGTCGCGGCCGTGGTGTGCGGTACGGAAGTCATGACGCGGTCCCCTCATCGGAAGGCAGGTCGCAGGTGAACAGGAAGGAACGGGGCACGCCGGCGACGTCCCGGGAGGCCACCGGATAGGGCCAGCGCCCGAAGTCCGCCCCCTCCTCACCGGGCTGGCGTATCTCGCGCGGCGCCCAACCGCAGTCCACCAGCAGCTGCTCGGGCTCCTCGGTGCCGAACAGCCAGGGGTTGCCGTCCTCCCGGAGAGCCGAGAGGAAGGTCCTGGACAACGGATTCCGCAGCGCCGCCCGGCTGATGACGTCACCGGCGAGCACGGAACCAGGAGCGCTGTGCCCCGAGAGGGTGCCGAGCAGGTCGCGCACCGCCTGCTCAGGCAGGAAGAAGAGCAGCCCCTCCACCACCCACAGCACCGGTTCGTCGGACTTCCAGCCGGCCTCCTTCAGCTGACCCGTCCACTCCTCGGTGAGATCGACGGCCACTCCGTGACGTTCGCGTCCGGACGGCTGCCGGGCATCGGCGAGCAGCCGCTCCTTCGCCTCCAGCAGAGCGGGCCGGTCCAGCTCGTAGACCGTGACGCCGTCCGGCCACGGCAACCGGTGAAACCGGGTGTCCATACCCGCGGCGAGGAACACCACCTGCCGGATGCCGCGTTCGGCGACGGTGCGTACCACGGCCTCGTCCAGGTACTTCGTGCGGATGGCCAGGAACGGTACGGTGCCGGCTCCGGCGTACCGCTCCAGGAGCGTGAACCCGGTGTCCGCCGCGACGGTCCGGGCGTACGGGTCGTTGAACAGCGCGTCGTCGCGCTCGGACTCCAGTGCCCGGGCCGCTGCCGTCCACTGTGCGGTGCGGGATACCGCCTCCATGGATGGACCTCCCTCATGGTCGTACTGGTCGGGTGGATGTACGGACTGTCGTGTTCAGCGACTCCCCGCACAGGGCACCGGGTCCTGTGCCGCGGGCATCGACGCGGGGGATGCGGCAGGACGACGCCGGAAGATGCTGTGCAGGATCATGCTGAACACGACAGTCCCGTCTTCGGCGACCAGCTGGCAGCGAGGCTGCACGATGCCGGTGGCGCGGTTTCCGAGTGAGGGCCGCTTGCCAAGGACCTCGAACCTGGCGGTGAGCACCTCACCTGGGTGTACGGGCCGGTGGAAACGCAACTCGTCCACGCCGGGCGACCCTTCGCAGGCGCTGTAGGCCAGCAGCCCGTCGACGTAACGGCGCATGAAGAGCGAGGCGGTGTGCCATCCGCTGGCCACCAGGCCCTGGAACGGGCTCTGTGCGGCCCGGTCCGGATCGATGTGGAAGGGCTGCGGGTCGAATCGCCGCCCGAAGTCCAGCACGTCTTCCTCAGTCACCGTCACCGTGCCCAGCTCGTGCACGTCACCGGTCCGGAAATCGTCGAAGTAGCGCATGGTGGCTCCCCGTTCGCTGTGACCAGACTCCTCTGACAGGAACTAATTTATTGCCAGGACAATTTTTTTGTCAAACCAAAAAAGAGACGAGTTTGCGAGGCGTCCGGCAGGCGGTCGGGCCAACCAGCGGGCTGGCCGGCCCGACCGCGGCCCCGGCGCGAGCCGTCAGGACCGGTCGAGCCCCTGGTCAAGCGCCTGTTCGAGGTCCTTCCACAGGTCCTCCGGGTGCTCGATGCCCACCCCCACCCGCACGAGCCCGACGCTGACCCCCGCGGCGCTCAACTCCCCCTCGTCGAGCTCCCTGTGAGAGGTACTCGCGGGATGGGTCACCAGGGTCTCGACGCCCCCCAGGGACAGGGCCAACCGCGCCACCCGGACGCGCTCGACGAACTCCCGCCCGGCCGTGCGCCCGCCGGCCAACTCGAACGCGAGCATCCCGCCTCCGCCCTCCAACACCCGCTCGGCCACGGCTCGGGAGGGATGACCGGGAAGCCCGGGCCAGAAGACCCTCCGCACCCGAGGGTGCGCCGCCAACCTTCCGGCGATCAGCTCCGCGTTCGCGCAGTGCTGTCGCATCCGCAACGGCAGGGTCTGAATGCCGCGTACGGTCAACCAGGCGGCGAACGGATCGGCCGCGGCGCCCAGTTCCACCGCCCGCGTCCACACCGTGCCGTACAACTCCGGAGCGGCGAACACGGCGGCCCCGCCGAGCACGTCCGAATGCCCGCCCAGATACTTCGTGGTGGAGTGCACGACGATGTCGGCCCCGTGCTCGATGGGGCGGCAGAGGACGGGCGAGGCCAGAGAGTTGTCGACCACCGACACCACTCCGGCCGCCCTCGCGGTCGCCAGCAGCGCGGGCAGGTCCGGCACCTGGCAGGTGGGGTTGGCGATCGTCTCCAACAGCAGTAAGCGGGTCGTGCCCGGACGCAGCGCGGCGGACAGTTCGGCTGCGTCGTCTCCCTCGACGCGGTCGACGTCGATTCCGTACCGCTCGGCGAGATCGGCCAGCACGGAGTGGGTGCCGCCGTAGAGGCAACGCTGGGCCACGACATGGTCTCCCGGCCGCAGCAGCGCCAGCAGGACGGCGCTCATCGCGCCCATACCTGAGGCGGTGGCCAGCGCGGCGTGTCCACCCTCCAGGCAGGACAGCAGGCGTTCGAGCGTACGGACGGTGGGGTTGCCGCGGCGGGTGTAGACGTAGGCCCGGTCAGGCCCCGCCATCGCCTCGGCAAGCGCGTCCGCGGAGTCGAATGCGAAGGCGGAGGACTGGTGGATGGGGACGCTCAGCGGACGTCCTTCCGCCCGCTCCTGGTGCTGACTGGCTGGGTCCTCGGGGGCGTGAACGACACGAGTCATGGGGTGCACTGTGGATTCCTCCTGACGGTGTGCGCGGCAACGGGACGACGGGACGACAAGAACGGAGCCGCCCGACGCCGTAGTCCGGCATCGGGCGGCTTCGTCGAGCTCTCGGGCGGCGGCGTGTGTGACCGGCGAGCGACGGTCCGCCCGTCAGACACCGGCCCCCTGGCTCGACCTCTCCGCGGGGACGGACTCGGAGACCGCCTCGGGGGCGGACTCCTCAGCATCCGCCGCGGCACCGTGGTCACCCCGCATCAACAGCGCGGTCAGCACCGCGCCGACGGCGGCAACCACCGCGGCGCCGATGAACGCGGCACTGAAGCCGTCGGTGAGCGCCGGCAGATTGCCGAGCTGATCGGCTCCGGCGGAGGTGGCGATGGAGGTGAGGGCCGCCAGGCCGAGGGCCGAACCCACCTGGTAGGTGGTGTTGACGATGCCGGAGGCCAGACCCGCCTGCTCCTGCGGCGCACCGGACATGGCGGCCATCAGGCCCGGAATGTAGGCCAGGGACATGCCGAGCGCGGCGACCAGCGAGGCGGGCAACACGTCGACCACGAACACGCCCGTCGGCTCCACGGCCGCCAGCCAGACCAGTCCGAGGGCGAGGATCAGGAGACCGCCGGAGAGCAGCGGCTTCATCCCGAACCGTCCCATCAGCCTGCCGGTGATCCCGATCATGAAGACCATGAGCAGCGTGGTCATCGGCAGTAGGGCGGCGCCAGCGGCGAACGCGCCGTAACCGAGGACTTGTTGGAGGTAGAGGTTGAGGAAGTACCACATCGGAATCCAGGAGGCGGCGAGCAGCGCCATCGCCAGGTTGGCCGAGGCCAGGCGCGGCGTACGCCAGATGCCGAGTGGCATCAGCGGGGAGCGCACCGTCCTCTGGAGCACCAGGAACAGGCCGAGCAGCACGGCGGCCCCGGCCAGGCCGAACACCGTGGTGGCGGAGGCCCAACCCTCCATCTCGGCGCGTACGACCGTGAACACCGCGAGTGCCAGGCCGAGGGTGACCGCGGCGGCCCCGAGTACGTCCACGGCGCCCCGGCTCTTGCCGATGTCCGGCAGCAGCTTGCTGGCGAGCAGTGTGGCGACACCGATCGGCAGGTAGATCCAGAAGATCCACGGCCAGCTCATCCACTCGGTGAACACGCCGCCGAGGAAGACCCCCACGGTGCCGCCGGCCGGCGCGGCGGCACCGTACACGGCCATCGCCTTGCCGAGTTCCTTCGAGTCGTGGCTGAACAGGACCATGAGCAGGGTCATCGCGGAGGGCGCGATCAGCGCGCCGCCCATGCCCTGCACCGCTCTGCCCACGATCTCGGTCCCGGCCGAACCCGCCAGGGCCGCGACCACCGATCCCGCCATGAGGACGACCCAACCGGCGACGAACACCCGCCGGGCGCCCAGCAGGTCGGAGAGGCGACCGCCGAGCAGCAGCAGACCGCCGAAAGAGACGACGTAGGCGTTGATCACCCACTGCAACTCGCTCGCGGAGAAGCCCAGTTCGCGTTGCATCTCCGGCAGTGCGACGCCCACGATCGACACATCCATGATGACCATGAACTGGGCGACGGCGATCACGAGCAAGGCCCACCAACGTCTTGGACTGACCGTTGACATATACATGCCCTCCTTCGAGAGTACCCCCACCGGGTACCCCGCACGAGAAGGTAACATACCCCTGCGGGGTATACTCCTCCCGTGCGTCGACCTCCTCACATCTCCGCCACGCGTCCGGTGATCGCCCCGCGTCACGCCGCGAGGGTCCGACCTTGCAGGTTCACACCGCTCGACAGCTCGGCAGCGGGACACGTCGGTCGATTCGCCGCTCCCGTCGTCAGGCGTTCGTACGGCGCCGGAAGTGCCGGATGGTCAGAGCCGCGGTGAGCACGAGCGCGGGTACCCACCAGGCCAGTGCCGACCAGGCACTGTCGCCGTGCGGTGTCCCGACCAGCAGTCCGCGTACCGCGTCCACGACGGGGGTGACGGGCTGGTGTTCCACGAACGCGCGCAGCACGGAGGGCATGGTCTCGGAGGGCACGAGCGCGCTGCTGGCGTAGGGAAGGAAGACGACGATCATCGCGAGTCCGTTGGCCCCCTCGACGCTGCGCGCCAGGATGCCGAGCAGCGTGGCCAGCCAGGAGATCGCGGTCGTGAAGAGCAGCAGGATGCCGAGCGCGGCCAGCCACTCCCCGGGCCCGGCCGAGGGTCGGAAACCGACGAGCCAGCCGACGCCGATGACCAGCGCGGTCGATACGCCGTTGCGCAGCACGGCGGAGACGACATGTCCGACGAGCATGGCGGAGCTGAACATCGGCATGGTGCGGAACCGTTCGACGATTCCCTCTTGGAGGTCGTTGGTCACGCCGACGGCGGTCGCTGACGCGCTGAAGGTGACGCTGAGGACGAGGACTCCGGCGATCACGTAGTTCACGTAGCTCGGCCCGCCGGTCTGGACCGCGCCACCGAAGAGATAGCGGAACAGCAGAAGCAGCACGATCGGGAGCAGGACCGTCTGGAAGATCTGGTCGATGTTCCTGGTGAGGTGCCGCATGCTTCTGCGGACGAGGACGGCGCAGTCGCCGAGGGCGAGGACGAACTCGGGGTACGGCTTGGGCGCGAGTGCCTGGCTCATGCGTGATCTCCCATGGTGGCGGCCGTGCGTACGGCCGTGTCGACGCGGGCGTTGGCGCCGGCACGGGCCCCGGTCCCGCCGCCGTCAGCGGTGGTCAGCGTGCGGAACACGTCGTCGAGTGTCGGCTCCCGCAGCGCGAAGTGCTCGATACGCAGGTCCGTGGCGGCGGCGCGATTGAGCAGGTCCCGGACACACGCGGGGCTCTCGACCGGCAGGCTGAGGCAGTGCTGACCGAGGTCTTCGCCGCCGAGGACTTCCTCGGCCCTGGCAAAGTCCGCCGGGGTGAAGGTCAGCTCGGCCCGCTCGGATCCGACACTGCGCTTCAGCTCGCCGGCCGTACCCTCGGCGACGACTCGGCCGTCGTTGAGGACGGCGACGCGGTCGGCGAGCTGGTCGGCCTCCTCCAGGTACTGCGTGGTCAGCAGCACGGTCGTGCCACCCCGCATCAGCCGGCGGATGGTCTCCCACATGGCCGTGCGGCTGGTGGGGTCGAGACCCGTCGTCGGCTCGTCCAGGAAGAGCACGGGCGGTGAGTTGATCAGGCTGACGGCCAGGTCGAGTCTGCGCCGCATACCTCCCGAGTACGTCCGGACGGGACGGCCGGCGGCCTGGACCAGGTCGAACCGCTCCAGGAGCTCGCTCGCGCGACGCCGAGCGGTGGTGCGCGGCAGTCGGAAGAGCTGGCCCATCATGACCAGGTTCTCCTCGCCGGTGAGCAGTTCGTCCACGGCGGTGTCCTGGCCCGTGACGCCGATGCACGCGCGCACGGCGCGGGGCGCACCGCGTACGTCAACTCCCCCCACCGTGGCCGTGCCGCCGTCGGCCGCGAGCAGCGTGCTGAGAATCCGCACACAGGTGGTCTTCCCAGCGCCGTTCGGGCCCAACAGCCCGAGCATGGTGCCGTGTTCGACTCGCAGATCGACCGAGTCGAGGACCGTCACCGCGCCGTAGGACTTACGCAGCCCGCGGGCCTCGATCGCGTGGTGTGCCGTCATTCGTCGCACCTCCCCGAAGCGAAACTGTATATTGCATATACTAAGTTTAAGTACTACACAGTTTTAGGATGGCGTCAAGCTACGAAGGACGGTGGACACGTTTGGCACCCCGGCGAAGGACGAAAGCCCCGCAGAAGGGCAGCATCGAGATCCTCTGGGGCGACCGGAACACGCCCAGTCGCGGCCCGCGGCCCGGTCTGTCCGTCGAGGCCATCGCGGAGACCGCCATCGAGATCGCCGACGCCGACGGCCTCGACGCCCTCTCGATGCAGGCCGTCGCCAGCCGGCTGGGCTACACGGCGATGTCGCTCTACCGCTACGTCCCCGGCAAGGAGCAACTCGTCGACGTCATCTACGACACGGCGATCGGCCCCCCTCCCCCGGCACATACTCCCGAGGGGGACTGGCGGGCCGGCGTCCAAGCCTGGGTATGGGCCGTGCAGGACGTCTACGCGCAGCACCCCTGGCTGCTGCGCGTCGCCGCCAACACCCCGCCCCTCGGGCCCAACCAGCTCGCCTGGTTCGACACCCTCCTGCACCACGTCTCCGAAGTGGGCCTGGAGCAGGAGGAGATGCTCCACCTGGTCATCTTCGTCTCCGGGGCCGTCCGCGACCTGGCCAGGACCTCTACCGACCTCTCCGAGAGCCCACGGCGCACCGGCGTACCGGTGGAGAGGATGGGCGAGGAGTACGCCGTGGCGATGAAACACCTCACCGACGAGGCCCGGTTCCCCACTCTGTCCAAAATGGTCGCCGCCGACATGTTCGAACCCGACGGGAACGCGTACAACGACATCCGGCCCAGCCTGGACTTCGGACTCCAGCGACTCCTCGACGGGATCGACAGCTACGTCAGCGCCCGCGCCCGCTGACGTGCCAGCGGGCGCGGGGGCTGATACGAGCGCGGGCGCGGGTACGAGCGCGGGCGCGGAGTGACCGCCGTACGCCGGCGACTCACCCCCGCGGTACGGGCCCGATGGCCCGCCCCGCCCACGCCGGGGGCGCCTCGGCGAGCGCCGCGTACCGCGCGCGCACCTCCTCCGGGAACGGCACGACGCCGGACGCGGCGACGTGCAGGCCCAGCAACTCCGTCGTGGCGACCGGCTCGGTGCCGCCCTCGGCGTACATCTCGTGGGCCAAGCGGAGCCGCTTGGCGTCGACGCCCAGGACCCGCGTACGCACGCGCAGTTCGGCGCCGTCCCGCACCTCGCGCAGGTAGCGGACATGCGACTCGACCGTGTAGAGCGAGCATCCGGTGGCCGCGCGGTACGCGCCGTCCAGCCCCGTCGCCTCCATCATCGCGTCCGTGGCGTGTCCGAAAACGAGCACGTAGTACGCCTCACTGAGGTGGCCGTTGTAGTCGATCCAGGCTGGACGCACCCTCTCGACGTGCGGCGGCAGGCCGTCGGTCACGAGGGGGCACCGCCCCGCCCCGGGACCGGCTGCCCGGGCAGCCGGCCGGTGGCCCGCAGCACGTCGATCACGCCCTGGTCGCGCTCGGCGACGAGGTCCGCGCTGGAGCGTCCGGCCGCGGCCTCCGCGCAGCCGGTGACCATGCCGTCGTACAGCTTCCGGTCCAGCTCCGGGGCCTCGAGCCGGGTCCACGGCGCCTTCAGGGAGGGCCCGAAGTGGTCGAGCATATGCGCCATGCCGCCCTCGCCACCCGCGAGCGCGAACGTCAGGCAGGGTCCCATGAACGCCCAGCGCAGTCCCGGACCCTCGGTGATCGAGTCGTCGATCTCCCGCACCGTGGCCTCGCCGTTCGCGACCATGTGCAGCGCCTCCCGCCACAGGGCCTCCTGCAGCCGGTTCGCGATGAAACCGGGCAGCTCACGGTCCATCGTGATCACGGACTTGCCGGTCGTGTCGTAGAACCGGGCGGCCCACGCGACCGCGTCCGGGTCGGTCCGCTCACCGCCGACCACCTCTACCAGCGGAATCAGGTACGGCGGGTTGAAGGGGTGGCCGACCAGCAGCCGGGACGGGTCCGCCGCCTCGGTCTGCATGTCCGTCATCGGATAGCCGGAGGTGGACGAGGCGATGACGACGCCGGGAGGGGTCGCGGCGTCCAGCCGGGCCAGCAGGTCACGCTTGAGGTCCAGTTGCTCCGGAGCGCTCTCCTGGACGAACTGCGCCTCCGCGCAGGCCCCCTCGAGCGTCGGGGCGACGGTGAGACGGTCCCGGCTGGCGCCCTCGGCGAGACCCAGCTGGACGAGTGCGGGCCAGGCGGCGTCGACGAGCCGGCGCAGCTTGGACTCCGCCTCCGGGTCCGGGTCCCAGGCGGTCACGTCGTAGCCGCGGGCGAGGAAGTGGGCGGCCCAGCCGCCACCGATCACTCCTGCGCCCACGCAGGTCACGCGGGTGACGTCGGCAGGTTCGGGTGGTGTCATGGGGAGACTCCTGTGCTGTGTCGCGTACGGGCTCCGGCGCGCGTCCGTACGAGCGTGACCCCGCACGGCACGGCGGACACAGTGCGGGCGCGGGCACACGGGACTTCGGGGGCTTCGGGGTGATGAGCGGTCAGCGGCCGAGGCCGAGCCGTTCGCGGGCCTCGGCGGGTGTGGCGACGGTGGCGCCCAGCGTCTCGGTGAGGGTGACGGCCCGCTCGGTCAGCTGTGCGTTCGTCGCCTTCACCCCCTTGCTCAGATAGAGGTTGTCCTCAAGCCCCACTCGTACGTTGCCACCCAACAGGATCGACTGCGCGACCCACGGCATCTGCATCCGCCCGAGCGCGAAACTGGCCCACTGGGCCCCGTCCGGCAGCATGTTGACCATGGACTGGAGCACCTCGGGCTCAGCCGGCGCTCCCCACGGGATACCCATGCACAGCTGGAAGACCGAGGGGTTGGACAGCAGCCCCTCGGCGTACAACTGCTTGGCGAACCACAGCTGCCCGGTGTCGAAGATCTCCAACTCGGGTCGGACACCCAACTCCTGGATGCGGGCGGCGCCCTTGCGGAGCATCTCCGGCGTGGAGACGTAGAGGTTGTCGCCGAAGTTCAGCGAGCCGCAGTCCAGGGTGCAGATGTCCGGCAGCAGGTCCTCGACGTGCGGCAGCCGGGCCAGCCCACCGACCAGGTCGGTGCCGGGGAGGGCGCCCTTCTCCAGCGGCTCGTCAGCGTCCAGGACGAGGTCACCGCCCATCCCGGCCGTGAGGTTGATGACGACGTCGCTGCCGGTCTGCTTGATCCGGTCGACGGTCTCGGCGTAGAGCTTCGGGTCCCGCGCGGGAGCGCCGGTCTCGGGGTCGCGGACGTGGATGTGGACGACGGCCGCGCCCGCGCTGGCGGCCTCCACGGCCGAGGTGGCGATCTGCTCCGGGGTGACGGGCACGTGCTTGCTACGCCCGACGGTGTCACCCGCGCCGGTCAGGGCACAGGTGATGATGACGCTGTCGTTCATGGGCATGAGGGGGCTCCTCCAGATCAGGGGACCATCCCGGCGGACATGGGTCCCTCGTCGGATGCGGTGCGGGTCGTGCCTGAGGCGCTGCTCAGGAGGTGGGTTCGGTCTCCGCGGCAGGTTCGGTCTCCGCGGTGAGCTCGGTGTCGACGTGCGCGAGCAGCGCGGCGTACATGTCCTCGGGGCTCGTCCCCTCGGCGCCGTCGCGGGCGGTGGCGAGGACTTGGGAGGCGAGTCCGTCGATGAGCGCCGTAAGACGCAGCGCCGCGAACTCCGGGTCGGTGTCCGGGCGGAAGGCGCCCTGCGCGACACCGCGTCGGATCACGTCGCCGACGGTCGTACGCCACTGCCGGTAGTACTCGACGTGCAGCCGGCCGATGGCGGTGGAACGGGCGGCCTCGGCCCACAGGTCGAGCCATACGCGCCACTGCCGTCGCTGTTGCTCGGTGTGCGGGGTCTGCAGTGCGATGAGCTGGCGCAGTTCGCTGGCCGCTTCCTCCTCGTCGGCGATCCGGGCCGCGCGTGCCGCGGTGTCCTGGTCCATGCACCAGCGGACCGCGGCCTCGAGGAGTTCGGCGCGGCCCGGGAAGTGGTAGTGGATCGCCGCGCTGCTGGTGCCGCAGGCGGCGGCGATGTCCGCGACGCGCACGGCGTGGAAGCCGTGCTCGGCGATCAGGCGTACGGTCTCGCGGACGATCTGCAGCGGTCGACCGGTGGTGGGGACGACGACCGGCGCGCCGGGCGCTCCCCCCTCCGCTCCCACGGTCCCCTCGGCTACGGTCTGACGCGCCACGCTCTCGCCCTCCGCCTCGGCTCGGGAACCCAGCAGCCAGCCCGCGTCGACTCCGCCGACGTCGGCGACCCGGGCCAACTCGGCGGCGGTGAACCGACGGGTGCCGCCGAGCGAGCGGGACAGCTTCGACGGGTCGATGACGATCCGCCGTGCGAACTCCCGCTGACTACACCCGACACGTGAGATCACCTCCCGCACTCGGGCGGCGACCTCACTGACCTGTTCCTGCCGCATGGTGCGAGAGCCTACGGGAACGTTGAGTAAATCGCAACACCACCTCCATGCCGCCATCGCCGCCATCCCTATTTCTGCACGTTATATGGAGGTCGGCTGTCGTCCGTTGTGATATTGACTGGCGCATCAGTCAGCATCACGGAGCCTCCGGAACCACCACAACGCCCAGCCACGAACCCCTCGCCCCCGGCGCGTGGACCCGGCAGACTGTGCGTACGTGACTCCCGCCCCAACCGCAGCGACCGTCCCGGCTGCCGACGCACCGCCGACAACCCTGCGTTCGCGCAACTTCCTCCTGTTCTTCGTGGCACGAGCCGTCGCCAAGCTCGGTGACGCCATGCTGCCCATCGCCCTCTCCGCCGGACTGATCCAGCAGGGGCACGGCCCCGGTGCGATCGGGGCGGCTCTCGCCTCGCTGACGGTGTGTCTGGCGGGTTTCGTCGTCTTCGGCGGCGTCTTCTGCGACCGGCTCAACACCCGCGTGTTGATGATCGGCGCCGACCTGGTCCGGGTCGGCAGTCAGGCGCTGATGGCCGGACTCTTCCTGAGCGGACACGTGGTGCTCTGGCAGGTGTGCGTGATCGGTGCCGTCAACGGCATCGCCGGCGGGCTCTTCCAGCCCGGCGTGGCCAGCACCATTCCACGACTCGCCAACGACGTGCAGGGCGCCAACAGCCTCGTGCGCACGGCGGAGTCGCTTGCGCTGCTGCTGGGGCCCGCGTTGGCTGGCGTGTTGGTCGGCCTGTTCTCGGCCGGCGGTGTGTTCGTCGCGCACGCCGGCACGTACGCTCTCAGCGCGCTCTGTCTGGTGCTGCTCCGGCTGCCCGCGCCGGCCGCCCGGCCGGCGGAGCGCGGCAGTTACCTCGCCGATCTCGCGGAGGGGTGGCGGGAGTTCAGATCGCGCCAGTGGATGTGGGCCGTCATCGTGATCTGGATGGTCTACATGATCACGGTGATGGGCCCGCAGGTGCCTCTGACCGCCTCCGAGATCATCCCCTCCCAGGGCGCCGGCGTCTACGGCCTGGTGAACTCGGCACTCGGCGCGGGCACCACTATCGGGGGACTGTGCGCGTTGCGTTTCCGCCCGGTGCGGCAACTCCGGGCCGGAGCCGTGGCGCTGCTGGGCTGTTGCCTATTCCCGCTCACCGTCGGGGCGGGCCTGCCCACGGCCGCGATGATGGCCGGCGCCGCCGTCTCCGGCGCGGGCATCGGCTTCTGGGGCGTCATGTGGGCCACCAGTGTCCAGACCCAGGTGCCGGGCCCGATCCTGAACCGTATCCACGCCTACGAGGTGGCCGGCTCGCTGGCGATGGTGCCGGTGGGCCAGGCACTCGCCGGCCCGGCAGCGCAGCTGGTCGGCGGCCGTACGGTGCTGCTCTTCGGCGGTGTGATGGCGGTCCTCGTGAGCGTCGCGCTGCTGTCCGTGCCGGCGATCCGGAACCTGCGCGCGGTGTCCGCCGTACCGCGCGCGGGCAACGCCAGAGGCCGGCCGAGGTGACGGCGGCGGGGACGACGACGGACGACGTACGCGATGTCGGAAGCCACCGCGACCGGCTCGACCTCGCGAGCCCCCGGCAGGGGCCGCTCAGTTCGCCAACGGGACGGCGCTCCACGGGGGGAGCGTCCTGGGCGGCAGAAGCACCCTGTCCGCGTACTCGACATCGGTCACCCGGATCTTCATGTACCGCCTGCCGGCGAAGACCCAGTAGTCGTTCCGCACCCCCGGCACGGGCAGCACCGCGTCGATCCCCGTGCGGAACTCGGGGTGACGCGCGAGGGTGCCCGACCAGAGCTCGACTCCGGAGGCGCCCGGGTTCGACCCTCCCGGCTCCTCGCCCGCCAGACGCACCCGGGCGTACCGACCACCGGAGAACGCCCAGACCTGATGCGGGTCGTCCGGCACTCGCATCAGGGCGTCGATGCCGCCCGGCGGCAGCCCCTGGAACGCCGAGCGCCAGTCGCTGATCGGTTGCGGCCCGGTCACCAGCGTGTCCTGGTACGCCGGGTCGACCCTGATCCGGAGGTACCGCTCCTTGGCGAAGACCCAGTACTCGTCGCCCTTCTCCGGGACCCGCAGCACCGCGTCGACGCCATCCCGGAACCCGGGGAACCGCGCCAAGGTGCCCTTCCATTTCCCGATGGGCGACGGCCTGGTGAGCCGCCGGCGCACCGGGTGGTTGCCGGACGCGGCACGGAACCGGAAGTAGTCGTCCCCGGTGAAGAGCCAGTACTCACTCGGCCCTTCGGGGCTCGGCGGGCCCGGAACCGCCATCACCGCGTCGAGCCCGGACGACGAGGGCGCGGGGCGGGGGTCTCCATTTCCTTCCGGACCCGCGGACGGTTCCCTGTCCTCGGCCCCGGTTTCGCCGTCGTCCATGGAGTGGTTCACCCACAGCCCGGTGACGGCGCTGCCCGCCGCCAGGAGTCCGACCGACAGCATGGCCCGCCGGGACACTCGACGCCGAGGCGCGCCGGTATCCGCGGTGGATCCCCTGGTGGAACCCGGTGTGGTTCCCCCGGTGGAGCCCGGTGTGGAGACCGCGAAGGCGGCGGCCGGGCTTGACTGCCCGCTGTGGGGAGCGGGGTCCGGAAGGGGCGGCGCCGTCCCTGTCGCGGTCACCGCCCGCACCATCTCCATGGCCTCGGCGACCGAGGGCCGTTCCGCCGGGTCTTTCCGCAGCAACGCCTCCAGCAGCGGACGTAACGGCCCTGCCACGGCCTCGGGTAGGACCTCCGGTTCCTCGTGCGCCACCGCGTGCAGTACGGCGATGGCCTCCGAACGGGCGAACGGGGAACGACCGGACAGCAGCGCGCACAGCGTGCTGCCCAACGAGAAGAGGTCACTGGCCGGCCCCACCGGCTGCTGGTGCAGCCGTTCCGGTGCGATGTACTCCGGAGACCCCAGCACCCCACGGGTCGTGGTGACCGAGTCGCCGCCGGCCAGGGCCGCGATACCGAAGTCGCAGAGCACCAGCGAGCCGTCCGCGCGAAGCAGTACGTTGCCGGGCTTGACGTCCCGGTGGAGCGTACCGACCGCGTGCACCGCCCGCAGCGCGGCCAGGACCTGAAGGCCGACCCCGGCGACCGTGGACGGCGTCATCGGCCCGGTGGCGGCGACGTGTTCGGCCAGTGACGGCCCGTCCACCAGTTCCATGATCAGCCACACGCCCTCGTCATGGTCCACGAGGTCGTAGACGTTGATGACGTTCGGGTGGGATATCCGGGCGAGCGCGCGTGCTTCCCGGTGTGCCCGCTGCTTCTGCTTGGCCAACTCCTCGCCTCTGGACTGCAGGCGCATCTCCTTCATCGCGACCGTGCGGCCCAACAGCTGGTCCGTCGCGCGCCACACCGTCCCCATGCCGCCGCTGCCGACCCGGTCCAGCAGGAGGTACCGGCCCGAGACCATTCGCGATCCACCCGTATCAGTCACCTCCCCAACCTACCGAGGTCCCGCTCCGAGCCCACGGAAGATCTCCGACTCTGTTCCCGGAACATGACGTGACGTCATTCCGGCTATACGCGCCGCCTCCGCGGACGCCCGGGAGACGATCTCCCGCCCCACACAGGCGGGAGAGGACGTCAAGGGCTGTCCGAGCGCCCCAGAGAGGTGTGCCGGGACAGCGCGCGCGCCAGCACCACGTCCAGGCCACCCACCAGCAGGTAGCTGACGACCGTGCCCAGCCCCGTCAACGGCCAGGCGGGGGAACCGGGGATCCGGGAGAGGCCGTACCCGACCGCCACCGCGACGACGACCGAGAGGAAGTCGAAGGCGCCGCTGAGCGTCAGCACCTGCTCGCCCTCGCTGAGCCGCTCGTGCTTGCTGAGGAACAGCAGGGTGATCACGAGGAAGGCCGTCCCCGCGCCGAGGGCGAAGCCGATCGTCTCGGCGGCGCTCGCGGGACCCCGGGAGCCGCTGGCCAACCCGTAGGCGGCGGTGATCGAGATCGAGAAGCCGTACGCCGTCGCGTTGTCCTGGAGCGCCGTACGCACGCCCCGGCCGTAGGTGTCCAGGACGCGTGCCGAGGCGTGGCCCGTACCGCGCGTAGAACTGTCCGAACTGTTCGACATAGCGCCAGTTTCACAGCGTTCGGAAGGGTTCATCACGAACACCGCGCCACACGCTCTCCTGGCACCTCCGCCCGAGCCCCACTGCCTGGTCCACCGAGTGGACGTCAGCGTGGCATTGACGCCGTCAACTGCACGAGGGCCGCACGCGGGTCGTCGGCGTGGAAGCGCAGGACCCGGACCGTCTCCCGCCGGCCGAGCGGCCGTACGACCGGGACCGGCTCGGTCAGTTCCACGACCAGCGAGGTCTGGTTGCCGACGCTGAGGGTCAGGACCCCCTCGTCGTCGACCTGGATCGGGCCGCTCGTCGGGTAGCCCCGCTCGATCCGAGCCTGGGCCACCTGTTCCGCCGACACCCGCAGATCGAAGAACGCGCCGTACCGCACCCGCAGCGCGCCGTCCGCGCCGACGACGTGGGGGCGCACGACACAGGCCGCGTGCGTCGCCAGGACGAACAGCACGCCGTAGAGGTCGAGGACCAGCACCACCAGATGCACCACCGGCCAGGGAATCAGCAGAGCGAGCACGACCGTCTCGACCAGCACCGCGAAGGTCAGCAGGAACATCGTCGACGCCTGCGCGCCGGCGTACGCCACCGCGTGGTCACCCGCCCGCACGCCATGTCGCCGCCGGGCCACCCACAACGCGAGACTGACCATCGCCCGCGTCTCGTGCCCGATGAGTCGGCGCAACGGCTCGGGCACCACCTCGCGGAGCCCCGCGCGGCACGCCGCCGCACGATCGAGTCCGCTCCTCCTGGCGCGCCGGAACACCCGGCTGAGCAGGATGAGTTCCGCGACAACCAGGCAGACGACCACGGACTCGACGACGAGGAGGATGCCGGACGACACAGGGACGCCCCCCAACAGGCAACCGACGAGTATCAGCTCCGCCGGCAGCAACAGCCACAGAGCCAATCGAAGGCACCTCTTCACGACGCACCCGGCCGTCGTCACGACAGCCGCTCCACTCGCTCGATGATCCGGCACATCGCCCTTCGCAACGCCTCCGCCTGCGCGGGCGCGAGGCTGGTGCCAAGCGCCTCGACGAAGACGCTGTCGGTTACCGCGAAATCCGTTCCGGCGCCCGCCCTGGCCATCCTCCCGAGCATCTCGTCGGACACGCCGTCGACCAGCTCCCCGACCACGGCCTCCACCTCCGGATCGTCCGGCGCGACCCGCACCAAGCCGTCCAGCAGCGCGTACGCCGCACGCACCCTCTCGACCTCCCGCGGACTGGCCCCCAGGGTTCCCAGCAGCTCGGCCATGCGCTCGCGTACGTCCGGTGGCGCGGCAGTGTCCAACAGCGCGAGCGCCTCTCGGTCCCGCGCGGCCATGCCTCCCTCAGGCTGCTCGACGGACCCGGGCGCTGGTTCCAGCCGGGCGAAGAGTTCCGTCAGCTGGGGCGACAACGGCCCCTCCTCCGGCAGGGTGCCCGCCCTCGCCTGCTCCAACAGCACCGCCAGCCGGGCCCGGCGCGCTCGGATGTCCTCCTCCTGTCGCGCCAGGTCGGCGTCCAGTCCGGTCAGCGCCGCGTGGACGTCACCACCGGCGCCTTCCGCGAGCGCCTCGCGGACCTCGTCCAGGCTCAGGCCGAAGGCCGTGAGCCGGCGAATCCGTGCCAGTTGGACCGCGTCGCGCCATCCGTAGTCGCGATACCCGTTGCCGTGCCGCCGCGGCTCCGGCAGGAGCCCGATCTGGTGGTAATGGCGTACGGCACGGGCGGACACCCCGACGAGAGCGGCCAGTTCCCCTATACGCATGGGGCCAAGTGAAAACCCTGCCGCTACGACAAGGTCAAGGCCCGCCGCCCGCTCCAGGGTTGACGCCGTCCTGGCCGTGTCGGCCCTTCGATCCCGGGCCAGTACGGCACTGTGGGGCAGCGGCAGCACGACAGCACTCCACCAGAGCCCGCCCTCGCCGTGGATCGACCATACCGGGAGCACCACGTGAAGCACTCCATCGTCCTCTTCACCAGCGATCTGCGTCTGCACGACAATCCGGTGCTGCGGGCGGCCTGCGACGAGGCGGAGCGGGTGGTGCCGCTGTTCGTCCTGGACGACGACATCAGGGCCGCGGGCTTCGACGTGCCCAACCGGCGCGCCTTCCTGGCCGACTGTCTCGCCGACCTCGACTCCGAGCTGCGTGCACGCGGCGGGCGACTCGTGCTGCGCCAGGGGCATGTCACCGAGCAGGTCCGTTCGGTAGCCGCCGAGGTCGACGCGCCACGTGTCCATATCGCGGCCGGGGTCAGCTGGTACGCCGATCGGCGGGAGGAGTCGCTGCGCGCCGCCCTGGCCGCGGACGGCCGGGAACTGTGCGTCCATGACGCGGTGGTCACGGCAGTGCCACCGGGCGCGGTCACCCCGCAGGGCCGCGACCACTTCGCCGTGTTCACGCCCTACTTCCGCCGCTGGGCGGCAGAGACGCCGCGCCGAACGGCGCGAGCCCCGCGGGTCGTACGTGTCCCGGACGGCGTCCGCTCCGCGAAACCACCCGCCCGCTCGGCGATCCCGGGCGTCTCGACCGGCTTGGCCCTCGGCGGCGAGCGGAACGGACGCCGCCGGTTCCACTCGTGGTTGCGTGAGGGCATCGACGACTACGCCGAGCGGCATGATGACCTGGGCGCCGACGCGACGTCCCGGCTGTCCCCACACCTGCACTTCGGCACCCTTTCCGCCACCGAGCTGGTGGAGCGGGCCCGGGGGCGGGGTGGCGCCGGGGCGGAGGCGTTCGTACGCCAACTGGCCTGGCGGGATTTCCACCACCAGGTGCTGGCCGCACGGCCCGAGGCCGCCCGGCGGGACTACCGCGGGCACGGCGACCGCTGGCGGCACGACGAGCGGGAGGCCACGGCCTGGCGAGAGGGGCGTACCGGCTATCCGCTGATCGACGCGGCGATGCGCCAGCTGCGGCACGAGGGCTGGATGCACAACCGCGCCCGGCTTCTCGTGGCGAGCTTCCTGACCAAGACGCTCTATCTCGACTGGCGGCTCGGCGCACGACACTTCCTCGATTGGCTGGTCGACGGTGACATCGCGAACAACCAGCTCAACTGGCAGTGGGCGGCCGGTACGGGCACCGACACCCGCCCCAACCGGGTGCTCAACCCGCTCACCCAGGCCCGGCGGTTCGATCCGGACGGCGCGTACGTACGCCGCTGGGTGCCGGAGCTGGCGCAGCTGTCGGGCAGGAGCGCGCACTCGCCGTGGAAGCTCGCCGCTCGGGACCGCGCCCAGCTGGACTACCCGGAGCCGATCGTCGAGTTGGCCAGTGGTCTTGGACGCTTCCGCACCGCACGGGGCCTGGACTGACCCGTGACCGAACCCGTGGCCGGCTCAGTGACCAGCGGTCAGGGATGGCCCCGGACGGGATTGCGCGCAGTTCCAGCGCGTGGCACCAGACGCCACTCCCGGACACTGATGAGGAACGGTCCAAGTATCCCCCCGCGGGAGTCCATGGTGCTGCCTTCCGCCCGGGGCCAGGATCGACATAGCGCGAACCTGACGATTCCTCAGTGTCCTTAGCGTCCTCCGGGGATCTTCCCGCGGCCGGGTCGACACGGCCGCGGCCGCCTGCGCACGGCGGGTGGGGCGGACGAACGCCCCGGGACCGGCCGCCAGTTGTCCAGGCCGCACACGACAGAGAAGAGGAAGCGCATGTCCCTACTCGGCAGACTCAGCAGACTCGGAAGCGCCAGAAGACCCAGTAGTCCCAGCAAGCTCCGCCGCTGTGCCGTACCCGCCTTGGTGGCGGGGTTGCTCGTCGCCGTACCGCAGACGGCGGCCGCGAGCGTCGGAGGCGGCAACGTCTCGATCGGCTGGTCGATCGACGGCGTCCCGGAATCCGGGCTGACGAACATCACCTTCCCGATCACCGTCAACAAGGCCACGGCCCACCAGGACGGCATCTACTTCGCGCAGCAGTACAACTTCGCGAACGCCATGGGCTACACGGGCCTCCAGCCCCGCGAGAACAGCGGAGGCAGCGAGCGGCTGTCGGCCCGCTTCTCCACCTTCACCGCGGGGGCGAGCACCTCCGACCCACTCTGCCACGAAGGGGCCGACGGCGGCCCGGGCGTCACCTGCGCGGTGGACTTCGACGCCGTCTACGGCCACACGTACGACGTCACGGTCGAGCGCAGCGGCACCAACACCTGGACCGGCACGGCGACGGACACCGTCTCGGGCGAGTCCACCCACCTCGGGACGTACACCCTGCCGGAGGGGAGCGGCAACCTCCAGGGTTCCCAGGGCGGGTTCGTCGAGTACTACCTGGGCATTCCCAGCTGTGCTGAGATGCCCCGCTCCGACGTCGTCTTCGGCGGGCCCACGTCCACCGACGCCGGCGGTCTGAGCGGTGCCTCCAGGGCCAACTACGAGTACAGCGACTGTGTCGGGGAGGCCAACTACCAGGCGGAGAGGAACGGGAGGGGCACCCACGTCACCCGCGGCTTCGTCTCGTAGCCACCGTCGCGGACGAGTCCACCCGTCGGACACCGACGGCGGGCGGACTCGTCCGTGCGTGCGTACGTGCGTACGTGCGCTGGCGCGCGTGTTCCGCTGGGCCCCGACGAAGGAGGCCGGGTACGGGACGCCTTCGGCGGATCCACCGCCGCGGCGCGGGACCCTACGGCGGCGGGCTGCCGCCCGTACGGCGCAACACCAGCACCGCCACGTCGTCACGCGGGCTCCCGGCGGCGTGTGTGTGGAGTTCGTCGCGCAGGACACCGGCCAGTTCGGCGGGCGGCACGGCGTTCCACCGCGGCAGGCGCTCGACCAGCGGGAAGAAGGCGCCGGAGGGCGACCGGGCCTCGGTGATGCCGTCGGTGAACAGCAGCAGCGTGCTGCCGCCGGGGAAGTCGAACCACTCGACGGTGCGCGGCTCCCGCGCCAGGGCGCCGAGGCCGAGCGGCACGTCCGGCTCCTCGCGCAGCACCGGACCCGGCTGCGGGATGTGCAGCAGATACGGCTCGACATGCCCGCAGTTGACCACCTGTGCCTCCTCGTCCTCGGTGACCCCGATGAGCAGGGCGGTGACGAAGCGCTCGGGCTCGCCGGTCTGCACGGCGAACGCGTTGTGCCGCAACACCGCCGCCTCCAGGTCGTCCACCACGGCGGTGAGCGTCGGTTCGCGGCTCGCCGCCTCCCGGAAGGCCCCGAGCACGGCGAACGCGGCACCGATGGCGGGCAGCCCCTTGCCCTGGACGTCAGCGATGAGGACCCGGCTGCCGTACGGCGAGGAGACCACCTCGTAGATGTCGCCGCCGACTCTGGTGTCCTCCTCCACGGCCTCGTACAAGCCGTTGATCAGTAGCTGGTCGGTGAGTAGCGGGAGTGGGCGGAGGATCTGGCGCTGCAGCGCGGCCGTGGCGGAGCGTAGTCGGGCGATTTCCTGCTGTCGGACGATCCGCTGCCGTGCCATGGCCACGCTGAGCCCGCCGAGCACCGTGGTGAACGCGATGAGGGAGATGTTGGCGCTGAGGGACTCCAGCGGTCGGGCGATGATCGAGGCACTGACCGCGAGCAGGACCCAGCCGGCGGCGAACGCGGTCTGGCGCACCGTGCCCCGGCCGGCGACCAGTCCCGGTAGGAAGATCAGGAAAGGGATGAGTCGGGTCTCGCGCGAGCCGAGGTAGCCGGTGACCAGCAGCAACACGGTGAGAAGGATCAGCCAGCCGATCATGGAGCCAGCGGAGATTCCGTTTCCTCGGACGTCGTCGGTGCGCAGGGCGCCGACGGGGCGGGCGACTTCACCGGTGGGGGCGGTGCGACCGGTACGACCAGCGCGGTCGGTGAGGAGACGGGCGCCCCGGCCACGGACCGTACGGCGTAGAGCGTCGCGGAGATCCATGATGGGCAACCGTCCTACTCCCCTCGAATGTTCTGCGGCGGCGACCCGTTCCGGAGTGCACACGGATGTCGCCCCAGCCGGCCGGCAGCCCGCGGTCACGACTGCGCATACCAAGCATTACGGATATCTCACACAAGAGCTCGGCAGGCCCCGGCCGCATCAGGCGATCCTGTGGCGTTCGAGGGACCTCTGTGTGGGAGATCCGTTTTTCCTACCTCTCGTGCCTAATGTGCGCTGTGGTGAACTCCCAAAGTCGAGCTGCGCGAGGTGAGGGCGAATGGCGGCCAAGGCCGGTGAACGGCGACGCGGGTACCGGGCAGGGCTCGGCGGCGAGATGCTCGCGGAATTCCTGGGCACCTTCGTGCTCATCCTGCTGGCCTGTGCCTCGGTCGCGGTCGCGGTGGTCGGGCTGCCGGGCTCGGGTCGACAGGTGGACGCCTTCGGCCCGGCCAACTGGCTGATCATCGCCTGGGGCTGGGGGATGGCCGTGGTCTTCGGGGTCTACGTGTCCGGAGGGGTGAGCGGCGGCCACATCAACCCGGCGGTGACGCTCGCCTTCGCCCTCCGCCGGGGCTTCCCCGTGCGCAAGGTGGTGCCCTACTGGCTGGCGCAGACGGCCGGCGCCTTCGTGGGTGCCGCACTGGTCTACGCGTCGTACCGCTGGGCCATCGACGCGTTCGACGCGAAGGCGAATCTCGCCAGGGACGAGTCGCTGAACACCTACTCGATCTTCGCCACCTTCCCCGCGGAGTACTTCGGAGGCTCCACCTGGGGGCCACTGCTCGACCAGATCATCGGCACCGCGATCCTGTTGCTGTTGGTCTGCGCCATCGTCGACACCAGCAACACGGGTCCGCTGTCCAATCTCGCTCCGTACCTGATCGGCCTGGTGGTCTTCGCCATCGGTCTCTGCTTCGGGCCCAATGCCGGGTACGCCATCAACCCCGCCCGTGACTTCGGCCCCCGCCTGTGGGCGTGGATCATGGGCTGGGACGAGATCGCGCTACCAGGGACGTTCGACTGGTTCAGTAACTACTGGTGGATCCCCATCGCGGGGCCGCTCATCGGAGGCATGGTGGGCGTGCTGGTCTACGACCTGTTCATCCAACACGTCGTGAAGGCGCGTACGGAGCCGGAGCCGGGCCGGGTCCCGACCCCGGAAACCCAGTCGGACTGACGGCCCCGACCTGACGAGGGCCGCACGATCGCGGCATGGGCCCGCCCCGGGCCGGACAGCTGATCCAGGTGGTAGTCCAGCACGGCAGGCGTGGATCGTGAACCGCGCTGGCCGACCAGCACACTGGTGCCGAGGCCGAGGCCGAGGCCCAGCGCCAGCAGCCGCGCCGCCTCGGTTGGGTCCCTCGGCAAACGGTTGCGCGGCAAGCTCCGTGTCCGTCATGGCCAGCACCGCGCGCCGTCCACACCAGATGGAACCGACGGCCGGGGTGCGGGGCACGCTGCGTCCTTTTCGAGGTTTATGATACGGCCGTATCATAAAGACCTGTGACAGGGAGGATGCGATGACCGAACGCAAACCACCAGGCATCACCTTCGAGTCGTGGGCCGACCGACAGATCCGGGAAGCGACCGAGCGCGGTGAACTCGACAACCTGCCAGGAGCAGGTGAGCCCTTGCGCGGACTGAACAAGCCGTACGACGAGATGTGGTGGGTGAAGGCGAAGATGGAGCGGGAGGGCCTGTCTCACCTGCCGCCCTCCCTCGCCCTCCGGAAGGAGGCACAGGACGCGCGGGCCGCGGCGCTCCGGGCGCCGAGCGAGGCAATGGTGCGGAAGATCGTCGCGGAGATCAACGCAAAGATCGACGCGGCGATCCGGCGTCCCCCCGAAGGCCCCCCACACCGGCTCACGCCCTTCGACCTCGACGCCGTCCTACAAGAGTGGCGCGAGCGACGAGAGGTCTGAGTCAGGGCTCGCTGAACTTCACAAGGAGCACGAGCAACGGACCAAGGCACCACAAGGGCCCGAGTCAGTACGGCTCGGACGCGGTGGCCCGCAAGGCCTCGTCCAACTCCTCCCGCGTCGGTGGCTGCGCACCCGCGCGCCCGCAGGCCAGCGCCCCGGCCGTGACGGCCTGCAACAGGACATCCCGCAGCCCCGTCGCGTCCGACGGCAACCGCACGGCACACGCCTCCCCCGAGCCGGAATCGGTCAACAGCGCCGCGAGCAGCGCGGCTTGGAAGGAGTCACCGGCACCGATGGTGTCCACCACCGCTGCGGCCGGCGCGGGCACCGTGACCTCGCTGACGCTGCCCTCTTCCGCATCCGCCGCCGCCAGGTATCCGGTGGCGCCCGAGGCCCCGCGGGTGAGCACGAACAGCCGCGCGCCGCTCTGGCCGAGCACCTGCCGCGCCGCCTCCTCAGGTGAGTCACCCGGATACAGCCAGGAGAGATCCTCATCACTGGCTTTGATGACATCGGCGGTCGTCGCCACCCGCTCCACCGCACGCCGGTAGGCGGCCCGGTCAGGCTGCACCGCCGGCCGGACGTTGAGGTCCACGGCGACCGCGCCACCATCCCGGCCCCGCACCTCCTGACATGCGTTCAGCACCTCCTCAGCGCCGGGTTGTACGACGATCGCCAGCGAACCGGTGTGCAACAGCCGCACCTCGGGCGGTATGGACAACCGCTGAGGGTCCCAGGCGGCCAGGAAGTCGTACGTCGCCGCCCCGCTGTCGCCGTCGACGTAGGCCAGGGCCTGGGTGGTACGCCCGGATCCGGAAGTCGCACGCCGCACGGGCAGCCCGGTGTCGCGGAGATACTCCGCCACCAGGGATCCGGGTGGATCGTCGCCCCAGCAGGTCGCGAGCGTCGTGGGGCGACCCAACCGATGCAGGCCGATGGCGACGTTCGCCGGGCTGCCGCCCGGGATCGGCACGATGGTGGACGCTCCGGTGCGCCACACCAGGTCGACGAGGACCTCCCCGATGACGGTGCTGGTCATGCGTGCTCTCCCCGGTCGAAGTGGCCAAGCTGAACTGCCCGCGTCGCCAACCGCCCGCGCCGCCGAACAGATCTGAGCTTCCCAGTGCCGTGTCAACAACGGCAAGCGAGCACCGGCCGCCTGTGGATAACTCACCGACGCCCCGCACACGAAAGGCTGTACGTTGCCCCTGACCTGGGAGTTGGCCGGCTGGCGGGCTGCTCCGTGCCCTCGGCCACCACCCCGCCCGCCTCTCGGGTGCCGCCCCCGTCCCCGCTCACGTCACATCCCAACCACCTCGTACGGTCCACCGACCACCGCGCCCATAGGATTCCCCCGACCACACAGCGGCTTGAGGGAGGCGGAGCCATGACCGATGCCAGCGTGCTCGTCGTGCAGAACGGACCCAACGGCGGCCCGGGACGGTTCGGTGAGTGCCTCACCGAGGCCGGACTGGCACTGGACGTCGTGCACGGCTACGCCGGACAGACGCCCCCGGAGACCCTGGATCCCCGGGAGCACCAGGCCGTGGTCGTCCTCGGCGGCGGCTTCATGCCGGACGCGTCCGACCGGGCTCCCTGGCTCACCGCCACCCGCAAGCTGGTGACCCAGGCGCTGGAGAGGGAGGTCCCGGTGTTCGGCGTCTGCCTGGGTGGTCAGCTCCTCGCCCAGGTCGCCGGCGGCAGCGTACGAGCCGAACACGGCACGCCCGAGGTCGGCAGCACCCCGCTGACCCTGCGGGACGAGGCGGCGGACGATCCGCTCTTCCACGAACTGCCGCCCCGGGTCACCGCGATCGAGAACCACGTGGACGCGATCACCACCCTGCCCCCGGGCGCGCACTGGCTCATGTCCAGCACCGACTGTCCGTACCAGGCGTTCCGGGTCGGCACCTCGGCGTGGGGCGTGCAGTTCCACCCGGAGATCACCCCGGCACGACTCCGGGACTGGGACCCGGCGCGCCTCCACCGGCTCGGCTTCGCGCCGGACGAGGTCAGCCGTACGGCGCAGCGGAACGAATCGGCCGCGGACCCGGTGTGGCGCACCGTCGCGCACCGCTTCGCCGCTGTCGTACGGGCGGGCGGGGCCCCGTCCGGGACCGGGCGCCCGGAGAACGCCGCGGGGTGAACATGCGCCCTGCTGGGTACCCCGGCAGAGTTCCGGGTAACGACCCTCCCCGTGCGACGTGAAAGGTGCGTGTCATGATTCTCCGTCGCATCGCCCGCCCGATGCTGGGTGCGACCTTCGTCTTCGGTGGCATCAACGCCCTGCGGTACTGCGAGCAGCACGCCCAGGCAGCCGAGCCGCTGCTGGACCGCACCCTCCGTAAGCAGTCCGAGAAGCTCCCCGAAGGCACCCCCACCGACGCCGAGTCCCTGATCCGGATCGACGCGGCGGTGAAGATCGTCGCTGGTACCGCCCTGGCTCTGGGCGCCTTCCCCCGGGTGTCCGCCGCGCTGCTGATCGGCAGCCTGGTGCCCACCACGGCGGCCGGGCATCCGTTCTGGGAGCAGGAGGACTCGGCCGCTCGGCAGCAGGAGCTGGCGCACTTCCTCAAGAACGCCGGACTGGCGGGCGGACTGCTGCTGGCGGTGGTGGACACCGAGGGCAAGCCCTCGGTCGGCTGGCGCGCCCGGCAGACCGTTCGTGCGACGAGCCAGCAGGTGAGCGGCGCCGGCCGCACGGCCGCGGACGGCGTACGCGCCGCCGGCGACAGCGCCCGCAGCGCGGGAGCCAACG
>NZ_LJGU01000113.1:0-23405 GCF_001751245.1 Streptomyces oceani
GCGGCCCCCGGGCGCGCCGGCCGGCTACCGGCCGCTGTCACCTGGCGGTGCGGAGCCCGGCCGGGCCCGACCACGTGCCTCGGCGACCGGGTCGTCCCGGAAGAACCAGCGCATCCGCGGCTCCACCACGAAGCGGAACACCCGGCGTACCGGGGAAGTGCACAGCAGCGTGACCCCGGCGGCCGCCAGCACGGTGACCGCGACCATGCCGTACGGAGCGTTCGGCCACGCCGGGTCGTACCAGCCCCACCGCACCGAGCCCTTGATCAGGAAGCCGTGCAGCAGGTAGCCGTACAGCGTGCCCGCGCCCAGCGCCGTGCACCACAGCCGGCGTCTCGGCACCCAGGCCAGGAAACAGCAGGTCAGCACGAGCGAGCAGGCGAACAGTCCAAGGCTCATGACACCGCCCGTGACCGCCGGCACGCCCAGCTCCTGGGCACTGTCCCGGTGGTAGAACCACTCGTGGTTCAGCCGTGGCGCCGCCCAGTACGCGAAGACGAGCGCCCCGGCGGTCGCCGGCAGCGCCGCCAGCCGCACCCGGGGGTGCCGCAGGGCCGTGAAGTGCTCCGGCCGCAGCCGCAGCCCCAGCACGAAGAACGGCAGGAACTGCAGGCTGCGTTGCAGGTCCAGGCCGTCCCCGACGCTCGGGGTCACCGAGCTGAGCACCGCGACCAGCAGCGCGATCGGCAGCGGCCAACGCAGCGCGCGCCACAGCGGCGTGCTGAGCCGCCAGAGGAAGAGGGCGAGCAGGAACCAGTTCAGGAACTGCGGATCGGTCGCGTCGATGGGGTAGTCCGGGTCATGGTCCGTCCAACGGTAGAAGTAAGCGTACGCCACCTCGAAGAGGAGGTACGGCACCAGCACCCCGGCGACCAGCCGGGGCATCCGGCGGGCGGTCAGCTCGAAGCCCCGGGAGAAGTAGCCGGAGATCACGATGAACGCCGGCATGTGGAAGGCGTAGACGAACATGTAGAGCGCGGTCGCCGCCCTGCTGTCGCCCAGGTACGGCTCCCAGGCGTGGGCGCTCGCCACCAGGACGATCGCGAGGTACTTCGCGTTGTCGAAGAAGGGCTCCCGGCCGGCCTGCCGTGAGGTGTCGGCCGTCCTGGTCGCTTCCGCCGACCCGGCCGCCGTCGCGCCGTCTGGCGGAGCGCCGTCGGATGGGGCGGCGGCTTCCCGCCCGGGTGGTGGACGCTCCCGTTCCGGTGGCAGTGCGACCCGCGACACCCCGGCGACTCCGGTAGCCGCGGCAGGCGGACGCGACCTTCGCATGGACAGCCGTCACCCTCCAGCATCCGGCCGGCAGTCGTCCTGCCGGCGGTTCCCGCACGCCGGACGGACCGCTGCCCACACCCGCGTACGCGTGATCTCCCGGCACGGTAACGCGCCGCGACTTTGACGGTCGTGTCCGGCCAGGCCCAGGACCAGGCCCTCGCCAGGATGCACCCGCCGCCCCGCCGGGATGGCGCGTACACGCCCTCGTACGGCCGTCCGGGCGCCACGGGAGGGCTACGAACCGCGTGCCACGAGGCTGACCGCCGTGACGGGCCGCCCGGTCGAGCCACGACCGTCAGGACACCGGGCGCGAGTCCGTCCAGATCGACTCGAACTCCTCGCGGTAGGTGTCGAACATGCCGTGCTCTCCGGCCCGCCCCCGCGGGCCGGCCGCGCCCTCCGGCGCCTCGTGGACCAGGTGCCGGCCGCCGCCGCGCAGCACCAGCACCGGCGACTCCATGCCACGCACCCGGCGTAGGTACGCCTGCACGACCGCGAGCCCGTCCGCGCCGTCACCGTCCACCAGGTAGGCGGTGAACCGGGGGGTTTCGTCGAAGACGTGGATCTGGAAGGCGGCGGTGTCCCGCAAGCTGGCCCGTACCCGACGCATCTGGAGAATGTTCATCTCCACGGCGCGGCCCATCTCCCCCTTCTTCAGTCCCAGTTCGCGCTCTCGACGGCGCACCGCGCTGCTGGCCGGGTTGAGGAAGAGCAACCGGATTCGGCACCCGGACTCGGCCAGCCGCATCAGCCGCCGGCCGCTGTAGTTCTGCGCCAGCAGATTCAGCCCTATGCCCACCGCGTCCAGCCGCCGAGCGCCCTCGAACAGGTCCTCCACCGGCAGCTGGCGCTGCAACCGCACCCGGTCCGCGTGCACTCCGACCACGTCGCCGAACCGGTCCCCCACCAGCTCCTCCACCGCGTCCACCGGCAGCCGGTCCACCGGCCCGCCGGCGCTCCCGGAGGTGTCGAGCAGCTCCAGCAGCCGTCCCGACATCCGCTCCGCCTGGGCCAGCACCGTCGCCGACAGGGCACGGTTACGGGCGACCGCGCTGCGCGCCACCTCCAGCTCGTCCAGCGCCAGCTCGACCTCCCGCCGGTCGCTGAAGTACGGCTCGAAGCAGGGCCAGTGCTGCACCATCAGCTCACGCAACTGCGGCAGGGTGAGGAAGGAGACGATGGTGTCGTCGTCCGGGTCCAGGAGATAGCCCTTGCGCCGACTCACCTCGCGCACGGCCACCGCACGCTGCACCCACTCCTGGCCGGCCGGGCCAGCGGCGGCGATCACCCACTCGTCACCGTGCACGGGCTCGTAGATCGGGCGCAGCACGGCGGCCACCACCGCGCGCAGCCGCTGCTCGACCAGGTTCAACCAGATGTAGGCGCGGCCGGCACGCTGCGCGCGGGTGCGTACCTCCGTCCAGACGTCGGCACCCCAGTCCAGGTCCGCGCCGATCTCCATGGGCCGTGCCAACGACACCGCACCGGAGGGCACTTCGGCGGTCTCGCCCTCGCTGCCGCCCTTACCTGGAGGGAGTTCAAGCCCTCCCGAGCCCACGTGTGCACCGCCTTCCGGCCCTGGTTGTTCGATCAAGGAAGCCTACTGCGGGCAGCCGCGCGGTGCATCTCGTTCGCGGTTCAACTCCCCTTATGTGTGGGGCCGTAGGGCGTACGTGCAACGTCCGTGCCTCCCGCGGTGAGACGTGACCGGCATGATCCCGACACTGGGCGCGCCTCCGGGCGCTCCCGTACGCCACGGCAAGCGGAACAGGACCTTCCCGACGGCGTATACAACCACACCGTCCCGACGGCCACGCCACTGGTCCCACCCTCGGCCACCGGATGGACACGTGACGGCATCACCCGGTTTCTATCCTTCCGGGCGCCCCTGACACCAGCGAACGGACACGACACATACCGATCATTCACATCCCGTGCCAGCACCGGATCGCCGGCCCGGGCGGCTCCGCCCTTCGGGTTGCCGCCCCCACGCGTACGGCCCCCGCACCGCGCGGCCCATCGCACCGGAGGGGTCCCCTCCGTTACCCAGGCAGCATGCCACCCTCCGCCACACCGCCCGCCGCCACCTACCGCCTGCAACTCAGCCCCGCCTTCCCGTTCGCCGCCGCCGAGGCGGCCGTCCCCGGGCTGGCCCGCCTCGGCGTGTCCCACCTGCACCTCTCCCCCGTACTCACCGCCGTCCCGGGCTCCACGCACGGCTACGACGTCACCGACCACCGCACCGTACGCGCCGAACTCGGCGGCGAGTCGGGTCTCTGCGACCTGGCCCGCACCGCGCACGCGCACGGCCTCGGCCTGGTGCTGGACATCGTGCCCAACCACATGGCGGTTCCCCCGGACGTACGCCTCAACGAGCCGCTGTGGCAGACGCTGCGGGACGGCCCGGACTCGCCGTACGCCCGCTGGTTCGACATCGACTGGTCCGCCGGCGACGGTCGGGTGCTGCTGCCCGTGCTGGCCGGTCCGGCCGACGACGAGCAGCCGGCCCTACGGGTCGAGGACGGAACGCTGCGTTACGGCTCGCACGTCTTCCCGCTCCGTCCCGGCACCGCCGGGCTGCCGCTGGCACGGCTGCTGGCCGCCCAGCACTACCGGCTCGGATGGTGGCGGCTGGCCGGGACGGAACTCAACTACCGGCGCTTCTTCACCGTCTCGGAACTCATCGGCGTCCGTGTCGAGGACCCCGTGGTCTTCGAGGCCACCCACCGCACGCTGCTGCGCCTGCTGCGTACGGGCGTGCTGGACGGGTTCCGGGTGGACCACCCCGACGGGCTCGCCGACCCCTCCGGCTATCTGCGACGGCTGGCCCGCGAGACGGACGGCCGATGGACCGTCGTGGAGAAGATCCTGGCCGCACGGGAGACCCTGCCCTCGTGCTGGCCGGTCGCCGGCAGCACCGGATACGACGCCCTGCGGCAGCTCGACGGGCTGTTCGTCGACCCGGTAGGGCACGACGAACTCGTCGCCGAATACCGGGAGTTCACCACCGTGCCGACCGCCTTCGGCGGGGAGTGGGGAGCCACCGTGCGGCAGGCCGCGCACGGTCTGCTGGCGGGCGAGCTCGCCGCCGAGACCGACCGGCTCGCCCGCGCCGTCGTACGGGCCTGCGCGCCCGCTCCCGGATCCGGCACCGAGGCCGCCGACCCGGACGGTACCGCCACGGGCGTCACCGAGCGGGCGCTGAGCCGGGCGTTGCGCGGCCTGCTCGCCGAACTCCCCGTGTACCGCCCGTACGCCGTCCCCGGCGAGGAACCGTCGGTCCCGGACGTACGCGCGGTCGACGCGGCGGCCGCGGCAGCAACGGAGGCCGTTGGCGGCGTGCGCGGCGGCCCGGAGGTCCCGGCGGTACGCCGGATCCGGGACCTGCTGCTCGGCCGCCCGCCGCACGGATCGCGGCACGGTTCGCCGCACGGCTCGCCTCCCGCACAGGAGGACGACGACGAAGCGCAGCGGCGGGCAGCCGCCCACGAGGCGGTGCGGCGCTTCGGCCAACTCTCCTCGGCGCTGCGCGCCAAGGCCGTGGAGGACACCGCGTTCTACCGCTACGTCCCCCTGCTGTCCGCGAACGAGGTCGGCGGCGATCCAGGCCGACCGGCCGTCTCCCCCGCGGAGTTCCACGCCCACTGCGCCCGGGTCCAGCGGGACTGGCCGCACACCGGCACCCTGCTCTCCACCCACGACACCAAGCGCAGCGCCGACGCGCGCGCGGCCCTGGCGCTGCTCAGCGAGTGCCCTCGGGCCTGGTCCGAGCTGCTCGCGGAGCTGACCTCACCCGCAGTCCCACCAGCGGCCGGCACCGCCGATCCCGAAGCCACCGCCGACACCGCTATCTTCTCGGAAGCAGCCGCTCCGGAGCCCTGGCTGGCCTGGGCGGGCTGGCAGACCGCGCTCGCTCTCGGCACGCCCGACCCGGAGCGGCTGACCAGCGCCCTGCTGAAGTCCGTACGGGAGGCGGGGACGCACACCAGCTGGACGGAACCGGACCCGGAGTACGAGCGTTCCGTGACGGACTTCGTCGCCTCGGGGCCGTGCGGGGCGCCGGCGCGGGCGCTGGAGAAGTGGGCGACCTGGAGCGAGCCGTACGTACGGGCGAACCAGTTGGGGCTGGCGCTGCTCCAGCTCACCATGCCCGGCGTCCCGGAGCTGTACTGGGGCACGGAACGGCCGTACCGCGTCCTGGTCGACCCGGACAACCGCCGGCCGCCGGACGCTCTCGGCTGGCCCGATCCGCGGCCGGATGACGAGGTGTCAGCGGAGAAGCTTCACCTGACCCGGACGGCGCTGCGGCTGCGGCGCGCGTGGCCCGAGGCGTTCGGCGAGAGAGGCGACTACCGGCCGTTGCGGGCGCGGGGGCCGGCGGCGGAACACTGTGTGGCCTTCGCGCGATCGGGGGTCACCGTCACGGTCGTGACCCGGCTCTCCTGGCGGTTGCGTACGTCCGGTGGCTGGCGTGACACCGAGCTGCGGCTGCCGGACGGGCACTGGCGGGAGCTGCTGTCCGGCCGGTCCCTGGATGGCGGGTCGCAGCCGGTCGCCGCGCTGCTCGGGGAGCGCCCGGTGGCGCTGCTGTGCCGAGCGTGCGGTACGACCACGGGCTGACGTCCGGTCAGCGGCGCGCGTCGCCGGCTCGGCGCGGGGCGCGGGGCCCTCCGGAGCTCGGGCTCGCTCAGTGGTCCGGGCTGGTCCCGGGCGCGGCCAGCCGGTAGCCGACCTGCCCGAACAGCACGTGGTCGCCGGGACGCACCTGCACCGTCCCGGTGACCCGGCGGCCGTTCACCCAGGTGCCGTTGCTCGACCCGAGGTCCCGCAGTGACCAGCCTCCCTCGCCGGTGTTCCGCAGCTGGGCGTGGGTCCGGGAGACGGTGAAGTGGTTCAGCCGCAGCACGGAGCCCGGCGCGCGTCCGATGGAGAGCGGATACGGTCCGGTCACCGGCAGCATCAGCTCCGGCAACCGCTCGGACTGCCAGGCCCGGCGCAGCTTCACCGGGAAACCGGACACCGCCTGCACCGTGCGGAAGAGCCAACGGGAGCCGGTCTTGCGGGTCCGCAGGTCCTGCAGCACGGCGTCCAGTTCGTTGTGCTGCTGGGCGTGCAGGATCACTTCCATCCGGTGCTCGAACGTGCCCTGGGAGACCCGTCCGTCCGCCGCGCTGTCGCGCAACACCTCGAGCGCACGCTCCCGGTCCGCGTCCGACACCCGCGGTGGGTACGCGCTGAACTCGACTGATGTCATGAACTCATTGTCCGGACGCGGGCATGTCCTGTCCAGGCAGCGGGCCCGGCGACAGCTCCGCCAACACCCGTCCGGCGCCCCTGGGTTCGGCCCTGGTCAGCGCGGACAGCACACGTTCCACGACGGATCGGTCCGTCCGCGGCGGCGCTCCGCCACCACGGCCTCCGCGCGTAACGCCGGCCCGGCACCAACGACTCCGGCATCGGCTGTAGCCCGCGCCAGGTCCGACCCGGCCCGCGCACCGGTCCGGTTGCCGAGCCGGTGCGCGGACTCCGCGTGCTGCGTGTGCCGTGTGTGGGGTCCGCGGTCAGGGAACGACGGGCGGGGTGTAGCCGAGGGTGTACGAGAAGCCGGTCAGGAGCGCCAGGGTGAGAGGAGCGAGGAAGAGCAACTGCAGGAACGTGAAGCCCACCAGGTGCCGTGCGCGCAACGACAGGATGCCGAGCAGCGGCAGCATCCAGAACGGGTTGATGAGGTTCGGCAGCGACTCCGCGACGTTGTAGACCTGCACGGTCCAGCCGAGATGCGCCTCGAGTTCGTTCGCCGCGTCCATCACGTACGGCGCCTCGATGAGCCATTTTCCGCCCCCGGAGGGGATGAAGAGGCCGAGCACCGCCGAGTACACCGCGACAACCAGGGTGAAGGGCACGGCGGAGGACAGCGAGGTGAACGCCTGGGTGACGTAGTCGGCGACCGAGTTGTCCGAGGCGTTGGTGGCGCGTGTCATGACGGCTGCGATCGCCGCGTAGATCGGGAACTGGATCAGCACGCCACTGGTGGCGGGCACCGCCTTGCCCACGGAGTTGAGAAAACTGCGCGGGCGCCAGTGCAACAGCATTCCGAGCATCAGGAACAGCAGGTTGTAGGTGTTCAGCCCGGAGATGGCCACGATCGGGTCCTCGTCCGCGAAGGTCTGCACCGCCCAACCCACACCCAGCGCGACCACCAGCACGGTCAGCAGCGGGCTGTACTCCAGCCACTCGCCGGGCCGGGAGCGAGGCGGCAACCCCTCCTCGGGCGTGTCCAGTTCGACCCCGAGGTCCTGTGCCCTACGTACCTGGCCTCCGCGGGGCGCGGAGAAGAAGGCGACGGTGACGACCACGACGATGAGGATGGCCGCGACGAGTATGGACTGCCACAGGAAGATGGTGTCGCGGAACGGAATGACACCCGTGATGGGCATCAGCCCGCTGGGAATGCTGTCCGGGTTCGCCTGCAACTGCGCGGCCGAGGAGCTGAGCCCCAGCGCCCACACGCTGCCCATTCCCATGAAGGCCGCGGCTCCGGCCGCCCGGTAGTCGACGTCCAGCTCGTCCCGACGCGCCAGCTGTCGTGCGAGGAGGCCGGCGAAGATGAGGCTGAAGCCCCAGTTGAACAGGGAGCTGACGGTGCTCGCGGTGGCGACCAGCGCGACCGCGCCCGGGCCTGTCCTGGGCAGCGACGCGACACGTACGATCAGTCGGCTGGCCACCGGGGCGGTGGCCACGACGTAGCCGCCGATCGCCACGAAGGCCATCTGCATGGTGAACGGGATCAGGTCCCAGAACCCGTCCCCGAACTCACGGGTGACGGTCGCGGGAGACGCACCGATCGCCAGCGCGCTGACCGTCACGACGACGAGCGCGATCAGCGCGAAGACGAACGCCTCGGGGAACCACCGCTCGGAGAAGTTCGACATGCGGACCGCGAGCCGCGACAACGCTTTCGCGTCGTCCCCTCCGGTACCGTCCGCACTCGGTTCGGTCCGTGCCTTACTCGTCTGCATCGGTGCTCCTGGAGGGTTCGGTGGTGCTCGTGTAGACGGTGACGGCGGCGATGAGATCGGCCAGGCCGGTGCCCACCGTCTTGAAGACCGTGATCTCGTCGGCTTCACGCGGGCGGGGTTCGACTCGCGGGCACAGCTCGGGAAGCGTCGCGGCGATGTCCTGGTCGCCGAGCGCCCCTTCGGCGAAGGCCGTGACGAGTTCCCCGGCCTCCGTACGTGCCGCCTCGGCGTCGATGAACACGGTGGCGCGGCGCAGGAGTGCGGTGTCAACCTCGTGCATCTCCGGGCGGAAGCTGCCGATCAGGTCGAGATGGGTCCCGGGTGTGATCCACTCCCCGCGGAGGACCGGCTCACGGGCGAGGGTGGCGGTGGTGATGATGTCAGCGCGGCCGGCCGCGACGGGCAGGTCGTCGACGGCGACGGCGTTCACTCCCCGTTCGACGAGCGCCCCCACGAGTGCGTGCGCGCCCGCCGGGTTGTACGGGTCCGCGACGAGCGTGGTCTCGATCCCCGGGCGCACGCTGGAGTACGCGTCGTGCACCCCGCTCCCGATGTGCCCGGTGCCGACGATCAGGTGCACCCGCGAGTCCGCCCGGGACAGCAGGGACGCGCCCAGCGCGGCCGTCGCGACCGTACGTCGGCGGGTGAGCTCACCGCCGTCGACGAGCGCGAGGTGCTGCCCGGTGACGCCGTCCGCCAGGACATAGGTCGAGGACAGCGCCGGAAGACCACGCGCGGTGTTGCCCGGGAAGACGTCCACCAGCTTCACCCCGAGGAACTCGCGGTTCCAGGCGGGCATCAACAACAGGGTGGCGTCGTTCCCGTCGTCCAGGGCGTGGTGGTGCCGTGGCGGGACCACGGCGCCTTCGGTCAGCCCGGTGCGCAGAGCCGGGACAAGGACGTCGTAGTCCAGTCGCTCCGCCGTCCGGACTGGGTCGAAATACTCCACGGTGTTTCTCCTCGTTGGTTCCTCGGTGCCGGTCAGGCGTCCAGCACCACGTCGGACGCCGGTACGGCCTGGCAGGTCAGGCAGTCGTCGCCGGTGTCGGGCGGGTCCGTGAGATGTGCCACCGAGCCGGCGAGCACGCGTACCGCGCAGCTCTCGCACTGACCCACACGACACCCGCTGCGCAGGCGAAGGCCGTTGCTCTGGGCGAGGTCGAGCAACGGGCCGTCCTCAGGGCGCCAGGTCAGGGTGCTGCCCGAGGCCCGGAAGGTGACCGTGTGCCGGGAGTCTCCCGTGGGCATGCCGCCCGCCGGCGGTGCGAACCGCTCGGAGAAGATCTCGAAGCGTGGCACCCCGCGGGCCACGAGTCCCTCCGTCACCTCACGGATCATCGTGTCCGGACCGCAGAGGTAGAAGCGGGCTCGTTCGTCGATGTCCGCCTGCGCGACGGCGTCAGCCGACACCCTGCCGGCCCGTTCGTAGTCCCGCCCGAGTCGGTCGTCGGGGCCGGGACCGCTCAGGTGCCGTACCAGCCGCATCCCGGGGACCTCGGTGGACAGGCGCAGGGTCCGGGGTCCGAAGCAGGTGTCGGCGACGCTGCGATCGCCCTTGTGCACGGTGATCCGCTGACCCGTGTCGCTACGACCCGCGAGCTGGGCGAGCTGGCTCAGGAAGGGGGTGACTCCGATGCCGGCCGCCATGATCACCACCGGGAACGGCGGGTCGACGGGAAGCGTGAAACCACCCGCCGGCGGGCCGACAGCCACCGTGTCCCCCACCCGCAGCCTCGTGTGGACGTAGGTGGAACCCGCCCCGTCTGGTACCAGCCGTACGGCCACGGTGTACTCCTCCCCCGGCGCGTCGGTGAGCGAGTAACAGCGCCTGACCTCGGCCGCGTCCCCGTCGGCACCGAGCACCAGCTCGACGTACTGCCCCGGTCGGTGCGGCTCGGGAGGTGCTCCGTCCACCGGACGCAGCCGCACCTCGACCACGTCACGGCCGCGCTCGCGCATCTCCACGACGCCGAACGGGCGGGTGCCGTCCGGGCGGAGGCGCCCCGCCCCCGCCTCCACCCGAACGTCGCAGGCGACGCCGCGCAGTTGGAGCGACCCGCTCACCGGGTCCGCCGGCGCACCGGAGACGGCCGCGTTGAAGTTGACCGCTCCGGAGATCGGGTCGTATCCGGGCAGCCCGAGCTGCGGCGCCGCCTCCCACCAGCCGTACTCGGCCACCACCACCCGTGGGTCGAGATCCGGCGCCAGCACGGCGCGCATACGCAGCGCCCCGTCATCGGTGACGACGCGGACCAGGTCGCCTTCCGTGAACCCCCGCCGTCGCGCCAGCTCGGGAGCGACCTCGACGGTGGGCTCCGGCTGCTTGCGCCGTAGTGCGGACAGACCGCGGTGCTGGCTGTGGCAGTAGAGGCCGCTCTTGGCGCTGGTCAGCAGGAAGGGCAGCGAGTCCCCTTCCCCCTTCCACGCCTCCGGCACTCCGGACTGGCCCGTCCGGGCGAGCCGGGCGGAGTACAGCTCGACCCGGCGACTGGGGGTGGCGAAGCCGGTGACGCCGCCGTCAGCCGCCTGCTCGGAGTACTTGCGGTACACGGTCCGCAGCGGATACCGGACACCGCCCGGGGAGTCGCGCAGCTGCCGCGTCGTGATCCCGGTGGGCCGCAGGATGTGATTCCAGCCGGCCTCGACATCGCCGTCGAAGAAGTCGGCGCCCATGCCCAGACGGCAGGCCAGATCGAAGACGATCTCCGTGTCGGAACGGGTGTCACCGACCGGCTCGACCATCCGCTGGCGCAGCTGCACCAACTCCTGCGCACTCTGGTTGATCTCGAAGCCGACCCTGAGGGCCTCGCGTTCCCACGGACTGTTCACCGGCAGCACGATGTCGGCCAAGCCGGCGGTGGGGTTCATGAACAGGTCGCAGTGGACGTAGAAGTCCAGCGCGCGCAGGGCGGCACGGCCGCGTTCGGGATCGGGTTGGGAGACCAGCAGGTTGGCGCCGAACCCCATCAACGCCCGCACGCGGTAGGGGACGTGGTCCAGCATCGCGTCGTACATGTCGTGGGCGGTGACCCAGCCGGTGGCGGGCGGACCGAGCGGGCGTTCGCGTAGTCCCAGGGTCTTGGCCCGCTGCTCTGGGGCCATCTGCTCGGTCGATGTCACGGCGTTCACGGGAACCCTGGGCAGCACGACGTTGCCGCCCGGCGCGTCGTAGCAGCCCTTGAGCGCGTAGAGCGTGGCGATCGCGCGCTCGGTCTGGGTGGCGTTCCCGTGCTGCCCCACACCCGTCCAGCTGTGGTACGCCACGGTGCCGGCCTCGGCGAACTCCTCGGCGAAAGCGTGCAGTTCCGCCTCCGGAATCCACGTGTGGCGGGCGGTCCGCGCCAGCGTCCACGGCTCGCAGGCGCGGGCGTACCGGTCGAACGCGGGGCGCACCCGCACGGCGAGGCCCTCGTGCGATACCACGGTGAACTCCCCCCGCAGCGCGAAGTCCTCGGGACGCTCGGCCCGCCTGCGGGTGTCGTACGTCCGGGGGCGCCCGGTGGCGAGGTCCCAGACCACGAAGCCGTCGGGGGCGCCGGGGTCCAGGTCCCGAGCCGTCAGCTGTTCGCCGGTGTCCTCGCGGACCAGCAGCGGCCCGTTGGTCCAGGACCGGACGAAGTCCTCGTCGTAGCGTCCGCTGCTCAACAGGTGGCGGGCCACGCCGAGAGCGAGAGCGGCGTCCGCGCCGGGGCGGACCCGCATCCAGTGGTCGGCGTCCCTCGCGCTCGTGGAGCGTCGGGGGTCCACGACAGCGAGCCGGGCGCCCCTGTCCCGCCCCTCGCGCAGCGCGACCGCCTGGGCGAGCCAGGTCTTCGCGGGGTTGTGGCCCCACAGCACCGCGAGGTCGGTGCCCGGGTAGTCGGCGGTGGGCTGCCCACTCCCGTAGGTGAACGCGTGCGCGAAGTCCTTGTGCCAGTTGCAGACTTCGGTGGAGTAGCAGGTGTTCGGCGCGCCGAAGCGGCGGATGAAGCGCTCGACCCACTCGATGGAGTCCGACATCGGGGTCGCGCTGGGCGAGGTGACCGAGAAGCCGATGGCCTCCGCGCCACTCTCCGTTCGGATGCTGGAGAAGCGCTCGGCGATCGTGGCCATCGCCTCCTCCCAACTGATCTCCTCCCAGCCGGGGTCGGCGGCGTCCTTGGGGCGCGTACGGCGCAGCGGGCTCGTCAGCCTGCGGGTGCTGTGCACGATCTCCGGGGCGGCACGCCCCTTGGGGCACAGCGCGGTGCCGGTCGGGTGGGTGGTGTCCGGAGCGACCCCCGTCATCCGTCCGGACTCGACGGTGTAGACGGCGCCGCACCGGGATCGGCACAACGTGCAGTATCCGTGCTTCTTCTCAACTGACACGACCGGGTCCTTTGCGTGCGGAGAAGTGTCGGGGACAATCGAGGGAGTAGTGGGTAATCGATTACCGCTAAGACATGCCCGGTAGTATGCGAATCGCCGATCACGGGTGTCAATGGGGTGGAGAAACGGGGGCGATGGCGCCGTGCAGCGACTACAACGAGTGAGCCTTCGTGAACAAGCGCTGGTCATCGTGCGACAGGCGATCGTCTCGGGGGAGATCGGGCCGGACGAGATCTACTCGGCCTCGGCGCTGGCGACGCGCCTCGGGGTGTCCAACAGTCCCGTACGGGAGGCCATGCTCACCCTCGTCAACCAGGGCATCCTGGAATCGGTGCGCAACCGGGGCTTCCGTATCGTGCCCATCAGCGAGCACGACCTCGACGAGATCGGCGAGATGCGCCGCATGCTGGAGGTCCCGGGTGTGGTCGCGCTGATCGACCGCGCACCGGACGAGGACATCGAGGCGCTCCGTCCCACGGCCGAGGAGATCGACACGGCCGCGCGCTCCGGAAACGTCCCAGGCTTCCTCGAGGCGGACCGCCGGTTCCATCTCGGCCTGCTGGAGCTGGGCGGCAATGACCGCCTGGTCCGCACCGTCGCTCAACTGCGCGACCAGACACGTCTCTACGGCGTCAACAGCCTCGCCGAACAGGGCACCCTCCAACAGACCGCACCCGAGCACTTCGAGATACTGGACGCGCTGCTCGCTCGCGACGCGGCGGCGGTCGAGCGGGTCATGACCCGCCACCTGGACCACATCAGGGGCGAGTGGGCCGGCGAGGCGCCCGGCGCCGCCGGGAAGCAGGCGACCCACACCGCACGCGACACCGGTTGAGCCCCACCGGTCGCCGCCCCGCCCCCGAGGAGCGGGCGTTCAGAGGACCAAGCCGCCCAGAGCGCCTCGGAGTCCGGCCGCGTTCGCGTAGTGGTGCCCGGTCATCCCCTGGCGGACCGCGGCCTCGACGTTCGCTTCGCCGTCGTCCACGAACAGGCAGCGCGCGGGCGGTACTCCGGCGGTCTCGGCCGCCGCGTGGTAGACGGCGGCGTCCGGCTTGGCCGCCCCGAGCCGCGCGGAGTTCACCACCGCGTCCACCGCGTCCGCGAGTTCGAGAGCGACCAGGTCCTCCTCCAGCCGGGTGGTCGCGTTCGTGACCAGCACCACCGGCACCCGGCGGCGTACGTCCGTCAGCAGCCGGAGCACCTCCCCGTCCACCCGACCGCGCTGCGCGCTCCAGGCGTCCGTCAACGCCCGGGCCCGCTCGGCACCCCATACGGCGGCCAGGTCCCCGGTGACGGCGGTGCGCCAGTCGGTGTCCGGCGACAGACCGGTGATCGCCGGCGTGAGTCGTTCCGGACGGAACGCGGCGCCCGCCAGGGTCCCCTCGGGCAGACCGTGCGCGCGGTCCAACGCGGACATGCTGGGGGCGTCCCAGAGTCGCAGCACCCCGTCGAGGTCGCACAGCACGGCACCGGGCAGGGGTGGGGCCACCGGGGCGGGCACGGGAGTCGGACGCATGAGGCGATCCTGACAGCCGGCGCCCGCACGCGCGCCGGGTCCGGCGAACCCGCCTGGCAGGGCGGGCACGGGCACTATTGACATGGGCATTTCCGATGGCTGTACTGCTCACGATTCGCCATTCAGACGAGAGGAGAGCCTTCATGCAGACCCTTGAGGAAACGGTTGAGCTGGACCAGCACGCCGACGAGGTGTTCGACCTGGTGATCGGCGAACTCGAGCAGGACATTCCGCCGCTCGCGTCGCCGACGAACTCCGGCAGCGGCACGGCCTGCGGCACCTGCGCGGGTATGTACTGCTGCTGACCGCTACCGGGTGGTGCCGCGTACCGCGCACCACCCGGGTAGGCACGGTGATCCGGGAAACGAATCGAGAGGCTAGCTTTGTCGGTCGCACCAGCCAGTGTCGAGGCCCTCTGGGAGATGTGCGCGCCGACCGGCGACGCCGAGGAGGACGTCCCCGCCGTACTTCCGCCGGTGGCGCGCCGCGTGATCGCGGCGGTACGCGAGGGCACCGCGGGAGGGTTGTTCCCCCCGGTCGTCACGGACGGCCCGGAGGGCACCCTACGGATCGACCGGCTGCTCGGCGGCGCGGCCGACGCGAGGACACTCGCCCACGCACTGCCGGACCCGCGGTTCACGCCGCTACTGGACCTGCTGGAACAGTTGGACGCGTGGTGCGACTCCACCGCGCCGCACTACGCACCGGTACTCGCCACCGAGGTACTCGACATCACCAACGCCGACCTCTTCGGCCCGGTGGTGTCCGAGGCGTTCGTCGCCTGCGCGACGGGTCGCGCGCACTACGCCCGGGACCGGGTGGCGGAATGGGCCGCGCGTTGCGCGGACTTCCTGACGCTCTTCCTGGACCGGCTGCTACGGGACATGCACGCCTGCTGGCCCACCGACCAGGCTTTCCAGGGGCCGGTCGTCGCGTTGTGGGCGCACGGCGAGGAGACCCACAACGGCCGACAACGCGTGCTGCGGCTGGACTGCGCCGGCGGCGGCCGGGTCGCGTACAAGCCACGGCCCGCCTCCGGGGAGTTGCTGTTCACCGCAACAAGCGGTACGGGGCCGCCCGCCTCGGTGTTCGAACTGCTCAACAACGCGCCCGCGGCCTCCGGCGCGGTGCGACTGCCCGTACTGTCGTGCTGGCCCGGCTCGGAGCCGGGCTACCTCTGGCAGGAATGGATCGAACCGCCGGCCCAGTGGGGGCCGATCCGCACCTCCCCGTCCTGGCGGTTGACCGGCACCCGGCTCAGCCCCCGGCAGGCGGCGCGCTACTGGCACCGCACCGGCTCGCTCGCCGCCGCGATGTTCGCCTTCGGAGTCACCGACATGATCGGCGGCAACGTGGTCACCGGGAGCCGCCCCGGGAACGACGAACCCCTGCTGTACCCCATCGACCTGGAGATCTACTTCTGCCACGTGCCCCGGCTCTACGACACGGGCCTCCTGCACGACCGCACCGCGGAGGTCGACCAGCACCACGTCGGTCTGGAGAGCACCGCACGCTGGTGCAGCGCGGAGGGCCCGCCGGTGTGCTGGACCGCCGAAACGCCCGACCGGCTGCGGCTGCACCGCCGCCGACGGTCGTACGCCAGGGAGGAGACCCGCACGGTCGTCGCGGACACCGAGGGCCGCGCCGGCTACGGCCCCTACCTGCCGGCCATGCTGCGCGGCATGTTCGACGCCTGGACACTGATGTGCCGGCAACGGCCGGCGATCCAAGGCTTCCTGTCCACCGCCACCACCGGCCACTACGTCCGGGTGCTCCGGCAGCCCACCTACCAGTACTTCGACGCGCTGGTGCCCCGCTGGTTGTCCGGGGGCGGCGCCGCCCCCGCCCCCGCCGAGCCCGGCGTCTCCTTCGACCGCGCGGAAGTCGACCAGCTTCGGCGCATGGACGTGCCCTACTTCGTACGCTCGCTGGACGGCGGGCCGGTGCTACGGGTCGAGCCACCGCCCCAGCCCTTCGGTACGGCGCGGGTCGCGGCCCGACCGGTCCCCGAGGGCGGCTGGCCCCCGCTCCGGGAACTGCTCGACGGCGCGAAACTCGACCTCGCCGGCCTCGGGGTGGCGGTCCGGGACGCGGTGGAGCACGTCTTCGACGACGTGCCCGAACCCGTCGTCACCGACGAGGCCCAGGGCGTACGCCTGCACCTGCAGAGTCCGGGTGAGGGACAGGTCAGCTTCGACTGGCCGGAGGTCGGCAGGCGCGTCACCTACCTCTGGAACCGGGAGACCGTACGGCTGCGCATCGACCCGGTGGACGCGCCGGACGTACCGCCCGAGCCGACACCCGCCGGGGAGACGCGACGCCGGCTGCTGCGGCTGGATCGGCTGGACGCCGCCGTCCGTACGCCCTGGGCCGACGGCGGCATGGTCGACACCACCGCCGAGCAGCGGCTACGGAGCCTGACCGACACCGGGATCAGCTGGCTGGCCTCGGTCGTCAGGGAGCACGGGTGGCCGAGCCACACCCTGGTCGGTTCGGCCGCGGGCGGCGCGGCGAGTCGTCTCGTACAACACGCGAGGGAACACCTGCCGTTCCGGCGGCACTGTCTGGCACTCATGCGGCAGGCCGCGACCGACCGCGCCCTCCCCTGGCGCGAGGTCGCCTACCTGACCGACGAGTTGCGCCTCGCCGAGGGCCGTCCCCAGCTCTACGGCACGAAGTTCGAGCCGGTGGCCGGGAAGCTGGAGCCGTGCCCGATCGAGGAACCCGAGGAAGTGGACCACCGGCGCGCCGAGATGGGCATGGAACCGCTGGCGCGGCACACGGAGCGCGCTCGGCAGCGGTTCCCCCTGGCGGGGAGGGAAGCATCTTGATCACGTCAACCGACGAGGCACCACACGCGCTCGAGGACGTCGACTGGGGCCTGTTCGGCGAGCGCTACTGGGAGCGGCGGCCCGCGCGGCTGCGCTCCCGACTACCGGTCGGCATCGACCGGATCCACGCGCTCACCGTCCAGGCGTGTGCCCCGTTCCGCGCCGGCACCCGGTTCTGGGTGATGCCGGACGTACGCTTCCTGGCCGGTGACGGCTGGCTGCGCGCGCCGGGCGGCAAGCTGCCCGAGCCCACCGACCGCACCCTGGACGACTACCTCGACCGGCTGGACTCCGAGTTGGCCGGGCAGGGCTACCTCCTCACCCTGCGGCAGCCGCTGCTGCTCGACTACGCGCTGTGGTCCGCCGTGCGCGACGCCGTCGACGGCCTGTGGCGGCAGGTCGGCTGGCCCAACCTACCGGTGGTCGCCGAGATACTGATCGGTGACCGGTTCACCCAGCACGTCGGAGCGACCGAGGAACCCACCCACGCCGCGCTGACCTGGGTGCTGCGCGGACGGATGGACGTACGTCTGTGGGACGAGGGGAACGGTCCCCCGCCCGCCTCGGTCGCCGACCCGGAACAGGACCTGGAGGGGGTACGCACCCTGCGGGCGGAGGCCGGCGAACTGCTGTACTGGCCCTCCCACCAGCGGCACGTAGACACCCACGGCGAGCGGTGCGTGGCGCTGCGCCTGCGGATACCGGTGGATCGGCGGCTGCCGTTCACGGAGTTGCGGGACCTGCTCGCCGATCTCGTGCACGGCCGGCAGGGCCACGACGAGACCGTGCCGTACTTCCCCTTCGGCCCCGGCACCCGGGTCGAGGAACCGGGCGGGGTGCTGCCCCACCTGACCACGCTCGGGCAGGAACTGCGTACCGTGCTGGACGGCGAGCAGCTGCGCAGGACGCTGCGGATTCGCTGGGCGGCGTTGCGCTCGGCCGCTGGGCTGGAACCGATTCCGGAGCCGCGCGCGGGAGTTGTGCTGACTCCGGAGACGCGGGTCCGCCGGACCGGCGAGATCGTACGGATGCCGGACGGGCACCGGCAGGAGGTGTGGGCCGTCAACGGCCACGTCTTCACGCTGCCGCGAGCCGCCGGCAACCGGGTGCTCGAGGCGCTCCCCCGGGAGGGGGAGACCAGTGTGCGTGAGGTGTGCGCGGCCCTGGGCGCCGGCGGGTCCGGCGGCGGGAACGGGAACGACCGCACCGTGCTCGCGTTGCTGGACAAGCTGTACCGGCTGCGCGGCATCGACGTACTGGAGGTGCCGGCGGAATGACCCTCACCACTGAGCGGACCTTCGACTGGGACGACTTCGTCGACCGGTTCTGGGACCAGAAACCGGTGCTGTACAAGGGGGTCACCGACGCGCCCTTCGACGAGACGGAGGTGTTCGAGACGGCGGTGCTCGGCACCCGTCCCCCGCATCCGCTCGCCATCCCGGGGAACCTGCAGTTCCTCGTACAGCGCCGACAGCAGACACAGCCGCGCGACCGCCTGCCGGAGCTGTCGGACCGTACGTTCGACGGCTACGAGCGACGGATGGCCGACGCTCTGGACGGGCAGCGCTACGCCCTCGTGGTGCACCGCTTCCACGCCTTCTCACACCCGTTGTGGGAGCGTGCGCGACGCTTCTACGGCGGCCTCTGGGAACGGGTGGGCCAGCCCACGCACACGGCGGGCTCGACGATGTTCCACGGCTCGTACGAGCACAGCCCGGTGGGGGTCCACCAGGACCGCTTCGCCACCTTCATGTTCTGCGTACGGGGTACCAAGCGCATGCGCTTCTGGGCCGAACGGCCGTGGTCCCAGGACGTGCACACGGTGCTGGACTACGAGCCGTACCTGGCGTCCTCGTTCGTCGCGGAGGTCGAGCCGGGGGACCTGCTGTACTGGCCCTCGCGGTACTACCATGTCGGCGAGAGTACCGGCGCCGCGCCAGCGACCAGCGTCAACGTAGGCATCCCGCGCCGGGAGCACCGACCGTACTACGAGATCAAGGATCTCTTCCGGGGCACCGAGCCAGTCGCGTCCGCCCCGCTGTTCACCCCGGATGCCGGGCCGGACGGGCGGCTGGCCGAAGAGCTGCCCACCGCCCTCGCGGACGCCGTGGACGCCTTCGCGGAATGCCTGGACGAGGCCCCCTTCACCGAGCGGGCCACCGGGCTGGCCCTGCGGGTCCGGACGGCGGGAGGCTTCTGGCCGACCCAACCGCCCGCCGACTCCCCCGCGTTGGATGACGACACGCCGGTACGCGGCTCGGCTCGGGTGCTGACCACGAACGGCGACGGCGCCCCCAGGTGCGCGGCGAACGGCCACGTCTGCTCCGTACTCGCCACACCGGCGGCCGTGGCGCTGCTGGACCGGCTCAACGCGGGCGAAGTGGTACGGATCAGCGAACTGCCCGTCTCCCAGCGGGACGAGGTCCGCCCACTGATGCAGGAACTGGAGAGCTTCCGTGCCCTCACTCGCGCCGACATCGGCTGAACGGTCGCCGACCCACCGGAAGGAGGCCGCCCGGATCGTCACCGAGGTCGCGGAGCGGCTGGCGGAGCCCGGCCGGGTGGTCGAGATCGCGCGCGAGCCGGACAACCTCATGCGCTACCCGGGCAACGAGCAACCGGTCTGGGACCCGCTGCTGCTGTCCGACGGCCACCCCGGAGTCGCCCTGCTGTACGCCGAGTTGGCCGGGGATCGGCCGGAACTGCGGGCTCCGGCGCACGCGCACCTCACCGCGGGCCTGCGCAGTGGTATCCGTCGCAGCCCGCAGTCGCTCTTCGGTGGCATGGTGGCGCTCGCCTTCGCCGCGCAGGTCTCGGCCACCGGGTTCGGCGGCTACTCGACGATGCTGTCCGGGCTGGACGGACACATCATCGCGCAGGCCCGGGAACGCGCCCAGGCCGACCGGGAACGGACCAGCGCGGGGCGACCCGTCGGCTCCTGGGACCGTTACGACGTGCTCAGCGGCACCGCCGGCATCGGCCGCTACCTGCTCGCCCGGCACACCTCGGCGGCGGAGCGGGACGTACGGGAGGCGGCGGGACTCGCGCTGCGTGACGTACTCCAATCCCTCGTGGCCAGCGCGACCGCCGACGACCACGACCGGCACGGGACCCGGCTGCCCCCCTGGTGGATCACCGAAGGTCTGGAACACGGGCTGGACGAACACGTCAACTTCGGCCTCGCACACGGGATCACCGGGCCGCTCGCCCTCCTGTCCGTCGCCTGGCGGGCCGGCTTCCGAGTCGAACGCCAGGACGAGGCGATCGAGCGGATCATGGCACTGCTCGACCACTGGCGCAGGACCGACGAGTTCGGCCCTCGCTGGCCGCACCTGGCCACCCTGGAACACCTGCGGAACGGTGAGCCACCGGAACGCTGGCGGGACTCCTGGTGCTACGGCACGGCAGGCGCGGCCCGCGCCGTGTACCTGGCCGGTGCCGCGCTGGACCGGCCGGACTGGCGTACGGACGCGCGGACGGCCCTGCACGGGGCGCTGCGCGCGGCGAGCGACGAGCTGATCCGCGACTCAGCGCTGTGTCACGGCTGGTCGGGCCTGCTACAGATCACGCTGCGGATGGCACACGACAGCGGCGCCCCGGAATGCCACACCCTCGCCGACCGGCTCGCCGCGCGGGTGGTCGAGGCGTTCGACCCCGGGGCGCCGTTCGGCTACCGGTACTCGCACACGCTCGCGGCACGTGACCTTGACCGCCCCGGCTTCCTGGAGGGAGCCGCCGGGATCGCCCTGGCCCTCCACACCTACGCCACCGCCAGCATGCCCACGACATCCTGGGACAGTGCGCTACTGCTGAGCTGACCCGGGCCCGCCGGGGCTCGGAGTGGCCGGCGCGGTCGGGCGGCACCGTGTCGGGCGGGGGTCTCACCGGGTCGCGGCACCGGAGCGCGAAGCGAAGACGGGGGTCGGCCGCATGAGGCACTCCCGACAGCCGGCTCCGCCCCGCGCGCCGGGTCCGGCGAAATCCGCTGGCGCGGGCGCCCGTACGCCTCTAGAGTGCGGCCACGCCCGTACGTTCCAGGAGGGAGGCGAGAGCCGATGTACCGCACCGTCGAAGCGCGCTCCCGCCACCTGCCCCGGGCGTCCGTCCACAGCTGAGCAGTTCGGCTGACCGGGAGCGCCACACCCCTCCCGGAAGGACAATCACCGTGACCACACTGGTCATTCGCCCGCTCGTCGAGCACGAGGCGCGGCGGCTCTTCACCGCGCTTCCCGACCCCGGGCTGGTCGGCCGCGCCCTGCTCGGCCGCCCCTACGACACCCTCGCCGCCGGCGGCGAATACCGCCCCGAGTGGACCTGGGTAGCCCTGCGCGCCGGTGAACCGGTCGCCAGGGCGGCGTACTGGGCGCGGCCCGAGGGCGACGCGCCCCAACTGCTGGACTGGTTCGACCACGCGCCGGGCGAGCGGGACGCCGCCGTGCGGCTGCTGCGCGAGTCGGCCTGGCCGGACGTCGACTACGAGCTGATCCTGCCGCCCGACTGGCGGGCCGTCCCCGAGGTACGGGCCGCGGCTGAGTCCCGTGTCGAGGCGGCGGAGAGCGCCGGCTACCGACCGCTCGTGGAGCGTTTCCGGTACGCCTGGACACCGGCCCACGGGCTGCCGGACCAGCCCGGCCGGCTCACCTTCCGTCCCGAGCCGGACGACAAGGCGGTGCTGGACGTGCTCCGTCGGGTCACGCGGGGCACGCTGGACGCGCACGCGCGCGAGGACATCCGGGTGGGAGGTCTCGAACGGGCCGCTCGGACCGAGTTGGACCTGCTGCGAGGCCTGCCCGGACCGCGCGACTGGTGGCGGCTGGCGTACACCACGGCCGGTGATCTCGTCGGGCTGCACGTGCCCTCCCGAATCGTCAGCGGACCGTGCGTCGCCTTCGTCGGGGTGGTGCCGGAACACCGCGGCAGGGGATACGCCTTTGACCTGCTGGCCGACTGCACCCGGCAGCTGGCCGAGGCGGGCGCGGAGAGCATCGCGGCCAGCACCGACCTGGGCAACCGGCCGATGGCGGCGGCCTTCGCCCGTGCGGGATACCCCGTGACGCAGCATCGGTACTGCATGGCGGCGCCCGGCCGGTCCCCGGACCCGGCCGCCGGGTGATCCACCGGCACAAGCCGGCCACCTGATCGCCCCGGTCACCCGACCTCCGAGTAGCGAGCCCCGGGGGCCACGACACACGGGCGGCCGGTAGGTGGATCCGTACCACCGCCGCCGGCAGCATGGCGCCCATGCGATTCGAGGTGTGGGCGCCATGGGCGGAACGGGTCGTGCTGCGCCTGGAGCCGGCCGACGGCGCCGCGTCCGCCCGCGCGCACCCGATGCGTCCCGATCCGGCCCGCCCCGGCTGGTGGGGTGTACGGACCGAGGCCGCGCCGGGCAGCCGGTACGGCTTCGCGCTGGACGGCGGCCGGGCACTGCCCGACCCGCGCTCCCGACGCCAGCCGGACGGGCCGGACGGGTTGAGCGCGGTCGTCGACCTGTCGGCGTACGAGTGGCGGCGTACCTGGCCCGGCGCCCCACTGGCGGGTGCGGTGCTGTACGAGCTACACGTCGGCACCTTCACGCCGGAGGGGACCTTCCAGGCGGCAACCGAGCGCCTGTCCCACCTCGCCGAACTGGGCGTCACCCATCTCGAACTGCTGCCGGTCTGCCCGTTCCCCGGCCGGCACGGCTGGGGGTACGACGGGGTGTCGCCGTGGGCCGTGCACGAACCGTACGGCGGGCCGGCCGGCCTCCAGCACTTCGTGGACGCGGCTCACGGGACGGGGCTCGGCGTGCTGCTGGACGTGGTGCACAACCACCTGGGTCCGTACGGCAACCACCTGGGGTCGTTCGGGCCGTACTTCACCGACCGGCACCAGACCCCTTGGGGTGACGCGGTCAACCTGGACGGGCCCGGCTCCGACGAGGTGCGGGGCTACCTGATCGGCAGCGCGCTGGCGTTCCTGCGGGACTACCGGCTGGACGGGCTGCGGCTGGACGCCGTACACGCCCTGGTGGACACCCGCGCCGAGCACTTCCTGGCGGAACTCTCGGCAGCGGTGGACGCGTTGGCGTTGGAGACCGGCCGGCCGCTGTTCCTCGTCGCGGAGTCCGACCAGAACGCCCCTCGTACGACCGCGCCTCGGGCCACGCACGGACACGGCGTCCACGCGCAGTGGAACGACGACTTCCACCACGCCCTGCACGTGGCGCTGACGCACGAATCGGCCGGCTACTACACGGATTTCGCCCCCGCCCCGCTGGCCGCGCTCGCGAAGACCCTCACCCGCGCCTTCTTCCACGAGGGCGGTTACTCCGCCTTCCGGGAGCGCGGGCACGGCTATCCGCTGGGCGGGCGGGACGCCACCGGAGCGGCGGCGCGAGCGGCCGTGCGCGTGCCGCGCGGCACGACCGCGGACGGC
>NZ_LJGU01000113.1:23834-28579 GCF_001751245.1 Streptomyces oceani
CACCGCTTCGTGCACTACGCGCAGAACCACGACCAGATCGGCAACCGGGCTCTCGGCGACCGGCTCGCCGCCGCCCTCCCACCCGGCCGGCTGGCCTGCGCGGCGGCGCTGGTGCTGCTCTCCCCCATGACGCCGATGCTGTTCATGGGCGAGGAGTGGGGCGCCCGGACGCCCTGGCAGTACTTCACCGACCACCCCGACCCGGCTCTCGCGGAGGCCGTACGCCTCGGGCGCCGGCAGGAGTTCGCCGCGCACGGCTGGGACGGCGCGGACCTCCCCGACCCGCAGTCCCCGGCCACCCGGGACCGCTCCTGCCTGGACTGGACGGAGCCGCACCGCGAACCGCACGTCCGGCTGCTGCGCTGGCACCGCCAACTCATCGCCCTGCGCCACCAGCACCCGCCGCTCGCGCACGCGCCGCTGGGCGAGGCCGCCGTACGCTTCGACGAGGACGCCGGCTGGCTGGCGCTGCACAACGGGCCGCTGCACGTCGTGATCAACCTGGCGGAGGACCGTACGGCCCGGGTGTCCTTCCCGGAGGCGTCCGGCGAACTCCTCGCCGCCTGGGACCCGGCGACGCGCTACGCCGAGGGAGTCCTGCAACTGCCCGCCCGGTCACCGGCGGTGCTCCGCTGAACGGCGGCACGTGTCCCCGGTGGACGTAGAGTGCGCGGATGAGCGAGACCACCTGGCGAGCCGACACCCCCGGCGTCCTACCGCTGCCCTCCGGGCGCCTGGTCCGGGGCCGAGGGCTCCGCAAGGCCCTGCCGGCGGGCGCGACCCCCGCCTTCGGCGCGTACCTCCTGGGCGGGGAACCGCCCGAACTGCCCTGGGAGACACGGTGGTTGCGCTGGCCCGACTTCCGGCTGCCCAGCGACCGGGCCCGGGCCCGGGAGGTGCTGCGGGAGGTGTGGGAGCGCGCCGCCGCCGAACGCGTGGAGGTCGCCTGCGGTGGCGGCCGTGGCCGCACCGGCACCGCGCTGGCCTGCCTCGCCGTGCTGGACGGCGTGCCGGGCGACGAGGCGGTGTCGTTCGTACGCCGGCACTACGACCGGCATGCCGTCGAGACGCCCTGGCAGCGACGCTACGTGCGCCGCTTCCCTGGCTGACCCGGCACGACGCGGACGGCGCCGGCTTACGGCGGTGAGCGGCGGCCTGGCTCACGAACGGCTCACGGTCCCGGTTGCAGCGCCAGTCGGGCGCCCAGCACCAACAGCACCCCACCGGAGACCTGCTCCATCCGACGCCGCACCCCCGGTCGAGCCAGCCACCGCCGGAGTTGGCCCACCCCCCAGACGTACCCCGCGTAGTACCCGACCTCGAACACCGCCCACAGCGCCGCCAGCCCCACCATGTACGGCAGCCGCGGCGCCCCCTCCGGGACGAACTGCGGGAGGAAGGAGAGCGCGAAAAGCGCCGCCTTCGGATTGGCCAGGTTCATCAGCAGTCCGGCGGAGTACGATCCCCACCCCGAGCGCCGCTCGTCCTCCCCCTCGCTCTCCCCCAGGTCCACGCCGCCGCCCCGCCGAGCGGCCCACAGGGTCTGCGCCCCGAACACGATCAACACCCCGGCACCGACGACGCGCAGCACGTCGTACGCCAGCTGGGAGGCCGCCAGCAGCGCTGTCAGGCCGCAGGCGGCGACCACGCCCCAGACGAAAACCCCGGTCTCGTTGCCCAACACGGTCAGTAGGCCGCTACGTCGGCTTCGCAGGGAGTTACGGATGATCAGTACCGTGCTCGGCCCGGGTGACATAGCGATCAGCAGGCAGGCGCCGAGGAAGGGCAGCAGGACATCGGCCATGACACCATCCTGGGTGCCCTCCCCGAAGCGACGCCATGTGATACGCGCCTCAGCTCCCCGACAGTCGGCACTCCGTCAACAGTTCCGCCCGTCCGGCGTCGGCGGGCCGGGGCACCGTACGGCTCGCGGGCGGCTGTTCGCCCCGCGCGAGCCAGCCCTCCAGCGCGCGGAAGGCGGAGCGGTGGCAGGGCACCAGCGGGCGAAGCCGCTCCGGGAACTCGTCGAAGAGCGCGTCGGTGTGCGTGCCGTCCTCGATCCGGTAGTACCGGAACAGCTCGCCCCGGCCTGCCTCCCGCACCATGCGGGCGTACGCGTCCGAGCTGGCACTGATCGGCAGCAGCACGTCCCGGGTACCGTGCACGGTGAGCAACGGCTTGCCGATCCGCCCGGTCAGGCCGATGCGTTCCACCGCCGCGCGGACCTCCGGTGGCCGGGAGTGGTAGTCGTAGTCGGCGTCGCAGTCGGGCGTGCCCGGCGCGCAGTACGGGGTGCCGGCCTCCGTCGAGCCGTCGTATCCCGGGTCCAGCTCCTCGCGGTAGGTCCGTTGGGTCACGTCCCAGTAGTTGTCGTGGTGGAACGGCCACAGGAACTCGCTGCCGGCCGGATAGCCGGCGGCCAGCATCTTCCCATGCGCCCGGTCGGCGCCGGGGCCACCGGCCGCGTAGTCCGGGTAGTACCGCAGCGCGGGCGGCAGGAAGGTCAGCAGGTTCGGTCCGTCGCCGCGCCAGAGGGTGCCCTCCCAGTCCACCCCGCCGTCGTACAACTCGGGGCGGTTCTCCAGCTGCCAGCGGACCAGGTAGCCGCCGTTGGACAGGCCGGTGGCGAGCGTACGGGCCGGCGGGCGGCCGTACCGCTGAGCGATCACCGCGCGGGCGGCGCGGGTGAGTTGGGTGAACCGGGTGTTCCACTCGGCGATCGCGTCACCCGGCCGGTCGCCGTCCCGGTAGAACTTCGCACCGGTGTTGCCCTTGTCGGTGGCGGCGAAGGCGTAGCCACGGGCCAGCGCCCAGTCGCCGATGGCGCGGTCGTTGGCGTACTGCTCGCGGTTGCCGGACGAGCCGGTGACCACGAGGCCGCCGTTCCAGTCGTGCGGCAGCCGGATCACGAACTGGGAGTCGTGCCGCCAGCCGTGGTTGGTGTTGCCGTGCGAGCTGTCCGGGAAGTAGCCGTCGAGCTGGATGCCGGGCACGCCGCGGGGCGTTCGCAGATCCTTCGGGGTGAGGCCGGCCCAGTCGGCTTTGTCGGTGTGACCGGAGTCGACTGTTCCGGCGGTGGTCAGCTCGTCCAGGCAGGCCACCCGCTGGTGCTCCGCTCCCGGCACCCGCAGGTGGGGCGTACGGTCCGGGCAGGCCGCGCCCTCGCCTGGCGCGGGGGCGGCTTCCCCCACCCCGGCCGCCGCGGGGGCGGCGGCCGGGAGTGCCGATCCGGCGAGCAGCGCGACCGTGAGGACGGCCAACCGCCCGCGAATCCGGGTGTGTCTGCTCATCGGGAGGCTCCGCCGGTCATGCCGAAGAACTCGGTGATCCAGTAGCTGGAGCAGATCGAGTCGATGAAGTGCTCGGTGCCGGTGGCGCCGCACTGCTTCGCCTCGCTGCCGGGATCCACGGGTGTGCCGTGGTCGATGCCGGGCACGCGGTCCACCTCGACGACGGGCTCGCCGTCCGCGTTCTGGTACCGCTCCCGCTGGGTGTCGTTGGGGCCGATGGTGGACGTACTGTCCGGCTTCTGGTCGGCGCCGTGCACCGCCGTCCACTGGTCCCGCAGTTCGTCCGCGTTCATGGGCACGACCGTGCCGTCCTCATCGCCGTGCCAGATCGCCACACGAGGCCACGGACCCTGGTGGTCCGGTGCCGCGTCCTTGACCCGCTGCGCCCACTCCTCCGGGCTCTGGTCCACACCCGGGCTCATGCAGATGAACGGGCTGGAGCCGCTGGCGCAGTCGTACGGCAGTCCGGCGACGACCGCGCCCGCCTCGAAGACTTCCGGGTAGGTCGCGAGCATCACCGAGGTCATGGCGCCGCCGGCGGACAGGCCGGTGACGTACGTACGCTTCGCGTCCGCGCCGTACGCCTCCTCGGCGTGCGCGACCATCTGGCGTACGGAGGCGGCCTCGCCCTGGTCCCGCTTGTTGTCGGTGCCCTGGAACCAGTTGAAGCAGTTGTTGGGGTTGTTGGAGCCGCCGGTCTGCGGGAGGACGAGCAGGAAGCCGTGTTCGTCGGCCATCTTGCTGAGGCCCGAGTTGTCGGCGTACACCTGGGCACTCTGGGTGCAGCCGTGCATCGCGACGACTACGGGGGCGTTCTCGGGCAGCGAGGCGGGCTCGTAGACGTACATGCCCAGATCGCCTGGGTTCTGTCCGAAGTCCGCCACCTCCTCGATGGGCGTCTCGGCCTGCGCGGCGGGCGCGGGCCCGAACACCAGGGCGCCGGCGACCAGCGCGCCGATCGCGGCGAGACTGCCGTGCAGCTTGGCTCGGGTGTGCGTTCGCCCTGGGCGTCGAGTGGTTGAACTCGCTTTCCGTTGCCTTGAGTTGGGCGTCATTGCGCCAACCTCCCCATCCGGTTCGGCTCGATTGGCGGTCACCGTAGGGAGGGCTGGAGCGACCCGAAACGTGACGGGACACCACATCGGAGCCGGCGCGGGCGTGGGTGGGAACCATAGACGGTGTGCCGACACGTCATAGGGGAGCGGTTTCCGGATATTCGTGCACAGCCATTGACGAGGAGGGCTGGTTGTTGAAATCTCCTGTGCAATCGATTTCCTCATTGTGGGAGTGTGACCATGCGAGTTCACGACGACAGCGGCATCGGCGAGAGACCCACCCCGGACAACTCCCCGAGCCGTCCCGGCATCAGGCGCTCGACCCTGCTCAAGGCGGCTGCCCTGGGCGGGGGCGGGCTGTTGCTGGGCGGCACGGGCACGGCGGGCGCGGCGGGCGCGG
>NZ_LJGU01000113.1:29195-43991 GCF_001751245.1 Streptomyces oceani
GCGGGCGCGGCCGGCGCGGCGGGCGCTAGGCGCGCCGCGGACAGCGCCGGCGCGTCCGCTCAGGCGCTCGAGGTCAAGAAGATCAAGGACCTCAGCGGCCCCGGCATCACCACGAAGTACCGGATGGAGGCCACCGACCTCGGCATCCCGGCCCGTACGCCGGACGGCCGGACACTGTTCGTCTTCGGCGACACCTTCGAGAACGCCACGGTCGGCGGCGGCTGGTGGCGCTCCCCGGTCGCGCTGTGGTCCGAGACGACCGACCTGAACGCCGGCGTGACCTGGTCCGGCGCGGTCGGCGGCGACGCGGCGCAGCAATTGTGGCCGTACGAGCACGACAACCCGGAGTTCTCCACCGTCCTGCCCTCCGACGTGATCACCATCGGCGGCACGATGTATCTGCACGCCATGGTCAACAAGGGCCTCGGGAACGTCGTGTGGACGGAGATCTGGCGCTCCGACGACTCCGGCGCCAGCTGGCGGCACACCGGGGCGAAGTTCCCCGCCGACCACCACGGCAACCTCTTCCAGTGCCTGAGCTGGGGCCTGGGCGACGACGGCTACGTGTACGTCTACTCCACCGACTTCACCCGCAGCAAGCCCATCATCCTGCAACGCGTGCCGCAGGACCGGATCACGGAACTGGCCGCGTACGAACCCTGGGGCTTCCGGGACGGCGCCTGGGCCTGGGGCAACCCGCCGACACCGATCCTGGAGGGCGCGTTCGGCGAGCTGTGCCTGCGCCCGCTCGGCGGCAAGTGGATACTCACCTGGTTCAACGCGGGCGACTACCGTATCGACGGCATCATCATGGACACCCCGACCTCGGACCTCACCCAGGCCCCTCGGCAGACCCTGATCTGGGGCGGCGAGTGGGGCAACGAGGACGACTCGCACGTCGCGCAGCTCTACGGCGGCTACGTCATCCCCGGCTCCACCCTGGGCGAGCTGCATCTCTCGGTCAGCCAGTGGAACACCGAGACGAACTGGCCGTACCGGGTCATGCAGCACCGCGTCCGCGGCTTCGGCTGAGGAGGTGTCGCCGCCGGGCCGGCGAACGGTCCGGCGGCACACCGGGGTTGGGGCCGCCCGTACGGCAGGCGCCCCGACCCCGGCACGGCTCCCCGCGCGGCGTCGTTGCGGTGCAATACTGGGGAACCTGGAGGGAATCGATTTCACTCAAAGCGCCGTGCGAAAGGGGCACGTCGACTGACGGCCGGGACCAGTCAGGACCTGGCACAGGACTCGTACGGAGCATCCGCCGGCACCAACCGCACCTGCTTGGCGGGCAGCTTCAACGAGTTCTCCCCCTCGGCGTCCATGAGCACCACGTCTGCGCCGGCCATCCCGAAGGACACGTACGGATGATCGGGGTCGATCCGCCCGCCCCGGCTGGCGAGTTCGTCCCGCGGCACTACTGGCCGCACACAGGTCCAGGCGGGCCGTACGCCGAAGTAGGAAGGCAGCTCCCCGCGTTCCTCAGCGGCGGCCTTGACCTCTCCCACGGCCTGACTCGCTGATCCCATGATCTGCTGGAGTGCCAACGCCCCGAGCGCCAACAGGATGACGACCGCCGTGAGGCCACCGAAGGAAGCGCTGCGCACGTAGTGGTGGTGTTTCGCGAGGCCATAGCACGCCGGCACGAGGAGAAGCGGCGCACACAGCGAGACCAGCTCCACGGCAGCGATCACCTGCCAGATCCCGGCGACTTCAAGGTCGCCGGGGGACAGCGCCAGGCCGTCCGCGTAGAACGCGTGCAGGACCGAGCCGGCGGCCACCAGGGAGGAGACCACGAGTGTGGCGAGGATCGGCCCGCCCCAGGTCAACCACTCCCCTAGGGTCCACTGCCGTACGAGCAGCCACAGACCCACAGCGACCACGGTGCCGACCACGATCAGCAGCGCCTGCGGTGAGGAGAGCCGATAGGTCGAATTGAAGGGGTCACCCAGCCAGAGACTCACCGCGAACAGCACCACGAGCCCGGTGACGACCGCGCCCGGCCGCGGTCTCTCGGGCGCCAACCGCCCGCCACACCACACCGCCGCGCCGAAGGTCAGCAGCGCCAGGCAGACCGTCACGAGGCGAGTGACGCCGGCGTTGTCCCGTGCCAACACCGCGAGCCAGGCCGTCGCGACCATCCACACGGAGAGGACGGAGAGTCGCCCGTTGAGGTCGTCCTCCCTCGAAAGCGAGCCGGGCGTACGCGCCCGCCCGTCCCTGGCACGTACGTCAAGATCCCGGCGACCGGCCGCGCCCCCTTCCCGGGGCATCCGGGCGAGCCGCCGGGCCTCCGAGGGCGTGCCGGTGACGGCGATGCCCGCGTCACGCCAGCCAGCGTGCTCCGTCAGCCGAGCGAGCGTTCTGGCCCACCGGTAAGCCCGCCACTGGCTCGCCCCGGCATCCGTACGATCCGGGACGGCTGGGCGGTGCGCGATGGTGTGCGCCTGCCATTCCGGCAGCAACTCACGGTCGTGGTCCAGGACTTCCGCGCGCCGGACGTACACCTCCAGCCGGGACTTCCGGGCCATGCGCTGCACCCGCCACGCGGCACCCCGCTCGGCCCGACGTGCGGCGCCGAAGAGTCGTACCTCCACCCACAACAAACGGGAGCCCGCCGCTGGTGTCAGCACGCCGGCCGAGACGCCCTCACCGCGCGGGAGATCCTCGACGACCGGCCAACCCCGGGCCTCGCAGGCCGCCTTGGCCTCCGTCTGGTCGTGCTCCCCGCCACGCACCTCCAACAGCGCCATCACGCGTCGATCGAACCGCCTGTGCGGCATGGAGCACGCCCCCGTGCGTCGTCGTCCCGGCCCAGCATTCTACGTACGCCGAGCCGGGCTCCGTACGGAGTTCAGCCCTCGGCGGGCGTGAGTCGGAGCGAGACGGAGTTGATGCAGTACCGCTGGTCAGTCGGGGTCGGATAGCCCTCCCCCTCGAAGACGTGTCCGAGGTGCGAGCCGCAGGCGGCGCAGCGGACCTCGGTGCGCACCATTCCCATGGAGGTGTCGGAGAGCAGCTCGACGGCCGAGCTGTCCGCCGGGTCGTAGAAGGACGGCCAGCCGCAGTGCGAGGCGAACTTCGTGTCCGAGCGGAAGAGTTCCGCCCCGCAGGCCCGGCAGCCGTAGACGCCGGTCGTCTCGGTGTCGGTGTACTCGCCGGTGAAGGGCCGCTCGGTGCCGGCCTCCCGCAGCACGTGGTACTCCTCGGGGGTGAGTTCCGCGCGCCACTGCTCCTCGGGCTTGTCGATGTCGTACGCCACGGTGTGCTCCTAGCTTCCGTACGGCCGGGGCCGGGTGGCTGGCCTGGTCAGTCCGTGAGGTGGTCGAGGACGAGCGGGCCCAGCTCGGTGACGTCGCCCGCCCCCATGGTGAGAACGAGATCGCCCGGCTTCGCCATTCCCGCGATCAGCTCCGGGGCGTCCTCCTTGGCGGGCGCGTGGTGCACGTCAGCGCCGGCGGCCCGTGCGGCGTCGATGATGAGCGCGCTGGTGACGCCGGGGACGGGATCCTCACGGGCGGGGTAGATGTCCAGTACGACCGAGGCGTCCGCCAGCGCGAGCGCCTCCCCCATCTCGGCGCCCAACTGCTCGGTACGGCTGTACAGGTGCGGTTGGAAGAGGACCAGAACCCGGCCCTCGGTGGCGGCGTCCCGGATGGCCTCCAGGTCGGCGGTCATCTCGGTGGGGTGGTGTGCGTAGGAGTCGATGACCTGGACGCCGTTCGCCTCGCCCTTGGGCTGGAGTCGACGGCTGACTCCGGTGTACGTGCCCAGGGCGCCGGCCAGTTCGTCCGCCGGGACCCCCAGGGCGGCACCGGCGGCGAGCGCGGCGACGGCGTTCAGCGCGTAGTGCCGGCCGGGCACGGAGACCGTGAAGGCCAGCTCGCGTCCCTCCAGCGAGATGGTGACCTCGCTGGTCAGCCCGTGCGGGGTGACGTCCAGCACCCGGACGTCGGCGTCCTCGGCCAGGCCGTACGTCAGCACGCGCGGCTCGGCGAGACCGGCTGCTCGTACCCGCTCGGTCAGTTCCCGGGCGCCGGGCTGGTCGGCGGAGATGACCAGGGTGCCGCCGGGGCGTACGCGCTGCACGAAGGTCCGGAAGGAGTCGTGGATCTCCGCCAGCGAACCGTAGTTGGCGTGGTGGTCCAGCTCGACGTTGAGGATGATCGCGACCTCGGGCGCGTAGGCGTGGAAGCTGCGGTCGCTCTCGTCCGCCTCCGCGACGAAGATCTCGCCGGTGCCGTGCTCGGCGTTGGAGCCGGGGGTGTCCAGGTCGCCGCCGATGGCGTACGACGGGTCCAGGCCGAGTGACCGCAGGCTCACCGCCAGCATGGAGGTGGTGGTCGTCTTGCCGTGCGTGCCGGCGACCGCGAGCGGACGCGTGCCCTCCATCAGGGCCGCCAGCGCGTCGGCCCGGTGCACCACCGGGATGCCGCGGGCCCGGGCGGCGGCGAGTTCCGGGTTGTCTGGGCGGATGGCGCTGGAGATCACGACGCAGCTGGCGTCGTCCGCGAGATGCTCGGCGGTGTGGCCGATGTGCACGGTGGCGCCGTGTGCCCGTAGCGCCGTCACACTCGTCGACTCCCGCGCGTCGCTTCCGGCGACCCGGGCACCGCGCTGGGTGAGGATCTTCGCGATGCCGGACATGCCGGCCCCGCCGATGCCGATGAAGTGCGGGCTTTCCATGGCGGGCGGCGCGGCAGTCATTCGCGGGGCTCCCTGGTCGTACGTACGGACACGCGGCGCGCCTCGACAGGCGCGCGCGGGCCCAACCCTATGCGGTGCGGCAGGTGAGGACGGGCCCGGCCGGCGCGGGGGCGGCGGCAAACGTACGGCGCGCGGTGGAGACCGGGGCGCGGGGGCGGTCAGCCGGCGGAGGTGGGTTCGGTCGCGAGGTCGCCATCGGCCGGCTCCAGCGGCTCGGCCGCCTCGGCCTCCCGCTTGCTCCGCAGGTGCTGGCGCACCGAGTAGCCGATCGCGGCGGCCCACAGGGCGTACAGCAGGACGTACGACGTCCACACGACGGCCTCGGCCGCGTCCAACCAGTCGCTCCGCAGCAGCGTACGGATGTTGGTGATGACGATGATCCCGCCCACCGCCGAGCCCAGCACCCGGGGTGGCACATGGCGTACCAGCCAGGCGGCGATGGGCGCCGCGATCAGTCCGCCGACCAGCAGGGCGGCGGCCCAAGCGGCGTCGATACCAGCCGTGCCGAGCCCGAACAGGAAGCCGAGGCTGGCCGCGACCGAGACCAGGAACTCGCTGGTGTCGATCGAGCCGATCACCTTACGCGGCTCCATCCGGCCGCTGGCCAGCAGCGCCGGCGTACCGACCGGGCCCCAGCCACCACCGCCGGTGGCGTCGACGAAGCCGGCGACCAGCCCGAGCGGGGAGAGGAAGCGGCGGCGCAGCGGCTTGTGCAACTGCGGGGTGGGCAGCGCGGTGAAGGTGAAGCGGATCAGGACGTAGAGACCGAGCGCGAGCAGGATGACCGACATGATGGGCTCGGCCAGCTCGGTGGAGAGGCCGGACAGCACGGTCGCGCCGAGGAAGGCGCCGAGCGCGCCGGGGACGCCGATCTTCCCGACCACACGCCAGTCGACATTGCCGAAGCGCCAGTGCGCGGCGCCGGAGGCGAGCGTCGTGCCGATCTCCGCCAGGTGCACGGTGGCGGAGGCCGCGGCGGGGTTGGTGCCGACCGCCAACAGCAGGGTGGTGGAGGTGACGCCGTAGGCCATGCCCAGGCTGCCGTCCACGAGTTGGGCACCGAGTCCGGCCAGTGCCAGCACGATCAGTGTCCGCATACCGCCCCTGCTTCCCTAGTTTTCCTAGTGATTTAACAGGAATAGCATGCCGGTCGTGCCGCCAGCACGCAACCGGGAGAACGCGAGTGCTTCGGATCAGCGTCGAACCCCGCAGGTCGAAGCGACCCGACCGGCCTCGGGCGCGGGCAGCGGACTGCCGAACGGGCTGCGGACTGCCGGGAGGGCACCGTGGCGCGGGCATACCGGATGGCCGCGTACGAGCCGCCGGCGGCGGCGCACGGGCGTACGCGGGGCGTACGGGCGGTGTCCGTGACGGTGGGCATCCGGCCCTCGCAACGGGAGGGTCAGCGCTTCATGAGGGCGAAGACTCCCCAGCCGAGATACTCCCGAGTGCCCCGCGCGTGGCGGACGGGCTCGGTGGCGAGCCCGTCCCGCACCTCGGGGGCCAGTTCGTCGTCCGGGTTCCGGTCGAGCCAGCGGCGCATGGTGAGCCACTGGGCCGCGGCGTACCGGTCCCAGCTGTCCTGGTCGGCCAAGGTCATCTCCACCACGTCGTACCCGAGGTCCTGGAGCTGCCCGATCAGGTCCGGGAGTATCAGGAAGTCGGCGATGGCGGTGGCGTGGCAGTCCCTGGCCGTCTCCTCGTCCGGTGGAGTCCGCCGCCAGTACGGCTCGCCGACCAGCATCAGGCCGCCGGGGCGGAGGCTGCGGGCGAGCAGCTCGACCGTCCCGGCGACGCCGTTCCCGATCCACGTGGCGCCGACACAGGCGGCCAGGTCGACCGGCTGGTCCGCGACATGGCCCGCGGCGTCACCGTGCCGGAACTCGACCCGGTCGGCGACGCCGAGTTCGACGGAGCGGGCCCGGGCCTGCTCCGTGAAGACCGTGCTGATGTCCACCCCGGTGCCCGTGATCCCGTGGTCGCGAGCCCAGGTGCACAGCATCTCGCCCGAGCCACTGGCCAGATCGAGTACCCGTGCCCCGGGGGCGAGGCGTAGGGACTCGCCGAGGGCGGCGAACTTGGCCGGTGTCAGCGGGTTGTGGATACGGTGGTCGCTCTCGCGGACGGTGATGACGCGGGGCAGGTCCATGCCGGATTTCTTTCCTGGAAGGGCTGGCTACGGGCGAGACGCCGGCGGGTGTGTCGACGGGCGCGGCGCCGAAGGTGTGGGACGTGGCCCTGGCCGCGTCGCTGGCCGGTGCCGTGCCTCAGGGGTTGACCCATGCCGCCGGATCCTCGGCCAGGTCGTACACCTGCTCCGGCAGGCGGGCCGCGGCGACGTCGGCCAGGGTCACCTCGCCCAGGATGCGGCGTACGTTGGCCCGTACGGCGACCCAGAGCGGAAGCAGCGACTCCGCCGGACCGGTGTACGAGAGCTCCGGCGGACGGGCGCCCCGTACCGAGACGAGCGGGCCCTCCACCTCGCGGATCACGTCGGCGATCGTGATGGTGTCCGCGGGGGACGCCAGCCGGTAACCGCCGTTCCCGCCGCGCTGGCTCACCACGAGACCGCCACGGCGCATGTCGTTCAGAATGCCCTCGAGAAACTTGTGCGGGATGTCCTGCGCCTGCGCGATCGCTTCGGCCTTGACCGGGCCGTCCTCGCCCGCCGCCGCCAGTTCCAACGCGGCACGCACCGCGTAGTCCGCTCTCGCCGAGATCCGCATACCGCCATTATCGGCCACCGCTCGTGGCGCCCCGCAGCCAGGTGCCGGGCGCCGACCCGCGGATCAGTCCGAGTGCGCGAACAGCTTCAGTACGGGCACCCCGACCCGGTGCCGCGCCCGCGAGGCCCAGTCCCGGTGGAAGAACTCCTCCACCAGGTGGGGCGCGGTCAGCACGATCACCTCGTCCGCCCCGGTCTCCTCCACGGCCTTGGTCAACAGGTCCAGCGGATGCTTCTCGATGAGCTGCCCCACGGCATCCGCGCCCACCTCCCGGAGGGCGTTGACGGAGTGCCGCAGGCCGGCCCGGGCGGTCTGCTGGCCATCGCTGCTCGTCGGCTCCTCGTCCTCGTGCACGACGTCGTCCAACTCGCCGAGCGCGACGTCGTCCAGCGCACGCAGCAGCCGATCCTGGTCGCCACGGGGCTGCATCAGGACGAGGAAGGAAACCGCCTCGTCCCCGTGCAGGGTGGTGACGAGCTCCACATCCGCGGACACCAGCGGCTTCTCGATCATCAACACGGTCGTGAACACGAAGGGTGCCCTTCTTGTACGGGAGGTCGACAGACCCCTACAGAAACCATTCTTCCCCGCTCCCACACGGGCCCGCGATCATCAGTCTGCCTGATCGGGGCCATCTGGAACGTCCAATTCCGCTTATTCGCGAGTCCTTCGATACCGAGTGAAGAGGAATCCGGCGTCCTCCAGCACCGAGGTCAGCGTGAAGTCCGCCGGCAGCTCCGTCGCCGGCCCGTCCATCACCCGCTGGGCGCCGCCCAGGGCCACCCGGGGCGAGACCGCCAGACACAGCTCGTCCAGCGCCCCGGCCTCAGCGAACTGCCCCAGCAGTCTCGGGCCGCCCTCGGTGAGCTGCCGGTACAGCCCCCGCCGGGCCAGCGCCGCCGGCACCAGGCCCGGATCGACCCGGCCGCCCGCACCGGCCGTCACCACCTCCACGCCCGCCTGCCGCGCCTCCCGAAGCCGGCTCTCCGGCGCCTCCGCCCCGGTGACCACCAGCGTCGGCACCCGGGGCGCGGAGAAGAGCGGCGCGGCGTAGTCCAGGTCCAGGCTGGCGCTCACCACCGCGATGGCCGGCACGGGCGGCTGCCCCGCTCTGTCCCGGCGCTCCGCGAAGGCCGCACGCGGGCGAGCCGGACGGTACCCCTCCAGTCGTACGGTCTCCGCACCCACGACCACCACGTCCGCCAGGCCACGCAGCACGCCGAAGATCCGCATGTCCGCCGCGGAGGACAGCGGCTGCGAGCGTCCTCCGTGGTGGGCCGCGCCATCCAGCGAGGACACCATGTTGGCCCGCAGCCACGGACCGTCCACCGCGGGATAGGCGTACGCCCCCGCGAGTGCCTCGAGGTCCCAGAGGTCGCCGTCCGTACGGTCCGAACCGGCGGCCGGACTCGGGACGTCAGCGGGTTGAGGGGGGAACAGGCGTCGCATACTCGGCAGTGTGGCATGCCGCACCACCAGGGCACCGGGCTTATTGACACCCCGTAGCATGAGAGCGTGTCCAGTTCCGCCGCCCGCGCCGATGATTCCACCCCCGCCGCGTCTGACCCGTCCGCTGTGTCTGACTCGTTCGCCCCATCCGCCCCGGCCACGCCGGCTCCGGTGGACTCGCTCTCCGCCCGGGAGCCACGGCTGCCGGCCGAGACCCTGGTGGCCGCCATGGTGCCGCCGCCGCGCTTCGACACGGTCCGCTTCGCCACGTACCTCCCGGACGCCGAGCAGCCCAGCCAGCGGGAGGCCGTACGGACACTGACCGGCTTCGCCGAACGGCTCGGCGCCGCCCCGCCGGCCGGGAAGCGGCGCTGGTTCCGGCGGGCCGGCGGAACCGCGCCGGACCGCGGCCGGAAGCGCGCCCCCGCCGGTCCGGGCGGCGTCTACCTGGACGGCGGTTACGGCGTCGGCAAGACCCACCTGCTGGCTTCCCTCTGGCACGCGGCGCCCGCCGCGCCCGAGCGGAAGGCGTTCTGCACCTTCGTCGAGCTGACCAACCTGGTCGGCGCCCTGGGCTTCCAGCAGACGGTGACGGCCCTGAGCGACCACGCTCTGTTGTGCATCGACGAGTTCGAGTTGGACGATCCCGGTGACACCGTGCTGGTCTCCTCGCTGCTGAGCCGGCTCGTCGAGAACGGCGTGGCGCTCGCCGCCACCTCCAACACGCTGCCCGGGAAACTCGGCGAGGGCCGATTCGCCGCGGCGGACTTCCTGCGCGAGATCCAGGGTCTGTCCGCGCACTTCCAGCCACTGCGCATCGACGGCGCGGACTACCGCCACCGGGGCATGCCGCGGGCGCCGTCCCCCAGCGAGGACGACCGGGTCGTCGGAGTCGCCCGCAGCACGCCGGACGCCACGCTGGACGACTTCGCCGCCCTCCTGGAGCATCTGTCCCGGGTGCATCCCAGCCGGTACGGCGCGTTGGCCGCGGGTGTCTCGGCGGTCTGCCTCACCGGCGTACGTCCCGTCTCCGACCAGGCCACGGCGCTCCGCCTGGTGGTGCTCGCCGACCGGCTGTACGACCGTGAGGTGCCCGTACTGGCCTCCGGCCGGCCCTTCGATCAGCTCTTCAGCGAGGAGATGCTGGGCGGGGGCTATCGGAAGAAGTACTTCCGGGCGATCTCCCGACTCACCGCGCTCGCTCGGGACGGCGAGAAGCTGGCACAGGGTTGACGGACGACCGACACGTCCCGGGCGACATGGGCTGTCGGAGCGCGGCCGACGGTGCGGGCGGAGTCCGAGCCGTCGGGCGGGCAACCCGCGTAGACACTCGTGTCACACGGGTACCAGCGGGTACGCGCACGTGGTAGACACAGCAGGTCAGTTCGTCCTGTCCGCCAACAGGGAGAGTGGCCGAATGTCCACCACAAGACGCGAGATCCTGGCACGTTCCGGTGCGCTGGGGGCGGGGATCGCCTTCGCCGGCAGCATCCCGGAGGTGTTCGCCGGTACGGCACACGCCCAGCAGACGGGCGGTGGCTCCGGATACGGCCCGCTCGTGCCAGACCCCGACGGTCTGCTCGACCTGCCGAAGGGTTTCCACTACGAGGTCCTCTCCCGGGAGGGCGACGAGTTGCGCTCCGGCGAGGGGCCCGTACCAAGCAACCCGGACGGGATGGCCGCCTTCGTCGGCGGTCAACCGCATGACCACCTACGGAACGGCGGCGGGCACGGCCGCGGCTCCGTGTGGCTCGTACGCAACCATGAGAACCGGATGGACGCCGAGGTCCCGGTCACCACCGTGGAGGGACTGACCTACGACCCGGCGGCCAAGGGCGGCTGCACCCTGCTGGAACTGGGTCCGAACAACAAGGTGCGCGCCGAACGCGTCGGGATCGCCGGCACCTCCACCAACTGCGCGGGCGGCCCCACTCCCTGGGGGACCTGGCTGACCTGTGAGGAGACCGAGTTCAAGGCCGGCGAGGAGGGCTACACCAAGGATCACGGCTTCATCTTCGAAGTCGGTTTCCACGACGCCCACCGGACCGAGCCCGAGCCGCTGACCGCGATGGGACGCTTCCAGCACGAGGCGATCGCGATCGACCCGGAGAACGGTGTCGTCTACGAGACCGAGGACGCCTTCGAGAAGCCCTTCGGCCTCTTCTACCGCTTCCTGCCGAACAGGACGCGTGGCGGCCTGGGTTCGCTGCGGGCCGGCGGCGCCCTGGAGGCCATGCGCGTCCCGGGGCTGCCCGACCTGTCGGTGGTGAAGGAGCCGGGCAAGACCTTCCACGGCATCGAGTGGGTCGAGGTACCGGACCCGCTGGCCAAGCAAACGCCCATCCGGCACCAGGACTTCGGCAAGAAGGGCATCACCCACGCGCAGAAGCTCGAGGGCTGCTATTGGGGCGGACGGTGTGTCTACTTCGTGTCGAGCTACGCGAAGAGCGAGGAGGGCTCCGCCGGCGACCACTACGGGCAGATCTGGCGCTACGACCCGGACGGCAACCACCTGACCCTCGTCGTGGTGTTCGGCCCGGACAGCGACCTGGACATGCCCGGTGAGGAGCCCGACAACATCTGCCTGGCGCCCAGCGGCGGGCTGATGGTGTGCGAGGACGGCGAGGGTGCCCAGCACGTATACGGCCTCACCCGGCACGGGAAGGTCTATCCGATGGCGCGCGGCCGGCAGAACATCGGCACGCCGGAGGAGCCGGCGTGGGGCGAGTTCGCGGGCGTCACGTTCTCCCCGGACAACCGGACGATGTTCGTCAACTGCTACACGCCCGGCACCACCTTCGCCATCACCGGGCCTTGGCGGCACTGATGCGCTGGTCCCTGGCCCGCTGACCGCACTGGCGGCGGTCGGCGAACCGGCACCACCCCACCCCACCCCGGCCCGGCCCGGCCACACCTCGGCCGGGCCGGTGCCCGACGGTTCCGTCGCGTACGCGCACCGTGCTGGGCGCGTGCTCCTACGGGGGTCGCGGGACGTTGTGGACATCGTGGGCACGCGACGCGTCCGGCGAGGTGTCGCACCACATCGGTTGGAGGGACGGGCCACCCTCGGGGAGGCTGATCGGGTCGCCGAGGTGCCGGAAGCCGTGGCGTTCGTAGAGTCGCCGGTTGTCCGGCGTGGACGCTTCCAGATAGACCGGCAGACGACGCGCTCTGGCCCGCTCCAGGCCCGCGGCCAGCACGGCGGCCCCCGCTCCGCGACCGCGCTGGTGCGGCAGCACCGCCATGGCCGAGAGATGCAGGTGAGCGACGGTGGGGTGCCGGGACCCCGTCGCCGCGTCGACGACGGCCAGGCGCCGGGCGACGGGGTCCTCGTCCTGAACCGCCGGTCCCTCCGGCCCCGTGGCGCGCTCTCCACTCGCGCAGGACAGCCAGACCGAGGCGGCGACCGGCTCCCCCTCGGGGGTGAGCGCCAGGGTCATGCCGCCGTCCGCGACGACGGTGGCCAGGGACTCGCCGAAGGTCCGGCGCAGGTGCTCCGGACGGTGTGCCGGGTCCGGTACGACCCATGCCGTCACCGCCTCGTCAGCGAACGCGGCGAGGCACAGCTCGGTCACCGCGGCAAGCTCGGCTGACCGTGCGCTGCGGACGTTGAAAGCGGGCGCGGTCATCTCTGGCTCCTCGTCAGGGTCCGGGGTCCGGGATCGGGGTCCATCCCAGACTCGCTCGGGCCGGGCTCGACCTGCGCTAGTTTCGTCACGGGAACCGTGGGACGAAAGGCGCCGGGATGGAGCTGGAGAAGAAGTGCGTGGAGTGCGGACGGGCCTGGAAGGCGACGCCACATACCGGTCGCCCCCGGCGATACTGCTCCCGTTCCTGCCAGGCGCGTGCCTACCGGCGGCGACGCGATCGCGGGCGGCTCAGCACCTCGACGAGTACGGCGTCGGGCACGGGCCCGGTCGGTGAGCGGCTCGCGTCGGTGCTGGAACTGGGCGTCACGATCGCGGACACCGAGGGCGTCGCGGCGGTCACGCTGCGCACGGTCGCCCACCGGTCAGGACTCCCGCTCGCGTCCGTCGAGCGTGATTTCCGCAGTCGGGACCGGCTTGTCGCCGCGATGGCACAGCGTCTGCTGGCCCGGCCCGCCCGGCGGGGCCCGGGCACCGGGGACACCGCCGTAGAGGACGCGGGCACCGCGCTGAGGCGACTCGCAGAGGAGGAGTGGCGTGTCTACCGGACGCACCCCTGGCTCGTCGAGGTGCTGGCGAGTACGCGACCACCGCTGGTACCGGCTGTGCTGGACACCGCGCGGGACGCGCTCGCGGCCTTCACTCGGATCGGCCTGGACAGCCACGCCGCGTTGCGCCGGTATCTGGCGTACAGCGCGTACGTCCAGGGCATGGCACTGCTGCTGCTCGCTGAGCGCCGGGAATCCGAGCACTCGGGAACCAGCTTCCGACACTGGTGGCGTGAAGAGGGCCACCGACTGGATCGTACGGGCGCCACGGTCCGTCATGCCTGGCTCGCCGAACTCACCGCCTCGCCCCCGGCCGGCGGCTTCAACCTGGACGCGGCTTTTCGCGACGGCCTCGACCGCACCGTTCGAGCCCTCACCACCGAGCCCTGACTGACGGCCGACAGCGGTCCCCCGTACGGTGTCGGCACACCGACCCGCGCGGATCAGCGTCTGCGGGGCGCGAGCCAGCAGACCAGGGCCGTCGCCCCGGCGGCCAGGCACACCGCGCCCAGCAGCGCCAGCCACGGCATCGGCACCGTGCCCTCATGCGAGGCGGTGACCAGTCCGCTGACCGCGGCGTTCGCCGGTGACACGCTGACCACCAGCACCAACAGCGCGCCCAACAGGGTGCCGGAGACCGCCCAGCCCGTACCGCGCAGCAGCGGCCGGTTGCCCAACGCGCCCACGGCCAGCCCGATCAGGGCACACACCAGCGCGGCCAGCAGCCCGGAGCCGGCCGCCGCGACCTGCGAGACCGGGACGCGTCCGTCCGTGGTGCGTGGATCGCTGACGGCCGCGACGCCCAGGGTGCCCGCCGTCCCGAGCGCGCCCGCTCCGACCAGCGCGGCCAGCACGCTGGCCAGATGTGCCCGAGCGGGGCCCGTCGCCGCCGCCGCGCAGTGCCGGGCGGCCTCGGGCTCGGCGGTGACGCAGACGCGTACGAGCCAGGCGGTCACCGGCAGAAGCGCGGCGGCCGCGTAGCCGAGCGAGTCCAGCAGCGGCTGCCCCTGCTGGACACCGACGCCGATGACGGCCACGTAGAGCAGCAGCGGCGGCAGCCAGCGTTGGGAGCGCAGCAGCAGGGTCAGCTGGTAGTGGACCAGGGCGGTCACGCGGCCCTACCTTCTTGAGTGTGTCCCTGGAGTTCGCGACTCTGGGGCAGCGCGGGTGGGGCAGGGATGGTTTTCATGCTGGCTGCCCTCGATGGCTCAGGTGGCTGATCCCCCTGCCCCGCCACTTCTTCCGGACTGCTGATTAGGCTCTGCGGACCATCGCTGTGTAGGGCGAGGACAGGCGGGAGGAGTCGCGCCGCACGTCGCCGAGCGAGGGGAGCGCCACCGTGACAGCCCAGGCCGGATTCGATATCGCCAAGGACTTTCACTGGCTCGCGGTTACCGACGACCGCGGGCGCCCGCTGTTCAACCACCGGGTCGACAACACACCCGAAGCTATCGCCAACGCCGTCACCGAACTGCTCGCGATCCAGGACGAACACGGGCAGGTCGCCGTGGGCTTGGACATCCTGGGCGGCATCGCAAGTCTGCTGACCGCAATGCTCCTGGCCGAGGGCCTGCGCTGCGTCCACGTTCCGGGCCTCACCGTCAACCGGGCCCGGCGCGGGACACGCGGTGGTGAGAACAAGTCCGACCCCCGCGACGCGAAGACCATCGCCGAGCAGGTCATGCTCCGCGACGACCTGCGCGTGGTCGACCTCCCGGACGA
>NZ_LJGU01000113.1:45904-111612 GCF_001751245.1 Streptomyces oceani
GGCCCCCGGCGGGCCGGAGACGGTGACCTGGACCCGCGGGCCGGCGGGTCCGCCGTCCGGGCCGTCCGTGCCGGTCGACTCGACGTGGAGTCGGCCGTCCGCCACCCGCCAGCTCTGGCCCACGGAATCGGCCAGCCGCTCCGCTTGGTGGTCGACGTAGACGACGGTGCCGCCGGCGGCGACGGTCTCGGCCACGACCCGGTCGAGCTCCTCCCGGGCCGCCGGGTCGAGACCCGTCCACGCCTCGTCCAGGACCAGCAGCCGCGGCCGGACCAGCAACGCCTGGGCGACCGCGACCTTCTGACTGGTGCCCTTGGACAGCTCGGCCATCGGGGTGTGGGTGTGGCCCGCGGCGCCGAACCGCTCCAGCCACTCCCGCGCCGTACGGGCCGCCGCGCGCCGCCGCATGCCGCGGATGCGCGCCTGGTGGGTCAGATAGCCCAGCGGCCCGAAGGGCAGTGCCACGGGGAAGCGTTCCGGTACGTAACCGACAGGGCGCGGCACCTCGGTGACGCGCCCTCGGGAGGGGGCGTCGATGCCGGCCAGCAGGCGCAGCAGCGTGGACTTGCCGCTGCCGTTGTCGCCGGTCACCCGGAGGACGGTGGCTTCCGGCAGCGCGGCGTCGACCTCGCGCAGCACCCACGGGCTGCCCGGGCCGCCGTACCGCCGGCCGACCGCACGCAATTCCATGCCGCCACACCGTAGTCGACGGGCGCCCCACCGGACCCGTGCGAACTCCGATTCCTCGCCGGCGGGCGCGCTCACGCCGGCGGGCGCGCTCAGGCCAGCTCTGCCACCAGTTCGGCGACGGGCTTGCGGCGCCCGGTGTAGAACGGCACCTCCTCGCGCACGTGCAGACGGGCCTCGGAGGCGCGCAGGTGCCGCATCAGGTCGACGATCCGGTGCAGTTCGTCGGCCTCGAAGGCGAGAATCCACTCGTAGTCGCCCAGCGAGAAGGCCGGCACGGTGTTGGCCCGTACGTCCGGGAAGCCGCGGGCCATCTTGCCGTGGTCCGCGAGCATGCGGCGCCGGTCCTCGTCCGGCAGCAGATACCAGTCGTACGAGCGCACGAACGGGTAGACACTGACGTACTCCCGCGGCTCCTCGTCGGCGAGGAAGGCCGGGATGTGCGACTTGTTGAACTCCGCGGGCCGGTGCAGCGCCATGTTCGACCAGACCGGGTCCAGGGCGCGGCCCAGCTTGGTGCGACGGAACCGGTTGTACGCCTCCTGCAGCGCGTCCGACGTCTCCGCGTGCCACCAGATCATCACGTCCGCGTCGGCGCGCAGCCCGGAGACGTCGTACGTGCCGCGGACCACCACGTCCTTCGCCGCGAGCTGCGCGTACAGCTCGGTCACCTCGTCCGCGTAGCCACCGCGATCCTCCGGAAGCTGCTCGCGCAGCCGGAAGACGGACCACAGGGTGTAGCGGAGAGTGTCGTTGAGGTCCTTGGCCTTCTTGCCCGCGTTGGAGGTCTTCTCCGGTTCGACAGTCATGCGTCTATTCTCCCGCGCTCGCTCCGCTGCCCGGCGGCCGGGTCGTCGACGTACGGTCCGCTGACGTGCGGGTGACCTCCGCCACCGCCGCGTCGGCGCTCCCGACGCAGGCCGGGATACCGACCCCGTCGTACGCCGCGCCGCACACCGCGAGCCCGGGCAGCGCCCCGAGCGCGCGGCGTACCCGCGCGACGCGGTCCTGGTGGCCCACCGGATACTGCGGCAGGCCGCCCTCCCAGCGGCTGACCACCGTGGCCACCGGCTGGGCCGAGATGCCGACGGCGGCGCGGAGGTCCCCGCGCGCGGCGGCCACCAGCTCCGCGTCCGGACGCTCCAACCGCTCCGCCTGGCCGTACCGCCCGATGGAGGCGCGCAGCACGAACAGTTCCGGGTCCTGCGCCCCGGTCCACGCCCACTTGTTGGCGGAGAACGTCGCGGCCTTGATCACCCGCCCGTCCACCGGCGGGACGAGGAAGCCGCTGCCCTCCGGCACGGACTCGCACTCCGCGCGCCGGAAGGCCATCGTGACCAGCGCCATCGAGGCGTAGTCCACCGCCGTCAACTCGGTCGCCGCCCCGGGCGCGACGGGCCGGAGCACTCTCGCCGCCGCGGGAGCCGGTGCCGCCACGATCACGGCGTCCGCGTCCAGCGTCTCCCCCGTCTCGGTCACCACCCGCCAGCCGCCGACCGCCGCCTCGCTGGTCTCCGCCTGGCGCGCCGCCCCGACCTCCCCGCCGTCCGCCGGCAGCCGGTGCACGGCTCGTACGGTCACGCCCGTACGCAACGTGCCGCCAGCGGACCGGCAGGCTTCGGCGACCGCCTGGGGCAGTCGCCCGATCCCGCCCTCGATGCCCTGGAAGACCGGGCCGGTGGCGGCCGTGCCGGCCTCCCTGGCGGCGGACTGCCGCTCCAGGGCGGCGCGTACGCCGGTCAGCAGGGAACGCTCCGCGCGCGCCGCCTCGTACAACTGCGGCACGGTCGCGCGCATCGAGAGTTGGTAGGCGTCGCCCGCGTAGACCCCGCCGAGCAGCGGCTCGACCAGCCGGTCCACCACCTCGCGGCCCAGCCGCCGTGCGACGTACTCGCCGATCGCGGTGTCCTCGCCGACCTCGGTGGCGGGCAACGACGCGTCCCGCGCCATCCGTTCCCGACCCTCCCGGGAGACGATCCCCGTCAGGGTGTCCGGGTCAGCCGGTACGCCCATGAGGTGGCCCTTGGGCATGGGCTGGAGCGCGCCGCGGGTCCAGATCGCGGACCCGGCGCCGGTCGGGGAGCGCAGATCCCCCCCGAGTCCCACGGCGTGCGCGAGCCCGACGGCCTCGGGACGCCGGGCGAGCATCGCCTCGGCACCCAGGTCGACGGCCAGGTGCCCGGCGATGTCGCCCACCCGCAGCTTGCCGCCGAGTCGCGCCGTGGACTCCAGCAGCGTCACGAAGTGGCCCTGGCCCAGCAGCCGGTGGGCCGCGGCGAGTCCGGCGATACCGCCGCCGATCACGATCACCTGCATACCCTCACCCTAGTACCGCGCGCACGAAGCCCTGACCTACGAAGGAGGCGCTCGGGAGCGACCTCTCCCGCCTGGACCACCGGTCATGACGCCGCCGGCTGAGGTGGCGCAAAAGCGCTCCCGGTGTCACGCGGTCGGAAGTACGCTCCGCGCATGATGGGATGGGACCAGTTAGCCGCCTTTGTCGTCGTTGTCGCCGCCTTGATCGTCGTACCGGGTCCGAGTGTGCTGTTCGTCGTGAGCCGTGGGGTGGCCCTGGGACGGCGGGCGGCGGTGTCCACCGCGGTGGGCAACGAAGCCGGGATGCTGGTCCAGGTGCTGCTGGTGGCCGTGGGGCTCGGCGGCATCGTCGAGCGGTCCGCGCTCGTCTTCTCCGTGCTGAAGTTCGCCGGCGCGCTGTACCTCGTCCATCTGGGCGTGCACGCGTGGCGGCATCGCAAGGAACTGGCCGTCACCCCGGAGCAGGAGCGGACGACGCGGTCATCCGCGCAGATCCTGCGCGAGGGCTTCATCGTCGGGGTCAGTAACCCCAAGGGTTTCCTTATCTTCACCGCCGTGCTGCCGCAGTTCGTGAGTCCCGACAGCGGCAGCGTTCCCGTTCAGCTGCTCGCGCTCGGCCTGATCTGCGTGATCATCGCGCTGATCTCGGACGCCGCCTGGGGGGTGCTGGCCGGCACGGTGCGCGGCTGGCTGGGGCACTCCCCGCGTCGGCTCTCCTTCATCGGCGGCGCCTCCGGCGCGGTCATGGTCGGGCTGGGCGTCAAGCTGGCGTTCAGCAGCCGGCCCTGACCCACCCGAACACCGTCAGGGCCGGCGGCTGCCGCCGTGGACCATCGACGCCGCCAGCGCCCGCGAGTTCGCGAACCCGTGGAGATCCGTACGGCGCGGGGAGCCATCGGTCGCCGCGCACTACGGAGTGGTCAGCGCGCGGTGCGCTCGTGCACGTACGCGGTCAGCCGGGTCAGCGAGTCCGGGTCGGTGTCCGGCAGGACACCGTGCCCCAGGTTGAAGATGTGCCCAGGCAGTCCGTCCGCCGCCCGCAGCACGCTCTCCGCCTGTTCCTCGACGGCCTCCGGCGGCGCGAACAGCACCGCCGGGTCGAGGTTGCCCTGTACGGCCTTCCCCGGACCGACCCGGCGGGCCGCCTCGTCCAGCGACACCCGCCAGTCCGCCCCGACCACGTCGGCCCCCACCTGCCCCATCAGGCCGAGCAGTTCGCCGGTGCCCACCCCGAAGTGGATACGCGGGATGCCGTACTCCGCGACCGCCTCGAAGACCTTGGTGGAGGCGGGCAACACGGAGTGGCGGTAGTCGTACGGGCGCAGGGCGCCGGCCCAGGAGTCGAAGAGCTGCACCGCGGAGGCGCCGGCCTCGGCCTGCACCCGCAGGAAGGCGGCGGTGATGTCGGCAAGCCGGTCCAGCAGGTCGGCCCACAGCTGCGGGTCGCCGTACATCAGCGCCTTGGTGTGCTCGTGGTTGCGTGAGGGCCCGCCCTCGACGAGATAGCTGGCCAGCGTGAAGGGCGCGCCGGCGAAGCCGATCAGCGGAGTCCCGCCCAGCTCCTCGGTGAGCGCACCGACGGCCTCGGTGACGTACGCCACGTCGTCCGGCTCCAGCGGACGCAGCCGCTCCAGGTCGGCCCGGCTGCGGAACGGCCGCTCGACGACCGGTCCGACACCGGGCTTGATGTCCAGTTCGACGCCGATCGCCTTGAGCGGCACCACGATGTCGCTGAAGTAGATGGCCGCGTCCACGCCGTGCCGACGTACCGGCTGCAGGGTGATCTCGGTGACCAGGTCCGGACGCGTGCACGCCTCCAGCATGCCGGTGCCCTCCCGCGCCTTGCGGTACTCCGGGAGCGAGCGCCCGGCCTGCCGCATGAACCACACCGGGGTGTGCGGCACCGGCTGGCGTCGACACGCCTGCAGGAAGGGGGAGTTCCGGGTGGCGAGGGGTGGGCCCGCGGGCGGCTGGTTCGCAGTCACATCCCGAAGTCTCGCATGGGATACGAAGCGACCGTGACTCGTGTTCCTACCGGACGCGCCCCCGCCGTACGCCTACCCTCGGCGCATGGCAGCGGCTGGGACACACGAGGCGGGGGGCTCCGACGGCACCCGGGACGGTACGGACGCGCACCTGGCGGTGTTCCGCCGGGCCGTCACGGCGCTCGGGGAGGTGACCCACCGGCCGGAGTTGCGGCTCGCCGAGCTGCCCGCGCCGAAGCGGCTGGCGCCGTACGCGTACGCGCTCGAGGCGAGCGTACGGGACCCGGAGGCAGGGGCAGGAGCGGGAACGGGGACGGAGGCCGAGACCGACGACATGGACACCGAGCTGGCGGACGGACGCTTCGTGCTGCTCCACGATCCGGCCGGGCAGGAGGGCTGGCAGGGCACCTTCCGGGTGGTCACCCTGGCGCGCACGGAGCTGGAGGCGGAACTGGCGGTCGATCCGCTGTTGCCGGAGGTCACCTGGTCCTGGCTGACGGGGGCGCTGGAGGCCGGCTCGGTGCGTTACGGGGCGCCGAGCGGCACGGTGACGCGTTCCGGTTCGTACTTCTTCGGGGAGCTGGCCGGCCGCGGGACCCAGAGTGAACTCGAACTCCGGGCCAGCTGGAGTCCGTTGGAGCCGGAGGCGGGCGTCATCCCGGACGTGGCCGCTCATCTCACCGTCTGGTGCGACGTGTTGTGCCAGTGCGCGGGCCTGCCCCAGCACTCCGACGGTGGGCCGGTCGTGCCGCTGCCGCAGCGCCGAGGGCCGCGACGTGGGTGAAACGTGCCGGTGAGGCAGCGGGCGGGGCGACGAACACCGTCGAGCGACTGTCCGAATTGCACCATTTGTTATCACTGATTCGTGATCATTCTCTAAAGCCTGAGATGCCAGCTGCCGAAGCACGTGGTGACCCTTCCACCAGGGAACGTCCCGGCTCGATCGTTGATCCGCAGCTGCGTGTCCACGAGCCGGCACCGTCCCAGCCACTGCCCAGGAGGCCCGGTGTCCGTTCTCCTCGAGCACCCCACAAGCCTGGTCGCCTACCGCCCGAACAAGCCGACCGCCATGGTCGTCGTCGCCGACCCCCGAGTCCGTTCCACCGTGACCCGGCACCTCTGGGGACTCGGCGTACGGGACGTGATCGAGGCGTCGTCCATCGCGGAGGCCCGTCCCCGAATCGGTAAGCCACGTGACATCTGCGTGGCCGACGTCCACCTGCCCGACGGATCCGGCCTCACTCTGCTCTCCGAGACCCGTAACGCGGGCTGGCCGAACGGCCTGGCGCTGTCCGCCGGGGACGACGTCGGCGCGGTCCGCAACGCCCTTGCCGGCGGCGTCAAGGGATACGTCGTCACCGGCACCCGCACCAGCATCGGTGGCGGCCTGCCCACCCGGCACGGCGCCGCGTCCATCGGCGCCGCCCGGCTGCACCGCCGTCCGGGCGGCGGCCCCGGCGGACCCGGCCACCCCGGCAGCCACCGGGAGCTGTCCGGACGGGAGGTCGAGGTGCTGCGACTGGTGGCGGAGGGCCAGTCGAACAAGGCGATCGGCGTCTCCATGGGACTGTCCGCCCTGACGGTCAAGTCCCATCTCGCGCGGATCGCCCGCAAGCTCGGCACCGGCGACCGGGCAGGCATGGTCGCGGTCGCCCTCCGCACCAGCATCATCCACTGACACCCCCATCGCGCGGCAGCACAGCAGCAGAACCGCACGCCCGCACCGTCGCGACACCGTGAGGCCGTCCGTCGCACGGCCGCACCAACGCACCGTCACAGGGCACGCCGCTGCCCCAGCACCAACCCCACTCCGTGACAACCCGCCCGACCGGACAGCCAACCGGTCCACATGCGCCCGCAAGCGCCCGTCAGCGCCCGTCAGCGCCCGTCAGCGCCCGTCAGCGAGACGCAACCGCCGACGGGCGCTTCGCGGTACGCACACACCGCTACCCTGGATCGGTGACCGACGCCCAGGAGACCGCACCAGCGGCCGCAACTCAGCCCCGCACCGAGGACCCCGACTCGACGGCGCCGATCCCGTTGTTGGAACCTCGCGAGGGCGTCCCCCCGGTGATCACCACAGCGGAGGAACTCGCCCGAGTCACCGCTGAGTTCGCCGCCGGCAGCGGCCCGGTCGCGGTGGACGCGGAGCGCGCCTCCGGATACCGCTACGGGCAGCAGGCGTATCTCATCCAGCTGCGCCGGGCAGGGGCGGGAAGCGCCCTCATCGACCCGGTCAGCTGCCCGGACCTCACGTCCCTCGGCGTGGCGCTGGAGAGTACGGAGTGGGTGCTGCACGCCGCCAGCCAGGACCTGCCGTGCCTCCGCGAGATAGGCATGGCCCCGCGCGTGGTCTTCGACACCGAGCTGGCCGGCCGGCTGGCCGGCTTCGCGCGCGTCGGTCTGGGCGCCATCGTGGAGAACGTCCTCGGGTACGCCCTGGAGAAGGGCCATTCGGCCGTCGACTGGTCCACCCGCCCGCTGCCCGAACCCTGGCTACGGTACGCCGCGCTGGACGTGGAGCTGCTGGTCGACCTGCGCGACGCGCTGGCCGAGGAGCTGCGCCGGCAGGGCAAGCTGGACTGGGCGCTCCAGGAGTTCGCCGCCATCGTGGCGGCCCCGCCACCGGCTCCGCGGAAGGACCCCTGGCGGCGCACCTCCGGGATGCACAAGGTGCGCCGCCGGCGCCAGTTGGCGATCGTACGGGAGCTGTGGACCGCGCGTGACGAGCTGGCGCGCCGGCGTGACGCCTCGCCCGGCAGGGTGCTCGGCGACGCCGCGATCATCGCCGCCGCCCTGAACCAGCCCTCGGACGTCCAGGGCCTGGCGGCACTGTCCGGGTTCGGGCATCGGATGAGCCGCCGCCAGCGGGAACAGTGGCAGGCGGCGATCGATCGGGCGCGCGCGCTGCCCGAGGAGGAGCTTCCGCAGCTCGGTCAGCCCCCCGGCGGCCCGCCGCCGCCACGGTCCTGGGCGGACAAGGAGCCCGCCGCGGCCGCCCGGCTCAGCGCGGCGCGCGCCGCCGTCACCGCCCGGGCAGGGGAACTCAACCTCCCGCAGGAGAACCTCCTCACACCGGACACCGTACGGCGACTGTGCTGGGAACCGCCGACGGAGATCTCCCGGGAGACGGTGACCAGCGCGCTGCGTGGGTACGGCGCCCGCGAGTGGCAGCTCGAGCAGACCGTCGACCTGCTGGTGACCGCGCTGGCGGCGACCGCGCCAGCGGACTGATCGGCTGGTTCACCCGCGCGCCACCCTCCACGAGCGAAGGCCGCACCCGGGCCGCCCTTGCCCACGTGTTACCGGCAAGTAGCATGTACCCCGGGAAGCGCGCCGTACGGCGTCACCACCGCACCCTGGAGGAGAGCCAACGTGCCTCGTACCACTAGGGACGTCGTCTTTGTCGACGGCGTCCGAACCCCGTTCGGCAAGGCGGGCCCCAAGGGCATCTATCACGAGACCCGCGCCGACGACCTGATCGTCAAGTGCATCCGGGAACTGCTGCGCCGGAATCCGGATCTGCCGCCCGAGCAGATCGACGAGGTCGCGGTCGCCGCGACCACCCAGATCGGCGATCAGGGACTGACCCTGGGGCGCACCGCGGGCATCCTGGCCGGGCTTCCGAAGTCGGTGCCCGGCTACTCCATCGACCGCATGTGCGCCGGCGCGATGACCGCCGTCACCACCACCGCCGGCTCGCTCGCCTTCGGCGCGTACGACCTCGTGGTGGCCGGTGGCGTGGAGCACATGGGCCGGCACCCGATGGGCGAGGGCGTCGACCCCAATCCGCGGTTCGTCTCGGAGAAGCTGGTCGACGAGTCCGCGCTGTTCATGGGCATGACGGCGGAGAACCTGCACGACCGGTTCCCGCACCTGACCAGGCAGCGTGCCGACGAGTTCGCCGTACGCAGCCAGGAGAAGGCCGCGAAGGCGTACGCCGACGGCCGTATCCAGTCGGACCTGGTGCCGATCTCGGTACGCCGCACCAACTCCGAGGCCGGAGAGGTCGGTTGGGGCCTGGCCACCGAGGATGAGCCGATGCGTCCCGGCACCACGCTGGAGAACCTGGCCGGCCTGAAGACGCCCTTCCGCGCGCACGGCCGCGTCACCCCGGGCAACGCCGCCGGCCTCAACGACGGCGCCACCGCTTCCCTGCTGGCCGCCGAGGACACCGCCCGTCAGCTGGGGCTGCCGGCGAAGATGCGCCTGGTCGGATACGCCTTCGCCGGAGTGGAGCCGGAAGTCATGGGCGTCGGGCCGGTGCCGGCCACCGAGAAGGCCCTGCGCCGGACCGGCCTCAGCATCGAGGACATCGGCCTGTTCGAGATCAACGAGGCGTTCGCGGTGCAGGTCCTCGCCCTGCTCGACCACTACGGCATCGCCGACGACGACCCGCGCGTCAACCAGTACGGCGGCGCGATCGCCTTCGGCCACCCGCTGGCCTCCTCCGGGGTGCGTTTGATGACGCAGTTGGCCCGGCAGTTCGAGGAGCAGCCGCACGTCCGCTACGGCCTGACGACGATGTGCGTCGGCTTCGGCATGGGCGGGACCGTCATCTGGGAGAACCCGCACTGGGAGGGCAAGTGAGTAACACCGCCGAACTGCTGAAGGGCGCGGCCACGCTGTTCCCTGACGAGGTCGTCACGCACGCGCACGTACGCCATCTGGATCTGCCGGCCGGGGCGGGCCGGTTCGCCCTGATCACGCTCGACAACGGGCACGACCACAAGAAGCCGAGCACCTTCGGCCCGCAGTCGCTGGCCGAGCTGGACGCCGCGATCAACCAGGTGGAGACGGAGGCCGCGGCCGGCGAGATCGTGGCCGTGGGCATCACCGGCAAGCCGTTCGTCTTCGCGGTGGGCGCCGACCTCAAGGGCGTCGAGCTGCTGCGGAACCGGGAGGACGCGCTGGCCATCGGCCAGGGCGGGCACGCCGTCTTCAAGCGGCTCGGCTCGCTGGCGGTGCCCAGCTTCGCCTACTACAACGGCGCGGCGATGGGCGGCGGCGTCGAGGTCGGGCTGCACTGCACGTACCGTACGGTCAGCGCGGCGCTGCCGGCCTTCTCGTTGCCGGAGGTGTTCCTCGGCCTGGTGCCCGGCTGGGGCGGCTGCGCGCTGCTGCCGAACCTCATCGGCGCCGACCGGGCGGTCAGCGTCATCATTGAGAACTCGCTGAACCAGAACAAGCAGCTAAAGGGCCGTCAGGTGCACGAGCTGGGCATCGCCGACGCGATCTTCGAGGGGGCCGACTTCCTCGAGGAGTCGCTGAGGTGGACCGCCTCGGTGGTCAGCGGCGCCACGGAGGTCGTACGTCCGGAACTCAACCGGGACGAGGCTTGGGACCAGGCCGTCCAGCGCGGCAGGGAGATCGCCGACAGCAAGGTGCACGGCGCGGCCCCGGCGGCGTACCGCGCGCTGGACATCATCTCGGCGGCGAAGAGCGGTGACCTGCGTGCCGGTTTCGACGCCGAGGACCAGGCGCTGGCCGACCTGATCATGACGGGTGAGCTGCGCAGCGGCCTCTACGCCTTCGACCTGGTGCAGCGGCGTGCCAAACGGCCGGCGGGCGCGCCGGACAAGTCGCTGGCGCGGCCGGTGACGAAGGTCGGGATCGTGGGCGCCGGCCTGATGGCCAGCCAGTTGGCGCTGCTGTTCGCGCGCAGGCTCCAGGTGCCGGTGGTGCTCACCGACATCGACCAGGAGCGGGTCGACAAGGGCGTGGGGTACGTCCACGAGGAGATCGACAAGCTGCTGCTGAAGGGGCGGCTGAACCAGGACCAGTCCAACCGGCTCAAGGCGCTGGTGACCGGTTCGCTGGACAAGTCGGCCGCCTTCGCGGACGCGGACTTCGTCATCGAGGCCGTGTTCGAGGAGATGAGCGTCAAGCAGCAGGTGTTCGCCGAGGTCGAGGCCGCGGTGCCGGAGCACGCGATCCTGGCGACCAACACCTCGTCGCTGTCGATCTCCGAGATGGCCGCCAAGCTGAAGCACCCGGAGCGGGTCGTCGGATTCCACTTCTTCAACCCAGTGGCCATCCTGCCGCTGCTGGAGATCGTACGCGGCGAGCGCACCGACGACGCGTCGCTGGCCACCGCCTTCTCGGTCGCCAAGTCGCTGAAGAAGACCGCGGTGCTGGTGAAGGACGCCCCGGCGTTCGTCGTCAACCGGGTGCTGACGCGCTTCCTGGGCGAGGTGCTGGGCACCATCGACGAGGGCACGCCGGTCGAGGTCGCGGACCGCGCGCTCGCGCCGCTCGGGCTGCCGATGTCGCCGATCATGCTGCTGGAGCTGGTCGGTCCGGCGGTGGCGCACCATGTCGCGGGCACGCTGCACGGCGCCTTCCCCGACCGGTTCGGCCAGTCGGAGAACCTGGGCCGGATCGTGGCGGCCGGCAAGCGCACCTTCTACGTGCACGACTCCGGCAGCCCGGAACTCGACCCCGAGGTCGCGGAGCTGTTCCAGACCGGCGACACCGTGCTGACCGAGGAGCAGGTACGGGATCGGGCGCTGGACGCCATCGCGCAGGAGATCCGCCTCATGCTGGACGACGGCGTGGTCGCGGAGGCCCAGGACATCGACCTGTGCCTGATCGCCGGCGCCGGTTGGCCGTTCCACCTGGGCGGCATCACGCCGTACCTGGACCGGGAGGGCGTCAGCGAGCGGGTCACCGGCCAGCGGTTCCTGGAGCCCGGTGTGGCCAGCGTGCCGGCCTGACCGACGCGGCACGGAGCAGGGGTGCGCCACGGCGATCGTGGCGCACCCCCTCTCGTATGCCCGTCAGCGGACACCCGCAGCGTAAGGACGGTGGCGTACGGCGCTGGCGTGCGGTCGCACGTACGGGCACCGCCGCACCGGCTCAGTCGTGGGCGACCTCGGCGGCGGCGGTCTCCAGCTGGCCGTCCAGCCGTGCCACCAGGCCGGTGACCTGGCGGGCGATGTCCGGTGCGGTGAGGCCGATCTCGCCGAGCACCTCGCCCCTCGAGGCGTGGTCCAGGAAGCGCGGGGGAATGCCGAAGTCCCGCAGCGGCACGTCGACCTCGGCGTCGCGCAGCGCCTGCGCCACGGCCGAACCCACCCCGCCGGCCCGGCTGTTGTCCTCCACCGTCACCACCACCCGGTGGATCCCGGCCAGCGAGGGCAGCTCCGGGTCGACCGGCTTCACCCAGCGCGGGTCGACCACCGTCGTCGAGATGCCCTGCTTCTCCAGGAGTTGGGCGACATCCAGGCACATCGGTGCCAGCGCCCCCACGGACACCAGCAGCACGTCCGGCCTGTCGTCGTCCCCGGCCTCGCGCAGCACGTCCATCCCGCCGATCCGACGCACCGCCGGCACCGCGGGGCCGACCGCGCCCTTCGAGTAACGCACCACGGTGGGCGCGTCGTCCACGGCGACGGCCTCGCGCAGCTGCGCGCGCAGCTGGTCGGCGTCGCGCGGCGCGGCGAGGCGCAGCCCGGGCACGCACTGCAGCACGGACATGTCCCACATGCCATTGTGCGAGGCCCCGTCGGAGCCGGTGACACCCGCCCGGTCGAGCACGAAGGTGACGCCGCAGCGGTGCAGCGCCACGTCCATGAGCACCTGGTCGAAGGCACGGTTGAGGAAGGTCGCGTAGACCGCGAACACCGGGTGCAGGCCGCCGGTGGCCAGTCCGGCGGCGGAGGTCGCGGCGTGCTGCTCGGCGATGCCCACGTCGTACACCCTGTCGGGGAACTTCTCGGCGAACTTGTGCAGGCCGGTGGGACGCATCATCGCGGCGGTCAGCGCGACGACGTCCTCCCGCTCCCGACCGAGTTCGACCATCTCCTCGCCGAACACCGAAGTCCAGTCGGCTCCGGAGGACTTCACGGGCAGCCCGGTGTCCGGGTGGATGACGCCGATCCCGTGGAAACGGTCCGCCTCGTCCTCCAGTGCCGGCTGGTAGCCGCGACCCTTCTCGGTGATGCAGTGCACGATCACCGGCCCGCCGAACCGCTTGGCCCGTTGCAGGGCGAACTCCAGCGCCTCCAGGTCGTGTCCGTCGATCGGGCCGACGTACTTCAGGCCCAGGTCCTCGAACATGCCCTGCGGGGCGACCAGGTCCTTCAGGCCCTTCTTCGCGCCGTGCAGCGTCTCGTACAACGGCTTGCCGACCATGGGGGTGCGGTTGAGCACCTCCTTGCCGCGGGCGAGGAAGCGTTCGTAGCCGTCGGTGGTACGCAGGGTCGCCAGGTGGTCGGCGAGACCGCCGATGGTGGGGGCGTACGAACGCTCGTTGTCGTTGACGACGATGACCAGCGGGCGGTCCTTGGCGGCGGCGATGTTGTTCAGCGCTTCCCAGGCCATGCCGCCGGTCAACGCGCCGTCCCCGATGACGGCGACGACATGGTCGCCCGTGCGCCGCACCTCGTTGGCCTTGGCGATGCCGTCCGCCCAGCCGAGGACCGTGGAGGCGTGTGAGTTCTCGATGACGTCGTGCTCGGACTCCGCCCTGGACGGATAGCCGGACAGCCCGCCCTTGGCCCGCAGCCGCGAGAAGTCCTGGCGGCCGGTGAGCAGCTTGTGCACGTACGACTGGTGCCCGGTGTCGAAGAGCACCTTGTCCCGCGGAGATTCGAACACGCGATGCAGCGCGATCGTGAGTTCCACGACGCCCAGGTTCGGCCCCAGGTGTCCCCCGGTCTTGGCCACGGAGTCGACCAGGAACTCCCGCACCTCCCCGGCCAGCTGCTCCAACTGCTCCGGGCTGAGCCCATCGAGATCGCGCGGTCCCGTGATAGCGGTCAGCAGCGCCACCCGTGCCTCCTCGTGCTGTCGAGCTGTGCCGATCGCGGGAAAGTCTAATGTTCCACTCGCGGATCCGTTCGCTCGGCCGTACCTCCGAGCGCCCGGGTTCGCTCACCGGACGTCCGGGGAGGCGGGTCGCGCGGCTCGGAGGCCGGCGCGGGGCACGCCCGTACGGGTGAGGACGTGCCGTCTGGCTCTTCCGAACGGCACCGTCTGGGAGGGCACGCCGTACGCCCCGGCCGCGGCGTGTCCGAACTGGCCGGATCGCGGCGGCCGGGGCCGGAATCGTACGAGGGCTGCCGGGGCGAGGACGCCTAGGTTCTGCCGGCCGTCTTCTGGGTCCGGCGCGACACGGAGTCGATCACGACAGCGGCGAGCAGCACCGCTCCGGTGATCATGAACTGCACGTCGCTCTCCATCCCCTGTAGGTTCAGACCCTGTTGGATGGAGGTGATCACGAGCGCGCCGAGCAGCGCCGACCAGATCTTGCCGCGCCCGCCGAACAGGCTGGTGCCGCCGATGACCGCGGCGGCGATCACGTTCATCAGCGTGTTGTCTCCGCCCAGTCCCTTGTTCGCGCCGCCGGACTGGCTGGCGATGAACAAGCCACCGACCGCGGCCAGCATCCCGGCGATCCCGAAGACGGTGATCCGGATCTTCTCCACGTTGATGCCGGCCCGGCGAGCCGCCTCCGCGTTGCCGCCGACCGCGAAGACCTGCCGCCCGTAGGTCGTACGCCGGGCCACGAAGTCCGCGCTCACCAGGATCACCAGGAAGATCACCAGCGCGAGCGGCAGCCCCCGTGCGCCGGCGGGCTCGTTGAGCACGTAGGCGACGGCGTACGCGAGGACGGCGACGGCGGTGGCCCGGAGGGCGATCTCGCTGTTCGGGCGGTACGGCAGCCGGGCCGCGCGGCGCCGCTTCGCGTCCAGCAGCAGTGAGCCGACATACCCCAGCACGGCCACCGTGGCGACGGCGTAAGCCGCCGCCTTGTCGGAGAAGTAGTAGCCGGTCAGGTCAGCCACGACACTGTCCAGCGGGGTGTTGATGGTGCCCTCGCCGCTCATCAGCCAGAGCTGTACGCCGCTCCAACCCAGGAAGCCGGCCAGGGTCACCACGAACGCGGGCACTCCCACGCCGGCGAAGAAGAAGCCGTGTATGAGCCCCATCACGCCACCGGCGGTGATCGCCATGAGCACGGCCAACCAGTCGTTCATGCCGTGCGTGACGCTGAGCATCGCCCAGAGTGCCGCGCTGGCGCCGGCCACCGAGCCGACCGACAGGTCGATCTCCCCGAGCAACAGCACGAACACGATGCCGACGGCCATGATGCCGAGCCCCGCCGTGTACACGGCGATGTCACTCAGGCTGCTGGCCGACAGGAAGCTGTCGTTCAGGGACTGGAAGGTGATGGCGATGACGATCAGGCCGACGATGACCGGCAGTGAGCCGAGTTCACCACCCCGCACCCGGCGGGTGAACTCGTGCAGGAAGCCCTTCAGGCCCTCCTGACGCACCAGCAACCTGGGGTCGACGGCGCCGGTCGGCGATACGGGCCCGTCAGTGCCGCTGGCGCCGTCAGTGCCGCTGGCGCCGTCAGTGCCGCTGGTGCCGTCAGTGCCGCCCGGACCGTCCGGCTCCGATGCCGTCCCGGATGCCGTGTCCTTGAGATCGCTCATGGGTTCTTCTCCGTCGTACGAGCCTGGCGACGGGTGACCGCGTTGTCCGAGGCACCTGTGATCGCGGCGATGATCTCTTCGTGTGAGGTCTCCCGCACCGGGAAGACGCCGTTGTTCCGGCCCAGCCGAAGCACCGCCACGCGGTCCGCCACGGCCTGTACGTCCGCCATGTTGTGGCTGATCAGCAGGACTCCGAGGCCCCGCTCGCGTAGCCGCTCGATCAGGTCGAGCACCTGGGCGGTCTGCTCGACCCCCAGTGCCGCGGTGGGCTCGTCCAGGATGACCACCTGCGGCTCGCCGATGAGGGCGCGGGCGATCGCCACCACCTGACGCTGACCACCGGAGAGCGAGGCGACCGGGACGCGCACGCTGGGGATGCGGATCGACAGGGTGTCCAGCAGCTCCTGCGCGCGCTTCTCCATCCCGACCTCGTCCAGGATCGCGGCGCTGCGCAGCTCGTTACCGAGGAAGAGGTTGGCGACCACGTCGAGGTTGTCGCACAGCGCGAGGTCCTGGTAGACGGTGGCGATTCCCAGGCTCTGCGCGTCGTGTGGCCGATGGATCTGCACCGGGGCGCCATGCCGTTCGATGGTGCCCTCGTCGATGGTGTGCACCCCCGCGACGGTCTTGACGAGGGTGGACTTGCCGGCGCCGTTGTCACCGACGAGAGCGAGCACCTCGCCGGGTCGGATCTCCAGGTCCACCTCGGTGAGGGCCTGGACGGCGCCGAAGCGTTTGGAGATGCCGCGCAACGCCAGCACGGGTTCGTTCGGCACGGGGCCAACTCCGATCTGTGCGGGAGCCGGAGTCGCCGTACGTACGAGACACGGGCGGCTCCGGCGCCGTTGGGCTCAGGGGGTGGCGGCGCACCGTGGGTGGCACGGTGCGCCGGCGTCGACCACCCCGCGCCGCGCCGGTGCTATGGGAGGCGCGTGCGGCGCGGGGTGGTCGGAGGTCACTTCAGGCCCGCCTCGGCGCACGCCTTCGCGTAGGCCTTCGTGCAGATCTCACTGGTCTTGTAGACCTTGTCCTTGATGACCGTTTCCTTGATGTTGTTCTTGGTCACGACCTTGGCCTCGAAGAGCTTGGCCGGGATGTCCTTCTTGCTCTCACTGTCGATCGAGCCGGGAGTGAACTCGTCAATGTCCTTGCCGTTCAACAAGGCCACCGCGATCTCGGCGGTGGTGTACGCCTCGGGCTTGATCGCCTTGTAGATCGTGTAGCTCTGGGTGCCGCTCACGATCCGCTGCAGGCCGGCGAGTTCGGCGTCCTGGCCGCCCAGCGGCAGGTCCTTGATCCCAGCGCCCTTCAGTGCCGTGGCGACGCCGCCGGCCATGCCGTCGTTCGCGGCGTACACCCCGTCGAAGCCGTCCTTGCCCAGCGAGGTGATCGCGGCCGACATCTTCTTGTTCGCCTGGTCCGGCGACCAGTCGGGGATGTCCTGCTCGTAGACGATCTTCTTGACCTTCTCGTCCAACACCGAGTGCGCGCCCTTCTTGTACAGCGCGGCGTTCGGGTCGGTCGGCGAACCGTTGATCATGACGACCCGGGAGTCGCCGGCCTCCTCACCCAGGGCCTCGACCATGGCCTTGCCCTGGAGTTCGCCGATCTTCTCGTTGTCGTACGAGACGTAGGCGGAGACGTCGCCCTCGGCCAGCCGGTCGTACGCGACCACCTTGACGCCCCGCTCGGCCGCCCGGTCCACCCACGACCTGGTGGCGGTGGCGTCCACCGCGTCCAGGATGATCACCTCGACGCCCTGGGTGATCAGGGCGTCGAACTGCTTCTTCTGCTTCTGGGTGTCCTGCGAGGCGTTGCTGTACTTGACCTCGCACTCGTCACAGAGTTCGTTGATCTTCTTCCGCATCAGCGGCTCGTCGAAGGTCTCGTAACGAGTGGTCTTGTTCTCCGGCAGCAGCAGGCCGATGGTCTTGTTGTCGCCACCGCCCTCGTCCTCACTGCCGCCGCCGGCCTCACCACAGGCGGCGAGGGCCAGGGACATCGAGATCGCGGCCGTACCGATGACCATACGGCGCGTCAGCGTCTTCATGGAAATGGGAACCTCCCTGACGAGGCCGCGTCAATGCGGCCGAGGTGGCAGGAAGTCAACTCCCACTGACAGCTACCGTCAAGAAGTAAACACTTAACGAGAAGGCAACGATGCCATTCGTTACCACTGTGAAGGCATATCGGGATCAACCACCGACCGGGCAGGACCCGTTGTCGCGTCCGTCCGCCTGCGGAGGGCCGACAGCGGGCCGGACCGCGAACCGACAACGAGTCCAAGGCGCACTGACTTCCTGGCGTACAGGGGGCGCCGACCCACGGCCTACGGGCTCGCCGCCTCCGCACCCGTCGGGTCCAGCAGCGAGGCGTCACCCATCTCGTTCAGCACGAGCGCCAGAGCGCCCAGCACCTCCGCGCGACTGCCCAACGTCCCCGGCACCACCGAGAGCCGCCGCGCCGCGCTCGGGATGGCGTAGCGCGCGACCGAGTCCCGCACCGGATCGAGCAGCAGGTCGCCGGCTTCCGCGAGGTCGCCGCCCAACACCGCCCGGCAGGGGTTCAGCAGGTTGCACAGGCTGGCCACGCCGCTGCCGATATGTCGACCGATATCCGCGACCAACCGGCGGCAGCCCGGGTCCCCTTCGAGGGCGAGCCGCACCACCGTGGCCATGTCGATGTCCGCGCCATGGCTGGAGCCGAGCAGCGGCAGGACGTACCGCGCGGCGGTGAAGGTCTCCAGGCAGCCGCGGTTGCCGCAGCGGCAGACCGGGCCCGACTCGTCCAGCGTGATGTGGCCGATCTCCCCGGCCGTGCCGCCGGGCCCGCGGTAGATCCGTCCGTTGATCACCAGCCCGGCACCCACTCCGCTGCCGATCTTGATGTACGCGAGGTCGCTCGATCCTCGCCCGCTGCCCCAGACGCGCTCCCCGAGCGCGCCGAGGTTGGCGTCGTTGTCGACGTACACCGGTACGCCGAGTCGCCCGGACAGCTCCTGGCTCGGGCGGGTCCCTGCCCAGCCCGGCAGGATGGCGGTGGAACCGAGTTCGCCCGATTCCACGTCGATCGGCCCGGGGACGCCAAGACCCACCCCGACGACCTTCTCCCGACTGACCCCCGAATCCGCGACAAGCCGCTCCACCAACAACTCCGCGCGGTCGAAGCCCTCCGCGGCGGACGCGTCCACATCGATCGGCTCGGACTCCTCGGCCAGCACCTGATGGGCGAGGTTGCCGACGGCCACCCGCATGTGCGCGTGCCCGAAGTCCACACCCACGACGATTCCCGCGTCCGAGGACAGCGAGACGCTGCGGGCCCGACGTCCGCCCGCGGAGGTCGACGCCACCTCCACGGTGCCGCCGTCCTTGAGTTCCCGCACGATGTTGGACACCGTCGCCGCGGAGAGCCCGGTACTCCGGGCGATCTCCGCCTGGGTGAGAGATCCGGCCAACCGGACGGCTCGTACGACCCGTGCCAGATTGGCCCGGTGCAGCGAGGACTGCGATCCCGGAGTCTCCACCTTTGCTTCACTCCCGCCCTGGTGCGGCACGACCACCGGCCCGTCTGCCGCATCACGGCGGCGGATGCGGTCTGTTTCCAACATCTGAAACTCAAGCAGAGCGTTCCGGGTCAACTCCCGTCAAGACCTTGAGCGAACTTGCGCTCACATGTGAGGCATCGTACGAACTTGAGCGCCCTCGGCGACGAGCCCCCGGACAAGGACCGTCCCGGACCCGGTGGTCGCGCCACCGGGTCCGGGACGTGTGTGCCCGGCGCCCGCCACGCGGGGACGGCTGGACGAGCCGACACCCGCGCGCCGCGGCTTACTTGACCGCGCCTGCGGTCAGTCCCTCCTGCACCTGACGCTGGAAGATCATGTAGACGATCAGGATCGGGATCATGGCGATGGAGAGCCCGGCGAACAGCGCGCCCCAGTCGCCCTCGTATCCCTGGTTCACGGAGAGTTCGGCGAGCCCCTGGGTGAGCAGCGCCTTGTCCTTCTCCGTGGAGTTCAGTGCCAGTGGCAGGAAGTACTGGTTCCACTGGCCGAGGAAGTTGAAGATGCCGATGCTGATGAGTCCCGGCTTCGCCATCGGCAGCATGATCTGGAAGAACGTCCGCATGTGGGACGCGCCGTCGATGGTGGCCGCCTCCGCGACGCTGCCGGGGAGCGTACGGAAGAAGGAGGTCATGAAGAAGGTGGTGAAGGGCAGCGAGTAGGCGATGTACGCCAGCATCAGCCCGTGCCGGGTGTCCAGCAGCGAGAAGTTGTCCATCACGAAGAACAGCGGCACCACGGCCAGGATGATCGGGAACATCATCCCACCCGCGAAGAGCAGGTAGACGAAGCGGTTACCGCGGAAGCTGAACCGCGCGATGACGTACGCCGCCATGGACCCCAGCAGCATCGTCCCGGGCAGCGAACCGCACAGGATGATGACCGAGTTGAGCGTGTACTTCCCGATGTTGGCGTCGGACCAGGCGTTCGTGAAGTTCTCGAAGCTCAGCGAGGTCGGCCAGCCGAACGGAGTGCCGGTAATGTCCGCGGAGTCCCGCAGCGAGTTCACCATGACCCAGATCAGCGGGCCCGCCGCCATGACGACCCAGAGGATCAGTATGCCGATGGAGAAGACGTTGAGGACCCCGCCCTGGGTGCGCTTCGGCGTCCGCGCCGGCGCCTGTGGCTCCGGGGTTCTCCCGACCGGGGTGACCGCCTCGTCGTCCTCTTCGGCGCGCTCGGTGGTGCTCGTCACCTGAATCTCCCCGCTCATCTCAGAACTCGATCCGCTCGCGCCTGCTGAGCAGCATCATGATCCCCGAGAAGATCATGGTGATGATCAGCAGTACGACGCCGACCGCGGTGGCGTAGCCCGCCTGGCCGACATCGAACGCCTTCTTGTACAGGTAGACCGGAGTGACGAGGGTGCTGTTACCCGGTCCGCCCGCGTTGATCGTCATGATGTGCACCACGGCGAATCCGTCCAGGGCCTGGATTCCCATGTAGATCCATCCGGTCTGCACGGTGTCCCAGATCAGCGGGAGCGTGACCCGGAAGAACGTCGTCGGCCTGGAGGCTCCGTCCAACAGCGCCGCCTCGTAGATGTCCTTCGGTACGGAACCCATCGCGGCCGAGAAGAGCACCACGTAGAAGCCGACGAACATCCAGCACATCACGAACAGCACGCAGAACATGGCGATGTCCGGATTGGCCAGCCAACTCTGCGTCAGCGAGCCCAGCCCGAAGGTGCGCAGCAGCTCGTTGATCGGGCCGGTGATGGGGTCGAACATCGCGCCCCACACGACGCCGATGATGGCCACCGACAGCACCTGCGGGAAGAAGTACACGACCTTGTAGAACTTCGCGCCGGTGACGCCCGAGATCGCGTCGCTCTTCTTACGACGCCCGCCGGCCTGCAGCATGAAGGCGAAGAAGAGCCCCAGCCCCAGGGTGATCACCGGGGCGACGACGAGCAGCAGGAGGCTGTTCCGGATCGACGCCCAGAAGTCGTCGTCCTCCAGCATCCGGGAGTAGTTGTCCAGGCCGACCATGTTGAAGTCGCTGCTGAACCCGGACCAGTCCGTCAGCGAGTAGTAGAACGCCTGGAAGAAGGGCGAGATCACCAGGATCGCGTAGATGATCAGCGGCACCAGCAGGAACCAGCTGATGAAACGGTACTTGTCCAGCGTGCGGTACCGCCGGTCGTACCGCACCCGCTCCGGCGTGTACCGGGGCGGCAGCACCAACGTCAGCGCGAACAGCAGATAGTCGCCGAGACCGGTGCGCTTCTCGTCCTTTACGGGTGTCGGTCCGGTGGGCTTCCTGTCCACCGTCCGCACGTCGTTCGCCATGCCGCCCCGCTCCGTACTCGTCACGAGCTGATGAAACCGATGGGTTCGCGACCGCTACCGGTCAACGCTTGTACTTCTTGATCGCGTCGTCCTTGCGCACCTCGTCGGTGGCCTTCTGACACCGCTTCATGGCCTCGGACGGGCCGATGTCACCGGACATCAAGGAAGCCAGCGCGCCGCCCACCTTCTCGTTGTGCAACTGGAGGTACCAGTCCTTGTGCCGGGGGCTGAGGATGTTGTCGCCGGCCGCCTCCACCACCTTCTTGGCGGAACCGAGCCCGGGCCCGAGATCCAGACCGTCAGCCGCACCGTCCACGCAGGTCAGCGCCGAGACCAGCTCGGTGAAGTTCTTGGTGGACTCCTTGCCCATCATGATGCGCAGGAACTCCAGCCCGCCCTCGACGTTCTTCGCCTTGGCCGGCACCATGAACGGCTCGCTCGCCTCCGCCCAGACGGTCTCGAAGGGCATCTTGTCCGAGGAGTCCAGGCTGGGGTTAGGGGCGACCGTCATCTCGAAGTCGTCCGGGGTGGTCTGCTTGGCCTCGTTCTCCACCCAGGAGCCGTTCGGGATGAACAGCGCGTTGCCCTTCGTCCACTGGGTCTGCGACTGGATGTGGTCGAGACCCGAACTGCCCTTGAGGATGTAGCCCTTCTTCTGCAGCTCCGCGTAGGCCTCGAAGGCCTGCTTGACAGCGTCGTGCTCCCAGGCGTCCGGCTCCAGGTTGTCGATCGCCTTCAGTCGGTCCGCCCCACCGATCTTGCCGATGAAGGCGAACATGGTGAAGGCCAGGTAGTACGGGTGCTTGCCCGCGTAGGTCCAGGCCTCGATGCCTTGCTTCTTCGCCTTGGCGCAGACGTCCAGCATCTCGTCCCAGGTCTTCGGGTACTCGACGTCGAGCTTCTCCAGCGCCGACTTCGAGTACCAGAGGCCGTAGACCGTGTACGAGTAGTTCAGCTGGTAGACCTTCTCGCTGCCGAACTGGCCCTTCTCCACCGTCCCGGGGCGCAGCGTCTCCCGGACCGTCTTGGAGGGGTCGAAGAGCGACGGGGCGTCCAACAGCGGCCCGAGGTCGGTGACCTGTTTGTCGTCGATCAGGCTGGCGATGTCCATGTTCTCGGCGCCGGAGTTGTTGATGACGTCCGGCGGGCTGCCCTTGACCATCCGCGGCTGCATCTTGGTGCGGATCTTCTGCGTCTTGGCGTGCTTGACCTTGCCGTACGACTCCGCGTAGATCTTCTCGGCGTCCTTGGCGTACTGGTCGCCGTAGCCGCCGTTGAAGATGACGACCTCGAGGCCCGCCTTCTTGTTGACCGCGAGCGGATTGTCCTTGGTCTTCTTGCCCTTCTCGACCTTGTTCTCGTTGCCGTCGTCGCCTCCGCTCGCGCAAGAGGAGAGCGCGGTCATCCCGGGCACGGCCACGAGGCCGAGCGCCGCTGCGCGCTTCATCACATCACGGCGGTTGACATCGGAGGTGTTTCCCATGCTCAAGTCCTCGCCTTCTCCAGGACTCAGGCGGTGTAGCGGCTCCCCGTCAAGTCGCCACCGGCGCAGGGCCCGACACCGCGGGTCGTATGAAGCTCAGATCGTGCGGGTTCATGCTGTGTGCGGAAAGCCTTGTGGGCTATGGATTGTGTCGTACGGACCGTCGCCTGTGCGCGGTATCACCCAGAGGTGCGCACAGGTATAGTCCACTTGCCGCCGGCAGGGCAAGATCGAAGACAACTTAGGCCACGAGTCTTTCCCGAGTTGAGACCTCTCGGACACAATGACGGCGCCGCATCTCGCGAAGACGAGATGCGGCGCCGTGTTCAGACAGTGAAGTCTCGGACTATCACTCCCGAATCAGGGAACGCAGGACGTACTGCAAGATGCCGCCGTTCCGGTAGTAGTCCGCCTCGCCGGGCGTGTCGATGCGCAGGGGCGCGTCGAACTCGACTCCGGTGTCCGTCGTCACCCGTACGGTCTCCGGGATTCCGTCGTTCAGCGCGCTGACACCGGTCAGCTCGAAGGTCTCCTCCCCCGTGAGGCCGAGCGACTCCGCGGAGGCGCCCTCCGGGAACTGCAGCGGGAGCACGCCCATGCCGATGAGGTTCGAGCGGTGAATGCGCTCGTAGCTCACCGCGATGACCGCGCGCACGCCCAACAGCGCGGTGCCCTTGGCCGCCCAGTCCCGGGACGATCCCGAGCCGTACTCCTTGCCGGCCAGCACCACCAGCGGAGTGCCCTGGGCCTGGTAGTTCTGCGAGGCGTCGTAGATGCTGGTGACCGGCCCGCCCGCCTGGGTGAGGTCCCGGGTGAAGCCGCCCTCTGTGCCGGGGGCGAGGTGGTTGCGCAGCCGGATGTTCGCGAAGGTGCCGCGAATCATCACCTCGTGATTCCCCCGCCGGGAGCCGTAGGAGTTGAAGTCCCGGCGCTGCACGCCGTGTTCCGAGAGGTACGTGCCCGCCGGCGAGTCCGCCTTGATGGCACCGGCCGGTGAGATGTGGTCGGTGGTGACGGAGTCACCCAGCAGTGCCAGCACCCGGGCGCCCGAGATGTCCTCGATCGGTGTCGGCTCCATGCCCATGCCGTCGAAGTACGGAGGCTTGCGGACGTACGTCGACTCCGGGTCCCACTCGAAGGTGTTCCCGGTCGGCACGGCCAGGGCCTGCCACTGGGCGTCCCCGCTGAAGACGTCGGAGTAGCTCTCAGTGAACATCTCCTGGCCGATGGCCCCGGCCACGACCTCCTCGACCTCCTGCTCGGAGGGCCAGATGTCCCGCAGGTAGACCGGGTTGCCACTCTGGTCGGTGCCGAGCGCCTCGGTGGTGATGTCCACCTTCATGGAACCGGCCAGCGCGTACGCCACGACGAGCGGCGGGGACGCGAGGTAGTTCATCTTGACGTCCGGGTTGATCCGGCCCTCGAAGTTCCGGTTTCCGGAGAGCACCGAGGTGACGGCCAGGTCGTGGTCGTTCACCGCCTGGGAGATCTCCTCCGGCAGCGGCCCGGAGTTGCCGATGCAGGTGGTGCAGCCGTAACCGACCAGGTTGAAGCCCAGCTTGTCGAGGTACGGAGTGAGTCCCGCCCGGTCGTAGTAGTCCATGACGACCTGGGACCCGGGCGCGAGGGTGGTCTTGACCCAGGGCTTCCTGGCGAGGCCCTTCTCCACGGCCTTCTTGGCCAGCAGCGCGGCACCCACCATCACCGAGGGGTTGGAGGTGTTGGTGCAGGAGGTGATGGCGGCGACGACGACGGCGCCGTGGTCGATCTCGTAGACCGCCCCGTCCGCACCGGTGACCTGCACCGGCTTGGTCGGCACGCCGTTGGAGACGGCCGGCGCGTCGGAGGCCGGGAAGGACTCCTTGCCCGCCTGGTCCTGGTCCGGCTCGGTGACGTAGTCCTGCACGTCGTGATGGAACTGGTGCTTGGCGTCGGACAGCGCGATCCGGTCCTGCGGACGCTTGGGGCCGGCGATCGACGGGACCACCGTGGCCAGGTCCAGCTCCAGCAGCTCGGAGTACTCCGGCTCGTTGGCCGGGTCGTGCCACAGGCCCTGCTCCTTGGCGTACGCCTCCACCAGGTCGAGCTGGTGCTGGTCGCGGCCGGTGAGACGCAGGTAGTTGATCGTCTCCTCGTCGATCGGGAAGATCGCCGCGGTGGAGCCGAACTCGGGCGACATGTTGCCGATCGTCGCGCGGTTCGCGAGCGGCACCGAGGCGACGCCGTCACCGTAGAACTCCACGAACTTGCCCACCACGCCGTGCTCACGGAGCATCTCGGTGATGGTCAGCACCAGGTCGGTAGCGGTGGTGCCGGTGGGTAGCTGGCCGCGCAGCTTGAAGCCGACCACCCGCGGGATCAGCATGGAGACCGGCTGGCCGAGCATCGCGGCCTCCGCCTCGATGCCGCCGACGCCCCAACCCAACACGCCGAGCCCGTTGACCATGGTGGTGTGCGAGTCCGTGCCGACCAGGGTGTCCGGGTACGCCTGACCGCCGCGCACCATCACCGTACGAGCCAGGTGCTCGATGTTCACCTGGTGAACGATGCCGGTGCCGGGCGGCACGACCTTGAACTCGTCGAAGGCGGTCTGGCCCCAGCGCAGGAACTGGTAGCGCTCCTTGTTCCGCCCGTACTCCAGGTCGACGTTCTGGCTGAAAGCGTTCGCCGTGCCGAACTTGTCCGCGACGACGGAGTGGTCGATGACCAGCTCGGCTGGCGCGAGCGGGTTGATCCGATCCGCGTCACCGCCCAGCTCCTTGACCGCCTCCCGCATCGTGGCGAGGTCCACCACGCACGGCACCCCGGTGAAGTCCTGCATGATCACCCGGGCGGGGGTGAACTGGATCTCCTGGCTGGGCTGCGCGTTGGGGTCCCAACCGCCCACCGCCCGGATGTGCTCGGCGGTGATGTTCGCGCCGTCCTCGGTACGGAGCAGGTTCTCCAACAGCACCTTCAGGCTGTACGGGAGACGGGCGGAGCCCTCCACCTTGGCCAACCTGAAGATCTCGTACGACTCGTCGCCCACCGGCAGCGTGCTGCGGGCGTCGAAGCTATTCGCCGACACGACAGTCTCCTTCAGTGCATGAATTGCCGGTCCGCTCACAGGTGAACATGGCTCGGTGCGACAAGCCCGCCCGGGCGGCGGCGTGTGTGCTTCCCAGGTATCTCGATGTCGAGATAATTCTAGTACACCGCCGACGGCAGTTCATGCCGGGTGCAGGCCTGATCCCTCGCGGTACAGCACGAACACCGCCGGCGAAGTCGGTGACCGCTGATCGTGGTACCCCGCCCGCCCGCTGATATGTGGGCACACGAGCCGCGACACGGAGGCGCAGTCGGGCGACGGCTCTCAGCCGCGCTGACCCCGCCGCCCCGGGACGGCTGGTCGACGCCGGGCTGACGGTGCGACGGGGGACGCCCGACCGCCGGACGGCGGACCGGCCGCCCCTACCCTGCCCCGCAGAAGTTTCGCCTTCCCCGTCCAGCCGGCCGGGACGTCACGCGGAGGAGAGCCAATGATTTCCAGGTACCAGAAGCAGCTGCGTGAGAAGTTCCTGTCGGCCCCCGAGACTCCGCCACCCGCCCCCTGGCGTCCCGTGCTGGACGCCCCCGTGGGTGGCCTTCTCGGCATCGGCTTCGCCGCCGCCCCCGGCACCGACCGCGACCTCGTCATGGTGGTCTCCTGGTCCGGGCACGGCCTCTTCGACACGGTCACCGGGGAGAAGCTCGACCGCGACCACGACCCAGCCCCTGAGGACAGCACACCGAACGCCGTGCCTGATCTCACCTGCCCCGGGCTCGGGCCTGTCGCCGGGACCCCGGTGAGTATCGCCGGGCTCTTCGGAGGCGGCCTCCACACCACCACCCGCGACGGCTGGACCCTGGAGGTCGTCAGCCCCGAGTGGCCTCACCACCGCGTGCTGCTCTCCGGAGACGGAGGAACGCCGCACAGCACACCACACGGCGAGGGCTGGTGGCACGTCTACGACTCCCGCTTCTCCGAGCTCCGGGCCGCCGGCTTCTCCCCGTCCGGTCGTACGCTCGCCGTCGCCACCAGCAGCGACCTCACGCTCTGGACCCGCCCGGCTCCCGAAGCGGGTCCGACGAACGACGCCACGACGTGACCACACGGTGCGCGGTCCTCGCACCGCGCCTCACCCGATCAGCGCACCCCCTGTCACATCTATCTCAGATCTGAGATAGCGTTTCACGCATGAGCGATGACTACCTCGCCCGTATCGGGCAGTTGATCCGTGACGCGCGTCAGCATCGTGGCTGGACGCAGTCGCATCTCGCGGAGGCACTGGGGACCAGCCAGAGCGCGGTCAATCGCATCGAACGGGGCAACCAGAACATCAGCCTTGAGATGATTGCCCGTATCTCAGAGGCACTTGACAGCGAAATCGTCTCGCTGGGCTACTCCGGACCGATGCACCTGCGAGTGGTCGGCGGACGTCGACTCTCCGGCAGCATCGACGTGAAGACCAGCAAGAACGCCTGTGTGGCGCTCCTTTGCGCCGCGCTCCTCAACTCCGGCCGTACGGTGCTGCGTCGGGTGGCGCGCATCGAGGAGGTCTACCGCATCCTGGAGGTTCTCGGCTCGATCGGCGTACGCACCCGCTGGATCAACGACGGCGCGGACATCGAGATCGTGCCGCCCGCCGAGCTGGAGCTCGACTCCATGGACGCGGACGCGGCGCGCCGCACCCGCAGCATCATCATGCTGCTCGGCCCGCTGCTGCACCGCACCGACCGGTTCCGCATCCCGTACGCGGGCGGCTGCGACCTGGGCACCCGTACGGTACAGCCGCACATGATCGCGCTGCGGCGTTTCGGCCTGGACATCACCGCCACCGACGGCATCTACCACGCGCGGGTGGATCGTTCCGTCACCCCGGACCGGCCCATCGTGCTGACCGAGCGCGGCGACACCGTGACCGAGAACGCGCTGCTGGCGGCGGCCCGGCACCCGGGCACCACGGTGATCCGCAACGCCTCGTCCAACTACATGGTGCAGGACCTGTGCTTCTTCCTGGAGCAGTTGGGCGTACGGGTCGAGGGCGTGGGCACCACCACGCTGACCGTGCACGGCCTCGCGGACATCGACGTGGACGTCGACTACTCCCCCTCCGAGGACCCGGTGGAGGCCATGAGCCTGCTGACCGCGGCGGTGGTCACCGAGTCCGAGCTGACGGTGTGCCGGGTGCCGGCGGAGTTCCTGGAGATCGAGCTGGCCGTGCTCGAGGAGATGGGGCTCGACTGCGACCGCAGCCCGGAGTACCGGGCGGGCAACGGGCGTACCAGGCTGATCGACCTGACCGTGCGCCCCTCCAAGCTGGAAGCGCCGATCGACAAGATCCACCCGATGCCCTTCCCCGGCCTGAACATCGACAACGTGCCCTTCTTCGCCGCCATCGCGGCCACCGCGCAGGGCCAGACGCTGATCCACGACTGGGTCTACGACAACCGCGCGATCTACCTCACCGACCTCAACCGGCTGGGCGGTCGCCTGCAACTCCTCGATCCGCACCGGGTCCTGGTGGACGGCCCGATCCGCTGGCGGGCCGCGGAGATGATCTGCCCGCCGGCCCTGCGGCCCGCGGTGGTCGTGCTGCTGGCGATGATGGCCGCCGAGGGCACCTCCGTACTCCGCAACGTCTACGTGATCAACCGCGGGTACGAGGAGCTGGCGGAACGGCTCAACGAGGTGGGCGCCCAGATCGAGACCTTCCGCGACATCTGACCGGGGCCTCGTCGCGGGAAGAACTCAGGGTGCCGTGACGCAGTCGGAGAGTTCCCGGAACGCCTGGGAGAGGTCCGCGACCCGCACGGTGGTGATCTCCGAGCGGGTGAGCGTGCCGGAGTCACCGTGGGTCTCGTAGCGGCGCAGGTCCCGTAACGCGGCGGCCTTACGGCACAGTTCGCGCGCGAGACGGCCTTTGCCCAGCCGATCGACGAGACCCTCTTCCACGGCACGCTTGCAGCACGCCTCCAGCACGGTGACCGCGTCCTCGTCCATGACGTCCCCGTGTTCCTCCAGGACACCGTGGTCGATCTGTGCGAGTTCCTCGGCGGAGTAGGAAGGGAAGTCCACGCGGGTGGTGAACCTGGAGACCAGTCCAGGGTTGCTCGCGAGGAGTTCGGTGATCTCGTGTGGATAGCCGACCAGCACCACGACCAACTGGTCGCGGTCATCCTCGGCGAGAAACGTCGGGTAGTGGTGGCAGAACCTCTATTCATCGGACACTTGCAGGAGAGTGGCCGTGCTTTCTTCGAGCAGATGAAGAACCTTGTCCCACTTAACGCTCACGCATACAACGATGCCCTCTCCCGGCTGATTCCGGGAAACACAGCGTAAGAACTGACTCAGGACTGCGGCCTTCCCGTGATCGGTTCAGTCCAACCGCGTTACGCCCCTAGCGCCACACACCGCGCATGGCTGTGCCGCCCGCACCGGTGATTCCGGTGGCGGGCGGCACACCGACCGCTACTCCCCCGCTGCGTACCGCAGGAAGGTCCCCCAGCCCGCCCGGCCGACCGTGAAGGCCGGACCCGTCACGTCCTTGGAGTCCCGTACGTGGACCGCCTGTTCGGCGATCGCCACCTCCACGCAGCTGTCGCCCTCACTGCCGCTGTAGCTGGACTTGAACCAGGCGAGTTCCGCCGTACCGCCGCCGCTGCTCATAGCTCTCCTCGCAGTCGCTCCAGCAAGGCCCGGGATTCCAAGGGGTTCAAGGCCTGCGAACGCAGTGTGTCATAGCGCAGACAGAGCACACTCGTCTCTTTCGCGTCAGAGATGAGCCGGCCGTTCTTCTGGCCCTCGGAGTACGCCAATCGCTGCCCCACGGGCGTCTCCAACAGCTGAAGCGGCCCGTCCAGGCAGGAGTGCAGGCCCGCGCTGAGCGGCACCACCTGAAGCGTCACGTTGCGCGGCGCGCTCAACTCCAGGACGTGGTCGATGAGCCGGCGCATCGCCTCCGCGTCACCGAACCGCCGGCGGAAGACGTGCTCCTCCACTATGAAGCTGAACGGCACGCTCGGCCGCTCCCGCATCATCCGCTGCCGGTCCAGTCGGGCGACCAGCTGCTCCTCCAACTCCTCGTCGTACGCAGCGGGATCGTGCCCTCGAACACCGCCCGGGCGTACGCCTCCGACTGCAACAGACCCGGCACCAGCCGGCACTCGTACGTGCACAGGCTCATCGCCTCCCGCTCCAGCCGCGCCCAGCGCCGGAACCACACCGCCAGTCCCGCCTCGCCCCGGGTGAGATGGCGAGCGGCCCTCCGGAGCGCGCCGGTGTTGCCGAGCGCTTCCTCCGCCCGCTCCACGAAGGCCCCGTCCGGCATCCGCCGCCCCAACTCGACCGAGGCGACGGTGTGTTTGGAGTACCGCACCTCGGTGCCCAGTTCCGCCCGGCTGAGCCCGGCAGCTCCCGCAGCCCGTGGACGACCGCACCGAAGGTCCGCAGGCTGTCCGAGGGATGCGGCTCCCGCTCCCCCGCCGGGTCCATGCGTACGCCGACGTCCTCGGCGACTTCCTCTTCGGCCACTTCGCCCTCGGCCGCTGCCGCTTCGACACTGTCCATCCGCGGCCCTCTCTCCGTGTCGCTTCGCGACGGCTCCGCACGCCCTCGCGCTCCGCAACACCCTGCCGACAGCGGGTTCGTACCGTCCACCGATTGTGCTCACACGAGGACTCTGCGTACGCGGCATGGTGCTCGCACCCGACGCTCGCCGGACGCCACGCTGACCGAATGCAACACGTCATCCCCGAACACGACCTGCCCGTACCCACCTTCAGGCAGTCGCTGTCGTCCACGCCGCGCGGGGCCCGGCTCGCCCGGCTGCTCGGCGTGGCCGAACTGCGCTCCTGGGGCGTCCCGCTGGAGCTACGCGAGCGGGCCGAACTCGTCATCGCGGAACTTGCGTCGAACGCCAGCCGCCATGCCCGGTCGCCGGGCCGGGACTTCCGGCTCGGGCTGATCTACACACCGTCCATCGGCCGTCTGAGGGTCGAGGTCACCGATCCGTGCGGCGATCTCCCGCCGCAGGTCGCTCCTCCGGAGGCGGAGGCGGAGACGAAGTCGGGTACGGAGACGGAGTCGGGTACGGGGGCGCAGCCGGATACCGAGTCGCCACACCCCGGCGGGTGGGGCCTGTCGCTGGTCACCGAAGCTCGCGGACAGCTGGCAGGTCGTACGCCACCCGCCGAGCGGCAAGACGGTCCGGGCGGTGCTGACAGCCACGGGCGGAACCGCCGGTCCGTACGGGACGCCACGCCGCGTGGATTGAGGCTCTTCGCTCGGACCGCGAAGACCCTGGCTGCCAGGGCCAACGCCGAGGTCGTCAGCATTCCCGCTACTGGATCCCAGGCGCTGCCTCGGGCCACGTGACGCCCGCGACGGGAGTGCCTTCCCGAGATTGCGACACCCACCCCAACGTGACAGTGTGCACTCTGTTCTGATTGCCAGTCAGCCTCGCGGTGTCCCTGGCGGGTATGCTGGCGCCCGAGTGGCGTCCTGGAATCGTCCGGGGCGAGAACTGCCAGCGCTCCCCCGCACCGCGATCCGCGACGAGTTCCGGTCCGGGGCACCGTCTGTTCTCTCCGCAAGGCTGATGGGCGAAGCGCACACCCTGGAGACACATCATGGCCAAGAGCATTTTCGTCAACCTGCCGGTTCGGGACCTCGCCCGCTCCCGGGACTTCTTCTCGAAGCTGGGCTTCTCGTTCAACGAGCAGTTCTCCTCCGAGGAAGCGGCGAGCCTGGTAATCGACGGCGAGAACGGCATCTACGCCATGCTGCTGGTCGAGTCCTACTTCCAGTCCTTCACGGGCAGGGACATCCCGGACACTTCGAAGTCCTGCGAAGCCATCACGTGCCTGGGGCTGGACAGTCGGCAGGAGGTCGACGACATCGCCGACCGAGCCCTTGCCGCCGGAGGCCAGGGGCCGACCGAAGCCAAGGACCACGGCTTCATGTACGGCCGCCACTTCGACGACCCGGACGGTCACCGCTGGGAGCTGGTGTGGATGAACCCGGAGGGACAGGGCTGACGGTTCGGCGCCGACCCGCACGTGCCACCCGCCCCGGTGGGAGCCGGCCGGCACCGTCTCCGCCCTCGAGGGGTACGGCCCGCCGGCCGCCCTGAGGGGCGGCCCGTGCTCCGTTGGGCAACGCGCGGGCCGGCGGATCGCGTGCGGGTCGTCCGCACGGGCACGCGCCACCGAAAACCCGACAGCGGGACCTTCGCGCCCCATCCGCGGGACGCGCCCTCCAAGGCCCTGTTCGCCCCGTCCCGCAGCCGGTACGAACTCACTCCAGCACGGCGATCCCGTCCAGCTCCACCAGGGCCTCCTCGTCCCACAGTCGCGCCACTCCGATCAGCGCCATGGCCGGGTAGTCGCGGTCGGCGTGCCGGCGCCACACCCGGCCGATCTCCCGGGCCGCCTCCCGGTAGGCCGGCACGTCCGTCGTGTACACGGTGACCCGGGTGAGGTCGGCCGGCGTGCCACCGGCGGCCTCCAGCGCGGTGAGGAGGTTGCCCAGCGCCTGGTCGAACTGCGCGGGCAGGTCCGCGCCGACCACCTCGCCGGCGGCGTCCAGCGCGGTCTGGCCGGCGAGGAACACCAGTCGGGAGCCGGTGGCCGTGACGGCGTGCGAGAAGCCGGTGGCCGGGGCGAGCGAGTCGGGGTTCGTGCGACGCAGGCTCAACGGTAAAGCTCCTTCGCGATGATCGAACGTTGGACTTCGGTGGCGCCCTCGTAGATGCGGGGGGCGCGCACCTCGCGGTAGAGGTGTTCCAGCGGATGTCCCCGCTGGAGGGCGGTCGCGCCATGGATCTGGACCGCGGTGTCGACGACGTACTGCGCGGTCTCGGTGGCCAGCAGCTTCGCCATCGCCGCACGCCGCGCGATGCCGTCGTCGCCCCGGTCGTACGCCGCCGCGGCGGCGTGCACCAGCAGTCGGGCGGCTTCGGTACGGGTCGCCATCTCGGCCAACTGGTGCGCCACCGACTGCATGTCCCGCAGCCGGCCGCCGAAGGCGGTGCGCCGGTCGGCGTGCGCCAGCGCGGCCTCCAGCGCCGACTGGGCCATGCCCACGGCGAAGGCGCCGACGCTCGGCCGGAACAGGTTGAGCGTGCGCATCGCGACTCCGAAGCCCGCACCGGGCTCCCCCAGCACGTCCGCCGCCGTGACCGGCACCTCGTCGAAGCGCAGGGTGCCGATCGGGTGCGGGGACAGCATCTCCAGCGGCTCCCCGGTCAATCCGGCGCGATCGCCGGGTACGAGGAACGCGGTCACCCCGCGTGCGCCCGCCGCCTCACCCGTACGGGCGAACACGGTGTAGACGTCGGCGTACGGCGCGTTGGAGATCCAGGTCTTGGTGCCGGTCAGTCGCCAGCCCCCGCCACCGTCCGGGGTGGCGGCCAGCTCCAGCGCCGCCGCGTCCGAACCGGCGCCCGGCTCGCTGAGTGCGAAGCCCACGACCGTACGACCGCCGGCGATGCCCGGCAGCCAGCGCTCGCGCTGTCCGGCGGTGCCGAACTGGGCCAGCGGACTGCCGCCCAGTCCCTGCAGGGCGAGCGCGGTCTCAGCCTCGGTGCAGCCGTGCGCGAGCGACTCTCGCAACAGGCACAGGTCGAGTGCCGAGGCGGCGGTGCCGTCCGGCGGGAAGACCCGGTCCAGCAGCCCCCGCTCGGTGCCGAGCGCGGCCAGCAGCGGGCGGTTGAGCCGCCCGTCCGCGCCGTGCTCGGCGAGTGGCCGGAACCGTTCCGCCGCCAGGGTGCGCAGGCGCGCGCACCAGTCCAGTTGTTCCGGTTCCAGACAGAACGCCCGGGTGGTCATCGGCACCCTCCTCGTTTATCGCGGACCGTTGACTGTCGTCACTAACACGTTACGCTCATCCGCACACCGGCACGCCAGGAACCACCCGCCCCGCCACGCCTTCTGGAACGCCGCAAGGGGGCCGCCGCCATGCACCTGAGCCCGTCCGCCCACACCGACACCTTCGCCCGGGACCAGCTGCCGCCGGCGGATCAATGGCCGCAGCTGCGCTGGGAGTTGCCCGAGCTGCGCTACCCGGACCGCCTCAACTGCGGCGCGGAACTACTGGACACGACCATCGAGCGGCACGGCACCGAGCGGCCCGCCTTCGTCCATGCCGAGGGGACGTGGACGTACGGCGAGCTGCGCACTCGGGTCGACCGAATAGCCCACGTGCTGACCGGCGAACTGGGCGTGCGCCCCGGCAACCGGGTGCTGTTGCGCGGGCCCACCACGCCGCAGCTGGCCGCCTGTTGGCTGGCGGTGATGAAGGCCGGGGCGGTGGCGGTGACCGTACTGGCCGCACAGCGCCCGCACGAGCTGCGGACGATCTGCGAGATCGCCCGGGTCAGCCACGCGCTGTGCGATGTCTCGGCCCTCGACGACCTGACGAAAGCCGACGCTCCCGGCCTGCGGATCGTCCCGTACGGCGGTGCCTCGCCGGACGACCTGCTGTGCCGCGCGGAGGGGCGGCCGGAGCGGTTCACGGCGATACCGACGGCGGCCGACGACGTGGCGTTGATCGCCTTCACCTCCGGGACCACCGGCCGTCCCAAGGGGTGCATGCACTTCCACCGCGACGTGCTGGCCATCGCCGACACCTTCTCCGCGCGGGTGCTGCGCCCACGGGCGGACGACGTGTTCGCCGGCAGCCCGCCGCTCGGCTTCACCTTCGGACTGGGCGGGCTGGTCGTCTTCCCGCTGCGGGCGGGCGCGGCGACGGTGTTGCAACAGTGGCACGGCACCGAGGAGTTGCTGGCGGCCGTCGGCCGGCACCGGGTCTCGGTGCTGTTCACCGCGCCGACGGCCTATCGGGGCATTCTCGCGAAGCTCACGACGGAGGGCACGGGCGGCGGGGAGAGCACGGACGACGGCGGGGAGCCGGCGTACGACATCTCCTCGCTGCGGCGCTGCGTCTCGGCCGGTGAGAACCTGCCGGCCGGCACCTGGCAGGAATGGCACGAACGCACCGGACTGAAGCTGATCGACGGCATCGGCGCCACCGAGATGCTGCACATCTTCATCTCCGCCGCCGACGACACCATCCGCCCCGGCACCACCGGCGTGCCGGTGCCCGGCTTCGAGGCCCGGGTGGTCGAGGAGGACGGGACGACTCCGGTGCCGGACGGGGTGCCGGGACTGCTCGCGGTCCGCGGCCCGGTCGGCTGCCGCTATCTGGCGGACGAGCGGCAGCGGGAGTACGTACGGGGGGGCTGGAACCTCACCGGCGACACGTACGTACGCGAACCCGGCGGGTACTTCCGGTACGTCGCCCGCGCCGACGACATGATCATCTCCGCCGGCTACAACATCGCGGGCCCCGAGGTCGAGGGGGCGCTCCTGCGGCATCCGGACGTGCTGGAGGCGGCGGTCGTCGGCCGCCCGGACGAGCGACGCGGCCAGTCCGTCGTGGCACACGTCGTGCTGCGGGCGGGAGTGACGCGGGGCGAGGCGAGGTCCGAGGAACTGCGCGACTTCGTCCGGGCGGAGCTGTCGCCCTACAAGTGCCCGCGCGAGATCGTCTTCGCGGAGGCCCTGCCCCGCACGCCCACCGGCAAACTGCAACGCTTCCGGCTGCGGGCCGCCGGGTCGGACGCCAGGGCGGGCGGTGATGGCGGTGACAGCGGTGACAGCGCCGGAGAATCGTAGGGTGGGCGGGTGCCAGAGTCCGAGCCCCACATCCCGTCCCCCCGGTCGCTGATCATCACCTTCTACGGCGCGTACGGGCGCGAGTTCGGCGAGGACGGCACCGTCCCGATCGCCGTGCTGATCCGGCTGCTGGGCGCTGTCGGTGTCGACGCGCCCTCCGTACGCTCCGCGGTGTCCCGGCTGAAGCGGCGCGGCCTGCTGGTCCCGAGGCCCGCGACTCGTACGGGCGCCCGCAGCGCCGCGTACGCCCCCTCGGAGGCGGCATGGCAACTGCTGCGGGACGGCGACCGGCGCATCTACGACCGCCCGTCCCCGGACGGCGACTGGCTGCTCGCGGTCTTCTCCGTGCCGGAGAGCGAGCGCCGGCAGCGCCACGTGCTGCGCTCCCGGCTGTCCCGGCTCGGCTTCGGAAACGCCGCACCGGGCGTGTGGATCGCGCCCGCGCAGTTGGAGAAGGAGACCCGGCACACCCTGAGCCGCCTCGAACTCACCGGCTACGTCGACCTGTTCCGCGGGGCGCACGCCGGGTTCGAACCGACCGCGAGCGGCGTGGCCCGCTGGTGGGACCTGCCGGCGATCGCCGCGCTGCACCGGGAGTTCCTGGCCGCGCAGGAACCGGTGCTGCGCTCCTGGGCACACCGGCGGGAGGTGCCCGCGCGGGAGGCCTGTCGGGACTATCTGCTCGCGCTGGACGCGTGGCGGCGGCTGCCGTACGCCGATCCGGGGCTGCCCGCACGGCTGTTGCCGGCGGACTGGCCCGGCGAGCGGGCGGCGGAGGTGTTCGCCCAGCTGCACCGGCGACTTCGGGACGCGGGTGCCGGTTACCCGGCCAAGCTGTGGGAGGAGGCTTGACCGGCGTCCGAGCGGGTGGGACGTGGCCCCTGTGGACGCGGGACGAACAGCGTACGCGCGCCCGGGCGACGTACGCTGAAGGCATGTACGCCCGTCGGCGGCGACGATACCTCGCCCTGATGACCGTAGCGCTGGTGCTGTTCGTCAGCGCGTGGGCCTTCGTGCGGCTGTGGTCGGTGCCGGCCGCGGTGGGCATGTGCGTGGTGGCGATGGTGATTCCACCGGCCGCGGCGATCGTCGGCAACCGGCGGGAGCCGGACGACCGCTGGTGGGACGAGGGCGACTGACCGGGCTGGTACGGAGCGCCGCTTCCGGCCGAGTGCCGAGCCGCCGACCGGTTGTGGCGGAGCCGGCATCTCCTTCCCGTCCGGACACGCGGCGAACCAGCGCGATGCCCCCTCCTGCGCCGGCTCGCGCCGGAAGGCGTACCACGACGTGTCCCCCACGCTCGGGCGGCCCTGCTCAGCGCGAGTACGCGGCCGGATTCGGGAGTCGGCGAGAGCTGAGGCGGGGCCTCTTCCTGGTAGCCTGCGCGGCATGTCAGCAGCCTCATGCGCGGCCTCGTGCGCCGCGGTGACCCGGACGTCCCGCTAGCGGCGGGCGTTCGACTCACCTTCTTCCGGGACGTCCAGTCGCTTCGTGATCAGTTGGAAGCGGCACGTTCGTGCTGCTCAGTACTTTCTCTGAGCGGAGCACCCGATGTTCTCAGGCATCCTTTCCCCGGACGGGCACGGCCCGTCCCCGGCACGCGCACGGCTGGTGCTGTGCGCGATGTCCCTGTTGCAGTTCTTCGTCGCGCTCGACGTGACCGTCGTCAACATCGCCCTACCCTCGATCCGCGCTGACTTCGACGTCGACGGGCACACTCTGGCCTGGGTCGTGGTGGGATACACGATCACCGGTGGCGGGATGTTGATGCTCGGCGGGCGGCTGGGCGACCTGCTCGGGCGGCGGCGCGTACTGGTGCTCGGCACCAGCGTGTTCGGCGCCGCGTCGCTGCTGGCGGGCCTGGCTCCCACCTTCGGCCTGCTGGTGGTCGCACGTCTGTTGCAGGGCGCCGGCGAGGCCATCGCGCTGCCCGCCGCGATGGCCGTCATCGTCCTGCTGTTCCCCGAGGGTCCGCGCCGATCGCGGGCGCTGAGCGGGTGGGCCGCGGTGGCCAGCTGCGGCCTCGTGCTCGGATTCGTCCTCGCCGGCGTCATCACCGACCGGCTGGGCTGGCGGTGGATCTTCCTGATCTCGGTCCCGTTCCTGGTGATCGTGCTGCTGGCGGCCGTCTTCCTGGTCGAGGGCGACCGGTCCGAGGGCGACCGGTCCGTGGCCAAGGACTCCAAGCCGCTGGACCTTCCGGGCGCGGTGCTGCTGACGGCCTGCCCGCTGCTGTTCATCTTCGGGGTGGTCGAGGCCGGCGAAGCCGGTACGCCGGCGTGGGTGGTCGTGGGCGCGTTGACCGGGGCGGTGGTCGCGGGAATGGGGTTCTCTCGGGTCGAGGCACGCTCGCGCGACCCATTGCTGCCGCCGCGCTTCTTCGCCAACCGCACGCGGGTGGCGGCGAATCTGGCGACGATGCTGCTGAGCGGGGCGTTGTCGACCTCGTTTCTGCTGTTCACCTTCTATCTACAGGACCGGTTGGGCATCGGCCCGCTCGGCACGGGGCTGACGATGCTGCCGCTGGCGCTCTCGCTGATCGGGTTCTCCCTGCTCGTGCCCCGGCTGCTGAGCCGCTGGGGAGCACGCGGGTGCGTGCGCGCCGGTATCGGCTTCACCGCCGCCGCGATGGCCACGATCGCGCTGGTCGCGAACCTGCGGGCGGAGGGGGTCGCGATGATCCCGGCCATGGTCCTGATCGCGGCCGGGATGGGCTTCGGCATCGTGGGGCTCCAGTATCTCGCGGTCAGCGGTGTCACCGAGGACGACGCCGGTATCGCCTCGGGCATCCAGCGCGCGGCTGACCAGTTGGGCGGTGCGCTCGGGGTGGCGGTCTGCGTGGGGATCGGGTTCGCCCCCTCCCGGCACGCCTTCGATCCGTTCCTGGTGGCGAGTCTGCTGGCCGGCCTGGGGCTCGTGGTCGGCGCCATCGTGGCCTGGCGCATGCCCGCGCCCGCCGCCGTACCGACCCCCGTGACGGACCCGCGGCAGCAGGCGGCGTGACCTCCGCCCCACGGGGTGGGTCGCCTCGGCGGTCGAGGGGACCCACCCCGCGGGGCTTTGCGGCGCTCCCCGCTGTCGCCGTATGAACGACGCGGTGGCCGCCGTAAGTGGTGTGCGCTGCCTACGTCCGGTGAGTGGTGGCGAGGGTCGCGGTGAGGCCGTCCGGGAGACTGGTGGGATCGTGGTCCATGCTGGCCCAAGCGACATGGCCGTCGGGGCGGATCAGCGCGGCGCTGATGTCGGTCCAACCGGTCGGGGGCCGGCGAAGCGTGCCGGTGCGCACGCGCAGACCGGTCCGGGCGAGTCGGTCGAGTCGCTGGCCGTGGGTGAGGTCGAGCAGGAGGTAGCCGTCGACCCGCAGCAGGGCGTACAGCTGATGGTCGTCGATGGCGAGGTCGGGAGCGCGGCTTCCGGTGAGCGGGTGCGCGTCGGGGTCGGCGGGCGGGTAGGTCACGTCGAGGGAGCTGACGTGAGCGGCGAGCGCGTCATTGAGGTCAGGCAGTGTACTGATGAGCTGGGCGAACAGGCCGCGCAGGCTGAGTCCTTCGGGGGTGAAGGCGGTCATCAGGGCGACCTGGGCACGGCTGGACTCGGTGAGGCGGACGCCGACCGGGTGGCGTTCGTGATGGTAGGTGTCCAACAGGGCGTCGGGGGCCCATCCGTTGAGGGTGGCGGCGAGCTTCCAGGCGAGGTTGGCGGCGTCCTGGATGCCGACGTTCATACCGACGCCGCCCGCGGGGAAGTGCTGGTGAGCGGCGTCGCCGGCGAGGAAGACGCGGCCGTGGCGGTATCGCGCGGCGAGACAGGTGGCGTTACCGAAGCGAGAGAGCCAGATCGGGTCGCGCATGCCGAGGTCGGTGCCGGTTATCGCGATGATGTTCTCGCGTAGTTCGTCCAGAGTGAGGTCGCCGGGCCAGGTGGTGGTGAGGTCGCGGGGGGTGATGCCGACCAGGCGGTGGATACCGCCGGGCATGGGGACGACCATGAGCAGGCCCTCGGGGCCGAAGTGGCTGAAACCGGGGGCGGGGGGCTGGTCGAGGACGACATCGCCGAGCCAACCGAGCACGGTGGCGGGCGTGCCGGGGAAGTCGATGCCGGCCGTGTCGCGGGTGGTGCTGCGGGCGCCGTCACAGCCGACCAGGTAGGTCGCCGCAAGGACGGAAGACCCCCGCGGTCCGGTCACGTGCACGGCCACCTCGTCGGCGCCCTCGATGAAGCCCGTGACCTGGTGCCCCCGCAGGACGACCGCGCCCAGGTCGCGTGCGTGCTGCTCCAGCAGTGCCTCGGTGCGTTCCTGGGGCAGGGCGAGGGTGTGGGGGAAGGGGCTTGGCAGGCGGCCGAAGTCCAGCTTGGACTCCAGTACGCCGAAGTGCCCGCCGGGCAGTGGCATGCCCTCCCGTACGAAGGGCTCGTGCACGCCACGGGAGGCGAACGTCTCGATGGTGCGGGGGTGCACGGTCAGGGCGCGGGAACGGGTGTCGCGCTCGGTGCGGCTCTCCAGGACGACGACCGTGATGCCGGCGCGGCGGAGTTCACCCGCCATCCACAGGCCCACGGGGCCGCCGCCGACGACGGCAACCTGGTAGTTCATGGCCTTCCCCTCCCGCCAGTCCTTCTTGGTCGGCGACCAAGATGCATGATGCAGTAAACTAGGTCGGTGACCAAGATTCAAGGGGGAGTGGCGTCGGCCCGTCTCACTCGCGCGGACGTGATCGATGCCGCGCTCCAGGCGCTGGCGGAGCGTGGCCTGGAAGGACTCTCGACCCGGGCGGTGGCCGACCGCCTCGGGGTGCGCATGAACACCGTTCTGTGGCACGTGAAAACCAAGGCTCGGATGCTGGAACTCATGGCCGACGCCGTCCTCGCCGGCGTCCGCTACGAGAACCTGCCGTCCGCACCACACGAACGCGTGGGGGAGCTGGCGGGCCGCTACCGGCAGGCGCTGCTCGCACACCGCGACGGTGCCGCCCTGGTGACCGGCACCTACCCGGCCGAACCTCACACGCTGCGCTTCGCCGACTGCCTCATCGACGCACTGCTCCAGGCGGGAGCGGACGAGAAGCAGGCCACGTGGACCGTTTGGACGGTCAGCTACTTCACCCTCGGCCTGACGCAAGAGGAGCAAGCCGCGCCCGGCCAGGCCGACGAACGCCTCACGCCGGCCGTGCACTCAGGGGCGTACCCGGCGCTCGAGCGGGTCCTGCCCCACCTGGGTCCCGGCTCCTTCGAGGACCGCTTCGACTTCGGACTGCACGCGATCCTCTCCACCTTGCCCAAGTAGGTGGGTCACCAAGGCAGTCGGGGTGGGTCGAGGCGGCACGCCGCTGCGGGCCTCCGCCGTCCCGTACCCACCACGCGTCCCGCACGACGGACCGTCGGCACGTCCCGTACGCGGAGGCGCCCGCGGGGGTTCGCCATCACGCCTGACACCTCTCCGCACGACCTCTAGGCTGCTCGGCATGACGGAGGGAGTCGCGCCGCTCGTGGCGCTCATCGGATTCAAGCGCAGCAAGTGGGCCTGGATGGGCGGCCATCGGGTGCTGACCGTCCGGGACGGCAGGGTGCGCGTGCTGGGCCGGAAGGGCGTCGACCTCGACGTCCCGGTGCGGGAGATGACGGCCCGGCTGACGAGGGCGCGTGCGATCGAGGTGCGCGCCCCTGAGCAGTCGGCGATCATCTTCGGAGTCCTGGAGCTCGGCAATCTCCACACCGAGCTGCGACAGATCCTCGTGGCCGAGAGCGAGGGAGCCGAACTGATCGGCCCGGCCCCGACCGGCTTTCTGGGCGTCTACTCGCCGAAGGCCGTAACCGGCCAAGCCCAGGTCGGCCGCGCCATCACGGAGGCGCTGCACGCGCGGGGGGTCGGTCAGGGCTGAGGGCCGGATCGGCGGGTTGGCGTGAGTGGGACCTCAGGACCGCCTCTGCCGGTCTACGAGATACCGACCGGGCACGAATACGGGTTCCTCTTCAGAGGGTGAGGCGCGGTTTGGGTGCCTCCGTCCGACCGGTGGGTGGCTTACGGCTGCCGGCCTGGTAGGGCAACGGCCAGCGCGCTCCGGGCCCTTGGTAGCCCTGTTCGGCCGCGGCGTGCAGCGTCCAGTGCGGGTCGTAGAGGTGCGGGCGGGCCAGCGCGCACAGGTCGGCGCGGCCGGCGAGGATCAGCGAGTTCACGTCGTCCCAGGAGGACAGGGCACCGACCGCGATCACCGGGACGCCCACCGCGTTGCGGACGCGGTCGGCGTACGGCGTCTGGTACGAGCGGCCGTAGGCGGGGCGTTCGTCGGAGACCACCTGTCCGGTGGAGACGTCGACCGCGTCCACGCCGTGGGCGGCGAACGCGGCGGCGATGTCCAGGGCGTCCTGCCCGCTCGTGCCGCCCTCCGCCCAGTCGGTGGCGGAGATGCGTACCGTCAGCGCGCGTTCGGCGGGCCACACCTCGCGTACGGCGTCCAGCACCTCCAGCGGGAAACGCAGCCTGCCGGCGAGGTCGCCGCCGTAGCGGTCGGTGCGGTGGTTGGTCAGCGGGGAGAGGAAGCCGGAGAGCAGATAGCCGTGCGCGCAGTGCAGTTCCAGCAGGTCGAAGCCGGCCTCGGCGGCGCGGTGGGCGGCGCCCCGGAACCGCTCCCGGATCGTGCGGAGTTGCGCCCGGTCCGCTTCCCTTGGGAGCTGGCTGACGCCGGGGCGGTACGGCAGCGCTGAGGGCGCGACCAGCGGCCAGTTGCCGTCCGGCAGGGGGTCGTCGATGCCCTCCCACATCAGTCGGGTGGAGCCCTTGCGGCCGGAGTGGCCGAGCTGGACCCCGATGGCGGTCCCCGGGGACTGGGCGTGCACGAAGTCGGTGATCCGACGCCAGGACTCGGCCTGCCGGGCGTTCCAGAGGCCCGTACAGCCCGGCGTGATGCGGCCCTCAGCGCTGACGCACACCATCTCGGTCATCACCAGGCCCGCGCCGCCCAGGGCGCGGGATCCCAGGTGTACGAGGTGGAAGTCCCCGGGCACGCCGTCCTGGGCGGAGTACATGTCCATGGCGGAGACGACGATCCGGTTGGTCAGGGTCAGCCCGCCCAGCCGGAAGGGCGTGAACATCGGGGGCGTGCCCTCGGGGACGTCCGCCGCCTGTTCCACGGCTCGTACGAACTCCGGGTCGCGCAGGCGGAGGTTGTCGTGGGTGACTCGGCGGCTGCGGGTGAGCAGGTTGAAGGCGAACTGGTGGGCCGGCTGGTCCACGTACGTCGGCAGGTCCTCGAACCACTCCAGGCTCGCCCGCGCCGCCCGTTGGGTGGAGACCACCACCGGGCGCCGTTCGGCTTCGTACGCCGCGAGCGCGGTCGGCAGGTCCTCGTGCTCCTCGACACAGGCGGCCAGCGCCAGCGCGTCCTCCACGGCGAGCTTGGTGCCGGAGCCGATGGAGAAGTGCGCGGTGTGGGCGGCGTCGCCGACGAGCACCACGTTTCCCCGGACCCAGCTGTCGTTGACGACGGTGCGGAAGGCCGTCCACTGCGAGTTGTTGCCGCGCAGCCGGCGGCCGGCGAGGGTTTCCGGGAAGAGCTTCGCGCAGTAGTCAGCGCAGGCGTCCTCGTCCATCCGGTCCAGCCCGGTGGCCCGCCAGACCTCCTCGCGCAGCTCGACGATGACGGTGGAGGCGTCGGGGGCGTACGGGTACGCGTGCAGCTGCGCGACGCCGTGCTCCGTCTCGGCGATCTCGAACCGGAAGGCGTCCAGGGCGAAGTCGGCGGCGAGCCAGACGTACCGGCAGTGGTGTTCGGTCAGCTGCGGCCGGAAGTCCGCGGCGAAGGCGTCCCGGGTCTCGCTGTGTACCCCGTCCGCGGCGATCACGAGGTCGTGCCCGGCGGACAGTTCGGCGGCGGAGGGTGCCCGGGTGCCGAAGCGGAGCGTCACACCCAGCTCCCGGCAGCGTTCGTGCAGCACGGCCAGCAGGCGCTTGCGGCTGAGTGCCGAGAAGCCGTGGCCGCCGGAGGTGTGGACCTGGCCACGGTGCACGATGTCGATATCGTCCCAGCGCACGAACTCGTCCCGGAGCGCGGCGTAGACGACCGGGTCGGCGTGCTCGATGCCGCCGAGCGTCTCGTCCGAGAGCACCACGCCGAAGCCGAAGGTGACGTCGGCGGCGTTCTTCTCGTAGAGGGTGATCTGCCGAGCCGGGTCCAGGCGCTTGAGGAGCGCCGCGGCGTACAGACCGCCGGGGCCGCCACCGATCACCGCGATCCGTGGGCCGCCGGTCACTTGGCGGCCCCTCCGGCCTCCCCGTGCTGCCACTTCGGTGGGCGTCGCTCGACGAACGCGGCGTGGAACTCGGCATAGTCCGCGCTGTTCATCAGCAGCGCCTGGGTGGCGGCGTCCATCTCCACCGCCGCGGACAGCGGAAGGTCCAGCTCGGCCGTGAGCAGCGCCTTCGTCTGCGCGTGGGCGAGCGAGGGGCCGTCCGCGAGCCGCCGGGCGAGCGTGGCGGCGCCCTGGTGTGCCTGCTCCTCCTCGGTCAACTGGCTGAGCAGGCCGATGCGTTCGGCCTCAGCGCTGCGCACCGGTTCACCGAGCATCAGGATGCGGGTGGCGTGCCCCAGGCCGACCACCCGCGGCAGCAGGTACGCCGCCCCCATGTCGCCGCCGGAGAGGCCCACCTTGGTGAAGAGGAACGCGAAGCGCGCCGTCGGGTCCGCGACCCGGAAGTCCGAGGCGAGAGCCAGGACGGCGCCGGCGCCCGCCGCCACTCCGTGCACCGCGGCCACCACTGGGAACGGCGCCTCCCGGATGGCGCGTACGACCTGTCCGGTCATCCGGTTGAAGTCGAGGAGTTGGGTGGTGTCCATGTCGAGGGTCGCGCCGATGATCTCGTCGACGTCGCCACCGGAACAGAAGCCGGCCCCTTCGCCACCCAGCACCAGGGCGCGGGCGCCTCGCGTACGGGACAGCTCGGCGAGCAGGTCACGCAGGTCGGCGTAGGACTGGAAGGTCAGGGCGTTGAGCTTGTCGGGCCGGGCGAGGGTGACCGTGACGACGCCGTCCTCCTCGGTGACCCGGATGTGCTCCCAGCGCTCGGTGGTACGGGCGGAACCGGTGAACGGGCTCATGGACGTCTCTCCTCCGGCCGTGGGGCGGCGTGCGCCAGGGCCCGGGCGCCCCGGTTCTCCGCGACATCCACGCGGTTCGCGGTTCACGGTAAGTGGGCGCCCCAACCCGTCGCCATCGAAAATATCACGGTCTCATGACTACCGTCACGAGAACGCGATACAACACGACTGAACGTAGGACTCGAACGCGCCGCCGCCGTCCAGGCCGTGGTCGCGCACCCGGTGATCGGTGCCCGTGGCCGCCGTACTGCTCGTGTGCCCGGTCCCGCGGTCGCTGCGACCGTGCCACGGTCGCCGTCTCACACGTCGCTCCTGCGCGTCGACGGGCATAGAGTCCGGCGCAGCACGAATCCGTCCCGGAAGGGGAGATCGAGATGAGGCTGGCCGTGCCCGGCGCCCGCGACGTCGGGCGGATCCTCGCCCGTGTCGGGCGTACGTCCGAGCGTGATGTCGAGAAAGGCGACGTGCCTCAGCGGCAGGGCCGTGTGCGGGCCGCCGACACCGCACGGGGCATCGCCGACGGCGGGCAGCGGCTCGGCGACGGTCCCGCCGCCCGGCCATGGTCCTGCCGCCCGGCTTGGAAACTCGTGGGCTCGCATGGTTGAGCTGGAGAGCACAAGCGTGCCGACGCCTGAGGACACCCTCATGCCCGCGGCGTTCCTCGGGCACGGGAACCCGATGAACGCGCTCGCGGACAACCGCTACACCACCGCTTGGCACTCCCTGGGCTCGACGGTCCCGCGCCCGCGGGCGATCCTGGTGATCAGCGCCCACTGGTACGTCAACGCCACGGCCGTGACGGCGATGCCGCGACCGCGCACCATCCACGACTTCTACGGCTTCCCCCGCGAGCTCTTCGACGTGCAGTACCCCGCGCCGGGACTCCCCGAACTCGCCGAGGAGATCAGCGACGTCGTGCACCCGACCTGGGTCGGCGCCGACGTGGACAGCTGGGGCATCGACCACGGCACCTGGTCGGTGCTGCTGCACGCGTTTCCCGACGCTTCCATCCCGGTCGTGCAGCTGAGCATCAACGCCGACAAGCCGCTGGACTACCACCTTGAGCTCGGCGCCAAGCTAGCCCCGCTGCGCCGGCGAGGGGTGCTCGTCATCGGCAGCGGCAACGTGGTCCACAACCTGCGGGCGATGGACTGGAACCTGGCCGACGACGGCTACGACTGGGCCCGCCGGTTCAGTGACGTGTCCCGCGAGCGGATGCTCACCGCGCCCGCCGAATTCGCCACGCTCGACGCGCACTCCGATTTCCGCACCGCGGTGCCGACCCCCGACCACTTCATTCCGGCGCTCTACTTCGCGGGGCTGGCCGGTGCGACGGCGACATCCGAGATCGACGTCCTCGTCGACGGCTACGCCTACGGGTCACTGTCCATGACGGCCTACACCCTCGATGCGTCCTGCCCGACGGCCACCGACGGGGCCGGGGCTCCGCAGCCCCCCGGCGAGCTCCCACCCGACGCGTCGAACATCTGAGACACGGTCACGACAGGGACCGGGCCAACGGCCGGCACAGGCCGCGGACGAGCGCCCCCGCACGAAGTCCGCCACGGCCAACGCGGCGGAACGCTGACCGCGCACGGTTCGGCTCCGCAGCCTCACACGGCGATCAGCGCACCTCGTCTTCGTACAACGGCAGCACCCACGCACGCCGTTCGCGGATGAGTCCATCACGGAGCACGAAAACCTCAGCCATCGAAAGGCGCTGTACGGAACCGTCTTGTTGCGGTACCCGCCCGACCAGCTCGGCCATGATCGTGTCGCCCTCCTCCACCATCCGAACGACCTCCAGGTCCGGGTCCCCGGCGAACCCTGGACCTTCAATGGCCGCGTCATAGGCTTCCTTGCCCTCAATATGGAAGGCGCCGAAGACCGTCCAGGTGATGTCGTCGGTCAGACACCCGAGAATCTGGGCGTGGTCGGTGCGACGGAATCCGTCGAGGTAACGCTCGACGGTCTTCACGTTCCGGCTAGGGGACATTCCTGCTCCTGGTGTCGGGGGTATACACGTACTTCGACCGTCCGCGAGCCCGAAAGTCATCGCGGCGCATATCGGCGCCGTTGCCGTGAACGAGACCTTTGAAGCAGAGGAATGACGGTGCGCCGGTTCGCGTTGGCGACCCAGAGACCTGTGGAAGCCGAGCTCCGGACCAGGAATCGACTTCACGCTGCCCGTCGGCGTTGTTCCCTGTGGTCACGACTGTGCCGTTGGCACGCGGGGCAAGGGTGCGCGTCGGACCTGCCACCACGGCGACCATGCCGCGCCAATCGCCGACTCCCGCACTGTCCGTAGCAGTTGTCTCCCGCCGCGAGGACCCGCTCTGAACGGTGGGATCAGCCGGGTCACGTCGTGGCGGTTGCCGCCGGTCCGCGTGTGGTGGCCAGCGGGATGTCGTGGGCCTGGACGGTCACGTGGTGCTTGCTGCTGGTCTTGCGCCGGTCCACCAGGGACGGGCCAGTGGGACTCAGCTGGCGTTTCCGGCCAGTGTGGCGACGAGGACGGCCTTGATGGTGTGCATCCGGTTCTCCGCCTGGTCGAAGACCACCGAGTGCGGCGACTCGAAGACCTCGTCGGTCACCTCCAGGGAGTCCAGGCCATGGTGACGCTGGACCCGCTGGGCGACCTCCGTACCCAGGTCATGGAAGGCGGGCAGGCAGTGCAGGAAACGGACTTGGTCGTTCCGCGTGGCTCGCAGTACGTCCATGGTCACCGCGTACGGACGGAGCAGTGCGATCCGCTCGTCCCACGCCTCCTCCGGCTCCCCCATGGAAACCCATACGTCCGTGCCGACGAAGTCCGCGTCCCGGACCCCCTCTGCCACGTCCTGGGTGAGCGTGAGGCGGGCGCCCGTCTCCTCGGCCAGCGCCCGCGCCCGCTCGACGACCGACCGCTCGGGCCAGAGGGCGCGCGGCGCGACGATACGCAGGTCCATACCCAGTAGGGCCCCGGTGACCAACGTGGAGTTGCCGGTGTTCCCCCGGGCGTCGCCGACATAGGCGTATCGCGTCTGGTTCAGCGGGCGCTCGCCGTACTCGGTCATGGTGAGCGCGTCGGCGAGCATCTGGGTCGGATGCCAGTCGTCGGTGAGGCCGTTGTAGACCGGGACGCCGGCGTGGCCGGCCAGCGTCTCGACAGTCGCGTGCACGCTGCCCCGGTACTGGATGCCGTCGTACATCCGCCCGAGCACCCGCGCGGTGTCCTTGACGGACTCCTTGTAGCCGAGGTGCGAGCCAGCCGGGTCGAGATACGTGGTCATGGCACCCTGCTGGGCCGCGGCCACCTCGAAGGCGCAGCGGGTGCGGGTGGACGCCTTCTCGAAGAGCAGCGCGACACCGCGGGAGCGCAGCCGTTGGCGCTCCGCACCCGCGGCACGCTCGGCCTTCAGGTCACCGGCCAACTCGATCAGATGGCGGAACTCCGCTGGTGTGAGGTCCGTCTCCTTGAGGAAGTGGCGGCCCGTGAGGTCGATCGCCATGTGTGCTGCTCCTCGATCGCGTGCGTCTACCCGGCAAGCATATACGATCAATCGCAACTATATACAGCACTGCCGTGCTGTCGGCTCCCTCACGGACACCGTCGTCAGCTCCTCACCGCACCGCGTCGCGCTCCAGCGGGCAGCTCATGCACCGAGGGCCACCACGCCCCCGGCCCAGCTCGCCACCCTGCACCTCCAGCACCTCGATGCCCTTCTTGCGCAGGAAGGTGTTCGTGGTCACGTTCCGGTCGTACGCCAGCACCACGCCCGGCTCGACCGCCAGCACGTTGCAGCCGTCGTCCCACTGCTCCCGCTCGGCAGAGTGCACGTCCTGGGTGGCGGTCAGCACCCGGATGGTGTCCAGGCCGAGCGCCGCCGCGATCGCCCGGTGCATGTGCTCCGGCGGGTGGTCGGTGACCTTGAGCTCGTGCTCGCTGCCCCCGGGCTCGATGGTGTACGACCGGAGCATGCCCAGGCCCTCGTACTGGGTGAAGGTGTCGCCGTCGATCATGGTCATCACGGTGTCCAAATGCATGAACGCCCGGCGCTTCGGCATGTCGAGCGCCACGATGCAGTTCGCCGAGCCCGCGGCGAACAGGCCGCGCGCCAGCGTCTCCACCGCCTGCGGCGTGGTGCGTTCGCTCATCCCCACCAACACCGCGCCGTTGCCGATGACGAGTACGTCGCCGCCCTCGATCGTGGACGGGTAGGACACCCGGCCCTCGGACCAGAAGCGGAAGTCGTTCTGGCGGAACAGCGGGTGGTGCCGATAGATCGCCTCGAAGTGCACCGTCTCGCGGCGGCGCGCGGGCCAGCGCATGTCGTTGATGGACACGCCGTCGTAGACCCAGGCCGAGGCGTCCCGGGTGAAGATGTGGTTCGGCAGCGGCGCCAGCAGGAAGTCGTCCGGCTCCATGACGTGGAAACGGACCGAGGTCGGCTCCGCGTGCCCTGCCAGGTACTCCCGCTTGGTCATCCCGCCGATGAGGACCTCGGCCAGCTCCGGCGCGGGCAGTTCGTCGAAGGACTCCCGGAGCCGGTCGGTGGCGAGGGGGCCGTACTCCCGCTCGTCGAACACCCGGTCCAGGACCAGCGAACGTGCCTCGGGCACCGCCAGGCTCTCCGTGAGCAGATCACGGAAGAGATGTACGTCCACCCCGCGGTCCCGCAGGGTGTCCGCCAACGCGTCGTGCTCCTGCCGGGCACGCCGCACCCAGAGAACATCATCGAACAGGAGATCGTCCTTGTTCGTGGGGGTGAGCCTTTTGAGCTCGAGATCTGGCCGGTGCAGGATGACCCGGCGGAGCCGGCCGGCCTCAGAATCAACATGGAAACCCATGGGCCCATCCTGTCCGAAACCAGCCGGCCCCGCCCAGTCTCCGCGGCCGGACTGTGATGTCCCGCCCCGGATCGTCGTCCGTCAAAGTCGCGGGTCCACCGGCTCGGACTCGAGCGCGAGCACAGCGAACACCGCCTCGTGCACCCGCCACAACGGCTCACCCTCGGCGAGGCGGTCGAGCGCCTCGAGGCCCAGGGCGTACTCCCGCAGGGCCAAGGAGCGCTTGTGTCCCAAGCTGCGTTCCCGAAGCCGCGCGAGATTGTCCGGGCGGGTGTACTCCGGGCCGTAGACGATGCGGAGGTACTCCCGGCCACGGCACTTCACGCCGGGCTGCACCAGGCCCCCGTCCCCCTTGCGCGGTCCTGGCTCCAGCGGCTTGGCCACCATGCCCTCACCACCCGACTCGGTGAGATCCGGCCACCACCGCACGCCCTCGGTGACGGAGGCTTCGTCGTGCGTGTCGACGTACTGGCGACGGGTCGTGGCGAGCAGCCGGTTCCACCACACCCGCCCCTCCCCCGGGGTAGCGCTCTCCCGCCCCTCCGGGGTGGGGTGGGCCCGTTCCACCATCGCCCGCTCGGCGTCGATCAAGCGGTCCATCAGCTCCAACTGCCTGTCGTGCGCCAGCGTCGCGTGGCTGTGCCCCTCGGTGGCGAGCACCTGGAACGGCGCAATCCGGATACCGTCCAGACCATCCGACACGAGCCCGTCCACGCCGCCCGCGCTGTCCGCCACGACCGGACGCGCCTTCCCCGACTCGGCCGCCTCCCCCGGCCAGCCGCGCGTACGGTCGCCGACCGGCCAGCAGTACCGGCGGTACGCGGCGGTGAACGCCGAGGCGTCCGCGGCGCGTTCCCGCTGCCGTCCGAGCAGTTCGGCGGTGTCGACGCCCCGGGTCCCGGCCCGCTCCAGCGCTTGGAGCGCGTCGGGCAACGCCGCCCCGGCGGCTGCCCCCACGGAAGCGTACTGGCTGCGCAGCAGGCCGGCCGCCTTCAGCGACCAGGGCATCAACTCCGTGTCGAGCAGCATCCAGTCGGTGCCCAACTCCTCCCACAGTCCGGTGTCCTCCGCGCAGCGGGCGATCCGGCCCAGCACCCGGGCGGTCGTCTCCAGGGCTCCCGCGCCGCCGTGGCCCGTGTCCGCGCCGAGGAACGGCCGACGCGTACGCGTGTACAGCGCCCCCGGCACCTCGCCGGCGACCCCGAACCGCTCCCGCGCCACCGCCGCGTCCCGGCACACCAGCGCCACCACCCGGGAGCCCATGTGCTTCTCCTCGCACACCACGTGCCGCACGCCGTCCTTGCGGTAGTCGGCGAACGCGTCCACCGGGTGCTCCAGATACCCCTCCCCGGCCATCCGCCCGCCACCGTCCGCCCGGGCGGTGGCGCAGGGCGCCATGGTCGGCGGCAGGTAGGGCAAGGCACGAGGATCGGTGGCGAACCTGCTCATCACCTCCAGGGCAGCGGCAGCGTTCTCCTCCCGGACGGCCAGCCGACCCATGTGCCGGGTCTCCACGACCCGACGGCCCTGCACGTCCGTCAGATCCAGCGGTCGGCCGTCCACGCCGCCCGGCGCCTCGGCGACGAGGGGCCGCACCGGCTCGTACCAGACGCGTTCTGCGGGAGTGTCCACGATCTCGCGCTCCGGCCAGCGCAGGGCGGTCATCGCGCCGCCGAAGACACAACCGGTGTCCAGGCACAGGGTGTTGTTGACCCACTCGGCCCGCGGCACGGGCGTGTGACCGTAGATCACCGCCGCCCGCCCACGGTACTCCTCTGCCCAGGGGTAGCGCACCGGCAGACCGAACTCGTCCGTCTCGCCGGTCGTCTCGCCGTACCGCGCGTGCGAACGGACCCTGCCGGAGGTGCGGCCGTGGTACTTCTCGGGCAGGCCGGCGTGGCACACGACCAGCCCGCCGCCGTCCAGGACGTAGTGGCTGACCAGGGAGTCGACGAAGGCACGCACCCGCTCGGCGAACTCAGGCTCCTCGCCGACCACCCGCTCGAACTGCTCGACGGTCTCGACGAGCCCGTGTCGGTGCTGCACCTTACGGCCCTTGAGCCAGCGGCCGAACTTGTTCTCGTGGTTTCCGGGGACGCACAGCGCCGTGCCGTCCTCGACCATACCCATCACCAGGCGCAGCACCCCGGGGCTGTCCGGACCGCGGTCCACCAGGTCACCGACGAAGACCGCCGTACGGCCCGCGGGATGCGTGGCGGACACCGCACGGCCCCGGTCGTCGTGCCGCAGGGGGTAGCCGAGCCCTTCGGTCAGCAGTGTCTCCAGCTCCGCCCGACAGCCGTGCACATCACCGATCAGGTCGAACGGTCCGGTCAGGTGCCGCAGGTCGTTGTACCGGCGCTCGCGTACGATCCGTGCCGCCGCGGTCTCCTCCACGTCCCTCAGGACGTGCACCCGCCGGAACCCCTGACGCTCCAGACCCCGCAGCGAACGGCGCAGCTCCCGACGCTGCCGGGGCAACACGTGCGCGGGCAGGTCGGCTCGGTCCGGGCGCAGGGCGTTTCGCTCCCGGCACGTCGCCTCCGGAGTGTCCAGCACCACGGCGACCGGCAGGACGTCGTGCTCCCTGGCCAGGTCGACCAACTGCCGACGGGCCTCGGACTGTACGTTCGTGGCGTCCACGACGGTGAGCCGGCCCGCGGCGAGGCGTTTGCCCACGATGTAGTGCAGCACGGCGAAGGCGTCCGCGCTGGCGCTCTGGTCATTCTCGTCGTCGGCGACCATCCCCCGGCAGGCGTCGGAGGACACGACCTCGGTGGCCCTGAAGTGCTCCCGGGCGAAGGTCGACTTCCCGGAGCCGGTGGTTCCGATCAGCACGAGGAGCGAGAGGTCGGGCACGGCGAGCGTACGCGTGGTCATGCGGCAGCGCCGCCCTTCCTCGGAATCGGTGTGAAGGCACCCCTCGGCGCGGGAAACAGGGTGAACAGCGCGAGTTGGGTGGGTGGGCCCACCTCCGGATCATCAGGGCCGACCGGCCGCAACTCGACGGCGTACCCGTGTCGGGCGCCGACACCCTCGGCCCAGTCACGGAACCGCGCGCGGTCCCACTCGAAGCGGTGGTCGGCGTGCCGGGCCTGGCCCGCCGGCAGGCTCTCCCAGCGCACGTTGTACTCGACGTTGGGTGTGGTCACGAGGACCGTGGTGGGGCGGGCGAAGCCGAAGACCGCGAACTCGAGGGAGGGCAGGCGCGGTTCGTCGACATGCTCGATCACCTCGCTCAGCACCGCGGCGTCGTACCCCTTCAGCCGTCTGTCGGTGTACGTGAGGGAGCCCTGTAGGAGTGTGACCCTGGAGGATTGCCGCTCACCGAGCTGGTCCAGACGCAGGCGCCGGGTCGCCGTCTGCAAGGCGCGCATGGCCACGTCCACCCCGGTCAGCTGGGTGAACTGCCGCTCCTTGAGCAGCAGGGAAACCAACTGTCCCTGGCCGCATCCGAGATCCAGCACCCGGGCGGCGCCACTGTGTCGCAGCGCGTCCGCGATCGCCTCGCGCCGTCGCACCGCCAGTGGAACGGACTGGCGGCCCGCCTCCGGTGGCTGTTCGCCCGGGGTGGGCACGGCCTCGACGCGCGTGCCGCCGTCCTGGGAGGCGCTCCGGGGGTCCGGCCCGGCCAACGTCCGCGGTGGCGTGCCCGCTTCCCTGACGGTGGCGGTGCGTCGGAGTCGCCAACGCCGTCCGCGCTGTCAGCGCCTCCCGCGCCACGAGCGCCGTCAGCGGGTGTCCCGACGAACGCGTCCGGCACGGCGTTGTCGATCGCCTCCACCTCGGCGTCGTCCGACTCCGCCAGTCGCGCCAGCTCGAGGCGCTCCATCGCCTGCCGGGCGAGCCGACCCCGGCGCGCGAGATAACGGCCGGCGATCAGCTGCTGTTCCGGGTGTGTCTCGAGCCATCCGGAGCCGGCCCGCAGCAGCTTGTCGACCTCGTCGTCGGAGACCCGGTAGTGCTTCGTGCCGTCGAGCACCGGGAACAGGACGTACAACTGGCGCAGGGCCTCCGACAGCCGGCGTTCGCCCAGCAGCGTCAGACGTACGTAACGGGAGTCCCCCCACTCCGGGAAGTGTTCGTCCACCGGCACAGGGGAAGCGCGCACCGTCCACCCCAGGGGCTCGAAGAGCCGGCCGCACCATCTCGCAGCCGCCGCTGGCGGAGAGCGCGGGGACCTCGATCCGCAGCGGCAGTGCCCGGGAGGGCAGCTCCGGTCGCTGTCCGCACTGACCACTCAGCGCGCTGCTGAAGACCTTGCCCAGCGCGACCGCGAACAGCGAGGAGGCAGCGTACGGCCGGTCGTTGACATACCGTGCGAGGGAGGAGTCGGGAGCGGTCCGCCCCTTGCCCTGCCCCCACGGACGAGGGCGACGGGGTCGACCTCCAGCAGCATGGCGGCCGTGCACTCCGTGACGTCCGCCTCGGGGTAGAAGACATGCGCGGTGCCGTGCGCGGTGGGGAAGCGCTACGCCTTGTCCGGGTGTTCGTGCAGCAGGAAACCGAGGTCGGTCGCTGGCCGCTGCTGCGTACCAGTGGTGGAGATGGTCATGAACACTTGCCCGAGTATCCTTTCGCCTCAGCTCAACGGCCAGGCATTTTGTCTGGTGAAGCGGACACGGTGCCCTCGCCCGCGCTACGGGCTCGCCGGTCCGGCCCGCTCTTCCTCGGTCCCGCCGCCCCGGATCGGTGACGTGGCATCATCGGGCGGACCCTGGTTCCGCGCCTCCGGCTCAGCCGTGCGCTGCCGGGGCGCGACCCGTCATCACGGCATCGACGCGAGTTCGCGGGCCAGTTCGGTGATCTCGTCCGGACCCACCCGGCAGCAGCCTCCGACCAGCCTGGCGCCTCGCCGAACCCAGTCACGCACCCGCCGGGCGGGGAAGTCGGCCGGTCCGTGCCACCGCCGCCCGTCCGCGTCCCATCGCTCGCCGCTGTTCGGGTAGACGACGACCGGCTTCCCGGCCCAGGTCGCCGCTGTCTCAACCGCTCGGTCCGCGTCCTGAGCGGTGCAGCAGTTCACCCCGGCCGCGAGCACGTGCGGGTGTCCGCGCACCATGTCGAAGGCCTCGTCAAGCGGTTGCCCCGCACGGGTCCGGGTGCCCCGGACCGTGTAGCTGAGCCACACGGGCACCCCACAGTCCTCCGTGGCCCGCAACAGCGCCGCCGCCTCCACGACATCGGGGACCGTCTCCAGCGCGAGCACGTCGGGCTCGGCCGCGACCAACGCGCTCACCCGCTCCCGGTGGAAACGGGTCAAATCCCACTCGCTCAGGCCGTATCGGCCCCGATACTCACTCCCGTCAGCGAGCACCGCGCCATACGGCCCCACCGAGGCCGCAACCCATGCCCGGGTGTCCTCGGCCGCGGCGCGGGCCAGCCGTACGCTGCGGCCGAGGAGTGCCGCCGCTTCCCGCCGCGTGACGCCCCGCTGCCCGAAGCCCTCGAACGACGCCTGATAGCTGCTGGTGATCACGACCCGCGCGCCAGCCCGCACGTACGCCCGATGGGCTGCCTCGAGCCGCTCCGGGGCGTCCGCCAGCAGACGTGCCGACCAGAGGTCGCCCGTGAGGTCGCAGCCCTGCGCCTCAAGCTGGTTGGACAGCCCACCGTCGAGGAGCACCGGGCCGGACTCCAGCGCACGGCGGAGCTGAAGCGCGGGACGGGTCATGAGAGTTGGCTCTGCACCTGGTCCGCGATCAGTGCCAGATGGTCGAGGTCGTGCAGGTCCAGGATCTGGAGGTAGATCCGGGAGGCCCCGATCTCCTGGTAGCGACCGATCTTCTCGACCACCTCGGCCGGGGAGCCGGCGAGGCCGTTCTCCTTCAGCTCCGGCACTTCGCGTCCGATGGCCCGCGCTCGACAGGCGACTTCGGCGTCGTCTCTGCCGACACAGGCGATCAGGGCGTTGGAGTACACCAGATCCGCCGGCTTCCGATCCTGCGCCGAGACCGCGTCGCGCACCCGCTGGAACTGTCGGTCCGAGTCCTCCAGGGAGGCGAACGGGATGTTGAACTCGTCCGCGAACCGGGCCGCCAGGCGTGGCGTACGCACCGCGCCGAGCCCGCCGATCAGCACGGGCACCTTCGGTTGGGCGGGCTTCGGCAGCGCGGGGGAGTCGGCGAGTTGGTAGTGCGTGCCGTCGAAGGCGAACCTCTCCCCGACCGGGGTCTCCCAGAGCCCGGTGACGATCGCGAGTTGCTCCTCCAGCCTGGCGAACTTGGCTTCCGGGAACGGAATGCCGTACGCGGTGTGTTCCTCCTCGAACCACCCCGAGCCGAGACCGAACTCGACCCGGCCACCGGACATGGCGTCCACCTGGGCGACCTGGATGGCAAGCGGCCCCGGCAGCCGGAAGGTGCCCGCCGTCATGAGGGTACCCAGTCGGATCTGGCTGGTCTCACGGGCCAGCCCGGCCAAGGTCACCCAGGCGTCGGTCGGTCCGGGCAGACCGTCGCCGCCCATGGCGAGGTAGTGGTCCGATCGGAAGAAGGCGCCGAAGCGGAGGTCCTCGGTGGCCTTGGCGACGGCGAGCAGTGTGTCGTAGTCAGCGCCCTGTTGTGGTTCGGTGAAGATGCGCAGTTCCATGGGTCCATCCTGCCTGGTTCTTGGTTCGCTGCGGCGCCCGCCGCCCACCGGACGTCACGGGAGCGGGCGCTCCGCGCCGGCTGCCTCAGCCGACGGCACCCCGCTCCGGAAGCGCCAAGCACCGCAGCACTCCGGCGGCTTGGTCGCCGGACTCGTCGGCCGCGTCGATGGCCTCAATGCACTGCCAGTACAGCCCCTCCTCCTCCGCCCGCACGGCCACTCCCACCAAGGCGGCCGCCGCGTCGGCCAGCAGCCCGGAGAGTGCGAGCAGGACGGCGTGCGCGTCCTGGATCACGGACAGGCGCGCGGCGCGTATCCCGTCCGCGTGCCGCCCGCGATGCCGCATGGCGCTACGGCCCGTCCGGCCCGCCTCGCTCAGCCCGATGGCTTCGGCCCGGACTCCCGGTGGCCCGCTGACTGCCAACCAGGTGCCCACCGCCTCCGCGAGCGCCTGCGCCTGACACGCTTCGGCGACGATCTCGGACAGGCCGCTGCTGCGCGCGAGCGCCTGTCGCGTGGTTTCGATGAGACGTACGGCGTCCATCGGTCATCCCCCTCCACTGGTCGCTACCCAGCGTGACCATCAACAGAGCCCTACGCCAGGGAGTATGGGAAATCTGTGGATAATACGGCACCTGTGGAAAACTTCCTCACTTCATAGAGTGACCGTTTCCGGGTGCCGGGAAACGCTTCTCGTTCCTCTCGATCTTCGCTTCCAACGCGGCGAGCGCGTCGACACCCAGCACTTCGCAGAACTGGAGCAGATAAGCGAGGACATCCGCGACCTCGTCCCGCACCCGCGCCGCGGCGTCCTCCTCGCTCATCACCTGGAGTGACTCCGCTGGGGTCAACCACTGGAAGATCTCCAGCAGTTCGGCCGCCTCCACGCTGAGTGCGGCTGCGAGGTTCTTCGGGTTGTGGTAGAGGCCCCAGTCCCGCTCGGCCGCGAAGTCGGCCAGGGAACTCTGCAACCCGGCGAGGTTTCGGGGACCGTTCCGGTCATTCACGTCGTCGTCCTGTGATTCGCGCACGCCCCAGACCTACCAGCCTCCCGTGCCAAGGATCAGGTGTCGGCGGGGCTCGCAAGGGAACCCGGTCGCTCCGACGTACCCGTGACATATCGAGGCGGGCCCGGCCCGCCCGTGGGGATGGCAGCGATGGCAAGCGGCTACATGGGCCCGGAGCAGTCCGGCCAGGACGATCCGCTCGGAGACTTCCTCGCCCGGTTCTTCGGCGCCGGAGCGTCCGGTCGCCAGCGGCGCCCGGACCCGCGCTACTACGACTTCGTCCGGATGATGAGCGAACCCGCCCGCGGCCTCCTGTCGTACGCGGCCTCGGACGCCGCACAGCACGGAAAGCCCGATCTGGCCACCGACCACCTGCTACGGGCGGCGCTCACCATGGAGCCCACCCGCTCGATGGTCGCGCAGTCGGGCACCGACCCGGACGCGCTCGCCGCTGAGATCGACCGACAGGCGGGTGAGGGTCCGCCCGTGCAGTCGATCGCGGTGAGCCCGGCCGCGAAACGGGCGCTCATCGACGCACACGAGATCGCGCGGAACCGCGGCGCCTCGTACATCGGGCCCGAGCACATCCTGCTGGCGCTGGCCGCGAACCGCGACTCGACGGCCGGGCACCTGCTCAACACCTCGCTGTTGGACCAGCAGAGTCCGCCCGGCGCCCGTCCCGAGTCCGGGGGCGGTACGGCCGGCGGCGAGCCGGTGTTCCGGCAGTCCTCCGGCACCAGCGGCACGCCCCAGCTCGACCAGTACGGGCAGGACCTGACGAAGGCGGCTCGCGAGGGCCGTATCGACCCGGTGATCGGCCGGGACGCGGAGATCGAGCAGACCGTCGAGGTGCTGGCCCGGCGGATCAAGAACAACCCGGTGCTGATCGGCGAGGCGGGCGTCGGCAAGACGGCCGTGGTGGAGGGGCTCGCCCAACGCATCGCGGACGGGGACGTGCCGGACAGCCTGTTGGGGTACCGCGTGGTGCAGGTCGACTTCTCCGGGGTGGTGGCTGGTACGCGCTACCGCGGCGACTTCGAGGAACGCCTCGGTGGCCTGATCGACGAGATCCGCGCGCACTCGGACGAGTTGGTGGTGTTCATCGACGAGCTGCACACGGTCGTCGGGGCGGGCGGCGGCGGAGAGGGCGGCTCGTCCATGGACGCGAGCAACATGCTCAAACCCGCTCTCGCGCGCGGCGAGTTGCATGTCGTGGGTGCCACGACGATGGAGGAGCACCGGCGCTACATCGAGAAGGACGCGGCACTCGCGCGTCGCTTCCAGCCCGTGCTGGTGGCCGAGCCGTCCCCGGAGGACGCGGTGGAGATCCTGCGCGGCCTGCGGGACCGTTACGAGGCCCACCACCAGGTGCGCTACACGGACGAGGCGCTGGTCGCGGCCGTCGAACTCTCCGACCGCTACCTGACCGGCCGTTACCTCCCGGACAAGGCCATCGACCTGCTGGACCAGGCGGGCGCCCGGGTACGCCTGCGGAACGCCACCCGCGGCAGTGACGTACGGGCTCTGGAGCGAGAGCGGGAACAGCTTCGCCGGGACAAGGACCAGGCGGTCGCGGCGGAGGACTACGAACGGGCGAGGGAGCTGCGGGACCGGCTCACGGAGCTGGAGCGGCGGCTCGGCCCGGCGGAGGACGAGAGCCGCTCCGGGGACCGGATCACCGAGGTCGCCGTGACCGACATCGCGGACGTGGTGTCCCGCCAGACCGGCATACCGGTCAGCAACCTCACCCAGGAGGAGAAGGACCGGTTGCTGGGCCTGGAGGAACACCTGCACCAGCGGGTGGTGGGACAGGACGAGGCGGTCTCGGCCGTCGCCGACGCCGTGCTGCGCTCCCGCTCCGGGCTGGCCAGCGCGGACCGGCCGGTCGGCAGCTTCCTCTTCCTCGGCCCCACCGGAGTGGGGAAGACGGAGCTGGCCAGAGCGCTGGCGGAGGCGCTGTTCGGCAGCGAGGACCGGATGCTGCGGCTGGACATGAGCGAGTACCAGGAGCGGCACACCGTCAGCCGCCTCGTCGGGGCACCACCGGGGTACGTCGGGCACGAGGAGGCGGGCCAACTCACCGAGACGGTACGGCGGAACCCGTACTCCCTGCTGCTGCTGGACGAGATCGAGAAGGCGCACCCCGATGTCTTCAACCTGCTGCTCCAGGTGCTTGATGACGGGCGGCTCACGGACGCGCAGGGCCGTACGGTCGACTTCACCAACACGGTGATCGTGATGACCAGCAACCTCGGCTCCGAGGCGCTCACCGGCCGGGGCCGGGCGCCCGGCTTCGGTGGCGGGGACGCCGAGGCCGCGGAGGAGGAGCGGCGGGAGCGGGTGCTGCGTCCCCTGCGCGAACAGTTCCGGCCGGAGTTCCTCAACCGCATCGACGAGATCGTCATCTTCCGTCAGCTCTCCTCCGAGCAGTTGTGGCAGGTCACCGACCTGATGCTGGACGAGACACGGCGGCGCGTGCACGCGCAGGACGTGGAGATCGACTTCTCCCCGGCGGCCGTGGAATGGCTGGTCGAGCAGGGGTACCAACCGGAGTACGGCGCCCGTCCGTTGCGGCGTACTATCCAGCGCGAGGTCGACAACCAGCTCTCCCGGATGCTGCTCAGCGGGGACCTGGCCCAGCACTCGCACCTGCGCGTGGACGTGCAGAACGGACGGCTGGCCTTCCTGCCCGCCGACGCCTGACGGGCTGAGCACCCAGCCCCTGCCGTACGGCGTGGGGCCCAGCCCAGCCGCCTCAGCGTTCGGCGGTGAGGGGACCGGAGGACGCCGAGTCCCGGCCGGTGACCAGGCCACGGTCCGCCACCACGTGCACGGCCCACGGCTCGCCCACCCGTACAGCCGGCCTCCGGCATGGTGGTGTCACTCCGGACGTGGGCCGCTGTCGGCCCAGCGTGGCGGGCCCCGGTCGGGACGTTCCGCGGGCACGAGCCGAGCCTGCCCGGGAGGCGGGCCGACGGCGTGCGCGTGAAACGACCGTGACACCTGGTCTAGGCAAACGGCACGCCCGGTAGTACTTTCCTGACGGTTCGTCGCACCACGCCAGGTGCTTCTGCGGGGCGGCCCATCGGGGCGTCCACGCCGGGGCACGAAGTTCACCACACCGGGAGAATTGTCATGCTCACGATACTCCGAAGATGTGCGGGAGCGGCGTTGGCCGCCGCTCTCGTCTTCGCCCTCCCCGTCTCGGCCAGCGCCGCGGACGCCACCGAGACCCCGACACGTGCCGCCGCCGAGGCCACCCAACTGGGCGAGGTCACACCTCCGGACGGCTTCCGTACGGGAGACCTCACCAACGCCGCGCCGCCGGACAGGGGCAAGAGCGCGGACACCAACGCGGCCTGGACATACCACATCACGGCCTCCTGCAACGGCCTCGAGGGGCCGATCCGACAGGGCGCGAACTTCTGGTCAGGCGCCACCGAAACGGCGTCCAGCGGCACCCCGGTATCCTGCACCGGCGGTTACGTGCAGGGCTGCGGCGGATCGGGCAACGTCGTCGGATGCAACTGGGGCATGGGCGACCGGATCATGCTGTCCACCCTGGTGAACGACTTCGCCCTGCTCGCCGCCCACGAGTTCGGCCACAACTGGTACGGCCACTCCCCCGCCGGCTGCGCGAACTGGGCCAGCGCGTACGAGGTCATGCGACCCACCATGTGCTGACCACCACCGGCTGACGTACGGGCCGACCGGCCGGCTGGTCGGCCCGTACGTCAACGGCAAGCGCCCACCCCGCCGAACGGGGCTACGGTGGCCGCGTGAGCAACGTGGAGACCAGGCCCCTCGAACAGACCGTCTGTGACGGACCCCCCGCCAGCACCGGGACCGACACCGACGCACCCGACACGGAACTCCTCGAGCCCCGCGAGGTCCCGCTCGGCGGACCCCGCGCCATGCTGGTACGCCGGAGCCTGCCCAATCGGCATCGGCGCATGGTCGGCGCGTGGTGCTTCGCCGACTCCTTCGGCCCGACGGACATCGCCGGAGCGGACGGTATGCAGGTGCCACCGCACCCGCACATCGGACTCCAGACGGTGAGCTGGCTGCTGGAGGGGGAGGTGTGGCACCAGGACAGTCTCGGCAGCCGGCGGATGGTACGTCCCGGGCAACTCAACCTCATGACGGCCGGCGCCGGCATCGCCCACTCCGAGCAGTCCCCGCCCGGACACTCGGACACGCTGTACGGGGTACAGCTCTGGATCGCCCAACCCGAGCAGGACCGGAACGGGCCGGCGCACTTCGACCACCACACGGATCTGCCCACCCTCGTAGAAGAAGCCGGCCACGTCACGGTCCTGATGGGCGAACTCGCCGGCGCGGCCTCCCCGGCACGCGCCTACACGCCCCTCGTCGGCGCCGACGTGGAGCTGCGCCCGGGCGGCCGGCTGCGCCTCCCTCTGGAAGCGGACTTCGAGCACGCCGTGCTCGCGCTCGGCGACCCGCTCACCGCCGACGGCCGCGCGGTCACCGCCGGCGCGATGCGCTACCTCGGCCGTGGCCGACGCGAGGTGCTGCTGGAGTCCCCGACCGCCACCCGAGCCCTGCTCGTCGGGGGCCTCCCCTTCGAGGAACACCTGGTCATGTGGTGGAACTTCGTCGGCCGTACGCACGAGGACATCGAACGGGCCCGGGAGGACTGGATGGCCGGCCGCAGGTTCGGGAAAGTCACCGGATACGACGGTGATTCCCTCCCCGCGCCCGCGCTGCCGAACGTACCCCTCAAACCCCGGGGGCGGACCCGCTGACCAGGGCGCCGATCACCGGTGTCCCGTACGGGCCGTACAGCCCTGGTTGTGGCGCACTGGCTAGCCCGGGCGATCGGCGCACCGCGTTTTGGTGATGGCCTTGTTCGTACGACACCGTTTCCGCCCCTCAGCAGAGGCAACCGTCGAGGCCACCAGCTTGTTGCCGCTGGACACGGTCGGCGCTGACCTCGTCAGCGGCAGTCAAGTCGAGATTCGGTGAAGATTCGACTGGATCTCGGTCAGTCGAGGCCTTCGATGATGCGGAAGTCACGCTCGAAGCCGTCGGGGAGTTCGGCGAGCGCCTCCAGGTAGGCAGCGCTCGCGCGTGCCGCGACGGCCTGTTCGAAGCTGTCGAACTCGATCAGGACGACGCGCTCGGCGATTCCGGCCTCGTGTGCGTCCACCCGGCTGCCGATGCTGGCGAGCACCCGCCCGCCCGCGGCCGCGACGGCTGGACCTGCCAGTTCGTTGTAGACATCAAGCCTCTCGGGGTCCTCGATGGTGGGGTAGACGCTGACCCAGTAGCCCTTGGGCATGGAACCTCCAGTGTTGGAATGAGCGCATGTGACTTACCGGTTGGTCTCGGCCTCGGGTGGGCGTCGGCGGGCGAGGGCGAGGCTTGTCAGCGTCGTGATCGCCATGGCGCCGACGCCGACCAGCGCCGCGGTGGTGTAGGCGCTGTCGTCGGGGAAGAGGCGGCCGGGACGGGTGCCCGCGGCGAGGATCAGGCCGCCGATGGCGCTGCCCAGGGAGTACCCGACGCTGCGGACGACGTAGTTGAAGCTCATGGCGCTCGACGTCTCGCTCTTGGGGGTGACGGCCAGGATGACGCCGGGCATCGCGGCCGAGAAACCGCCGACGCCGAAGCCGAGCACGCCCATCGCGGCGAACAGTTCGGCCAGGTCCGACCGGGCCGCCGCGAACAGGGCGAACCCGCCGCCGACCACGACAGCGCTGCCGGCCAGCAGCAGGGGGTCGGCGATCCGCGTCCGGACCCGCTGCGTGAGCTTGCCGGCGACGAACCCCAGCACCGAGAACGGGATGAGGACCAGCCCGGCGACGAAGGTCGTCAGCCCGAAACCGTAGCCCGCGCCGTGCGGCGTCTGCGCGTACCGGGTGATGAGCGTGAGCAGGAGGTACATGCCGATCCCGCCGACGAACATGGCGAGGTTCGCCCCGGCGACCGCTGGGTGCCGCACCGCCCGGAGATCGACCAGGGGCGTCGTGCTGCGCAGCTCGATGACGGCCCAGACGCAGAGCAGCACCGCCGCGACGACGGCGAGGCCCGTCGCCAAGGCGAGGTGCCGGCTCCACAGACTCCGTTCGCCGGCGAGGAACAGCACCAGGAGCAGCGCAGCGGCCAGGAGGACCGCGCCTGACACGTCCATGTGGGCGGAGCGGCCTTCGGGGGCTTCGGGCATGGAGCGCCACGCGGTCAGGAGGGCGGCGGCGGTGACGACCAGGCCGAGGCCGTAGGCGGCCCGTACCCCGCCGAGTTCGGCGAGCAGCGCGGCCAGCGGGTAACCGACGCCGACCCCGATGATCGAGACCACCGAGATCAGGGCGATCACGGCCGCGCCGCGCTCCTGGGGGAGGTGGTCCCGGGCCACGCCCATCATCAGTGCCGTCAGCCCGAGCCCGACGCCCTGGGCCGCCCTGCCGGCCAGCAGCCACGCGAACGGCAGCGGCAGCACGGTGAGTGCGCTGCCGGTGACGACGACCGCCAGCGTGACCAGGATCGTGGCCCGCCGGTGCGGGCCAGCTCCCAGCCGGCCCAGGACCGGCGTGGCGACGGCGCCGCTGAGCAGGGCGACGGTCAGCGTCCACTGCGCGCTGTCGAGCGAAACGTGGAACGAGGTCGCCACGCTGGTGATGAGCGGCGCCCCCAGGCTGGCGACCGCCGCCACGACCAAAGCGATGAACATCAGGGCGGGGACCAGCAGCCGCGCCTCGGAACGCGCCACCGGGAACGCCTTCACCGCCTCCCCGCCGACCGGCTGCCCGGTCACTGCTTCGGCCCTTCGTGGTCCTGACTTTCGAGTTCCCCCAGATGATTCAGCGCCGGGAGGGCCGCCACCAGCGCCTCCACCTCGTCGTCGGTGAGCTCGCCGATCAACCGCTCGAACGCGTGGACGCCCGCCTGGCGCCGCGTCCGGACATAGGAGGCGCCGGCCTCGGTCAGGCACACCAGCGTGACCCGCTTGTCGGACGCGTCGCCCCGCCGCTCGACCAGGCCGGACTCCTCCATTGCCCGGACCAGGGCGGTCATCGCGGGCTGGGTGATGCCCTCGACCGCGGCCAGATCGGTGATGCGCCGCGGGCCGGTCCGGTCCAGGGTGGCCAGGGTGGCGGCGGACGTCAGGCTCATGTCCCTGGGCAGGCGTCTCGCGGCCTTGGTGGCCAGGCCGTAGAGGGCTGCCCCGATGGCGGCGGACGCGCCAGTAGCGGTGTCTTGACGACTCATGGCCAAAGCATACCCAATTTATATTCATAGCCTATGTAAAACTGGCGCCGGCTCTACGGGCAGTACTCGGGGCCGAGGGCGACATCGAGGAGTTTCGTGGACGACCACCGCGGACGCCGGTGCCGTTACCGCGGCCTCGCGAAGACACAGGTCCAGCACGCCCTGACCGCACTAGCGATCAACGTCGAGCGGCTGAGCCTTCGAGGACCCGCCGACCACCCCTAGCGGCCGCTGCCCACGGGGTTCCAGCGACTCCCGATGAGCGGCGGTCACTCGCCGTCTACGGCATCCGGAGCGAGGCCGGACCAGCATGAAGGAGAGACTGGCTACTCTTCGGGGATGCCTGAGACGTCCGGTCAACTCCCCTTCGACAGCGATGATGCCTCCCCCTCAGAACCGTCCGCTTCGGTGCCGGGACTGCACTACACCGCAGACTGGATCAGTCCCGAAACGCAGGACGCCCTGCTCTCGGACATCGACGCCGAGCCGTGGTCGACGCAGTTGAAGCGGCGCGTACAGCACTACGGTCATCGCTACGACTACGGGCGACGGAGCGTGTCCGCGTCCTCGCCGACTGCCGTGCCACCGCTTCCGGGTTGGGCACGGCAAGCGGCCACCCGCCTGGTCAGCGAGGGGTTGATGGACCGCGAAGCGGAACAAGTGATCATCAATGAGTACCAGCCGGGGCAGGGCATCAGCGCCCATATCGACAGCCTGCCGCACTTCGGCCCGGTCGTCGCGGCACTCTCCCTGAACTCCCGCTGCCTCATGGACTTCACCAACCCCGACGACGGCTCGAAGCTAGCCGTCCCTCTCGCACCGGGCAGCCTGCTCGTGATGACTGGTCCAGCCCGGTACACATGGCGCCATTCCATCGCGGCGCGCAAGAGTGACCCGGGCCCGACAGAGCGCGTCCCGCGTGGGCGGCGGGTGTCCATAACCTTCCGCACACTCATCCACCCAGGTCGGTGACTGACGACGGGTCGCTGCCCTACACGCGCTCCACGAAGCCGGCACGCCATTCCGGTGACGGGTCCGAACCTAGCCCGCTCCGCCACTGACCGGCCATTCAATGACGACGTCGTCCGCAAGCAGCTCGCCGATCCCCACCCAGTCGCGCGCCTGCATGCGATCCCACAACTCCTGAACGATCTTCGACGGCTCCATGGGCGCATGCTGTCATCGCCCACTGACAACGAGGCCGTACACGCGGTGTCGAGGCCGAGTGGGCGAAAGTTGTTCTCGTCCGAGGCGACATACGAGAAGACCGCGTCGCTCGGACGCTCGTTGGTAAGGGCCGACGCCCACGTCGCGGTCAGCGTGATTCGATACCGTGTACCAGTTCAGACATCCGTCCATCGCCGGCACCTCCTCGAGGAATTGCCAATCGACGTGAAGTGGGATATGACCACCATCGCCGCGTGCCGCGTGCCGCGTGCCGCGTGCCGCGTGCCGCGTGCCGCGTGCCGCGTGCCGCGTGCCGCGTGCCGCGT
>NZ_LJGU01000113.1:112188-342093 GCF_001751245.1 Streptomyces oceani
GTGCCGCGTGCCGCGAGCCGCGAGCCGCGAGCCGCGAGCCGCGAGCCGCGAGCCGCGAGCCGCTGACCGGCTGGGGGGTCGGGTTTGTTAGAGGCGACGGCTGTGTTCGGTAGCCAGTCGCTTCGCGTGCCCGTGGGGCGTGACGCCCGCCGCTGGAGCACGTTCCACGGGGATCGCACCCTGGTCGTCGCCGCCCGTACGGTCACCTCGACCGTGCGCGTCCTCGAGACCCTCCCGTCGCTTCTGCGCGGCGACAGCCGTGTGACGGTCGTCTTCGCCCACGACCCCACGTCCGCCTTCAACGCCGATGTCCTCGACCTCCTGCGCACCGCGGGGTGTCGCGTCATGCCCTGGCAGCAGTTGGAGCACATCGACCCTGATCTCATCCTCTCCGCCAGCGAGAACATCGACGTACCAGAAGGCGACTGTCCGGTGCTGGTGCTCCCGCACGGCGTCGGTTTCCAGAAACTCGTTCCGGATTCACGGAGTTCGCGTGCCAGGCTCTCCGGGGTCGTGCCGGAGTCCCTGTTGGAGTCCGGGCGCGCCTGGCTGGCTGTCTCGCATCCCGCCCAGGAGGCGCAGTTGCTCGCCGCCCACCCGAAGGCGGCCGGACACACGCTGCTGGTCGGCGACCCGTGCTTCGACGAGATCGCGGTCAGCCGGCCACTCAGGAACGCCTACCGGGAGGCGTTGGGTGTCTCCGAAGATCAACGCCTGGTCGTCGTCAGCTCCACTTGGGGACCGACCTCGACCCTGGGCAGACACCCGGACCTGCCGCAGCGTCTCCTCGCCCAACTGCCGTACGACGACTACCGGGTCAGCGCGATCATCCACCCCAACGTGTGGTCGGCACACGGCGCCTGGCAGATCCGCACCCTGCAAGCCGCCGCCCTGGACGCCGGATTGCTGCTGATGCCGGCCGTCCACGCCTGGCGGCCCGCGCTCGTCGCCGCCGACGTGGTCGTGGGCGACCACGGATCGGTCACGTTGTACGGCGCCTCAGCTGGTACGCCGCTGCTGCTCGCCTCGTTCGGAGAGGACGCGGTGCCCGGGACGGCCGTCCACGACCTGGCGGCCGTCGCACCGCGGCTCGACACCGGCGGGGACATGCTCCAGCAGGTGGCGGACGTCGTACACGAGCACAGGCCCGACCGGTACGCCGCGATCGCCGCTCGGGCGTTCGCCGAACCGGGGCGGTCGCTCGCCCGGCTCCGCACCGCTCTCTACCGTCTGTTGAGGCTCCCGGAACCGTCCTCCCCGCCGCCCTCGCCGCTGGCGCTGCCGGTACCGGATTCGCCCGCCTCGCCGGTCTCCTCCTGGCACACGACCAGCAGTGTCACCGGAGACCGCGCCGCGCCGACGGTCGAGGTGTGCCGCTTCCCCGCGGCCGCCTTCGCGTACGACCGGGCACTCCCGGACTCCGCCACCTCGTTCTCCCACCTCGCCTGCGCGGACGACGAGCGTGACCACCGGCTCACCGAGAGCGCCTCCGTACTCGTACGGCGTCAACCGGCGTCGACCTCGGTCGAGGCTCTGCGCTGGATCGCTGACACGCTGACCCGGCTGCCGGGGAGCCTCCTCTCGGCCTCGGCCGTACGCGGCGACTGCTGTCTGGTCGGGCTCAGGGACGGCCGGATCGTGGCGGCGGCGACCACCGGACCAGCAACGGACCCGGGACTGTCGGCCGCGGTCGTCTACGCCTGTCTGCGCGCGGGGCGTCCGCTGGACGACGCCCAGGTGACGCTGCGGGTCGGTGACAGGCGGGACGAGGACGTCCTCCTGCGCCTTCGTCCCACCGGGTCGGCCGGACAGCTGCCGTAGTGCCGGCCGGTTCCTGGGTCCTGGACACCGGCATCAACGACCAAGAGCGTCCAACCGCCACCGCAGTCCCTCCACGAGGGGGCTGTCGGCCGCTTCGTGGATCTCGAGGGCCCGGTTCAGGCACTCGCGGACCAGGCCCTCCCGGCCGTTGGTCCGCCCGGCGACGTCAGCGAGTCGCACCAGGGCCTGCGCCTCGTAGTGCGTCGCCTCCGCCTCGCCCAGGGCCTGTGCCCCGGCGCGCAGTTCACGGATCGCGTCCTCCGTCTCCCCGAGGTGATCGTGTACGACACCGATGGCGGCGGTCACCCGGGCCGCCATCCGCTGGTCAGGTTCCGTACGGGTCGCCAGGTCCTGCCGCGCCTGCCGCAGCGTGACCATGGCCGACAGGTGATCACCCTGGGCGTCCTGCGCGCACCCGAGGAAGAACGCGGCGATGGCCGCGCCACGGAACTCCTCGGCCCGCTCATTGAGTTCGCGGGAGAGCTGATACGCCTCGACGGCCCGGGACGGTTCGAACAGATCCCGATACCGTCCGAGGAACTCGTGTACGGAGGCGCGCAGCACGAGGTGACCGGACGCCTCGGCAAGGGCGGCCGCCTTGTCCAGTTCGCCTCCCGCGCGGTCGTTCTCGCCGAGGTCCAGCAGCGGGCGCGACAGCAGGCTGCGCAGTCGGCCCTCGGCCGCCGTGGCCTCCGCGATCTCCCCCGCCGTCTCCGCCGACGCCACGGCTGCCGCGGCTGCCTCGGCGCCCAACTCCAGCGACTCCCGCCACGCCCCGAGGTAACGGCGGTACAGGAACAGCGCCGTGAACGCCTCAGCCAACTGCCAGGCCAGTGTGTTCAGCCCGTGCCGGACCGCGGCCCGCAGCACTGCCAGGACGGCGTGACGCTCGGTGTCCAACCACTCCAGCGCGGGCGGACCACCGGCCACGGCGAAGGGGTCGTCGGCGTCTCGTAGCAGGGCGGACAAGTCGGCGATCCGCAGCCGGTCGCGCCGGAGTGCCCGATCAGCGAAGGCGGTGAGGGCGAGATAGTGTGTGCCCACTCGTTCCGTCAGCGCCGCCCGCTCGCTCTCCCGCTCCTCCGCCGTCGCGCGCTCCCGGGCGTGCAGACGCACCAGATCGTGCATACGGTATCGGCCGTCCCCCACGGCCTCCACCAGACTCGCCTTCGCCAGGACGCCCAGCAGGCGCTTCGCGCTCCTCGCGTCGGTGCCGGTGCCGGTGCCGGTGCCGGTGCCGGTGCCGGAGTCAGTGTCAACGGCGACGGCGACCGCGGCCACCCCGGCGTCGAAGACGCCGTACGGCAGCCATCCAAGCAGCCGGTAGAGCCGAGCCGCGTCAGGCGGCAGCAGCCGGTAGGAGGAACCCAGAACCGCGGACACCAGGGACTCCTCTCCGTCCAGTGCCATACCGGCCAGTCTCCCGGCCTCGTCGTCCAGTTCGGCGGCGAGTTCCGCCATGCTCAGGGTGTCGTCGGTGACCAGTCGCGCCGCCACGACCTGCAGGGCCACGGGCAGCCCGCCGCACAGTCCCACCAGACGCTCCGCGGCCTCCCGCTCGGCCTCGACCACCTCCTCGCCGCACCGGTCGCTCAGCAGTGTCAGCCCACCGCGCGCGTCCAGCGGTTTCAGGGAGATCAACCGCGCCCCGTCCATGGCCAGTTCACCCAGCCTGCGCTGGCTCGTGACCAGCACCGCGCTACCCGGTCCCTTGGGGATCAGCGCACGCACCTGGGCGGGCTGGTCCACATCGTCGAGTACGAGCAGTAAGCGCAGGTTGGCCGAGCGCGACCGGAACAGGTTGCTTCGCTCGGCGAGTGAACCCGGGATGCCGTCGTCGCCTCCCGGCAGCGACCTCAGGCACATCGCGAGAGCCTCGGAGACGTCCCCACCAGCGGCGGTCACCGATGCGGACTGGTCACGCAGGGCCGCGAAATCCACGTACAACTGTCCGTCCGGGAAGAGACCCCGGTACATCGCGGCCCACTGCCAGGCCGTCGTCGTCTTGCCGACGCCGGCAAGCCCGTCCAGTACGCCGACCTCCACGGCGAGGGAACCCGCCGGTCGCGCTCCGAGTGCTTCGTCCAGAGCGGCGAGTTCGGCCGTACGGTTACTGAACGGCGCCGTCAGGGGAGGGACCTGATCAGGCCGGTCCGACGAACCCGCGCCGGACACGGGCACTGACCCCACGTTGAAGGTGATGCCTCCGTGCACCTGCGTCCCGTGGAAGACCGGGCCGTGGTTCACCACTGCACCAGCGAGCTGCACGAACGTGCGCGAGGTGTCAGGCGCCAGCTCGGACAGCAACCGGGCCAACTCCGCTGCCGCGCCGGGGTCTTCCTGGAACATGTCCGCGAGTCGCCGCCGCCACCGGTCCTGGAGGTCCGCCTGGGCTCCGACATCGCCCGCCGCCCGGGCACTGTCCAACTCCTCACTCGCGGCCTGGAGTTCCTCCTCGGAGTCGTCGTCCGAACCACGCCGTCCGAAGAAGCGCGCCAAGCCACCCTTCGCGCTCTCCCATGAGTCCGAAACCATCACTCCGACCAGGGACGTCGCCCCCGTCGCCGCGAGAGCGGCCAACTCGGCTTCCACACTTCCCCCTTCGCCCAGTACGACCACGCAGGCCAGCGGACTCCACGGTAGAGAGGTCTCGGGGACTTGGACAGCCCGGCACGCTGGGGCGCCCGCGCCCGTGGCGAACAAGCCTGCTCGGGGCCTCCCGGCACCCTGGCGGCCCGCCGCCCGCTTGCGGTGTGCGGAAAGCCTGGAACCGCACCACTCGGTCGCTGGACGAGCGCGGCCGAACCGGAACGCTACGAGTCTCCTGGTGCCTGAAGAACGCCGTCAGGCCGCCTGTGCGAGCTGCTGCTGACCACCGAGCGTGACGATAGCTGGTGGAACCATCCGACCTCGGGGTCCAGGTGGCAGGGCACGCTGACGAGAATCACGTTGGAAGTTGGGTACCCGACCCGAAGGCAGGGTTTCGCCGCGTGCGCATCCGTGCGCCCGGCTCGGGAGCCAAGCAGCTCGGACAGAAACGGAGAGGAGAGCACCATGCCTGCGGGCTCGAACAAGAAGCGTGAACGGCAGTACGAGCACATCAAAGCGGGCCAGAAGGAACGGGGCACCTCTGAGCAGCGGGCGGAGGAGATCGCCTCCCGCACCGTCAACAAGGAACGCGCACAGACCGGCGAGGCAGGACGGGCCAGCCGTACCTCCACACAGGACAAGTCAGCGTCGCGTCGCGGTGGCGAACGCTCCGGCAACCGCAAGGGCCCGATCAGCCCCACCCGCGACCAGCTGTACAACGAGGCAAGGCAGAAGGGCATCGACGGGCGCTCCAAGATGAACAAGGAGCAGCTCTCCCGCGCCGTCGGCCGGTGATCCGGAGCGCGGGCGGGCGAGAAGGCCACTGGGAGGCTCGTGTGGTCAGCACGACTGACCTCCGACCGGAGGCGGATGGAGGATCTGGGTCTCGATTCCTCGTACGGCGAACACCCCGACGCGGCTCCGCGGAAGCCCTGGCCACGGTGAACGTGATGTCCCTGTTCGGACTGCATCGTGCCTGGCGGGGTGCTCTCGTGGGCCACTTCGCCGTCCCGGAGACGACGTCGTCCCCGGCGCGCGACGCTTGGCTCGGGCGATGCGCCGCGCGGGGGCCGGGACCGCCGGCCCAGCACTTCTACGACGAGCACGTGGAAGCGGACGCGGTCCATGAGCAGGTCGTCCGTCGCGACGTGCTCGGAGGGCTGCTGCTCGAGGACGAGCCGCAGCTCGCTCCGGACGTCGCCTTCGCAATCCAGGCGACCACTCATCTGGAGGACCGGCTCGCCGAAGCGCTCCTCTCGGCCTGGCGGGAGGAGCGCACAGCGCTGCGCGCGTGGGAACGCCGGCGCGGTGCATGAACGCACCGGCCTCGGAAACACGGCCGGTGAAACGCGGAGCCGACGATGCCGCTGGAGTGCTCCCCACGCCAGGACATGGAGTGTGGCCGCCGTGCCGTGGACGACCGCGCGGATCGCCTGTACAGGGCGGGGAATGGCTAGCTATGAGGCCAAACAAGGAAAAGGCCGACAACATCTTCGTGATCGGAATGGATGAGCGTAATCGGGAGCTTCTGAGTAATCTACCCCACCTCGCCGCCTACCGCTTCCACACGCTCCTGCGCAAGGAAGAGCTCATGGAGCGGGAAACGGTGTCGTTGCGGGATCTGCTGGACAAGGCGGAGAGCAGGCTGGCGGACTTCGACGGGCAGGTCGACGCCATCGTCGGCTACTGGGACTTTCCCGTGAGTTCGATGGTGCCGATCCTGTGCGCGCGCCACGGTCTGCCTTCCGCACCTCTGGAGGCCGTCGTCAAGTGTGAGGACAAGTACTGGAGCCGGCTGGAGCAGCAGAAGGTCTGTGACGCCCACCCGCCGTTCGCACTCGTCGACCTCGCCGACCCGAGGCCGCCCCCGACGCTTTCCTTCCCGATGTGGCTGAAACCCGTGAAGTCTCGCTCCTCCGAGCTGGCGTTCAAGGTCGAGGGGCCTGGGGAACTCGTCGACGCGGCAGCTCGGATCCGGGAGGGCATCGGCCGGATCGGGGAGGCGTTCGACGTCGCTCTCTCGATGCTCGACCTTCCGGAGGAGGTGGCACGGGCCGGTGGCCAGGCGTGTCTGGCCGAGGAGGAGATCTCGGGGCAGGAGGTCACGGTGGAGGGCTACTGCCTCAACGGCGAGGTCGAGATCTACGGGGTGATCGACTCCGTGCTGTATCCGGGGACCTCGAGCTTCCTGCGGTACCAGTACCCGACCTCGCTGCCCGAGGACCTGGTCCAGCGGCTGACCGACACTTCCCGGCGGGTCGTACGGCAGCTCGGGCTGGACTATTCCACTTTCAACATCGAGTACTTCGTGGACCAGGAGCGGGACCGGATCGACATCGTGGAGGTCAACCCGAGGTTGTCGCAGTCCCACGCCCCGCTCTTCGAGTACGTCGACGGAGCGCCCAACCACGAGTGCATGATCAGCCTGGCTCTGGGCCGCGCCCCCTGTCTGCCCCGTCGCCAGGGCCCGTACGGCGTCGCCGCGAAGTGGTTCCTCAGGGCCTTCTCCGACGCCCACGTACGCAGTGTGCCGACCAAGGACGAGATCGCCCGGGTCGAGCGGGAGGTGCCGGGCGCGACCGTCGACATCGTCGCCGAGGAGGGACGGTGGCTGTCCGAACTGCCGATGCAGGACAGTTACAGCTACGAACTAGCGGCCCTCTACATCGGAGCCGCCGACGAGACGGACCTCCAGGAGAAGTACGAGCACTGTCTGGCGCTCCTGCCCTTCGCCTTCGACGACTAGGAGGATCGTATGGCGGCCTCGAAACTGAGGGAAGTCAACCCCGGACCCCTCCCGATCCAGGAGGAGGAACACGTGTGGGTCCCCACGCGGGACGGGGCACGGCTGGCCGCACGCATCTGGCGTCCGATCGCCTCCGACACCGAACCGGTGCCGGGAATCCTGGAGTTCATCCCCTACCGCAAGCGTGACCTCACCGCCCTGCGGGACTCCATCCACCACCCCTACCTGGCCGGCCACGGTTACGCCGGTGTGCGGGCCGACCTGCGGGGCAGCGGGGACTCCGAAGGGGTGCTCGTCGACGAGTACGTGGAACAGGAGTTCCGAGACGCCGAGGACGTACTCGCCTGGGTCGCCAAGCAGCCGTGGTGCAGTGGCCGCACCGGGATGATGGGCATTTCCTGGGGCGGCTTCAACGCCCTCCAACTCGCGGCCCGCCGGCCCGAGAGCCTCGGCGCGATCGCCGCCCTCAGCTTCAGTGACGACCGCTACGCCGACGACGTGCACTACATGGGAGGGTGCCTGCTCAGCGACAACCTCTCGTGGGCGTCCACGATGTTCGCGTACACCTCGTGCCCGCCCGACCCGCAGGTGGTCGGCTCCCGCTGGCGGGAGATGTGGCACGAACGGCTCGACGCGATGGAACCCTGGATCGCCGAGTGGCTGCGGCACCAGCGGCGGGACGCCTACTGGCGACGCGGCTCGGTGTGCGAGGACTACTCCGACGTCGGCTGCCCGGTGCTCGCCGTCAGTGGCTGGGCCGACGGCTACTCCAACGCCGTCTTCCGGCTGATGCAGCAGCTCACCGTGCCCCGCCGTGGCCTCATCGGCCCTTGGTCGCACAAGTACCCGCATCTTGGACAGCCCGGGCCCGCCATCGGCTTCCTGCAGGCCCTCGTGCGCTGGTGGGACCACTGGCTCAAGGACGAGGACAACGGCGCCATGGACGGACCGATGCTGTGCACCTGGATGCAGGAGAGCATGCCGCCCTCCACCGCCTACGACGAACGCCCGGGCCGCTGGGTGGGCGAACCGGGCTGGCAGTCGCCCCACGTGGAACGCGTCCGGTACCCGTTGGGCGATCACCGGATCGGCCAGCCCGGGGAGCAGCTCGACGCTCCCCCGTTGAGCGTGGAATCCCCGCTGTCCGTGGGCCAGTTCGCCGGCAAATGGTGCTCGTACAACGCGCCTCCGGACCTGCCGTACGACCAGCGGGAGGAGGACGGCGGCTCGCTGGTCTTCGAGAGCGCGCCCCTGACGGGCAGGTGCGAGATCCTGGGCGGGCCGGTACTCCACGCCACGCTCGAGGTGGACCGGCCGGCCGCGATGGTGGCCGTGCGACTGTCGGACGTGGCACCGGACGGACGCGCGACGCGGGCGACGTACGGGCTGCTCAACCTCACACACCGGCGTGATCACGCCGAGCCGGAGGCGCTCGAGCCCGGCGAACGCTATCGCGTGCGCGTTCAACTCAACGGTGTGGCACAGGCGTTCCCGGCGGGCCACCGTATCCGGATCGCGTTGTCGACCTCGTACTGGCCCTTGGCGTGGCCGCCGCCGGAACCGGTGCGGCTGGTGGTGCATCCCCAGGACAGCGAACTGGAACTGCCGGTCCGCTCGTCGGCGGCGGACGGGGTGCCCGCCCCGGTCTTCGAGGAGCCTGAGGGAGCTCCGGCGTTGACGAGCACCATGATTCGGCCGGGTGAGCAGCGTTGGACGCTGTCCCGCGATCTCGTCGAATACCGCTCGGCTCTCGAGGTCGTCAAGGACCTCGGTGTCGTACGCATGGACGACACCGACCTGGAACTGACCCGACGGGCCGTTGAGCGGTACAGCTGGATCGGTGACGACTTCGCGTCCGTGCGCGGCGAGATCGAGTGGGTGATGGGCTTCGCCCGCGGCGACTGGGACGTACACACCACGACGCGCACCGTGTTGACGTCCGATGCCGCGAACTTCCTCGTGCACGCCACGATGGACGCGTACGAGAACAACCGCCGGGTGCGCTCCCGCAACTGGGAGTGGACCATCCCACGAGATCACGTCTGAGGCCGGGGACGCCGGCGGGCCGTGGGCCCGCCTCGCGACGGCGGTCTCCGAGCCCGGTCCCGCGCCGGTCAGGAGCATGCGTCGCGGAAGCGACGGATGATCTCCTCGGCGCTGCGGTCGATGTCCCCGGGCGTGGTGAGCCAGGAGCATACCGACACCCTCATCACCCTCCGGCCCGCGAAGTGCGAGCCGCTCAACCAGCAGACGCCGTCCTGCTGGACCCGCCGGATCACCTCCTTCGTGAGCGCGTCCCGGGCACGGTGCGGCGCCTCGAAGCGTACGAGGACCTGGTTGAGGACGACGTCGTTGACGATCTCGACGCCCGGTTCCGCCGCGAGGCGAGCCGCCATCCGCCGGGCGAGTTCGACGTTACGGTCGACCAGGCGGCTCACGCCCGACCTGCCCAGCGTACGCAGCGCCGCGTACACCGGAACGGAGCGCGCCCTTCGCGACCAGTCGGGCACTGTGTTGATCTGGTCCCGCTGCTCGGACGCCTCGAGATAGTCGGCCGCGACACCCACGGCGGCTCGGTGCGCGGCGGGGTGCGCCACGAGGACGATGCCGCAGTCGAAGGGGGTGTTCAGCCACTTGTGCGCGTCGGTCGTCAGGGAGTCGGCGAGGTGTGCCCCCTCCAGCTGACGACGATGCTGGTCGCTGGCCAGTGCCCACAGGCCGATGGCCCCGTCCACGTGGACCCAGCCGTCTCGGGCGTGGACACGTTCACACACTTCCGCGAGGGGGTCGACGGCACCCGTGTTGATGTTCCCCGCCTGTACGCACACGATCGGCGGGCCTTCGACCGACTCCAGCGCGGCGGCGAGAGCGGGGAGTTCGACGGCGCCCTCGGCGTCACACGCGAGCGTGTGCACGCTTGTCCCCATGCCCAGGAAACGCAGGGCGCGGTCGATCGAGGCGTGCCGCTGCTCACTCACGATCACCGGGATACGAGGCGCCTGCCACAGTCCGTCCGTCTCGACGTCCCAGCCAGCGGCGGCGAGCAGCTGATGCCGGGCCGCCGCGAGGCCGGTGAAGGCCGCCATCTGCGTGCCGGTGGTGAACCCGACGGACGTGTGACCGTGAAGCCCGAGCAGGTCGACCAGCCACTCCGCGCAGATGTCCTCGAGGACGGCGACGGCCGGGCCGCACGAATAGAGGGTCGTGTTCTGGTCCCAGGCCGTGACCAGCCAGTCCGCTGCCGCCGCCACGGGAAGGGAGGAACCGATGACATAGCCGAAGTAGCGTGGGCCCGCGCTGCCCGTCGCCCCGAGCTCACCGGCTCGCGCGAGGGCGTCAAGGGTCTCGGACGCGTCCTCACCGTCCTCGGACAGGCCCCCGGCCCCGAGGACTCCACGCAGTTGGTCGGGTGTGACAGACGGGAAGACGGGACGCCGCGCCACGGACGCGCGCCAGTCCAACGCGTGCTCGTACGCCCGGTGCAGCAACGCGGGGAACCCGTCTTCCGTGGTCTCCCCGGGTCCGTGAGCGTCCATGTCCAACGTTCCTCCACCGTACGGCTGTCGCGTTCGGCGCCCGATCCGCGTTCTTCAGGCCGTGCCATCCTGTCCGGGTACGGGGTGCGAAGCCCGGCGGAAATCGGACGACACGGTCTGTTCGCCGGGCGACGGGGAGAGGAAGACGGAGACTCGTCCCGAACGGCTCAGGAGGAAGAGGCTGCCGGTTTCAGCAGGGTCTTGATCATCCCGTCCTCCTTGCGCTGGAAGGTGCCGTAGGCTTCGGCGGCGTTCTCCAGCGGGAGCATGTGGGTGGCGAAGGCGTCCACGTCCAACGGATCGTCATCGGTCAGCAGGGGCATGATGTCGTTCACCCAGTGCCGTACGTTCGCCTGACCCATCCGCAACTGGATCTGCTTGTCGAACATCTGAAGCATCGGCAGTGGGTCGACGGCCCCGCCGTAGACGCCGGAGACGGAGACGGTGCCACCGCGCCGCACCACGTCGAAGGCCGTGTGCAGCGCTGAGAGCCGGTCAACTCCCGCGCTCTGCATCATCTTCCGGCCCACGGGCTTGGGCAGTGAGCCGACCATCCGGTGCGCGGCCTGGGCCAGTGGCGCGCCGTGGGCTTCCATGCCGACGGCGTCGATGACCGCGTCCGTGCCCCTGCCCCGGGTCAACTCCCGTACGGCTTCGCCGAGGTCCCGGTACTCGCGGGTGTCCAAGGCGTGCACACCACGCGCGCGGGCCCGCTCCAGCCGCTCGGCGATCAGGTCGACGCCGATGACCAGCCCGGCGCCCTGGTGCATGGCGATACGACAGGCCATGTCGCCGATCGGGCCGAGGCCCAGCACGGTGACGCTGCCGCCGGCGGGGATGTCGGCGTATGCCACGGCCTGCCAGGCGGTCGGCAGCACGTCGGAGAGGTAGACGAAGCGTTCGTCCGGTGGTCCGTCGGGCACCCGGACGGGCAACTCGTTGCCGAACGGCACCCGCAGGTACTCGGCCTGGCCCCCGGGCACCTGTCCGTAGAGTTTGCTGTAGCCGAACAGCGCCGCTCCGGTCCCGTGTGCGCGTACCTGCGTGGTCTCGCACTGCGAATGGAGGCCCTGGCCGCACATCCAACAGGTCCCGCAGCTCACGTTGAACGGCATCACGACCCGGTCGCCCGGGGCGATCTCGGTGACTCCGGGGCCGATCTCCTCAACCACCCCCATCGCCTCGTGTCCGAGCACGTCCCCCTGGTCGAGAAACGGGCCCAACACCTCGTACAGGTGCAGGTCGGAACCGCAGACCCCGGTCGTGGTGACACGGACGAGCGCGTCGTCCGGCTCGATGATCTCCGGGTCCGGCACGGTCTCGACACTGACGTTGTGCTTGCCCTGGTAGGTGAGTGCCCTCATCGTGTTCTCCTCCTCGTCGAAGCGAGTCGGGACGTCCGTGCTGGTTCCCGTCGCGCGGCCGGGCTCAGGCTCTGGCTCCGGGCGCCACCGCGCCCTGACGGGAAGCGGACGTCGAGCTGACCGAGCCAGCACAGCCGCGGTAGCCACGGTGCGGTCTGGTAAACCTGCCGCGGTCAGCCGGCCGCGTACCGACCACCCCCCGGGCGCCCTCAGCCACGCCCCTCGATCCGCTCGGCGGCGCGCCGTATCGCCTCGTGGTCGGCGACGTCCGCCGACACCGCGAGTCCGACCGCCAGTTCCCGCACCGTCGCCCGACCGACCACGGATGAGCCACCGGTCACCACCACGACGGGTGCCCGCGGTCCTGGCGCCATCGCCATCTCCCTGGTTCGTCTGGGGCCTTCGGGTCAGCGGTGGGCCGACCACGCGTGGACGCGCGCCGTCCCGTCACGCCCCGCTCACCCTCGCCCGGGGACGCCGTGTGGACCACGTACGGGCACGGTCGGCGGCGTGCGCGGCGGTCAGTTGGCGCTCGGCGGCGCGAAGGGCGGTGTCGATGTCGCTGGTGCCGGTGGAGACGCACAGGGTGTAGGCGACGTCGTCCATCCGCTGCCGCGCTTCCCGGGTGCCTCGTTCGGCATAGAGGGCTTGCACGGCCTCGTACCGAGCGAGCAGGTTCTGGAGGATGGCGGGACGGGCCAGCAGCATGGTGGAGGGCTCCTTCACAGGGCAGGGGGGTCCGCGGGGCGACGGCGCACTCGCGCACGGGTGGCGCGGGCGCGCGCCGCGGGGTGAACTGCGGGCGAACACGTCTCAGGGGACGCCGCCTCCCGGAGAAGCGACCTCCAGGAAGCTCGCCCGCGTGTGCGGCGAGGTCCGTCGTACGGCTCGCACGCTCTCCTGCGGGTCTCCCCGGCGGATCGTACGAAACATGCCCGCTCGGAAAATCCGCGCGTGCCGAGTCACCGGGAGGCGGCGAGAATGGAACACGAACCCACCGTCCGCTTTCCGAGGAGCGAACCATGGCACGTGCGGTGTGGTCGGGATCGTTGACCTTCGGGCTGGTCAGCCTGCCGGTGCAGCTCGCGACGGCCACCAGCTCGCACACGGTCGGCTTCCGACAGGTGGAGCGCGGCACCTCCGACCGGGTGCGCAGCCGGCGCGTCAACGAACGAACCGGCGAGGAAGTCCCGTACGACAAGATCGTCAAGGGGTACGAAACCGGCGAGGGCGCATACGTGATCGTCGAGCCGGAGGAGGTCGACGAGATCACCCCGGGACGCTCGAAGAACATCGAGATCTCCGGTTTCGTCGACCTGGACACCATCGACCCGATCTTCTTCGACACGACGTACTTCCTCCAGCCGCGCAAGGAGCACACCAAGACGTACGGCCTGTTGCGGGACGCCCTCGCCGAGACCAACCGCGCGGGCATCGCCACGATGAGCATGCGCCAGAAGGAGTACCTCGTCGCCGTACACGAGGAGGACGGGGTGCTGGTCATGCAGACCCTGCACTGGGCGGACGAGGTACGGGACCCGCACGAGACGCTCGACAACCTGCCCTCCGACTCCGCGGTCGGCGCCAAGGAACTCCGGATGGCCACCCAGCTGATCGAGACCATGGCCATGGAGTGGGACCCGGAGGAGTTCCACGACCGCACCCACGAACGGATTCAGGAGCTGATCGCGGCCAAGCGCTCCGGTGAGTCGGTGACCAAGGCAACCGCTCCGCCGGAGTCGACGAACGTGGTGGACCTGATGTCGGCCCTGGAACAGTCCGTGGACAAGGCTCGGCAGGGCCGCTCCGCCAAGCGCTCGGGACGGGCCGGCGGGCGTACGAGCGGCGGAGCCGACGACGCGGCACTGGACGAGTGGACGAAGGAGCAGTTGTACCAGCGGGCGTCCGAACTCGACGTGAGCGGACGCTCCCGTATGAACCGCGCCGAACTGCGTGAGTCCGTCGCGAACGCCTCCCGACCCGCGGCCTGACCGGCCCGGACGCACGTGCCGCCGGGTGCCGGTCGGCGGTGCGAGGCGCGGGGTACGCGGTCGGATGGCCGTGCGTGGGCGTGTGGTCGTACGCACGCGTGGCACCCGTGCGGCGGCGAACAGGACCGTACGAGAGGAGGCGCCCGCGTGCAGGGGCACGGCGACGAGGAGCCGGAGAGGTCCGAGGACGGGCACAGCGGCGAGGCGGGCGACGCACTGCGGCCGAACGAGAAGCGCCAGGAGTGGGCACACGGCGAGCCGCCCGAGTGAGCGGAACACCCGGACCAGTGGCGGAACTTCGCGGGGGGCTCGTTGCGGATGACGCCTGTGCGGATCGAACGCACGGCACCCGCCTCGGCACGGTCAAGGGCTACGACGGCTCTCCGCCGCGAGCGCCGGCGCTCGCGGCGGCGCCGTGGAACACGCGCTGACGTACCGCAAGACGCCTGACGTCCCCTCACGAGTCGCGCACAACCAGGACGCAAAAGATTTCTTTACCTTCCTTTGGCCATTCTTGTACTTTGGGCCTCCATACCGCAGGGAGGGGTGCAGGGTGGACGTCTCAATGACCATGTGGGTACTCACGGTTGTAGGACTGTGCGTGCTGATCTCGGTCGACTTCTTCATCGGTGGCCGCAAGCCACACGAGGTCTCGATGAAGGAGGCGGGCACCTGGTCGATCGTCTGGATCGTCCTCGCGGCGCTCTTCGGCGTCGGCCTGTTGGTCTGGGGTAACGGACAGGCGTCGGGCGAGTTCTTCGCGGGCTACATCACCGAGAAGTCGCTCAGTGTCGACAACCTCTTCGTCTTCGTGCTGATCATGGCGAAGTTCGCCGTCCCGTCGATCTACCAGCAGCGGGTGCTGATGATCGGTGTGCTGATCGCGCTTGTGCTGCGCGCGGTCTTCATCGGCGTGGGTGCCGCCGCGATCGCCGCCTTCGCCTGGGTCTTCTACATCTTCGGCGCCTTCCTCATCTGGACCGCCTGGAAGTTCGTGCAGGAGGCGCGTGCCGAGGAAGAGGAGGACTGGGAGGAAGGCCGCCTGCTGAAGGCGATCCAGCGGCGCGTGCCCTCCACCGACAAGTGGCACGGCACCAAGATGGTCATCCGCGAGAACGGCAAACGGCTGGTCACGCCGATGCTGATCGTCATGGTGGCGATCGGCCTCACGGACGTGCTCTTCGCGGTGGACTCGATCCCGGCGATCTTCGGCCTGACCCAGGACCCGTACATCGTCTTCACCGCCAACGCGTTCGCGCTGATGGGCCTGCGGCAGCTGTACTTCCTCATCGTCGGCCTGCTGAAGAAGCTGGTCCACCTGTCGTACGGCCTCTCGGCGATCCTCGCCTTCATCGGTGTGAAGCTGGTGCTGCACGGCGTCCACGAGACGACGAGCCTGCACGTGCCGGAGATCTCCATCCCGGTCTCGCTGGGCGTCATCTGCGGCGTGCTGGCCATCACGACCGTCACCAGCCTGATGGCGACGAAGAAGGCGGAGAGGGAAGCGGTACAGAACGCCGGGGACGACCCGGCGGAGCCGAACGAGAAGGCGGACGCCGAGAGCAAGGCGGACTCCCAGGGCTGAGGCCGTGTCGTCTGGATCTCAGGGCCCTCCCGGACGAGCGGTCGCCCCCGGCGCTGAACCGGGGGCGACCGCCCGTCCGAACGCGACCGCTCACAGCGAGCACGTCGCGGTGCTCCAGCGACCGTGCGGGAGCCGGTGGGGCGCGGTTCAGCCTTCCGCGGTCAACGCGCGGAGGGGCGCGTCGAGTTCGCGCTCGTAGAAGTCGAAGAAGCCGTCCACCTCGGGGCCGACGTTCATCATGACCAGCCGGTCGAAGCCCGCCGTGGCGAAGTCGCGGGCGGTGGCCAGGGCGCGGTCCGGGTCAGGTCCGCAGGCGAACCGCTCGAGGATGTCCTCCTCTCGGACGGTGCTGGTGGCGGCGTCGAAGTTGACGGGATTGGGAAGCTCGCTCATCACCTTCCAGCCGGTCAGCGCCCAGCGCGAGGTGTCCAACGCGGCCCGCGCCGCGGTACGTTCGTCCGCCGCCCAGGCCAGGGGCACCTCCGCGTAACGCGGTCCCGAGCCACCGAAGTCCCGGTAGCGGCGGACGAGGGCGGGGTCCTCCTCGGTCGCGAACAGCGCGTCTCCGAGCTCCGCCGCGATGCGTGCCGAGTCCGCGCCGCTGGCGGCCACGGCGATCAACGGCGCCTCCGCCGGCAGGTCGAAGACCCGGGCGTCCTCCAGCCGCAGGTGCCGGCCCTCGTACGAGCGGTAGCCGCCCTCCCAGAGCAGCCGGATGATCTCCAGCGCCTCACGCAGAAGCTCGTGACGTTGGCGAACGGCGGGGAACCCGCGCCCGACGACGTGTTCGTTCAACCGCTCACCGGAGCCGACGCCCAGGACGAAGCGGCCCCCGGACACCAGCGCGAGCGTGGCGGCGGCCTGCGCGATGATCGCCGGGTGGTAGCGGACGGTCGGACAGGTCACGCCGGTCACCAGCCCGACGCGGTCCGTACGTGCCGCGATGGCACCGAGCACGGTCCACACGAAGGGCGAGTGGCCCTGGTTGTCCAGCCAAGGGTGGAAGTGGTCGCTGATCTCCACGAAGTCGAAACCGGCCGTCTCGGCGCGCGTCGCCTGCCGGATCAGTTCCTCGGGGCCGAACGCCTCGGACGCCAGCTTGTAGCCGATCTGCATGCTCTCCTCGCTCCCTGCGGTCATCGGTCCCGCCTCCGGGAACCCTGGCAGGCATCCGTGCGGGGCGAGGGAAGCCAGGCCGGTGCCCCGCGTCGTACCCCCTGGACAGCGGAGGCGGTCGGGGACGGCGTGGGGCGCGCCCGCGCTGGTCCTCCCGACCGCCGCGCAATCGGCTAAGCAGCGGGTGGGAGGCGGTAGACGGAGACGTGGGAACGGGATTCCGGGGTGAACTCGGTCCCGCTCCAGTCGGCGTGCCGGCTCTCCCGCTCGAACCCCGCCAGCTGGGCCATGAGGTCCAGTTCGGCCGGCCAGACGTAGCGGTGCGGGCTGCGGAAGACCCGCGCCTCCGGACCGTCGCCGAACGAGAAGTGGTGCGAGACGACCCGCTGACGCGACACGTCAAAGGTGTCCAGGCCGATGTATCCGGGTTCGGACCGCCAGACCACGGCCTGCTGCCCGGGCGGGAGCCGCCCCGTATCGGGGACCCACAGCTCGATGGCCAACCGGCCGCCTGGTACGAGGTGCCGCGCCGCGTTGCGGAGGCACGCGACCTGCTCTTCCTGGGTGAGCAGGTTGGAGAGGGCGTTGTAGACGAGGTAGACGAGCTGGAAGGTCCCCGGGACACGGCCGGTCGCCATGTCTTCGACGACCACCGGGATCGTGGCGTCGTCCGCCTTCGTACGCAACTGGTCCAGCATCGGCCGCGAGAGCTCGATGCCGGCGACCGGTACACCGCGCCGGGCGAGCGGCACGGCCACTCGACCGGTCCCGACGGCGAACTCCAGCGCCCGTCCGCCGTCGGCCAGTGCGGCGAGGCGGTTCACCGTCGGCCCCAGCACCTCCGGCTCGAACATGCCGAGGCCCGGCGTGTCATAGCTCCGCGCGGTTTCCGCGTCCCAGACCTCGCCCTGCCGCATGCCGTCCACGGTTCACCGAACATGCGACGGGTGTCGACGGGTTTTCGGGGCTTCAGGCGTGCCGGCCGTCGCTGCGAACCGCGAACCGCGTACGGCTCAGCGGAGTTTGATCGCGCCACCGTCCGCCATCAGGGTCTGACCGGTCATGTACCGCGAGTCATCGCTGGCGAGGAAGGCCACGATGGGCGCGACGTCCTCGTCCGGGTCGCCGAACCGCCCGAGCGGGACCTTGGCGGCCGACTGCGCGTACTGCTCGGGGCGCGCCTCGGCCCACTGGGCCACTCCGGCGGTGAGCGCCATGGGGCACACCACGTTGACCCGTATGTCGTGCTGGGCCCACTCGTTGGCCACGACCCGGCTGAGGCCCCGGATGGCCTCCTTCGTCGCGGCGTACGACGCCTGGTTGGGCTGGCCGTCCAAGCCCGCGCCGGAACCGAAGTTGATCACCGAGCCCGCCCCGGAGGCACGCAGTTCCGGCAGCGCCGCGAGCATGAAGTTGCGGGTGGCGTACAGGCTCGTGTCCATGGCGAGGTCCCAGTCCTCCGCCGTCTGCTCCTCGAAGGGTCGCTGCCGGGACACGCTCGCGTTGTTCACCAGGACGTCGAGCCCTCCGAAGCGCTCGGCGGCGGTCGCGACGGCCGTGTCGGCGACGGCCCGGTCGGACACGTCCCCGCGCAGGAACACCATGGCGTCGCCGAGCTGGCGGGCGAGCGCCTCCCCGGCCTCCTCCTGTAGGTCCACGACGACGACCCGGGCGCCACGGTCGACGAACAGCTTCGTGACGGCACCGCCGATGCCCGAGGCCCCTCCGGTGACGAGGGCGGTCCTGCCTGCCAAGCTGGGAGTACTCATGCGTCGTTTCCTCGCGTCTCGCCCGGGTGCAGTGCTTCCAGGGCAACTGTAATGAATTCTATTTTCCTCCCCGTCCAGCCGGCGCGTGACACCGGCCACGCGCTCTCGCAGGATAGGTACGGCCACACCGAGCGGCGAGCGGAAGCCCGCCGCGCGTCACTACCGGAGCCGTCGGGGAGCGTGCTCAGCCGTCCGCCGGCAGCTCTTCCCGCACGGGGATCTCCCCCGCGGCCGCCGCCTCCCGGATCGTCGCCGCGAGCGCCCGGCATCCTCGGAACCCCGGCCCGCCGGGATCCGGACCGCTGATACCCGAACCGCTGGAACCCGGTCCGCCAACGCCCGACCGCGAGCCGGACGGCAGCAGCCGGCGCTCGGCGCAGGCGCTCAGCGCCTCGGAGTCCCACTGGACGCTGGTCTGCTCCCAACTGCTCTTGCGCGCCGCCACCCGGGCGCCGCACGCCCGGCATACGACGGGCCGCATCGGGGAGTCGAGCAACCGGTTGTCGGTCCGTGGAGCCATCAGACCGGCTGGCTCTCTGTCGAGACGTCGGCCTGTCTCGCGAGGTTCTCCGCGACCTCGGCCTGCCACGCCTCGTTGGGCCGCGTCGTGTCGATCTCGAACTCGAAGCGGTCGGTCATCTCCGGGCTCACCTCGGCGACGTCCACGTAGAACTGCTCGTACCAGCGGCGCAGCTGGTAGACCGGGCCGTCCTCCTCGCACAGAAGCGGGTTGTCGATCCGCGCCTTGTGCTGCCAGATCTCGACGTCCTGCTCAAAGCCGATCTTGATGAACTCGGCCATCTTCCCGGCCAGTTCCTCCGCCGAGCCGCCGAGGTGCTCGGCCTTCCGCACCACGACGCCGTACTGCAACATGAACGAGTCCGAGCTCACCGGATAGTGGCAGTTGATCAGCACCGACTCCACGTCGCCGTCGCTGTAGTGATAGGTCAGCTCGTCGGTCATGAACGACGGACCGTGGTAGGTGGCCACCGAGGTCTGGCCCTGCACCTTGGGAGCGCCGCTCCCCTCGGCCTGTGGCCGGCGCACGTCCTCCCGCGCGACGCCCTCCATGACCTGGGTCGCGGTGTGACCCTCGAAGATGTTCTTGAAGTACGTGGGGAAGGAGTAGTGCACGTAGAAGAAGTGCGCCATGTCCACCACGTTGTCGATGATCTCGCGGCAGTTCGAGCCCTCGATCAGGACCGAGTACCAGGTCCAGTCCGTCCACTCGTCGCTCGTCGCGCCCTCGATGCGCGGCACCGTCACGTCCTCGGGCGGCGCCTTGCCCTCCGGGTCGTGCCACACGAACAGCAGGCCGTCCTGTTGCAGCGTCGGGAACGCCGCCGTACGGGCCCGCATCGGCGCCCGGCGGGCGTAGGGCACGCCGGTGCAGCGTCCGTCGCCGCCCCACCGCCAGGAATGGAAGGGGCAGGCGACGTCGTCACCGATCACCGTGCCGCGGGACAGGTCTCCGCCCATGTGCCGGCAGTAGGCGTCGAGCACGTTCAGCGTGCCGTCCGAGGAGGCCCACACGACCAGCTTCTGCCCGAAGGCGTGGATCGTGTGCGGCTTCCCGTCCGCGAAGTCCCGGGCCAGTCCCAGACAGTGCCAGCCACGGGCGAAGCGTGTCGGCACAGCGTCCGCCTCGATGCTGCGAACCTCGTCCGTGGTCATGTGAGTCCTACCTTTCAGCGTGGGTGCTCATCACCGGCAGCGTCCCCGTCAACGTAGGAGCGGTGCCGGGTGGTCGGTGCCGCGATCCCACTGAGCGGTACCGGCCGAGCCGTACGCGCGACCGCACGCCGCCTCGTACACACGCCGGACCCGCACGGCCGCCGGACGACCCGTCGCTCAGCCGGCCATGTCCTTGGCGGCCAGCGCCCCGAAGACCATCGCGGTGCCGATCGGGATACCGGGGCCGGGGTAGCAGTCCCCCGTGAAGGACGCGCTGGTGTTGCCGGCGGCGTACAGGCCGGCGATCGGCGAGCCGTCCTCCCGCAACGCCCGTCCGCGCACGTCCGTGACGAGGCCGCCCTTCGTACCCAGGTCCGCGAGTACGAGCCGCGCGGCGAAGTAGGGAGGTTCGCGGACGGCGCGCAGCACGGGGTCGCCGAACCAGTGGCCGAACTCGTCCCGTTCGCGGCCGAAGTCCGCGTCCCGACCGGCGTCGACGAAGCCGTTGAACCGGTCGACGGTCGCGGTCAGGGCCTCGGCCGGGACGCCGATCCGTACGGCCAGCTCCTCCAGGGTGTCGGCCCTGCTCCACGTTCCCGCGGCCAGGTGCTCGGACGGGTCACCCGGCGGCATCGCGATGCCGGGGAACCGGCCGCCGGCCGCACTGTCGAAGATCACCTGGGAGGGCGTGCGAGCCGGGTCGGCCGCCATCTCGCGTCCGAAGCGGTCGTACGGCAGCGACTCGTTGGCATACCGGGAGCCGTGCGCGTCGACGACGAGTCCGCCGGTGAACCCGGGCACGAAGCCGGCCCGGCCATCCGGCATGGCGACGCCAGGGCACCACCATGCCTCGTGCATCAGCGCGGTCACCGCCCCGATCGCGGTGGCGGCGCGGACGGGTTCGCCGGTGTTGGTGCCGAGCGGCGCCATCGCCCGGTCGGCGTGGCCGGGGACCCGATGGGCACGACGCAGGTCGGCGTTGCGCTCGAACCCGCCCCCGGCGAGGAGCACCCCCCTCCGCGCGCCCAGCCGGACGACCCTGCCCTCCCGGACGGCGACGACCCCGGTCACCCGGTCTTCGTTGGTCACCAGCTCCTCCACACACGTCCCTAGGCGGAGGACGCCGTGGCCGGTGCGGTGGTACGCGAGCAGCAGCCGGCCGATCAGCGCGCGCCCGGCGCTCAGTGGGCCGGGGGCATGGCCCTCGCCGGCCCGGTTGCGTTCCACCGACGGACGGATCAGGGGCGCCAGATCGCCCAGCTCGGCCGCGTCGATGTCGAGCGGCACGAAGGACCGGCCACCCGGCACCCGGCCCGGCCGGTCGTAGTAGTCGGGGAAGACCCGGAACCGGAACTCGATGGCCGGGTCCGCCTCCAACTCCCCCACGAGCACGGGCGCCTCCCGAAGGAACGCCTCCTGCTTCCCGGTGTCGTCGGCGCCCAACAGCGCGCGGAGGTACGTACGGGCCGCCTCGGTCGAGTCCCCGACCCCGTCCCGTGCCTGCACCTGCGAGCCGGGCAGCCACAGCGCGGCGCCGGAGTAGGCCGAGGTCCCGCCCAGCAGTGCGGTCTTCTCCACCACCGCGGTCGCCAGGCCCGCACTGGCGGCCGTGTACGCGCCGGTCAGCGCGCCGCCTCCCGATCCCACGACGACGACGTCGTACTCCTCGTCCCAGTTCCCCGCCACGCGCCGACCTCCCTGGTCGCTGATCTCACCGTGTCACCGAGGAAACCCATGACGTCCGCGCGCGCCGGGCGTCGATCCCACTCAGCGGTACGCCGGATGTCCCCGCCGGTGGTCCGTACCGGATGCTGGGGCCTCTCGCGTTCGCCAAGCCCGCGCGACCGACCGCGCTTCCGCCGGCACTGGTGCCGCGTCCTCACGCAGCGGGCGCTGTGCCGAGCGTCGCGACGGGGCTCACCTTGGCTGACGCGGCACTAGCATGGGGTTTGCCAGCGAAGGTCACGAGGGGGAGGAACCGTGCCGAGAATCGCCGCAGACCGCCCGGCCGCGGAGCCGCAGTCGCCGGGACAGCGAGCCCGGCACGAGCGCATTCTGGACGCGGCGGCCCGCCTCGGCGCGGAACACGGGCTCGACCACGTGCAGATGCACGACGTGGCGAAGGAGGCCGGCGTCGCCATCGCGACGCTGTACCGCTACTTCCCCTCCAAGACGCACCTGTTCACGGCGATCATGGCCGGACAGGTCGAGCGGATGGGCGAGAGCTCGCCCGAGATCGACGCCGCGGCCGACCCCGTGGAAGCGGTGGCCGAGACGCTCCTGCGCTCCACCCGGCACATGCTGCGCACTCCGCGGCTGGCGAGCGCGATGATGCAGAGCACCTACGCCGCGCACGTCGCCACGGTCAGCGAGGCCGCCGCGACCGAGGCCAAGGTGCACGACACCGTCCTCGGGCTGCTCGGCCTGGTGGAACCGACCGACCAGGACAACCGTCTCGTACGGCTGCTGATGAAGAGCTGGCACGGCGTGCTCATCTCCGCGATCTACGCGCACTCGACGCTCTCCGAGGCGGAGACCGAGGTCCGGCTCGCGTGCGAGGTGCTGCTCGCGGCCCGCTCCAACGCTCCTGGCCGCTGAGCCACCGGGGCCGCTGAGCCACTGAGCCGCTGGCCGCCGGGGCGCTGTTCCGCGCGAACGCCCCGCCGCTCCGCTCCCGTTCACCGGGACACCGCGCACCTCCGCGCGCCGAGGGGCTACGTTCGCCGGAACGCGAACGGGCCGGGCCGTACGACGTCGCTGACCTGACTGACCCCGGCCCCGCCGTGTCCGAGTACCGCACGGCGCCGGTCGCTCGACAGCACCCACCGAACCGCGAGAGCCGCCGGGACGGCGGCGGGGGGCGAGACATGGACATCAGCAATCCGGTGGACTTCACCGGGCACTGCGTCGTCGTGACCGGCGGCACCAAGGGCATCGGCGCCGCCATCGCCGAGGCGTTCCTCCTCACCGGAGCGGACGTCGTGGTCTGTGGTCGCGGTGAACCGCCAGAGCTGCCGAGCGCGGACGGGCGTCGCGCGGTGTTCCTGGCCGCCGACGTACGGGAGGCCGAGGCGGCGACCACCCTGGTCGATGAGACCGTGGCACGCTTCGGACGCCTGGACGTGCTGGTCAACAACGCCGGCGGCTCCCCCAGCGCGGACGCGGCCGAGGTGTCGCCGCGCTTCGTCGACAAGATCGTCGCGCTCAACCTGCTCGCGCCGTTCTACGCGGCGCAGGCGGCGAACCGGGTCATGCGCTCCCAACCCACGGGGGGCTCGATCATCAACATCGGGAGCGTCTCCGCGCACCAACCCCAGCCCGGCACGGCCGCGTACTCCGCCGCCAAGGCCGGTCTGCTGTCACTCACCCGGGCACTGGCCCTGGAGTGGGCGCCGGCCGTACGGGTCAACCACATCACCACCGGCCTCATCCGCACCGAGAACGCCGCGGCCGTGTACGGCGAGGACGGCGGAGCCGCCGTGTCCGAGGTGATCCCGATGGAACGGATGGCCGTGCCCGAGGATGTGGCCCGCGGCTGTCTCTACCTCGCGAGTGGTCTGGCGTCCTACGTCAACGGCGCGGACCTAGCCGTGCACGGCGGCGGCGAGTTCCCCGCCCGGTATCTCGCGGCCCGGTCCAGCGGGGCTTCCTGACCCGCCGGGCGTCCCGGTCCTCCGGGGCGCCCGGGACCGCAGCCCGAACCGGAGCCCGGGAGCTCGGCCGAGGCCGGGCCTCAGACCAGGTTGTCCTCGACTGTCAGCCCGAACGCGCCCCGGCCGTACAGGGCGAGGGTCCGCTCCACGTCGTTGGCCACGTGCACGCTACCCGCGTGGGCGTCCCGCCAGGCTCGTTCGATCGGGTTGCCGCGCCGCAGCGAGTTGCCGCCCGCCGTCTTGAACAGCAGGTCGATCGCGTGGACCGCGCGCTCCGTCCCCCGCACCTGGTCCCGCCGGGTGCGCAGCCGCAGCTCCATGGGGATGTCCCGGCGCGCGGTGGCGTGCTCGGTCAACTCGCGGATGTTCCGGTCCAGTTGCAGCACGGCCGCGTCGATCTCCGAGCCCGCCCGGGCGATGGCGACCTGCGCGTACGGGTCCTCCGCGAACTGACCGCCGCCGAGGCTCAGCCGGACCCGCTCCGTCATGCGGGAGAGATACGACTCGTAGCAGCCCACCGCCGCGCCGATGACCGGAGAGGTGATCGCGCTGGTGAACACCGCCGCGAACGGAAGCCGGTACAACGGCCCGGAGTTGACCCGCTGCCCCGGGCCCCTGAGCTGAGCCTGCTCGTAGTTCCTCAGGACCCGGTGGGCCGGCACGAACGCCTTGTCGACGAGGATGTCGTTGCTGGCCGTGCCCCGCAGCCCCACGACGTCCCAGACCTCCTCGATCCGGTAGTCCGACCGGGGCACGAGCACCGTCAGGAAGTCCGTCGGCCGGCCCTGTGCCCCGACGACCAGCGCCCCGAGCAGGACCCATCGGCCGTACTCACAGCCGGAGGAGAAGCTCCAGTGGCCGCTGAGCTGGTAGCCGCCGTCGACCGCGGTGAGCCGGCCCGCGGGCGCGTACGCGGAGGAGACCAGGGTGTCGCCGTCGCTCCCCCAGACCTCCTGCTGGGCACGCTTGGGGAAGAGGCCCAGTTGCCAGGGGTGCACGCCCAGCACCGCGGTGACCCAGCCCGTGGAGCAGCAGACGGCGGAGAGGGCCCGCACCACCTCGTAGAACTCGACCGGTTCGCGCTCCTGCCCGCCGTACGGGCTGGGCTGCAGCATCCGGAAGACGCCGGCGTCGACGAGTTCCCGGACCGTCGTCTCCGGGACGCGTCCCTCCTCGTCGGCGGCCCGCGCGCGCTCGGCTATGCCGGGCAGCAGGGCGCGTACCGACTCCAGTGCGGTGTTGGCCATCGTGGTGTCCTCCGTGTCGCTGCGTTCGAGGGCCCGCCGCCGGGTACGAGGCGAGCCCGAGGCCCCGCGACCGGCGCCATGACCGGTCAACGGGATGTCCCGCGCAGGTCGTCCTTACGGATCTTGCCGGCGGCGTTGCGCGGCAACGTCTCGAGGACGGTCACCTCCCGGGGGGCCTTGAAGTTCGCGAGCAACTCACGGCAGTGGTCGACGAGTTCCGTGGGGGTCGTCACCGCCCCCGGACGCAGCGTCACGTACGCGTGCCCGATCTCCCCCATCCGGTGGTCGGGGACACCGATCACCGCGGCCTCCGCGACGGCGTCGTGCCGGGCGAGGGTCTGCTCGACCTCCGCCGGGGAGACGTTGAAGCCCCCGACGACGAACATCTCCTTCGACCGGCCGGTGAGGGTCAACCTGCCGTCCTCGTCGAGGTGCCCGATGTCGCCGGTGTCCAGCCAGCCCTCCGGATCGACGGCCTCCGCGGTGGCCTCCGGGTCGTCCAGGTAGCCGCGCATGACGTTGTGGCCCCGGACCAGGACGACGCCGTCCCGCCCGGCGGGCAGCCCCTCCCCCTGAGCGTCGACGACCCGGACGCGGACGCCCTCGATGGGGCGGCCGGCCGTACGGGCGACGGCCTCGTCGGGGTCCCGCGCGGTGCACGCGCTCACCGTCCCGCAGGACTCCGTGAGGCCGTACGCGGTCAGCACCGTCGGGAACAACTCCGCCCGGATCCGCCGGACCAGGGCGACCGGCACGGTGGCGGCTCCCGTCACGGCCAGCCGCAGGGAGGACAGGTCGTAGTCCTCCCGGCCCGGCGCGTCCAGGAGGGAGGTGTAGATCGTCGGTGGGCCCGGCAGCACGGTGACGGACTCTGTCTGCACGAGCCGCATGGTCTCGGCGACGTCGAAGACCAGTTGCAGCACCATCGTGGCGCCGCGCAGCAGACAGGCCAGCACCCCGGCCTTGTATCCGAAGGAGTGGAACATCGGATTGATGATCAGGTAGCGGTCGCCGCGCACCAGGCCGGTGCGGTCGCACCAGGCCCGGTACGTCCGTACGTTCTGCCCGTGCGTGGTCAGCACGCCCTTGGGGCGGCCGGTCGTGCCGGAAGTGAACAGCACGTCCGACACGTCGTCCGCTCGTACGGACACGGCCCGGGCGACGGCCTCGTCGGTCGGGACCCGGTCGCCGTCACGCAGGAAGGATTCCCAGGACGTCGCCCCCGCCCGCTGGCCCTGGTCGAGGGTGACCACCTCGGCGAGGTCGGTCAGATCCGGGACCGGACGGTCCGGTGCGGTCCGGTCCGACTCGCCCTGGACACCGAGCAGCGCCAGATAGTCATTGCCGAGGAAGCCGTCCTCGACGAACAGCAGTCGGGCCCCGCTACGGCGCAGCACGTCGCGCGCCTCCTCGCCCTTGTAGCGGGTGTTGACCGGGACGAGCACCGCCCCGGCGCTCAGCACCCCGAGCGCCGCGGTGATCCAGCGGGTGCTGTTCGGGGCCCACAGCGCGATTCGGTCGCCCCGTGCGGTCCCCCGGGCGAGCAGCGACCGGGTGACCGCCAGGGCCTCGTCCCGCAGCTGCCGGTAGCTCAGACGCAGCTCGCCGTCCACCACCGCCTCCACGTCCGGGGCGGCGGTCGCGGCGAGCGTGAGGGCGCCGGGGATCGTGGTCTCCTCGGGCGGCATCCCGCTCACTCCTTGGGGAGCATGCGCTGGGACGCCTCGTGGGCCCCGGTGACGAGTGCCGCGCGGTCCCCGATGTCGTTGCGCTTCTCCGCCGTCGCGTCGTTCCCGCCGGCGATCCACACCGGCCCGTCGGCAAGGTGCGCCAGCCCCTCGCGCGCGACATCGTCCGGTTCGGCGACGTTCAGGCCTGGGAGGTCCATCCGCAGGCCCGCCCGCTCCATGGACGGCGTGCGGGTCACCCCCAGCACCAGCTCCAGCACGTGTACGCCGTGCGGTTTCAGCTCCAGCCACAGCCCCTCGGCGAAGATCCTGCCGAACGCCTTCACTCCGGAGTACACGCTGATCTGCGCCTGCCCCATGTAGCCGGACAGCGAGCCGACCAGCATGATGCCGCCACGCCCCCGCTCCTTCATCCGCGCGCCGAAGTGGTGGGCGAGCGCCAACTGGGCGGTGATGTTGAGGTCGATCACCTCTCGGACGCGCTCGAGGTCACCGGTGACGAACTCGTGACCGTAGCTGTTCGCCCCCGCGTTGAAGATCAGCAGGCCGACGTCGAGATCCTCGGTCGCCGCGCGGATCGCTCGCGGTGCCGCGCTGTCCAACAGGTCGAGCGGGAGGGTGCGTACCTCCACACCGGTGGCCCGGATCTCCTCGGCGGTCTGCTCGAGTGGACCCGGCTTGCGGGCGATGAGCACCAGGTTGACGCCCGCCTCGGCGAGTTGGTGGGCGAACGAGGCGCCGACGCCCTCGGAGCCTCCGGCGATGACGGCCCACGGTCCGTACGTGTCCTTGTCGATCATCGATTCGTCTCCATGGTGTCGAAGGACGGGTCGAGCCGGGCGATGTCGTAGGCAGCGAACGTCTGGTGCGGGTCGCGGTCGGCGAAGTACGCGCCCAGCTGGGACTCGAACTCCTCCGTGCTGAAGGCGCCGTCCGCCGCGGTGAACTTCCGTTCCACGGTGGGCGGGGCCAGCAGGGCGACCATGTCGCCGTAGACCACGAACACCTGGCCGCTGATCCCGTCCGAGGCGGGCGAGGCGAGATAGCTCACGAACGTGCCGACCCGCTCGGGAGCGAGTGGGTCCAGGCCGTCTCCGGCGCCGTCCTCGGCGGCGTCGGTGGCGAAGGCGTCGGCGGTCATGCCCGTACGGGCGCGCGGGCAGATGGCGTTGGCGCGTACGCCGTACCGGGCGAGACCCTGCGCCGTCGCCAGGGTCAGCGCGACGATGCCGGCCTTGGCCGCCGAGTAGTTCGGCTGGCCCGGGGCGCCGAAGAGGAACGCCTCGGACGCGGTGTTGACGACCCGTCCGTACACCGGACCGCCGGCGGTCTTGCTGGCGGCCCGCCAGTGCGCCGCTGCCGCGCGGGAGACGGCGGCGTGCCCCTTGAGATGGACGTGGACCACGTCGTCCCAGTCGGGCTCGCTGAGGTTGAACAGCATCCTGTCGCGCAGGACGCCCGCGTTGTTGACGAGGACGTCCAGGCTGCCGAACCGCTCCACCGCGGTCCGCACCAGGCGGTCACCCATGGACCAGTCGCCGACGTCACCGGTGACCGCGACCGCCGTGCCGCCCAGGTCCCGGATCTCGGTGACGACCTCCTCGGCACCCGGGCCCATGTCGTTCACCACCACGTTCGCCCCGTCGGCCGCCAGCGCCAACGCCTCGCTCCTGCCCAGGCCCGCACCGGCGCCGGTGACGACGGCGGTGCGCCCTTCCAGGCTGCTCCTCGAGCTCATCCTGTCTCTTTCTCCTCGTGCGTGGCGGATACGGCGAGGCCGAAACTAGTACGAATTCTGGTTCCGCCCGTGGGCCTGTCCCGCTGAGTGGGTCGAGCGCGCCCCAGGCCCGACGGCACGCGCCAGATCCCGACACGCGCAGGTCCCGGAACGCCTCAGGTCCCGGAACGCTCAAACGAAGCGGGCGGACACCGAGCCCAGGCCCTCGAACTCGGCGCGGAACTCGTCGCCGGGCCGCGCGTCGACCGCCCGCGTGCACGACCCCGGCAGCACCAGCTGACCGGCCTCCAGCCGCACCCCGAAACCGGCGACCTTGCGGGCCAACCACGCCACCGCCACCGTCGGGTCCCCCAGTACCGCGCTGGTGTCGCCGCGCGCGATCTCCTCCCCGCCCTGGTACAGCACGGCGCCAACGCCCGCCAGATCCAGGTCCGTTGGCGCGACACGGCCGCTCCCCAGCAGCACCCCGGCCGAGGACGCGTTGTCCGCGATGGTGTCCTCCAGCGCGATCCGCCAGTCCGCGATCCTGCTGTCGATCAGTTCGATGCCGGGGACGACGTACTCGGTCGCGGCGATGACGTCCGCCTCGGTGCACTCCTCGCCGGGCAGGCTCTCGCCGAGGACGTAGCCGATCTCCACCTCGATACGCGGCTGACAGTAACGGGCCGTGTCGACCGGAACATCCTCGGACAGCACCATGTCGGAGAGCAGATGGCCGTAGTCGGGCTCGTCCACGCCCATCATCCGCTGCATGACCTCGGAGGACAGCCCCACCTTGTGGCCGCGCACCGACACGCCGCCCGCCCGCCGCCGTTCGATGTTCCGCAGCTGGATCTCGTACGCGTCGACGACGTCGATCCCGGGGAAGGTGTCGGTCAGCGGCTCGACGGGAGCCCGGTCCCGCTCCGCGTCCCGCAACAGCTCAGCGGCCTTGGCGCGCCGCGGGGTATCCAGCATCGGTGTCTTCCTTCCGTGTTCGGGTGCCGTCCGTCACGTCGCGGGCCGGCCGGAACCGGGCACGTCCCCCGGAGTGGGCCGTACGCTCGGGCGCAGAGGTCTCGAACCGCAGCCCGGCCGCGTCGTCGTCTCCCCAACCCCGCACCTCGAGCGGGTCACCCGGGAAAACCGGAGCCGCGAAGCGGCCCTCGAGCTCGACCAGGTCGGCGGGGTGCGCGTGCACGGCCCTGGCGATCGGCAGGGTCACCGCCGCGAGCGTGCACAGACCGTGCAGGAACGGACGAGGCATGCCGGCCGCGACCGCCGCGGCCGGATCGATGTGCATGTGGTGCCGGTCCCCCAGCAGCCGGTAGAGCGCGGCCTGTTCCGGCCCGGTGGCCAGCGACAGCCGGTGCTCGGCGGGCTTCTTGGGTGGTCGGGGCGCGGAGGGCCCGCGCTCCCCGCCGGAGCCGCCACCGCCCGGGGCGAACAGCGACCAGGTCGCCACGAAGTAGTCGCTGACCACCTCGACCTCGAAGACCGCGGCCCGTCCCTTGTCCCACACCTCGGCCACCCGCGCGGCCATCCGTACGGCGCCGGACCGCGGCAACGGCCGGCGTACGGTCAGCCGCTGCGCCCCGTGCACGGCGGTCGTCGGGTCGAAGGCGCCCAGGCCGCCGAGGGCGTCCGGAGCCCACTGGGCGAGCGTCAGGGCGAAGGTCGGGAGCACCCGCAGGCGCTCCTCGAAGACCAGGTCGAGGTCGGTCGCCCGGGCGCCCACCGCGAGCGCGTAGAGGATCGCGTCCCGTTCCGTGTAGGGGACGCTTCGGCTGCCGAGGTCGTGGCCACGCCACGGGGAGACGGTCAATGGTCCACCCCCAGGAGGACGGCGCTGGTCGGTACGCCGGTGCCCGCGGTGACCAGCGCGTGCCGTACGTCCGCGGGCTGGTTCACCGAGGTGCCGCGGATCAGTCGGACGCCCTCGGCGACGCCGTTCATGCCGTGCAGATACGCCTCGCCGAGCTGACCGCCGTGGGTGTTCGTCGGCAGCCGGCCGCCGACCTCCAGGTGCCCGTCGGCGATGAAGTCCCGGGCCTCGCCGGTGGCGCAGAAGCCGAGTTCCTCAAGCTGCGGCAGTACGAGCGGGGTGAAGTGGTCGTAGAGCACCGCGGCGTCCACCTCTCCGGGCCCGAGGCCGCTCTGGGCGTACAACTGCCTGCCGACCAGGCCCATCTCGGGGATGCCGCTGATGCTCGGGCGGTAGTAGCTGGTCATCATGTGCTGGTCGGTCCCCGAGCCCTGGGCGGCGCCGCGGATCACGGCCGGCGGGTGCGGCAGGTCGCGGGCGCGTTCCGCCGACACGATCACCAGCGCCTGCCCGCCGTCGGTCTCCTGGCAGCAGTCCAGCAGGCGCAGCGGCTCGGCGATCCAGCGGGACTCGCGGTGGTCCTCCAGGGTGATGGGGCGCCCGTGGAACCAGGCGGCCGGGTTGTTCGCGGCGTGCTTGCGGTCGACGACCGCGACCCGGCCGAAGTCCTCGGTGCTCGCGCCGTGCTCGTGCATGTAGCGGCGGGCGAACATGGCCACCCACTGGGCGGGCGTGTTCAGGCCGTACGGGGTCATCCAGGCGTACGCGGCCCGGTCGGCGCTGACGTCCATCGGCCGGTCGGCCTGCCCGAGGCCGTAGCGTTCCCCGGAACGCTCGTTGAAGGCGCGGTAGCAGACGACCACCTCCGCCGCGCCGGTGGCGACGGCCATGGCGGCCTGCTGGACGGTGCCGCCACCCGCGCCGCCGCCGTAGCCGACCCGGGAGAAGAACGTCAGCTCGCCCATCCCGGTGTTGCGGGCCACATGGATCTCGGAGCTGGTCTCCGCGGTGAAGGTGACCAGACCGTCCACGTCGGAGGGCCGGAGGCCGGCGTCGGCGACGGCCTTGAGCACCGCCTCGCAGGCGAGTTGGAGTTCGCTGCGGCCGGACGCCTTGGAGAACTCCGTCGCGCCGATGCCCGCGATGGCGGCGTGCCCGCTGAGGGCGCCTACGGTCATGACGCGCCCGCTTCCCTCGGCAGCCGCACCTCGGCCGTACCGCTGAGGTGGGTGCCCAGGCCGTTGGTGCCCCGCACCGCGATCTCGACCCGCCGCTCCTCGTCCGTACGGCCCGTGACCGTGCCGCTGAGCACCATCGTGTCGCCCGGGTGGTTGGGCGCGCCGAGCCGAAGCCGGATCGCCTGGACGACCGCGGCGGGGCCGGCCCACTCGGTGAGGTAGCGGTCGACCAGGGCGTTGCTGGTCAGGATGTTCATGAAGATGTCCTTCGAACCGCGCTCGCGCGCGAGGTCCGGGTCGTGGTGCACGTCCTGGTAGTCGCGGCTCGCGAGGGCCGTGGCGACGATGAACGTGCGGGTCAGGGGGATCGCCAGCTCCGGGAGCGGTTCGCCGACGGCCACCTCCTCGTACGTACGGGTGCGGGGCACCGTCGAGGAGGTCGTGGCGGCGTGCGAGGAGGGCTCGGTCGCCCGGGTCCGTGTCACGGGGCGGCCTCCCCACCGGCCAGGACCGCCCCGAGCCGAGCGAGGTCGGCACCGGACCCGCCCAGGGTGGTGGAGATCTGCTTGCCCCACAGGAAGTGGCGGTGCACCGGATAGTCGAGGTCCACGCCCATGCCGCCGTGCACGTGCTGGACCCGGTGGACCACGTCCAAGCCGCCTTCGGTGGCCCACCACTTGGCCACCAGCGCGGCCCGCTGACCGTCGGCCGCGCTGTCCGGGGCGTCCGGGGCGTCCGGGGCGTCCGGGACACCCGTGGCACTCGTGTCCGTGTCGCCGGTGTCGGCGTCTGCCAGCGCCGTCACCGCCTGCCACAGCGTCACCCGCATCGCCTCGATGTCGATGTAGCAGTCGGCGAGTTGGTGCTGCACGGCCTGGAAGGTGGCCAGCGGTCGCCCGAACTGCTCGCGTTCGCCGAGGTAGTCGGCGGCGTGCCGCAGCGCCCCCTCCGCCACCCCGAGCTGTACGGCCGCCAGCGCCACGCCGGCCCGGGCGACGAGCCACTCCACCACTCCGCTGCCCGGGGCACCGACCGCCTCGGCGGGGGCGTCCGTCAGCGTCAGCTGGGCGCTCAGCTCGTGGCTGGTGGTGTCGGCCCGCTCCCAGTCGGTGCCGGTGGCGTCCGGGGCGAGCAGGAAGAGGCCGGTGCCGGCCTCGGTGTCCGCCGTGACGAGCACCCGGCCGGCTCCGGACGGCGAGGGCACCACGGCCTTGGTGCCGCTGAGCGACCAGCCCCGCGGACCCGCGGTGGCCCGGGTGCCCGGGGCGAGCGGATCGCCGGGGGCGAACTCCTCCAGCGCCAGGGTGAGTCGGGCACTACCCTCGGCCGCGGCCGGCAACAGGCCCGTACGCTGCTCCGCCGTGCCGTGCGTGGCGACCGCCAGCGCGCCGAGGACGGCCGGCCAGACCGGCACGGGGGCCACCCGCCGGCCCTGCTCCTCCAGCAGTACGCACAGCGCGGCCATGCCGAGTCCGGCGCCTCCGACCCCCTCAGGCAGGGCGGTGCCGAGCAGCTCGGCGCGGGCCAGATCGTGCCAGAGCCGCTCGTCGAACCGGGTGTCGGAGGTCTCGACCTCCCGCAGCCGCTCGGGGGTGGCACGGTCGGTGAAGATCGTCCGCGCCAGGTCGCGTACCGCCTCCAGCTCCTCTCCCAGCGAGAAATCCATTACGGGTGCACCTCCGTCACGGCGGTCCGGAAGACCGGCAGCGACAAGTCGGGGTCGGCGTCGAGCCAATCCAGGACGACGGGCATGTCGATCTCGACGTCCTCGGGCGCGACGTCGAGCAGGTTGGTCAGCAGCCTGGTTCCCTCGGCCAGTTCGACGAGGGCGACGACCAGCGGGTAGGGGAACGCCGGGTGCTTCGGGTGGTGGTTCACCACGAAGCTGTACACCCGGCCGTGCCCTGACGCCTCGACGGTGTCCCAGCTGAGGCTGCCGCATTCCGGGCAACAGGGGCCCGGGGGGTGGCGCAGCCGTTCGCAGGTCGTGCAGCGTTGGATACGCAGGCTGTGCTCCTTCGCCGCCTCAAACCAGAAGGTGTTGTCCTGGTTGATGGCGGGCCGGGGGCGTAGCGGCGGCGGCTTGGCCTCGGTGTCGGTACCCGTACCGGTGTCGGCCGCCGGCTCCGACCGCGCGGGCCGGAAGCGCAGGGTGCGCCAGCGCTGGGTGGCGACGACCTCCCCCCGCTGATCGCGGTAGGTCTTCAGGGTGGTGACGAACCGTCCGGCACCGAGCCCGGTCTTCTTCTCCGCGGAGATCTCCTCCACGACCTCCCGCACCAGGACCTCGTCGCCGGGCGCGAGTTCCCGCTGGAACTCCAGCTCCGAGTCGGTCGCCACGACCGAGGTGTAGCCGCCCTCGTCGAGGAGACCCACGAGTTCGTCGAATCCGCGCCGGGCGGACGGGGAGGCTCCGCTGGCGGCGGCGTATCCGCGCATGGTCCACGCCTGCACCATGGAGGCCGGTGCCACCACTCCGGGCCGTCCCGTGGCACGGGCCGCCTCCTGGTCGACGTACACCGGGTTCTCGTCGCCCATGGCCTCTACCCAGTGCCGGATCATCGGCTGGTTCACCGGGTCCGGGCCGGGCGTCGACGCGGTCAGCTCACCTCCGACGAAGGCACGCAGCCGCGCTTCGTAGTCGTCGTGGCCGCCGTGTTCTCCGTGGTCGTCGTGCCCTTGGTGCCCGCTCACGCGCCACGCCCCTTACGGGGGAGGCCGAGGCCCTGGGTGGCCACCATGTCCCGGAGGATCTCGTTGACGCCGCCGCCGAAGGTGTTCACGATGCCCTGGCGGGAGAGCTGTTCGACCTGTCCGGCCAGGGCGGCGCCCGGTGACTCCGGCCGGACGCGTCCGGCGGCGCCGAGGATCTGGGTCAGGCTCCGCTGCACGTCGATATGCGTCTCGGTGCCGTACGCCTTGGCCGCGCCGGCGTCGGCGCCGGTCAGTTCGCCCCGCCCGACGGCGTCGGTCATCTTCCAGTTCAGCAGCCGCATCGCCTCGAGCCGGGCGTGAGTGCGGGCGAACTCCCGCCGCACCCAGGGAAGGTCGATGGTGCCATTGTCCCTGGCCCAGTCCAGGACGTGCTCCCAGAGCTGGATCATCCGTCCGCCGAGGGCGGCCAGGCCGACCCGCTCGTGGTTCAGTTGCGAGGTGATGAGCCGCCAGCCGCCGTTCACCTCTCCCACCACGTCGGTCTCCGGCACCCGGATACCGCTGTAGTAGGTGGCGGTGACGGTCAGCCCGCCCACGGTCCGGATCGGGCTCCAGGAGAAGCCCTCGGCGCTGGTGGGGACGGTCAGGATGGAGATGCCCCGGTGCTTGGGCGCGTCCGGGTCGGTACGGGCCGCCAGCCAGATCTGGTCCGCGGTGTTCGCGCCGCTGGTGAAGACCTTGCTGCCGTCGACGACGAAGTGCTCGCCGCTGCGTACCGCGCGGGTCGAGAGCGACGCCAGGTCGGTACCCGCGCCGGCCTCGGTGTAGCCGATGGCGAAGACGATGTCACCGGAGAGGATGCCGGGCAGGAAGCGCTTCTTCTGCTCCTGAGTGCCGTACTCCATGAGCGTGGGGCCGACCGTGTTCACGGTCACGAACGGGAAAGGGAGACCGGCTCGTTGGACCTCGTCGAAGAAGACGTACTGTTCCTCGACGGATCGGCCCTGACCGCCGTACTCCGTGGGCCAGCCGATGCCGAGCCAGCCGTCCGCGCCCAGCCGCGCCACGACCTCGCGGAAGCGGTCCCCGCCGACGCCCTGCTCGCCGACGCGCCGCCGTTCGTCCTCGGGCAACAGGCCCGAGAAGTACGCCCGCAGCTCCCGGCGCAGCTCACGGTGCGCGACACTCTCGCGCAGTTGCATGTGGTTCTCCCGTTCTGTTCGTGTCGCCGCTGCCGCGCGCTCCGGAAGCGCGGTCAGGGGAGGAAGCGCCCGCGCCCGTTGGCGAGGAACTCGTCCCGCAGCGCCGCCTTGTCGTCCTCGGTCATCGGGACGTAGTCGGGCTCGCCGCGTCCGACCCAGCGGTAGACCGGGTCGTCGGTGCGCCAGCCCGCCAGCCGCATCTCCTTCTTGCGCAGCTTGTTGGAGCCGGTGGTGGGCAGGGCGTGCGAGACCCGTACGAAGCGCGGTGCGCCCTTGGTGCCGAGATCCTCCTGCGCTTCGAGGAACTCCGGCAGCCCCAGGTCCTCGAAGCGGGTCCCGTGCGGGATCTCCACGGCGGCCATCACCTGGTCCCCGGAGCGGGGATCGGACACGCCGAAGACTCCGGCGGCGACCACGGCCGGGTGCCGGCGCAGAATGCGTTCGACCAGCAGCGCGGAGGTGTTCTCCCCGTCGACCCGAATCCAGTCGCCGGACCGGCCGGCGAAGTAGAAGTAGCCGGCCTCGTCGACGTATCCGAGGTCGCCGGTCCAGTACCAACCATGGTGCACGCGCTCGGCGTTGGCGGCGTCGTTCTTGTAGTAGCCCTCGAACCGGGCGGCGCCCTCGGTGTCGATGATCTCCCCGATGGCCTCCTCCGGGTTCCGCACCCGACCGTGCTCGTCCAAAGCGGCGGGCGGGCAGCTCTCCCGGGTGGCGGGGTGGACGATCCGCACGCTGTCCCGGGCGGGCACGCCGAGCACCCCGAGCGGGGCGTCGGGCGCCTGCCTGAGCATGCCGGCGCCCTCGCTGGAGCCGTAGCCCTCGATGAGCCGGCAACCGAACCGGCGCAGGAAGGTGGCCCGGTCCTCGGGCGAGGCTTCGGTGCCGAAGGCGTGCGTGAGGGGGTTCTCGGCGTCGTCGTCGCGTTCCGGTTGCGCCAGGACGTACGCCACGGCCTTCCCCACGTACGTGAAGAAGGTGGCGCCGAAGTGCCGTACGTCCGGCAGGAAGCCGGAGGCGGAGAACTTCGGGGTGAGCGCGAGGGTGGCGCCCGCGGTCAGCGCCGGGGCCCACAGCGCCATCAGCGCGTTGCCGTGGAAGAGCGGCATCGGGCAGTAGCAGACGTCGTCCGGCCCGACCTCGTACTTCGCGGCGTTGGAGTGGCCGAGTCCGGCCAGCCGGCCCTGCGAGCAGATCGCCGCCTTGGAGGCGCCCGTCGTGCCCGAGGTGAACAGCAGCAGCATCCTCGTGTCGGCGGTGACGTCCGAAGCCCGGGCCGGCTCGGCGGCGCGCCGGGCCAACAGTTCGGCGTATCCGGGGTCGTCCACGAGCAGGAACCGTTCGGGCCGTACGCCCACGTCGAGGCCGTCCAGGCGGGCCCGTCCGGCCTTGTCGGTGATGATCAGCTGGCAGTCGGTGTGGCGTACCTCCTGCTCCAGGTACGTGCCGCCGCGGGTGGGGTTGATGCCGACGACCGTCGCTCCGCTGAGGGCGGCGGCGCCGAGCCAGAAGACGTACTCCGGGACGTTGTCCAGCAGCACCCCGATGTGGAAGGGGCCCTCGGCACGCAGCTTCCCGGCCAGCGACGCGCGGGCCGCGCTCTCCCGTACGACCTCGGCCCAGGTCCAGCTCTCCGCGCGGGTCCGCAGACCCAGGCGCTCGTCGGCACCGCGGGCGAGCAGCAGGTCGGCGATGGTGTCGTGACGCACGTCCGCCCCCTCTCACCCGGTGATCGGGGCGCTGGTGCGGACGCCGATCGTGTCGACGAGCACGCAGCGGGTGCCGCCGTAGATGGTGACCATGCACTTGTTGCAGTGGATGCACAGTGACGGGGTGGCCTCGTCCGCTCGGATGCGGTTGACCAGGTCCGGTTCGCGCAGCAGCGCGCGGGCCATGCCGACGTACTCGAAACCCTCCCGCATCGCCAGGTCCATGCTCGAGCGGTCGGTGATGCCACCGAGGAGGACCAGCGGCAGGTCGACGGCCGCGCGGATCTGCCGTGCCTGCTCGAGCAGATAGGCGTCCCGGTAGGGATACTCGCGCAGGACACGGTTCCCGACGAGCTTGACCCCGGTCCGTACCGGCTCGGGCATCACGGAGGCGAACTCCCGCAGCGGGACGTCGCCCTTGAAGAGGTACATGGGGTTCAACAACGAACTGCCGACCGTCAGTTCCAGGGCGTCGAGCGACCCGTCCGCCTCCAGCCACTGGGCGACCGGGATGGCCTCGTCCAGCCAGAAGCCGCCCGGGACACCGTCGTCCATGTTCAGCTTGGCCAGCACGGCGACCTCTTGGCCGACCTCGGCACGTACGGCCCGGGCGATCTCCCGAGCGAGGCGGGCGCGGTTCTCCAGGCTGCCGCCGTACTCGTCCTTACGGCGGTTGACCCGCGGGCTGAGGAACGAACTGGCGAGATAGTTGTGCCCCAGGTGGATCTCCACCGCGTCGAAGCCCGCGTCCACGGCCATGCGCGCGCCCTCCGCGTGCTGCCGGACGATGCGCCGCAGGTCGGCGCGCGTCGCCTCACGCGCGAAACTGAGGGTCGTCTTGTGGAAGTGCCGACTGGGGGCCAGGGCCGGGAGGCCGTTGGACTTCGGGTTGGCGACCGGGCCGGCGTGTCCGATCTGCGCGGAGACGGCCGCCCCTTCGGCGTGTACGGCCTCGGTCAGCCTACGCAGCCCCGGCAACGCCTCGGTCCGCCACAGCACCTGGTGCCGGTCGGTCCGGCCCTCCGGCGCGACCGCGCAGTAGGCGACGGTGGTCATGCCCACTCCGCCGGCCGCGTGCCGTACGTGGAAGTCGATCAGCTCCTGGGTGACAAGGCTGTCACGGCTCAGCCCCTCGTACGTCGCCGCCTTGATCGTGCGGTTCCGCAGGGTGAGGGGGCCGAGCTCCGCGGGGGCCAGCACGTCCGGGACTCCGGACGTCTGGTGCGCGTTCTGGGTCAAGATGATGCCTCCGTCCGCACACCTGTCAGGGTGGGCGGTCGCGACGTTAGCCACCGGATGACCGGCGCGGCCGGGTCGATCCCGCTGACCGGGAGATGCCGCTCGGGTGTCAGTCGAAGTTGGCCTGTCCGCCGTCCAACGGCACCGTCGCACCGGTGAGGTAGCGGGCGTCCGGTCCGCAGAGCATCGCCACCGCACGCCCGATGTCCTGCTCGCAGTCCCCGACGCGGCGCAGCGGGATGGTCTCCGAGAAGGCCGCCGCCTCCTCCGGGTTGGCCCGCTCCCACCGCAGGTATCCGGGTGAGGCGGCGTGCGGGGCGATCGCGTTCACCCGGATACCGTCCGGCCCCCACTCGTTCGCGGCCGTGCGGGTCAGCGAGCGGATGGCGGTCTTCGCGGCGGCGTACGCGCCGTAGGTGCTCAGGTCCCAGCGGACCATGGCGGCGGTCACCAGGTTGATGATCACGCCGTCGCCGCCGCGCCGCAGGTGCGGATGGCACGCCTTCATGAACGCGAGGGCGGCGAACGGCCCGCTGTGGAAGCCGCGCTGGAAGTCCGTGTCACTGAGTGAGAGCAGCGGACCGTACTTCCCGCTGTACGCGTTGTTGACCAGGATATCGAGGGCGCCGAAGCCCTCGGCGACCTCCTCCACCACCGCCGGAATCCGCTCGGTCTCCAGCACGTCGCAGGGAAACGCCTCGGCTCGTGCCCCCCGTTCCCGTAGCAGTTCACAGGTCGTCTCCAGCTTCCCGGGCGTGCGCCCGAGCACCGCCACCGACGCCCCCCGCTCGGCGAGCGCGAGGGCGATTCCCTGGCCTACGCCCTGTCCCGCCCCCGTGACGACCGCGACCTTGCCGTCCAGATGTCCCACGGTTCCTCCTCGCTTGACGCGGCACCACTGCCCCCGGCGATCCTCTGGACGCCGCACCTCGCGTGCGATCCCGGGTCCCGCTGAGTGGTACGGGCTCGCGGCGCCAGCAGTCGTACGGCCCACCACCCGTTCCTTCCGGTGACCCCGGCGGGCGGGAGCGTGCGTACGCGTGCGGAGGACGTGCCCGCTCCCGCTCCTGGTCCCGGTCACCGGGAGCCGGCTTTCCCCGGAGAGGCGGAGGAGAAGAATGGCGCCCGTCTTGAACCCAGAGCGTCTCGCGGTAGGTGGGTGGGAGCGGGAGCGCGCCGGGCATCGGCGTACAGCCCGAACAGGGTGCCGCTCACCCACCGCCGGACGCTCCTACTCGCGAGGGGGTCGCCCATGAGCGCGACGACGGACCACCGGGAAGCGGTGTCGGAGGTCGTGCGGCGGCTCACCGCTCCCGGTGGCGCCTTCGAGTTGGCGCACGAGGACGTACTCGGCGCACGCATGCGGGTGTTCGCCCACCGCCGTACCTCACTCACCGAGGTGCTGTCCGACTCCGTACGGCACGGCGAGCGCGACTACCTCGTCACCGAGCGGGAACGGATCTCCTTCGCGGAACACGCGCGCCGGGTCGCGTCGCTGGCGCGGGTGCTGCACGAGGGGTACGGCGTCCGTAAGGGCGACCGGGTGACGATCCTCGCGCAGAACACGCCCGGGTGGATCGTCGCGTTCTGGGCGACGGTGTCGCTCGGCGCGATCGCGGTGGGCGGCAACTCCTGGTGGTCGGCCCGGGAGATCGAGTACTCCCTCGGCCATACCGGCCCCAAGCTGGTCATCGCCGACGCCAAACGGGCCGCGCTCGTCGACACCTCCCAGGTGCGTCTGCTGACGCTCGAGGAGGACATCGAGGAACTCTCCCGCCGGCACCCGGACGCGCCGCTGCCGACGCCGGAGATCGACGAGGACGACCCGGCGGTCATCGTGTACACCAGCGGCACGTCGGGCCGCCCGAAGGGCGCGGTGCACTCGCATCGCAATCTGCTGGCCGTCATCGACTACCACCGGCTCAACGGCGCCGTCGCCACGGAGATGGGCGACCCCCTGCGGCCCGCGGACCGCCGCCACCTGCTGGCGCTGCCGCTGTTCCACATCGCGACGCTGCACAATCTCGCCGTCCCCCGGATCGCCGACGGGGGCACCGTCGTCCTGCACCTGGGCCGGTTCGAGGTGGACCGGGTGCTGCGGCTCGTCGAACGCGAGCGGGTCACCAACTGGGGCGCCGTACCGACCATGGCCCACCGTCTGCTCGAACACGGTGACCTGAGCCGGTACGACCTGTCTTCCCTGACCGCGTTCTCCCTCGCCTCGGCGCCGTCCTCACCGGCATTCCACCGGCGGCTGCGCGCGGCGCTCCCGGTCGCCGGGCGGGCGCTCGCCAACAGTTACGGGCTGACCGAGTCCTCCACCGGCGCGGCCGTGGCGACCGCGGCCGACCTCGCGGAGTCGCCGGACTCCCTGGGGCGTCCGGTCGTCACCGTGGAGGTCGAGGTCCGCGACCCCGCGGGACTGCCGCTCCCCGAGGGGGAAGAGGGCGAGATCTGCCTGCGCAGCCCGTTCGTGATGCTCGGGTACTGGCAGGACACGGCCGCCACCGAGCAGGCCATCCGGGCGGACCGCTGGCTGCACACCGGCGACATCGGGGTGTTCGAGGGCGGCCGGCTACGGCTCACCAGCCGGCGGTCCGACCTGATCCTGCGCGCGGGTGAGAACGTCTACCCCGCGGAGGTCGAGGACGTGCTCGCGGAGTGCCCGGGAGTTCGGGAGTGCGTGGTGGTCGGAGTGCCGCATCCGGACCTGGGGCAGGAGGTGGCGGCCGTGGTGGTGACCGACGGACGCACCGCGCTCGACGAGTCCGAGCTGGTGGAGTTCACGCGGGAGCGGCTGGCGCGCTACAAGGTACCGTCCCGGTGGCGGCTCACCGAGGAGGGCCTGCCCCGGAACGCGACCGGGAAGGTGTTGCGCCGTGAGGTGACCACCTGACCCGGAGGACCGGAGGGGAACGCGGAGAGGCCGGCCTACCAGCCGGCCTCTCCGCGGTTTGGGGGAACTCGGGGGAAGGCGCCCGGCGGCCCGGGGCCGGAGGTCGGAGTGCCCGGGCCGCCGAACGCTCAGCGTGGGCGGGGCAGGTGTTTGGCGATGAACAGCCCCTCCGCGGTCACGCAGTCCCGCCCGCCCGCCGCGATCCCGCCGACCGTACGGATCTTCGCGCCGTCCACGGAGATCTGCCGGCCGGTGATCGTCAACGGTTCGAACAGCGGCGAGGGACGCCGGTAGCGCAGCGTGAGTTCCGCGGTCATCCCGGAGAGGCCGGCCCAGTGGTTGGCGACCCCGAAGGTGTGGTCCAGCAGCAGTGCCGAAACGCCACCGTGCACGCACCCGGGCGGACCCTGGTAGGCGATGCCCAGCGTGACGGTGCCCTCGACGGAGCCGTCCGCCCTGCCCGTCAGTCGCAACGGGGGCGCCAGGGCGTTCTCCGGACCGGTCACCGGGTCGTGCCGGGTGATGCCGTCGCCCCGCCACATGTTCACCAGCCGGGTCTCCCGGGCCGGGGCGTGCTCCTCCAACTGGTCCGCGACCGCGTGGAGTTGCTTGGCCATTCCGGCCATGTCGGCGGCGGTGTCGTCACCGGTACGCAGGAGGGCGGAGATCACCCGGCGGGCGGCGGCGGCTGCCCCGTCCACGCCGTCCTCGTGTGCCTCCGCGACGAGTCCGTCGGGACGTACGGCGGACCCGCCGGCCCCGGCGGACCCGGCGAACCCGGCGAACCCGGGGGCCTCGGGGGTCCCGCCGGTCTCGGGACCTTCGGCACTCACGCGACCACCGTCGCCTTCGCGTGGGTGAGCACCGGCGCGTCGTCCCGCTCGGGACAGGTGGCGTGCAGCGTCAGTTCCTCGCCCGCGCGCCACACCCGCGTCCGGATCGTCTCCCCAGGGCACAGGGAGCCCGCGAAGCGCACGGACAGGTCCGTCAGCCGCGTCACGTCACCGTCCAACAGGCCGTCCGCCAGCGCCTTGCAGACCAGTCCGTACGACGCGAGCCCGTGCAGGATCGGCCGTTCGAAGCCGGCCCGCCGCGCCACCCCCGGGTCGGCGTGCAGCGGGTTCAGATCGCCGTTCAGCCGGTAGAGCAGGGCCTGTTGCGGGGTCGTGGGCGTGTCGAGTACGACATCCGCCGGGCGGTCCGGGGCCGACCAGGGGGTCGCGGGAGCCGGATCACCGCCGAAGCCTCCCTCGCCACGGGCCCAGAGCCGCATCGTGGCGGTCCACAGCGGCTCGCCTCGTGGATCGACCGCGGCGGACTCCCGTACGATCAGCGCGGCCTTCCCCTTGTCCCACAGTTCGGTGACGCGTGAGCTGACCGTGGCCTCCCCGGCGGGCGGCAGCGGCCGATGGACCCGAAGTCCCTGTCCCGCGTGCAGGATCGAGCGGAGATCGATGTCGACACCCGGCGTGTCCAGGGACGCCCCCGGCGCCGAGGCCCCGGAGGCCGATCCCGCGGAGGCCGAGATCCCACTCCCGGCGACCATGGCGAAGGTCGGCAGCACCGTGAGGTCCCGTTCGTAGGTGAGGTGCAGCTCCGGGTCGGCGTCGTCCCCGCCGGCCCCGAGACTGAGGTGGTAGAGCAGCACGTCCCGGGTGGTCCAGCTGATCTCCTGCACCGAGGGGGGTGCGCTCAGCGCCGTGTCGCGGTCGATGGCCATGTCCAGCCTTCCTGTTCAGCCGTGCTTCGGGGCGGGTGCGGGGTCGCGTGGCAGGCGTAGCAGCCGCTCGCCGATGATGTTCAACTGCACCTCGGTCGTGCCGCCCGCGATCGACATGCAGCGGGAGTTGAGGAACATCCAGGTGGCGTCCTGCCGCGGTCCCTCGCCGGTCAGTGCCGCGCTGCCCCGCCAGTCCACGGCCGTCTCCCAGACCTGTTGCAGGTGCTCCACGCCGAGCAGTTTCGCGATGCTGGCCTCCGGGCCCGGTTGCTTCCCGGAGACGGAACGCAGCGTCGTACGCAGTCCCAGCAGCCCCACCGACTGCGCGTCGCACAGGACGTGGCCGAGGTGCGCGTACCGTTCGTCGTCCATGTCCCCCGGCTCGTTGGTGGCGAGCTCCAGCAGCGCCTCGCCGCCCGAGCCGAGCGCGGAGTCGTGGGACAGCGCGACCCGCTCGTTGACCAGCGTGGTGCGGGCGAGCTTCCAACCGTCCCCCGGCTGGGCTACGAGCATCTCGTCCGGGACGAACACCTCGTCGAGGAACACCTCGTTGAACTCCGCCTCGCCGGTGATCTGCCGCAGCGGGCGGATCTCGATGCCCGGGACCCGCATGTCCAGCAGGAAGTACGACAGGCCCTTGTGCTTGGGCGCTTCGGGGTCCGTACGGGCGAGCAGGATGCCCCAGTCCGCCTCGCGGGCACCGGAGGTCCACACCTTCTGCCCGGTGAGTCGCCAGCCGCCGTCGACCCGCTCCGCGCGGGTGCTCAGCGCGGCGAGGTCGGAACCGGCACCGGGCTCGCTGAACAGCTGGCACCACACGATGTCCCCGCGCAGGCTCGGCCCGAGGAACCTCTCCTGCTGCGCGGTGTCCCCGTGCTCGATGAGCGTCGGCACCACCCAGCCGCCGATGACCATGTCCACCGCGGTCAGTTCCGCCGCCCGCAGCTCCTCGGCGATGACGAGCTGCGCGAGGGCGTCCGCGCCCTTTCCCCAGGGAGCGGGCAGATGCGGAGCGGTGTATCCGTGGTCCGCGAGGTAGGTGAGGCGTTCCCGCTCCGCCATGGCGGTCGCCGCCCGGAGTTCGGCCCGCACCTCGGCGCGTACGGTCTCCGCCTCGGGCGGAAGCTCGACGCCGAGGCTCCGCCGCGCGCCGTCCAGGGTGAGCCGGCAGACCCTACGGCGCCAGCGGGCCGTCGGTCCGAGGGCGACGCGCAGGGTCTGGGCACGACGCAGATAGAGGTGGGCGTCGTGTTCCCAGGTGAAGCCGATCCCACCGAGGACCTGGATGCAGTCCTTGGCGACGTCGAAGGCCGCCGCCACGCTGGTCGCGCCGGCGACGGCAGCCGCGAGTGACGCCTCACGCGGGTCCTCCACGGCGCCGGGGTCGCCGGCTCGGGCGGCGTCCCAGGCACAGGCGCGGGCCTGCTCGGCCTGCGCGAGCATGCGCGCGCACCGGTGCTTGACACCCTGGAACTGGCCGACGGGCCGGCCGAACTGCTCCCGTACGGTGGCGTACTCGGCGGCGGTGGCGACCGCCCAGTCGGCGAGGCCCGAGGACTCCGCGGCGAAGAGCGTCGCGGCCAGGTCGAGGGGCAGCCGCGGGTCCACCGACAGCTGGTCGTCGGCCGGCACCGGCACGTCGGGACGCGGGCGCACCCGCGAGGACCGGCGGGTGAGGTCGTGGCTGCGGTGGTCGGTGGTCTCCACCGAGGTGCGCGGCAGCACCAGCCAGGTGGTGTCCTCGCCGTCCCGGACCGGCAGCACGAAGAGGTCGGCCGTATGCCCGCCGATGACGAGCGGGCACTCGCCGGTGAGCGTCGTCGCGCCGTCCCGGGCGCGGGAGAGCGTCAGCGTGCCCGGCTCCAGCCCCACGGCTCCGATCGTGCTGCCCTCGGCCAGGCCGGGCAGCCACTGCCGGTGGCCGGCGCGGTCCAGGATCGCGGCGGCGAGCGTGGTGGGGAGGAAGGGGCCCGGGGCCATGGCTCGGCCCAGTTCCTCGACGACGACGGCGAGTTCCACGAGCCCGTAACCGCTGCCGCCCGACTCCTCGGGCAGGTGCAGGCCGAGGAGGCCCTGCGCGGTGAGGGTCGGCCAGTAGGGCGGCGGGCTCTCGTACTCGGCGTCCGTCACCGCGCGGACGACGTCCTGGGTGATGTGCCGGGTGGCGAACGCGCGTACGGAGTCGCGCAGATCGCGGTGTTCTTCGGTCAGCCCGATCGTCATGGTGTTCTCAGATCCGTTCGATGATCGTCGCCGTCGAGTGCGCGCCCCCGGCGCACATGGTGATCAGCGCGGTGGACTTGTCGCCGCGCTCCAGTTCGTACAGCGCCTGGGTGAGCAGCCGGGCGCCGGTGGAGCCGACCGCGTGACCGAGGGCGATGGCGCCACCGTTGACGTTCACCCTGTCCAGGTCGGCCTGGTGGGCTTGGGCCCAGGACAGCACGACGGAGGCGAACGCCTCGTTGATCTCGACGAGGTCGATGTCGTCCAGGGCCATGCCGGCCTTGCGCAGGACGTGTTCGGTCGCCGCGACGGGACCGTCGAGGTGGTAGTACGGGTCCGCGCCGACCATGCCGGAGGCCACGATCCGGGCGCGCGGGCGCAAGCCCAGCCGATCGGCGCTCTCCCGGCTCGCCAGCAGCACGGCGGCGGCACCGTCACTGATCTGTGAGGAGTTGCCGGCGGTGTGGATGCCCTCCGGGAGAACCGGCTTGAGCCCGGCCAGTGCCTCCGCCGTGGTCTCCCGTAGCCCCTCGTCCCGGGAGACCACGACGGTCTCGCCGGTCGGGCCCTCGGAGTCGAGGACGGGGGCCTCGATCTCCAGGATCTGGTCGCCGAAGCGCCCCTCCTCCCACGCCCGGGCGGCCTTGCGTTGCGAGGCGAGGCCGAGCGCGTCGGCCTCGGCACGACCGATGCCGCGATCGCGCGCGATCCGTTCGGCGGCGGTGAACTGGTCTGGCATGTCCAGCGACCAGCTCTCGGGGACCGGCGAACCGGTGTCGGGGGTCAGCGCCTGCCCCAGGAAGACCCGGCTCATCGACTCGACGCCGCAGCCGACGCCCACGTCGATCGCTCCGGACGTGATCAGACCGGCGACGAGGTGCACGGCCTGCTGGGACGAGCCGCAGGCGCAGTCGATGGAGGTGCACGCGGTGGCGTGCGGTAGGCCGGCGTGCAGCCAGGCGTTCCGGGTGACGTTGTTGGACTGCTCGCCGGCCTGGGTGACACAGCCGCCGACGACCTGCTCCACGGCGTCCGGAGCGAGCCCCGCCCGGTCCAACAGGCCCCGCTGGGCCAGCCCGAGCAGTTCGGCCGGGTGCAGCCCCGCGAGCGCCCCTCGGCGCCGGCCGACCGGTGTGCGCGCGGCTTCGACAATGACGGCCTCGGCCATGGTTCTCCCGTCAGGTGGGGCGGCCCGTCAGTTGGGGCCGGGTCGGTTCTGCCAGGAACCAGAACTAGAATTCATTCTGGAATTCCGCAAACCGGAGTCCCACTGAGTGGCCAGCGGCCGCCGCCCCGCCGCCTCGGGTCAGAAGACCTCGGGCCCCCGCAGGGTCGCCTCGGCTCCCCCGTCGACGTACAACACCTGGCCTGTCACCTGGGAGTTCTCCGGGCTGATCAGCCACCGCAGCGCGGCGGCGATCGTCCCCGCCTCCGAATGGCCACCGAGCGGCATCGGCACCGCCTCGTCCATGACCTTCTGCTGCTCGGGAGTGAGGGAGTGGGCCGCGGACATCGGAGTACGCACCACCCCGGGGGCGACCGCGTTCAACGGAATCCCCGCGCCCGCCCACTCGTCCGTCACGCAGACCGAGCGCAGCCACCGAGCCAGGGCCGCCTTGGAGGAGGGATAGAGCTTTCGGCCCTCCCCTCGCTCGGCCACCGTGGCCGCCGCCGCGAGCGCCGCCGTCTCGTCGCCGGCGAGGCAGGCGTCGATGATGTCCGGTGAGTTCGGCTGGGTGCCGCTGATGGAGCCGACGACGGCCGCCCTCGGCAGCGAAGCCGCCATCAAGGCCGGTCGCAGGCCGCGCAACAGTTCGGTGGCGCCGAAGTAGTTCACCGCCACGGTGCCCTGCGTCGTCCCCGAGACGCCGGCGCAGGCGACCACCGCGTCCACGACTCCCCCGGTCGTACGGGCCACCTCCTCCACCGCCTCCCGCCGCCCGGTCGGGCTGCCGAGGTCCGCACAGACCTCTGCGTCCCGCAGATCGATGCCGGTGACCTCGTCTCCCCTGGCACGCAACTGCCCGGTGAGTTCCCTGCCGATGCCGGAAGCCGCTCCGCTGACTACCACCTGTCGTGCCATTACTGATACCTGCTTCCTGCTCCTGGCGATGAGTTGGGCTTCGGGTCCTGGTGACTCGACTTTGTCGGACAACCGACGGGTACGGGAGCCCTGGGCCGGCAGCGGTCCGTACCAATCATGATGGGCCAACCGCCTTCGCATGGCCGGGTCTTGGTGCCCGCACAAACGATCCCGTCGCCTTCTGGGTTCGCTCGCCTCCCAGTTCTGAGCTCGGCGGCCGCAGCTCCCGACCAAGCAGCGCGGTCGCGCTCGGGGCAACCATCTCTCCCTGCCCGCCGTTCTGTGGGTACGGCGAGTGAGCCGAAGAGCGCGCCGGTGTGGAAAGTGACGAGACCAAGTGAGCGAGCAGTGGGGTCTCCCCAGGCCGTAGGCCGAGGGGAGGAGCGAGTGCAGTGTCGAGGAGCGTCGACACCGGGTTCGAGCGCTCGGAGGCGAACCGAGCGCGGAAGAAGCCCCCAGCTCAGGTGTGGGAGCCACCGTCGACCCGGACCTCCGCTCCGGTGAGATAACCACCGTCCCTGGACGCCGCGAAGGCGAGGACTCCGGCGATCTGCTCGGGATCGGCCACGCCCCGGGGGGACCGGATGCGCTGGTAGTAGCTGGCGTCGAGCTCCGGTGGCAGCACGTCCGCACCCGTGAGGGGTGTGGCCACCGCTCCGGGTGACACGGGTACGACGCGGATACCGCGATGCGCCACCTCCGACGCCAGGCACAGCGAGAACGCCAACACGGCCCCCTTGGAGGCGGAGTAGGCGCTCATGTACGGGTTCCCGTGGGTGGCCGAGGAAGAGGCGACATTGACGATCACGCCCGTGTCGTCCGGCAGGTGTGGCAGGGCCTCGCGGCAGAAGAGCGCCGTCCCCACCGCGTTGACCGTGAACAGCCGCTGCATGTCGCTGACCGTCAGCCGGTCGATCGGGGTCGTCCGGTGGATGCCGGCCACGTTGATCAGGACGTCGATGCCGCCCAGTTCGCCCACGGCCGCGCTGATTGCGTCGATGACCGCCCGCTCGTCGGAGACGTCGGCGACGTGCGGCACGATTCGGCCCGCTGCTCCCGGTTCCGCTGTCGCGGCCTCGACGGTACGGCGGAGGCCGTCTTCCGACAGGTCGACGGCGAGGACCGTCCCACCCTCGGCCACGAGACGTACCGCCGTGGCCCGGCCGATGCCCGAACCCGCTCCGGTGAGCAGGATGTTGACTCGCTCGAAACGGTTCATCGCGGCCCTTCGCCTCGCTGTCCACGTCCGGTCGAGGCACGGTACGCAGGCACCGGAGGCCGTACGGGACGCGTCCCGCTCACCGGAAGGGCACCGGGGCGGCGGGGCTCCGTCGCCCCGGCTCGTCGACCCGAGTTGGTGCCGGGTCGACGAGCCGGGTTATGATGTGTGAGTCATGACACCCCATCATGACCCGCGTTCCACAGACTCCGCCCAGAGCGGCGCGACACATACCGCCCAGAGCGGCACCGATCCGATGGTCACCGAAGCCCTGGCCGAGCACGTCGCACGGTGGGCCGAGCTGTTCAGCAGCGGCGACGCCGCCGGACTCGACCAGCTCTACGAGGACGGCGGCGTGTTGGTCCCCGTCCCCGGTCATCCCGTCACCGGCCCGGAGAGGTCCGCGGCCAACACGTACCTGCTCAGTCACGGCGTGCCGATGGAGGCCCGCGTGCGCCGTTGCTACGCGGCCGGCGACATCGCCCTGCTCGTCGTGGACTGGTCACTCAAGGGCACTGGGCACGACGGCACCGAGATCGACATGTCCGGGACGGCGACCGACGTGCTCCGGCTCGGTGCGGACGGTCGGTGGCGGTACGTCATCGACAACCCCGCCGGCGTCGCGTAGGGCACCGGTCGGCCGGTGTGCGTGGCCCAATCGGGTCCCGCACGCCCGTGCCGCGTCAGCCGCCGGCCGCCGCCCGTCCCGCCCTACGCCCGAAGAAGGTGCCGTCACCCAGCGACGTACCGCTGACATAGCCCGCGCCGTGCAGGCCGGAGCTGGCCCGGCCGGCCGCGTACAGGCCCGGGAGGGGAGCGCCGGAGACGTCCAGCACGGCGCCGTCGACGGTCGTGCGGAGCCCGCCCAGGGTGAAGCCCGCCGCTCCCGTCCCGGCTCCGGCACTCCCCCGGCCGCCGGCATGGAAGCCACGGCGTGGGTCGATTGCGGCGAGGGGCGGCTTCAACGGCCGCAGCCAGTCGGCGTCCTTGTGGAAGTACGGGTCCCGCCCCCGCTCGGCGTGCTGGTTGTACGTGCCGACGGAGGACTCCAGCGCGCCCGCCGGCATCCCGAGCCGGTCCTCGAGCGCGGCCAACTCCTCCTCGACGAACTCCGGCAGCACGCCCCAGCGTTCCGCCTCAGGGACGCTCTCGAAGCCCTCCTCGTCGATGATCACCCAGTACGGGCCAGGCTGGGTCAGCACCGCCGCCGCGCTGAACAGGCCGGGATAGACGTCCTCGTTGACGAACCGCTGACCGTGCCCGTTGACCAGCATGCCGCGTACGGCCAGGGCCGGCAGCACGGTCATGGCGACCTCGACCACGGACATCCGCCGGGTCGCCGCGCCGATCGCGGACGCCATCCGGATGCCGCTGCCGTCGTCCAGGCCATCGCTGACCTTGCCGTGGCCCAGCAGCGCGGGCGCGTGGTCGGCCAGCATCTCCTCGTTGTCCACGAAGCCTCCGGTGGTCAGGACGACGGCCCGGCGGGCGCGGAAGGCGACGTCCTCGCCGTGCCGCCGGCCGGTGACCCCGACCACCCGTCCGGCGCCGTCCACCACCAGCGCCGTGGCCAGGGTGTCCGGCTCGGTCGCGGCTCCCGCGCCCCGGGCGGCGGCGATCAGCTTCTCCATCAGGAGCCAGCCACCGTACGCCCCGGTGGCGGGCCGGTGCCCGCGGGGGACGGGCCGCGCCAGGGTGTTGTACGGCCAGGCGTTCTCGCCCAGCCACATCAGCCCGTCCGTCGAGGGCGGCATCCAGGTCGGGGACTCCCACAGGCTGTGCTCGAAGGTGACGCCCCGGTCGACGAACCACCGGAAGTGCTCGGTGCTCTCCTCGCAGTACACCCGCAGCTTCTCCGGGTCGGCGTGCGGCCCGAGAGCGGCCTCGAGGTAGCGGAACATGTCCTGTGTGGTGTCCTGGTAGCCGCACGCGTCCTGTACGGGCGTCCCGCCGCCGAGGTAGAGCTCGCCACCCGAGAGGGCCGAGGAGCCTCCCGGCCCGCCGGCCCGCTCCAGCACCCGTACGTCCGCGCCGGCCGAGGCGGCCTCGAAGGCGGCGGCGGCACCGGCGCAGCCGAAACCGACCACGAGGACGTCGCACTCGGCGTCGTAGCGGCCGACGGAGCCGGCCGGCACCGGGGTCGCCGGCGTCGCCGACCGGGCCGGGCTCATCGACCGGAGCCGGGCGGCAGGAACGCCGCGAGCGGCTCCGAACCGGACCAGTCGTGGCCCCAGTAGCTGTCCGCGGTGATCTCCTCGGCCGTGTAGGACGACTCGTCGACGAGCATGCCCTCGGTGCCGTACTCCAGGTCCCAACCTCCGGGGGCGCGCACGTAGAAGGAGACCATCTGGTCGTTGGTGTGGCGACCCAGGGTGGAGGAGAGCGGGAAGCCCTGGCGTGCCACGTTGTCGAGCGCGCGCCCCACCGCGTCCAGGCTGTCCACCTCGACCATGAGGTGCACCAGGCCGGGTTCCGCGTCGTGCGGGGCCGGGCACAGGGCCAGGCTGTGGTGTCGCTGGTTGACTCCCATGAAGCGCACCCTCCGCACCGGGGCGTCCGCGTCCCGACCGCCGAGCCGGATGGCGCCGCGCGGCAGGAAGCCGAGCACCTCGGTGTAGAAGGTGACGGTCTCCTCCATCCGGATGGTGGGCAGGACGACATGGCCCATGCCCTGGGCTCCGGTGACGAAGTCCTGCCCCAGGCCGGTCAGTACGGGGCTGTGGTCGAGGATCGGCCCGAAGAAGACCTCGACCGGGACGCCGGCGGGATCGTCGAAGGTGATGGCCTCCTCCACCCCGGCCTCGTCGGCCTCCTCCCGGGTCAGCGCCTTGACCGGGGTACCGCAGGACTCGACGTCGCGGGCGACGGCTGCCAACGCGAACTGGTCGCGTACCTCCCAACCCACGGCTCGGACCCGGTCGGTGTCCCCCGGCAGGACGGCGAGGCGCGCCCGGCGCTCGTCCATGCGCAGGTACAGGCCGTCCGGGTCGGGTCCCGAGCCCTCGGCGAAGCCGAGCGCGCCGACGGTGAGTTCGCGCCAGCGGGCGATGTCCCGCGTCTGAACCCGGAGATAGCCGAGTCCTCGGATCTGCGTCATCTGATCTCCTCCGTGGATACCCCGAGCTTTAGCTCGGGGAGGAAACGGAGCCTCTGCGGAGCAGGGCAGGGAGCGGGGATGCACCGCCAGGGCGGAGCCTCGTATCCACCAATTTGCCGCAGTAGGCCACACATTGACGTGCTAATTTGTGAGTCATGGCCACCCACGTGAAGCGGGCGTTTAAGTACCGCTTCTATCCGACGGATGCGCAGGCGGCAGAGCTGTCGCGCACTTTCGGATGCGTGCGAAAGGTCTACAACCTCGCCCTCGCGGCTCGTACCGAAGCCTGGTACCAGCGCGGGGAGCGAGTGAACTACAACGCCACCTCGGCCATGCTGACAGCGTGGAAGAAGACCGAGGAACTGGCCTACCTCGCCGAGGTGTCGTCGGTGCCGTTGCAGCAGACGCTGCGGCACTTGCAGACCGGTTTCGTGAACTTCTTCGCCCAGCGGGCGAAGTACCCGCGCTTCAAGTCCCGGAAAAAGTCCCGGGCGTCGGCCGAGTACACGTCCTCGGCGTTCCGGTACAAGGACGGGAGGCTCACCCTGGCGAAGATGACCGAACCACTGGGCATCGTGTGGTCCCGGCCACTTCCCGAGGGTGCGAAGCCGTCCACCGTGACGGTCTCCCGTGACGCCGCGGGGCGCTGGTTCGCCTCCGTGCTGTGCGACGATCCAGCGGTGAAGCCGTTGACCGCCACGGACACGGCGGTCGGGGTGGACGTCGGTCTCGACCACCTCCTGACGCTTTCCACGGGAGAGAAGATCGCCAACCCGAGGCACGAACGTCGTGACCGGGACCGTCTGGCGAAGGCCCAACAAAACCTCGCGAAGAAGGCCAAGGGCGACGGCGCCAACCGGGCCAAGGCCCGGCGCAAGGTCGCCCGTGTGCATGCGAGGATCGCCGACCGACGCCGCGATATGCTGCACAAAGTCACCACTCGGCTCGTCCATGAGAACCAAGTGGTCGTGATCGAGGACCTGACCGTGCGGAACATGCTCAAGAACCACAGCCTCGCCCGAGCTATCTCGGACGCGGCCTGGCACGAGTTCCGGACGATGCTCGAATACAAGGCGCAGTGGTACGGGCGGGAACTGGTGGTCCTCGACCGCTGGTTCCCCAGCTCGAAACTGTGCTCCACCTGCGGCACCCTGGCTGACAAGCTGCCGCTCAACGTCCGCACCTGGACGTGTGACTGCGGGACGATCCACGACCGGGACGTGAACGCGGCCATCAACCTCAAGGCCGCCGGGCTGGCGGTTTCGGCCTGTGGAGCCGGTGTAAGACCCAGGCGGCGTAAGCCGGGCGGGCAGTCGGCGATGAAGCAGGAAGTCCCCCGGAGCGATCCGGGCCGCGCAAGCGGCGGACGACCGTAGGCCGTCCCGGAATCCCCCTGCCTCAGCTCGGGGAGTAGTCAAGTCTTCCTCTCCTTCGTCTCCCTCGTCCGGACCGGGGCCCATAACTGACGCGGCACCAGTGCCGCTAGATCATGGAGCGCATCGGCCCCTGCGGCGGCTCGACGCCGATCTCCGTCATCGCCGCCACATGGAAGACCGCGCCGGTCACGTGGATGGCGTGGGCGAGGCCGGTGTGCGCGTCGCGCCAGAACCGCTGGATGGGGTTGCTCATCCGCATGGCGTTGCCACCGGAGCGGGCCACGATCTCGTCGACGGCCTGCACGGCCCGCCACGCGGCCCGCGTCTGGGTGCGCCGGCCGATCGCCCGCCGCTCGAAGCTGATCCGCTCGCCGGCCGCCACCTGGTCGTGCAGTCGCGAGATGTTGTCGATCAGCGCCGATCGGGAGGCGGCGATCTCCGCGGCGGCCTCACTGACGGCGTAGAGGACGTACGGGTCGTCCCGGGAGGCCGTGCCGGTGATCTGGACGCGGTCGCGCTGGTAGGCCAGATGGTGGGCCAGGGCGCCCTCGCAGGCACCGATGACCGCTGCCGTGATGCCGAGTGGGAAGGCCGCGGAGAACGGCAGGTGGTACGTCGGGTTGGTCAGCCCGGCCTCCCGCGCCAGGCTGCCGTCGACGACCTTCGCGTAGTCGACGACCCGGTAGGAGGGCACGAAGGCGTCCTTGACCACCACGTCCTTGCTGCCCGTCCCGCGCAGGCCGACGACGTCCCAGGTGTCCTCGACGATCTCGTAGTCGGCCCGGGGCAGGATCACGTGCATCGACCGCGGCGGGGTGAGTCGTTCGCCCTCCGCGTCCGCGAGGAAGGCGCCGAGGAAGATCCAGTCGCAGTGGTCGGTGCCGGAGGAGAACTGCCAGCGGCCGTTGAAGACGTAGCCGCCGTCCACGGGACGCAGCACCCCCATGGGCGCGTACGGGGAGGCGATCCAGGTGTCCTGGTCCTCGCCCCAGATCTCCTCCTGCACCCGGGGATCGGCCATCGCCATCTCCCAGGGGTGGACGCCGACGACGCCGGCGACCCACCCCGTCGATCCGTCGCAGGCGGCGATCCGCATGACCGTCTCGGCGAACTCCCTCGGCTCCAGCTCCAGGCCGCCGTGGACCTCGGGCTGCAGCATCCGGATGGCGCCGGTTTCCCGCAGCACCTTGGCCGTCTGGTCGTCCAGCCGTCCCAGCGACTCGTTGGCGGGTCCCAGCTCGCGGATCTCGTCCGCGCGCTCGCTGATCGCGTCGAGTACGGGGTTGGGCATGCTCGTCCTCACTTCCCTGCGGAGGCCGACTGGGCGGATGCCTTCTCCGCCAGGGCGACGGCGATTTCGATGAGTTGGTCCTCCTGGCCGCCGACGAGCTCGCGGCGGCCCGCCTCCAGGAGGATCTCGGCGCCGGAGACGCCGTACTTCGTGGCTTGGCGATCGGCGTGCTTGAGGAAGCTGGAGTAGACACCGGCGTAGCCCATCGTCAGGGACAGCCGGTCGAGCAGGCACTCGCCGTCCATGACCGGTCGGACCACGTCCTCGGCGGCGTCGATGATCTTCAGGGGGTCGACGCCGGTGCGGATCCCGAGCTTCTCCGCGACCGCGACGAAACCCTCGACGGGCGTGTTGCCCGCCCCGGCGCCGAACCGGCGGGTCGAGCCGTCGATCTGGTGCGCTCCGGCCCGCACGGCGAGGACCGAGTTGGCGACGCCGAGCCCGAGGTTCTCGTGGCCGTGGAAGCCGACCTGGGCGTCCGCGCCCAGCTCCGCCACCAGCGCGGAGATCCGGTCGCTGGTCTCCTCCAGTACGAGCGCGCCGGCGGAGTCCACGACGTACACGCACTGGCATCCCGCGTCGGCCATGATCCGCGCCTGGCGCGCGAGCTCCTCCGGCGGCTGGCTGTGCGACATCATCAGGAACCCGACGGTCTCCAGCCCGAGTTCCCGGGCCAGCCCGAAGTGCTGCACCGCGATGTCCGCCTCGGTGCAGTGGGTGGCGATCCGGCAGACGGCCGCGCCGTTGTCGGCGGCCTGCCGGATGTCGTCCCGCACTCCGAGCCCCGGAAGCATCAGGAAGGCGATCCGGGCCCGCTCGGCGGTGTCCACCGCGGCCTTGATCAGCTCCTGCTCGGGCGTGTGGCTGAATCCGTAGTTGAACGAGGAACCGCCGAGGCCGTCCCCGTGGGTCACCTCGATGACGGGGACTCCGGCGTCGTCGAGCGCGGCGACGATGGACCGCACGTGCTCGACGGTGAACTGGTGCTGTTTCGCGTGCGAACCGTCCCGCAGGGACGAGTCGGTGAGACGGATGTCGAGGTCCGCGCTGTACGGCATGGCAGGGGCACTCCTTGGAGGTTCAGGACGCGGCGCGCTGGGAGACGATCCGCTGGGCGAAGCCCTCGCCGACCCGGGTGGCGGCGGCGGTCATGATGTCGAGGTTCCCGGAGTACGGCGGCAGGAAGTCGCCCGCGCCCTCGACCTCGAGGAAGACCGCGACCCGCGCGAGTCCCCCGCTCACCGCGGTCGGTTCGTCGAACTGCGGCTCGGTACGCAGCCGGTAGCCGGGGACGTACGCCGCGACGTCCGCGACGACCTCGTGGATCGACTCGGCGATCGCCGCGCGGTCGGCGTCGGCCGGGATGGCGCAGAAGACGGTGTCCCGCATCAGCATCGGCGGCTCGGCCGGGTTGAGGATGATGATGGCCTTGCCCCTGCGCGCGCCGCCGAGCGTCTCGATGCCGCGGCTGGTGGTGAGGGTGAACTCGTCGATGTTGGCGCGGGTCCCGGGCCCGGCGGAGGGCGAGGCCACGCTGGCGACGATCTCCGCGTACGCCACCTCCGTTACCCGGGAGACGGCGTGCACCATCGGGATGGTGGCCTGTCCGCCGCAGGTGATCAGGCTGACGTTGGGGGCCTCCAGCCGCTCGCCGAGGTTGACCGCGGGCACCACCGCCGGGCCGAGGGCGGCGGGGGTCAGGTCGACGGCCTGGATGCCCAGTTCCGCGTACCGGGGCGCGTTCTGCTTGTGCACGGCGGCCGAGGTCGCCTCGAAGACGAGGTCCGGGCGCTCCTCCTGGTCCAGCAGCGGGTCCACACCCTCGGCGCTGGCGCTCAGTCCCTCCTCCGCCGCGCGCTTGAGGCCCGGGCTCCGCGCGTCGACGCCGATCATCCACCGGGGCTCGATGGCCTCGGACCGGAGGAGCTTGTACATCAGGTCGGTTCCGATGTTCCCGGAACCGACGATCGCGGCGGTCGCCTTGGTCACTGTTCGAACCTCATCCGAATCGAGGGGCCTCGGTCGTGTCGGGTGGATCTGCGCGAGCCCGCGGCGATCCGGATGACACGGCCTGGGCCCAAGCTGTCAGCGCGGCGGTCGCACCGCCCCGGCTCTCCCGCTCAGCGGGAGTGGGGTCCCGAGGGCGAAGCCGGCCAGAGCGGCCCGTGGGGCCTCCCCAGGCCGGAGGCCAGGGGATGAGCGGCTCACCCGTCGTAGGTGATCCTGAGGTGCTCGCTGAGCGGCAGCGCCTGGCAGGCGAGGACGAATCCGTCGGCGAGGTCGCGCTCGTCCAGCACGTCGTTCCGCTCCATGGCCACCTCCCCCTCGACCAGTAGGCAGGTGCACGCGCTGCACCTGCCCTCCCGGCAGGAGTACGGCGCCTCCAGGCCGGCCGCCAGAAGCACGTCGAGCAGCTTGTTGCTCGACGGCCAACTGACCGTCCGTGCCGCTCCGTCGAGTTCGACCTCGACCGTGCTGGTGGGTCCGGTGGCGTCGATGACGGTCTCGGCCTCGGTGAACGGATCGGTGGTCAGTGACGAGAACCGTTCGACGTGCGTCCGGTCCCGGGGCACGCCGAGGCCGTCGAGCGTCGCGGTGGCCAGGTCCATGAAGGGCTCCGGGCCGCAGACGTACGCCTGCCGGCCGGCGTACGGCTGGATCAGCGCCGTCAGGCCCTCGGGGCCCGGCAGCCCCTGCACGGACTCCAGCCAGTGCACGACGGCGATCCGGGAGCCGTACTCGGCGGCCAGCGCGGTGAGTTCGTCCCGGAAGATCACGGAGTGCTCGTCCCGGTTGGCGTAGAGCAGGGTGACGGAGCCGGAGCCCCCGTGCAGGCAGGACTTGAGGATCGACATCACCGGAGTGATCCCGCTGCCGGCCGCGAGGAGCAGGAAGTCCTCGTCGAGCGAGTCCGGGGTGAACGTGCCCGACGGTGGCAGCACCTGGAGGGTGTCGCCCTCCACGACGTGGTCGCAGATCCAGTTCGAGGCGTACCCGTCGGCCGTACGCTTCACGGTGATCCGCGGCTTCTCGTCCCGCAGCGGGGAGCTGCACAGCGAGTAGCAGCGCGCGACCGCCCCGTCGTGTTCGGACGGTATCCGGACGGTCAGGAACTGACCGGGCCGGTACTGGAACTCCTCGTGTGTCGCGTCCAGCGGTTCGAGCGCGAGCGAGTGCGCGTCGGCGGACTCGCGTACGACCTCGACGACACGAACGGTGATCGGGCTGGCTCGCCCCATGGCTCCTCCGCTTTCCCGCTTCTGTCTTGCCCCCGGGCGCTCAGATCCCCGGAAACGCTCAAGCTCCGGAAACGCTCAGGCCGGATCGACGGCGGACCGGGCCGTGGCGCCGCTGTCGCCGGCGTCGCTGGTTCCGGCGGCGCTGGCCGCGGGGGCGGTCTGCCGGGCGGCCGCGTGCCGGGCGGCGACGTAGCCGAAGACGAGGGACGGGCCGATGGTCGCGCCGGGTCCGGCGTACTCGTTGCCCATCACGGAAGCGGAGGTGTTCCCGGTCGCGTACAGGCCCGGGATGAGCGACCCGTCCTCCCGAAGCACCCGGCTGTGCTCGTCACAGACCAGCCCGCCCTTGGTGCCGAGGTCGCCGACCTCGATGCGTACGGCGTGGAAGGGCGGCTTGACGATCTCGTCCAGGTTGGGATTGGGCAGCGTCGGATCGCCGTAGTAGCGGTCGTACGCGCTGTCGCCGCGGCCGAAGTCGGTGTCCTCGCCGGCGCGGGCCAGCTCGTTGAACCGTTCGACGGTCTGGGTCAACTGCTCCGGGGGCAGGCCGACCCGGTCGGCCAGTTCGGCGATGGTGTCGGCTCGGTGCGCCAGACCGCTCGCGTAGAACTCCTCGGGGAACGGCATGCCGGGCAGGACCTGCGCGAACGGATAGCGGGCGCGGGCCTTCGCGTCCATCACGAACCAGGCCGGGACGTGACCGCCCGCCAGTTGGTCGTGAACGAAGTTGACGTACGGCGCGGACTCGTTGGTGAACCGCCTGCCGTCGGCCGAGACGATCACGGACGGTGGGATGCACCGCTCGGACACCAGCGGGATCGTCGCTCCCGAGGGGTGCCGCACCGAGGGCATCCACCACGCGTCGTCCATGAAGTCGAGCGCCGCGCCCAGGCCCCGGCCGGCCACGATGCCATCGCCCACGTTCTCCTGTGCCCCGGCGCTGAAGTCCGCCTGGCTGCCCACCGGCAGGTGCTCCTCGCGCATCTCCTGGTTGTGGTCGAAGCCGCCGGTCGCGAGGAGCACGCCGTGCCGTGCCCCGATCCGTACCTGAGTGCCGTCCGCCCGGCGGGCGACGAGGCCGGTCACCGTGCCGTCGGGGGCGGTGACGAGTTCGGTCATCGGCGTCCGCAGCCACACCGGGACGTCCGCGTCCTTGAGCGCCATCCGCAGCCGGGCCACGAGCGCGCGCCCGCCGGTCGCCATGTGCCGCCGGCGCACCACGTTGGACGACACCCGCCAGGCCGCGACGACGGAGGCCCACCGGCCCCGCCAGGTGCGCTTGACCATCGCGAGGTCCCGGTAGTCCTTGGCGGTGATCCACAGGCCGAGCGGTCCCTTGAGGCTGTTGGGCCGCTGGAACTCCTCGTCCGCGCCCAGCTTGCGGGTGTCGAACGGCAGCGCCTCGACGGACCGGCCCAGCGGCCGGCCGCCCTCGTACTCCGGGTGGTAGTCGGCGTACCCCTTGACCCAGAAGAAGCGCATCCAGCGGCTCCTACCGAGCAGCCGCATCGTCTCCGGGCCGTGCTCGACGTACGCGTCCAGCCTCGCCGCCGGGACCCGGCCCTCGGTGAGGTGGTCGAGGTAGCGGCGGACGGACCCGGGGCTGTCGTCATGACCCCTGGCGCGCAGCGTGGGGTTGTTGGGGATCCAGATACCGCCGCCGGATATTCCGGTCGTACCGCCGAACATGCCGCCCTTCTCCAGCACGACGGTGGACAGCCCGCCGTCCGCGGCGGTCAGCGCGGCGGCCATGCCGCCTCCGCCGCTGCCCACCACGACGAAGTCGAACTCGTGGTCCCAGGACGCCTCTGCGCTCACGCCGACTCCTTCCGGGTCAGGAAGGCGAGTACGGCGCTCTCCCAGGCCGACTTCCGCTCGATCATCACCCAGTGCCCGCAGTTCGGGAACACGTGGAGTTCGACGTCGGGGATGGTGCGCATCGGCACGATGGACATGTCCACGGGGCTGACCCGGTCGTCGCGGCCCCAGGTGATGAGGGTCTTCGCCCGCAGCTTGTGCAGCATCGCCCAGTACGGCGGCTCGTCGGACTTCGCCGCGGCGGCGGCGCGGGCCGCGAACGCGGCGCTGCCGTACACGCTCTGGGCGTTGGCGAGGGCCTGCGGGTCGGTGCCCAGCTGCCACCGCTCCTCGACCAGCTCGTCGGTGACCAGGGCCGGGTCGTACACCATGGAGCGCAGCCAGCGGACCAGCCCGTCGCGGGTGGGGTTGTCGGTGAACTCCGTCAGCAGCCTGATCCCCTCGCCGGGTCCGGGGCTGTGGAGGTTCCTGCCGATCCCTCCGATGGTCACCAGCCGCCGTACGCGGTCCGGGTTCCGCAGGGCGAACTGGGTGCCGACGATGCCGCCCATCGAGTTGCCGACGACGTCGACCCGGCGCAGGTCCAGCGCGTCCAGGAAACGGCCGACGGTCGCCGGGGCGGTGACCATGGGGTGCCCGTCGAGCGGGTCGCTGACGCCGAACCCGGGAAGTTCCAGGACCAGGCAGCGGAAGTGCTTGGCGAAGGTGGCGAGATTGCCGCGGTAGTTCCGCCATCCCGTGACGCCGGGCCCGGAGCCGTGCAGCATCAACAGCGGCGGACCGTCACCGGCCTCGTGGTAGCGCAACACGCCCTGATCGGTCACGAGCTCGCGTGCGGTGGACTCGTAGCTCAGTTCCGTCATCGTCCCTGCCCTCGGCTTCCCTGCGATCGGCTTGGAACGTAACGGGCGGCGAGCGAGCGACGCCGCGGTCATCCCGATCAGCGGGACGCGTGCGGGCCGGACCGCGGAGACGGTACGAACCAGCCCGGCGCGCCCGCGTGTTCCACTCATCGGGAGCGTGCCGTCCGCGCCCGGCGGCATGCCGCCTACCTTCTGTCCGTACACGCTCACCGGCACGCCCGTGCCCTCGACCAGCACTCACCGTGCGCAGCGTAGAGGTGAACCCGTTGACAGCAGAGTCCGTGGCCGCACCCGAGACGGACGTGGCGGCCTCGCCCACCCCACCCCAGATGAGGCGGGCGATGGGGGCGTTCGCGACCGGCGTCACCGTCATCACCGGCCTGGCCGTGGACCGCGAACCGGTGGGCTTCGCCTGCCAGTCCTTCGCGTCCGTCTCACTGGAACCGCCCCTCGTCCTCTTCTGCGCCGGGCACAAGGGGCGTACCTGGCCGAGAATCCGCGCCTCCGGACGCTTCTGCGTGAACGTCCTGGCCGAGGACCAGACCGACCTGTGCACCAGGTTCGGATCCGGCGAGGGGCGGAAGTACGAGGGACTCGACTGGGACCTCTCCCGTTGGGACACCCCGAGCCTGCGTGGCGTACTGATGCGGGCGCACGCCGAGGTGTCCGAGGTTCACGTCGCCGGGGACCACGACGTGGTGATCGGCCGGGTGCTCCAGTTGGAGACGGCGGACGAGGAGCGGCCGATGCTCTTCTTCCGGGGACGCCTCGGCGTCCACGAGGAACCGGCCGCCGGCTCCGCTCCCCTCTCCTGGGGATGGGGGAACCACTGGGGTTGACCCGCGCCGGACCCCCGGCGGCTGGGCCCGGCGCGGGACGGGGGGCGGACGACGCTCCTTTCACAACACTCCCTAGAGCCAGTCGCCGTTCTCGCAGGCGACCATCAGCCGGTCCATGGCCCGCGGGGACCAGGTCTCCTCCGGTGCGGCGGACGCGTGCCGTGTCCGCTCCCGGGCGCCCATCCCCGGGAACAACGCCAGGCCGACCTGCCGCGCGGCGTCCGCGACCAACGGCGCGACCTTCTCCAGCGGGGCGCGCTCCTCGCCCGCCAGCGAGAGCGCCGCCACCGGACCCTCGGGGCCGCGTACGGCCATCGCCACACAGGAGATCTCGGGGGCGCACTCGCCACGCTCGAAGGACAGGCCGCGGCGACGCCGGATACGGTTGAGCTCTTGGTGGAGTGTCGGCAGGTCGGCGATCGTGCGACGGGTGAGCCGGCCGATGGTGTCGTCCATCAGCCGGTCGGCTTCCTCGGGTTCGAGCCAGGCCAGCATCGCCTTGCCGAGTGCCGTCGAGTGGGCCGGGGCCCGGCCGCCGACCCAGGAGGGGACGGAGTTGGCGAACCGGCCACCGAGCTTGTCGAGATAGCACACCTCGGGACCGTCGAGCACGGCCAGGTGGACCACCATGCCGGTGCGCATGTGGAGTTCGTGGATACGTCCGGCGGCGGCGGCACGGATCTCGGCGTGTGTGCCGTCGCCGCCGCCCAGACCGAGTGCCCGGCGACCGAGGCCGTAGCCGAACTCGGTGTGCTCCAGCCAGCGGAGGCGTACGAGCTGGTCGAGGATGCGGTGCGCCGTGGAGCGCGGCAGCCGGGTGCGGCGCGCGATGTCCTCCAGGGACAGTCGGGTGGTGCGCCCTTCAAAGGCGTCCATGATCAGTGTCATGCGCTCGACCATCGACGGCGGCAGCTCTCTGCGGGCCGGCGGGTCCGCAGTGGGCACAGCGTCTGTAACCGTCATGGGGCTGCCCTCCAGACGAACTGAAATGAATTCTGTTTTTGGAATCTAGCAGCGGCCCGGGAGACGCGAAAGAGGTGCGCCCGAGTTCGCTGGTGCCGCGGCGGTGGCGTTTCCACGCACCCGCCCGGCTCTCCCGGTGAGCGGGACCGTACGGACCGTGGGGAGCACGTGCGCTGTAGGAATCCCTCGGTCGACCGTGAGCGCGAGCAGAGATGAGGGACGCACATGCGGATCGGGATCACCTCACCCGTGGTGGTGCGGGTGCCGGGTGCCTCCTCCCCCTGGGAGGCGGACGCCGGCATCGACGACCTCGGCCGGATAGCCGAGACCGCCGACGAGTTGGGCTTCCACCACCTCACCTGCAGCGAGCACGTGGCCGTCCCCACCGAGGTCGCGCGGGTCCGCGGTGGCACCTACTGGGACCCCCTCGCCACCCTCGGCTACCTGGCCGCACGAACCCGCCGCATCCGACTGGCCACCCAGGTGCTGGTGCTCGGTTACCACCATCCCCTCGAGATCGCGAAGCGGTACGGCACCCTGGACCGGGTCAGTGGCGGCAGGCTCACCCTCGGGCTCGGCGTGGGCAGTCTCCGCGAGGAGTTCGACCTGCTCGGTGCCCCGTTCGAGGACCGGGGGGCACGGGCGGACGACGCGCTGCGCGCGCTCCGGGCGGCACTCTCCCGCCGGGAGCCGGAATACCACGGCGAGTTCTACGAGTTCGCGGACCTCCTGGTCGAACCGCACGCCGTCCAGGAGCACCTGCCGCTGTGGATCGGCGGACGTACGCCCCGGTCCCTGCGCAGGGCCGTGACGCTCGCCGACGGGTGGGTGCCCTTCGGCCTGCCGCCGGAGAAGCTGCGGGAGATGCTTGACCGGGCCGCGCCGCCCGCGGGCTTCGAGGTCGTCCTCAGCACCGGCCCGCCGGTCGATCCGACGGGGGCGCCGGAGGCGACGGTCCGCGCCCTGACACGGCTGCGGGAGACCGGGGCCACCGTGGCCTCCACCTCCCTCAGCGCGCACTCCGCCATCCACTACCGCGAGCAGTTGACCGCTCTGCACGAGCTTGCCAAAGACCTGTGACCCGGAGGGGAGTCGACGTCCATGACGGATACCGAGCGACGACTGGCCGAGGCCGAGGAGCGCCTCGCCCTGCTGGAGGGGCGGCTGGCCCGGCTCGAGGACGAGGCCGCCGTCACCGCGCTGATCCTGTCCTACGGCCCGCTCGTGGACAGCGGTCAGGCCGAGGCCGTGGCCGCGCTGTGGACGCCCGACGGGGTCTACGACGTGGACGAACTGCTGATGACGGGACGCGCGGAGATCGAGGCCATGGTCCGCTCCGGCAAGCACCAGCGCTGGATTCGCGAGGGCTGCGCACACGTCGTGGGCGCTCCCCGGGTACGCGTCACGGGGGACGAGGCCGTGGCCGTCTGCTACACCCTCATGATCGTACGGGCGCCGGAGGCCGGGGAGTTCACCCTGCGCCGAGCAACCGCGAACCACTGGAGGCTGCGCCGGGGCCCGCACGGCTGGCGGGTGACCGTACGGAGCAACCGGGTGCTGGACGGGCGGCCCGAGTCTCCCGAGTTGCTCGCGTCCGGCGTGGGCGCCGCGCCGGAGCGGGACGCCTGAGCGGGACGCCGGGGCAACTGAGCCCGCATCCGGGCGGCCCGGGGACGGTCCCCGGGCCGCCCGGTGGTTCAGCTGGCCGACTCGGCGGGAGAGAGCCGCGGCTCGTCCTCGACCGACGGGACGTCGGGCTCGGCCAGGCCACCCCGGGCGGGCTCGCGTCCGTGCCTCATGACCAGGGCGACCACCACCCCGACCACGCCCACCGCCGCGGCGTACGTATAACCGTTCACCAGGGCGTTGTCCGTGTACACCATGGTGTCGGAGCCCGGTTCGGCCGGCACCACGTCGTTCGACACGATGGCTCCGGTGATCGCCGTGGACACGCCCGCGGTCAGCAGCGCGGCCATGCCGCCGATCGAGTTGCCCACGCCGCTCTGCGAGTCGGGCAGCGCGTCCTGCACCAGGTTGGCGTTGGAGGAGTGCAGACAGCCCACCGCGCAGCCCACGGTGAAGCTCAGCACGGCCACCTGCCAGTACACCGTGAACAGTTGCGTGCCCAGGTACATCGCCAGGATGAACAGGACCCCGGCGGCGAGGAGCACCTGTCGGGCGCCGATCCGCTTGGACAGATAACCGCCTAGCGGCCCCACGAACATCCCCGCGATACCCATCGGGCAGGTCCAGAGGGCGTACTCGAGCGCGGACAGCCCGGCGCCGTAGCTGATTCCGGGGATCTCCGGCCAGGTCATGAGCATCGTCGGGGCGATGAACGCGTGCGCGTTCATCACGTACGCCACGCAGGAGACCGCCAGGATGGTCGGGCCGAACCTCCGGCCCATCAGCACGTCCAGGTCGATCAGCGGGTTGCGGCAGACTCGCTGCCAGTACACGAACCCGATCAGCATCCCGCTCCCGAGGAACACGAGGAACAGGGTGCTCCCGGCGGTCCAACCCCAGTCGGTGCCCTGGGTGACGCCGAGCAGCAGGATGCCGATGCCCGGGCCGAGCAGCGCCGTGCCCAGGAAGTCGATCGGCTGGGTGGCGCGTACGGGGCTCTCCGGGACGAGCATCCCGAACACCGGCAGCAGCACCGTCACGTAGAGCGCCAGGAACCAGAAGATGCCGTCGACGCCGAAGTCGTCGAGGAGCCAACCGGCCAGGAACGGGCCGGCGATACCGGACATGCCGACCCCGGTCACCACCATCCCGAGCGCGATCGGCACGAAGTCGCGGGGCATGATGTCACGCACGAGGCTGTACGACATCGTGACGACTCCGACAAGACAGCCCTGCAAGGCCCTGCCCAGCAGCATCATCGGGAGTGAGGTCGCGAGCGCGCAGACCACGCTCCCGACGATGAAGACGAGGCCGAGCAAAACGATGATCCGTTTCTTGCCCCACTTGTCCGCGGCCTTGCCGACCAGCGGCATCACCGTCGCGCCCGCCAGCGTGAGGATCGAGGCGACCCAGGCGATGTGCACGGTCTCAAACTCCCTGGCCATGCTCGGCAGCGCCGGATAGACCATGAGGACTTCGAAGGTCGCGATCTCGGAGAAGAGGATGATCAGGGCGAGCACGCCGAACAGGCGACGTTTGGGCACCGTTCCGTGTGCCGGATCGAGGTTGAGTGCCATCGTGATCCTTTGTCGAGGGGGCGGGAGTGCCGCGGTTCCGCGACCTAGCCCGGACACGGGCCGTACTCGAGAGGGCCGCACGGGCGGAGAGCCCTGACCCGGGGCGACTCGGACGGCGTCCAGTGAGACACAGTGAGCGGCGTCACCCGCTGGCGGTCCCAGCCACCGGGACGTACGAGCGGACGGGTGCCTCCCACGCTCGGACGTGCGCCCGCGGCCCGCTCGTGCCACGCGTCGGGGCGCCCGGCGGGGAGGTTCGCGGTGGGATACGGCCGTCCCGCCACGGGCGCGACCGCCGGGCGGCGCGCTCAGGCGGGGCCTGGGACGCGGGCCTCGGAGGGGGCCTCAGACGGGGGCGCGCACCGGCCATGGCGCGGCCTGTTCCAGTTGGGTCGCCAGGGCGAGCAGCGTCCCCTCGCCTCCGAGGCCGGCGACGAACTGCACGCCCAGCGGCAGCCCGTCGGCGTCCTGGCCGTACGGGACGGACATGGCCGGCATGCCGGTGACGTTGTGGACGCTGGTGAACGCGGAATAGCTCGCGGCGTGTTCGTAGATCGCCGCCGGATCGCACGTGTCGAGCAGCCCGAGCGGGGGTGTGGGCCGCGCGAGGGTCGGGCTCAACAGCAGGTCGTGCTCGCGGAACGCCGCGCCGACCCGCCAGCCGATCTCCTGTACGCGCCGCAGCGCGCGGCTGACCTCGACCGCGGGGACGGTGCGGTAGTGCTCGTACAGCACCCGGGTGAAGGGCTCGATGTCGCCGTCGGTCAGCGTTCGGCCGAGCCGTTCGAGCCGCGCGTCGAGCTGGGCGACCAGCTCGCCCCCCATGAGCACGGCCGAGGCGGCGCTCACCTCCTCCGGCCGGTAGGGTGCCGGCACCTCCGTCACCTCGTGTCCGAGCCGTTCGCAGAGGTGTGCCGCCGCGACCGCGGCACCGGCGGAGGCCGGATGCGTCTCGGGCCCGCCCGGCAAACTGGTGACCAGTCCGATCCGCAGCCGGCCCGGATCGCGCCGTGCCAGGGCGCTGAACGTGTCGGCCGGGGCGGGGGCGGCGTACGCGTCCCCGTGGAGCGGGCCGGCGACGATGTCGAGGAGTTGGGCGCTGTCCCGAACCGTCGTGGTGACGGCGTGGTGTGCCGTGACGAGCCCGGAGAGCGTGGTGGGGCGGGGGGCGGGCGAGACCCGGCCACGGCTCGGCTTGAGGCCGAACAGCCCGCAGGCCGCCGCCGGTATCCGGATGGAGCCGCCGCCGTCGCTGGCATGCGCGACCGAAACCATGCCGGCCGCCACGGCGGCGGCTGAGCCGCCGCTCGAACCACCGGGCGAGTGGGCGGTGTTCCAGGGGTTGCGGGTCGGGCCGTACAGCGTCGGCTCGGTGCTGGCGTTGAGCCCGAGTTCGGGGGTGTTGGTGGTGCCGAGGACGACCATGCCGGCCCGCCGGCAGCGAGCCACCAGTTCGCTGTCGCGCGCGGCGACCCCCTCGGCGAACAGGCGGCTGCCGCTGGTGGCGGGGAGGCCGGCGACCTCCGTACCGAGGTCCTTCACCAGGAAGGGCACTCCACGCAGCGGCCCGTCCGGAAGCCCGGCGTCCACTTCGGCCCGGGCCTCGTCGAAACGAGTGTGGATCACCGCGTGGTGTGCGGGGTTGAGTCGCTCGATCCGGGCGATCGCCCCCTCGACCACGGCACCGGCGCTGACCTCCCCGGTCCTGATCGCCGCCGCCGTGGCGGTGGCGTCCCATTCGTCGGTCAACGTCCCTCCTCGCGCTCGTGTGTTCGCACCGTAGGCGTACGGCGTCGGGCCCGGGCGGCGTTCCCGCTGACCGGAACGCGGCCGAGCCCGTGCGACCGGACACGGTGCGGCCCTCGCCTCACTCGGCGCCGTAGACCGGCCGCGGGCCCTCGGCGTCGGCGAGCAGGGCGCGGGCGGCCTCGCCCGCCTCCGCCGGGCTCCAGCGGGCGCCCTTGTCCACGGTCGGGCCGGGCCGCCAACCGTCCATGACGGTGATCCGTCCCGCCTCCGCCTCGAAGACCCGGCCGGACACCTCGGCCGAGGCGTCCGAGCCCAGCCACACGACCAGCGGCGAGACGTTCTCCGGCGCCATGGCGTCGAAACCGCCGTCCTCGGGGGTCGCCATGGTGTCCGCGAAGGTCTGCTCGGTCATCCTGGTGCGTGCCGCGGGCGCCACGGCGTTGACGCGTACGCCGTACCGCCCCAGCTCCGCCGCGGCGACGAGGGTCAGACCGAGGATTCCCGCCTTCGCGGCGGAGTAGTTGCCCTGCCCGACACTGCCCAACAGCCCGGCTCCGGAGCTGGTGTTGACCACCCGAGCCCGCGGCGTACGCCCGGCCTTCGCCTCCGCGCGCCAGTGGCCGGCGGCGTGCTTGAGCGTCAGGAAGTGTCCCTTGAGATGGACACGCATGACGTCGTCCCAGTCGTCCTCACTGAGGTTCACCAACATGCGGTCGCGCAGGAATCCTGCGTTGTTGACGAGAGTGTCCAGGCGGCCGTAGGTCTCCAGGGCCGTGGAGACCAGCGAGGCGGCGCCGTCGGTGGTGGCGATGTCCCCGCGGTGTACGACCGCCTGGCCGCCGTGTGCCGTGATCTCGTCGGCGACCCGCTGGGCGGGCTCGGCGGCGCCGCCCGAACCGCTGCCGGCGAGGCCGACGCCGAGGTCGTTGACCACGACCCGGGCGCCCTCGGCCGCGAGGGCGAGGGCGTGCGCGCGGCCGAGTCCGCGGCCCGCTCCGGTGACGACGACGACGCTTCCTTCGCAGAGTCCGGTCATGAGGGCTGGCGTCCTTTCACTGAGCGCAGGGGCCGGTCTCGGTACGGAGGGAGGCGGGTGTCCGGTCGGTTCCACGAGAACGGGACACCGGACACCCTCCCAGGAGCCGAGGACCACTGCTACGGTGCCTAACAAATGTTTGGTTGAAAGGTAGCTGATCTGCCCATGGCTGTCTCCACCTCCGTCCCACGGGACGGCATCGCCGTCGTCACCGTCGACTTCCCCCCGGTCAACGCGCTCCCGGTGCGCGGCTGGTACGACCTGGCCAGCGCCGTACGTACCGCCGGCGCCGACCCACAGGTGCGCTGTGTGGTACTGGAAGCGGCGGGTCGGGGCTTCAACGCCGGCGTCGACATCAAGGAGATGCAACGCACGGCTGGCCACGACGCCCTCATCGGCGCCAACCGCGGCTGTTACGAGGCGTTCGCCGCCGTCTACGACTGCGAGGTCCCGGTGGTCGCCGCCATCCACGGCTTCTGCCTGGGCGGCGGCGTCGGCCTCGCCGGCAACGCCGACGCCATCGTCGCCAGCGAGGACGCGACGTTCGGGCTGCCCGAACTCGACCGGGGGGCGCTCGGCGCCGCCACCCACCTGGCCCGCCTGGTCCCGCAGCACCTGATGCGCGCCCTCTACTACACCTCGCGCACCGCCACGGCCCACGAGCTGCACCAGCACGGCTCGGTGTGGCGGGTCGTCCCTCGGGCGGAACTCTCCACCGCGGCCCTGGAGTTGGCCACCGAGATCGCGGCCAAGGACGGCAGTCTCATCCGGCTCGCCAAGTCCGCGATCAACGGCATCGACCCGGTGGACGTACGCCACAGCTACCGCTTCGAACAGGGCTTCACCTTCGAGGCGAACCTCAGCGGGGTGGCCGACCGGCACCGGGACGCCTTCGTGTCCGTCAAGTCCACCGAGGGAGAGCAGCCGTGAGCGACAAGACGATGACGGCCGAGGACGTGGTCGGCCGCCTGGAGAGCGGCATGACCCTCGGCATCGGCGGTTGGGGCTCCCAGCGCAAGCCGATGGCTCTCGTGCGCGCCCTGCTGCGCTCGGACCTGACGGACCTCACGGTCGTCAGTTACGGCGGCCCGGACGTCGGGCTGCTCGCCGCCGCGGGAAAGATCCGCAAGCTGGTGGCGGCGTTCGTCACGCTGGACTCCGTCCCGCTCGAACCGCACTTCCGCGCCGCCCGACAGCGGGGCGCGTTCGAGATGGTGGAGCTGGACGAGGCGATGTTCATGTGGGGCCTGACCGCCGCGGCGCAGCGGCTGCCCTTCATGCCGGTACGGGCTGGCATCGGCTCGGACGTGATGCGGGTGAACCCGACGCTGCGCACGGTCACTTCGCCGTACGCGGACGGCGAGGAACTGGTCGCCGCCCCCGCGCTGCGGCTCGACGCCGCGCTCGTCCACCTCAACCGTGCCGACGTACACGGCAACGGGCAGTATCTCGGCCCCGACCCGTACTTCGACGACCTGTTCTGCGAGGCCGCGGACGAGGCGTACGTCTCCTGCGAACAGCTCGTCGACAGCGCGGAGTTCGAGAAGGCCGGGGGCCCGCAGACGCTGCTGGTCAAGCGCGCGTTCGTAAGCGGGGTGGTGGAGACACCGAACGGCGCGCACTTCACCTCCTGCGTCCCGGACCACGGTCGGGACGAGGCGTTCCAGCGCTCCTACGCGCAGGCCGCCCGCGACCCCGAGGGGTGGCGGGCCTTCAGCAGCCGCTTCCTCTCCGGGGACGAGGACGCGTACCAGGCCGCGGTGGCGGCGTTCCACGAGGAGGCTTCGGCGGATGTCTGAGACCGGACCATCAGCACCGACGGCACAGGCCACACAGAGCACACAGACACCGACGGCCCAGTCGGCGCGGCCGGCCACCCGCGCCGAGTACTGCGCGGTGGCCTGCGCGGAGGCGTGGCGGGACGCGGGTGAGGTGCTGGCCAGTCCGATGGGCACGCTGCCGGCGATCGGCGCCCGGCTGGCGAAGCTCACCTTCTCCCCCGACCTGCTGCTGACCGACGGTGCGGCACTGCTCGTCGGCGACGTGGCGCCGGTCGGCGCCGCCGCCGGCGTGGTCGAGGGCTGGCTGCCCTACCGCGCGCACCTTTCCCTGGTGGCGACCGGGCGACGGCACGTGATGATGGGCGCCAGCCAACTCGACCGCCACGGCAACCAGAACATCTCCTGCGTCGGCGACTGGGCCCGACCCGAGCGGCAGCTGCTGGGCGTACGCGGAGCACCGATCAACACCCTCAACAACCCGACGAGTTACTGGGTTCCACGGCACTCCCCCCGGGTCTTCGTCGAGCGGGTCGACATGGTCTGCGGAGTGGGCTACGACCGCGCCGCCGCGGCCGGCCTGGCCGCTACCCGCTACCACCGGCTGCCGGAGGTGATCAGCGACCTGGCGGTGCTCGACTTCGAGACCCCGGACCGTACGATGCGGCTGCGCTCCCTGCATCCCGGTGTCACCCTCGAACAGGTCCGGGAGGCCACCGGCTTCCCGCTCGCCGTGCCCGGGGAGGTGCCGTACACCCGCGAACCCACCGCCACGGAGCTGCGGTTGATCCGCGAGGTGATCGACCCGTCCGGGCTGCGGGACCGCGAGGTCTCCGCATGAGCGAGGTGCGGCTCGCGACCCCGCTCACCGAGCTGACCGGGGTACGCCACCCCCTCGTGCAGACCGGCATGGGCTGGGTGGCCGGGCCCCGGCTGGTCTCGGCCACCGCGAACGCGGGGGCGCTCGGCGTCCTCGCCTCCGCCACCATGTCGGTGGACCAGCTTCGTGCGGCCGTACGCGAGGTGAAGGAGCGCACCGACGCGCCGTTCGGCGTCAACCTGCGGGCGGACGCGAGCGACGCGGACGAGCGCGTACGGATCATCGTCGACGAGGGCGTGGCGGTCGCCTCCTTCGCCCTCGCGCCGTCCCGGGAGCTGATCGCCCGGCTCAAGGACGCGGGGGTGGTGGTCATCCCGTCCATCGGCGCCCGGCGGCACGCGGAGAAGGTCGCCGCCTGGGGCGCCGACGCGGTGGTGGTGCAGGGCTCCGAGGGCGGCGGGCACACCGGTCACGTCGCCACCACGGTGCTGCTCCCGCAGGTCGTGGACGCGGTGGACATCCCGGTGGTCGCCGCGGGCGGTTTCCACGACGGGCGGGGGCTGGTGGCGGCCCTCGCCCAGGGCGCCGCTGGCGTCGCCATGGGCACCCGCTTCCTGCTGACCTCCGACAGCACCGTCCCGGAAGCGGTGAAGGAGAGGTACCTGGCCGCCACGGTACGGGACGTCACGGTCACCACCAGGGTGGACGGGCTGCCGCACCGCATGCTCCGTACGCCACTGGTCGAGGAACTGGAGCGCTCGGGCCGGACCACCGAGCTGCTGCGTGCCGTACGGCACGCCGCCGCCTTCCGGCGGGAGTCCGGGATGAGCTGGCCCCAGCTGGTGCGGGACGGCCTGGCGATGAGACGTGGCCGGGGACTGTCCTGGAGTCAGGTGCTCCTGGCAGCCAACACGCCGATGCTGCTTCGCGCTTCGATGGTCGAGGGGTGTACGGACCTCGGGGTGATGGCCTCCGGCCAGGTCGCCGGGGTGATCGAGGACCTGCCGTCCTGCGCGGAGCTGGTCGAACGGATCATGGTGCAGGCGCGGACGACCCTGCGGGAACTGCCGGTCGCGCGCTGAACGATCACGCCCGGTGCCACCGACCCCGGACCCGCCGCTCGCCGCGTGTCCGGGGCCGTGGTCGGGTCAGAGCCGCTCGATGATGGTGACGTTGGCCTGGCCGCCGCCCTCGCACATGGTCTGCAGGCCGTAGCGCCCGCCGGTGCGCTCCAACTCGTGCAGCAGGGTCGTGGTCAGCCTGGTGCCGGTGGCGCCCAGCGGGTGTCCCAGGGCGATCGCACCACCGTTGACGTTCACCTTCTCCGGGTCCGCACCGGTCTCCCGTAGCCACGCGAGCACGACCGAGGCGAACGCCTCGTTGATCTCGACCAGGTCGATGTCCCCGAGCGACATGCCCGCCTTATCCAGCGCGTACGCCGTCGCGGGGATCGGCGCGGACAGCATCCGGATCGGGTCCTCGCCGCGGACCGAGAGGTGGTGTACGCGGGCGCGGGGAGCCAGCCCGTGTTCGCGTACGGCACGCTCCGAGGCGAGCAGCATCGCGGAGGCCCCGTCGGAGACCTGGGAGGAGACCGCGGCGGTCAGCCGGCCGTCCTCGACCACCGGCCGCAGGCACGCCATCTTCTCCAGACTGGTGTCCGCGCGCGGCCCCTCGTCGGCGGCCACCTCGCCGTACGGCACGAGTTCCCGGTCGAACCGGCCCTCCTCGGCCGCCCGCAGCGCCCGCTGGTGCGAGCGCAGCGCGAACTCCTCCATCTCGCGACGCGAGATCGCCCACTTGTCGGCGATGAGTTCGGCGCCGTGGAACTGGTTCACGGGCTGCTCGCCGTAGCGTGCCCGCCAGCCCTCGGAACCGGCGTACGGGCCCTCGGTCAGCCCCAGCGGCTCGGCGGCCTGGCGGCTGGCGAAGGCGATCGGCACCTGCGACATGTTCTGCACGCCACCCGCGACCACCAGGTCCTGGGTGCCGGAGAGGACGCCCTGGGCGGCGAAGTGCAACGCCTGTTGGGAGGAACCGCACTGCCGGTCGACGGTCACCCCGGGCACCTCCTCGGGCAGCCCGGCGGCGAGCCAGCAGGTGCGGGCGATGTCGCCGGCCTGCGGGCCGACGGTGTCCAGGCAGCCGAAGACGACGTCCTCCACGGCGGCCGGTGGCGCGCCGGCACGCTCCATCAGCGCCTTCAGCACGTGCGCGCCCAGGTCGGCCGGGTGCACGGTGGCGAGTCCGCCGTTCCGCCGCCCGACCGGCGTACGCACCGCCTCGATGATGTATGCCTCGGCCATGCCTGCTGCTCCTTCACTCACGGTTCCCGGTCATTGCGGCCGGACGGCGATGCCCTCCAGCACCATCGACAGGTACTGGTGGGCGATCTCCTCCGGACTGTGGTGTCCGCCCGGCCGGTACCAGGACGCGGCGACCCACACGGTGTCGCGCACGAAGCGGTACGTCAGCCGTACGTCCAGGTCGGCACGGAACGTGCCGGCGGCCACGCCGCGCTCCAGGGTGCCGAGCCACGCCTTCTCGAACTTCCGCTGTGACTCGGCGAGATAGCCGAAGCGCGGGTGGTCGGCGAGGTGCTTGGACTCCCGCTGGTAGATGGCGACCGCGTCGCGATGCTGGTCGATCTCCCGGAAGGACTCGGTGACCAGCGCCTCCAGGGTCTCCCTGGGGCCGAGGCCGGCGGCGAGGACCGCGTCGTAGCGCGCCCACAGCTCGTTCAGGAAGGTGGACAGGATCTCGTCGAGCATCGACTCCTTGGAGTCGAAGTGGTAGTAGAGGCTCCCGGCCAGCATTCCCGCCGCGTCCGCGATCTTGCGTACGGTCGTGGCGTCGTATCCCTGGGCGGCGAAGACCTCGCCGGCGGTGGCCAGCAGTTCCTCGCGGCGCTGTGGCGACCGACTCACCATGGTCTTCTTCTCAGTTGGTTTCGGCACGCGGACATTCTCGCCTCAGGCATGCTGGCTGCTGACCGAGAGCACCTCGCCGGTCATGTACGAGGAGTAGCCGCTGGCGAGGAAGACGATCACGTTGGCGATCTCCCACGGCTCCGCGTACCGTCCGAACGCCTCTCGGGACGTCAGCTCCTCCAGCAGTTCCGGTGTCGTGACCTTCACCAGGTGCGGGTGCATGGCCAGGCTGGGCGAGACGGCGTTGACCCGTACGCCGTACTCCGCGGCCTCCAGCGCGGCGCAGCGGGTGAGCGCCATGACTCCGGCCTTGGCGGCGGCGTAGTGCGCCTGCCCCCGCTGGGCACGCCAGCCGATCACCGAGGCGTTGTTGAGGATCACGCCGCCGCTGCCCGCCGCCTTCATCCGGCGCAGCCCGGCGCGTACGCAGCGGAAGGTGCCGTTCAAGGTGATGTCGAGGACCGTCGACCACTGCTCGTCCGTCATGTCCACCAGGTCCGCGGTGCCGCCGAGTCCGGCGTTGTTCACCACGATGTCGAGCCGGCCGTGGCGCTCCTCGGCGCGCTCGAAGAGCGCCTCGACCTGGACCTCGTCGGTGACGTCGCAGGGCAGCGCCGTGACCCGCTCCGCGCCGAACTCGGCGGCGAGTTCGGCCTCGGACTCCTCCAGCCTGCGGGTGTGCGCGTCGGACAGCAGGACCTCGGCGCCCTCTTCCAGCAGCCGTCGTGCGGTGGCGCCGCCGATGCCGGCTCCCGCAGCGGCGGTGACCACCGCGGTGCGTCCGGTCAGCAGATCGTGGCCTGGCACGTACGCGGGCTCGGTGGTCACGGGCGAACCTCCTTCGGCAGGCCGAGCACCCGCTCGGCGATGATGTTCCGCTGGATCTCGTTCGAGCCGGCGTAGATGGTGTCGGACCGGGAGAAGAGGAAGAGGCGCTGCCAGTCGGTGAGATCGTAGGGCGCGCCGGCGGCGAGCAGGCCGTCCGCACCGCAGACGTCCATGGCGAGTTCGCCCAGCTCGCGGTGCCAGGTGGCCCAGTAGATCTTCCCGATGGAGGCCTCCGGGCCGGGTGAGCCGGCGGCGACTGACTCGATCAGCCGCAGCGCGTTGAAGCGGATGGTCTCCAGGCCGATCCAGGCCCGGGCGAGCCGGTCCCGGATGACCGGGTCGGTGGCGGCGCCGTTGCGCTGGGCCAGCTCGGTCAGGGCGGTGAGTTCGCGCCGGAAGCCGACCTGTTGGCCCAGGGTGGACACGCCGCGTTCGAAACCGAGGGTGGCCATCGCGACCTTCCAGCCGTCCCCGGGGGCGCCCACGACGTTCTCGGCAGCGGTGCGCGCGCCGTCGAGGAAGACCTCGTTGAACTCCGAGGTGCCGGTCAGCTGATGGATCGGCCGGATGTCGACGCCGGGCTGGTCCAGCGGGACCAGCAGGTAGGACAGCCCGTGATGCCGGGTGGACCCGGGGGTTGTCCGGGCGACGACGAAGCACCAGTCGGACTCCAGGGCCAGCGAGGTCCAGATCTTCTGACCGGTGACCTTCCAGGTGTCGCCGTCCAGTTCGGCCCGCGTGCGGATGTTCGCCAGGTCCGATCCCGCGTCCGGCTCGCTGTAGCCCTGGCACCACAGCTCCTCCACCGCGACGATCGTCGGCAGGAAGCGCTCCCGCTGCTCGGGCGTGCCGAAGGCCATCAGGGTGGGACCCAGGAGCTGTTCACCGAGGTGCCCCACCCGGGCGGGGGCGTCGGCGAGGGCGTACTCCTCGTGGAAGGCCACCTGCTGCTCCAGGGTGGCGCCCCGACCGCCGTACTCCGTCGGCCATCCGACGCAGGTCCAGCCGGCGGCGGCCATGTGGCGTTCCCAGGCGAGCCGTTCGGCGAACGCCTCGTGTTCCCGGCCGGGCCCGCCTCGCCCGCGCAGGTCCGCGAAGTCGCCGGTGAGGTGGGTCCGCAGCCAGTCACGGATCTCGTTCCGGAACTCCTCGACGCTGCTCATGGCCGTACGCTAACCTACCAAACACTTGTTAGGGAAGGAGCGGCGAATGTCGAGTGTCCACGACGCAGCCTCCGAAGGCCCTGAGGCCCAGGACGAGCCGGTGCGGTACGACAAGCGGGGCACGGTGGCGACCGTCACCATGAACCGGCCGGAGTACCGCAACGCCCAGAACTCCGCGATGACCTACGCCCTCGACCAGGCCTTCTACCGCGCCGCCGACGACGACGAGGTCAAGGCCGTGATCCTCGCCGGTGCGGGCAAGCACTTCTCGGCCGGTCACGACATCGGCACCCCGGAACGCGACGCCCACCTGCCGTTCGACCGCAGGGCCGGGCTGTGGTGGGACCACTCGGACAAGGAGGGCGCGGAGAGCCGGTTCGCCCGCGAGTCCGAGGTCTACCTGGGCATGTGCCGCCGCTGGCGCGAACTACCCAAGCCCGTCATCGCCTCGGTGCAGGGCGCGTGCGTCGCCGGCGGGCTCATGCTCGCCTGGGTCTGCGATCTGATCGTCGCCGCCGACGACGCCTTCTTCGCCGACCCGGTGGTCCGTATGGGCATCCCGGGAGTGGAGTACTTCGCCCACCCGTGGGTGATGCCACCACGCGTCGCCAAGGAGTTCCTCTACACCGGCGACCGGATGAGCGCGCGGCGGGCGTACGAGGTCGGGATGGTCAACCGGGTGGTGCCCCGCGCCGAACTCGCCGACAGCACACAGGAGCTGGCGCTGCGGATCGCCCAGATGCCGCGCATGGGGCTGGCGCTCACCAAGCGCGCCGTCAACCAGGCCGAGGACCTGCAGGGCCTGCACAGCGGCATGGACTCGGTCTTCGGGCTGCACCACCTCGCCCACGCGCACAACGCCGAAACCGCCCCCGACCCCCTCGGCGGCATGGACATCGGTGCCATGAAGAAGGAGGGCGGTTCCTGATGGACCTCGACTCCACGCCCCAGCAGGACACCGTACGCCGGGAGGCCCGCGCCTGGCTCAGCGCACGGGTGCCCACGACGCCGCTGCCCTCGCTGGAGACCCGGGAGGGCTTCGCGGCCCACCGGGAGTGGGAGCGCACGCTGCACGCCGACCGCTGGTCGGTGGTCTCCTGGCCCGAGGAGTACGGCGGGCGCGGCTGTTCCGTCCTGGAATGGCTCACCTTCGAGGAGGAGTACTACGCGGCCGGCGCGCCCGGCCGGGTCAGCCAGAACGGCATCAACCTGCTGGCCCCCACCCTCTTCGAGCACGGCACCGACGAACAACGCGCTCGCGTCCTGCCGCCCATGGCGAGCGGCGAGGTGATCTGGGCGCAGGCGTGGTCCGAACCGGAGGCGGGATCAGACCTGGCGTCGCTGCGCTCCACGGCCGTACGCACTCGTGGTGGCTGGCTGTTGAGCGGCCAGAAGACCTGGTCCTCCCGTGCCGCCTTCGCCGACCGCGCCTTCGGGCTCTTCCGCAGCGACCCGGACGCCGGAAAACCGCACCACGGACTGACGTACGTCATGTTCCCGCTGGACGCCAACGGTGTGACCGTGCGCCCCATCGGACGGCTGGACGGCAAGCCGGCCTTCGCCGAGATCTTCCTGGACGAGGTCTTCGTGCCCGATCAGGACGTCATCGGCGAACCCGGCCGGGGATGGCGGGTCGCCATGAGCACCGCCAGCAACGAACGGGGGCTCACCCTGCGCAGCCCCGGCCGGTTCACCGCCGCCGCCAACCGCCTGGTCGAACTGTGGCGGCGGCGCGCTGGCCCCGCTGGCCCTGGTGATCCTGCTGGCCCCGCTGGTCTCGCCGGCCACGTCGACACCGCGCTGCGCGACCGGGTCGCCGACGCCGTGATCGGCGCCCGCGCCTACCAGCTCTTCACCTACGCCGGCGCCGCACGGCTGGCTGCCGGCGGCGCGATCGGCGCCGAGTCGAGCCTCAACAAGGTCTTCTGGTCCGAGTACGACATCGCCCTTCACGAGACCGCGCTCGACCTGCTCGGCCCGTACGGCGAACTCGCCGACCACGCCGGCGACTCACCCGGGCACGGCGGTTGGACCGAGGGCTACACCTTCGCGCTCGCCGGCCCGGTGTACGCGGGCAGCAACGAGATCCAGCGCGACATCATCGCCGAGCGGCTGCTCGGCCTGCCGAAGGGACGTCGGTGATGCGGTTCCTCCTCGACGACGAGCAGCGGGAGTTCGCCCGGACCCTGGACGACATGCTCACCGCCGCAGACACCCCGGCGGCCGTACGCGACTGGGCCACCGGCGACCACGCTCGGGGCCGTGAGCTGTGGGCGCGGCTCGCCGACGCCGGTGTCCTCGCCCTGGCGGTGCCGGAACGGCACGACGGTCTCGGCCCGCTCCCCCTCGAACTGACCGTCGCCCTCACCGAACTCGGCCGCCACGCGGTGCCCGGTCCGTACGTCGAGACGGTGACGGTGGCCGCCTTCCTGGACCGGCTGGGCGACGAAGCCACCGCGACAACCTGGCTGCCCGACATCGCCGCCGGACAGCGGACGGTCTCCCTCGCGCTCCTGACGCCCGCGTCCCCGTACGCGCTGGACCCCGACGCGGCCGACGCCGTGTTCGCCGTGGACGGCGACACCCTGCGCCTGGCGGAGTCGGCGGACGAGATCCAGCCCTCCGCGGACCCGGCCCGCCGGCTGGCCAGGCCGCGCGGCGGCACGGTCCTCGCCCAGGGGCCGCCCGTACGAGCCGCCGCCGCACACGCCCTGAACGTCGCGGCGCTGGCCACCGCGGCCCAGAGCCTCGGCCTGGGCCGCGCCCTGCTGACGCGTACGGTCGAGTACGCCCGGCAGCGCAGCCAGTTCGGCGTGCCGATCGGCTCGTTCCAGGCCGTGAAGCACCGGCTGGCGGACACCCTGATCGGCCTCGAGTTCGCCCAGCCGCTGGTCCACTCCGCGGCGCTCGCCCTGGCGGCGGACGACCCGGCCGGCGGACGGGAGATCGCCGCGGCGAAGGTGGCGGCGGGCGAGGCCGCGTACGTCGCGTCCCGTACGGCCCTGCAACTGCACGGCGCACTCGGCTACACCGAGGAACTCGACCTCTCCCTCTGGATTCGCAAGGCCCGCCCGCTCCGTGACGCCTGGGGCACGCCGGCGGCCTGCCGCGCGGGCGTGCTCGCCGACGGCCTCGCCGGTGACGGCACCGATGACCGGGCTGGTGGCCGTGTTGCCGCCGGCCGTCCGGAGAGGAGCGCGTGAGTGCGGAGCACTGAGGAACAGGAGGCGTTGCGGTCCGCCGTACGCTCGTTGCTCACGCGGCACGCGGGAGCGAGCGCCTGGCGGCCCCTGACGGAACAGGTCGGCGTCGCCGGGCTGTGTGTGCCCGAGGAGTACGGTGGCGCGGGTTACGGCACCCGGGAAGCGCATGTCGTACTGGAGGAGTTGGGCCGGGTGCTGAGCCCGGTGCCCTATCTGGGTTCCGCGGTGCTGACCGTGCGGGCCCTGCTCGACTCCGGCGACGAGGCGGCCTGCGACCGGCTACTGCCCCGCATCGCCGACGGCGCCGCCCTGGGCTCGCTGGCCTGGGCCGAGGGTGGGTCCTGGGCGCCCGAGGCGATACGCGCCACGGCGACGGCTCGGGAGGACGGCAGCTGGCGGATCGACGGCGCGAAGGAGCACGTCCTGGACGGCGCGCAGGCGGACGTGCTGCTGCTGGCCGCCCGTACGAAAGCCGGGGTCTCCCTCTTCGAGGTGTCCGCCGACGACCCGGGAGTCCACCGCGAGACCACGGTGACCATGGACCAGAGCCGCTCCCTGGCGCGGCTCGCCTGCGCGGGGGCGACCGGCCGACTCATCGGCGCGGAGGGCGCCGGGGCCCTAGTGCTGAACCACGTCATGGACCTCGCGTGTACGGCGCTCGCCGCGGAGCAACTGGGCGCGGCCGAACGCTGCCTGGAACTGACCGTCGAACACGTCACGCAACGCGTGCAGTTCGGCCGACCCGTCGGCTCCTTCCAGGCGGTGAAGCACCGACTGGCGGACGCGTACGTGCTGGTGGAATCGGCACGCTCGGCGGCGCTGGGCGCGGCCGACGCGGCGGCGGAGAACTCGACGGTGGGGAGCGCGGCGGAACTCACCCGCCACGCGTCGGGTGCCAAGTCCGCCTGCTCGGAGGCGTTCTCGGCGGTCGCGGGCGAGATGATCCAGTTGCACGGCGGCATCGGCATCACCTGGGAACACGACGCCCACCGCTACTTCAAGCGGGCGCACGGGTCCGCCCAGCTCTTCGGCTCCCCGGCGTGGCACCGGGACCGGCTGGCCACCGAGCTGGGACTGCCGAGGGGTTGAGGCCATTCCGGCGCGGTGCTCCGCCAACGGCACCTGGGGGGCGGAGCCTCGCCGTACTGATCGGCACATCGCCGCCACCGCGAACGGCGTGATCAACATCCCGCCCCCGGAGATGGTGTTCCCGGGGAGAGAGCCGGGGCGTCGAAGCCGCGCGGACGGATCCCGTACTCTCGGCCGAATCGAACAGGTACGGACACCTCCGTATCCGCCCGGCACGAGACGGCGAGGGGGCCCAGGCATGCGCTTCCGCGGACCTCGCCGGGTCTTCTCCCAGGTCCTGGTGATGCAGCTGGCCCTCATCACCGGCGTGACCGCCCTGGTCAGCGGCCTCTTCCTGGCTCCGCTCAGTGACCAGCTCGACCGTCAGGCCATGCGACGGGCGCTGGCCATCGCCCAGAGCACCGCCACCCGCCCCGGCCTGGTGTCCGAGCTGAACACCCCGCCCTCGCCGGACGGCCCGGTGCAGCGGGAGGCCGAACAGATCCGCGAGGCGACCGGCGCCGCGTACGTCGTCGTCCTGAACGAACACGGCATTCGCTGGTCACATCCCTCACGCGGGGAGGTGGGGCGCCATGTCTCCACCGATCCCGGCGAAGTGCTCGCCGGGCGAGAGGTGATGCACATCGACGCCGGCACTCTCGGACCCACCGCCCGAGGCAAGGCGCCGTTGCGGAACAGCGAGGGCCGGGTGGTCGGCGCGGTCTCGGTCGGTATCGACTACGCGAGCGTGCGCAACCGTCTGCTGTCGGCCGTGCCCGACCTGCTGGCCTACTCCGGAGCGGCCCTGGCGGCCGGCTCGGCCGCCGCGTACGCGGTCGCCTTCCGACTGCGGCGCCGAACCCACGACCTGGCCTTCTCCGACATCTCGGCGCTGCTCGACGAGCGGGAGGCGATGCTGCACGGCATCCGCGAGGGAGTCGTGGCACTCGACCCGCACGGCCGCACCCGACTGGTCAACGACGAGGCCCAGCGGCTGATCGGTCTTCGCCCCGCTGATGTCGGCCGGCACGTCACGGACGTACTCGGCGAGGGCCGGGCCGCGGACGTACTCTCCGGCAGGGCGACGGGCGAGGACCTGTTGACGGTCAGCGGCGCTCGCGTCCTGGTCGCCAACCGGATGCCGACGGACGACGGCGGAGCGGTGATCACCCTTCGGGACCGAACCGAACTCGAGCGGCTGGGCCGGGAGCTGGACAGCACCCGAAGCCTGCTGGACGCGCTGCGCGCGCAGGACCACGAGCACGCCAACCGGTTGCACGCGCTGCTCGGCCTCCTGGAACTCGGCCTGTACTCGGAAGCCCAGGAGTTCATCACGGAGGTGCTGGGCGTGCACCAGGCCGCGGCGGAACAGGTGGCGGTGTCCGTACACGATCCGCTGATCGCCGCCCTGTTGGTGGGGAAGGCCGCGGTGGCCGCCGAGCGCGGCGTGGCACTGTGGATCAGCCCCACCACCCTGCTGCCGAACCGGGTGGTGGACCCGAACGCCGTGGTGACCGTCATCGGCAACCTGGTGGACAACGCCTTGGACGCGGCGACCGGGACCCCGGAGGCGACGGTCGCGGTGGAACTGCGCGCGGAGGGCCGCACCCTGCTGCTCCAGATCACGGACACCGGACCCGGGATACCACCGGAGCAACGGGACCTGATCTTCACCGAGGGGTGGACCACCAAGAAGACCTCGGCACACCGGCAGCGCGGAATCGGGCTCTCCCTGGTGCGCCGGCTGACCGAGCGGTTCGGCGGCGAGGTGTCCGCCACCGCGCTCGAGGGTGGCGGGGCCGAGTTCTCCGTCGTCCTTCCCGAAACACTCGCGAACCCGGAACACGTACCCCGTCAGGCGTACGGGGCGGGAGACGCCTCGTGAGCGACGTCCTCGCCAGGGACCACGGCCCACACGTGGCCGGGGTCACCAGGGCCTACGTCGCGGGGCGACCGGGCTACCACCGCCTCCGACGACAGGAACAGACGCGGCGGCCTCGGTCCCTGCCGCGGGGCCGAGGAGCTTGGCCCGCTTGGCTGCCACGGCCTCGGGATCAGCGGGTCCATTTGACGTTGTCGAAGTCAGCAACGAGTCCGTCAGGTTGTCTCGCTCGATCTGCCGCTGAGCCGCTCGTGCCAGGTACGCGGAGATCCCACGCTTCCCGACCCGGTCACGGATCACGTTCAGCGTTCCGGCGGTGAGCGTGACGGAGATTCCGCTACGGGGACCGTCCTCAGGAAGGGACTCGGGGTCATCGGTCATGGCACAAGTATGGCTGACAGCGGCATCACCTGAACGGTCATTCAACCGGGGATTGAACGATCGTACAGTTCATCCTATGGTCGTAGGCATGGCTACTCTCACCGAGGACGAGATCAGGGCGATCGCCGCCGGCTACCACGAGGACCCCGCACGATCGATGTCGCTGCGCGCGGAGGCCTACACCGACCCGAAATGGCACGCCGTGGACCGCCAGTCCATCTTCGGCCGCACCTGGCAGTGGGTCTGTCACGTGGAGCAGCTCACCAAGCCCGGCGACTACGTCTCCACGACCGTCGCCGAGACGCCGATCCTCGTCGTCCGCGACCGCTCGAGGCGGCTGCGCGCCTTCTACAACGTCTGCAAGCACCGGGCGCACGAGCTCCTGTCCGGCTCCGGGACGACCCGCACCATCGTGTGCCCGTACCACGCCTGGACGTACGACCTGAGCGGCGCGCTGGTGGGAGCACGCCAGACGGACCAGCTGACCGCCTTCGACAAGACGGAGATCTGCCTCGACCAGATCCAGGTCGAGGAGTTCTGCGGTTTCGTCTACGTCAACCTCGACCCCACCGCCCCGCCGCTGGCACGGCAGGCTCCCGACCTCGCCGCCGAGATCACCCAGCGGGCTCCCGACATCGCGAACCTCACGCACGCCAAGCGGCTGCACTACGACGTACGGACCAACTGGAAGAACGTCATCGACAACTTCCTCGAGTGCTACCACTGCCATGTCGCGCACAAGGAGTTCGTTTCCCTCGTCGACATGGACACCTACGACGTCAAGACCCACGGCATCTGGTCGAGCCACTTCGCGGACGCGGGCACGTCCGAGAACGCCGCATACGACGTCTCCGACGCGACCGTCACGGAGCACGCGGTGTGGTGGCTGTGGCCCAACACCTGTCTGCTGCGCTACCCGGGGCGGGGCAACTTCATGGTCTTCCAGGTCCTGCCGGCCGGGCCCGACCGGACCGTGGAGACCTGGGACTTCTTCCTGGAGAGCACCGAGCTGAACGAGGCCGAGAAGGAGTCGGTGCGGTACATCGACGAGGTGCTCCAGGTGCAGGACATCGACCTGGTCGAGAGCGTCCAACGCGGCATGAGCACGCCCGCCTTCGACCAGGGGCGGATCGTCTACGACCCCGCACGGGCGCCGGGGCTCTCCGAACACGGCGTGCACCACTTCCACGGTCTCGTCCTCGAGGCGTACCGCTCACTCGTGACGGGGAGCGGGCGTACCGCCGACGCCGAAGCGCCCGCGACCGCCGTACAGGCCACCGCACGGAGCTGAGGGGAGGAACATGTCCAAGCCAGTCATCATCACCTGCGCCCCAACCGGCGGCATCCACACCCCGACGATGTCGCCGCACCTGCCGATCCGCCCGGAGGAGATCGCGGACGCCTCCGTCGAGGCGGCGCGGGCCGGCGCGGCCATCATCCACCTGCACGCCCGCGACCCGGAGACCGGCAAGCCCGATCCCCGGCCGGAACTCTTCCAGCGGTTCATGCCGCGGATCTCCGCCGAGTGCGACGCCGTCATCAACGTGTCCACCGGCGGCGGCCTCGGCATGTCCCGCGAGGACCGACTCCGCGCCGCCACCACGACCTCGCCCGAGATGGCCTCGCTCAACGTCGGTTCGCTCAACTTCGGCATCTTCCCGATGCGGCGGAAGTACGAGCGCTGGCAGCACGACTGGGAGCCGGAGTTCCTGGAGTCGACGCGGGACCTCGTCTTCAAGAACACCTTCGCCGACCTCGAGTACGTCGTGAAGGAACTGGGCGGGACACACGGCACCCGGTTCGAGTTCGAGGCCTACGACCTCGGCCATCTGTACAACCTCGCCTGGCTCGTCGACCAGGGATGGGTCGAGCCGCCGTTCTTCGTACAGCTGGTCTTCGGCGTACTCGGCGGCGTGGGCGCCGACCTGGACAACCTCATGCACATGCACACCATCGCGGACAAGCTCTTCGGCGACGACTACGAGTGGTCGGTGCTCGCCGCCGGCCGACACCAGATGCCCTTCGCCACCCAGGCCGCCATGCTCGGCGGAAACCTCCGGGTCGGTCTGGAGGACAGCCTCTTCATCGGCCCTGGCGAGCTCGCCGCGTCCAACGCCGATCAGGTGGCGAAGATCCGCACGATCGTCGAGTCCCTGGGACACACCATCGCGACTCCGGCCGAGGCACGCCAGCGGCTCGGTCTGAAGGGGGCGGCTCATGTCGGCTTCTGAGCAGCAGGACGACGACCCGGGCACGATCACGCACGTGGCGAGCCTCGGCGGCGGGGTGATCGGCCAGAGCTGGTGTGCGCTGTTCCTGGCCGCCGGCAGGTCGGTCGCCGTCCACGATCCGGATCCGCTGGCCGAGCGCAGGGTGCGGCAGGCGGTCGAGGATGCCTGGCCGGTGCTGACCCGGTTGGGACTGGCCGAGCACGGTGACCCGGAGAACCTGCGCTTCCACGACCACCCGTGCGCCGCGGTCGAGGGAGCCGGCTTCGTCCAGGAGAGCGTGCCCGAGCGGATCGGCGTCAAGCACGAGCTGTACGCGGCCATCGAGCCGGTGCTCGGGGACACGACGGTGGTGGCCTCTTCCGCCTCCGGGCTGACGCTGACGGAGATGCAGGCGGGCTGGCGCGACCCGGGCCGCTTCGTCCTCGGTCACCCCTTCAACCCCCCGCACCTCATCCCGCTGGTGGAGGTGATGGGCAACGAGCGGACCGACCCGGGAGTGGTGGACCGGGCACGCGCCTGCTACGCGTCGGTCGGCAAGGTGACCATCGAGGTCAGGCGCGAGATGCCCGGGCACGTCGCCAACCGGCTGCAGGCCGCGCTGTGGCGCGAGGCCATCCACCTCGTCACCGAGGGCGTGGCGAGCGTCGAGGACGTCGACACGGCGGTCTCCTCGGGGCCCGGACTGCGATGGGCCGCCATGGGACCGACCTCGCTCTTCCATCTGGGCGCCGGGGAGGGCGGACTCAGCGCCTTCTGCGAGCGCTACGCCGACAGCTTCAACCGCTGGTTCGACAGCCTGGGCAGCCCCCGTCTCGACGAGGACACGGCGCGGCAACTCGTAGAGGGGCTCCGACCGATCAGCGAGGCGCACTCCGTCGACGAACTGGCGCGCCGACGCGACGCGTTGATCACCGGAATGGTCGCACTCGCCCGGGGCGAGGAGCGCTGAGACCGTGTTCGAGGAAGGTGAGGGGGACGTTCATGCCGGCACTGAGTGACGGCGCCTCGCTGCGGCTGAGGGTGGCGCGGAAGACGCCGCTGGCGGGGGGCGTCGTACTGCTGGAGCTCTCCGCGACCGACGACGCCGAACTGCCCCGCTGGGGGCCCGGTGCGCACGTGGAGCTGTGCCTCCCGTCCGGCCTGCGGCGGCAGTACTCGCTGTGTGGCGATCCGGCGGCCCGCGACACGTACACCCTCGGTGTCCTACGGGAGGAGACCGGCCGAGGAGGCTCAGCCGAGGTGCACGATCGGCTGAACGTCGGCGACGAGATCCACAGTTCGCCGCCACGCAACCACTTCCCCCTGGTGGAGGCGCCCGACTACGTGCTGCTGGCCGGCGGCATCGGCATCACCCCGCTCAAGGCGATGGCCGAGGAGCTGCACCGGCGCGGCGCCTCCTGGCGGCTCGTCTACGGCGGGCGGAACCGGCGCTCCATGGCGTTCGCCGAGCTCCTCACGGGCCGCCACCCCGACCGGGTGACCCTGGTGCCCGAGGACGAGGAGGGGGTGCCCGAACTGACGGGGATCATCGAGACGATGTCCCCGGGCGCCCGGCTGTACTGCTGCGGTCCCCCGCCGATGCTGGCCGCGGCGACCACGGCCTGCGAACGCGCCGGACTCACCGACCGGCTGCATCTCGAGCGGTTCACCGCCGCCGAGGACACGCCTGACACGAGCGCCGACACCGCGTTCGAGGTGGAACTGCGGGAGACCGGCACCTCGCTGACCGTCGCCGCGGACCAGAGCCTGCTCGAGGCCGTACGGGCGGTGCGACCGGACATCGACTCCTCCTGCCAGGAGGGCTACTGCGGTACGTGCGAGACCCGCGTGCTCGACGGCCGACCGGAACATCGCGGAACCCTCATGTCCCCCGAGGAACACGAGGAGGAGGGCACGATGCTCATCTGCGTCGGGCGGGCCCGTAGCGCGAAACTGGTCCTGGAGCTTTGAGGTCCGCACCGTGCCCGCGCCCCTCTCCCCCGCGAACGCCGCCGCGGATCTCCCCGCGAAGGACAGCCCCCACGCGTCCTGCCCGCCGGGGCGGGCTACTCTCGGGCGGGTGAGCGACAGGACCACGGAACCCGCGAAGAAGGTCGACCGGGAGGAGCGCATCCTCGACGCCGTCCTCGTGCTGCTGTCCCAACACGGGATCTCGGGTGTCAGCATGCGTGCCGTGTCCCAGCAGGCCGGTGTCTCGCTCGGGCTGGTCAACTACTACTACACCGACAAGGTCACGCTCATCGGCGCGGCACTGCGCCGCATCGAGAGACAGGACATGACCATCCTCGAGCCGAATCCGGCCAAGCGTCCGGAGGACAACCTCCGAGCCGCCCTCGCCCGGGTCGCCAAGCCGGAGTTCCTCACCACGGAGTACCTCTCCCTCCGGCTGCAACTGTGGGCGCTCGCGCGCGCCCACCCGGACTTCGGGGAGATCAACACGGCGGCCCAGCAGCGCTACCGCAAGGCACTCGCGGCACTCATCCGCTCGGCCCGGCCGGAACTCACCAGAGCGGAGGCGAACAAGCGGGCCGCCGACATCGACATCGTGCAGAACGGCATGTGGCTCACCTCGCTCCTCGGCCTCGACCGAGCGTCCATCCGACGGAGCGTCACCCGGTGCGAGGAGATCGCCTTCGGGTGAGCGGGCCGACCGCCACCCGCCAGGCGTACGTACCTGCCTCCGTCCGCGAACCGTCAGACCTCGCCACGCAGCCAGGCGGAGCCGATCCGCGTACGCTCCGCGCCCTCCACACGCGGACTCATCCCGCGTACGCCGGGCCGCTCGGCGGCATGCACCCGCACCGAGCCGCTGGGCCAGGAGAACTCCAGCCAGTCCTCCCCCGCGCGCGACCGGCCGCTCAGCACGTCCTCGTAGAGACGTCGGGAGAACGTCAGGTCGGTGGACGCCAGATGCGTGGTGCGCAGTCGTGCGGCCGGCCCTGCCGGGGTCTCCCAGAGCGAGGTCCACCACAGCGGCTCCTCGGCACCACTGACGCTCGGCAGCGTGGCCGGGTCCCGGGTGCGGCTCGTCAGCAACTCCTCCGCGTCCGGATAGGCCCGATCCGACTGGGCGAGCTGGATCACCACGCCGTGTGCGCCGTCCGGGGCGATGAACGCCTCACGCCACGGCGGGTGTTCGTAGCTCTCGCCCACGACCGTGCAGCCGAGCGCCCGTACGCGCGCGACCGTGGCGCGCAGGTCCGGCACGGCGAACGTCAGGTGGTGCGGCCCCTCGCCCCGCTTGGCCAGGTAGCGCGTGAGGAATCCGGAGCCGAGCGGTTCCATCAGCTCCATACGGGCCCCCTCGTCCGAGGTCCCCAGGTAGAGGAGGAGATAGCGGAACTCCGGCAGCGTCTCGCCGCCGATCGGCGTGGCACCCAGCTCGCGGCGCAGCAGCCGCGCCCAGCCCAGCGCGTCTCGCACGGCGAACGAGGTGTGGTCCAGGTCGACGCCCGGGTCACCGGACACGACCGGCTCGGCGGGAGCCGATTCCGGCTTCCTCACGTGCGTTCCCTTCCGCATCCGCTGTCGGCGGGTTCGGTCGTGGCGCCCCTGTCAGGGGAGCCGGATCATCTTCTTGTTCACGAACTCGTTGAAAGCCAGATGACCCAACTCCCGCCCGGTTCCGGAGCGCTTCACCCCGCCGAAGGGCAACTCGGCTCCCTCGACCCCGACATCGTTCACGAAGACCATGCCGGCCTCGAGCCGGTCCGCGACACGCATGGCCTGTTCCTGGTCGGAGGTGAAGACGTACGACCCCAGGCCGTACGGCGTGTCGTTGGCGACGGCCAGCGCGTGCTCCTCGTCCTCCGCCCGGTGCAGCATGGCGACGGGGCCGAACAGCTCCTCGTGGTAGGCGGGATTGTCCGCGGTCACGCCGGTGAGCACGGCGGGTGAGACGAAGTTGCCCCGGCTCGGCGCGGCTCGGTGGAGCGTCGCTCCGTGCTCGACCGCCCGCTGGACCTGCGCTTCCAACCGCTGAGCGGCCGCGCTCGACGACAGCGGGCCCAGGACGGTGTCGGGGTCGGTCGGGTCGCCTGGTTCCAGGGCGGTGAGGGCCTTGATGAACCGCTCGGCGAAGCGCTCGTAGAACTCGCTGAGGACGATGATCCGCTTGGCGGCGTTGCATGCCTGACCGGTGTTGTCGATGCGGGCGGCGACGGCCTTCTCCACCACGGTGTCCAGATCATCGTCGGTCAGGACGAGGAAGGGGTCCGAGCCGCCCAGCTCCAGCACGACCTTCTTGAGGTGGCGGCCGGCGAGTTCCGCCACCGCCTGGCCGGCGCGCTCGGAGCCGGTGAGGGACACGCCCCGTACGCGTGGGTCCGCGATCAGCTTCGCTGCCTGGTCGTTGCTGGCGTAGAGGTTGGTGTAGGCATGAGCCGGCAGACCCGCGTCGGCGAAGATCCGCTCCAGGAAGGCGGCCGACTCCGGGCATTGCGGAGCGTGCTTGAGCAGGATCGTGTTGCCGATCAGCAGGTTCGGCGCCACGAACCGGGCGACCTGGTAGGCGGGATAGTTCCACGGCATGATCCCCAGCAGCACGCCGAGCGGCGCGCTGCGCACCAGCGCGCTGCCGGACTCGAGCCGGATCTCCTGGTCAGCCAGGCAGGACCGTGCGATCTCGGCGGAGTGGCGGTAGATGTCGACGCAGAAGTCGACCTCGCCACGAGCCTGTTCGATGGGCTTGCCCATCTCGGTCACCATGATCCGCGCGAGCTCCTCGCGTCGTTCCGCGTGCAGCTCGCTGACCCGTGTGATCAGGGCGGACCGCTGCTGGAGGGTGTACTCGCGAGCCCAGGTCGACTGCGTGGCGTGGGTCGCCCGCAGGGCGGCTTCGAGCAGCTCGTCAGTGATCGTCGGGATTTCCCGCAGCAGCTCGCCGGTCGCGGGGTTGATGACTGCGTACGTGCTCATGCTCTTCCTTCAGCCGGGCCTCGTCGGTCAGCACGATACTGGCAGCCATTGAACGGATGTTCAATGGCTGCCAGTCGTTCAGGCCGGCGACGTGGTGGCCCTCAGCAGCGCGCGACATACCGAAGTGGGAACCCCTCACCGGTCAGTTCCGCCACCGGAGCACCGGCAACCACATATGGCACCGCATGACAGTGGGTGTTCCGGACATGGCTGAGTTGCGCCCTATCGCGGCTTTCGTCTTCGCACGGACTCTGGATTCCGGACCGCCGCGCACGAAGCGCGGTGCCACTGTGCGTGAAGGGTGTGACGCGGATGGGTACGTCCACACGGTGGCCGGGGCCGGGTGGCCGTACAGGCGTGTCGGGCGAGTGGACTCGGCTGAGTCGACGAGTCTCTTCCTGTCAGCCCGAGCGTCCCGGCGCCCTCAAGAAGCTGGACGGTATCGCCGCGGATCATCTGGACGTGCTGCACCGCACCATGCGGGAGGACCCGTCGGCCTTCGGACTGTACGAGGCCACCCGCGCTGCCGGTGATCGCCTCGCCGCCCACCTGAGCATCGACGCGCCACACGTCGGCACGGCACGGTTCGCCGCTCGCTTCACTCAGACGGTCGGAGGCGAAGGCGGTACGATCGCCGACGCGGCGGTCCGCCGAGCGGCCGCGGCCACCACGAGACGGCCCTGTTCTCGTATAGCTACGGCGAGCGGACATGTAGCGCTACGTGATGCTTGAGGCTGGGGTCGGCGCGAGGGTGTTGACGCGGTTCTCGTAGTCGCGGCGGGCCTTGCGCTGCGCCGGGACCACGGGGGCGCCCGGGGTGCCGTCGAGGGGCTGGCAGCGCGCGAGGAGCTGGCGGTGCACGTCGGGGGCGGCGGTGACGCGCAGGGTGTAGCCCTGTCCGCGCCGTACGGTCACGCCCTGGTCGAGCGCGGCCCGCTCGACGTCGTCCAGGGCGAAGGTGCGGAGGAAGTCGGCGACCTTGCCGGGCATGTCGAGGGTGACCGGCAGCTCCGGAACCGGGCCGTCTTCGCGGCCGGCGCCGGTGTGCTCGGGCATCAGGTCGGCGAGGGCCGTGCGGACGGCGCCGCGGCTGACGCCCAGCTCGCGGGCCAGGGCGGCGATCGAACGGCCTTCCAGGTACACGGTGCGCACGTCGGCGGTCTTGTCGGCCGGGACGGCCGGGCGCCGTCCGCCCTTGTTACTCTTCGCCTCGGCGGCCCGCAGCCCGTCGTAGGTCAGTTCGCGCTGGAGTTCTCCGGCGGCGGCGAGGGTCTGCACCATGAACTTCACGGTCGACAGCAGCTCGCCGGTGCGCGGGTGGCGGGCGGTGAGGTCCATGGCGGAGAACGCGCCGTCGTGGATGCGCAGGGCGAGGTGGCCTGTGTGGAGGGCGTCGAGCACGTCGAGGATGTGCTGGTTGCCGCGCACGAGGCGGAACATCTCGGAGATGTGCACGGTGTCGCCCGGTCGCGCGTACGTCAGCAGCTCGCCGAACTTCGGGCGGTCCAGGGGGCGGAGGCGGCTGGAGGTGCCGGCCTCCTCCTCGAAGACGACCGGGTCCTCGATCCCGGCCTCGTCCAGGAGGAGGTTCTGCCGGGCGGTCGACTGCTGGTCGGTCGAGACCCGCTTGTAGATCAGGTTCGCCACCGAGGGCCCCTTCCGTGCGGAGGAATGGACCCTACCTGTCACCAGTCACCATCGGATCTGATTGGATTCGCGCCGTCGCGGACCCCCGGATCACGCGGGTTCATTGGACACGCCGCCGCCCTGTCGTCAAAGGATCGTTTGATGAGAGGCGCGCCGTCGAAGGCCGTGGTTCTTCGGGCAGCTGTCTGTCCTGGCCCACGCTCGCCCGTCGTGGATGTGCGCATGCGGTGCCCACTACGGCCTGATGACCGCTTGAGATAGGCGATCAGGGCTTCACGAGGTGCAGTACCTGCATGCCCGCCGTCCCGGTGCCGTCATAACGGATCTCCAGCCCGGCAGCGCGGCATTGGTCCAACAGCCATGCAGAGGCCACCCGCAGCTTGGGATAGCTGCTGACGTGAAGTTCCCAACTGTTCCCTGTTCGGACGTGGAGCAGGTCGTGGACCATCACCGTGTCCTCATCGCGGTATTCGAGGAAGCAGGTAAGCAGCCGGTCGTCAGCGCTTCGCACGGGGAGGAAACGGTCGGTGCCGAGCAGTTCCGATGTAAGGTGGCGAGGTCGAACAGGGCGATAGGGCGTTCGTTGCCCGACCAGCAGCGGTCCCACAGCCACCGGGCCAACTTCCACCAGGTGTCGCCCTTCAAGTCCTGGTAGCCATAAGCGTCCTTGATGGCGTTCTGGTGGTCCCAGCGGGTACGCTCGGCGTCGTACCCGGCCAGCACCGAGGCAGGATGGCCAAGCTGGTCGGCGACGTATGCGACGACCTCGGTGGGCGTGTCCTCGGGCTTGTCCATGAAGGTGCCCAGGAACCGCACGGTGCCGAGCTGGACGGCATAGCCGAGCTGCGATCTCGCGCCATGGCAGGCTATCGCCCGCCGCCGCGCGTCGCGATCCAGCAGGAAGTAGCCGGCAAGCTGCCCGTCGTCCGACACCACGGTGAAGGTGCCGTAGCTGCGGCGCTGCTCGTCGGTCAGGAACGCCACCTGCCCCTGCACCTCCCCATGGTTCATTCCGGTGCTGTGACGGCGCTCACCTTAAGTCACATGATCAGCGGAGGCGGAATCCGGATCAGCGTGGGGCTGCCGACAGGCTCCCGCTCACTCGCGACACCGCAGGGGCCCTCAATTACCCGCTACGCGGGCCGGATATAATCGGCTTCCGGGCTGATCTCACGGCCAATGGGAGTTGTCATGTCGGTGCGGCGACTCGGTGCGCCCGAAGATCTGGAGACGTCGCATCCTCTTCCCGCGTGTTCGCCCGTCCCCCAGCGGATCACCGCGGTCGCAGTCACCGCGGACCTGCGTCGGACAGCGGTTGCGACGGCCGCACCGTGGTTCCGGGAGCTCACCGAGGTGCTGGTGCTGGCGGACGGGGCCGTGACCCGCCTGGCCGTTCCCGATCGTAGGAAGGTTGTCCGCGATCTCCTCTTCGACCCTGATGGATCGGCGCTGACTGCCATGGGCAGCGGCAACTCCATCTACCGCTGGGCGCTCGATGATCCTTGCAGGCGATGGAGGCTGGGCATGGTCGGAAGCGGCGGGTCGCTCGACCTGCGTCTCGCCCAGGTCGCGGTCGGAGGCCGGTCGTTCGCCACGGCCAACGCATTCACCCGGAATGTTGTCGTCTGGGACGTGCGGACCCGTCGTATCTGCCACGACATCCAGGAGATCTTCAAGAACCTCACGTACGACGACCGGGTGGAGGGCGAGGGAACCGTCGCCCTGAGCGCCGATGGATCACGCCTCGCCTTCTGCCGCCCTCGCCGCACGTTTTGGAAGGAAGACGAAGGGGCCGTCGTCCAGGAGATCGGCAGCGGATCCCACGCCGAGTACCGTACCGGTATTCAATGGGCGAACGGCCTGGCGTTCAGTCCGAACGGTGCCGCACTCGCCGTCGTGGGCGCCCGGCCGGATCAAACAGTAACCACGATCGTCGACCTGAATGACCCGGCCGATGATCCGGAACCGGTGGTCCTGCCGACCGACGAACGCGTCGACCGGATCAACCTGCGGCCCGTATGGTGCGGCACCGAACCGCGCGTACCGATCGTGGACCGAAACCGTGTCACCGTCTGGAACCTCGCCACGGCCACCGCCATCCTCTCGGTGGACGTCCCCGGCTCGCGGTCCGCCGCCACGCTCACCCCCGACGGCCGCACCCTGGTGATCGCTTCACCCGACGACGGCGTGCACGCCCACCCTCTGCCATGACCCCCGCGCCAACGAGGCCCCGCTGCGATGAGCACCCTTGACGAACTACTGAACGCACGCCCGACCAAAGAGATATGGCACGAAATCTGCCAGCTTCTTCCCGAGTTGAACGAGGAGCAACTGTCCACGATCGCACCCCGGGTGCTGTCCTGGCCCGCGCAGCAGCGTCCAATGCCCGACGACTGGTGGGACCAGTGGACAACGGGCGATGTGCGCCCGCACCACTCCCTCGCCGGAGTGCGCCACCTCGGGATCCTTCGCGTCGCTGACGCTGAGGACGAGCACGACGAAGGCGAGGAGACGGGACTCGACGACGCGGACTTCTACCACGGGGCAACCGCCGTAGCGGCGCCCTCCGATCTGTCCTGGGTGGCGTTGGGCGCGGCAGCCGAGTGGCACCACAACGGCGGCGACATCGTCCGCTGGAACACCATTGAGAAGGATCGGCTGACCTGGCTCCTCGGAGGAGGCGACTATCACGACGAGCCCCACGACATGCAGGTCAGCCCGGACGGTCGAACCGTGCTGACGTCCGTCGAAAGCTGCCTGCACGCCTGGTCCGCCGAGACCGGGGATGAGCTGTGGACCCATCCGGAGCGCAGCGGATCGGACGACGAGGAAGAGGAAGAGGACGACTTCGGCGACGAGGAGGACGAGGAGGACGAGGACGAAGACTTGGTCCGGATCAGCTTCAGCGGCGACAGCTGTCGAGTGGCCATCGGCACCTGCACGTCGGGCCGGGTCGAGGTCAGAGAGGCGGAGACGGGCCGGGTGGTGCTCAGCATCCCGGCCGGGCAGCAGGCCTTTGGCCCCGTCGCACTGGACGAGAATGGTCGGCTGCTGGCACACACGTCGCCGGGAGGCCGCGTGGTGGTTCGCGAGGCCGACAGCGGCACCGTGCTGGTCACCGCCCAGACCCGGCTCAGCCATGTGAACGCCCTCGCCATGGCCCCTGACGGGACCGCAGTGTTCGCCGTGGGTGGTACGGCCGACGATGCTGCACCAGCCGCCCAACTGCTGAAACTCGACCCCGCCCACGCGGTCGGTGCGCTCATCCGGCCGACGGAGCTTCCGGTCGAGATCGACACAAGCTCGTTCACTTTCGCGACGCGTGCCATGTGGACCGACCGCGGCCCGTACGCCTTCGTCACGGCGGACAAGGGCTCGGTGCTCTTCGACTCGACCGCGCGGACGCTGTGGGCATACCCAACCCGCCAGATCGTCTCGTTCACTCCCGATGGAAGAGCGATGGTGACAGTCGACGAGACCATCGAGGCATGGTTCCTCACCGGCCTGGCCGCCCCCGAGCCGACCACCGCCGGCGACTGAGGCCCAGGCGGCAGCAGCCGGAGGGGTGTGAAACTGGCGACCTCGCGTAATCGTGAGCCCTGATGAGTGCTGAGTGTAGTGAGTTCAAGCGTTGTCGCGGGCGCGTTCGAGGACGCGGTACACCGTCGCCCGGCTGACGGAGAACAGCTCGGCGAGGTCTGCGATGGTGTGTTCGCCGGTGGCGTGCTCCTTGAGGAGATCCCCTTACGGGCAAGATCCCCAAGAGGGGATCGCCACCATCGGGAGCGGTGTCAACAAATGTGACGGCAAACTGCACTCTCCGGATGGTTCCTACTCGACCGCCTATTCACAGGACGACATTATCTGCTTGTGCAAGCAATATGAAGAGGGGCTTCGTGATCGGGCATCGCGCAACCAGCCGCACCACACCGATGCGCGGTGCTGGGAGGAGCGGCAGTCACACTGCGCTGGGGTGACGGCTCCCGCCCGGCACCCGGCTCAGTCCTTCACCGGTCATGCGGGGGAGGTTGTGCTCGCCTCGTCCTGCCCGTCCGCGGGCCGGGCACCGTCGCCGCCGTGGTGGCGGTCAGGTCCAGCTCCAGGCGGCTGTTCATATCCAGTTCGAAGCGGCCGTAGGGGTTCACGTGTGTCCAGAACAGCGGGGACAGGGCCCGCCGGTCCGCGTCGGTGAGGGTGTCGGCCCACTTCGGATCGGCGAGGACCTGCTGCATCAGCAGGGTGTTGACGTGCACGAGCGCGGACTGGAGCAGGTGCAGTGCGAGCATGCTGACTTCCTGGGACTCCTTGTCCGCACCGGCCAGGTCGCCGTCCTTGCCGTAGAAGAGGTCCTTGTTCGCGCTGTTCCAGTTCTCCACGACCTGGAGCCCCTCGTGGATTTCCTGGCGCAGCTCGGCGTCGGCGAGGTAGTCGCAGATGAACGCCGTCCGCACCGCCCGGCCCAGTTCCTCGATGGCCCGGTAGGTGGGGTGCTTGGGCCCGCCGCGGGTGAAGCGGCGCAGAACCTGCTCGGCCTCGGCGGTGCCCAGCCGCAGCGCGGTGGTGTACTTCACGATCTGATCGTGCTGCTGGGCGATCAGTTCCCAGTCGATCGTCTTGTTCGACAGCACCGACGCCAGGTGCGGCCAGTTGTCGTCCTCACCTGCCGCCGGCCGGTACAGCCGTGCGGAGCCGATGTTCTTCAGCCTCGGCATCAGCTTGAAGTCGAGCATGTACGCGAAGGCGAACCCGACGATCGAGGCGCCGTGGGTGTCGGTGTACTGCCGGTCGACCTCCATGTCGGTGCAGTGCCGCAGCACGCCCTCGATCATCGCGGCGACCTCGGAGGCCGAACAGGATTTGAGCTGGGAGTAGATGCACATCGACTTCCGCTCGACGTGCCAGTAGATCATCACCCCGGGGCCGCGGTAGCGCTGGTGCCACTCGGTCATCAGGTTGCTGGACCAGGAGCCGAACTTGCGGCTGTCCGAGGCGCACGCCGTCCCGGTGCCCCACCACACCTCATCACGCACGGCGAAGGTGGCGTTCACGAGCTTCACCAGTGCGGCGCGCATGTTGGCTCGGTTGACGAACAGGTGCCGCACCCGCCGCAGCGTCGCCTCGGACTCGCCGTGCTTGCCCGTGACGGCCACCCGCTTGATTCCCATGTTGGTGCCCAGGGCGAACAGCACCAGCAGCAGCCGGCGCCGCAGCACCTCCTTGGCGGTGACCTCGCGTGTGGCCACCGAGGCGAACTCGGCGATGAAGTCGGTGTCGAACTCGGCGTACTTCAGGATGTCCAGCAGGTCGATGGTGCCCCACCGGCGCTCGATCTCAGCCTTGATGGCCACCAGGGACTCCGGCTCCTCCTGCTTGCCGCGCGGGGAGACCCTGATCCACGGCTCACCGTGCTTCCGCACGATCGACACGCCGCCCGTGGTGCCCTCCGCCAAAGCCTGCTCGAAGCGGTCCAGCGAGGTGCGCAGCCTGCCCTGCAGGGCGGTGATGAACTCGTCGGCGTCCTGCGGCTGGCCGAGCGCCGCGTAGTGCACATCCCGGTTGTCCTCGAAGTCCGCGGGCAGATCGTCCTCCGGGTTGCGCCACCGGTTCGCGCCCACCACCCAGATCTCCCGCCGACGCAGCGCGTCCCGCAAGCTGACGAGCACGCACAGCTCGTACGGGATGCGCTCGATACGGCCCCGCTCGTCCACCACCGCCGCCCGCCACTGGTCGGGCACCACACCCTCAAGTGGCACCGTCTCCGCCGGATCGAAGAACGCGCCCTTTTTGATCGGCTGCTCCGGATACCGCTTCAGCAGGTCGATCGCGTCCATCACCGGCCGGTAGGCGGTGTTGTTGCACTTCAGCTCCAGCACCCGCAGCAGCGGCGAGAGCATCCGCCGCCAGTGCGCGGAGTACGACGAGCGCAGCACGGTGCGGACCCGGGCCTTGTAGCGGGCCTCGTTCGCCGCGGCCTCGGCCGCCAGCGCCTTGAGCGTCCTCTCCCCGCCGACAACCGGATAGATCACCCGCCGCACCACGCCCGACGGGTCGGCCAGCGCCGCCTCGGCGACCCGCAGCAGCATGCCCTCCTTGCCCCGGATCTTCCTCAGCTCATTCGTGAGCTCCTTGTCGACCTTCCGCTCCGCACGGGTGTTGATCTTCAACACGAGCTGGATGAACAGGTCCACCAGGGAATCGGTGATCTCCGTCTGCCGCACATGGCACAGCGTCGCCAGCAGCGTCAGCCGCCGCGGCGGCTTCATCCGCTCCAGGTTCGCCGGATACTCCTTCGCCGCCCGCGCCCGCCAAGCGTCCACCAGTTTCTCCGACACGTCCGCGAACAGGTACGCGGGCAACTCGAGCCGCCGCACCCGCTCCAGCTTGTTCACCTCCGCCAGCAGACTCTCCAGACCCGGCGCCCCGGGGTCCGTCTTCAGCTCGGAAAAGTGCGACCGCCCGCCCCCGGCAGCCGCACCATCACCGGCGCCCTCGTCGGTGCCCTCGCCCGCGACCAGGTCCTCCAGCCGCGAGCGGGTCGCGTGGCTGAGCCGGTCCATCGTGCTGCGGCAAAACCGCTTCTCAAAGTCCTTGACCGCCTTGCCCACCAGCCGCCGCAACTGCCCCGGCGCCGGCAGTTCGATGTGGTCGTTGCGGCACCGGGCCACCACCGCCGCCGCCAACCGCTCGCGCGACAACTCCACCGGACACAGCTCGGTAGCCAGCCACTGGGTCAGCCGCTCCTGGTCCTCCTCGGTGTTCACCCGGAACCCGTACGCCGCTCGGATCTCACCCCGGTGCCGCTGGATCGCCTTGCTCTGCCAGTCGTATGCCGCCCACGCCTCCGCAGGCACCTTCACCTGCTGGGCCACGTACTCCACCGCAGCGGCCGGCACCTCCCTGGCCGACTCCGGGAACCGGGCCTCCACCTCGAAAAACTTCAGCAACAGCGCGAACCCGAGCCGAGTCGCCCCGGACTTGTTCCCCACCCGCTTCATGTCATCTTCGAGCAACGTCCAGACCTCAATCAGGTCCTCCGGCTCCCAGCCCTGCCGCACCGCGTTCCTCCGCTCCCACCCACATCACTCGTTCAGCTCAACGAGCCGCCCAGCGAAGGGGAAACGACCACCACAGTAGTCACGCAGCGCTACATGTCCGTTCGCCGTAGCTATACGAGAACAGGGCCGAGACGACTCGCGCCACCGCTCTCAGCAGCCGAAGAAGACGGGAGGCGTCTCTCCGGAGACCTGTTCTGCCTGCTCTACCAGTGGTTCTTCGCCGATGTCGTCAGCGAGTTCCTGCGTGCCGTGATCGCGGAGAAGATCAAGCTCGCCGTACCGGTGCTGCCGGGGATCGACCCGGAAGACCACATCGCTGAGTGGGTCGCCGACCACGTGCACGGCCTGCTGCCCGACCCCTGCGAAGAAGCCGCAGGACACGCGAAGGCCGCGGAGGACACAGCGGCTGTGATCGAGGACCCCGCGAGTCTGCTCCCCCGGACAGCGCGGGAACTGGTGCCTCGCGCAGCGGGACGGGCGCTCGGACTGATCAGTGAGGAATGAGGGGAAGGCGAGTTGCGCCGCACCAAGGAGGCTCCGTGGCATGACCGACTCGTACGAGTACTTCCGCTGGCTCTCCCATCCAGCGGCCGAAAGACCACCGGAACCGTGGAAGCCACTGAGCGACGCCAACTATCGGGAACGCCCCGCGCGCAGACCAGACCACATCCGCACCCTGGCGTTGGCTCCAGCGTGGGCGGAAGACCTACAGCGCGTCGCCCGCGCGGTGTTCGCCGCTGACCGGTGTGCCCCACGTACGGAGCGCTTCGACCGCTGGACCCGCCACTTGCGCCTCGACGTGCCCGTCACAGCACCCGACCGCTGGACTCAGGCCCTGCCCCACCTGCTGTCGCTGCTCTCGACCGTGACCGGTGACGTGTGGGACGTGAGTTTCCGGACCCACGAGAAGAAGCGGCACCACGCGGATCCGCTCGGCACCGAATCCCGGTACATCGCGAGCGAGTACACCGCGGACGAGGTGGCCCTCTTCTCCGGCGGTCTGGACTCTCTCGGCTGGGCCGCCAGACGGACCAGCAACACCACGTCACGCCTGCTCCTGGTGAGTTTCGAGGAAGCGAACTTCGAGACGGAACAACGCAGGCTCTTCGGTTTCGTGTCCGGCCTGAGGAAGCCCCTTCCGCGTCTCCTCTCCGAGAACCAGGCCGTCATCGGCCCCGGAGGCCGCCGGCACGCTGAACGTTCCACTCGCTCACGCGGTCTGCTGTACGCCGCGGGGGCGGTGAAGGCGGCAGCCGCGGAGCGCGTTCCGCTCGTGCACGTCCCCGAGAACGGCCAGCTCGCGGTCAACTTCCCGTTGTCCGCCGCCCGTTCCGCTGCCTGCTCGACCCGGTCCGTACACCCGTGGACGCTGCACCATCTCAACCGTGTGATCGCGGAGATCGCCGCACCCGGCGCAGAAGTGCGGGTGACGAACCCCTTCGCGGACCGCACCAAGGGGGAGGTCTGCGTGGCCGCGCGGGACGCGGGGCTGCCACGGGAAGTGCTGGAAGCCACGATCAGCTGCGGCCAACCGCCACGGCGGCAACCTGGTCGTTCCGACCTCGCTCACTGTGGCGTGTGTTTCCCCTGCCTGATCCGCCGTTCTGGTCTGCTGTATGCCTTCGGCGAGGACAACACCCCGTACGCCGCCGATCCCTGGGACGCCGGATTACCAACGGAGAAGCAACGACTCTGGAGTGCCCTGCGCCGCTGGCTGGCTCGCGACTACTCGGTGCTCGATCTCATCGCCGACCATCCGCTGCCAGCTCAAGCCGAACCCGGCGAACTGCTGAAGGTCATCGAGCGAGGGCGCGACGAGCTCCGCGGCTGGGTGGCCTGGTCCGTCGATTCGCGTAGACGCTGACGCGCTCCATGGGGGTGCGAGCCACCCGACGCGGGTCGGCGTGTACTGGCACGTTCTCTCCACCGGTACGGCTCCGTAGCCGCACTCAGGCCGCTTCCCCGGCCTGTATCTCGTCATCACGGGGACGCCGGCGTTCTACGAGGGACCGCAGGGTGTCTCGCGGCTCGCTCCGCTCGCTCAGCGCCTCGCCACGGACTTCACCACCGAACCCCGCTTCGACAATCCGCGGGCCGTGCAACTGCGGCTGCCCGGATTCACCCAGGAGTCACTGACGAGCCTCGGAGTCACCATCCGCGATCTGTACGCCGAGGGAGCGACCGCTCCCGAGCGGGTCAGGGAAGCCGCCGACGACGCGTACGTCCGGGACCTGGCGACAGCGGTCGGTGGCGCCCTGGGCGGCAAGGTGGGCGTCACGCCCCGGCTGTTCCTCAAGAAGCTGGTCGGTGATGTCCTCGACCGCGTCGACCAGTTCGACGACTTCGACCCCCGTCAGCACTATCGGCTCACCGTCAGCGGCGGCGAACTCACCGATGCCGAACTCACCCGCGCCCTGCGCGAGGTGCTGCTCGGCACGGACCCCAGGGTGGCACTCACCCGCCGGGCCGAAGCCGGCCTCGCCGAGTCGCGCGACGAGTTCGCCCCGCACACCACGCACCCCGGCGGAACGCTCGTGACGCGCTCGGGGAGCAACGTACGTTGGTGGACCTGGGCCGGTTACCGGGCCAACGCCACGCTCGCGGCGACCTTGCGGTCGGTTGCCGACCCCGTGCGGCAACCGACCGACGCCTTCGTCCGGTTACGGGAAGACCTCACCTCCGAGATGTGGCAGGACGCCCACCGCGCGACGGACCAGGGCACGGCTCTGCTGCCGCCCGAGGTGAACCAACGCGCGGTGGAGGGGCTGAAGTTCTCCGTGGCGCTCCCGCCTCGGCTCGCGACCGCGACGGTCGCCGCGCGGCTCGCCGACTTCACCGGCGCGCGTGCGGTGCTCGAGGAGCCCGTACGCTTCCACACCCGGCCCCCGGCGTGAGCCCGTACCAGTGACCTGCTGGTACGGCATGGGGCGGCCCGCTCCAGGCGGGCGTCACCCGGGCCTCGGGCCCCGGTCGGCCAGGCAGCAGTCCGCGCACTTCGTGCCGTTCGGGGCGCGGTAGTAGAGACAGCAGCTGCGCCGGCGGAACGTCAGATCCGGGCCGGTGAGTTGCCCGGTGCCGGCCAGACGACCGGTGGTCAGCAGTTCGGTCACGGTGCTGGTCAACGGATCTCGAAGCCCGGGGTGTGCCGCCAGCAGTGTCCGGGCCGCCTCGACGAGCGCGGAAGCGGCGTTGCCGTCCAGCAAGCGCGGGGCGACGCGGACGCGCAGCCCTTTCGCCAGGGCGTCCAGATGGCCCATGACCTGGCCGTACAGCGCCGCGTTGACGTCCGGGAGCCGGTCGGCGTACCACCCGGCGGCCCGGGGCAGCCACAGGCCCGGGCCCTCGTCGGCGCGGTGCACGGTGCTCAGGTCCAGGACCACGCCGTGCAGCAGGACGCAGGCCAGGGACGGGGACCACAGGCGTGCGGCGTGCCCGAGTTGGGCGATGGAGACGCCGACGCGCTGGTCGGACGTACGGTGCCGTTCGGCGACGGCACGGGCCTGGTCCCGGAAGCCGCGGGCGTAGGAGTCGGCGACAGGGTGCCATCCCTGCCCGGAGCCGCCCGCCGGCAGGACGAAGAAGCCACCGTGGTCAGCCGACGCGTCGAGTGCGGCAAGCACCTCTCCAGCGGGTGCCCGGGCGTTGGCCCCGTCCAACCCCCGCCTCCCGGGTTCCGTTCCGTCGTCCTCAGTCCCGGACATACGACGGCACGTCATGTCCAGGGGCCGCGCGGCGTCCGGGCGGTGTGCAGGCGTGCAGACCGAGGATCTCCGGCAGGGGCGCTACGCCGGGACCACCGGCGCGTACCCACGCGAGGATGTCCTCAGTCGCCTCCGGGTCGTTGACCAGTCCCAACCAGACCGGCCGCGCGCCGGCGTTCCGCCCCTCCGCGGAGGGCTGTACGACGATGACGTTGGCCTGGTCACAGACGTCGAGGCAGTCGGAAACTCGAACCGGTGCCGCCTCGCGCAGGCGCTCGGTCTGTGCCGTGTGGTCGATACCGGTCACCTTGGCGGTGCCACAGCAGCAGTCCCGGCACACGACGAGGCGGCACGGCACCGCTCCGGTCTCGGATGCGTACGGCGGCTGGCCGGTGGTCGCGTCGGCCGGTGTCGCGGACATGCCGCGCCCTCCCTCTCTCCGGGGAGATCCGCCCCGGTGGTCCGTCGAGGAGGCGACCGCGTGAGTCTCCTGGCTCTCGGGTCAACGCCTGCCCCGGCCTTCCCACCCGCTGTCGGGCAGTGGCCTGTTGGGACCGGCTCGCCGATCACAGTGGCGGGACCGCGCCGGATTCACACCGGCTTCCTCGTTCCGCCGTCGCCTTGTCACGGGAATGATTCCATGCGGGAGGCGCCCGCGCCAGATGCCCTACTCGCCTCGACCTTTCGCTCCGCTTGGGTGTCCGGACGAGCCGGTCGGTCGTATCAACGGCGCCGCTTGGTCGGCACCCAGTTCAAGAGCGGGCCCGCCCATGTCGGTGGCCGATCGGTGACCGTGAGCCGCCCAACCACGGGGGTCACACGTGCTTGCCGCCGCTGCCCGCGGGCACCGGCTCCTGGACGGCGTCCGCCGCGCCGGGTCCCGCGGCCAACGGCCGCTGGCGGGGGATGAAGGAGGCGACCGCCAGGGCGAGGAGGGCCGCGCCGGCCCCGATTGCCATCACTGTGCGGAATCCGTCCTGTGAGGTGACGTCAGCCGAGCCGAAGCTGGTGGTCATCTGGGCCAGCACCACACCGGCGAGGGCGCTGGAGACGGAGGTGCCGACAGCCCGCATGAGGGTGTTGAGGCTGTTGGCGGCGGCGGTCTCAGAAGCCGGGACGGCGCTCATGATCAGGGCGGGCATCGCCCCGTACGCCAGGCCGACACCGGCGCCGATCACACAGGAGGCCAGCACGAGCTGCCAAATCTGCGACATGAGGAAGATGTTGAGCACATAACCGGCGGCGACCGTGACCGCACCCAGCATCAGGGTCACCTTCGGCCCCCGGGCCCGGGAAACGCGCGCGGAGAACGGGGCCATCGCCATCATCACCAAGCCCTGTGGTGCGAGTACCAGGCCGGTGACGAGCAGGGACTGTCCGAGACCGTAGCCGGTGGCCTCGGGAAGCTGCAGCAGCTGCGGCAGCACCAGGGACATCGCGAACATGGAGAAGCCGAACGACACGGACGCCAGGTTGGTGAACAGCACCTGCTTGCGGGCGGCGACCCTCAGGTCCACCAAGGCATGCGAGGTGCGCAGCTGTTGGGCGCCCCAGACGAGCAGAATCACGACACCGGCGGCGAACAGGCCCAGGGTCGTGCCGCTGGTCCACCCCCACGCCTTGCCCTTGGAGATGGCGAGCAGCAGGCAGACGAGCGCGGCGGAGAGGCCGAGTCCGCCGACGAGGTCGAAGCGGCCTCCGGTGCGCACCCGTGACTCCGGGACCAGGGAGACGACGAGCGCGGTGGCCAGGGCGCCGGCGACGGCGGAGACCCAGAAGAGCAGGTGCCAGTCGAAGTGGTCCGCGATCAACGCGGCGGCGGGCAGACCAAGGGCGCCGCCGACACCGAGCGAGGCGCTCATCACAGCGGTCCCGGAGGTCAGCTTCTCGGCCGGCAGCTCGTCGCGCATGATGCTGATGCCGAGCGGGATCACACCCGCGGACAGCCCCTGCAACACGCGCCCGATGACGATCGGTGCGAGGGAGTCGGCGAGACCGCACACCACCGACCCGACGGTCAGCAGTGCGAGGCTCACCAGCAGCATGCGGCGCTTGCCGTACATGTCGCCGAGACGGCCGACGACCGGGGTGGCGACCGCGGAGGCTAGCAGGGTGGCGGTGACCGCCCAGGCGGTGTTGGCGGGTGAGGCGTCAAGAAGCTCGGGCAACCGCGGAACCAGCGGGATGACCAGGGTCTGCATCAGCGAGACCACGATTCCCGCGAACGCCAGCACTGCCAGGACGAGGTTCGCCCGCGAGGCCGGGACCTTCGCGGGGTCAGCGGGCAGAGTGGGGGTCTCGGGCATGGGAAGGGTCCTCCGTCTGGACAAGCGGGACGTCGAGCGACAGACTTTTAATTCAAGCCATTGATTTAAATTTAGGAGTCGTCGGTTCCTTTGGTCAAACGGACCCTACGAAAGGGGCAACCAACGTTGCCGGATTCGCGACATCCGCCCTTCGTCCCGTACCGAGACCGTGCCCCGAAGGCCGCGACCCCCAACTGGGCGCTCGGTAGGCTGGTTACCGCGTCTCCCGCCAGCTACGAGGACACGGGAGTTACGGATGGCATAGGCGACTGGCCATCCCGGGCAGCGTGAAGTCTCAGAGCGGTGAGGGCAGTGGCCGGCAGAAGTGTGCGCGAGGAGAAGGTCGGGGCGACCAAGGAAGCCATCCTCACGGCGGCGGAGCGCCTCTTCGCCGAACGCGGCGTCCACAACGTCTCCAACCGCCAGATCAGCGACGCCGCCGGCCAGGGCAACACGACCGCGGTCAACTACCACTTCGGCAACAAGACCGACCTGGTACGCGCCATCTCCCGGCGTCACACAGAACAGATCGAGCTGATCCGCGACCGACTCGTCGTCGCGACCCAGGGATCCACGACACTGCGGGACTGGGTGGCCTGCATGGTCCGCCCGGTCACCGAACACCTGGACAGCCTGGGCAGTCCCACCTGGTACGCCCGGTTCAACGCCCAGGTGACGGCCGACCCCGCGCTCTACGAGGCCATCGCGACCGAACCGGCCTCCGCTCCCTCGCTCCGCACGCTTCTCGACGGCCTCAACGCTCGCCTGCCTGACCTTCCACCCGAGGTCCAAGCCGCCCGTGGGGCAATGGCCCGGCACCTCATCGTCCAGATGTGTGTCGAGAGGGAACGCGCCCTCGCCAGCGGCGAGTCGTACCCGCCCGGGGTGTGGACGGACACCGCCGACCTGCTCATCGACGCGCTCACCGGCCTGTGGGACGCGCCGGTGAGCGGTCCGGCAGGGTAGCCGCGCCCACGCGCGAAACCCACCCCGTGACCCCATCCCCGGCAAGAACCGCGGCTCAGCGACCCTTCTCGCCCGGCTCCAGGATCGCCACGCACTCCATGTGATGCGTCATCGGGAACAGGTCGAAGGCGCGCACGAAGCGCGCGACGTATCCCTCTTCCCGGAAGTATCCGAGGTCCCGCGCCAGCGCCGCCGGGTCGCAGGCGACGTACGCGACACGGCGCGCGCCGAGCCCGGCGAGCTGTCGCACCGTCCGTCGGCCGGCACCCGCGCGGGGCGGGTCCAGCACCACGAGGTCGGCCTCGGTGATCCCGGTGCGTGGAAGTACGGACTCCACCTTGCCGTGCTCGATCCGCACCCGGGCGGAGTCACCCAGGTTGTGCCGGGCGTCCTCGGCGGCGCGCTTGTCCGACTCGACCCCGAGCACCGCCCCCTGGTCCCCCACCCGGTCCGCGAGGGCCCCCGCGAACAGCCCGACTCCGCAGTACAGGTCCAGCGCCATCTCACCCTTACGCGGCGTGAGCCCCCGCATCACCGTGTCCACCAGCAACTCCGCGGCCTGAGCGTGCCCCTGCCAGAAGCCGCCGTTGCCGACCCGCCAGGTACGCCCGTCGGCGCGCTCGCGTACGTACGGTCGGCCGTGCACCCGGTGTACGGCCTGGTCCCGTTCTCCGACCCGGAGCACCGACACCGGGCGGTCCAGCTCCACCAGCGGCAACCGCCCACCGGGCCGCGGCGTGAGGATCACCTGCCGGTCGTGCGAACCGGTGGCGGCGATCGCGTCCACGGCGGCGATCTGTGGCCAGCTGCGCTGCTCGACACCCAGCTCACGCACCCCCTCGCTGGCGATCAGGCAGCGGTCGATCGGCTCCACCTCGTGCGAACGATGCCGCCGCAGTCCGGCACGCCCCTCGGCGTCCACCGCGTAGTGCACCCGGGTCCGCCAGGCGGGGACCTCGCCGGACGGCACCTTGTCGCCGGGCGCCGGCTCGACGGTCCCGTCCCAGTGCACGTCCTCGGCTGTGAGCCCGGCCAGTCGCCACAGCTGCTCCGTCAGTACCTGCGCCTTCAGCCGCCGCTGCGCGCCGGGCTTGGCGTGCTGCCAGTCGCAGCCGCCGCAGAGCCCCGGGCCCGCGTACGGGCACGGGGCGGGGATCCGGTCCTTGGACGCCTCGAGCACCTCGACGGCGTCCGCCCGCAGGTAGCTGGAGGCGGCGTCGCCCTCGGTCACCCGCACCCGAACCCGCTCGCCGGGCAGGGTGTGGCGCACGAACAGCACCTGTCCTCCGGGCGTACGGGCCACGCAGTGTCCGCCGTGTGCGACGGCGCCGATCTCCACGGTGTACTCCTCGCCGACGCGGGAGGGCGTCTCCTCCGTACCGGGTTCGACGCTCGTACGGGCTTCGGCGCTGTCGGGCTGCGGCTCAGACATGAGGGGGTGGCTCCAGATACGTGGACGGACGGGGCTGGTGAACCGGTCCGGTGAACCGGTCTGGTCAAGGCGAGCTGCGGAGGGTCCGGGCGAGCCAGCCGTCCAGTCTACTGGGCGATCTCGGAGTCCCCGTACGGGTCTTGGCAACCACCCGGGCCGACCGCGTACGCGCGTCCGCTCGGCTCATCAGTACGATGACCGCGACGGAGCACAGACCACCAGCGAGAGGCTCTCTGGGAAACAGTCGTGCGATCCTGATACGGCCCTGTACGGGATGAGAGGGACGGGCGTGCACATTGTGATCATGGGGTGCGGTCGGGTCGGCTCCGAACTCGCACTGGCCCTGGAACAGCAGGGCCATACCGTCGCCATCGTGGACCGCGATCCGACGTCGTTCCGACGCCTCGGAGCCGGTTTCGGCGGCCGCAGAGTGACCGGTATCGGCTTCGACCAGGACACCCTACGAGAGGCCGGTATAGAGGAGGCGGGCGCCTTCGCCGCCGTCAGCAGCGGGGACAACTCGAACATCATCTCCGCCCGGGTCGCCCGGGAGACGTTCGGTGTGGAGAACGTCGCCGCGCGCATCTACGACCCGCGTCGGGCCGAGGTGTACGAGCGGCTGGGCATCCCGACCGTCGCCACCGTGCGATGGACGGCCGACCAGATGCTGCGCAGGCTGCTGCCCAGCGGCGCCGAACCGCTCTGGCGCGATCCCACCGGGGGCGTGCAGCTCGCTGAGGTGCACGCCGCGGAGTCCTGGGTCGGGGTACGGATCAGCAGGTTGCAGGAGGAGGCCCGGGTGCGGATCGCGTTCCTGACCCGGCTGGGCGAGGCGATGCTCCCCGGCACCGATACGGTGTTGCAGGAGGGCGATCTCGTGCACGTGATGATGCGCTGTGACCAGGTGGCCGAGGTCGAAGCGGTGTTCGCCAAGGGGCCCAAGGAGGCACAGCAGCGATGAGGGTGGCGATTGCCGGAGCCGGCGCGGTGGGCCGTTCGATCGCCGGCGAACTCCTGGAGAACGGCCACGAGGTACTGCTGATCGACAAGACACCGACGGCGATCTCCGTTGAGCGGGTGCCCCAGGCCGAGTGGCTGCTGGCCGACGCGTGCGAGATCACCTCGCTCGACGAGGCGGCGCTGGAGCGCTGCCACGTGGTGATCGCCGCGACCGGCGACGACAAGGTGAACCTGGTCGTCTCGCTGCTCGGGAAGACGGAGTACGGCGTGCCCCGGGTCGTCTCGCGGGTGAACAACCCCAAGAACGAGTGGCTGTTCAACGAGTCGTGGGGAGTCGATGTCGCCGTCTCCACACCTCGGTTGATGTCCGCGCTGGTCGAGGAGGCGGTGAGTGTCGGTGACCTCGTCCGGCTGATGCGCTTCTCCCAGGGGGACGCCAACCTCGTCGAGCTGACCCTGGCCCCGGAGGCGGCCCTGGTCGGCACCGCCGTGGGCGAGGTCAAGTGGCCGCAGGACACCTCCCTGGTCACGATCATCCGCGGCAACCGGGTCCTGACGCCCTCCCCCGAGGACGCGCTCGAGGCGGGCGACGAGTTGCTGTTCGTGGCGGCGCCGGCCCGCGAGGAGCAGTTGGAGGAGTTGCTGTCGGGACGGGGCGGCTGACCGACAGTGACCGACCGGCGAGGCGCGCACGGCTCGTACGGCTGGTACCACCCGTACGAGCCGCCGCGCTCAGCGGCGGTGCCGGCCGGGGAGGCGTGACTCCGCGGTGTCGTCTCCCTGGTCGGGGTCCGTGGTCGGTGCCTGGGCCGGCGTCGCGTCCGGCTGCTCGCCCGTGGCCGTCTCCCGTGCGGCCTTCGCCGCCTCCTCGGCCTCTTCCTCCGCCTCCATCTCGGCGATGACGTCGATCGGTGGCGGCGCCTTGGCGAGGAAGATCCAGGTGAGGTAGACCGCGAGCAACAGCGGCGGGATCTTCAGTGCCACCGTCACCCAGCCGAACCGGGTCGGGTCCGACCACCAGTACAGCGGGAAGAGGATCGCGGCCTTGCCCAGGAAGATGAAGCCCCAGGCGTAACTGGCCTTCACATAGGCCCGCTTGCGGCCCGGGTTGCGGGTGCGCCAGGAGAGGTTCTCCCGGAAGATCGGTCCGAGGATCACACCGAGCAGCGGCCAACCCGCGAAGGCGCTGAGGAGGTACGCGAGGGACAGCCCCAAGCCGTAGAGCATGCCCGGCAGATAGAAGTCCTTCGCGTTGCCCGTGACCATCGCGAAGACGACTCCGACCAGCACCCCGAAGACGCCGCTGAACGCGTGCTTGAGGGTGTCCCGCCGCACGAGCCGTGCCACCCCGAGCAGAGCCGAGAGAACCAGAGCGGCGATGGCGGAGGATCGCAGATCCTGGTTGATCGTGAAGATCAGGATGAAGACAAGGCCGGGGACCGTGGTCTCCACCAGGCCGCGTACGCCGCCGAACGCCTCGAACAGGGCCGCCTCGGTGAGCGCGTGCGGATTGTCCGGCGCGGACTCGTCCGGCGCTTCGTCCTGGTCGGCGCCGGTCGACTTGTCGAGGGAGGACACCCGCTACTCCTGTCCGAGAGGTCGCAGCTCGTACTTGGGATTGAACAGCACCGGGCGACCACGGTTCATCGCGATCCGCCCCCAGACGATCATCTTCCGGCCTGGTTCCACGCCCGCGATCGCCCGCCGGCCCAGCCAGACGACGTCCAGGGCCGCCGAACCGTCGAAGAGTTCCGCCTCCAGCGAGGGCACTCCGGCACGTGGTTGCAGGGTGACGGTGCGCAGTGTACCGGTCACGCGCACGACTTGCCGATCCCCGCAGTCGCGGATCGGCGTACACCCCGCCCCGGAGGCGTCCTCTTCCGACGCCAGCGCCGCGTCCTCCTCCGGAGCGGACAACCGCTCCAGGAAACGCCGGAACCGGCCAGCTCGCTTCGCTTGCGGGATGGCGCCTGTCATGACCGCCAGCGTACCGGTGCGTGCCGCGCCTCTTCACGTGGTGGGTTGGTCGGCGATGGTCAGGGAGGGCTGGACGGCGAGCGCCCCGCGATGGCGGCCCGTTGCCGCTGGCCGCCGAGGGGCTCCGGGTCGCTGCTCGTGGTGCTATCGAGACCGACTGGGACCAGCGGCGCAAGCGCCGGGCCAGCCACGCGGCGCCACCGTTCGGCCACGCGGACGGCGAGGGGCGCCCGGGACGTCGGCGCCTGGCGGGCGTCAACGACGGTACGGAGGCCACCCGCCCGGAGGCGTCCGACCCGTCGACACCGCGCTTCGGCTACCGGACTTCGGTGATCTCCGGCCCGCGCTGCAGCTTGTCCAGCCCGCCCGCGAAGCGCGAACTCTCCTCCACGGTCTCCTGCTGCACGCCGTCCGGAACCATCTGGGCGTCCTCGGGAAGCTTCAGGACGATCGGGTCCCGGGGGGCCATGGGGCCCTCACCCCGGACGACGACCGTGTCCTGGAACACCCGCTCCAGCAGCCCCGCCGCTTCCGGCTGGACCGCGCCCTGCCCGGAGATGACGCCCCGCAGGAACCAGCGCGGGCCGTCGACCCCGACGAACCGCACCACCTGTACGCCGTTCTTTCCGTCCGGGAGTTGCACGGGGACCTGGGCACGCAGTTCCCACCCCAGCGGTCCCTCGACCTCGTCGATGACGCCGCCCTGCTTGGTGATGCCGGAGGCGACCTCCTCGCGTACCTCCTCCCAGAGGCCCTCACGGCGGGGAGCGGCGAAGGCCTGCAACTGCACCGCGCTGTCCTGCAACACGACCGTGGCGGCCACGATCGAGTCGCCGGCCACCTCGACGCGCAGTTCCATGCCCTCGACGCCCGGTACGCACAGGCCACCCAGGTCGACTCGGCCCTCGCTCGGGTCGGTCACCTCGGACAGGTCCCAGGGACCGTCCGGTCGGGGCGCGGGCGGCAGCTTCACCCGCTCCGCCTCGGCGTCGGCGTCCGCGTCGATCGCCTCAGCGGCGGTGTCCTCCCCCACGGACTCGTCCGTCTCGAACTCGTCCGAGGCGCCCGCGGGCTCTTCGCTCTTCTTGCGACGACGTCCGAACACGTCACTGTCCTCTCAGATCTTCAGTCCTGGTCAGAACCGGCCGAGCCGGCCGCAATGAAACCATCCGCCACCCCCGTCGAACTGGCCGAATGGCCACCCGTCGAGCCGAATCCCCCGGTTGCCCGTGCCGATCCGGGCAGCTGGGCGACCTCGTGGAAACGCACCTTCTCCACCCGCTGGACGACGAGTTGCGCGACGCGGTCAAAACGGTCGAAGCGGACGGGCGCGTAGGGATCGAGGTTGACCACAATCACCTTGATCTCCCCACGGTACCCGGCGTCGACCGTTCCGGGGGCGTTCACCAACGCGACGCCGCAACGGGCCGCGAGCCCGGAACGCGGATGTACGAAAGCCGCGTACCCGTCCGGCAGCGCGATAGACACTCCCGTCGGCAGCACGGTCCGCTCGCCCGGGGCGAGTTCGGCGGCTTCGGTCGTCATCAGATCACACCCCGCGTCTCCCGGGTGTGCGAAGTCCGGCATCGGCACCTCGGGGTCGAGCCGGCGCAGCAGCACGTCTACCGGGGCGCTCGTCACGGGTTCACCTCGAACGCGCGCGCCCGCCTGACCTGGTCCGGATCGGCCATGACGGCTTCGATCTCCTCCGCCCGGCCGTTGTCGACGAAGTGCTCGACCTTGACCTCGATGAACAGGCCGTCCGCCCGTGCCGCGACGGGACCCTCCGGCCCGCCGATCCGGCCGATGGCCGAGCAGTAGATCTTTCGTCCGCTCCGCGCGGTCGCGTACGCGCTCAGATGCAGGGTCGTGCCGACCGGCACGGGCCGTACGTAGTCCGTCTCCAGCCGCCCGGTGACGGCGATCACGTGCATCAGCCAGCCGAGCGAGCCGAGCGTCTCGTCCATCGCGGTGGCCAACACCCCGCCGTGCGCCAGACCAGGCGCGCCCTGGTGGGCCGGCTGCACGGTGAACTCGGCGGTGACGCTTACCCCCTCACCCGCCCTGGCCTCCAGGTGCAGGCCGTGCGGTTGGTCGCCGCCGCATCCGAAACACTCGGCGTAGTGCGCGCCCAGCAGTTCGCCGGGGGCGGGAGCGTCAGGATGGCGCATCGGCGAGGTAGCGTCGGCGGGCGGGGTCAGGGACGTTCTGGACTGTTCGGCAGCACTCACGTGTGCAGACCCTACCGCCGAGTCGGGTGCGGGGTCGCGGGCGTGCCAAGCTTGAGTGCATGCAGCCCTACGACGAACGTCTCACCGCGCCCCGCTCCTGGTGGTTGATCACCGTGCTGAGTGGCGTCTCCCTGGCGCTGATCCTGCTGCCGCTGGGCGTTCTTCCGATGCTCGGTGGCCTGGCGGCGGGGGTGGCGTTGGCCGCGGTGGCGGTGAGCGCGTATGGCTCGGTGCGGGTGCGCGTCGTCGCCGGGTCGCTCGTCGCGGGTGACGCGCGGATTCCGCTCTCGGCGCTCGGGGAGGCGGACGTGCTCGGGGAGGAGGAGGCGCGGGCCTGGCGTACGTACAAGGCGGATCCGCGCGCACACCTGGTGTTGCGGGGTTACGTGCCAACTGCCGTACGGGTGCGGGTGATCGACCCGGACGACCCGACGCCGTACGTCTACCTCTCGACCCGGCGTCCCGAGGCGCTGGTCGAGGCGTTGCGCGCGGCAGGCGAGGCCGAGCGTGCAGGGCTGGAGGGCCGGGACGGTCGGGCCGAGACGGCGCGGTAGGCGTCTCTTGGGGCGCGTGCCCGGAGCGGTCCAGGATTTTCGCACACCCGCCCCAGGGGGCCCGGCGGGTGAGACCAGGCGAAGGCCACCGTTGGTGAGGTCAGCTCTGGTCGGTGGCGTCGCCCGGGAGCGCGGTGCGCGGGTGCCCCTCGGCGTGCGACACCTCCCACGGGACGTGCTGCGCACGCAGATCGGCCCGGACGCGGCGAGCGAGCTTGGCCGTGTCGTTCCGGTTCATCACCGCGCCGACGGCCGCCCCGACCAGGAACGGCGTGAGGTTGGGCAGGTTGCGCAGGGTCCGCTTCATGATCTGCTCGCGCAGCTCTCGCTTCAGCTGGCCGCCCATCGCCGCGTTCAGCGTCGTCGGCTTGGTCAGGTTGACTCCGCGTTGGCCGGTCCATGCCGAGAGGTAGGCGAAGGCGCGCTGCGAGGACGTGCCGGGTGCCGGGCAGCCGTACAACTCGTGCAGCTCGGCGATGAGTTTGATCTCGACCGAGGCGACCCCGACCAGCTCCGCCGCGAGTTCCGCCGGCATCGCGGGCGGTACGGGCATCATCGCCGCGGCTCCCACGCCGGCGCCCACCGTCGCGGAACTCCTCGTCGCCCCGGAGACCAGCCGATCCGCGATCTCCTCCGGGCCGAGTCCGGGGAACTGCCGGAACAAGGTCTCCCGCCCCCGCACCGGAATGCGCGGGGCGGTGTCCATCACGCGGTCCGCGACGACACCCAGGAAGCCGCGGACCCTCCCCTGGCGCTCGCGCTCCCCGTCCTCCGTGCCCCCTGTTTCCATGCCCTCCGTGTCCGTGCCATCGGCCTCCATGCCCCGCGACGCCGTCTCCGGGTTGGTCGCCCCGCGACGGTTTCGTCGCAGGCCCGGGACTCGGCGCCAGCGCGGCGCGGGCACGAGCGAGGCGCCGTCTTCCGTGTCGCTGCCTCGCTCGGCGTCCGGTATGTCCTCCTCCGACACGTCGACCGGGACCCGTCAAGCCGCGCAGTCGCGGCAGATCGGGTGGCCGTTCTTCTCCGCGGCGAGCTGTGAACGGTGGTGCACCAGGAAGCAGCTCATGCACGTGAACTCGTCGGCCTGGCGGGGCAGCACCCGGACGGACAGCTCCTCGTTGGAGAGATCCGCACCGGGCAGCTCGAGACCCTCGGCCTGCTCGAACTCGTCCACGTCCACGTTGGACGCGGACTTGTCGTTCCGCCGGGCCTTCAGTTCCTCGATGCTGTCCTCGTTGACCTCATCGTCGGTCTTGCGTGGAGTGTCGTAATCCGTAGCCATGTCCCTCTCCCCCTCTGGGTGTCTTTTCTGTCTCCAGCGCTGCTAACGCGTGAGAGGCCGAGCTTGTGCCCGACCTGAGGCGGAGATTTTGCCTCACATCAAGGTCTGTTACTCAATCGACACCCAACCGCACCCCTGAAGAGTGATGGTCCGGCGTCGACCTTCGGCGTGCACAGTCCGAATGTCGCATTTTGTGCGCGACACTCCGGTGTGTGCCCATGACCGCCGGCCGGGGAAACCTGGATTTTCCCGGATTTCTTCCCGCTGACGATCACCGAAAATGGACGGTCGGCCCGAGTGTGTGATCCGTCACAGCGAGGTCACAGTGAGCCGGCGAGCGGGCACCACCCTGCCAGCAGGGGGTCTCCCACGGTCCGTCCGCAGGCATGATCTCAAACCGGCACCACCACCCGCACCACGAGGCCACCGTCCTCCCGGGGGTCCGCGCTGACCGTACCGCCGTGCGCCCGTGCCACCGACCGCACGATGGACAGTCCGAGCCCGACTCCGCGGTCGCTTCCCGTACGCTCCGTACGAAGCCGTCGGAAGGGCTCGAAGAGGTTGTCCACCTCGTACGCCGGGACGATCGGACCGGTGTTCTCCACGACCATCACCGCGCACCCCTCGTGCGCCTGGGTGCTCACCGCGACCCAGCCGCCCTCCGCCAGGTTGTAGCGCACGGCGTTCTGCGTGAGGTTCTGCGCCACCCGTTCCAACAGCACCCCGCTGCCCTGTACGTACGCGGGTTGACGCACTCCGCGCAGTTCCACGCCCTTGTTCTGGGCCTCCGAGCGCACCTGTTCGACAGCCTGCGAAGCCACCTCGGCCAGGTCCACCGGCTTGCGGTCCACGATCTCGTTCTCGCTGCGGGCCAGCAGCAGCAGGCCCTCCACCAGCTGCTCGCTGCGTTCGTTGGTGGCCAGCAGCGTCTTGCCCAACTGCTGTACCTCCGACGACGCCTCGGGGTCCGCCAGCTGTACCTCCAGCAGCGTGCGGTTGATGGCCAGCGGAGTGCGCAGCTCGTGTGAGGCGTTGGCCACGAAGCGCTGCTGTGCGGCGAACGCCCGGTCCAGGCGGTCGAGCATCTCGTCGAAGGTGTCGGAGAGTTCCTTCAGCTCGTCGTCCGGCCCCTCCAGCTCGATCCGCTTGTGCAGGTCCGAGCTGGCCACCTGGCGTGCCGTACGTGTGATCCGGCCCAACGGAGAGAGCACCCGGCCCGCCATGACGTAACCGAACGCGAACGCGGCCACCGCCAACCCCAACAGGGCCAGCAGGGAACTGCGCAGCAACTGGTCCAGGGCGACGGCGCGTTTGGCGTCGGTGCACTGCGCCAGCCGCTCCATGAACACCTCGCTGGGCATCGTGCCGGACAGTCCGGGACACGAGTCGGAGGTCAGCTGCGCCGAGGCGTCCAGAATCCGGAACGGCAACGCGCTGCCCTCGTGGAGGGCTCGCGCGGCCAGCAGGTAGATGATGGTGAGCAGCACCATCCCGGCGATCAGGAACATCCCGGCATACAGCAGGGTCAGGCGTATCCGGATCGTCGGGCGCAGCCACGGGTACTGTCGGGAGGGCTCGCGCGGGTCCCAGGTGGGCTTCGGCGGCGTGTTCGGGGGCGGTTCGGCGGTCACGGTCACCGCTTCAGATCCGGTAGCCCGCGCCCGGCACGGTGACGATGACCGGCGGCTCACCCAGTTTCCGGCGCAGCGTCATCACGGTCACCCGGACCACGTTGGTGAACGGGTCGGTGTTCTCGTCCCACGCCTTCTCCAACAGTTGCTCGGCCGACACGACGTTTCCGTCGTGCCGCATCAGAACCTCCAACACCGCGAACTCCTTGGGCGCCAGCTGAATCTCCTGTCCCTCCCGGAAGACCTCCCGACGGTTCGGGTCCAGGGTGATCCCCGCCCGCTCCAGTACGGGCGGCAGCGCGGCGGTCGTACGACGCCCCAGCGCCCGTACGCGTGCCATCAGCTCGCTGAACGCGAACGGCTTGGGCAGGTAGTCGTCCGCGCCGATCTCCAGCCCCTCCACCCGGTCGCTGACGTCGCCGGAGGCTGTGAGCATCAACACCCTGGTCGGCAGCCCGAGCTGCACGACCCGGCGACACACGTCGTCACCGTGCACCAGCGGAAGGTCACGGTCGAGGACGACGACGTCGTAGTCGTTGATGCCGATCCGCTCCTCGGCGGCGGCGCCGTCGTACACCACGTCGACGGCCATCGCCTCCCGACGCAGGCCGGTGGCCACGGCATCGGCGAGCAGTTGCTCGTCCTCGACGACGAGTACGCGCACGGCGGGTCCTTCCCTCAGTCGGGGTGGCGGAGAACCGGGGATTCGATCTCCATCCTGCCCCGTTACGGCTTAAATCGGCGGTAAGTGTCCTCCGCGGAGGGACAGCGAGCGTCTCGGAATTCTCCCTGGGCCCGAGGTTTCCTGGGACGCGCCTTTGGGGAGGACCAGTGCACACCCCGAGATCACCCCGTACCGGCGGCAAGCCAGCTGACTGCCGACCAGACTCACACGGTCGTGATCATCCCGACCCTCGGCACCTCCCGTGCCACGGACCCATGACGAGGGGGCGCACCATGGACGCGTTCACCGCAGGCATCCTGCAACGTATACGGACCACCGAGTCCGACCTGAACCGCGCTCGCGAGTCGGGCGACGACTTCCTGGTGGATGTAGAGCTTGCCGAGTTGGAAGACCTGCAACGACTGGCCGCGGAGCACGGCGTGGACGTGCACGCGCCCCAGTCATCATGCTGAGCTGTTGATCCGCTGACCCGCTGACCCGCCGCACGGCAGCTCGTGCGGCGGGTCAGCGGCGTGGTGGGCGGCAGCGTGCTCCGCCATGCGGCTGGTCCGTACAGCCGCCCGGGCTCCCCTCGCGTACGAGCCGGGTCGGCTTCCCGCGTGCCGGACACGGCCGCGGCTCAGTCGTGCCAGGCGCCCAGTTCCTCCAGCAGCGGCTGGAGTTGGGTGAACGCTCCGGGGGACGCCGCCAGGGCGAGCTCGGGCCCCACCTCCGCACCGGGCCGGCCGCCGGTCAGCGCTCCCGCCTCCCGGGCGATCAGTTCACCGGCGGCGTAGTCCCAGGCGTTCAGCCCACGCTCGTAGAAGGCGTCCAGTCGCCCGGCGGCGACATCACACAGATCGAGGGCCGCCGATCCGGAGCGGCGGATGTCACGCACCCGTGGGATCAGTCGGTGGGCCACCTCGGCCTGGGCCCGCCGGCGCTCGTGGACGTAGTTGAAGCCCGTCCCGACGAGTGCCTCCTCCAGCCCCACCTCCCCTCGGCAGCTGATGGGCCGCGCGTTGAGGAAGGCACCGTGGCCGAGCACGGCGCGGTACGTCTCCCCCCGACTCGGCACCTCCACGACTCCGACCAGCCGGCTGCCCTCGTACTCCGCGGCGATGGACACGGCCCAGCTCGGCAGCCCGTAGAGGTAGTTGACGGTGCCGTCCAGCGGGTCGATGACCCAGCGCACTCCGCTGTCCCGCGCCCGTGGGGACGTGCCGTCGTCCGACCCGAGACTGCCCTCCTCCGCGAGGAAGGTGTCTCCCGGTCGGTGCTCGGACAGATATCCGGTGATCAGTTTCTCGGCCGCGATGTCCATCTCGGTGACGACGTCGATCGGACTGGACTTGGTCGCCGCGACACCCAGATCAGCGGGACGTCCCTCCGCCAGCAGTACGCCGGCGCGCCGCGCGGCTTCCAGGGCGAGTTCCAGGAGATCGGCCTTGAGCTGGTCTCGCTCGTCCTGCGGATCGTGCTCGGTGGGCTGCTCGGACACGGGGCTCCTTTTCGGGAGGTACTCGGGAGTGCTGGTGAGGTGTACACGCGGATGGTTCGGGCCTACGGACGGGTCAGGCGTACGGACTGTCCGCGCCCGCCGCGGCGGGCGCGGACTCGCGGGCCGCACAGCAGCCGACCGGACAGCGGTCGTGACTCGGCCCCGACGCGCCCAGCGCACGGCGCCGGGGACAACCGCCCCGTTCGCTGGCGGCCCGCTCGAGGATCAGCTCTCGGATGGCTGCGACGAAGCGCGCGTCCGCGCCCACGGTCGCTGAACGCACGAACGGGAGGCGCAGTTCCTCCGCCTTCTGCCGAGCCTCGGTGTCGAGGTCGTAGAGCACCTCCATGTGGTCGGACACGAATCCGATCGGCGCCACCACGACGGCCGGCGCCCCCGCCTCGTGCACCGACTCCAGGTGATCGCAGATGTCCGGCTCCAGCCAGGGCACCTGGGGCGGCCCACTGCGGGACTGGTAGACCAACCGCCAGGGCCGGTCCGGGACTCCGGTGGCCTCCGCGACCGCGTCCGCGACCAGCCCGGCCGCCTCCTCGTGCTGGGCCACGTACGCACCCCCCAGCGGGCCGGAGGCCTCGGCCGCCGCGAGCGGGATGGAGTGCGTGCTGAAGGCGAGGTGCGCGCCGTCCCGCCGCGCAACCGGAAGCTCCGCGAGGGCGCTGAGCACGCCCTCCACCATCGGCTCCACGAAGCCCGGGTGGTTGAAGTAGTGCCGAAGCTTGTCCACCGCGGGCGGTTCCAGCCCTTCCCGCTCCAGCGTCGCCAACGCCTCGGCGAGGTTCTCGCGATACTGCCGGCAACCCGAGTACGAGGCGTACGCGCTGGTGACCAGCACCAGGACGCGACGCCGGCCGTCCCGTGACAGCTGACGCAGCGTGTCGGTGAGGTACGGCGCCCAGTTCCGGTTGCCCCAGTAGACGGGCAGGTCGAGACCGGCGGCGGCGAAGTCCTCCCGCAGCGCGTCCAGCAACCGCTGGTTCTGCGCGTTGATCGGGCTGACTCCGCCGAACCGGAAGTAGTGCTCCCCCACCTCCTCCAGGCGTTCGCGCGGGATACCGCGGCCTCGGGTGACGTTCTCCAGGAAGGGGACGACATCCTCGGGCCCTTCCGGCCCGCCGAAGGACAGCAGCAGCAGAGCGTCGTAGGGAGTGGCAGCACACACGTCGGACATGCCTCGATCCTGCCACCCGTAATAGGGGAGCGCGGGCAGGGCTCCGGCTCGTACGCTCTGCTGAGATCCGTCCAGCCGCAGCCGATCAGCAAGGGTCCGTCTTGGCCAGTCCGTACCGCGCGATCTTCGCCGCTCGTGGCAGCGGTTGGTTCTCCGCCGCCGGGCTGCTGGGTCGCCTGCCGATGTCCATGACGAGCGTCGGCATCGTGGCCATGGTCTCGCAGCTCACCGGACGGTACGCGCTCGCGGGTGCGCTCTCCGCCACCGTGGGCCTGGCGACGGCGCTGTTCAGCCCACAGATCTCCCGCCTGGTGGACCGGCACGGGCAACGCCGGGTCCTCCCGCCGGCCATGCTGGTGGCCGTCGCCTCCGTGACCGGGCTGGTGCTGTGCGCCCGCACGGGCGCCCCCGAATGGTCGCTGTTCCTCTTCGCGGTGACCTGCGGCTGCACGCCGAGCGTTGGCTCGATGGTCCGGTCCCGTTGGGTCGCGTTGTACCGCGACCGTCGGAAACTGCTGCAGTCGGCCTTCGCGTTCGAGGCGGTGCTGGACGAGTGCTGCTTCGTGATCGGCCCGATCCTCGCCATCGGGCTGTCCACCGCCTGGTTCCCCGAAGCGGGACCACTGCTCGCCGGCTCCTGCCTGCTGGCCGGCGTGCTGTGGCTGACGGCACAGCACGGCACCGAGCCCGTGCCCGCCCCACGCGGCCCGCACACCGGCGGCTCGGCGCTGCGTACGCCCGGTCTCCAGGTGCTGGTCGGGGTGTTCGTCTTCACCGGGGCGATCTTCGGCTCCATCGACGTAGTGACCATCGCCTTCGCCGAGGAGCGGGGCCGGCAGGGCGCCGCGAGCCTGTTGCTCGCCGGCTACGCCCTCGGGTCGGCGCTCGCGGGGGTGGGCTTCGGGCTGATCCGCTTCACCTCCCCCGCCGCGCCCCGCTGGCTCTGGGGCATCTGGGCGATGGCGGTGAGCCTGCTCCCGCTGCAACTCGTCGAGTCGCTTCCCGCGCTCGCCGGCACGCTCTTCCTCGCGGGGTTCACCATCGCCCCCACCATGGTGACCACTATGGTGCTGGTCGAGCAGCTGGTGCCGGCCGAGGCGTTGACCGAGGGCATGACGTGGACGGGGACGGGGATTACCGTCGGTATGGCGCTCGGCTCCTCGACCGCAGGATGGGCGGTGGACACCTTCGGGGCCGACCGGGCATACGCGGTACCCCTGACCGCCGGAGCGCTCGCCACGGCCGTGGCCTTCCTCGGGTACCGACGACTACGACCGGGATCAACGGGAGGGACGGTCATCCATGAACGCACTACCGGCGACGAGCCGACCAGCGTGGCGTAACTGGGCGGGAAACGTCGACGCCAGCCCGGTGCGCACCGTCGCGCCATCCTCGACGGAGGCGCTGGCCGAGGCCGTGCGACGCGCGGCGGAGGACGGACTCCGGGTCAAGGCGGTGGGTTCCGGCCATTCCTTCAGCACCGTCGCCGCAGGCAGCGGCGTGCTGCTGCGTCCCGAACGGCTCAGCGGCATCCGTACGATCGACCACGCGGCCGGCACGGTCACCGTGGCCCCCGGCACCCCGCTGTGGCAGCTGAACCAAACCCTCGCCGGCGAGGGCCGTTCCCTGACCAACATGGGGGACGTCACCGCCCAGACGGCCGCGGGCGCGGTGAGCACGGGCACCCACGGCACCGGGCGCGCGTCCGCCTCGATAGCGGCGCAGCTGTGCGGACTGGAGCTGGTGTGCGCCGACGGGTCACTGCTGCGCTGCTCGGCGCGGGAGCGTCCGGAGGTCTTCGCCGCGGCCCGGGTCGGCCTGGGCGCCCTCGGGGTCATCAGTGAACTCACGTTCGCCACGGAGCCGTTGTTCCTGCTGACGGCGCGCGAGGAGCCCATGTCCTTCGAGCGCGTCACGGCGGAGTTCGACCAGCTGACGGCGGAGAACGAGCACTTCGAGTTCTACTGGTTCCCGCACACCCGCAACTGCAACACCAAGCGAAACAACCGCAGCAGCGGCCCCCGGGTCCCGGTGCCGAGGGCTCGCGGCTGGCTCGATGACGAGGTCCTCTCGAACGGCGTCTTCCAGTTGGCGTGTTCGGCCGGCGCCGCGCTCCCGGCCACGGTGCCCGGGCTGGCGCGGCTGTCCAGCCGGGCGCTGTCCGCCCGTACGTACACCGACCTGCCCTATCGGGTGTTCACCTCGCCCCGGCGGGTCCGCTTCGTGGAGATGGAGTACGCCCTGCCTCGGGAGGCCGCGGTGCCCGCCCTGCGGGAGCTGCGCTCGATGGTGGAACGCTCGAACCACCGGGTGAGTTTCCCCGTGGAGGTACGCGTCGCCCCCGCTGACGACATACCGCTGTCCACCGCGGGTGGCCGGGACTCGGTCTATATCGCGGTGCACAACTACCGGAAGGCGCCGTACCGTTCCTACTTCACCGCGGTCGAGCGCATCATGACGGCGTACGACGGCCGTCCGCACTGGGGCAAGCTGCACTCGCGGGACGCGGACTACCTGGCCGGTGTCTACCCTGGTTTCGCCGAGTTCAACGCGCTGCGCGACCGGCTCGACCCGGGGCGGCTGTTCGGCAACGACTACCTCCGCCGGGTGCTGGGCGAGTGATCCCCGGAGGGCCCCGCGACCCACGCGGGGTTGACCATGGCCGGACGGGTCCGATTATGTGGCATCTGAGAAATAATCCGCCCCGAGGCGTTCGCCTCCCTGACCCCAACTCCCCCCACGCGCACGGCTGGAGGTCTCTCACCCGCGCCTTCTCGGCAGCGTTCGGCGGCGCGCCGTCCCACGCCGGGTGGCACGAATGGAGTAGTGTGGCCAGCCCTGGCCTCGACCACAACCGGAGTACGCAGCTCACGGTGAATGTCTCCATCGTGAGTGGTAAACAAGTAACCATGCCATAACGGCGGATCAGGCCCTCGGCGCAACGCACCGGGCATGTCGGCATTGTTGTGGCGGACTGCCCCCCGGGCAGGCCACACTCATTCCAGCGGGAGCAGCGACGCACGTGACGTCGGCAGGCACCACCCGGGAGGTTCCCATGCCCGAACTGCGTGTCGTGGCCGTCAGCAACGACGGCACACGGCTGGTGCTCAAGGCTGCCGACAGCACGGAGTACACCCTTCCGATTGATGAGCGGCTGCGCGCCGCCGTACGAAACGACCGCGCGCGGCTCGGCCAGATCGAGATCGAGGTGGAGAGCCACCTCCGCCCTCGGGACATCCAGGCCCGGATTCGCGCCGGCGCCACCGCCGAGGAGGTCGCGCAGCAGGCCGCCATCTCGGTGGACCGGGTGCGCCGGTTCGAGGGGCCGGTGCTGGCCGAGCGGGCGTTCATGGCCGAGCGGGCCCGGAAGACGCCGGTGCGCCGCCCGGGGGAGAACGCCGGTCCACAGTTGGGCGAGGCGGTGGCCGAGCGGCTGTTGCTGCGGGGTGCGGACAAGGACAGCGTCCAGTGGGACTCGTGGCGTCGGGAGGACGGCACCTGGGAGGTGCTGCTGGCCTACGAGTTGGCGGGCGAGCCGCGCGCCGCGACCTGGACGTACGATCCACCGCGGCGGCTCGTACAGGCCGTGGACGGTGAGGCTCGGTCGCTGATCGGTGAGACGGACGACACACCGGGGCCGAGCGTACCCTTCGTGCCGCGCATCGCCCGGCTCCCCCGGGACCGCGGCGAGCGAAGTGACCGTGGCGAGCGGGAGCGGGGGGATCGCGGCGAGCACCGCGCGGCGCGGGCCGAGTTGGAGCCGTCCCCGTCCGCCCCGGTGCCGGAGGAGAGCGAGCCGGACAGCGGCTCGGACTCGCTGACCAGCCTGCTTGAGGCGGTGCCGAACTTCCGGGGCGACATGGTCGTACCGGAGCAGCCGGCCGTGTCGGCGGAGGCGGGCACCGTGGAGAGCGAGCCGGCGCCGGCCGACGAGGCGGACCAGGCAACGGAGGACGCGGAGGCCACCGATCCGCCGGCTCCGGCGGCCAACGCGGGCGCCGCCTACGCGGACGTCCTGATGCCCCGTTCGGTGACCGCTCACCGGGACCGGCTCACCGGCAACACCGATCGGCAGGCGGAGGCGGACGGCGTGCGCCCCGGGCGGCGCGCGGCGGTGCCGAGCTGGGACGAGATCGTCTTCGGCACCCGGCGCAAGAAGGAGTGAGCGGACGCTCTCTTAACCGGTGGCGACCGGGCGGGAGGGGTCGGAGCACCACTCGCTCCAGGAACCGGGATACAGCACCGCGTCGATCCCGGCGACGGAGAGGGCCAGCACCTCGTGTGCGGCGGACACTCCGGAGCCGCAGTAGACGCCGACCCGGGTGCCGGGCGTGACGCCCAGCTCACGGAAGCGGTCGGCCAGTTCCGTCGCGGTGCGGAGCGTCCCGGAAGGCGTGACGTTCAGCGCGGTGGGCGCGCTCACGGCGCCCGGGATATGGCCGGCGACCGGATCGACCGGTTCCGTCTCGCCTCGATAGCGTTCACCGGCACGGGCGTCCAGCAGGACGCCCGTGCGGGCCAGGGCTGCGGCCTCCGTCGCGTCCAGCACCGGCAACGATCCGGCCGTCGGCACGAAGTCCCCCGTGGGGGGCGTCGGCACCTCCGTCGTCACCGGTCCTTCCCAACCGGCCAGACCACCGTCCAGCAGCCGCACATCGGGGTGACCCGCCCAGCGCAGCAGCCACCAGGCGCGTGCGGCGGCCCAGCCCTGGCCGCCGTCGTACGTCACGACGGCGCGGTCCCGGGTGACGCCCGCGCGTCGCATAGCGGCGCCGAAGACCTCCGGTTCGGGCAGCGGGTGGCGGCCCGTGCCCTCCCCCACCGGGCCGGCCAGCTCGGTCTCCAGGTCGATGTGTACCGCCTGCGGCAGATGACCGGCGGCGTAGTCCTGCCAGCCGGGCGGTCCGCCCAGTCGCCATTGCACGTCCAGGAGCAGGGGCGGGGCCGTACGAGCCAGCTCGGCTTCGAGAGCGGCCGCGGAGATGAGGGCAGTCATGCCTCCCATCCTCGCGCACCACGACGTGCGGTGCGTACGGCCTGGACGGTTGGCCAGGGGCTCGTCAGGGTTGGTCGAGGGACCCGCCGGGCGGTGAGGGCGGCGTTCAGTCCGCGGGTTGGGCCGTGCCGAGACGCGGGCTCTCGGGCGCCTCCAACGGCAGCACCTCCGGCGAGAGGGCACCCGCGCCCGCGGTGACGGCCGTCAACCGTCTGCGGTGATGACGGCGGCACAACACCTCGTATCCCACCTCACCGGACGGATGGCCCGCGCTGATGTCGCCCACGACCACCTGCGCGCCCTCGACCACCATGTGGCCGTCGACCGTACGCGCGTTGTGCGTCGCCCTGGCCCCACACCAGCACAGTGCCTCCACCTGCAGGGACTCCACACGATCGGCCTGTTCGAACAGCCGTTGGGAGCCCGCGAAGAGCTTCGTCCTGAAGTCGGTCGTGATACCGAACGCGAAGACGTCCATGCCCAGGTCATCGACAATCCGCGCCAGTTGGTCCACCTGCGCGGGCGCGAGGAACTGCGCCTCGTCGGCGATGAGGTAGTCCGCGCGTCCGCCGTTCGTGAGATGGCGCACCAGGTACGCGTGGAAGTCGAACCCCTCCCCCGCCTCGATCGCCTCCGTGACCAGCCCGAGCCGGGAGGAGAGACGCCCCTCGCCGGCCCGGTCGTTCCGGGTGAATATCAGACCCCGCAGGCCGCGTGCCGAGCGGTTGTGCTCGATCTGGAGCGCCAGTGTCGACTTTCCACAATCCATGGTGCCGCTGTAGAAGACGAGTTCGGGCATGGAGGGTTGGGCCTTTCGGATCGCCTACGGTCGGATTCGGCTGCCGTGTCCCGGGACCCCGTGGGTCACTGGGCGCGTACCTCGAGGAGCGGCACCAGTTGCTCGGCCGAGGTCGCTGATCCGTGCATACCCACCAGCGCGGACTCGTTGGGCTCCGCGCGGGAGGCGATGACGGCCGCTTCCCCGCTCATCGCCACCACGACATCACCGATCCGCTCGCGCACCCGCGCCTCGACGCGGGGCCCGAACCATCCGAGCGCGCACGCCTCGTCGCGAGTGGCCACCCACGCCTGGTCGGCCAGCACCTCCCGCCAGACCGCGGCCACGTCGGAGGCCGCGCCCGGCACCGCGTACAGGTGTCGCAGCCGTCCCTCGCCGCCGAGCCGCGCGACACCCGCGCTCAGCTCCCAGTCCTCGTCGAAGTCGAACCGGGCCGCCGCCGTGTCGGGTACGTCCACCATGCCGTGGTCCGCGGTGACGTAGAGCACGGACCTGGGCGGCAGTTGCTCGGCCAGACGCTGTGCCAAGCGGTCGACGTACTGCAGTTGTCCGCGCCACGCGTCGGAGTCCATGCCGTAACGGTGCCCGTGCCCGTCGAGTTCGGCGTAGTACGTGTAGACGAGCGCGCGGTCGCCGGCGCCCAACCGCTCGGCCGCCAGGTCCATACGCTCCTCAGCCGCCAGCCGACCGTGGAACGTACCACCGGAGAGGGCGACCTGGGTCAGCGGCGTGTGCTCGAAGTGGGGGGCGGAGACCTGGCAGGTGGCGACGCCCGCGGCGTGCGCCTGCTGGAAGACGGTCGGATGCGGCTGCCAACCGTGCGGGTCCGTCCAGGGCTGCCAGCGCAACTGGTTCATCAACTCCCCGGTGTCGGGGTTGCGTACGGCGTAACCCAGCAGGCCGTGCTCACCCGGGGGCAGGCCGGTGCCCACGGAGGCCAGCGACGTCGCGGTGGTGGATGGGAAGCCACAGGTCAGCGGCCGGCCCGTGGCGCCCTGAGCATCCCCCAGCAGTGAGCCGAGGAACGGCGCCTCCTCCGGATGCGCCGACAGCGCTTCCCAGCCCAGGCCGTCCACCAGGAACACGCACGCCCGGTCCGCCGGCTCCAGCGTCAGCCCGGTGGTCAGGCCCGGCACCCCCTGCGCTGAGGCGATCGCCGGCAGCAGGTCCGCGAGCGCGGCTACGCCGTACCGGGGCACGGGGACGGAGGTCGGATCGAGTGGTACGGGCTCCGGATGGACATCCCGTCCGCTCCAGCCGTCGCCTCCCGTCCGGGACGCCCGGGCGGCCTCCCCCGTCTCCTCCCCCGTGGTCACCGAGAGGACCTCGTACGCGCGGCCACGGTCGCCTCGGACAGCGACTGCGCGAAAGCCAGGGTCTGACGGACCGTCTCCGGCCCGTCGCCCGCCTCGCTCACCCGCAGGGAGAGATCGTCGGCCGTGCTCGTCCCGGTGTATCCGTGGTCCGCCTCGCAGTTCGGATCCGCGCAGGTGGCCGGCTCCATGTCGATCCGGGCGACCGCGCCCCAGCCGATGGTGAGCACCACCTCCCGGGGCAGCGCGCCCGGGGTGTACGACTCGGGGTCGGCGACCACCCGGGAGAGCACCACCGAGGAGATCCGCTCCAGGCTCACGGACTCCGTGGAGGTCGTGGCGTAGGGCGACGGAGAGGTCCCGTCCGCCGGCTGCTCGTCGGTGTGACTGACGATGAACCTGGTGCCGGTGAGCACCAGCACGGTGACGTGCCGCCGCACCTCGTTCGAGTCGAACGTCGTCTCCTGATGGACCAGATACGAGGATACCGGCTCGCCTCCCACGGCCGCTTCGACGGCCTCGCCAACGAGAGCCGGGTAGTAACCACTGCGCTCAATCGCCGTGCGCAGCCCTTGGGTCGTCGTACTGGTCTTCGCCATGGGGCCATCCTACGGCTCGGCCCGGGGTCAGTACGCAGGCAGGCGGCGGGCGGCATCGTCCCTGTGCGGCGGCTCGGTGACCCGCACCGTGGCACCCAGCACGGTCAGTCCCCGCGGTGCGACGACGACCGGTTCGAGGTCGGCGGCGACGATCTCGGGATGGTCGTCCAGCAGTCGGGAGACCCGCAGGAGGAGTTCCTCCAGGGCGGAGGTGTCCACCGGTTGTGTGCCGCGCCAGCCGAACAGGATGGGCGCGGACCGGATGGCGCGTACGAGGTCCGCCACGTCCCGGTCCGTCGACGGGATCAACCGGTGCGCCATGTCGCCGAGCAGCTCGGCGGGCGTACCGGCGAGGCCGAAGGACAGGACCGCGCCGATCATCGGATCGACCGCCGCCCGGATGACCGTGTCCACCCCGCGCGGCGCCATCGCCTGGACGACCGGACGGAGTTCCGCGGGGCCGCCGAGTGCCTCGGTGAGTTCGCCGTAGACCCGGCGCAGCTCGGATCGGCTGGCGATGTCCAGCCGTACGCCGCCGAGGTCGGCGCGGTGCCGCAGGTGCGGGGCGGTGGCCTTCAACGCCACGGGGTAGCCCAGTTGGCGTGCCGCGTGCACCGCGGCCTCCGGGGTGGGTGCCGGCCGGGCGGCCTGGATCGGGATGCCGTAGTAGTCCAGCAGCTGGGCGGTGTCCTCCGCGGTGAGCGAGCGGCTACGGGCCCGCTCGGGGGTGCTGCCGAGAGGTGGCGCGGCGGGCGCCTGGGCGGGCGGCCGGGTGGGACCCGGCGCTGGAGTACCGGATGCGCCGGCCGGCTCCCCCTCATGAGTGACCCGCTCGAGCAGTTCGGCCGCGGCCGACTCCCGTACCTCGAACTCGGGCACCCGGCCCGGTGACGCCGCGGAGCGCCGCCACGCGGCGTGTCGTACGGCCTGGGTGAGGGCGCGGACGCCGCGTTCGGGCGCGGGATAGGCCGGAATGGAGTGATCGGCGAGCGCCTGGTCCAGCCCCTCGATAGCCAGGTGCACCACCACCAGCGGCTTCGTGGCGCCTTCCGTGGCCTCGTTGAGCGCCTCGGCCAGCGCGACGACCGGGATGTCGTCCACCCACGGGATCAGGGTGACGAGGACCGCGTCGGTCTGCGGGTCAGCGACGGCGGCGCGCGTGGCTTCTCGGAGGTCCTCCGGGGTGGCGGAGGTCGTGAGGTCCACGACGGGCAGCGGACGCAGCCCTTCGGTGAGGCAGACGTCGAAGCTGAGCAGGGACAGCGACTCGGTGTTTCCCAACACCGCGATCCTGGGCCCTTCGGGGAGCGGCTGGGAGGCCAGCAGAATGCCGGTGTCGAGTTGTTCCGTGACGGTGTCCACGGTGAGCGCGCCGGCCTGCCTCAGCAGCGCCGAGACGGTGGCCTCGGGCGTACGGGACGCGGGCGCCGCGTGTCCGGGCGGCGGCGCGCTGCCGCTGTGCCGCGCGCCCTTGACGACGACCAGGGGTTTGCGTACGGCGACGCGACGTGCCAGCCGGGTGAACTTGCGTGGATTGCCGATGGATTCGAGATACATCAGCACCACGTCGGTGTCCGGGTCGTCGTCCCAGTACTGCAGCACGTCGTTTCCGGACACGTCCGCACGGTTGCCCGCGGAGACGAAGCTCGACAGGCCGACACCACGCCGATGCAGGCCGCTCAGCAGCGCGATCCCGATCGCGCCGGACTGGGTGAAGAGTCCGATGCGGCCACGCTCCGGGGAGACCGTCGAGGGCGTGGCGTTGAGCCGTACGTCGGGGTTGGTGTTGATCACGCCCAGGGCGTTGGGCCCGATGACCCGCATGCCGTACGCACGGGCTTGGCGCACCAGGGCGCGTTGTTCGTCCCGGGTGAACTCGGCGGAGAGGACGACCAACCCCTGCACGCCGTGCTCGCCGCAGTCCGCGACGACGGCGGGCACCTGCTCGGCGGGGACGGCCACCACGGCCAGATCGACGGCCTCCGGGACGGCCCCGACCGACCGGTGGGCGGCGACCCCGGCGAGCGTGGAGCCCTCTGGGGCTACCCGGTTCACGGCGTACGTGCGACCGGTGAAGGAGGCGTTGCCGAGTGCCTCCAGGACGGTACGTCCGGCTCCGCCGGGCCCGCGGGACACCCCGACGACGGCGACCGAGGCGGGGGCGAGCAGGCGCTGCACGGAACGGCCCTCGGCACGCTGCTCCCGGGCGTGCATCACGGCGAGCGAGCGTTCGGTGGGCTCCAGGTCGAGTGTGAGGTGCACCGAGCCGTCCGCGAAGCTTCGCTGCTGTGAGTAGCCGGCGTCCGTGAACACCTTGATCATCTTGGTGTTCGCGGGCAATACCTCGGCGATGAACCGACGGACCCCGCGCTCCCGGGCGACGGCGGCGATGTGCTCCAGCAGCGCGGAGGCGATGCCCCGTCCCTGCTGGTCGTCACGCACCAGGAAGGCGACCTCGGCCTCGTCCGCGGGAGCGGTCGCCGGGCGACCGACGGAGTCGATCCGGTCGTATCGCACCGTCGCGATGAACTCGTCACCGACGGTGACGGCGAGACCCACGCGGTCGTCGTAGTCGTGGTGGGTGAAGCGCTCCACATCACGGTCGGAGAGCCGAGGGTAGGGAGCGAAGAAGCGATAGTACTTCGACTCGTCGGAGACCCGCTCGTAGAACGCCACGAGCCGGTCTGCGTCGTCGTGCCCGATGGGCCGCACGCGGGCGGTGCCACCGTCGCGCAGCACGACGTCGGCCTCCCAGTGGGCAGGGTATGCACGCTCCGTCAAGGTACGCATGGGGTCAGGGTAACCACCCGTCGCCCGTTCGGCGGTCGTTCGTCGGGCGTCGTCGGCGTTGGAGGGCTGGGGTGGAGGCAGCGGAGTTGTCTGCCAGACTGGTCTAGACAACAGTAACGATGCGAAGGGCTATCACCATGGCTGAGCGCCGCGTCTCGATCGGCTGGGCCGAGGGCTTGCACGCCCGTCCCGCCTCCATATTCTGCCGTGCCGCCGGCGCGGCGGGCGTCCCCGTCACCGTACGCAAGGGCGACGGCGAACCCGTGAACGCCGCCTCCATGCTGAAGGTGCTCGGGCTGGGCGCCGAGGGAGGCGAGGAGATCGTGCTGGCTTCCGAGGCGGACGGCGCCGATGAAGCCCTGGACCGGCTGGCGAAGCTGGTCTCGGACGGGTTGGAGGAGCTTCCGGAGACGGTCTGAACCATCCGAGCGCACGTGCGGTCCCGCCACCTCCGGCTGGAGGCGGCGGGACCGGGCGTGCTCGCGGGATCGGGCGTGCTGCTGAGGGCTCCCGCTGAAACCGCGAATCCGCTCAGACGTTGACTCCGTGCTGACGGAGGTAGGCGAGCGGGTCGACGTCGGAGCCGTACTCGGCACCGCTGCGTACTTCGAAGTGCAGGTGCGGGCCGCTGCTGTTCCCGGTGCTGCCGGAGAGCGCGATCTGTTGACCGGCGCCCACCTGCTGACCCGCGGACACTTGCAGCGAAGAGAGGTGCGCGTACTGCGTGTACATCCCGTCCTCGTGCTGGATCACCACGCGATAGCCGTACGAACCCGACCAGCCGGCCTCGACCACCTCCCCGTCGGTCACCGACTGCACGGCGGTCCCGGAGGAGGCGGAGAAATCCGCGCCGGTGTGCTGGCCCGAGGACCACGAACCGCCGGCGGAGCCGTACTCGGTGGAAACCGAGCCGCCGGCTATCGGTGCGACATAGCCACCCACGGCCGAACGCGGCTCCGCCGACCGGGCCGCACGCTCCTCGACCCGCTCCTGGGCACGAGCCTCGGCACGGGCTTCCGCCCGCTCAGCGGCGCGCTTCCTGGCCTCGGCCTCCGCCTTCTTCTTCGACTCGGCGGCGTGCTCCTTCGCGTCGGCCCGCGCCGCCGCGGTGGCTTCCGCGCGGACGGCGGAGCTCTGCTGGTTGTTGGCTTGCTCGTTGACCGAAACCGCCAGCCCGTCATCGAGGGTGACGGTCTGGGTGAGGCCGCCGTGGGCGGGTTGCTGTGCCTGCTGCCCGGTGGCCGCCATCGCCGGGGACGCGAGCGAGCCCACGGCCCCCACGGTCGCCAGGCCGGCCAGTCCGGCGACCTGTGCGCCCTTCCGGTCGGCACGGGTCGGACGTCGGTGCTTGCCCGTGGGACGGGTGAACGCCATGTGTGGCGTGCTCCTTTCCTTCCTTCTCGCCTACCGGGTTAGCTGACGGGTTCGGAGCAGGAAGGTCTCCTACGGGCCCCTCTCTCAAGGCCGCCCGATTCACCCCCGGGACTGCGTGTGGGTCCCCGGCTCCCATGGCTCGCACCACGGGGATTCGGCGATGACCGTACGTCGGCCGCGGTTGCGGACGCTTCTGACGCACAGCCGCGAAGACGCTAAGCCGCGCGTCTCGGAACCACCAAGCGAATCCCGCCATTTGTCACACACGCCACAGGACAGAGCGGAGATCATCGGAAGAAGCGGACAATACGCACCTCCCTGAGGTGCACTCAACTCCCCAGGGAGGCCGCTCATATGGGCGGATAGCGGGCGGCTGACACCGACTCAGCCAACCGCCCCAAGTGCTAGGAGCCCGTGACGATCTTCACCTCACCGATGCCCAACTGCCGTACTGGTTCCGCGATCTGCTCGGCGTCCCCGACCAGGATGGTGACCAGGCGGTCCGCCGGGAAGGCGTTCACGACGGCCGCGGTGGCCTCGACCGTGCCCGTCTCGGCCAGTCGCGCGTACATCTGCGCCTGGAAGTCGTCGGGCAGTTCCTGCTCGACCTGGTCGGCCAGGGTGTCGGCGACGGCCGCCGCCGTCTCGTACTTCAGCGGTGCCACCCCGACGAGGTTCTGCACCGCCACATCCCGCTCGTCGTCCGTCAGGCCCTCGGCCGCCAGGGTGCGCAGCACCTGCCACAGGTCCGCCAGAGCCGGGCCCGTCACCTCGGTGGCGACCGAACCGCTGATGGCCAGCAGCGCCGCACCCGAGCCATCCGGAGCCGAGCGCATCACCTGACCGAAGGCGCGGACGCCGTAGGTGTAGCCCTTCTCCTCACGCAGCACCCGGTCCAGCCGCGAGGTGAGCGTGCCGCCCAGACAGTACGTGCCCAACACCTGGGCGGGCCAGATCCGGTCGTGCCGATCCGCTCCGATCCGTCCGAGCAGCAGCTGGGTCTGCACTGATCCGGGGCGGTCCACGATCACGACACGTCCGGTGTCGTCCGCTGTGATCGGCTTCACCGGCTGGGCCTCGGCCGCGGAGCCGCTCCACACGCCGAGCGTGTCGGCGAGCGAGGAGTCCAGGTCCACGCCTGTCAGGTCGCCCACGACCACGACGGTGGACGTGGCGGGTCGGATATGGGCCGCGTAGAAGGACCGCACGGCGTCGGTGTCGATCCGCGCGACCGTCTCGGCCGTGCCCAGTCGGGGACGCGAGATCCGGGCATGCGCCGGGAAGAGTTCCCTGGAGAGTTCCTTGGCGGCGCGACGAGCCGGGTTCGCCTGCTCGTGCGGGATCTCGTCCAACCGGTTGCTCACCAGTCGCTCGATCTCACCGTCCGGGAAGGCGGGCGCTCGCAAGGCGTCCGCGAGCAGGCCGAGGCCCTTGGACAGTCGGGACGCGGGCACCTCGAGGGAGACCCGCAGCCCGGGGTGGTCCGCGTACGTGTCCAGGGTGGCACCGCAGCGCTCGAGTTCCGCCGCGAACTCCTCGGCGCTGTGCTTGTCCGTCCCCTCGGCGAGGGCACGGGCCATGATCGTGGCGACCCCGTCGAGCCCCTCCGGCTCCGCGTCCAACGGAGCCAGCAGGTTGACGTCCACGGCGACGACCTGTTGCCCGGGACGATGGCAGCGCAGGACTGTCAGGCCGTTGTCCAGTGTGCCTCGCTCGGGAGCGGGAAAGGCCCACGGCGTGGGTGTCCCCCCGGCGGGGCGCGGGTGGAGATCCATGCTCGTGCCCGTGGGAGTGGCGACGTCGTTCACTGACCGGCCTCCTCGGCTGCGTTCTCTTCCTGTGCTGTGCTGCCGGCGGAGCCCGCCGGGGCCGTCACCGCGGCTTCCGCGGAGTCACCGTGCTCGTCAGCGCTGTCCGTTGGTTCGTACGCCAACACGGCGCGGTTCTCCGGCAGCAGCGTGGCCGCGGCGACCGCTCGCACTTCCGCCGCCGTGATGTCCAGCACCCGCTCGACGGCCGTGAGCGCCAACTGCGGGTCACCGAACAGCACGGCGTACCGGCAGAGTTCGTCGGCACGCCCGCCGACCGTGGCCAGCCGGTCCAGCCATTCGCGCTCCAGTTGTGCCTGCGCGCGCTCCATCTCCTCGGCGCTCGGCCCCTCCGCGGCGAACCGGGCGAGCTCGTCGTCAACGGCGGCCTCGATGTCGGCGATCTCGACATCCGCGGACGCCTTGACGTCGAGCCAGCCCAGGGAGGGAGCTCCGGCCAGCCTCAGCAGCCCGAAGCCTGCGGCGACAGCGGAACGGTCCCGCCGCACCAGCCTGTTGTGCAGCCGGGAGGACTCACCGCCGCCGAGTGCCGTGAGCGCCAGATCCGCCGCCTCGCACTCCCGGGTGCCGTCGTGTGGAAGTCGGTAGGCGGCCATCACCGCACGAGCCGGCACGTCCTCCTCGAGCACGGCACGCCGCTCTCCCCCGATGCTGTCCGGAAGCGAGCCATCCCGCGGCGGCTGCTTGCCGTCGTGGCCGGGGATGGAGCCGAAGTACTTCTCCACCCAGGCCAGCGTGCGCTCCGGATCGATGTCACCGACGATCGACAACACGGCGTTGTTCGGGGCGTAGTACGTCCGGAAGAACTGCCGCGCGTCCTCCAGGGAGGCGGCGTCCAGGTCCGCCATCGAACCGATGGGGGTGTGGTGGTACGGATGCCCCTCGGGGTAAACCATCGCGGTGAGCTTCTCGAAAGCGGTGCCGTAGGGCACGTTGTCGTAGCGCTGTCGGCGCTCGTTCTTCACCACGTCCCGCTGGTTCTCCAGGGACTCCTCGTCCAGCGCGGTCAGCAGCGAACCCATCCGGTCCGCCTCCAACCACAGTGCGAGCTCCAACTCGTGTGCCGGCATGGTCTCGAAGTAGTTGGTGCGCTCGAAGCTGGTGGTGCCGTTCAGCGATCCGCCGGCGCCCTGCACCAGTTCGAAGTGCGCGTTCCCCGGGACCTGGGCAGAGCCCTGGAACATCAGGTGCTCGAAGAGGTGCGCCAGTCCCGTACGCCCCGGCACCTCGTGCCGCGAGCCCACGTCATACCACAAACAGACCGCCGCCACGGGGGTCAGATGGTCCTCGGAGAGCACCACACGCAGGCCGTTGGCCAGCCGGTGCTCGGTCGCTGTCAGCCCGCCGGTACTTGGCGGGGGCGTGGCCGTGTGGCCCATGGGGAGTGGTCCCTTTCGTCGCGAGGTGTGTACGGCGGTGTGCCCGTCGTTTCCGTCGTTCCGTCGTGCCAGCCGTACCAGCCGTGTCCGTCGTGCCCGTCACTGTATGCAACCGCGCGGACAAGGCGCGAAGTTCCCGTACCGTACGGCCCGAGGCCGGGGCGCACCCCCGGTTGTCAGTGGCGCGGTCCACAATGGTGCGCGTCAGTCCCGTCCGTACGCACGAAGGAGCCCCTGCCGCGATGGCCCGCCGCAGTACGAAAAGCCCGCCCCCGGACGACTTCGAGGAGCGCATCCTCGACATCGACGTCGTCGACGAGATGCAGGGCTCCTATCTGGAGTACGCCTACTCGGTCATCTACTCACGCGCGCTCCCCGACGCTCGCGACGGCCTGAAGCCGGTGCACCGCCGCATCCTCTTCCAGATGCACTCGATGGGGTTGCGTCCGGAGCGGCCGTACGTCAAGTGCGCCAGGGTCGTGGGTGAGGTGATGGGCAAGCTCCACCCGCACGGCGACACCGCGATCTACGACGCGCTGGTGCGTATGGCTCAGCCGTTCTCCATGCGGGTGCCGCTGGTGGACGGACACGGGAACTTCGGCTCACTGGGAAACGACGACCCTCCCGCCGCGATGCGTTACACCGAGTGCAGGTCCGCCTCGACGGCCGGGCTCATGGTGGACTCGATCGACGAGGGCACAGTCGACTTCGCGCCGAACTACGACGGCAGCGAGCAGGAGCCGCTGACACTGCCGGCCGCCTATCCGAATCTCCTGGTGAACGGCGCTTCCGGGATCGCGGTCGGGATGGCCACCAACATGGCTCCGCACAACCTCGGCGAGGTCATCGCGGCCGCACGCCATCTCATCAAGCATCCGGGCGCCGACCTGGAGACACTGATGCGCCTCGTGCCCGGCCCTGACCTGCCCACCGGCGGCAGGATCATCGGCCTGGACGGCGTCCGGGACGCGTACGCCACCGGCCGGGGCAGTTTCAAGATCCGCGCCACCGTGGCCGTCGAGCAGGTGACGGCGAGGCGCAAGGGGCTGGTCGTCACCGAACTGCCGTTCGCGGTCGGCCCGGAGAAGGTGGTATCCAAGATCAAGGACTTGGTCAGCGCGAAGAAGCTGCAGGGCATCGCGGACGTGAAGGACCTCACCGACCGGGAGCACGGGCTCCGCCTGGTGATCGAGATCAAGAACGGCTTCAACCCGGAGGCCGTCCTCAGCCAGCTCTACAAGCTGACTCCGATGGAGGAGTCCTTCGGCATCAACAACGTCGCGCTGGTGGACGGACAGCCGCTGACGCTCGGCTTGAAAGAGCTGTTGGAGGTGTATGTCGACCACCGCTTCGACGTGGTGCGCCGGCGCAGCGAGTTCCGTCGTGGCAAGCGACAGGACAGATTGCACCTGGTCGAGGGCCTGCTCGTGGCGCTGCTGGACATCGACGAGGTGATCCGGATCATTCGCGCCAGCGAGAACTCCACCGAGGCCAAGCAGGCGTTGATCGGTCGGTTCGAGCTCTCCGAGACGCAGACCCAGTACATCCTCGACACCCCGCTGCGTCGACTGACCAAGTTCGACCGGCTGGAGTTGGAGGGTGAGCGGGACCGACTGCGGGCCGAGATCGAGGAGTTGACCCACATCCTGGAGTCGGACACCGAGCTGCGGAAGCTGGTGTCCTCGGAGCTGGCCGCCGTCGCCAAGCAGCACGGCACTCCCCGGCGTACGGAACTGCTGGAGAGCGCCGACGCGCCGGTGGCGACCGTGCCGCTCGAGGTCGCCGACGACCCGTGCCGAGTGCTGCTGTCCTCCACCGGGCTCCTCGCCCGTACCGCCGGCGACGAAAGCCCACTCGACAGTTCCGCCGGGAAGCGCGTCAAGCACGATGTAGTGGTCTCCGCTGTGCCCGCCACCACCCGCGGTGAGATCGGCGCCGTCACCTCGTACGGCAGGCTGCTGCGGCTCACCGTGGTGGACCTGCCGCAGCTTCCGGAGACCACGGGCGCGCCCCATCTCGCGGGCGGAGCGCAGGTTTCGGAGTTCCTGACGCTGGACCCGGGCGAACGGCTGCTGTGCCTGACCACGCTGGACGAGTCCTCGCCGGGCCTCGCTCTGGGGACCGAACAGGGCATCGTCAAGCGAGTCGTGCCGGACTATCCGACGCACAAAGAGGAGCTGGAGGTCATCGGGCTCAAGGAGGGCGACCGCGTCGTCGGCGCGATGGAGCTGCGTACGGGCGACGAGGACCTGGTGTTCATCACCAGCGAGGGACAACTCCTGCGCTACCAGGCGAGTCAGGTTCGGCCCCAGGGTCGCGCGGCCGGCGGGGTCGCGGGCGTCAAACTCAGCCCGGACGCGAAGGTGATCTCGTTCAGCGCGGTGGATCCCGCGGTGGACGCGATGGTGTTCACCGTCGCCGGGTCACAGGGCACGCTGGACGACTCCGTACGCACCGCGAAGCTCACGCCGTTCGATCAGTTCCCTCGGAAGGGACGCGCTACCGGCGGCGTGCGATGTCAGCGCTTCCTCAAGGGCGAGGACTGCCTGGTCCTGGCCTGGGCGGGGCCGTCTCCGGCACGGGCGGCGACGGCCAAGGGCACTCCGGCCGCGCTGCCGGAGGTGGACCCCCGTCGAGACGGTTCGGGACTGCCCCTGACCACGCCGGTGGCACACCTGGCCGGGCCGGTGTAAGGAAGCGATGCCGTTCCGGTACGGGGACGTGGGTCCAGCTGCGCGCCGGCCGGATCGATCGTCCCCGGCGGAAGCGGCGCCTGTCCGGAGCGATCGGTATCGAGGGCTGGTGGCTTGAGGACAGCTGCCGGCCCCGCCCGCCGCCGGTACGAGGCACGCGGCCGTGCGCGGTTGTGCGGGGGCCTGGCGTGGGGCGGCGCGCATCCAGCCGCCCCACGAGACCAGGGGCTCAGATATCGATACGGGACCGGTCCAGCGTCGCCGCCGAGCTGGTGATGAACTCCCGACGCGGGGCGACCTCGTTACCCATCAGCAGGCCGAACGCCCCCTCCGCCGCCTCGAGATCACTGATGTTGATCCGACGCAACGTCCGATGCCGCGGGTCCATGGTCGTCTCGGCCAGCTGACCCGCGTCCATCTCTCCCAACCCCTTGTAGCGCTGCACGGAGTCCTTGTACCGCACCTGAGTCCGTTCCAACTCAAGCAGCGTCTGGCGTAGTTCGTTGTCCGAGTAGGTGTAGATGTACTTGTCCTGGCCCTTCTTCGGGTTGACAAGCTCCACCCGATGCAGCGGCGGGACCGCCGAGAACACCCGCCCCTGTTCCACCATCGGCCGCATGTAGCGCTGGAAGAGCGTCAGCAGCAGACAACGGATGTGCGCCCCGTCGACGTCCGCGTCGGCGAGGAAGATCACCTTGCCGTAGCGGGCCTGGTCGATGTCGAAGGTCCGGCCCGACCCCGCCCCTATGACCTGGATGATCGAACCGCACTCGGCGTTCTTCAGCATGTCCGAGACGGAGGACTTCTGCACGTTGAGGATCTTGCCACGAATCGGCAGGAGCGCCTGGAACTCGGAGTTACGCGCCACCTTCGCGGTACCGAGCGCCGAGTCCCCCTCGACGATGAACAACTCAGCGCGGTCCACGTCATCACTGCGGCAGTCCGCGAGCTTGGCCGGGAGCGTGGAGGACTCCAGAGCGGTCTTGCGCCGCTGGGCCTCCTTGTGCTGACGCGCCGCGATGCGGGTACGAGCCGCGGCGACCACCTTCTCCAGCACCGCGCGCGACTGGCTCTTGGAGTCTCGCTTGGTGGAGGTGAGGAACGCCTTGAGCTCCTTGGCCACCACCTGGGCGACGATCCGAGAGGCTGCCGAGGTGCCCAGCACCTCCTTCGTCTGCCCCTCGAACTGCGGCTCCGCGAGGCGCACGGTCACGACGGCGGTCAGGCCCTCCGTCGCGTCGTCCTTGGTGACGTCGTCCTCGGCCACCCGCAGCAGCTTGGCGGAACGCAGCGCCTCGTTGAGCGTCCTGGTCACGGCACGCTCAAAACCGGTCACATGAGTGCCGCCCTTGGGCGTGGCGATGATGTTCACGAACGACTTGAGCGTCGTGTCGTAGCCAGTTCCCCAGCGCAGAGCGATGTCCACACTGAGGTCCCGCTGCACCTCGGTGGGAATCATGTGGCCCTGGTCGTCCAGCACCGGGACGGTCTCCTTGAAACTTCCCTGGCCCTGGAGTCGCTGGACATCACAGATTGGCCGATCCTGCGCGAGGTACTCGCAGAACTCGCTGATCCCGCCGTCGTACCGGAATACCTCCTCCGTGGGCTCGGAGCCCTCCAGCCGGCGGTGGTCCCGTACGACAAGTGTGAGCCCCGGGACCAGGAAGGCGGTCTGTCGGGCACGGGCGTGCAGCGTCTCCAGTGAGAGCCGGGCATCCTTGAGGAAGATCTGCCGGTCCGCCCAGTAGCGCACCCTGGTGCCCGTACGGGCCTTCGGGATCTTCTTGCCCTTGAGCAGACCGCCCGAGGGATCGAAGGGGGCGTCCGGCCCGGCCTCCGTGAAGATCCCCGGCACTCCCCGGCGGAAGCTGATCGAGTGCGTGCTCCCGTCCCGCTGCACCTCGACGTCGAGACGAGAGGACAGCGCGTTGACCACCGAGGCACCGACTCCGTGCAGACCGCCGGAGGCGGCGTACGACCCACCACCGAACTTCCCGCCGGCGTGCAGCTTGGTCATCACCACCTCAATGCCGGAAAGCCCGGTCTTGGGTTCCACATCGACCGGAATGCCGCGGCCGTCGTCCTGCACCTCGACGGACCCGTCCTCGTGCAGCGTCACCTCGATCCGGTCGCAGTGCCCGCCGAGAGCCTCGTCGACGGAGTTGTCGATGATCTCCCACAGGCAGTGCAGCAAGCCCCTGCTGTCGGTGGAGCCGATGTACATACCCGGGCGTTTGCGCACCGCCTCAAGTCCCTCAAGGACCAGCAGATGCCGCGCGGTGTAGTTGGAGCCACCGTCCCGATCCGCTCCGGACAGCAGGGCGGTGGAAGACGGCACGGACGTCTCGGCGGTCACGCGGTTCGCTCCTCGCTGAATTCTGGTGATTGGTAGCTGCGTTGCCGTCAGAGAGTACCGATGCCCAGGACAGCACGTGTGCAGGGCACTCAATACTAGCCCACCCTCGCATGTGCGTTCGATAACTTAACCGAGTGACAGGTACATCACGTTCCCTTCGAGGCATGAACCATTTAGGCTCCGGGCACGTCCCCAGATACGAACGGACCTGTTCGGGGAACCAACAACCGAAGACCAACCGCCAGACAACGTGAATATCAAGCAACCGACGTAAACCGGCTCATTCGCCGCCACCGGCAGCATCCCGGCACCTCGTGGAGTTCTCCGAGAGCGAAAACCCCAAGAGATGGTCCAGGGCGGGAACGTTTTCGGCCTGGTTGGATGTTGACCCTGGTACGACAGCTCGTCGAGCTAGAGAAGAGGCGACGTGACTACTGTTCTGACACCCGCGAACCCGCTGACGGCCGCTGACCGATGCGACCGTTGCAACGCACAGGCGTACCTGCGCGTCGTGCTTATCAGCGGCGGAGAGCTGCTGTTCTGCGCCCACCACGGCCGCAAGTTCGAGCCAGAACTCAAGAAGATCGCCGCAGAGATACAGGACGAGACGGAGAAGCTCACCGCGACTCCGGCGACGGACGAGGAACGCTGATCGTCTGAGCTGACGCAGCACGTCCTGTCCGACGAGCTCGGACCGGCCACGGGCCGGATTGCGGCGGGCGGCGGCCCCGGGATTCCGGGACCGCCGCCCGTTGCCATGTCCGAAGCCAGCTCGGCACCGGGGGCGACGACTCACCATGACGGGCCGGCCGCGCCGCGTCGCTCAGCCGGGATGCGGTGATCGTACGAACTCCAACATCCCGGACAACCGCGTGTACACCCCGGGCTGCCCCGCCTCCCCACAGCCAACGCCCCAGGACACCAGGCCGACCAGTCGGCCCTGTGCCACCAGTGGCCCGCCGCTGTCACCCTGGCACGCGTCCCGCCCGCCACCGGAGACACCGGCGCAGAGCATCGACGGAGCATGATAGGCGCCCCGGGCGCTTCCCGGGTAGGCGGCCTGGCACACACGATCAGCGAAGACGTCGACCTGCGCGGCACGGAGCTTCACAGCCGGTCGGCCGGCCGCGCGAGTATCCCCCCAGCCGTACACCGTGGCACTGGTGCCCGCGTCGTACGCCTCCCCACCCGCACCGGCGATACTGATGACGGAACTCTTCGGCAGCCCCTCCGCGAGTTTCAGCACGGCGATGTCGCCAGCGTTCCTGCGGTCGTCGTAGTCGGGGTTTACGTGGAACTCGGCCACCGCGACCTCGCGACCGCCGTCACCCGAGAGGTCCTCCCGACCCGAAATGACTTTCAGATCACTCACCTGGCCGGGCTTCGCGCCCAGGACCTCGCTGCTCAGACAGTGTGCCGCGGTGACGACCGTACGGACTCCCACGAGGGCAGCACCACAGAACTGACCCGAACGGGCCACACCGAAGCGCTCCCTACTGGACAGGGCCAGTGCCCAGGGATTCTCCGTCGCGCTCACGGACTGGCCGCCGACGACCGTCCCCGCGCTGCCCGACGCCGGCGCTGTCACCCCGACACCGAGCACCAGAGACACCACGCATATCAGCGTGCGGGAACGACGTCGCATGCGCTCTCCCCTCCGTCCGGGCCGTGACCACCCAGGGTCAGCCCTGGAGACACGGAACGCATCCGGAGGCTCCATCCGCCGGTTACGGTTCCCGATCGCTCCGTCACCTGATGTCGGCCGACTTGGCCGGTACTTCCAGAGCCGGGGCATGACCTGCTGCCGTACGACTGTGGGCCAGCAACCCCGTATCGGGTCGCCGGCCCACCGCCGTACGGTCAGTGCCTCTCAGTCGAGGTAGTCCCGCAGCACCTGCGAGCGGGAGGGGTGCCGCAGCTTGGACATCGTCTTGGACTCGATCTGGCGGATTCGCTCCCGCGTGACGCCGTAGACCTTGCCGATCTCGTCCAAGGTCTTGGGCTGTCCGTCGGTGAGGCCGAAACGCATCGAGACGACGCCCGCTTCCCGCTCGCTCAACGTGTCAAGCACGGAGTGCAGTTGCTCCTGCAGGAGTGTGAAACTCACCGCGTCCGCCGGCACGACGGCTTCGGAGTCCTCAATGAGGTCACCGAACTCGCTGTCGCCGTCCTCGCCGAGTGGCGTGTGCAGGGAGATGGGCTCGCGGCCGTACTTCTGGACCTCGACGACCTTCTCCGGAGTCATGTCGAGTTCCTTCGCCAACTCCTCGGGAGTCGGCTCTCTGCCCAGATCCTGCAACATCTGGCGCTGCACACGCGCCAGCTTGTTGATGACCTCGACCATGTGCACGGGGATGCGGATGGTTCGCGCCTGGTCGGCCATGGCCCGGGTGATCGCCTGCCGAATCCACCAGGTCGCGTAGGTGGAGAACTTGTAGCCCTTGGTGTAGTCGAACTTCTCGACCGCACGGATCAGGCCGAGGTTGCCTTCCTGGATCAGGTCCAGGAAAAGCATGCCCCGCCCGGTGTAACGCTTGGCGAGGGAGACCACGAGCCGGAGGTTCGCCTCCAGCAGGTGGTTCTTCGCACGGCGCCCGTCCTCGGCGACGATCTCCAGTTCCCGCTCGAGCTTGGGCGCCAGCTTGTCGCCGGTGAGCTTGTCCTCCGAGAACAGGCCCGCCTCGATGCGCTTGGCGAGTTCCACCTCCTGCTCCGCGTTGAGCAGCGGGACCTTGCCGATCTGCTTGAGGTAGTCCTTGACGGGGTCAGCGGTCGCTCCAGCCGCTGCGACCTGCTGAGCGGGAGCGTCGTCCTCGTCATCGTCGGAGAGGACGAAACCCTCGTTCTCGTTCTTGATCTCGGCAGCCGGGCCGTCCTGGGCACCCGGCTTTCCGGTCTTGGCCGTCGCCACCACCGGTTCCTCGGCCACCTCTTCCTCGCCTTCGAGGATCTCCTCGACGACGGACTTCTTGGTGGGGGTCTTCTTGGTGACGGCGGTCTTCTTAGTGACGGGGGCGGCCTTCTTCTCCGCCGCCTTCTTCGCCGTGGCCTTCTTGGCGGCTGCCTTCTTCACTGGTGCCTCCGCGCCCGCTGCAGCCTCATCGAGGGCGGGCTCGGCAGCCTCGTCCATCTCCATGGCTGGCACCGGTTCACTCTCGGCTGATTTCGGGGCCGGGCTCTTGGCCGCCGCTGCCTTAGCGGGCACCGCCTTGTTCGCAGTGCGTTTGCCCGGGGTCTTCGCTGCGACGCTCTTGCGGGTGCGCTTGGGCGCCTCGGCGGCACTCACCATCAACGTCACACCCTCCTCGTCGAGGATCTGATTGAGACTGCGCAGGACGTTCTTCCACTGGGTTGGCGGAATCTGGTCAGCCTCGAAGGCCCGACGCACATCGTCGCCGGCGATCTGCCCCTCAGCCTTTCCCCGTTCGATGAGTGCCATCACAGACTCGGACTCGGCGATCTCCGCGGGGAGCGTACGGGATGTGCTGGCCGACACGAACAACCTCTCGGAACGATGGAAATGGCGGACCGCCGGCAAGATGACCAACGGCGCGGGCTGAGCCGGGAAGACGTACAGCGGACAGGAGTGTCCCTGCATTCCCTCCACGGCTGCCACCTCTTGAGTCATCGCGCGGCGCCCGGAAGCGTTACGGCCTCACTACGTGGCCCGGGTCACACCGTGTACCAGGTGGAATACGACGAATACTGGACAAATAGTCTCGCTGTCCAGCATCTGGCCGGATGTCACGGAAGCCGGATGGTGGCGCAGGCGCCGACGGATGCCGACAGCGCCTGCGTCACCGCTCGCGGAGCCGAGTCAGTGCTCACGGGGCGAGGGCACCACGTGGTCCGCGCTCGCCTGGGCGCCCTGCTGGCCACCTGCGACGACCTCCACACATTCGGTGAGCAGTTCGCGCATCGAGCTCTCGGCGGAGTCGGGCTCCCCGCTTCCGAGGGCCTCGACGATCTGCCGGTGCTGGGCGAGGGCGGCTTCCGTGGGGCGTACACAACCGCCCGCCGGTCCGCCGGACACCTGCAGAGCGGAGGTGACGATGGCGAAGAGGTGATCAAGCATGCGGTTGCCGGCCGCCTGCACGAGCACGCCGTGAAACTCCGCGTCTGCACGGGAGAACGTGAGCGAGTCACCCTGGCCGAGCGCCTGGCTCATGATGGTGATCATCTCGCTAAGCCGCTGCTGGGCCTCGTCCCGGCTGCGGCCGGCCGCCAGACCTGCGGCCAGCGGTTCGATGGTGAGGCGGAGTTCGCACAGCTCTCGGCGCTGGTCCTCTCGATGCGGGCCGAACGCCCGCCACTCGATGATGTCGGGGTCGAGGAGGTTCCAGTCACTCACCGGGCGGACCCGAGTGCCGACATTGGGCCGCGCGCTGACGAGGCCCTTCGCCTCGAGGACGCGGAGCGATTCGCGTACGACGGTGCGGGATACCTCGAAACGCTGACCGATCTCCTCGGGGACGAGCGGACGGTCGGCGCCGAGATCACCGGAAACGATCATCTGGCCGAGCTGCTGGACGAGTTGGCCGTGCAGGCCGCGTCCGCGGCTTCCGGTCGTCCGTCGGCTGGGACGGCCCAGGTCCGCTTCCGCGGCCTCCCAGACTGGGGCGTTGGTGGTCGAGCGCGCGGTCCCGGTGGACTCGGCGTACGTGTGGCGGTCAAGCTCGCCCGGGTCGACGATGCCTGAGTCGACGGGGCGGGCCGGTGTCGTCGTGGAGTGCGCAAGGGTAGTCACGAAACCTTTGTCGGCGGTCCCCTAGGCCGCCTTGAGGGCTTTGGTGAAAAGCACACGAAAGGGTGATCGCTGCCTTTCGGGCAATTGACGCTTTATCAGACAGAAACAGTCTTCAAGGCGTCGCATTCGATCGACTTTGCGACTCAGGAGTGGAACACCCTCGGCAACGCGCCCACTTGTGTAGCCTGCGCGACAAGAATCCGCACACCAGCACGACTGCGCCCAAGGCCAACGCGCCCACCACCGGCGAGGCCAGCAACTGCACACCGGACGGCCCCCAGCGGCCTAGGGCGACGGGCCACGAGAGGACGTAGGCGGACTCAAGTCGTCCGGGGAACTCACCAAGCGCCGCACCCGAAGGTCCCGCCAGCGCTTCCCGCACCGTCACGACCACCAACATCGGGACGGCAACCACAGCCGCCAGCCCGGCCAGCGAGGAACGGAAGATTCCCGCCATCACCACGCCCACCCACGCCGAACCGACCGTGATGCCCACGGTCCACAGCGCCTGGCCGATGACGACGGCAGCACCTCCGGAACCTGCCAAGGCCTCAGCGCCAAACAACAGTACGATCACCGTGCCGTTCGTCAGCACGCTGAGGACAGCGAGGGCCGCCCCGCACCCGGCGAGCACCAGGAGCTTGGCGACCAGCAGCCTCGGACGACGCCACGGCGGTGCCGAGGCAGGGGTCAGCGACAGGCAGGAGTACTCCTGGGCGTACGCGTAGGAGCCCAACACACCAGCGGCGACGGCCACCGGGGGCAGGACGAACGCGGTAGTGAGTGGCCATCCGCTGAGCAACGACAGGGTGTCGACCGCGTCATCGGCGGTGCCTAGGCTCGCCACGAGCGCGACGGCGACCAGCAGCGCGAGCAGGACGGCAGCGACCATCACACGCACGGTCGTGCGCACCCCGAACAGACGGTGCAGTTCATACCGCAGCGGCGCGACGGGTCCTGAGTCCGCGTTACCGGCAAGGTCTGGTTGGGGCAGGGAGGCGTGCCTCGGCGACTGGCCCGCCTGGGCACGCGGCGCGGCCGTGTCGCGACCGTCGACGCGTGTCTGCGGAAGCACCGCACCCGAGCCGGTGTCGCCGACCTCCTCCGCCAGCCGATGGACCAGAATGCCGTTACGGAAGGCCGATTCACCCACGGCGGCACACGTGCTGCCGTAGACCGACAGCCTGGTGCCGCTCTCTCGTACGACCTGCGGTCGGTCAGCGGAAGCGTCCGACAGGGCTGGTTGAGGCACCATCCCCGTCTCGGCGGCCAGCAGTCTGGCGAACCGGTCCGCGTGCGGAGAGGCTACGGCGACGCGCGGGCGCAGACGTGTGCGTGCGTACTCAGTGGCGTCCTGGTCCGCGACAAGGCGTCCGCGATCCAGGATGAGGACGCGGTCAGCTGTCCGTACCGCCTCGGCGGGAGCGCGCGAGGTGGCGAGCACGGCGCCGCCCTGGTCGGCGTACTCCCGCAACAGGCAACGCAACCAGGCGCCCTCGCGCGGAGAGAGACCACGGAACGGGTCGTCCAGCACGAGGGTGTGTGGATCTCCGAGCATCGCGACGGCCATGCTCAAGCGGCGTTCCATGCCAAGGGAGAAGGTGCCCAGACGATGGTGTCCGACGCCACTGAGCCCCACCAGGTCGAGGACTTCGTCAGCCCGCTCGGCGGGTACGCCCGCCGCCGCGGCGAGCATCCGCAGATGCCCGCGGGCGCTACGGGAAGGGTGACCCGGCACGGTGCCGAGAAGCACGCCCAGCTCACGGGTGGGATGTGGCACGCGGTTCATCGGACGCCCTCGCAGGTGCGCGACGCCCCGTCCACTGTCGAGTTGCAGGAGCAGCCGAAGCGCCGCTGTCTTTCCCGCTCCCTCGGGGCCGAGCAGTACGGTGATCTGTCCAGCGAGGGCTTCGAAGGTGAGATCCTCGACAACGGCGGGCTGACGACGACGGCGTGGCCCAGTGAGTCCGACTGCCTGGATCATCGTCGCCGCCCGGCGGCACACGAAAAGCACATTGGGGAAAAATAGCGCTAGGCGTTCGGTTTTCCACGCAGGTACGGCTGCGTCAGGACTCGGGTCGCAGCATGGGCGGATTGAGCAGCGTGGCGCCACCAGCGTGGAACAGCTGCGCTGGTCGGCCGCCCTGGCGAGTGGTCGACCCGCCGGTCGCCACGAGGAAGCCCGGTGTGCCCGTCACCTTCCGGTGGAAGTTCCGGGGGTCGAGCGACACGCCCCACACGGCCTCGTAGACCCGACGAAGCTCCCCCACCGTGAACTCCGGCGGGCAAAAGGCCGTGGCGAGGGACGAGTACTCGATCTTTGATCGTGCTCGCTCCACGCCGTCCCGGAGGATTCGGTCGTGGTCGAAGGCCAGCGGTCCGAAGCGTTCCGCATCGCGAACGCCCCCGCCCGGCGAGGAGATCATGGAGTCCACCGAGGCCCACCGCACGCCGTACGCGTCCCCACCCGGCCTCGGCGTCGGCAGGTCCGGAGCGAGCACGAGGTGAGCGACGCTGACCACCCGCATCCGAGGATCGCGCTGGGGGTCCCCGTACGTCGCCAGTTGTTCCAGATGCGCTTCGGTGGCGCTGCCTTCAGTGCCATAGGCGCGCAGGCCGGTTTCCTCGTCGAGTTCCCTGGCAGCCGCCGCCGCCAGATCCTCACCGGGCAGTACGAAGCCTCCGGGAAGCGCCCACCGGCCCTGATGGGGCGGCTCGCCACGGCGCACGATCAGAGCGCACAGGGCGTGGCTCCGCACCGTGAGAACGACAAGGTCAACGGTGACTGCGAAGGGCGGGAAGGCCGACGGATCATAGGGCATGGCGTGATGATAGTCGTCTCATTGACGATAACCAGTGCGATCCCGCCAAACCGTGTCACCCCATCCGAGACCTCCCCGGCCGACGGTCAGACGCGTTCGTCGAAGCCGAGCACCGCTTGCCGCGCTTTTTCCGGTTCTGCCTCCGTCGAGCGGCACGCTCCTGCCGCATACACCGCCGCAGCGGTTCCGGGTCCAAACCCTCGTTGCAGGCTCGATGCAGCAACAAGGCGAAGACGTAGTCCGGTTCGACTTCAAGCGCCTGACAGAAGGCGACTCGAGCCGCCGGTTCGTCACCGCTGGACCAGGCCACCCATCCGGCCAGCGTGAGCGGCGCCACGGCGTGCTCGGCGTAGGCCCCCACACAGCGGCGCACGAGAGCGCGCCACAGCCGGAGAGCGGGCAAGGCGTCCCGCCCCTCCATCCATTCCGCGGCCTGGTCCCTGGTGCCACGGTCCTGAATGCCCAGAATCAGCCGCGCAGCCTCGTCACAGGACAGCAGCGCGTCATCGCGGTCATCCTGTTCCGCCGGCACCGCCGTGCAGCCCGCGGTGCGGAGCCGCTCCATGAGGCGTTTGGACAGGGCCAGGGTCTCCCGACGTACCACCTCACCGGCCCCGTCACACTGTCCGAATCCCAGCATGCGAGGCGTCAACTCGGCTGCCACGCCATCGAGTACGCGTTCCTGTTCGACGGCCTCAGGCGCACCCAACGGCTTCAGCCGGTCCTCCAACTCCGTCAGGCTTCTGGGAGCCCGCATACCCGCGTAAGCAGCGGCCGCGGCCATCACAGAGGTGCCAGCCGTGCCCACGGGCCGCCCCTCGGGAGGGCAACAGGCGGGATCAGCACAACTGTAGGACCAGTAGCGACCACCCGAGACGCACAAGGCCTCGTACACCGGCATCTGACGGCTGCCGCAAGCCGTTCGCAGCCGCTGAGCGAGCGGCCGGAGTCGTTCCATCATGGCCTCGGCGGACGCTCCTTCGGCAGGGTCACGGCACAGGAACAGCAAGGCGCCGTCCGGCTTCGTGTCCCGTGCGGTGGAGCCACGCTGCAGACTTGCCGCGAGGTGGTCCGAGACCGCGGACCACTCGTGCACGTCGGTGGGGATACGCACCCGCAGACGCCCGCCGAACCGACCGGGCTGGCCGTGCAGTGCGACCAGGACAATGGAGTTCTCTGGCTGGAACCCCAGTACGTAAGGGAGGGCGTCGACCAGTTCGGCGGACCCCCGGAGGGACACGGTGGTTCGACCGCCGAGGGACGCGTGATCGGGCGAGATTCCGTCGCTGTGATTCGTCATGCGCAAAGAGTGACGCATCCGCGACGTTCCGCGCAGTTCGGCGTCCACAGGAACGTCCATAAGTACTATCAACCGCCTTTCCCAGGTTCTCCACAGGCCGTGTTCGCTCGTTTCGCCCGCTTGGGATTGCATGGGGACATGAGCGACGCAGACCTCCGCAGCAGAGCCGACGCCGTACTGTCCCGCTTGGTGTCCGGAGCCGAGGACACCGTGCGCCTCCATGACGATCAGTGGCGTGCGGTGGAGGCGCTGGTGGTCGAGCGACGTCGCACCCTCGCCGTACAGCGCACCGGGTGGGGGAAGTCCGCGGTGTACTTCGTGGCCACCGCCCTCCTACGAACCCGCGGTTACGGGCCCACGGTGATCGTCTCGCCCCTGCTGGCCCTCATGCGGAACCAGATAGCCGCCGCGGAGAGCGCCGGCATTCGCGCCAGGACGATCAGCTCCGCGAACCCGACGGAATGGGAGCTGGTGCGCTCCGAGATCGACGCCGGCACGGTGGACGTGCTGCTGGTCAGTCCGGAGCGACTGAACAACCCCGACTTCCGCGACCATGTCCTCCCCAGCCTGACCCTGGCGACCGGTCTGCTGGTGGTCGACGAGGCACACTGCATCTCCGACTGGGGGCACGATTTCCGGCCCGACTACCGCCGTATAGGGAGCATGCTGGACAGGTTGCCGCACGAGGTGCCCGTGCTCGCCACGACCGCCACGGCCAACGCTCGGGTAACCGCAGACGTGACAGACCAACTACGCGCAGACGGGGTTGTCGACGTGAGCGCTCCGGTCGAGCCGGAAGGCGCTCTGGTGCTACGCGGACCGCTCGCGCGGGACAGCCTCCGTCTCGGAGTGATCCAACTGCCGGATGCCGCGCACCGTATGGCATGGCTGGCCGAACAGCTCACGTCACTCCCTGGTTCAGGCATCATCTACACCCTGACGGTGGCCGCGGCCAACGACGTGGCCGCGTTCCTACGGCTGATAGGCCACGAGGTTTCTGCGTACACCGGGAAGATGGACAACTCCGAACGGGAGCGCGCGGAGGACGAGCTGCTGAACAACCAGGTCAAGGCACTGGTTGCCACCTCGGCTCTGGGTATGGGATTCGACAAGCCGGATCTCGGCTTCGTCGTTCACTTCGGCTCCCCCTCATCGCCCATCTCCTACTACCAGCAGGTTGGGCGCGCGGGACGCGGCGTACGGCACGCTGAGGTGCTACTGCTCCCCGGCCGGGAGGACGCCGCGGTTTGGAACTACTTCGCTTCGCTCACTTTCCCGCCCGAGAGTCAGGTGCGTCGTGCTCTCGAGGCGCTCTCCGAGGCTGATCGACCGCTCTCTCTGTCGTCGCTGGAGCCGCACGTCGAGGTTCGGCGCTCGCGTCTGGAGATGATGCTGAAGGTGCTCGACGTGGACGGCGCTGTCCGGAAGGTACGAGGAGGTTGGGTCGCGACGGGTCAGCCCTGGAAGTACGACGCCGAACGCTACGAACGGGTCGCTCGACAACGTGAAAAGGAACAGGAGGCCATGCGGGAGTACGCCACCACGGACCACTGCCGGATGGAGTTCCTCCAGCGACAGCTGGACGACATGACGGCGGCACCGTGCGGACGTTGTGACAACTGTGCCGGCGAACGGTTCACCACCGAGGTGGCTTCTACCTTCGTACGGAGCGCGCGCGGGGAACTGGGCAGGGCGGGGATACGGATCGAACCACGCGTCATGTGGCCCACCGGGCTGCAGGAGGTGGGGGTGCCTCTCAAAGGGCGCATCCCCGACACGGAACAGGCCACGCCGGGCCGAGCGGTGGGCCGGCTCTCCGACCTCGGCTGGGGTAGCCGCCTCCGCGCACTGCTCGACACGACAACGCCGGACGGTCCCGTCCCAGCTGACCTACTCGACGCGGTCGTCTCCGTGCTCCAGGACTGGTCGAAGTCCCCGGGGGGATGGCTGGCAGACGACCCGACGACGGACACCATTTCCCGACCGTCGGGCGTCGTCACCATGAGCTCACGGACCCGACCAGAGTTCCTGAGGACCCTCGGTGAAGGCGTCTCCACCGTTGGCCGGATACCGCTCCTGGGGACCGTCGACCGCTCGACATCCACGATCCGCCCCGAGGAACACCGAAGCAACAGTGCGCAGCGGCTGCGCCTGCTGCACGGAACGCTGACCGTACCGCCCCGACTGACGCAGGAACTCAGCCGCTCCCCCACCGCGGTACTGCTACTGGACGACTTCACGGAAACGGGCTGGACCCTGACCGTGGCCGCCCGACTGCTGCGTTCCGCCGGGGCAGCCAGCGTGCTCCCGCTCGTACTTGGCGTACGAGGCTAGTGGTCGGTGACCGCGCCGACAGCAGGGCACGGAACAGTACGCTCCGCCCGCTCCCTCCTCCACGAACCACCATGTCCGTGACCGGCTCCCGGGCTCCTTAATCACCAGGCCCAACGCCGGCTGACCAGGCACAGGGAAGTAACCATGACCGCACCTACCGAGCGGGTCGACCACGAACTGATCCGAGCGGCGACACACCTCGCGGGCACCCGCTGCCAGGGCGACAACCACACCGTGGCGGCCGCGGGCCGCGCCCCGGACGGCCGGGTCGTCACCGCGGTGAACGCCTATCACTTCACCGGAGGTCCCTGCGCGGAGCTGGTACTGATCGGCACCGCGGCCGCCAGGGGCATCTACGACCTGGAGAGCATCGTCGCCGTGGGCGACCGCAACCGCGGCGTCGTGCCCCCGTGTGGCCGCTGCCGCCAGGTGCTTCTCGACTACTTCCCAGCGCTGAGGATCATCGTCCGAACGAACGAGGGTCTCCGGACGGTGCCCGTCATCGACCTGCTCCCGCACAGCTACGTCTGGGCGGACCACCAGACGGATACCGAGGAGTAAACTGCCGGACGTGGACGAGCGAGTCACCCAGGCATGGGACCAACGTGCCGGCGAGTGGACGGCCTGGGCACGCACGCCCGGGCAGGACGTCTCCTTCACTCAGCTCAACTGGCCGGCGTTCGCGCGGATGCTGCCGACACCAGGCCGGCTGACGCTGGATCTCGGCTGTGGTGAGGGGCGAGTCGGCCGGATCCTGGCGCCTGCCGGTCACCGTTTGGTCGGGCTCGACAGCTCGTCGACGATGGCCGCCCACGCACGTGAGGCCGGTGGCTACGAGCGTGTCCTGGAGAGCAACGCCGCTGCGATACCGCTCGACGACCGCTCGGTTGACCTGGTCGTGGCGTTCATGAGCCTGCACGACATGGACGACCCCGCGGGCGCCATCGACGAGTCGGCCCGCGTCCTCGTGCCCGGTGGCGAGCTCTGTGTGGCACTCGTGCATCCACTCAACCGACCTGAGGCCCACCTGGCCCACTACTTCGAGCACCGACATATCCGGGAGATCGTTGAATCCAACGGACTGACCATGACCTTCGAAGCCACCGACCGGCCGCTGGAGTACTACACCGCCGCGCTCGAAGAAGCCGGCTTCGTGATCGAGTCGCTGCGTGAGCCTCGGGCGGAGCGGGCCACGGTCGAGGCCGAACCGGCGCTGGCGGCAGCCGCGCACCAACCGTTCTTCCTGCACATGCGCTGTCGTCGCCAGCCGGACCGAACCGGTGGCGCGACCGCCCGGTGGCCCAGCTGACTGACGCCGCGCCCTGACCCGCACTGACCGACGATTCGCGCTCACACGGTCACACTGGCCGATCCGATGCCACGCGCCGGTCGTGAGGTGGGCCGGAGCCGCCGGCCCCGTCGTAGGCCCGACCGGCATCCATGGGGAAGACGAGCCGCACACGGATCTCCGCCGCGCCGCCTGCCGCGCCGCGCCCCGTGAGCCGTACCAGCTCCGGAACAGCTCCCTCAGCAGGATCCGCAGCCTCCGAGGAAACCACGTTGACCACGTTGCCGTACAGGAGCGGTCACGGTGAGAATCGGAGGTGTTCCGGCGAAACCGAGGGGGTCCTGTGAGTTCCGGTTTCGTCTCCCCACCGCATCCCGACCGTCCCTCCGGTCCCTCCCGTCTCGCCCGCATCCTGGAGCCGGCCGAGTGGGCGGCGACGGGCATTCCGCCGCTGTGCCGTCCCCGCAGAGTCGTCCAGGAACTCTACGACCTGCACCACCCGACTCCTGTCACGGCCGTGATCGCGGTGCTCGGGCCGCAGGAACGGCTGGTGGCCAGCGCCTCTTTCACCCCGCACGCCGAGGCTCCGGACGGGTGGTGCTTCCGCAACGCGCTATTGGATCAGCTACGCCGCGTCGTGCCCCACGACCTCCGTCTCCGTTCACCGGCCCGCACGGCCGTACTGATGCACTGCAGGAATGGCGAGACACGTTGGAGCGACCTGGACGGCGCGTGGATGTGGGGACTACGAGACGCCTGCACTCTGCACGGGCTGCGATGTGGCGCGTACGTCGTGCTGACGCGTGCCGGGTGGCAGGTGCTGGGGCAGGAACACGGCGGGCGTCAGCCACGTGCGATGACCACGACACCCGCACGACGACCGACTGTCCGTGGCGCACGCCCCCGCCGTACCACACCCGGCGCCCACGAGCCGGCGACAGGCTGATCCGGCGCGTCAGAGCAGCGTACGCAGGCGCTCCTGATCACCGCACACGACCAGGCGGGTGCCGGCCTTCTCCAGGGCCACCGGAAGAGCCCGCGCCACCTCGCTGTCCGAGCCGCCGTTGACGGCGAGTACCACCATGGAGCGGTTTCCCGCCACCCCCACGTGTGCGGTGTGGGCGTAGAAAACGTCTTCCGCTTCACCGAGTTGACGCCAGTAGGCATCCTCGCCGAACGACCGCTCGTGTTGGGCCCAGGGGTGCTCCTCCCCCGTGGTGAGCACGAGGATGTCGCTCCCCGAGAGGCCCTCGTCGAGCAGTTCATCCACTGACTCGTCGGCCGCCGCCACAGCGGCCACCTCCGTGGCCGGCACCAACGTGATCTGCGGAGCGGACTTGGCCTCGCCGTCAGGCCGCTGGGTAGTCGGAGCTTCGGCACTGGAGTCGACCGTTCGACCGGGGCCGGAACGGTTCTGGTCGCCCGGTGCGGGAGCGGGTCGTGGGGCGGCTCGGGGGCCGGGAAGCGGTACGGGGCGGGAAGCCTGCGGAGACCGGTCAGTTCCCGCAGCGGTGCGGGACCCGGGGGCGCTCTCGTGAATCTGTGACTCCTCAGGGGTGCGAGGCATGGGAAGTTGTCTATCAAACGCCGCTGGCAGCTCACTCGGCGGGTACGGGTTAACCGACGCGACGCATCCGTTCCATCCGAGGAACACTTCGGTTCAGAACAACTCGACCTGATCGATTGGCGTTGTGCGCGGACGCTTGAGGTGCCGCCATCGCGGCAGGCTGTCCAAGTACGCCCAGGACAACCGGTGCTGCGGAGTCGGTCCGTACTCGGCGAGCGCGGCTCGATGGACGGGCGACGGGTACCCGGCGTTCTCCTCGAAGGCGAACACCGCGTGATCAGTACCCAGTTCCGTCATCATCGCATCCCGTCGAACCTTGGCGAGCACCGATGCCGCCGCCACCACGACACACGACTGATCACCCTTGATCACGGTGCGTACCCGCCATGGCGGGCCCAGGTAGTCGTGTTTGCCGTCGAGAATGACGGCGTCCGGCCGCATCGGCAGCCCCTCGAGCGCCCGCACCGCCGCCAGTCGCAGCGCCGCGGTCATCCCCAAGCGGTCGATCTCGTCCCGGCTGGCGTCGCCGAACGCGTGTGCGTTGACCCAGGTTTCGAGTAGCGTCGCGAGCTCGGTCCGCCGTGGAGCACTGATCAGCTTGGAGTCCGTCAGCCCCTCGGGCGGACGCCGGAGTCCGGTGATCGCGGCGCACACCGTCACCGGGCCGGCCCACGCGCCCCGGCCGACCTCGTCCACCCCGGCGATGATCTTGGCACCGGTAGTGGCACGCAGTGATCGCTCGACGCGGTGTGTGGGCGGTTCGTACGGCATGGCGCCACCCAGCCTAGCCGTCGTACGCGGCGGCACACAGCCCGGTATGACACGCGCGGCACCGCCCGCCCGCTGTGGTCACGACAAGGGGCGTCCCGTGGTCGAAGCGTGGGCTCACAGGGTCCAGGCGGGCTCGAGGTCGATCACGTCACCGGCCACCCCGGTGACATCCGCCCCCGTCTGGGCACGCAGCGCCAAGCGCTCGGCCCGATCCGCCCGGTACTTGCCATGCTCCGTGGCGGAGTTCCACATGGATACCGTGAGGAACTCGTCCTCCTGCCGCGCCTGCGCGAACACCCCGCGGAGCATCCCCGGCGATCCCGCCATGGCAGGGTTCCAGACCTTCTCCTGCATCAGGACGAAGTGCTCCACACGGTCGTGGCGGACCCGGCAGTGCGCCACACGCAGCAGGTCCGTGTCCGTGAACTCCGGCCGGAAGCCCACCTTCACGTCGAAGCGGTACTCGAAAAGCCGCACCCGCATGTCCCTGTACGTGCCGACCTGCGCCGCGTGCAGTCGGTCATGTGAGCGGGCCATGAACGAGTCGTAGAACGCCTGGCTTTCCCAGAAACCGAAGAGATGCACCACGCCTTCCCGGGAGCGACTCCAACCACCCCCCTGACCACGGAAACCCGGTTCCCCCAGCAGTCCCGCCCACTTACGTTGAGCACGCTCGAAGCCCCGTCGGTCGACGACGGTGCAACGCATCCACTTGACCAGCACCGCGCCATCGTACGACCAGAGGAGGCCGCGGGTGGAGCTGTCACACTCGGACCACCCGCTTACCGTGTGGTCCCGCACCACTCATCGGAGGCCTGTGACGTACGTACGTCCGTCCGGCATCACACGGTGAGCGGGCGCTGGACCAGCGAGCGACGAAACCGTGCCAATGAGACCGAAGATGGAGTAACACAGCGACATGACGTCTTCGTGGAGCACCCGGCCCGAGACCACCGACGACATTCCGACGATCCGTGCGATTAACGTCGCCGCCTTCCCCACTCCGCAGGAGGCCGACCTCGTCGATACGCTACGCCGCGACTCCTCGGCCTGGATTCCGGGTCTCTCGTGGGTGGCCACCGGCCCTGACGGCACCCTCGCCGGCCACGCCCTGCTGAGCCGGTGCCGGGTGGACGGTCAACCCGCGCTGGCGCTCGCTCCCTGCGCCGTGCTGCCCCGGTTCCAGCGCCAGGGAGCCGGGTCCGCCGCCATTCGTGCCGGACTGGAGGCCGCTCGGGCGAACGGGGAGAACCTCGTGCTGGTGTTGGGACATGCCGACTTCTACCCGAGGTTCGGCTTCACGCCAGCCTCCCGTTGGGGCATCCGCCCCGGATTCGAGGTACCGGACGAGGCCATGATGGCGCTCGCGTTGGGGTCCCCCACGGATGTGCCGTCCGGGGTCATCAGCTACCCGGCGGCGTTCGGCGTCTGAACCACCGTCCACAAGCTTCGTGATCACGCCAAATCGCATCAACTGCCACCGTACGGCGTGGTTGTGGCCTTGTGGACAACGACGCGGAACCTTGCTGATCGTGGCACCATGGATACCCCATGTGGGCCCGACGGACGGCCGCGCCACACTGGCCGACCGACCGCTGCCGTCGGCGCCCCACACGGGCGCCCGGGTTCCGTTGTACGGCCCGCTGACGTACGGGGGGAGCGCGGACGCCGAGCACGTGGGCAGTCCAGAGAAAGGGAAACTGGTGAGCAGTCTCAACAAGGGGATCGGCAAGGTACTGGTCACGCTCAAGTGGGACCCGAGCTCCTTTGACGAGCCGGATCATGACCTCGACCTCGTTGCCGGGACCTTCACCGCGGACGCGCCGTACGGAGAACCAGAGTATCTGGTGCATTTCGACAGCAGGTCACCGGACGGGACGATCACCCTGAACCGGGAGAGCAAGACCGGCCAGGGATTCGGTTCGGACGAGATGATGACCCTCGAGTTCGACCGGCTGTCGGAGACGTACGGACGCGTCATCGTGGGGGTGGTCATTCAACAGGGCGAGGACCGCAAGACCTTCGGCGACGTGGCGAACACCGAGGTGTGGATCTCGGAGGAGCAGCAGGAGCTGTGCCAGTCCGACTTCTCCGAGGTGGCCGAAGCGACCGCGGCGACCATCGGTGAGTTCGTCCGCAAGGAAACCGGCGAGTGGGAGTTCCAGCCCTACCTGCGAGGCTTCGACGCCGATCCGGAGACCTTCGGGCAGACCATGGGGTACGCCCCCGCCTGATGCGAGGGACCGATGCCCAGGCATCGGCGCGGCGCTCGCACGCGTGCCGAGGCGGCGTCGTAACGGATGGCGGGTGCCAGCCTGGGGCCGGCACCCGCCTGAGGTCACGTCACGCGACGTCGCGTGCGAGACAACGAGCTGTACTGGCGCAGACCACTTATTTCTGAGGCGTCGTATTCCTCTCTCGCTGGAGGTCCGCGGCCCGAGCTGCGACGTAGTCGGCCCAGGAAGTCTTGGCGAACCCGGCCCAGCGGACAGCGGTGTTGGTGTGGAGCCCGAGGATGCTCGCGAGGACCGGTGCGGGCAGGTCGCCGGCGAGGGCGACCAAGGCGGCATTGCGGGCGGGTCGAGTGTCGATGCCGTGGGGCAGGAGCTTCGAGCTGAGTCCGGTCTGCGAGGTGGGGCGCCCGGGAACGAGACCGGGGAAGAGCCATGGCTCGCCGCGATTCGTTCGGGTGAGGCCGGCTCGGGTGTGCGGTGCCTCGGCGAGCTGGTGCAGGAGCTTGGCGAGCCGGGGCGGTAGCAGGATCGGGTGCTGGTCGAGGGTGAGGTAGCTGTTGCCGTCGCGACGGGTGAGCTGGGTCGTGGTCAGATGCCGGACGTGGGAGGCGTGCAGGCCGAAGAGCAGGATCAGCGCGCCAGCGGCCCGGGTGTCCAGGGCCATGCTCTCGTCGGTCAGGCACCGTTTCAGCAGCTGCCAGCGGCCGTCTTCATCCATCAAGTGACTGGGCTGCTGACGTGGGATGGAAGGAACCTTGAGCCTGCTGGTGAGGCCGTGGCTGGTGGTCCAGGACAGAAAGTAGCGGATTGCGTAGGTGCGGGTGTTGCCCGCGTCGAGCCAGCGGTCGAGGTCCTCTTGCCGGAGTTCGTCCAGCGCGATGCCGTGCTCGTCGAGCCAGGCGAGGAACTCCAGAGCCAGCAGGACGCGGGTGCGGAGGAACGAACCCGGCTCGGCTGGGCGGCGACGCTGGGCGGCGCGTCGTCGTGCTCGTCGCAGCAAGTACCAGTGCGCGTAGGGGCGAACCATCTGGACGTGTCCGGCAGGGCGGCCAGCAAGGACGGTGTCCAGCCAGGCAGGGATGCGGTCCAGTTCCTCATCGCGCTCGGGGAGGACGCCGAGATGCACGAGGGTATGGCGGACATAGTGCAGGTGACGGCTGGGCGGGAGTTGGTCGAGCCGCTGATGGGTGATCGGTTCTCCGGAGGCGGCCAGACTGGCGAACAGGGCAGCGTTCGGACTGCGCTTGAGCCAGAGCAGGATGCCGCGGGGACGCTCAGCCAGCGCGAGAGCGTCCCGCAGCGGCTGGAGCTGTGCCGGGATGCGCCCGTCGGGCCCGGCCAGCAGTTGCTGGAGGCGGGCGATGAGCACGCAGCGGGCGCACTCGGAATCGGCGTAGGTCCGGCCGCCGAGTCCGCAGGTGCGGCAGGTGTAGTCGAAGGCGGTGCCCGCGCAGGCGCCACAGATCCTGGTGCCGTCCTCAGCGATGCCGATCAGGGGCTGGTGGCGACCGCAGCCCGGGCAGATCGCAGGTGCGTCCAGCACGACGGTGTAGCAGGTCGAGCAGACCGGGCCGATCGGCCAGCGGGTGTGAACGCGGCGGGTCCGCCGGCAGCGGCAGCATTCCTGGTTGAGCCCGGGGCGGCAGCTCCGGCAGGTCCATGCGCCGTCCGGCCCGCGCTGGCAGGAGCGTGATTCCCGGCAGGCCGAGCAGACCGTGGTGGGGCCGTTGTAGCAGTCTTCGCAGATGTCCGGCCGTGCTCCGGTGGCCCTGCGGGCGATGCGTCGCTCTTGTCCGCAGAGTCCGCACTCCCGGACCGGCCTGCGCTGCTGGTGATGGCAAGGGGCGCAAAGCGGCCCGTCGGAGCCGTGCGACTTGGCCGGGCCGATGGCACCGCAGATCACGCAGGTGTGCTGCGGGCCGGACCAACAGCTCGTGCAGAGCGGCGAGTTATCTGGGCGCCGGGTGACGGGCATGCGGAGCTGGCCGCAGGTGGCACATTCTTCGACGACGTCCGGATCGGTGCGGTAGCAGGAGTAGCAGATGGGGCCCTCGGCCCGGCGGGCGGCGAGCCGGGTGGCCGTTCGGCCGCACCGCCGACAGGTGCCCTTGCCGCTGCGGGCAGAGCAGTTGATGCAGAGGCGTCCATTGGGTCCGAAGCGTGGGAGGCCCACGTGGGATCTTCCGCAGTCGGTGCAGGCCGGGCGGATCACGGCCGTGTGTCCTGCTGTATGGAGGACTTGAGCGAGGCGGACGATCACGGCCGGGCAGTGAGCATCGCCGGAGACCAGGGCCTGGGGATGGTCGGCGAGGTGCTGGTCGAGATCCCGGAGCGGGATACCTCGGTCGGCCCGAGCCTCGGTGACGGCTCGGAGAACTTCCGTCTGATCGAGCTCGGGTAGTGAGCCGGTTAAGGCGATGATCACGCGATCGAGGGCGGCCTGCCTTTGTTCGGCTCGTTGGCGGTCGCGGGCGCGGGTCATAGCCCCTCGGGGCGGCGGATCGTGGTCCGGCGAACAGTCGGCAGCGGCCGGACCGGTGCTTCATCTGCGGTCTTGCGGATCTCTTCGTTGACGACTCGGACTTCGATGAGGTCACCGGGCTGGCAGTCGAGGATGTCGCAGAGCGCCGCGAGGGTATCCATCGACAGCCGCTGCGGGGGCTGGGTGACCAGACGGAAGACCTGTTCGCGGGAGAGAGTGATGCCGCGCTCGGCGAGCGGCCCGACCAGGTCGGTGGTCTGGAACATCTGCCGCGTGGCCATGATCTGCCGCAGGTGCCAGTGGTAGCCCATCTTCTTGATCACGTCTCGTCGTCCTCCCAGAGTTCGGCGTGCTGTTCCTTCAACACCTGCTGGAGCAGACGGTTGCGGTACTCGTCGGAGACCCCGGTATAGATCGCGGTGGTGCTTGCGTAGGCGTGGCCAACCTGGTCCTGGACGAACTTCTCGGGGTAGCCGAACTCGACGAGATGCGTGACGTAGCTGTGGCGAAGCCCATGCAAATCGAGCTCTTCCGGCAGGTCAGCGGCCCTGCGGGCGGTCTCGAACGCCTCGTCCAGGCGTCGGAGCGACATCCGGCCGCGGCGTTCGGTAACCCAGAGCGCCGGGTGCTTGTCCGGGGAGAAGGCCGGCCGGACCTCCTCCAGGTACTGATCGAGGAGATCAGTGCTCCAGTCCAGTTCGGGAACCGTCAGGACGGTGCGGCGCTTGGGCGGCCCGCCCTTGGAGGACTTTCCGTAGCGTACGAACAGGCCGCCGAACCGGCCATAGTGCGGCATCTTCGGGTTCCGCCGCAGGTCCGCCAGGTCCAGTCCGCACGCTTCCTGGCGGCGCAGTCCGTAGGCGTAGACGGTCTTGAGGAGGATCGCGTCCCTCAAGGCGGCCAGTGAGCCCTTGCGGTGCCGGGCCCGGATCTCTTCGACCCGCGCTTCCGCCGCATCAAACAGGTCCTGAACCTCGTCGTAAGTCAGCGGGCGCCGGTCGGCTTCACCTTCGTACTCGCTGCTGTGGGTGACGGTGTTCCACTCGTGCAGGATCTGGACCGGGGCCTGGCCGAAGCGCTCCAAGCACCGCACGGGCCAGCCGTAGCGTGCGTCGGTGATGTACTCGCAGAACATGCGCAGCGCGTTCTGGTAGTTCCGCCCGGTCGAGACCGCGAACGTCTTCCGCCGCGATCTCAGGTAGTCGATGAACGCCTCGACCTCGGCGGGCTCCCACTGCCAGGGGTACTGGTTGGTGAACTCCGCGAAGCGTCGTACCACCGACATCCGCGGCTTGATCGTCCCGTCCTCGTCCAGGAAGCGGGTTCGCTGCTGGCGGGCCCAGCCGTCCAACATCGCCTGAAAAACCGCCGGTTCAGGGTCGAGGTGTACAACCCCATCGGCAAGCACCAGATGCGCGGCACCCGGCAGATCAACGGCTCGACTCACGATGCATTCAACGCAACATCGTTGAACCGGTTACGCCGCCCAGGTCACAGGCATAGCAAAGGGGACCGGCCGGAGGCCGGTCCCCTTCATGAGCTGCTGGTCAGCTACCTGTACGGACTGCGTCGGATGTTGCACCCAACGCAATTCCGCCCGGTATCAGCTGCAACCGCTCGTGGACCCGCAACCCTCACAGAGGTAACAGCTTCCGGCCCGCCGCATCTTCGTACCGCAGGAGAAGCACAGCGGAGCGTCCGCGTTCAGCCCGAGCTGCATCTCGACCAGTTCCGTGGAGTTGTGCACCTGCCCGGACACCGCGTCGCCGTCCCGGGTGGTCGTGACCGCGGCGCGCCCGCCGTCCGTGGGAGCCGGAGCCGACTGCGCCAGCCCCTCGACGTCCATCTCCTCGGAGGAGGATTCGTAGGAGCCCGTGTCCAGGTGGCGTTGCCGTTCCTCGGCCGAATGGATACCCAGGGCGGAGCGGGTCTCGAAGGGCAGGAAGTCGAGAGCCAGCCGGCGGAAGATGTAGTCGACGATGGACTGCGCCATACGCACGTCCTGATCGTCGGTCATCCCAGCAGGTTCGAAGCGCATGTTGGTGAACTTCGAGACGTAGGTCTCCAGCGGCACACCGTACTGCAGGCCCACCGACACCGCGATCGAGAAGGCGTCCATCATGCCCGCCAGGGTCGAGCCCTGCTTGGACATCTTCAGGAAGACCTCACCGAGACCGTCGTCCGGGTACGAGTTCGCCGTCATGTAGCCCTCGGCGCCACCGACCGTGAAGGAGGTCGTGATGCCCGGCCGGCCCTTCGGCAGACGGTTCCGGACCGGCCGGTACTCGACGACCTTCTCGGGCTCCGCCGCCTCGGCCGAGTCCTTCCGCTTCGCCGACAGCGGCTGGCCGACCTTGGAGTTCTCGACGTACACGGCGAGGGCCTTGGTGCCCAGCCGCCAACCCTGCAGGTAGATCTCCTGCACGTCCTCGACGGTGCTCGTGGACGGCATGTTCACCGTCTTCGAGATGGCGCCGGACAGGAAGGGCTGCGCGGCGGCCATCATTCGTACGTGGCCCATCGGCGAGATGGAGCGCTCGCCCATGGCACAGTCGAACACCTCGTAGTGGGCCGGCCGCAGCCCGGGGGCGTCGAGCACGTTGCCGTGCTCGGAGATGTGCTCGACGATGGCCTCGACCTGCTCCGGCTGGTAGCCGAGTCGCTTCAGCGCCTTGGGGACCGTGTTGTTCACGATCTGCATGGAGCCGCCACCGACCAGCTTCTTGAACTTGACCAGAGCCAGGTCCGGTTCAACGCCGGTGGTGTCGCAGTCCATCATCAGGCCGATGGTGCCGGTGGGCGCGAGCACCGAGGCCTGGGCGTTCCGGAAACCGTGCTTCTTCCCCATCCGGACGACGTCCTGCCAGGCTTCCGTGGCCGCCGCCCAGACCGGCGTGTCCAGGTCGTCGACCCGCGGCGCCTCCGTGTTGGCGTCGGCGTGCTGGGTCATCACCCGTTGGTGCGCGTCCGCGTTGCGGGCGTAGCCGTCGTACGGCCCCACCGCCGCCGCGAGTTCAGCGGAACGCTTGTAGGAGGTGCCGGTCATCAACGACGTGACGGCGCCCGCCAGGGCACGACCGCCGTCACTGTCGTAGGCGTGGCCGGTGGCCATCAGCAGCGCACCGAGGTTGGCGTAGCCGATGCCCAGCTGCCGGAAGGCACGGGTGGTGTCGCCGATCTTCTGGGTCGGGAAATCCGCGAAACAGATGGAGATGTCCATCGCGGTGATCACCAGCTCGACCACCTTGGCGAAGCGCTCGGCGTCGAAGGACTGGTTTCCCTCGTCGTCGTCACGCAGGAACTTCATCAGGTTCAGCGAAGCCAGGTTGCACGAGGAGTTGTCCAGGTGCATGTACTCGCTGCACGGGTTGGAGGCAGTGATCCGGCCGGATTCCGGCGAGGTGTGCCAGCGGTTGATGATGTCGTCGTACTGGATTCCGGGATCGGCGCACGCGTGCGCGGCCTCGGCCATCTTGTGCAGCAGAGACCGGGCGTCCACCTCCTCGACGGTCTCCCCGGTCATCCGGCTGCGCAGCGGGAACTTCGCCCCGGCCTCGGCCGCCTTCATGAACTCGTCGGTAACCCGCACGGAGTTGTTGGCGTTCTGGTACTGGACGGAGGCGATGTCCTCTCCGCCCAGGTCCATGTCGAAACCGGCGTCCCGCAGGGCGCGGACCTTCTCCTCCTCCTTGACCTTGGTCTCGATGAAGGCCTCGACATCGGGGTGGTCGACGTCCAGGACGACCATCTTCGCCGCCCTCCGGGTGGCGCCCCCCGACTTGATCGTCCCCGCCGAGGCGTCGGCCCCGCGCATGAAGGAAACCGGGCCCGAGGCGTTGCCACCGGAGGACAGCAACTCCTTGGAGGATCGGATTCGGGAGAGGTTCAGACCCGCACCGGATCCGCCCTTGAAGATCATCCCCTCTTCCTTGTACCAGTCGAGGATCGACTCCATGGAGTCGTCCACAGACAGGATGAAGCACGCGCTCACCTGCTGCGGTTGTTGCGTCCCCACGTTGAACCACACCGGGGAGTTGAACGCGAAGATCTGGTGCAGCACGGCGTAGGCCAGTTCGTGCTCGAAGACCTCGGCATCCTCCTGGGAGGCGAAGTAACCATTCTGCTCACCCGCCGCGCGGTAGCTGCGCACGACGCGGTCGATGAGCTGCTTCAGGCTCTTCTCGCGCTGCGGGGTGCCCACCGCGCCACGGAAGTACTTGCTGGTAACGATATTGACCGCGTTCACCGACCAGAAGTCGGGGAACTCGACGCCGCGCTGCTCGAAATTCACCGAGCCGTCACGCCAGTTGGTCATGACGACGTCCCGGCGCACCCACGTCACCTCGTCGTACGGGTGCACGCCGGGGGTGGTGTGAACGCGCTCGATGCGCAGCCCCTTGCTCGCCTTACCGCCGCCCTTCGCGCGGGAGCCGCGTGCCGGGCCGCTCGTCGTCTCTGTCATTCCGCCTCCTGTACGGGCATAACGCCCCGATGTGCCCCGAATCTTCCACGGAGCACGGTGTCTATCTCCTGTTCGGGACACCGAAGTGGCCCGCGTCACTCTCCAGCGAGCCGCTCAGTCGCTGGCCGGTTGTGACCCCGGGACCTGCGTCTCGGCCGCCTCCTCGACGGTGTTCGCCCCGTCCACACGGGCGGGCGGCCCCGCGGCACGAAGTTCCGCTATCGCCTCCTCGAAGTCGCCCAGCGACTCGAAGGCCCGGTACACGGACGCGAATCGCAAGAAGGCGACCAGATCGAGGTCCTGCAACGGACCGAGTATCGCGAGCCCGACATCGTGTGTGGACAACTCGGCACTGCCGGTAGCCCGGACAGCTTCCTCGACCCGCTGACCGAGTTGCGCCAGGGCGTCCTCCGTGACCGGGCGCCCCTGACAGGCCTTGCGCACTCCGGCGATCACCTTGTCCCGACTGAAGGGCTCGGTGACGCCACTGCGCTTGATCACTGTCAGCGACGCGCTCTCCACCGTGGTGAACCGACGGGAACAGTCGGGGCACTGACGGCGGCGGCGAATCGCGGTCCCGTCATCGGTCGTGCGACTGTCGACGACGCGACTGTCGGAGTGCCGACAGAAGGGACAGTGCATGGCGCCCTCCATCCCGTTTCGCGCTTTCGCGTACACGACTGACCACGCCTCGGGGCCGCGGAAACGGCCCTCGCAGGCACCCACCAGCATAGCCGCAATCCTGCCGCCGATCGCAGCCGGACCACAACTTGTGGGTGGGCGGGATCCATCTAACCACTAGATCTGGTGTTGACCCTACGGGGGGTGGCAACACTGCGTGTCGCTGTCGACAGCCGCATCGAGGCTACGTGAGCGGCATCCGGGCCAGCACGCCCCGGCGTGGTCCGCGACACCGCCAGCCCTCGAACAGGACGGGCGGGCGAACGGCAGGACGGGCCGACGAGTGCCATCAGCTCCTACACCATGCACGCCCAGGCAAGGCAGCGGAATCCGGAATTTTCACTCGAACGTGTGTTTGGCGCAACCTTTCGAAACCAACTACCGTTGTCTAACCAGGGACAACCGCTTGAAAGGGGCTGACGTGACCACCAGCGCAGACAGCGTCACCATCGCCACCCAGGACCGCTCCGCGCCCGCGCTGAGCGAAGCACAGGCCCTGGTGGACGAGACCGCGGACACCGCTGAGGACGGACCACCGGCGGTGCGGACGCTGCCCGGGCGCCCTCCCGGCATCCGCGCGGACAGCTCCGGGCTGACCGACCGACAGCGTCGCGTCATCGAAGTCATCCGGGACTCCGTGCAGCGCCGTGGATACCCGCCGTCCATGCGGGAGATCGGTCAGGCCGTGGGGCTCTCCAGCACCTCCTCCGTGGCGCACCAACTGATGGCCCTGGAGCGGAAGGGTTTCCTGCGCCGTGACCCGCACCGACCGCGCGCATACGAGGTGCGGGGTTCCGACACCCCCAGCACGCCCGCCACCACGGACACCGCCGGGAAGCCCTCGGCTTCGTACGTGCCGCTGGTCGGTCAAATCGCGGCCGGCGGGCCGATCCTGGCTGAGGAGTCGGTGGAGGACGTCTTCCCCCTCCCCCGGCAACTGGTCGGTGACGGCGAACTCTTCGTGCTCAAGGTCGTCGGTGACTCCATGATCAACGCAGCGATCTGCGACGGTGACTGGGTCACGGTGCGGCGCCAACCGGTCGCGGAGAACGGCGACATCGTGGCGGCGATGCTGGACGGTGAAGCCACCGTCAAGCGCTTCAAACGGGAGGACGGACACGTGTGGCTGCTGCCGCACAACACCACGTATCAGCCCATCCCTGGGGACGACGCGACGATTCTCGGCAAGGTGGTGGCCGTCCTGCGCCGTGTGTGACCGCGAGGGCCAGCACACCGACGGGGTGTTGCCGGGAGGGTATGGCCCTGGGACAGCGGGACTGTTCCAGGGCCTGGCTGCACGCGGGCACCCAGGAAAGAGCCGCCGGCGCGAAACGGCCGCTGGAAGGGTTCAGAATCACGCGCCGGCCTCCTCGGCCTGCACCGCTGCGGCGTTGATCGAAGCCAGGGAGCGACGCACCTGAGAAGCGTTCGACGTGTACCAGAAGTCCGGCATCGAGGCACGTAGGAAGCCGCCGTACCGCGCCCGTTCAAGTCGGGGGTCGAGCACGGCCACCACGCCACGGTCTCCGGCCGCACGCACCAGTCGACCCGCTCCCTGCGCCATCAACAGCGCGGCGTGCGAGGCGGCCACGGCCATGAAGCCGTTCCCACCCCCCTCCTCCACGGCCTTCTGGCGGGCGCTCATCAGGGGGTCGTCGGGGCGAGGGAAGGGAATCCGGTCCATCACCACCAACTGGCAGCTGCTACCAGGCACGTCCACTCCCTGCCAGAGGGACAAGGTCCCGAAGAGGCATGTGCGCGGGTCCTCCGCGAACCGGCCGATCAGCTCGCCCAGGGTCTCCTCCCCCTGCAGCAGAATCGGCACGTCCAATCGCTCGCGCAGCTCGTCCGCGGCGGTCTGCGCGGCACGCATGGAGGAGAAGAGCCCCAGCGTGCGCCCGCCAGCGGCTTCGACCAACTCGGCGAGCTCCGTCAGCATGTCCGTACGAGCCATGTCCCGGCCTGGTGGCGAGAGATGCTTGGCGACGTACAGAATCGCCTGCTTGCGGTAGTCGAACGGGGAGCCGGCGTCCAGGCTGCTCCACTCCGGCCAGTCCACCGCGTCCGATGTGTCCGCGGTGTCCCGGCTCTCCGGCCCGAGGCCGAGCGAGGCACCGACGGCGTTGAAATCCCCACCGAGCTTCAGCGTCGCCGAGGTCAACACGACGGATCTGTCCGCGAAGAGCTTCTCCCGCAACAGTCCCGCGACCGACAACGGTGCGATCCGCAGGGAGGCGCCGAAACGGTCATGACGCTCGTACCAGACCACGTCGTATTCCGAGCCCTGCACGACACGCTCGGCCACCTCCAGGACGTTCTCCATGCCGCCCACGGCCTGCTTCCGGACCGCGTCCTCGTCCTCCACGGACTTGTCCCGGGTGCCGGACAGCGCCGCCAGGCACGCGCGGGCGGCGTCGCGAAGAGCCATGAGGGCGTACCCGAGATCCTCGGGTAGCGCTTCCAGCCGCCCGGGCTGTGCCAGCTCCATCAGCCGTTCGAAGGTCTCCGCGGCGGTGTGCAGTTGATCAACCGTCTTCTCGTCGACCAGCTTCGCCACTCTGCGCACCACCCGCTGCACACCACCGGGCGTCAGCTCCCCCGTGGCCATGCCGGTGACCCGGGACACCAGCTCGTGTGCCTCGTCCACGATCAGGGCGTCATGTGCCGGCAGCACCGGCGCACCCTCGATGGCGTCGATGGCGAGCAGGGCGTGGTTGGTCACCACGACATCCGCCAGCTTGGCACGCTCCCGAGCCCCCTCGGCGAAGCACTCGGCGCCGTACGCACAGCGGGACGCCCCCAGGCACTCCCGCGCGGACACCGAGACCTGGGACCAGGCCCGGTCGGAGACGCCGGGACGCAGGTCGTCCCGATCCCCGGTCTCCGTCTCATCGGACCAGTCACGCAACCGCAGCAGGTCCTTGCCCAGCTTGCTGGTGGGTGCCGCGGCCTCGAAGGGGTCGAAGAGGCCGTCCTCTTCCTCCTGCGGCACGCCCTCGTGCAGCCGGTGCAGGCAGAGATAGTTGGATCTCCCCTTCAGCATGGCGAACTGCGCGGCCCGCCCCAGCTGCGGACGCAGCGCCTCGACCATACGCGGCAGGTCACGCTCCACCAACTGGCGCTGCAGCGCGAGCGTGGCCGTCGCGACGACCGCCCGCTCACCGTGTGCCAGCACGGGCACGAGGTATCCGAGCGACTTCCCGGTGCCGGTGCCGGCCTGGATGAGCAGATGGGTGCCGTCCTCGACGGCCTGGGCAACGGCTTCCGCCATGGCCACCTGGCCAGGGCGTTCCACACCGCCGACCGCGGTGACGGCGGCGTGCAGGAGGTCAGTGAGGTCAGGCTTGGTCATAGCGTGCACAGCCTACGTGTCGGCACTGACATCGGCTCCCGGGTTCCGGTCCGTGACCTCTCCACTCCAGTCCGCGACCCGCCCGGCCACTCGTGAGACTCGGTCCCCGTCGACAGGTTGGCGCGAGGGCCGGGCGATCGAAGCACCTCCCACGTACGGCCGGCGCGTCGGGAGCTCGTTCAGTCGGCCGCCAGCGGGTTGGCCACGGTGCCGTGCACGGCGGCGTGCGGACGCTGCGAGCGGTCCCGATAGCCGTCCAGATACAACCGGTTACGGTTGAGACAGAGACGCTCAATACGCGGCGTGTGCATGTCGAACAGAGCGAACCGTTCCTTCAGCTCCGGGAACCTCTCGTGGTACCGCAGGACCTCCGCACGTACCAACCTCCAGAAATCCGCCTCCGGGACACCGAGTTGACTCTCACACAGGGGTGCCAGATACCGGAAGACCCCGACGAGGAGTCCAGAGTGGATGAACTGCGGGAGGAAGTCGGGCTCCTCGGTGAGCAACACGGCACGCACCAGATCAGGCATGGCGTCATGCTCGGGCAGCGGCTGCGCGCTGACGTTGACGTCGTCCACGAAGTCCTTGACGGCCAGCCGTACCGGTACGTCGTCCTGGTCGAAGACGAGGATGGCGTTCTCACCGTGCGGTGAGAAGACCGTGCCGTACTGGTAGAGGAAGTGCAGCAACGGCGGCAGCAACGCGTTGAACAGCCGACGCAGCCAGACGGTGGCACGCAGCCCGCTGCGACGCACCAGCTCCGCGGTGAACGAACGCCCCGCCCCGTCCGTCTGCAGCAGCGCGGCGAGGGTGCGGGCCCGCTCGTCCTGGTCCAGCCGGGTACTCAGGGGCTCACGCCAGATGCACCCGAGCAGTTCGCGATACTGGTACGGCACGTCGGGCAGCACGTCGTACGCCGGGTGTGCCACGGCCACCGAGGCCACCTCGCCGAGCAGGATCACCCGGCACTCGTCCCGCAGGAAGGCGTCCCCGTCCCGCAGCCCCTGCACCCAGGAGGTCACCGCCGGCGCGGCGACGGTCCGTTCGGTGGGAAGCCCGCGCCAGACGAGAGTGTTGAGGATCGACAACGGAAGCTTGACGGTGTGTCGGTCGGGACGGCTGACGTTGAGGAACGTACGGACGGACTGCTGTGCCCGTCGCAGATCCTCGTCCTCCCCCAGCGGTACGATCCGGCCGGCGGCGATCTCCCGCGCGAACAACGGGACGATCGTCTCCTCCCACTGCCAGGGATGGACGGGCAGCAGCAGATACCGCTCCGCCGCGAGACCACGCTCCCGTAGTAAGGAGTCGAACCGCTGGCGGAGGTCGACCGACAGCTCCCCGGCGTACAACTGCTCCGGCTCGGCCAGCGGGCCAGCGCCACGGTACGTCGCCAGATCACGGTGCACGGCGATCCAGGGCAGCGGGTGGCTCTCCCGGGCCTCGGGCGACCAGCGGGCCACGTCGGCGTCGGAGAAGCCGAGTCGGCCCTTGTTCGCGACAAGCCACGGGTGGCCGGTCTGGTGGCCCTCCAGTTCGGCGTAGTCGAGGTCGGCGAGCGTGTACACGTCCGGGGTCGTGTGACTCATCCGGGCGTCAGCCGTCAACGTGGCGGTGACCTCCCGGATCAGGTGTCCCGTGGTGTCCCCGCTCAGACCCAGGAGAGCGGGCCCGGCGACGGTGAGGAAGTGGATCGGGTCGCTGTCCGGTGTCACGGATTCCGGTTCGACGCGCCAGTGGCCGTACGTGCCCCTGCGAGCCCGGAATCGAAGCGTCAGCTCGGGAGAGACCCGCAGTCGGTAGCCGTCCGGTTCCGCCGGCCCCACTGGGCGTGGCTGGATGATCTCCTCATAGGCGAACTCAGCGAGCATCTTGGCCAGTAGCCGTGCTGCGGCACGGTCCCAAGCTTCGCTGTCCAGTCCGGCGGGCGGCTGCGGAACCGTATGATGCTCGGGCATGGATCTCCTTCTCGGGGTTGGGGCCGGGTCCGCGGTCACGGGCCCTTGGGGTGCCCGGTGCGGACCGGACTCTCTCAGTTGCGAGGATGGTGTGCTGGACCGCGCGTGCCCGCTCACGGTCGTACGGCCGAATCCGCGGTCGGGATCCGCCGTCAGCGCCCGCCGTCACGGGTCGGACGCCGCGCGCTCGCGCACGAGCAGCGCGGCACGTTTGTCCGGCAGCCACACCTCGGCGGAGAGGTGGAACCCGGCACGGAGGAACGCGCCGACGGACGGCGCGTTCCGCACGTCCGGTTCCGCCAGCACCCGCCGGCAGTCGGGGCGCTGGTCCAGGACGAGTGCGGTGACGGCGCCCAGCAGCGTGCTGCCGACTCCCCGCCCCCGGTCCGCGCTGTCCCCGAGAAGCAGGTGAATTCCGGTGTCATGCGGACGTGCCGGGTAGTAGCGGGCCAACGGGTCGAGATCCGCTCGATAGATCTCCCAGTAGCTCATGGGCACGCCGTCCAGCACCCCGAGACAGGGCACGCTCCGTCCGTCTCCCTCGAGTTGGGCCCGCAGGTGTGCCTCCGTCGCCCCAGCCGGGCCGGACAGGTTCCAGAACTCGTCGACCGCCGGATCGTTCATCCAACGGCTGAGCAACGGCAGGTCGCGAGTGATTCGTACCGGGACGAGTTGCAGCATTCCCGCCGCGGTGTTCGTGGCGGGCCAGCGCGCGACTGAATCGAGCAGGTCCTCTCCGGTCGGGCGAGACGGCCTGGTCCCGACTGGTCCGCCCGGTCCGGCGAGTTCGGCCGGCAGCTCGACGGCCACCGTGTCCGCGCTCCCGGACGCGGCACCCCGCTGGGCCCGGGACCCGGTGCCGGATCCCTCCGATCGACCCGCAACGGAGTCGCCCGGCGGCCCGGTTGGAGCGGCGGGCGGCGGATTCTGCGCCTTCCGAGGGTGCATGGCGAGGCTTCCTGTCCCCGCTCAGTCGCTGAGCGGATTGCTGACGGTGACGTACACCGACTGGGTGTCGACCGGCCCGATCAGTTCGTCCATCCCCTGCAACCGGGTCAGCAGGTTGGCCTTGCAGCGCAGCTCCGGTGCTTCCAGGAGCATCCGAGGCAGCGGGGACACCGGCTCGTCGGTCGTACCGTCGGCCGCCGTACGCAGGAACCGCCGGAACGCGGACAGCAGCTCCGCCTCCTCGGCCAGTCCGGCGTACCCGAACGCTCCGACGAGCCCGAACACGTTGTTGATCGCCAGGTAGTAGGCGAAGCGCTCGTTGACCACCTCGTCCGCCACGTACGAGTCGCTGGCGACACCCGCGGACGGCAGCCGCCCCTCGATGGCGGCACGGTGTGAGGCACGGAAGTAGTAGCCCTGGTTGTCCCGGTAGCGACCGCCGAGCGGCCACCCTTCCCCGTCGAGCAGCACCACGGTGTTCTGCTGATGGGCTTCCAGGGCGATGCCCGCGTACGCGTCCAGCCAGAGCACCGGCCGCACCACCGCCTCCAGATAGCGGGCGAACCACTCCCCCGAGACCTGAGCGACCGGCTTTCGCGTATGGTCCGCGAGGCATCGCACGACCTGGGACAGCCGGGAGCGCAGCCCCGGCTGTCGGCCCCCGGACCAGGGCCGCGGGGACGTGAGGGAAGCGACACAGACGGCGTCGTCACCGCAGGCGAAGGGGTTGTGCCGGATCACGGTGTCCAACCCGGGCAGAGGCGTGCCACCCCGGTCGTTCACCCCGATCCAGGCCGGGTCACGGACGATGTCGAAGTCGGGATGCGCGGCCTGCCAGGCAGCTTCCAGCCCGCCCCGCAACAGGCGGTGCACCTCAACACCGCGCAGCAGTTCCTTGCGGAGGTTCTCGCGCCGTGAGTTGGTGATCCGCAGCCCGAGCGAGAGCTTGAGCATGGCCGGCGCGCCGGGCTGGTACACCGTACGCACCGAGGAGGTCGGATACCACAAGTCGCCGCCGACGCCCAGGTCGTGCAGCAGCCCGGTGTCGAGCAGCTCCGCGACCGCTGGACGCTCGCGCACCTCACGGGCCTGCCATGGATGAAGCGGCAGCAACGCGCAACCAGCGGGCGCCCGCGCGGCGACAGCGGGCCCCGCGAGCTTGGCGGTGAGGTCACGGACGCGTACGGCATCGTCCGGAGCCTCCCCCGCGGGATGACCGGGCTTCTCGCACCACGCCGAGTCACCCGCCAGCACGGCGGGGTCGACCGCCATCCAGTACAGGGGGAAGGCGCCACGCAGCTCGGGGGAGTACGTCCTGGCCTCGCTCTCGGAGAGCCCTTCGCGGCTCTTCGGAGCGGGATGCGTGGGGTGGCCGAGGAGGAGGCCCTGCTCAGCCTCCAGGAAACGGTCGCTCACTACCGGTTCCGGCGCGGCGGCCCGCTCAGCGAGGAACACGCCCGTGTGTCGTACGGAGTCAGCGACGCGACCGACGAGCGCTGTCACCTCGTCCGACGGGACCGCGGCCCCGGACCGGTGGCCCGACTCTCTGCCGAGCAGCGCCGCGACGGTGACGGCGTCCAACGGCATGGCGTCCGCCGGCGCGTTCTCGAACTGCGGGGGGCCGAAGCGATGCCAGCCCGTTGTGGACCAGTGGTGCACCCGTACGCACAGGGCCGTCGCGCTTGCGGGCAGCGGCACCCGGAGTGTCTCACCGGCGGGCGCGGCCAGCCCGGTCTCCCGTGCCCAGCAGCGCAGCAGGTTCTCCGTCCCCGAGACGTCCGCGACCGCGTGGGGGTCGGAGCGACCGAACGACGTGCCGTACGGCCGGTGGTCCGGCACCGTGGCCGTGCTCCGGGCGAAGCCGGCGTGCTCCCTCCACCGCTCGGCCTCGCCCGCTCGGAGGCCGTTTACGGGTCCCGGGACGTCGGGTGCCGAGTCAACGGCCGCCTTCCATGAGGGCCACGGCGCATCCGCCGTACGGTCGTTCGGAAGTGCCTCCGCGGCCGAGTGTTGCCGCGGTACGGCCGCTTCCGGGGCGCGGGGGGAGTCGTACGGCGTCCGGTGTCCGAGTCTGCCGCGGTGCTCCTCCGGTCCCGAGCGCGCGTTCACTGCAACGGCCTCCTGTGCTGTCGACTCGGCTCGCCGAACAGCGGGCCGCGGTCCCCCGTACAGACCAACGAAGGAGGCGGCGCCTGATCACGGTTGGCTCCATGGTCGCCACCATCGGGTTACGACTTGCAGAGATTTCGTGGGAACCGGGCACCCGGCCGCGCCCGTCCCCCACCTCGCCGTGCATAGTGGGGGCGACTTCGCTCCGGCGGGTCCCGACGGTTCCATCAAGAAGATCGACAACAGGGGGAGTTCCATACATGTCGCTCATAGGCACCACCGTGCGCGGCCGTCGTAGGAGAACGATGGCCATCGCCGCGGCCGTGGCCGCGCTGGCCGTGACGGCCAGCGCGTGCGGGCCGGAGGAGGACGGCGGGGACGCGAAGGCGAGCGAGGGCAGCGACTCGCAGCCGAGCGGCGACCGCAAGCAGGAACTGGGACTGCCCGACGAGCTCCCCAAGGACATCTCCCTGGCGGACATCCAGAAGTGGCTCAACGGCGGCTGGAAGGACTGGGACAAGGACAAGTGGCTGCGTGAGGCCGAGGACTTCATCAACCCGATCATCGAGGACTTCTGGGACCGCGATCGGATGGGCGACGCGGAGGAGAACGACCGCGAGCGCGACGTCGACGACTCGGACATCGACCAGGGCGTGACCGATCCGGCCCCGGACGCCGTGAAGGCCGCCAAGGTCCCGACGCCCTACACCGAGAAGGCACCGCCGGTGGGCAAGATCTTCATGGAGACCCCGAAGGGCTCCATGGTCTGTTCCGGAGCGGTCATCAAGGACCCGAAGAACCCCGGCAAGTCCAACCTCGTGGCCACCGCCGGACACTGCGTCCACGGCGGCAAGGGCAAGGGCTGGTTCCGCAACGTCGTGTTCGTGCCGCAGTTCAACAACAAGGGCCTGTCCTCCGAGCAGTTGCAGAACGCGCCGAAGAAGGACGTGGCGCCGAACGGCGTGTACTGGGCCGAGCGGGCACGTACCACCGACTTCTGGATCAACAACGGGTCCACGAGCGGTGGCAACGGCGCCCCGCAGGACTTCGCGGTGCTCAAGGTGCGTCCGGAGGAGAAGAGCAACACCCGGAGCCTTGAGGAGGCCGTCGGCGGCGCCGTCGAGGCGGACTTCGACACTCCCGGTGTGAAGAACATCCCGAGCCTGACCGCCCGTGGCTATCCCGCGGCTCCGCCGTACAGCGGCGAGACGATGTACGCCTGCAAGGACAAGCCGAGCCGACTCTCCCTGGACCCACAGCAGCCCACGATGTACCGCGTCGGCTGCACCATGACCGGTGGTTCCTCCGGTGGCCCGTGGCTGAGCGCGGACGGCGAGAAACTGCTGTCCGTCACCTCGATCGGCCCACTCGACCACACCTGGCTCGCGGGGCCCGCCCTGGACAAGAAGGCCAAGGCCGTCTTCGACGCCGTGAGCAACCAGGGCTGAACGGGGCACACTGAGAATGTCATTCACGACCAGGACGGGCCGCCAGCGCCCCGTACTCGCCGCGACGGCCCTCGTCGCCGCTCTCCTCGTCACCGCCACCGCCTGCACCGGAGGTGACGAGGAGAAGGACTCGGGCAAGTCCGACCCGAGCGCTTCCGAGCAGCCGGGCGCGAAGGAGGACTCCCTCGCGGAGCAGATCCCGGAAGAGCTGATCAAGGACCTCGACAAGTGGAAGCAGGGAGGCTGGAAGGACTGGGACAAGGACAAGTGGCTGCGTGAGGCCAAGGAGTTCGCCAACCCCTACCTTCCGGACCACTGGAAGTCGGACCGGATCGAGAAGGCGCAGGGCAACGACAACACGGTGCCGGCGAACATCGAGACGACCGCCGACGCCACCGACAAGGCGCCGAGCAAGGTGTCGGCCGAGCCCGTCGACACTCCGTACTCCGAGAACGCGGCACCCGCCGGCAAGATCTTCATGGAGACCCCGGACGGTCCCATGGTCTGTTCCGGAACCGTGGTGAAGGACCCGCGTAATCCGGGCAAGTCCAACCTGGTGGCCACCGCCGGACACTGCGTCCACGGCGGCAAGGGCAAGGGCTGGTTCCGCAACATCATGTTCGTGCCCGCCTACAACAACTCCGGGTTGTCCGCGGCGGACGTCAACGGTGCGGCACGGAGCGACGTCCATCCGTACAACGACTGGTGGGTGGAGTGGATTCAGACCACCAACTACTGGATGAACGAGGGCAGCGAGAACGGCGGTGGCGGCGCCCAGCAGGACTTCGCCGTGATGAAGGTCCGCTCGGACCCGAACACCGGCAAGTCCCTCGAGGAAACGGTGGGGACCGCCGTGAAGATCAACTTCAACGCCCCGTCCACCGACGGATTCGCCAGCATGAGTTCGTACGGCTACCCCGCTGAGTCGCCCTACAAGGGCGCACGGATGTTCCAGTGCGCCGACAAGCCGGGCCGCTTCACGCTGGACCCGTCGCAGCCCTCGATGTACCGCATCGGCTGCACGATGACCGGTGGCATGTCCGGGGGCGGCATGTTCGCCGCGGGACAGGACGGCAAGGCACAGCTGATCTCGGTCAACTCCCTCATCGACCGTCCGGATGTGAGTTACGCCGCGGGCCCACGACTGGGGAAGGCGGCCAAGGGCGTCTTCGAGGCGATCAGCGAGAAGTACGCGAGCAGCAACTGAGCGTTGCGCACCGTCCGCGGTCTACGCACGCGGAGGAGGGGTCCGTACTGCCGGTGTCACCGGGAGTACGGACCCCGCTCGCTGTTCGGGTGTCCCGCGGGCCCGCACCCCTCGGGTCGGCGGGCCCGGGGTGCGGTGTGCATCAGGGCTGTGCGGAGGGCGCGTACGTGCCCAACTCGGCGGCCAACTCCTCGTGCACCCGCGCCTTGAGCAGGGTGCCCTCCGCGGTGTGCTCCTCGGACAGCACCTCGCCCTCGGTGTACACACGGGAAACCAGCGCGCCCTGGGTGTAGGGCAGCAGGACCTCCGTCTCCACCGAAGGGCGCGGCAACTCCTCGTCCAACAGCGCCCGCAGCTCGGCCACCCCCTGGCCCGTACGGGCGGAGACGACGAGCGCGTGCTTCTCCTGTCGCAGCAGCCGCTGCAGGACGAGTGGATCGGCCGCGTCGGCCTTGTTGACCACCACGATCTCGGGCACCTCGGCGGCGCCCACGTCCCGGATCACCGCCCGCACCGAAGCCAGTTGCTCCTCGGGAGCCGGGTGTGATCCGTCCACCACGTGCAGGACCAGATCGGCGTCACCGACCTCCTCCATGGTCGAGCGGAACGCCTCGACGAGGTGGTGTGGGAGGTGGCGCACGAACCCCACCGTGTCCGCGAGCGTGTACGCCCGGCCACTCGGGGTCTCCGCCTTGCGCACCGTCGGGTCGAGGGTGGCGAACAGCGAGTTCTCCACCAGCACTCCAGCCCCGGTCAGCCGGTTGAGCAACGACGACTTGCCGGCGTTGGTGTAGCCGGCGATGGCTACCGACGGCACCTTGTGCCGTTTGCGGTCCTGTCGCTGGACATCGCGGCTGGTCTTCATCTCCGCGATCTGCCGGCGCATCTTCGCCATCTTCTCGCGGATACGCCTACGGTCGGTCTCGATCTTCGTCTCACCGGGACCACGGGTGGCCATCCCGCCTCCCGCGGAGCCGGAACCACCACCGCCCATCTGTCGGGAGAGCGACTGGCCCCAACCACGCAGCCTCGGCAGCATGTACTGCATCTGTGCCAGCGCGACCTGGGCCTTGCCCTCACGCGACTTGGCGTGCTGCGCGAAGATGTCGAGGATCAGCGCGGTCCGGTCGACAACCTTCACCTTGACGACGTCCTCAAGGTGAATCAGCTGGCCCGGGGTGAGTTCACCGTCGCAGACGACGGTGTCGGCACCGGCCTCCAGGACCAGGTCTCGGAGCTCCTCCGCCTTGCCGGAACCGATGTACGTGGCCGGGTCCGGCTTGTCCCGGCGCTGCACGACGCCTTCGAGCACCTGGGCACCCGCCGTCTCCGCGAGCGCCGCCAGCTCCGCCAGGGAGTTGTCGGCGTCCTCGGCCGTGCCTGAGGTCCAGACCCCGACGAGCACCACGCGCTCCAGCCGGAGCTGGCGATACTCGACCTCGGTGACATCCTCCAGCTCGGTGGACAGGCCGACCACCCGGCGAAGCGCCGCTCGGTCGGTGCGGTCGTGTTGTTCGCCGTCGCGCTGACCGTCGGTGTCGTCACCCCAAGCAACGTCCTCTTCCATCAGGGCGTCAGCTCGGCGGGTCGACCCGGCGATGCGCTGGCCGGCATGCGGAAGGGAAGAAGAGAAGGTCAATGGCTTCCTTACGTAGCGGGAGCGGGTGCGAGACCCCTATGCCAGCCGAAACGCTCACGGCACCCGGATGATTCCCCACGAAGGGCGGCAGCAGACGGGCCCGGCTTGCCCAAATCGTGACACGTCACATGCCGCACGTCACCGCATTTACGCCCCTGGCAGCGCCCGGCCATCTGCCAGGCCGCTGGGCCGCCCAGCCGTCCCCGGCGGCCGAGCGGCGGCTCAGCCACCCGCCGGAAGACGTCGACCGGCGCGGCTGACGTCGTACACCCCGGGCACCCGCCGCATCGCGCGCATCAGCGCGGGAAGCCGGGTCGCGTCCGGCAGCCGCAGGGTGTAGGTGTGGCGCACCCGCTGCTCGCGTGGCGGCTCCACGTCCGCCGACACGACCGCGGCGCCCTGCACCGCGATAGTCTCGGTGAGATCGGCGAGCAGTTGGGGGCGCCCGAACGCCTCCGCGAGCAGCGTGACCTGGCAGCCCGTGGCGTGCCGCAGCCAGCGCACGGACACGGTGGAACCGCCCGCGGCGGCCATGCTGCCGGCGGTGTGGCAACTGTCCCGGTGCACCGTGACCGTGCCGCCGTGCACCTCGAAGCCGGTGACCGCGTCGGGCGGCACGGGCGTGCAGCAGTTGGCCAACCGTACGGCCGTGTCCGGACTCCCGACGACCTCGGAGACTGCGGCGTCGGCCTCTGTGCCGGCCGGCTCGCCGGAGGGCTCGCCCGGCGCGGTGCTGTCCGCACCGAGAGCGGCTGGCTGTGCGCTAACCGTGACCAACTCCTCCGAGGCGTCCGGAGGATTCGGTGGACCCGTATCCTCCGGTGCGCCCGTACGGTCCGCCGCGCTGTCGGGGGCTCGTACCACGGCGGCCGCGGACCCGGGCCGGGCACCGGATGGAACGTCGGCGGCCCGGGTCTCCGGGTCGGACAGCGCGGTGGCCGCCACCGGCTCGGCATCGGAGGGCCCCGGGTGGGCGGCCAGCCACTGGCGGATCGCCAGCCGGGCCGCGGGCGTACGCGCGTGGTCAAGCCACTCCGGCGCTGGCGCGTACGTGGCGGCGGCGCTCGCCGGAGCCAAAAACAGCTGGACCGCGTCGGCGTCCCGCAACACGGTGTTCAGCGCCGTCAATCGTCCATTGACACGGACACCGATGCACCGGTGCGCGGCCGTACCGTGCCGGGCGTAGGCGGCGTCGACGCAGCTGGCCCCAGCCGGCAGCGACAGGACGCCGCTGGACTCCCGAGCGGCGTCCTCACCGCCGTCCGGGCAGTAGACGGTGATCTCCCGATCCTCCGCGAGTTCCTCCCGCAGCTCGCTCCAGAACGTGTCCGGGTCGGAGGCGTGGCTCTGCCACTCCAGCAATCGGGACAGCCAGCCCGGACGCGTGGAGTCCGCGACCGGCTCGTCGGTCCGTTCGCCCGTGCCGACACCCACGGCAGACCCGTCACCCGGCGGTCGCGGGGTCGCCGCGGGCTGGGTGGCGTCCGGGTCACCGAGGGCGATCACGCCTGCCTCGGCGATCCGGTGCATGCGTCCGGTACGGATCAGCACCTCGGCGACCTGGCCCGACGCGTCCGCGAAGGCGGTGTGCAGCGACTGGTACAGGTTGAACTTGGGAGCCGCCACGAAGTCCTTGAACTCCGACATCACCGGCACGAAGCAGGTGTGCAGCTCCCCCAGCGCCGCGTAACAGTCGGCGTCCTCGGAAACCAGGATCATCAGGCGGCCGTAGTCACACGGACCCAGCTCGCCCCGCTTGCGCAGAAGCCGGTGCACGGAGAGCACATGGCGCGGGCGGATGAGCACTTGGGCGTCGATCTGGGCCTCGCGCAGTATGGACCGCACGTGCGCTGCGACCTGGGTGAGCGGGTCCGCGCCCTGCCGGTGGGTGTCGACAAGCTCCTGGGCCCGTGCGTGCTCGGACGGCAACAGGATGCCGAAGACGAGGTCCTCCAGCTCCCGCTTCAGGGCCTGCACCCCGAGCCGTTCCGCGAGCGGGATGAGGACGTCGCTCGTCACCTTCGCGATCCGGACCTGTTTCTCCGGGCGCATCACGGAGAGAGTACGCATGTTGTGCAGTCGGTCCGCCAGCTTGATCGCCATGACCCGGACGTCGCTGCCGGTGGCCAGGAGCATCTTGCGAAAGGTCTCCGACTCGGCGGCCTCACCGTAGTCCACCTTCTCCAACTTCGTGACGCCGTCCACCAGGTGCGCCACCTCGGCCCCGAACTCCTCGCGCACCTGGGCCAACGTCACCTCGGTGTCCTCGACGGTGTCGTGCAACAGGGAAGCGGTGAGGGTGGTTTGCTCCGCGCCCAGTTGGGCCAGGATCAGGGTGACCGCCAGCGGATGCGTGATGTAGGGCTCGCCACTCTTGCGCCGTTGCCCACGGTGCGAGGACTCGGCGAGGAGGTATCCCCTGCGCAGCGCGTCCACGTCCGCTCCCGGATGATGGGCACGGTGCGCCTGTACGACATGCTCGATGGCGTCGGGGACCCCACTCCGTGGCGCGGGTCCGAGCAGAGCAACGCGACTGAGCCTGCGAAGGCTTCGCACCGCACCCATTGGCACCTCCCGCAACTGGACACCCCGGGGCCCGGATGCCGTTCCCGAGTCCGTGAATGCTACACAGCCCCGTATCGACTGCTCAGCCTGTGGCAGCCGAGGAGCGTCGGATCACCCAATCGAGCGACGCGGTAATCCGCCATCGCCGTCCGAAAGGCTGGCACCCGGCGCTTCCCGCCTGTCCTCAGAATCCGAACTGGCCTGCGTTCAGGCTACCTTCGGCCACGATGACGGCGGGACCCGTCATCACGATACGACCGTCCGCCTCCTCAGCGATAACCAGCCGGCCACCCGGCACATCGACCGTGTACGTGACTCCCGAACCATCCAGGGCTGGGTCAGCGCCGTCCCTACGAGCCGCGGCGACCATCGCCGCACAGGCCCCCGTGCCGCACGAACGCGTCTCTCCGGCACCCCGCTCGTGCACCCGCAGGGCGATGTGCCGTTCGCCCCGCCTGACGACGAACTCGACGTTCACGCCGTCAGGGAAGGTGGTGACCGGAGCGACCGCCGGGGCGGTACGCAGCGCGCCGGCGTCCGCGAGTTCGTCGACGAAGACGACGGCGTGCGGGTTCCCCAGGTCCAGCGCGTACGCCGGCCAGGAGCGATCCCCGACGGTGACCGTGACGGCACCGTCCAGCTGCTTCGCCCGCCCCATGTCCACCGTCACCGCGCCATCCGCCGCCCGCCCCGCGGCGTCGCCGCCGGACGCGCTGGCGCGCACGTGCCGCACTCCGGCCCGGGTCGCGACGGCGAGGTCACCGGCGGGGACGAGTCCGGAGCGGACCAGGTGGTACGCGAAGACCCGTAGGCCGTTCCCGCACATCTCGGCGAGACTGCCGTCGCCGTTGCGGTAGTCCATGAACCACTCGGCCTCGGACGCCATCTCCCGTGCCTCCGGATGGGCGGCGGAGCGTACGACGCGCAGCAGACCGTCACCCCCGACACCCGCCCGCCGATCGCAGAGCCGGGCCACCGTCTCCGTGGAGAGGCGGAGCTCGCCAGCGGGATCCGGGAGGATCACGAAGTCGTTCTCGGTGCCGTGTCCCTTGAGGAAGGCCACGGGATGCGTGCTGACCACGCCGTCGATCGTACGACAGTCCTGGTACGTCCGTGCCCGTCACCCGCGTCGCACCGCGGACCGCGAGCCACCCCGCGGGAGGCGGCCGCGGGTCGCACACGTCTCGGCTCAGTTGAGCCGCGCGACCCGCCACACCGCGAGCGCGGCGGTCGTACCGACGACGAGCGCGTAGAGCAGAGCGACCCGCCAGTCCGCTCGCTGTCCGGAGCCTGGCTCCGGCAGCCCGGGCCAGGTGTGCCCCACCCGCCGGGCGGCCATGACGCCCCAGCCGGCGGCGCAGCAGGAGATCAACAGTCCGAGCATCGCCACGACCGCGCCCGACCTACCGCCTGGCTCGAAGGCCAACGGAAAGGCGAACATCAGCGAGCCCAGCGCTCCCAGCGCGACGATCGGCGCCAGCTGCCACAGCCGCATCCGACGCTGCGGTCGGAGTTCCTGCGGTTCCTCGGCGGGCGGCTCCGCGACGGACTCGTCGCCGTCCTCCGCTCCTCGGCCGCCGCCGCGCGTCCCGGAGTCACCCGCGGACACCACGGCCTCGGACGGACCGCGCCCGTCACCATAAGCATCGGCACGCCTACTCTCCGGTACGGAGTCCACTCTGGACTCCTCGCTGTCACGAGGGCCGGCCTCCATCGCCACACGCCCTCCCAACTCCGGCTGCTTGGCTCGAACGATGGTTGATGATGGCACGTCCGAACTGCCCGGGCGGCCGCTCGGGGCGTCCCGATGCCATCACGTGATCAGGCTGTAACCGGTCGTTCGAGCAACGACAGCGCGCGGTCGGTGAGTTCCGTTCGGTCATCGGCCGACCCTGCGAGCCAGTGCACCCGCGGATCGCGCCGAAACCAGGAATCCTGCCGGCGCGCGAACCTCTTGGTGGCGCGAACGGTCTCCTGCCGCGCTTCCGCTTCGGTGCACTCGCCGGCGAGCGCCGCGAGTATCTGCTGGTACCCCAGGGCCCGGGACGCCGTACGGCCCTCACGCAGGCCCTCCGCCTCCAACTGCCGCACCTCGTGAACGAGCCCTTCCCGCCACATCCGGTCGACCCGCGCGGCGATCCTCTCGTCCAACTCCGGTCGCGCCACGTCAAGACCGATCTGCACCGTGTCGTAGACCGACTCGTGCCCGGGGAGGTTAGCGGTGAAGGGCCGCCCGGTGATCTCGATCACCTCCAGGGCCCGTACGATGCGGCGGCCGTTGCTGCGGAGGATCGCGCGCGCGGCCTCCGGGTCGGCCTCGGCCAGCCGAGCGTGCAGTGCGTCGGACCCCTGCTCCAGCAACTCCTGGTCCAGCCGCTCGCGTACGGCCGGATCGGTACCGGGAAAGTCCAGGGCGTCGACGGCACCGCGCAGGTACAGCCCCGAACCACCGACCAGCACAGGGACACGCCCCCGTGCCAACAGTCGGTCGATATGGGCCCTGGCCAGGCGCTGGTACTCGGCGACACTGGCGGTGACCGTCACGTCCCAGATGTCCAGCAGCTGATGTGGCACGCCTTGACGCTCCCGAGGCGTCAGCTTTGCCGTGCCGATGTCCATACCCCGGTAGAGCTGCATGGAGTCGGCGTTGATGACCTCGCCGCCGAGCCGCCGAGCGAGCTCGACGCCCAAGTCCGACTTGCCGGACGCGGTGGGGCCGACGACGGCGATGACGGGAGCGGCAGAGTCGAGGGAAGTCGGACTTTTCACGGAGACGATTCTCGCAAATACCGACCGCCCCAAGGGCGGCCGGTCAACGAACCGATTCGCCCCGCCACCCCGGGTGAGCCGGCCCTCGACCGCTCCGCACTGCGCATAATGCGCCCCACTCACGTATGGTTTGAAGGTGTACAGGCGTTTCCGCCATATATGACCTAATCGTCAGTTTCATCGGGATTTCCGCGGAGGCGCGGGAGACCACCTGGCGAACGGCGGCGGAGTCGGCCGAGGAGATGGTCCAGGTTCGGCGAGCCAGCCGAGCGGCCGGACCCCGAGCCCGCACCGAGAGCTGAGCCTCGGCACCGGCGGGCCGGGGGCGCCCCCACAGACGCCACAACGGAAGGTCACCGCCATGGGTTTCATGGACAAGGTCAAGGGCATGCTCGGCCAGCACAGCGAGAAGGTCGGCCAGGGCGTGGACAAGGGCGCAGAGACGCTCGACCGCAAGACCGGCGGCAAGTACTCGGACAAGATCCAGTCCGGCACCGACAAAACCAAGGACAAGGTGGACCGGATGGGCGACCAGAACCGTGGCGACCAGAACCGTGGCGGCGAAAGCCGCGGCGGCGAAGGTACCGGCGGCGAAAGCCGTGGCGGCGACGCAGCCTGAGGTGCTGCGCCCCGCCGCTCCCCGTCCCGTCGGCCGTGGCCGCGGACCTGGCGGTTCGCCGGCCCGGCCGGCGACCTCACCGTACGCAGCGAGTGAGCCCGGGTCAGGATCGCGGCCCGGTGACGGGTGTCAGGACCAGCTGGCGACCAGGTAACCGACGCCGTACGGCGCGTCCTCGTAGAGCATCCTGCCGGTGAGCCCGGCCCCCTCCGCCGCCCCCGCGAGCACCTGCCAGCTGGAGCGGCCGGCCGCGTGCAGGTCGTACGCCAACTCCTCGTCCAGTTCTCCGAGGAGGGCCGGGTCCGCGCTGCCCAATGCGCGGGCTGCCGCCGTGTCGAAGGCCAGCGCGCGTTCGTCGAAGTACCCGGGGGCCTTCAACGTACGACAGGCGCTGCCGTCCCCCAGGACGAGCAGGGCCACCCTGGAGGCGGACCCGGCGAGTTCACGCCCCGCCTCCAGGCAACGATCGCGACACAGCGCCTCGCCGACCCCCAGCCCCTCGACGGGGGCCGCTGTCCAGGCCGTACGCTCCAGCAACCAGCCACCCACCGCGAGAGCGGGTGGCAGCGGGCGCGCGCTGCCCAGGGTCTCGTCCGCGAGGCCCAGGGTCGCGTACGCCGGACCCAGTGTCACGTCCAGATCCACGCCGTACGGCCGGAAGGAACCGGGGGCTCCCTGCGGATGCCGGCCACGCTCCGCTTGGTCGGCCGGCCCGACGAGCACCAGCCGGTCGGGGCGCGCCGCCGCCAGCACGGCGATCGCGTCGTAGCAGGCGGTTCGCGCGTCGTCCATCTCCCCGGCCGCCCCCGCAGCGACCTGCGGTACGAGCAGAGGCGGGCACGGGCAGACAGCTGCGGCGACAAGCATGGCGCGCAGCTTAGCGCCGGAGACCGGCCCGGCCCACGGCCACCCCGCACGCCGCGCGGGAAGGCGTCATCCGCCGGCCGAAGCCGCCCGAACCCGACGTGCTCAGCAGGTTCCGCAACCTCCGCTCGCGGCGGGCTGCGGTTCCGGCGCGCCGATGGTCGGCAGCCCCAACAACACTCCGCCACCAGCGGATTCCGCCGTCGGCGCGGCGTTCCGCAACTCCCAGGCGTCCCCGGCGCGGGTGCGCCGCACCGAGTGGGCTGGCCCCTCCGCCAGCAGGTGGTGCGGAGCCGCGTAGGTGATCTCCACCGTGACCAGGTCCCCGGGGCGTACGGGGCGCTCCGTGGGCAGGCTCCGCGCCCCTTCGCTCTCCTCCCGCACGCTCGGCACGAAGTGCACCAGCCGGTTGTCCGGAGCTCGCCCGGACAGGCGCCCCGTGGAGCTGTCCTTACGCCCCTCCCCCTCAGCGACCATGACTTCCAGGACCCGCCCGGTCTGCTTCTGGTTCTCTTCCCAGGAGATCCGCTCCTGGAGCGCCACCAGCCGTTCGTACCGCTCCTGCACGACCGCCTTCGGAAGCTGTCCCGCCATCTCGGCCGCGGGGGTCCCGGGCCGCTTGCTGTACTGGAAGGTGAAGGCCTGCGCGAACCGGGCCTCCCGCACCACGTGCAGGGTCTCCTCGAAGTCCGCCTCGGTCTCACCGGGAAAGCCCACGATGATGTCGGTCGAGATCGCCGCGTCCGGCATCGCCGCCCGCACCTTCTCGATGATGCCGAGGTAGCGCTCCTGCCGGTACGAGCGGCGCATCGCCTTCAACACCCGTGAAGATCCCGACTGCAGGGGCATGTGGAGTTGCGGCATGACGTTCGGCGTCTCGGCCATCGCGGCGATCACGTCGTCGGTGAAGTCCCGCGGGTGGGGCGAGGTGAAGCGAACCCGCTCAAGCCCCTCGATCCGCCCGCAGGCACGCAGCAGCTTGCTGAACGCCTCCCGGTCGCCGATCTCGCTGCCGTAGGCGTTGACGTTCTGCCCGAGCAGGGTGATCTCGCTGACACCCTCGTCGACCAACGCCTCCACCTCGGCGAGGATGTCACCGGGGCGACGGTCCTTCTCCTTGCCGCGCAGCTGCGGGACGATGCAGAAGGTGCAGGTGTTGTTGCAGCCGACCGATACGGACACCCAGGCGGCGTACGGACTGTCCCGCCGTGCCGGCAGTGTGGAGGGGAACGCCTCCAGCGACTCGGCGATCTCGACCTGAGCCTCCCGCTCCACTCGCGCGCGCTCCAGCAGCACCGGCAGCTTGCCGACGTTGTGCGTGCCGAACACCACATCCACCCAGGGCGCCTTGCGCACGATGGTGTCGCGGTCCTTCTGGGCCAGGCAGCCGCCCACCGCGATCTGCATCCCGGGGTCGGCGGCCTTCCGTGGGGCGAGTTGGCCGAGGTTGCCGTACAACCGGTTGTCGGCGTTCTCCCGGACCGCGCAGGTGTTGAACACCACGACGTCGGCCGGCTCCGCGTCCTCCTCGGCCGCCCGCACGTAGCCCGCGTCCTCGAGCAGGCCGGCCATGCGTTCGCTGTCGTGCACGTTCATCTGGCAGCCGAACGTACGGATTTCGTAGCGTCGGCCGCGGTCGTCTCGATCAAGGGTGTCCCGCGCGGTCATGGCACCAGGGTAGAGGGTTCGCCGCCCTGCCCGCGGAAGTCGGCATCCTCCCACAACTCGTCACCGCGCGGCTGCCGGTGTCTGGTCTGCACCGGGAACGGCTTACCCGTTCCCGGTCACCGCTCGCCAAAGGTGCAGCTACACTCCCGCAGCATGCGTAACGCCACCCCCACAAGCAATGCGCAGAAATTGCACATTCGACGACCGGACACCGACGCGCGCGTCCCCCACGGAATATCGACGCGCTATGCGGCGGTTCTCGCTGATTCCCCGGAACTCGTCCTTGGCAATCGCCCTGCGACCGTCAACCGGCATCTCGTACGCCCGGTCGCCGGCCCGACGCGGTCCCCCCTCAGCAGCAGAGCTCCAGCGCCGATCCCGGGTCACTCGACCGCGGCGCCGAGGTGAGCGGGCGCCCGGCAAAGGGCCGTCACCGGCTGTCACGGAATCCGCGGGGACACTGGCTCCTGCTGGCCGTCGTCGTCCCCGTGATGTTCGCGGCGCTGCTCTTCGAGGGCTGGACCAAGCACGAGGTGGACGCCGCGACGAGTCCGCCGGACTGCACGGCTCCGGCCCCTCGGGAGGTACGGGACGGCGGCCCGGTGCTGCGTGACGACGGCGGAGGACTGACCACCGCCTCGATGCCGAAACGCACCGTCGCGCTCACCTACGACGGCGGCCCCGACCCCGAGTGGACCCCACGCCTGCTCGACCTGTTGGACCGGCACGACGCGCGAGCCACCTTCTTCCTGTCCGGCGCCCAGGCGGCCCGGCACCCGGAGTTGGTCCAGCGGATACGCGCGGAGGGGCACGAGATCGGGTCCCACACCTACACCGGTGGCGACCTGGCCTCGGCCTCCGAAATGCGTTCCCGGCTCGAACTGTCCCTGACGCGAACCGCGCTGGCCGGCACCGTGGGCGTACACACCAAATTGTTGCGAATGCCACAGACGACGACGCCCGACACGTTGTGCGGCGCCAAATGGAAAGCCGCACAACGTGTCCTCGATCAGGGCTATCTACTTGTCGCCGCCGACCCGCAGTCCCGGAAACCGGCGAAAGGCGCGATCCGGCAATACAGCCAGACGAGTCTCGCGTACAAGGAGACCAAACGGCTGTTGAACAACGAGAACATCAGCGAGTTCACCACTGTGACGGCGGGCATCGGCACGCCGTCCACCAACACCCCCACCTCGCACGTGGAACGCTGGAAGGGGACGGCCCTGCTGTGGGCCCAGAAGCTCGGTCACGCCTTCGCCGGAAGCATGATCTGGGTGCTGGCGCTCGCGGGCGCCCTGGGGCTGTCCCGACTGTTGTTCCTCGTGCTGTTCGCTCGCGCGCACGTACGGCGGCTGGAGCGCTTCCGTCCCGGTGCGCCCTGGCTGCGGGAGGTCAACCAGCCGATCACCGTCCTGATACCGGCCTTCAACGAGGAGGCCGGTATCGAGTCCACCATCCGCTCCCTGCTCGGCTCCCAGCACGTACGCCTACAGATCATCGTGATCGACGACGGCTCCACGGACCGGACCAGCCAACTCGCGGCTGCCGTACGGGACCCCCGGGTGACGGTCGTACGGCAGCCGAACTCCGGCAAGGCGGCGGCCCTCAACACCGGGTTGGCGCACGCCCAGCACGACCTGGTGGTCATGGTGGACGCGGACACCGTCTTCGATCCGGAGGCGATGTACCGACTCATCCAGCCGCTCGCGCACCCCGCCGTAGGCGCGGTGTCTGGCAACACGAAAGTCGGCAACCGCCGTCGGCTGCTGGGCAGGTGGCAGCACCTGGAGTACGTCTTCGGGTTCAACCTGGACCGGCGGATGTTCGAGGTCCTGGAGTGCATGCCCACGGTCCCGGGGGCCATCGGCGCCTTCCGCAGGGACGCGCTCATGGGCATCGGCGGCGTCAGCGAGGACACCCTCGCGGAGGACACCGACCTCACCATGGCGCTGTGGCGGGCGGGCTGGCGGGTGGTGTACGAGGAGTCCGCGATCGCCTGGACGGAGGTCCCTGGTTCGCTGCGGCAACTGTGGCGGCAACGCTACCGCTGGTGCTTCGGCACGCTCCAGGCGATGTGGAAACACCGGCGGGCCATGCTCGAGGTGGGGCCGGCCGGTCGCTTCGGCCGTCGCGGCCTCACGTATCTCGCGGTCTTCCAGGTGGCGCTGCCCCTGCTGGCCCCGATCATCGACCTGTTCGCCATCTACGGCACCCTCTTCCAGGACCCGATGCGCTCCCTGACCGTCTGGTTGGCCTTCCTGGCCGCCCAACTGGTCTGCGCCGGATACGCGTTGCGTCTGGACGGGGAACGGCTCCGTTCCCTGTGGGTCATGCCCGCCCAGCTGATCGTCTATCGGCAGCTGATGTATCTGGTGGTGATCCAGTCGATCGTCACCGCGCTGCTCGGCACTCGGTTGCGCTGGCACCGGATGCACAGGTCCGGCACGGCGGCCCAGGAGATCGGTCAGCCCGTGCCTCTGGCGGAGCTCAGCGAGACGGCACCACCCCCACCACCACCCCCACAGCACACCAATGTCCCCCCACCACTGATCGGCGGTCGGAGTGAACGGCAACAACTGGCACCCTGGCCCGACGGGGCCAGGAGCCATACCGGGGCATGACGGGCAGTACGGGTACCCGCCGGGCCCGGATTCCGGTTGGGCGCCGTACGGGCCCGGTTCGGAGCCGTACGGACCCGGCGGGGCGGCGTACCACCCCGAGCCCACGCCGTACGGACCCGGCGGGACGCCGTACCACCCCGAGCCCACGCCGTACGGACCCGGCGGGACGCCGTACCACCCCGAGCCCACGCCGTACGGACCCGGCGGGACGCCGTACCACCCCGAGCCCACGCCGTACGGACCCGGCGGGACGCCGTACCACCCCGAGCCCACGCCGTACGGACCCGGCGGGACGCCGTACCACCCCGAGCCCACGCCGTACGGACCCGGCGGGACGCCGTACCACCCCGAGCCCACGCCGTACGGACCCGGCGGGACGCCGTACCACCCCGAGCCCACGCCGTACGGACCCGGCGGGACGCCGTACCACCCCGAGCCCACGCCGTACGGACCCGGCGGGACGCCGTACCACCCCGAGCCCACGCCGTACGGACCCGGCGGGACGCCGTACCACCCCGAGCCCACGCCGTACGGACCCGGCGGGACGCCGTACCACCCCGAGCCCACGCCGTACGGACCCGGCGGGACGCCGTACCACCCCGAGCCCACGCCGTACGGACCCGGCGGGACGCCGTACCACCCCGAGCCCACGCCGTACGGACCCGCTGGGACGCCGTACCACCCCGAGCCCACGCCGTACGGACCCGGCGGGACGCCGTACCACCCCGAGCCCACTCCGTACGGACCCCCTCAGCCAGACCCCGTCGTCCCCACGGAGGCACGGCCCGTACCGAGGCAGGAACGCCTGCCGTCACGCGACGGCGACGGCGGTTACCGGCCGGCCGGCCGGCCGTTGCGGCCTCGGCCCAGCCGTCGCCGGCGGATCGCGCGCTGGCTGGCGTTCCTGACCTGTCTGCTGCTGCTCACTCCGGCCGGCACGTACGTCTGGGCGGACACCGAACTCGACCGGTCCGTCGATCTCGGTGGCCTCCCGGACCGCCCGCCACGCGGCGAGGGGCGCAACTTCCTCATCGTGGGCTCGGACAGCCGCACCGGGCTCTCCGAGGAGGAACAGGAGAACCTGCACACCGGCGGGGGCGAGGGCGGCCGGACGGACTCGATGATCCTGCTGCACACCGGAGCCAACGGTACGACGATGACGAGCCTGCCCCGGGACTCATGGGTGACCCTGCCCGAGTTCACCCGTCCGGAGACCGGCAGGCATCATCCGGCCGCGAAGAACAAGCTCAACGTGTCGTACTCCTGGGGTGGCCCGGAGATGCTGGTGCGCACCGTCGAACTCAACACCGGCCTCCGGATCGACAACTACGCGGAGATAGGCTTCGGCGGCTTCGTGGACGTCGTCAACTCCGTCGGCGGCGTGGAGATGTGCCTGAAACGGGACGTGCGGGACAGGAAGTCGGGCCTCGATCTCCCGAAGGGCTGCAGCCAACTGGACGGGGCCGAGGCTCTCGCGTTCGTCCGGCAGCGGCATCAGGAGGCCAACGGCGACCTCGGGCGGACGAGGAACCAGCAGAAGTTCCTCGCGGCCCTCGCCGAGAGGGCGGCCACTCCCGACGTCGCGCTCAACCCGCTCAAGGCGTATCCGACCGTGAACGCGGCGCTGGACACGCTTGTCGTGGACGAGGACATGAGTCTGGTGGACCTGACGGCGCTCTTCCGAGCCGTGCAGAGCGTCGCCTCGGGCGACGGGAAGCAGATCAACGTCCCCGTCTCGGACCCGTACCACCACACGCCCAAGGGCAGTACGGTGAAATGGGACCGGCGCAAGGCCCAGAAGTTGTTCACCCAGCTGCGCAACGACGAAAAGGTGACCTTCTCCGGAAACTGACCCACTGGCCGCTGACTCACTGACCCGCCGATACCGGTGGCCCCGATACCGGTGACCGGCCCGAGCCGTCCGACGAGCGGGTCGACCACACAGCTGACAGGATCGCACCGTGCTCCGCCCCGCGAAACCACGCCGGCTACCCGAGCTGCCGCGCAGACAGCTCCTGCGCGCTGCCGGGGTGGGCGGCGGTCTCGCGGTCGGGCTACCGCTGTACTGGCTGTGGCAGCGGGACAGTCCGACGCCCAGCGGTGACCTCACCTTCGCCACCGGGGTGACCAGCGGGGTGTACGCCCGGTACGGCACCCTGCTCCGTAGGCGGCTCGCCAGGGACGCACCGGAACTGGACATGCGGCTGGCCCCCAGTCAGGGCTCGGTGCACAACATCGACCTGCTGACGTCCGGTGACGCCGACTTCACCCTCGCGCAGTCGGACGCGGCGGCGGCGTACCTGAACGCCGACGGCCCGCACGCCGACCGGCTCTCGGCCTGTGCACGGCTCTACGACGACTACCTCCAACTGGTAGTCCCCGCCGACTCGTCCGTCCGCCGCCTGACGGACCTGGCCGGTCTGCGGGTGGGGATCGGCGAGCGGCGTTCCGGGGTGAGCCTCGTGGCGGGACGGTTGTTCAAGGCCGCCGGCATGGACCGGGATCGGGACATCCGGGCGCGGGACGTCGGCATCGATCGGATGCCGGACCAGCTGGCCCATGGCGAACTGGACGCGTTCCTGTGGGCCGGTGGGCTGCCCACCACCGCCATCGAACAACTCGCCACCCGCACCCCCATCCGGCTCGTCCAACTCGGCGACCTCGTGCCGGAGCTGCGGAAGATGCAGCCGGAGACCCGCCACTACCGGGCGGCGGTGATGCCCGCGGACGCGTACCCGGCCATCCAACAGGGCGAGCCGGTCAACACGCTCGCGGTGGCGAACCTGCTGGTCACCACGGATCGTACGGACCCGATGACGGCGGAGGCACTGACCCGCTCGCTGATCAACAGCCGGGACGAGATCGGGAACCAGGTGCACGCCGCGCAGAAGGTGGACCTGCGTACGGCCATCTACACCGATCCACTTCCCCTGCACGAGGGAGCTCGCCGCTACTACCGCGAGGTAAAGCCCTGAGCGTCCCCGCTCACGCTCCGGCTCTCCTGGCGGTTCCGGCCCCCGCCTGCGCTCCGGCCCCGCACCGAAGCCCAGGCGGCTACGTTCGTGGGGAAGACGCTCGGTCGACCCTGGTGATACGGATAACCAGTGAGGTTCACCGCCCCACCGAAGGAGCCGTCGAGATGCACGACGACCACCGCATCATCGAGGACCGGTTGCGCCGCGTGCTGGAGGAGCGGGTACGCCCCGCGGTCCACACCACGCCCGTCCCGCTGACCGTGGAACGCTGGGACGCGCCCGGGGAACCGGTGCCCGTCGCCGAGGGCCTCGAGGCTCCGTACGAACCGGCCTCCGGGAACGACGAGTGGGGGCCGGCCTGGCGGACGACGTGGTTCCGGGTCTCCGGCACCGTCCCCGCGGAATGGTCCGGTCGCACCGTGGAGGCGGTCCTCGACCTGGGCTTCGACCGCGACATGCCCGGCTTCCAGTGCGAGGGGCTGGTCTACCGGCGCGGTGGCACGGCGGTGAAGGCCCTCAACCCCCGCAACGACTGGATACGGGTGACCGACACCGCGTCCGGCGGCGAAGTGGTGGAGTTGTACGTCGAGGCCGCCGCCAACCCGATCGTCAACACTCCGCAGACCCCGACCTACGAGGGGGACGTGGTCACCGCCAGCGACCGTCCGCTCTACCGGCTGCGCCGGATGGACCTGGCCGTCTTCGAGACCCAGGTGTGGGAGCTGGTGCAGGACCTTGAGGTCGCGGACGGGCTGATGCGGGAACTCCCGTTGTCCGACGCCCGACGCTGGGAGCTGCTGCGCGCGATCGAACGGGCCCTGGACGCGCTCGACCTCGCGGACGTCCCCGGTACGGCCCAACACGCACGCGGCGCCCTGGCCGGCGTGCTCGCGGTGCCCGCCCGCCCCTCCGCGCACCGGATCAGTGCCGTGGGACACGCCCACATCGACTCCGCCTGGCTGTGGCCACTGCGCGAGACGGTGCGGAAGGTGGCGCGTACGACGGCCAACATGCTGGCGCTGATGGCGGAGCACCCGGAGTTCGTGTTCGCCATGTCGCAGGCACAGCAGCTCGCCTGGCTCAAGGACTACCACCCGGAACTCTGGGAGGGCGTGAAGAAGAAGGTCGCCGAGGGGCAGTTCGTGCCGGTCGGTGGCATGTGGGTGGAGTCGGACACGAACATGGTCGGTGGCGAGGCCATGGCCCGGCAGTTCCTGTACGGCAAGAAGTTCTTCCTGGACGAGTTCGGAATCGACACCAAGGAGGTGTGGCTGCCGGACTCGTTCGGCTACACCGCGGCCATGCCGCAGATCGTCGACCTGGCCGGGGCCGACTGGTTCCTGACCCAGAAGATCTCCTGGAGCCAGACCAACAAATTCCCGCACCACACCTTCTGGTGGGAGGGCATCGACGGCACGCGGGTCTTCACGCACTTCCCGCCCGTCGACACCTACAACTCCGAACTCAGCGGCGCGGAGATGGCCCACGCGGCCCGCAACTACCAGGAGAAGGGCGCCGCCTCCCGCTCCCTCGCGCCGTTCGGACACGGGGACGGTGGTGGTGGCGCCACCCGCGAGATGCTCGCCCGGGCGGCGCGGCTGAAGGACCTGGAGGGGTCACCCCGGGTCGCCGTCGAGAAGCCCGAGGCCTTCTTCGAGAAGGCGCACCGGGAGTACCCGCACGCCCCCGTATGGGCGGGAGAGCTGTATCTGGAACTGCACCGCGGCACCTACACCTCGCAGGCCAAGACGAAGCAGGGCAACCGGCACAGCGAGTCGCTGCTGCGGGAGGCGGAGCTGTGGGCGGCCACCGCGACGCTGCGAGGGACCGGCCAGCCGTATCCGTACGAGCGGTTGGAGGCGCTGTGGAAGACGGTACTGCTGCACCAGTTCCACGACATCCTGCCCGGCTCCTCCATCGCGTGGGTGCACCGGGAGGCCCGGGACACCTACGAGCGGGTACGCGCCGAACTGACCGGGATCATCGAACGATCCCAGCGTGCGCTGGCCGGCGAGGGGACGACCGAGGTCGTCTTCAACGGCGCGCCGCACGCCCGCGACGGCGTCCCGGCTGGGGGCGCGGCCGAGCGTACGGACGCGGGCACACCCGTGACCGTACGTGCACGTGACGGCGGTGGCTGGGTGCTGGACAACGGCCTGGTCGGCGTGGAGATCGACGGGCGCGGCCTGGTGGTCGCGGCCCGGGACGCCGACGGCCGGGACGCGGTGGCGCCGGGCCAGCCGGCGAACCTCCTACAGGTGCACCCCGACTTCCCCAACCACTGGGACGCCTGGGACGTCGACGCGTTCTACCGGAACAGCGTGACCGACCTGACGGAGGCGGACGACGTACGGCTCGAGGCCGCCGACCCGGGTGCGGTCACCGTGCGCGCCGCTCGGACCTTCGGCGCGTCGACGGTCGTCCAGTCGCTCACACTGCGCGCCGGCGCCCGCTGCCTGGAGCTCGAGACCGAGGTGGACTGGCGGGAGACGGAGAAGTTCCTCAAGGCGGCGTTCCCGCTGGACGTGAAGACGGACCGGTCCGCGGCGGAGACCCAGTTCGGGCACGTCTTCCGGCCCACCCACACCAACACCTCGTGGGACGCGGCGAAGTTCGAGATCTGCGCGCACCGCTGGCTGCACGTGGGCGAGCCGGACTGGGGCGTGGCCGTGGTCAACGACTCGACGTACGGCCACGACGTCACCCGTGACATCCGCGCGGAAGACGGCGGCCAGACCACCACGGTGCGGCTCTCCCTGCTGCGTGCTCCACGTTACCCGGACCCGGAAACCGACCAGGGTGCCCACCGTCTGCGGTACGCGCTGGTGCCGGGGGCCACCGTCGGTGACGCCGTACGCGCCGGCCACTGGATCAACCTGCCCGCGCGCGTCGTGCGGGGCAGCGGGGCACCGGTGGCGCCCCTGGTGACCACCGGCGGCGACCAGGTCGTGGTGGAGGCGGTCAAGCTGGCCGAGGACCGTGGCGGAGACCTGGTGGTGCGGCTGTACGAGTCGCACGGCAGCCGGGCGCGTACGACGGTGACGGCGGGGTTCCCGTTGTCCACGGCGGTGGTCACGGACCTTCTGGAGCGCCCCCTGGAACGGCCGGAGCGGTCGGCCGCGGTGCTGACGGGGCCGAGCGCGGAGGGCGTGCTGGAGGTGGCGCTGCGGCCGTTCCAGATCCTGACGCTGCGCCTCACGCCGACGGACGCCGGCGCCCGAGGGGACTGAGCCCACGCGGTGTGCCGCACGCAGGCTGCGGGAAGCGCCCCGCCCGCGCGGAGGCGTGCGGCACACTGACGAACGACCGATTACCGTTCCGTTGCCCGGCGCTGGGGCGCTGAGCGCTCGGGCGCTCAGTGGTCGTCACGGGAGGCCGGCAGGTCCGACTCGTCCCGGGGCAGCGTGATCAGCACGCGCAGCCCGCCGTCCGGCTCGTTGGGCGCGAAGTCCAGTGTCGCGTCACCCGCCGCGAGGAGCGCACGGGTGATGGACAGGCCGAGCCCGGAACCGGAGACGTTCTGGTGTCGGCTGCTGCGCCAGAAGCGGTCACCGACCCGGGCCAGTTCTTCCTGGTCCACGCCCGGCCCGTTGTCCGTGACCTCGAGCACCACGTGGCGACCGTGCACGCTGGCGGAGAGGGTGACGACCTTTCCCGAGGGGGAGAACTTGACCGCGTTGTCGACCACCGCGTCCAGCGCGCTCGACAGAGCCACGGGATCCGCCCAGCCGGTCACGGCCTTGGGGCCGGTGAGCACCAGCTCGACCCCGTCCCGACGGGCGACGGGATGCCAGGCCGCCACCCGCTCGGCGGCGAGTTCGGCGACATCGGTCAGCTGCGGGTCGGCCGGACTGTGCTCGGCGAGCGCGAGGGCCAGCAGGTCGTCCAGCACGCGTGCCAGGCGCTTGCCCTCCGCCCGTACCGACTCGAACTCCGCGTGCTCCTCCGGCAGCTCCAGACCCAGCAACTCGATCCGCAACAGCAGAGCGGAGAGTGGGTTGCGCAGCTGGTGCGAGGCGTCCGCGAGGAACGCGCGCTGCTGTTCCAGCACCTGCTCGACGTGGCCGGCCATGTGATTGAAGGAGGCGGCCAGGTGCCGGAGTTCCGGTGGCCCGCCCGAGGCCGCAACCCGGGAGGTGAACTCGCCGGTGGCGATCTCGTGCGCCGCCCGGTCCAGCGTGCCCACGGGCCGCAGCACCCAGCGGGTGAGCAGGTACGCCGCCCCCACCGCGACCAGCAGCGCCGCGGCCTCTCCCCCGACGATCGGCAGCCAGCCGTGCAGGACGCGGGAACGCAGCTGGCCGGTGGGCGAGTCGGTGTAGACCACGGCCGCCACGTCGCCGTCCCTGATCACGGGCGAGGCGACGGCGATCCGCCGTCGCTGCCAGGGCCACACCTGCTCCGGATCGTGGCTACGCCGCCCGGCCAGCGCCTCCTGGAACGCCGCCTTGCCCGCTCCCGTCTCCGGCACCCGCCATCCCTTCGGCGCGGTGGCCATGGCCTGGCCGTCCCGGTAGAACACCCCGGCGCGAATCCCGTACAGGTCGTGGTACCGGCGCAGCTCCCGGCGCAGCGTGGTCAATCGGTCACCCGGCTCGGCGCGCGCGGCCACGAACTGTGCCAGCGAGGCGAACCGGGCCGTGTCGTCGATCCGGTCCACCACGACGTCCTGCTGCTTGGCGGCAGCCTGGCTGGCCGCCAGCGGGAGCCCCAGCGCCACCAGCACCCCGGCGAAGAGCAGGATCAGCAGCGGCAGCAGACGAGCGCGCACGAGTACGTCCCGGCCGAATCACTCGGCGGGCACGACGAGCCGGTAGCCGACTCCCCGCACGGTCTCGATCAGGGCGGGTATGCCGAGCTTCGAGCGCAGCGAGGCGACATGCACCTCGAGCGTACGACCGGTGCCCGTCCAACTCGTGCGCCACACCTCGCTGATGATCTGCTCCCGGCGGAAGACCACACCGGGCCGCTGAGCGAGCATGGCGAGCAGATCGAACTCCTTACGCGTGAGGGCCACCTCCGTGCCGGCCACGGAGACCCGACGAGTGGGCAGCTCGATCCGTGCGGTGCCCAACCGCAGCACCGTACCGGAATCGGTGTCGCCGCCCGGCGCCGCGGTGTCCTCGGGCACGGTACGGCGGCTCACCGCGTGGATGCGAGCCAGCAGCTCCCCGGTGTCGTACGGCTTCACGACGTAGTCGTCCGCGCCCAGGTTCAGACCGTGGATGCGGGAGCGTACGTCGGCACGGGCGGTGACCATGATCACGGGAGTGCTGGTCAGCCCGCGGATCCGCCCGCATATCTCGAAGCCGTCCTGCCCCGGCAGGCCGAGGTCGAGCAGCACCACGCCGAACGCCGGGCAGTCACCCTCAGCGGGCAACAGCTGCCGTAGCGCGGCCTCGCCGTCGCGTACGTGCACGGTGTCGAAGCCGTGCCGACCCAGCACGGCGGAGAGTGCGGCGGCGACCCGCTCGTCGTCCTCGACCAGCAACAGTCTCACTCGCCCACACCTCCGGCTCTTCCTCAGCACTCGCACGTGTCCGTCTGTGCCCACTCCCCGTGACGTACCACTCGGTACGCCGATACGCCTGTCCGGCCGTCCGGCTGTCCGGCTGTCCCGGCGGCACTCGACAACGCTGAGCTGCATCCACCCGGATTCGCGCAGGTGGCGTCAAGGCTCCTCAGCCATCCTGCGGCTTCCGTTATTGAGCCGGTACGCCGCTGTGGCGCGGGGCGTGCGTGGAGCTACGTACCGTGCCGGACAGCGACCGTATCGTTATGCTCAATTTCCGCTCAGATGTAATGACGCTCACGGTGAACGCTCACTAAGGTCCTCGCAACCGACGAGGACGGAGCTACAGGCCGATGAGCAATGTATCGGTGACCAAGGACGCCGGAGGCCCCGAATCGGCACCGAGTGATCTGGTCGTCCTGAACAACGTCAACAAGCACTTCGGTGCGCTGCACGTGCTCCAGGACATCGACCTGACCATCGCGAGCGGCGAGGTGGTCGTGGTCATCGGGCCCTCCGGGTCCGGGAAGTCGACGCTGTGCCGCACCATCAACCGGCTGGAGACCATCGACTCCGGTCACATCGCGATCGACGAGAAGCCGTTGCCCGAGGAGGGCAAGGAGTTGGCGCAGCTGCGCGCGGACGTCGGCATGGTGTTCCAGTCCTTCAACCTCTTCGCGCACAAGACGGTTCTCGAGAACGTGATGCTGGGCCAGTTGAAGGTACGCCGCACCCCGAAGCAGGAGGCACAGGACAAGGCACAGGCACTACTGGATCGGGTCGGGGTCGCCAACCAGGCGCACAAGTACCCGGCGCAACTCTCCGGTGGCCAGCAGCAGCGCGTCGCCATCGCACGGGCGCTGGCGATGGACCCCAAGGTGATGCTGTTCGACGAGCCCACCTCCGCGCTGGACCCCGAGATGATCAACGAGGTGCTCGAGGTCATGCAGCAACTGGCGCGCGACGGGATGACGATGGTCGTCGTCACCCACGAGATGGGCTTCGCGCGCTCCGCTGCCAACCGGGTGGTCTTCATGTCCGACGGCCGGATCGTCGAGGAGGCCGCCCCGGAGCAGTTCTTCAACAACCCGCGCAGCGACCGCGCCAAGGACTTCCTCTCGAAGATCCTCCAGCACTGAGTCACACAGCGGTCTCCAGTTCACCGATCGTAGGGATACTCCTCATGAACAAGCGTCAGGCCGGTATCGCGGCCACCGCCCTCGCTCTCGCGCTGACCGCCACCGCGTGTGGCGGTGGCTCCGGAGACAGCGACGAACTGACCATCGGCATCAAGTTCGACCAGCCCGGCCTGGGACTCAAGACGCCGGACGGGAAGTACAAGGGCTTCGATGTCGACGTCGCCAAGTACGTCGCCAAGGAGTTGGGCTACAAGAACAAGGACATCACCTTCAAGGAAGCCCCGAGCGCCGACCGGGAGAACCTTCTGGTGAACGGCGACGTGGACTTCATCGCCGCCACGTACTCCATCACGCCGGAGCGTAAGGAGAAGGTCGACTTTGCGGGCCCGTACCTGATGGCGCATCAGGACCTGCTGGTGCGGAAGGGCGACAACTCCATCGACAGCGAGAAGGACCTGAACAAGAGCAGCCTGAAGCTCTGCTCGGTCACCGGATCGACGTCCGCGCAGAATGTCAAGAAGAAGTTCGCGTCGAAGGCGGACCTGCAGGAGTACGGCGGCTACTCGGAGTGCCTGACGGGCCTCCAGAACAAGGCCGTGGACGCCTTGACCACGGACGACTCGATCCTGGCCGGATTCGCCTCGCAGGAGGAGCACCAGGGCAAGTTCAAGCTCACCGGTCTCAACCTCAGTGACGAGCCGTACGGCATCGGCATCAAGAAGGGTGACACCGAACTCCAGGGAAAGATCAACAAGGCGCTGAAGAAGATGGTCAAGGACGGCTCCTGGGAGAAGTTCGCCGAGAAGCACTTCGGACCGTCCGGTTACGAGTACGGCGAGGCGCCGAAGATCACGGAAACCAGCTGACAGCTGACGGCCGGGTGGTGTGCCGTCGGAAATGACGGCACACCACGCCATCCAACGAAGCGAGAGCGCGGGAGAACGTGTTCGACTTTCTTGAAGACTACGACGTGTGGGAAGCGTTCTGGGTGACGATCCAGCTCACCCTCTATTCGGCGATAGGCTCCCTCATATGGGGCACCGTCCTGGCCGCGATGCGGGTCAGTCCGGTGCCGGTGATGCGCGCTTTCGGCACCCTCTACATCAACACCGTGCGGAACACTCCGCTCACGGTCATCATCGTGGCCACCTCGCTGGGCCTCTACCAGACGATGGGCATCGAACTAGGCGGCGGAGACTCCAAGGAGATCGGATTCCGGCTGGCAGTACTCGGACTCATCGCGTACCACGCCAGCTTCGTATGCGAGTCACTCCGCTCCGGAATCAACACCGTCCCGGTCGGCCAGGCCGAGGCCGCCCGAGCACTGGGCCTCAACTTCCTCCAAGTACTGACTCTCATCGTCCTGCCGCAGGCGTTTCGTTCGGTGGTCGCTCCACTCGCCAACGTACTGATCGCCCTCACCAAGAACACCACCGTGGCCTCGGCCATCGGGGTATCCGAGGCGGCACTTCTGATGAAGGAGATGATCGAGATCGAAAGTGACGTCATCTTCCTGGTGTTCGCCATCTTCGCCCTCGGGTTCGTTCTCCTCACTCTCCCCGTCGGCATGCTGCTCGGCTGGGTCAGCAAGCGCGTGGCGGTGAAACGATGAGTGACCTGACCGTTCTTTACGACGTCCCGGGGCCACGCGCGAGGATACGCAACTGGTTCTACACCGCACTGTTCCTCGCGCTGCTGCTCCTGCTCGGCTGGTGGGTGCTTTCCGCCATGGCCGAGAAGAACCAGCTCACCGAGGACAAATGGAGTCCGTTCATCACGGACTCCCGGGTGTGGACCACCTATCTCCTGCCCGGACTGCTCAACACCCTCAAGGCGGCTGGCCTTTCCATCGGCATCGCTCTGCCACTCGGCGCGGTACTGGGTATCGCCCGGCTCTCCGAGCACCGGTGGGTCAGCATTCCGGCCGGCACGGTGGTGGAGTTCTTCCGCGCCATTCCGGTGCTGCTGATGATGGTGTTCGCCAACACCCTGTACGCGCAGTTCACCACCATCGAGTCGGAGGTCCGGCCGCTGTACGCGGTGGTGACAGGCCTGGTGCTGTACAACAGCAGCGTTATCGCCGAGATCGTCCGCTCCGGCATCCTGTCCCTGCCCCTGGGCCAGACGGACGCGGCCAAGGCGATCGGCATGCGCAAGTGGCAGACGATGGTGTTCGTGCTGCTGCCGCAAGCCGTCACCGCCATGCTTCCCGCCCTGGTCAGCCAGCTCGTGGTGATCGTCAAAGACACCGCGCTCGGTGGTGCCATGCTCGGCTTCGGCGAACTCCTCAGTCAGGTCCGGGAGATCACGGCCAACTACGGTGCGAACACCATCGCCACCTTCACCGTGGTGGCGTTGCTCTTCGTCCTGCTGAACTTCGTGCTCACCAGTTTCGCCAACTGGTTGGAGGCACGCGTCCGGCGTGGCAAGAAGGCCACCGGAGCGGTGGTGCACGCGGGAGTGACCGACACCGTCGAAATCGAGGAAACTCCCAGCAAGAACTGACCGTTATTCGCTGGTATGCCCTGCCTGTCCTCCCGTCGCTTGACGAGGGGGCAGGCAGTGGGTTGCATACAAGCTGTGATCGTGCATCGGGCTCATTCCGCGCTACCCGCCAACTCTCCAGTGGACACAGCGAAGTGCGAGGTCCGCACGCCGTGGACCCGGTGATCGTGATCGGGGCGGGCCCGGTGGGCCTCGCCCTGGCGCTTGCCCTGGCCCGGTACGCCGTGCCGTCCGTGGTACTCGACTCCTCGGACGGTACGGTGCACCGACGGGCCGCCCGTACCTGCCTCCTGCGCCCGGACACGGCGGCGCTGTTGCCCCGACTCGGCGGTTCTTCCCTCCGCGGGTGGCGTACCGAGCGGCGGAGCCAGTGCGTGCGACGCGTTGAGCTGGCCGACGAGGCCGCCCCACTGCACGTCACGCAACACGACCTGATGGACGCGCTGCACGCGGCCCTGGACGCCGAGGGCCTGACCCGGGTAGTGCCGCACAGTCGGCTGCGGAGCCTGGAGCAGGACGCGGAGGGCGTCACGGCGCACCTGCGATACGCCGAGCCTTCTGGGCCCACTGGGGCCGCCGAGCCCCCTGGTACTGCGCCTCCTCCGGTCGCCGAGTGGCGTGGCAGCTACCTGGTGGGCTGTGACGGCGCCCGCTCCATGGTCCGCAAGTGTCTGGGCATACGTTTCACTGGCCGAACGTCCGTGGAGCGACATGCGGTGGCGACCGTACGCACACGCCTGCCCTGGTCCGAAGAGGCGCTCCTGCATCGCGAGCCGGGGGGCGTGACCGGTGAGGTGCGGGCGCTGCCCTTGCCCGGCCAGCGGTGGCGGCTGGACTGGCTGCTCCCGCCCCGAGGCGAACTCGTCACTCCGGAACGCCTGGTGAGCCTCACCCAGGAGACACTCTCGGCCTGGTGGCAAGGGGACGAATCCGCAACGCCACCCGCCTACGAGTTGCTGGATACGGGCGTGCACACCGCACATCAGCGGCTCGCCAGGCGCTGGCGGCACAAGCGGGCGTTTCTGGCCGGGGACGCGGCACACCTGGTGGGCGCGCTGGGCGTGCAGGGAACCGACGAGGGGCTGCGGGACGCCACCAACCTGGCGTGGAAGTTGGCCCTCGCCTGGCACCACCAGCACACCGAGAGCGCGGACACGCTGCTTGACAGCTACGAGTCGGAGCGACGCGCGGCGGTCGGCGCCCGCCTGCGGGCCGTGGACCAGACGCTGCCCCTCGTGCGCCGTGGGGACGGCGTCAGGTCCCTGCTGCCAGGCAAAGGAGCACGTACTCAACTCGGGCTCCTCCTGGACAGTCACCTGGGCCGTGGGCTGCTCGGCGCACCTCCGGGCTACGGCCGTTCCCCGCTGACCCCTCAACGCGCCATGCGCAGCGTCGTGCCGGTGGAGACTCCGCAGGGCGGTGTGGTCCAGGATGTCCCGGTAACCAACCTGCGAGGGGAAGGGTGTCGGCTGTGGCAGCACCTGGGGCGGCAGCGTGGCGCCCTTACCGCATTGCTCGTGGCTCCTGGCACCGGAGTCTGGGAGAGTCGCCACTGGCTCTCGGCCGGCTTGATGCCCGCTCTCGCGAGAGCCGTCAGCACCCTGCCGCTGCGCACCGAACTACTGGTCACGGAGAACTATCCCGGAGCCGCCGCGCACACCGTGTTGTTGATCCGCCCCGACGGCCATCTGGTGACTGCTCTCCCCGGGACCCAGGAGGCGGATCTACAGGCTTGCGTTGAGTTTCTGTGGCGTGGCGCCTCGGATCAGGGCCAAGACGCTTCGGAAGCACGTTCCCTTCCCTGACCCGTCACCACGGTCTGCGTCGCGAGGGCTTGGACTCGTCCGCCGGACTGCTTGGGAAGCAGTCCGCTTTCGCTACCTCAAGTCAGACGCCGTTCTCCGGCAGATGCCGCTCCAGCGCTTCGAGGTCATCCCCCTCCGCGGCCAACGCCTCCCGCACCACTCGCAAAGCGAGTCCTTCCGAGTAACCCTTGCGAGCGAGCGTCGCAACGAGTCGGCGTATCCGCTTGCTGCTCTCGACTCCGCGAGTGCCAGGCAACTTCCGCTCCACGAGAGTCCGGGCGGTGGACTCCTCCTGGTCGGAGTCCACCTGCTCGATAGCCCCTTCGATCAGCGTGCTGTCCACTCCACGACTTCGCAGCTCACGGCTCAGGGCAGGGCGAGCGAGCCCACGACTGTGATGCCGGGACTCGACCCAGGCGTATGCGAACGCCGCGTCGTCGATCAGTCCTGCCTCTTCGCACTCGCCCAGCACCTCCTCCGTCACCTCGTCCGGGATATCCCGCTTGCGCAGGGTTTCCGCAAGCTGACTGCGGGTGCGTGGAGCGCTGGTCAGAAGCCGCAGACAGAGCGCCCGTGCCCGCTCCACGGGATCTCGTGGCTGGCGCGGTGGCTCCGCCCCGGCCCTCGACGTGACGGAGCCACCGCTGTCTGCAAGGCCGTCTTCGGCCCGTTCCGTTACCTCCGGCCAATCACTACGCCGCGTCACGCGTCAGCTCTTGCTGGCAGCGGACTTGGTCGTCTTGGCCTTCGCCGCTGGCGTGGCAGGAGCAGCCTTGTCGTTGGGCGAAGCGGCCTCTTCAGGGCCGTTCGTAGCCGCCTTTTCCGCGCCGGACTGTCGCGCTGTGGAGTCCTCCTGGGCCGCTCCGATCCCCAGCTTCTCCTTGATCTTCTTCTCGATCTCATTGGCCAGGTCAGGGTTGTCCCGCAGGAAGTTTCGGGAGTTCTCCTTTCCTTGGCCCAGCTGATCGCCTCCGTAGGTGTACCAAGCACCGGACTTGCGGATGAAGCCGTGCTCCACGCCCATGTCGATGAGGCCACCCTCCCGGCTGATGCCCTGGCCATAGAGAATGTCGAACTCGGCCTGCTTGAAGGGCGGAGCGACCTTGTTTTTCACCACCTTCACCCTTGTTCGGTTGCCGACCGCCTCCGTGCCGTCCTTGAGCGTTTCGATACGGCGAATGTCCAAACGCACCGAGGAGTAGAACTTCAGTGCCTTCCCGCCGGTCGTGGTCTCCGGCGAGCCGAACATCACGCCGACCTTCTCGCGGAGCTGGTTGATGAAGATCGCGGTGGTCTTGGAGTGACTGAGCGCCCCGGTGATCTTCCGTAGTGCCTGGCTCATCAGTCGTGCCTGCAGGCCAACATGGGAGTCACCCATCTCGCCCTCGATCTCCGCGCGCGGCACAAGAGCGGCGACGGAGTCCACGACGATCACGTCTAGGGCCCCTGACCGGATCAACATGTCGGTGATCTCGAGCGCCTGCTCGCCGTTGTCCGGCTGGGAGAGAATCAGCGAGTCGACATCCACCCCGAGCTTCTTGGCGTACTCCGGGTCCAGTGCGTGCTCGGCGTCCACGAACGCCACCGTGCCGCCCTTCTTCTGCGCGTTCGCCACGGCGTGCAGTGTCAGCGTCGTCTTGCCGGAGGATTCCGGGCCGAACACCTCCACGACCCTGCCCCGCGGCAATCCGCCCACACCGAGTGCCACATCCAGCGCCGTCGAACCTGTGGACACCACCTCGATCGCTTCGTTCGGCCGCTCTCCCAGGCGCATGACCGCGCCCTTGCCGAATTGCCGTTCAATCTGTGCGAGCGCGGCGTCCAGCGCCTTCTCACGGTCGGTTCCTGCCATGGGTGCCACCCGGTTGCTTGCTTGAGTCGATCGCTTCACGTCCATGACGCTAGCGCCTGCCACTGACAATCAGCCCGAGCATGCTCTCCGTACGCCCGGCACCACCATATGAATGGATGTTCGATTTTTGTGTCAAGCGACCACCAGGGCCTGTGGATAACTGAGAAAACATCTGCTCACGCTGGGGGTCGGCGTTCTCGAAGCCACCCGCGCCGCTGGGATCGGGCTCCGGACGCCCTGGGGTCCGTCACCTCGTAGCGCTTCACGTACACCCCGAGGAAGCCCTGCAGCGTGGCCGTCGCGGGCACCGCGATGAGCGCGCCCACCGCGCCCATCAGGGCGATGCCAGCCACCACCGATCCGAAGGCGACAGCCGGGTGGATGTCGACGGTGACCGCGGTGATCCTCGGTTGCAGCAGATAGTTCTCGAACTGCTGGTAAAGCAGCACGAAAACGGTCAACCAGCACGCCGCCCACGGGTCCACCGTGCACGCGAGCAGTACGGGCAGCGCTCCCGCCAGGTACGTACCCACGGTGGGCACGAACTGCGACACCACCCCCACCCAGAGTGCGAGCACCGGAGCGTAGGGAACTCGGAGGAGTTCCAGGGCGACGTAGTGACACAGCCCGGAGACCAGCGCCATCAGACCGCGGGAGTACAGGTAACCGCCCGTCTTGGCCACCGCGATCTCCCAGGCTCGCAGTACCTCGGCCTGACGTGCGGGCGGCAGGACGGAGCAGAGCGCACGGCGCAGCCGCGGGCCGTCCGCGACGAAATAGAAGGCGAACAGCAGGACGGACAACAGCTGGAAGACGCCGCCCAGCAGGGCGACGGACATCCCCAGAACATTCCCCGCGGTGTCCTGTGCGTACTCCCGCAACCATTCCGAGCGGAGCATCTCCCGCTGTACGCCGGAAGCGCTCAGATCGGTGTGAAAGGTGGTGTTGGTCCAGCCCACGAGATCGTTAACGTAGGACGGCAACCGTCCCGCCAGGGTGGTGAGTTCGCCCGCCAGTACGGAACCGAGCGCGGCGACGAACCCGGCGAAGCCCGCCAGCGCTCCGAGGAAGACCAGGCCGGTGGCCAGTCCACGCCGCAGGCCACAACCCACCAGCCGGTCCACCGCAGGCTCCATGGCAAGCGCAAGGAAGAACGCGATCAGCACGCTCAGCGCCAGGCCCACGAGCCGGTCGAAGGCCCATCCGGCAAGCTGGAAACAGCCCAGCAGCGCCAAGGTCGTGACGACGGCCCTGGGCAGCCAGGAGGGCATTCCGCTGGCCTGGCCCGCGGGCCCTGCCAACGGCGGTGTGGAGTCCAGGGCCTCGTCCGTGAGGGCCCTGTTCGAGGCGGCTGACACGGACAGAGTGTCCCTTATATGAGCATAAGAGCCCAGGAGCGGCTCACCGCTTCTCCGCCGGAACCTCCATCGCCTCACACACCACGCGCCACACCTCCTTGGCCGACCAGCCCGCCGCGAGCGCCTCGTGCACCGTACGACCGCCGAGCGCCGACATCACGTGGTCCCTGGCGAACGAATCCGCGTACGCCTCGCCGAAGTGCCCTGCCATCCGTTGCCAGAAAACCGTCAACCGCATGCGTCTCAGTATCCCGCGCGCACCAGGTCGTCCGGACCAGGGTCCCAGGTCACAGCAAGGCCCGCGCACCCGCCGTCGCCAGCACGGCCACCGCCACCACCACCAGGAACGGCGCCCGCAGAAGCAAGGCGACCGCCGCCGCGGCGAGGCCCGCCGCACGCGCGTCCAGCACGATCCGGGTGCCCTCGCTGAGGGTCTGTTGCGCGGTGAGAGCCGCCAGCAGCGCGACCGGCAACAGCGCGGACAGCCGCCTCACCATCGGCCGCTCCAAGACCCCGGAGGGTACGGACAGCCCGAGCAGCTTGATCAGGTAGCACCCGACCGCGGTAGCCCCGATCGCTATCCACAGAGCCGTCGAACTCACCGCTCCTCCTCCCTCCCGCACGCCGCCCGGTCGGCCGCGTCGGCCGCGTCGGGTTCGACCGTCCACGGCCGGACGGCTGCCCCGTTGGCGCCCGACCCGGCCACCGGTGCCCCTCCGGTTCGGGCACGCTGGCACAGCAGCACCACCGGTGCCGCCAGCGCGGCGATCAGCACCGGGACGCCGCCCGGTAGCACCGGCACGAGTACGAGGCCCAACAGCACCGCGAGCACGGCCGTGGCACGCTCCTGCCCAGTCCGCAGCATCGGTGCCAGCAAGGCCAGGAACACGGCGGGGCCGGCCGCGTCGAGGCCCCACGCCGCCGTGTCACCCAGCGCGGACGCGCCCGCCACGCCGAGCAGCGTGCTGAGGTTCCACAGCACGTACAACGTGGCCCCGGTGACGAAGAAGCCGATCCGCGCCCTTCGCCGATCCCGCTGGGCGAACGTGACCACACTCGTCTCGTCGATCACCCACTGGGCGGCGAGCGGTCGCAGCGGGGCCGGCAGTTGCAGGAGCGACGACAGCCGCAGGCCGTAGAAGGCGTTTCGCACGCCGAGGAAGAGGGCCCCCGCGGCAGCGGCGAGCGGGGTGCCGCCCGCGGCCACCGCCCCAACCAACGCGAACTGCGACGCTCCCGTGAACACCAGCAGGCTCAGTGCGCAGCTCTGTAGCATGCTGAGCCCGGCACCGGCGGCGGTCACCCCGAAGGCGAAGCCGGACAGCCCGACCGCGACGCCCACCCCGAGAGCGTCACGTACGACCGCTCGGTCCGCTCTACGACGCTCCGTCACCGTCTCCTCCGGCCGGCCGGAAGGCAGCGGCACAGCCATATGCGCGGCCTCGCCGCCGCCGGCGAGGTTCGTATCTGCCATGCCGCCAAGACTACGAACGGCCACCCGTTCAGTTCTTGTACATTATTGCGCCCCTGTGGTCACCCCGTCCTCCCGTCCCGCCCGACGGTCGTCCCCGCCCTGTAGAACCCGCTCCCGCTGGTACGCCCCGGGCGGGACGCCGACGATCCTGCGGAAGTGCCGGCTCAGATGGGACTGGTCGGTGAAGCCCAGCGCTGGCGCGACCTCGCCGGGCGGCGTACCGGATTCCAGCAACCTTCTCGCGCGACGTACCCGCGCATCCGTCAACCAAGCGTGCGGCGGCATGCCGTAGCGCTCCCGAAAGGCTCGCAGCAGCGAGAAGGAGCTGGTGCCGAGGTCCGCCGCGAGTCCCCGCAGGGTGGGCGGGTCCGCCATCCGCTCCTCCAGCGTCGCGCGCACGTGTTCCGCGTTGCGCGCCCCCGCCGTACGCACCACGCGCCGTGGGAGTGGTCCGCCGTGCCGCCACAGCAGCCGGGCGACGGCCACCCGCAGCAGGCTGTCGGCGGCCAGGGCGTTACCCTCTTCGGCCGCCCGGTGGACGCCCGCGATGAGCCGGGCCGACTCGACGTCGTCGACCAGCGTCTCGGTGAAGCCGACAGTGCCGCGCAGCCCCACGGACTCCGCGGCGATCTCGGACACGGTCTCCGCTTCGGGGTAGAGCGTGGCGTAGGCCCAGCCTTCGGGGGTGCCGGCACGAGCGGTGTGCGGCACCTCCGGGTTGATCATCACCACCTGTCCCGCGACGGTCCGTTCCGTGCCGTGGGGGAGTCCGACCTCCTCCACTCCCGCCGTGACCGCTCCGAAGACGTAGCCGCTGTGGGTGTGTCGGGGAAACGTCTGGCTGACGTAGCGCGCACGCAGCAGATCGAGCCCGGGCAAGGGCTCGTACCGCCAGTGACGTGCCCATTCATCCTCGGCCATGGCTCCATTGTGCGCCGTTGTCAGTGGCGGGGTGCACGATGGGCGCATGTCCGAGAACCCCGGAGCCGGCACAGCGGTGCTGGATCTCTTCTCCCCCGCGACCCGCGGTTGGTTCACGGGTGCGTTCGCCGCGCCCACAGCCGCGCAGGAGGGCGCGTGGCGAGCCCTGGCCGAGGAATCGGACGCGTTGGTCGTCGCTCCCACCGGCTCCGGGAAGACGCTCGCGGCGTTCCTCGCTTCGCTGGACCGGCTGGCCGCCGTTCCTCCGCCGGCCGACCCGCTCAAGCGCTGCCGGGTGTTGTACGTCTCCCCGCTCAAGGCGCTCGCCGTGGATATCGAGCGGAATCTGCGCAGCCCCCTCACCGGCATCCGGCAGGAGTCCGTACGGTTGGGTCTGCCGGAGCCGGACATCCGGGTCGGCATCCGCTCCGGGGACACCACGGCCACGGAGCGCCGAGCCATCGCGCGACGCCCACCGGACATCCTGATCACCACCCCGGAATCGCTGTTCCTCATGCTGACCTCCGCCTCCCGGGAAGCGCTGTCCGGGGTCGAGACGGTGATCGTGGACGAGGTGCACGCCGTGGCGGGCACCAAGCGGGGCGCGCATCTGGCCCTGTCGCTGGAGCGGTTGGACGCGCTCCTCGCCGGCCCGGCTCGGCGGATCGGACTGTCCGCGACGGTCCGCCCGGTCGACGAGGTCGCCCGCTTCCTCTCCCCGCGACGCCAGGCGACCGTCGTGCAGCCACCCGCAGGCAAGGAGTTCGATCTCTCGGTGGTGGTGCCAGTGGAGGACATGGGCGAGTTGAGCGGCGCCCCCGCACCAGGCACGGACGCCGCCGGCGATCGCCCCTCCATCTGGCCGTCGGTGGAGGAGCGGATCACGGATCTCATCCAGGAGCACCGCTCCACGATCGTCTTCGCCAACTCCCGGCGACTGGCCGAACGGCTCTGCAACCGGCTGAACGAGATCGCCTACGAGCGGGCGACCGGCGAGCCGTTGCCCGAGCACCACTCGCCCGCCGAGCTGATGGCCGAGGCCGGAGCGGCGGCCGGCGCGCCCCCCGTTCTAGCCCGGGCGCACCATGGCTCGGTTGCCAAGGAGCAGCGAGCACAGGTCGAGGAGGACCTCAAGGCCGGGCGGCTGCCCTCCGTCGTGGCGACCTCCAGTCTGGAGTTGGGCATCGACATGGGCGCGGTCGACCTGGTCATCCAGGTCGAGTCGCCGCCTTCGGTGGCTTCCGGCCTTCAGCGGGTCGGCAGGGCCGGTCACCAGGTCGGGGCGCTGTCCGCGGGCGTGGTCTTCCCGAAGTACCGAGGCGACCTGGTGCAGGCGGCCGTGGTCACGGAACGGATGCGGGAAGGCGCGATCGAGGCGCTCCGCGTTCCCTCCAACCCACTGGACGTCCTCGCCCAGCAGCTGGTCGCCATGACAGCCATGGACACCTGGGACGTGGACGAGCTGCTGGGGCTCGTGCGCCGGGCCGCGCCGTTCTCCGCGCTCCCGGACTCGGCGTACACCTCGGTGTTGGACATGCTCGCGGGCCGTTATCCCTCGGACGCCTTCGCCGAGTTGCGTCCGCGGGTGGTGTGGGACCGGGTGGCGCACACGGTCAGCGCCCGGCCCGGCGCCCAACGGCTCGCGGTCACCTCCGGCGGCACGATCCCCGACCGCGGACTCTACGGCGTCTTCCTCGCCGGCGCCGATCCGCGGAAGGGCGGCGGGCGAGTCGGAGAGCTGGACGAGGAGATGGTGTACGAGTCCCGGGTCGGTGACGTGTTCACCCTGGGCACCACCTCCTGGCGGATCGAGGACATCACCAGGGACCGTGTCCTGGTGTCGCCCGCTCCCGGAGTGCCGGGCAAGCTGCCGTTCTGGAAGGGCGACCAACTGGGCCGACCCCTCGAGCTGGGCCGTGCGCTCGGCGGGTTCCTGCGCGAGATCGGCGGACTGGCGCCTGAGGAGGCGCAGGGCCGGCTCGCCGCCGCCGGCCTCGACGAGTCGGCCGCGCGTAACGTCCTGACCTACCTCGCGGAGCAGCGCGCGGCCTGCGGCCACGTTCCAGACGACCGCACGATCGTGGTGGAGCGTTTCCGCGACGAACTGGGCGACTGGCGCGTCGTCGTCCACTCCCCCTTCGGCGCGCAGGTGCACGCGCCGTGGGCACTGGCCGTCGGCGCCCGGTTGACCGAGCGGTACGGCCTGGACGCACAGATCATGCACGCGGACGACGGCCTGGTGTTGCGTCTGCCGGACTCCGACCTGTTGGGGCTGGATCTGCCCGAGGAGAGACCCGGTGGCGATCGGTCGTACGACGCCGACCAGGCCCCGGTGGGCGTCGCGGACGTGCTGCTGGACAAGGGCGAGGTCGACCAGGTCGTCACCGACCAGGTCGGCGGTTCCGCGCTGTTCGCCGCGCGCTTCCGGGAGTGCGCCGCCCGAGCCCTGCTGCTGCCACGCCGCGATCCGGGAAAGCGCACGCCGCTGTGGCAGCAGCGCCAGCGAGCCTCCCAGCTCCTGCAGGTGGCGAGCGAGTTCGGGTCGTTCCCGATCGTCCTGGAGGCCGTCCGGGAGTGTCTCCAGGACGTCTTCGACGTGCCAGGGCTGACCGAGCTGATGGCGGACGTCGAGGCCCGCCGGGTCCGCGTGCTCGAAGTGACCACGGCGGAGCCCTCCCCCTTCGCCCGGTCCCTGCTGTTCGGGTATGTGGCGCAGTATCTGTACGAGGGCGACTCGCCCCTCGCGGAACGCCGCGCCGCCGCGCTCTCCCTGGATTCCCGGCTGTTGGCCGAGCTCCTCGGGCAGGCGGAGTTGCGGGAGCTGCTGGACACGGACGTACTGACCTCCCTGGAGCGGGAGTTGCAGTGGCTCGGTAAGGAGCGCCGGATCAGAGGCGCCGAGGGCGTGGCGGACGTGCTGCGCCTGTTGGGACCACTGACGGACGAGGAGCTGACGGAGCGCGACGCCTCCCCGGAGTGGGCCGAGGAGCTGCGGAGGACGCGCCGTGCGATCCGGGTCCGGATCGCCGCTCGGGACCACTGGGCGGCGATCGAGGACGCCGGCCGGCTCCGGGACGCGCTGGGGGCCGCACTGCCGGTGGGGGTGCCGGAGGCCTTCACGGAACCGGTGCGGGACCCGCTCGGCGACCTGCTGGCTCGATTCGCCCGTACGCACGGCCCGTTCACCTCCGCGGAGGCCGCCGACCGCTTCGGTGTCGGCGAGGCGGTCGCGGACGGCGTCCTGCATCGGCTCGCCGCCGACGGCCACCTGGTGCAGGGGGAGTTCCACCCCGCTGGAGTCGGCCAGGAGTGGTGCGACGCCACCGTGCTGCGCCGTCTCCGACGTCGCTCGCTGGCCGCTCTCCGCGCCGAGCTGGAGCCGGCGCCACCGACCGCCTTGGCGGCCTTCCTGCCCTCCTGGCAGCACCTGGGCACGGGCAGTCTGCACGGCATCGACGGTCTGCTGCGCGCGATCGAGCAGCTCCAGGGAGCTCCCGTACCAGCCTCCGCGCTGGAGAAGCTCGTCCTGCCCGGGCGCGTGCGGGGGTACGCTCCCGCGCTCTTGGACGAGCTGACCGTGGCGGGCGAGGTCGTGTGGGCCGGAGCGGGCGCACTCTCCGGGAAGGACGGTTGGATCTCGCTGTATCCCGCCGACACGGCGCCCCTGCTGTTGCCGTCCCCTCTCCCGCTGGAGGTGTCTCCCCTGCACCAAGCGGTGCTGGACGCGCTGCACGGCGGGTACGGCCTGTTCTTCCGACAGATCGCCGACCAGGTTCGCGCGACTCACCCGGAGGTGACCGAAGCGCGACTCGTCGAGGTGATCTGGGAGTTGGCGTGGTCCGGCCAGCTCACGAACGACACGGTGGCGCCCCTGCGGGCGTTTCTTGGCTCCGGGCGCACCTCGGGCTCGACCGCGCATCGGGCCAAGCGTGCCGTGCCACGTGGCCGGTACGGCTCGCTGACGGGCAGCACCCGTCCCACCACCGCGCGGAACGGTCCTCCCACCGTGGCCGGCCGGTGGTCGCTGCTTCCCGCGCCGGCGCAGGACCCCACGCACCGCGCGCACGCACTCGCACGGACACTCCTGGACCGGCATGGTGTGGTCACCCGTGGCGCGGTGCAAGCCGAAGGAGTGGCGGGGGGATTCTCCGCGGCCTATCGGGTGTTGGCCGCGTTCGAGGAGAGTGGTCAGGCCCGACGGGGGTACGTCGTCGAGGGGCTCGGGGCCGCTCAGTTCGCCATGGACGGCGCCGTCGACAGGTTGCGTGCCACACGTCAGGCACGGGAGCGCGAGGCGTCGACCGTGCCCGGCCAGCACCATGACCCCTCCTCAGGCGTCCTGGTCATGGCTGCCGCTGATCCGGCGAACGCCTACGGTGCCGCGCTGCCCTGGCCCGAGCCACCCGTCGGCGCCGGGCACAAACCCGGGCGGAAGGCGGGTTCGTTGGTGGTCCTGCTGGACGGGCGGCTGGTGTTCTACCTGGAGCGTGGTGGTCGTACGTTGCTCGCGTGGTCCGGCTCCGCGGAGCCGGGTCAGGAGCAGGATGACGAGCGAGGCTTCCGCGCGGCGGCCGAAGGGTTGGTCCGCGCGGCGCAGGCCGGGACCCTCGACACCCTCACCATCGAACGGATCAACGGTGAACCGGCGCTCACGGCGTCACTCGCCGTGTTCCTGGAGGCGGCGGGCTTCCACGCCACACCACGAGGTTGGCGTGTCCGCGCTTGACCCCGACAGCGTCAGCCGACGCGTCGGCCCGGCCCGCGTGCAAATACCACGTCGGCCAACACGGTTGGGCGATCGCACCGGCGCCCCGCCGGCGCCGGGTGCAGGAGCGCACCACGGTTCCGCGAGCGCTGCCGCACCATGGGCCCATGCCTGAGGGAGACACTGTCTGGCGGACCGCACACGAACTCCACCGCGCGTTGTCCGGTGTAACACTCGTCCGCGCAGAACTGCGGGTGCCCGAGCTGGCCACCACGGAACTGACCGGTTGCCTCGTGCGGGAGGTCGTGCCACGCGGCAAGCACCTGCTGGCCCGATTGGACAACGACCGCACCCTGCACTCTCATCTCGGCATGGACGGCGCCTGGCGCGTGCGTGCCGTGGGCCAGCGGCCGGCGGGCGGCCCCGCTCATGAGCTACGGGCGATCCTGGGGACCCGTACCCGGACCGCGTACGGTTACCGGCTGCGGCGACTCGAACTGCTCCCCACCGCATGGGAGGACCGAGCCGTGGGCCATCTCGGACCGGATCTGCTGAGCACCTGCTTCGACGCTCATGAGGCCACCCGCCGGTTGTGCTCGGACCCCTCCAGAGCGCTCGGCGAGGCCCTCCTGGATCAGCGGAACGTAGCCGGTATCGGCAACGTGTACCGTTCGGAACTGTGCTTCCTCGCGCGCCTGCGGCCGGACGCCGCCGTCGGTGACCTCGCCGATCCGGCTTCGCTGCTCGCCCTCGCACGAAGGCTGTTGGCAAGCAATCGGAACCAACTCGCACGGTCCACCACCGGCGAGCGTCAACGTGGGCGCATGCTCTGGGTGTACGGCCGTGCGCACCGGCCCTGCCTCCGCTGCGGGACCCCCATCCAGACCGGCCAACTCGGCCCCGCGCCGGAGCGCCGTGTGGCCTACTGGTGCCCCCGATGCCAACCGAAGTCGTAATCTTGGCTGACCGGGGGCGGAACCATGCGCCAGCGCTCAGGCTGCGACGACATCCACTGCCTCGGCCGGCGCCTTGATGGTGACTCTCTCCTCCGGGACGCCGGTGACCGAGGTCACGGAGGTCATGTGCTCGATGGGATTGAGCACCGATCGCATCGGCGCCGGCACGGTGTCGCTGGCCGCGGACTCCGCGAGCTCGGCGAGCGCGAGTTCGTCCCCCACCTCACGCATGACTTCCGACATACGGACGTCCAATGCCTCACAAATCGATGACAACAGCTCGGAGGAGGCTTCCTTCTGGCCTCTTTCCACCTCGGACAGGTAACCAAGCGAAACCCGTGCGGACGAAGAGACTTCGCGTAGGGTCCGGCCCTGGCGTTGGCGCTGCCGACGCAGCACGTCACCCAACAGGCGACGGAGCAGAATCATCGGTGCTCCTCCCTCTAGTACGCGCGACGTCATCTGCGTGCCCCGAACTGCGCGGCCCCACACTGACTGATCATGCGGCTCACCAAGGGGCTGGGCCTAGGCCCGTCATCCTTCATACCCCACCGTACCCTCTCCCGCGCAGGCAGCGCGGGGAGCGATCTCGTGTTCACTCAGGGCTGCAAACATCCATCCTCCCCTTGGTGTTCCCGATCCTCCCCGCTCAGTTGTCGACCAATTCGTGCCACAAGAGTCGAAGACCCGCCAGTACCGTGTCCGCCCTGATCCGCTCGCGGCTCCCGGTCAACCGCAGCTCGCCCAACCCCTCCGTACCCCACGGGGCGGCGACGGCCACGAAGACCGTGCCCACCGGCTGGCCGTCCTGTGGCTCCGGGCCGGCCACCCCGGTGGTCGAGAGGCCCCAGTCAGCGCTCAGCGCGCGGCGCACGCCCCGTGCCATGGCGTGTGCCACCTCGGCATCCACCGCGCCACGCGCCTCCAGCAGGGTCTGCTCCACTCCCAGGACATCGTGCTTCAACTCGGTGGAGTAGGCCGTGACGGAGCCACGAAAGGCGCGGGACGCGCCTGGCACCTCCGTCATACGAGCCGCCACCAGCCCGCCCGTCAGCGACTCCGCGACCGCCACGGTCTGTCCACGCTCGACCAGCCGCCCCAGAATCCGCCCGGCGAGGTCCGCGTCCGCGCCGGCGGGTTCATCGCTCACGCGACTCCTCCAGAGCCGCTCGTCCGGATCGGCGCAGGGCGACCGCCTGACGTACGTAGTCCAGGCCGGTACCGACGGTCAGGAGCACCGCGAGCCCCATGACCCACCAGCGCAGGGAAGCCAGTGGCCCGGTCAGCGCGAGGACGTACATACCCACTGCCACGCCCTGCGCCAGGGTCTTGAGCTTCCCTCCCCGACTGGCCGGGATCACGCCGTGCTTGATCACCCAGAAGCGCATCGCCGTGATGCCCAACTCCCGCACCAGGATGACGGCGGTCACCCACCACGGAAGGTCGCCGAGCACCGACAGGCAGATGAGCGCCGCGCTCATGATCGCTTTGTCCGCGATCGGGTCGGCGAGCTTCCCGAAGTCGGTCACGAGGTCATAGCGTCGCGCAAGCTCACCGTCGAACAGGTCCGTGATCATCGCCACGGTGAAGGCCGCCCAGGCGAACGCGCGCCACACCGGGTCGTGCCCGCCACCCGCGAGCATCAAGAAGACGAAGGCCGGAACCAGCAGCAGTCGCGCCATGGTGAGGAGGTTGGCGACGTTCCACAGGCTGACATGGCGTGCGGTGGACGCTGCGTTCGGCCTGGGCACCGAACCACCACCAGTTGTGGAGGCCGGCACTCCGGTCATCTGCCCGCCTCCTCACTCTCGCTCGGGAGCGCCCGCGCGATCAGGTCCACGCCGTCGGTAGCCACCACCTTCGCCTCGAGAATACGTCCGACCACCGACATCTCAGGCGTCGCACCGTCCAGCAGCACCTGGCCGTCCGTCTCGGGCGCCTGGTGCACGGCACGGCCCGCGGGCAGGGCCGACTCGTCCGCTCCCCCAGGCTGTCCGTCGCCCGCCGACTCGACGAGGACCCGCACACTGTCGCCGATCCGTTCCTCGGCCCGCTGCGCGGTCAGTTCCTCGGCCAGCCGGGAAACCCTCTCGAGACGCTCGGCGACTTCCTCGGGAGCGTTCTTGTCCTCGTAGCCGCAGGCCTCCGTGCCGTCCTCGTCGGAATACCCGAACACGCCGATGGCGTCCAATCGTGCGGCTCCGAGGAAGCGCTCCAGCTCGGCGACATCCGCCCGGCTCTCCCCCGGGAAGCCGACGATGAAATTCGAGCGCACGCCCGCCTGCGGTGCCTTCGCCCGGATGTCCGCCAGCAGTTGCAGGAAGCTGTCCGTATCCCCGAAACGCCGCATGGCACGCAGCACCCCCGGAGCGGAATGCTGGAACGAGAGATCGAAGTAGGGCGCGACCTTGTCCGTACCGGTGAGCACGTCGATCAGGCCCGGGCGCAGCTCAGCCGGTTGAAGGTAACTGACCCGCACGCGTTCGATGCCCGTCACCGATGCCAGTTCCGGCAGCAGCGACTCCAGAAGTCGTACGTCTCCGAGGTCCTTGCCGTACGAGGTGTTGTTCTCGGAGACCAGCATGATCTCCCGGACCCCCTGATCGGCGAGCCACCGGGTCTCGTTCAGCACATCCGCCGGGCGGCGCGAGATGAACGAGCCGCGGAACGAGGGAATGGCGCAGAAGGAACACCGCCGGTCACAACCCGACGCGAGCTTCACCGACGCGACCGGACCGCCGTGGACACGCCGACGCAGGGGTGGCCGCGGCCCGGACGCGGGAGCAACGCCCACCGGCAGGTCGACCGGGCCAGCCGGCGCTTCGTACGCTTCGGCTCCCGTCCCGTTCGTGTCGCTCGCCATGTGCTCGCCGTGCCCGGGCAGCGCCACCGACGCGCCCGCGTCCTGTCGCGCGGCCGGGCTGAGCGGCAGAAGCCGGCGGCGATCACGTGGCGTGTGGGGCGCGTGTATCCCGCCCGAGACGATGGTCTGGAGACGGTCGGAGATCTGTGCGTAGTCGTCGAACCCCAGCACACCGTCGGCTTCCGGCAGCGCCTCGGCCAGCTCCTTGCCGTATCGTTCCGCCATGCAACCGACGGCGACGACCGCCTGAGTTCTCCCGTGATCCTTCAGGTCGTTGGCTTCCAGCAAGGCGTCGACGGAGTCCTTCTTGGCCGCTTCGACGAAGCCACACGTATTGACGACGGCGACGTCCGCGTCGGCGGCATCCTCGACAAGGTCCCAGCCGTCCGCCGACAAGCGGCCGGCGAGTTCTTCGGAGTCCACCTCGTTACGGGCACAGCCCAGCGTGACAAGGGCGACAGTGCGGGGTTCGGGCATGCGCTCAGCCTACGCGTTCCCCCGACGCTCTCTCCTCATCAGGGTTTCTTCACATCCGGGTCTGGCTCTCAGCCCTGTTCCGGATCACCCCGGGTGTAGCTGACCCGCTCGACCTTGCCTTCCTCGCCGAGGCTGTCGACCTCCTTGCCGTTGACCCAGAGTTTCACCGCACCGGCGTTGCCCAGCACGAGATCCAGCCGTTTGTCATCGGTGAACGTCTTGGTGGCACCTTCCTTGAGCGGGCCCTCGAAAAGCACCTTGCCGCTGTGGTCCTCCGCCGAGACCCAGCTGTTCCCCTCCTCCGCCACCATGCGCACGGTGACCTTGTCACCCGGTACGCCGGCCACAGCGCTCTCGGACGGCTCGGGCTTGGGATCGGCCGGACGGCTCGGCTCCGGCTTGTCGGGCTTGTCGCGTCCGGGAGAGTCCGAGGTGGCGTCCCCGGCGACCGGGGTGTCCGAACCCTGGCCGCCATCACTGACCAACGTGAACCCGACGAAGCCCACCACCACGACGATCGCGGCCACCATCGCCGCGGTCCAGTTCGGCCGACGCGGCTCCGGCGCGGTCCGCTCGGCCTCGAACAGAGCCGCCGCCGGGGTCGGCTCCGGGCGCCCGCCGTGCTCCTCGTCGAACTGCTTCACCAGTTCGTCGCCGTCCAGGCCAACGGCGCGCGCGAGCGTACGAAGATGTCCGCGGGCATAGACATCGCCGCCGCATCGGGAGAAGTCATCGTCCTCGATCCCGCGCACGATGGGTACGCGCACGCGGGTTGACGCACTGACCTCGTCGATGGTCAGTCGAGCATCGGTCCGGGCCTGCTTGAGGGCTCGACCGACCGAGGGCCGGTCCTCTTCGGGGGAGTTGCCGACGGGCACGAGGTCGCCTTTCGAGCGTGTAGCCACCTGCTGGACATTCAGTCTAGGGGGGTTGCAGATCGGGAGGGCAAGCGGACGGACACGGCTTGTCCGCCATCAGGAGGCCGTACCGCCTGACTGTGGGACACGCCAGTGTCGCCCCACTTACGTTGACGCATCAGCGGCGGAAACGGTTGCCTGACTCACTCTTTCGAATGAGTCTCCCCACGGATCACACCGAGTACGCCGTCCAGTTCATCAGGTTTGACCAGAACGTCCCGCGCCTTGGAGCCCTCACTGGGGCCGACTACGCCACGTGACTCCATGAGGTCCATCAGCCGACCGGCTTTGGCGAAGCCAACCCGCAGCTTGCGTTGAAGCATGGAGGTGGAACCGAACTGCGTGGAGACCACCAGTTCCGCAGCCTGACAGAGCAGGTCGAGATCATCGCCGATTTCCTCGTCGATCTCCTTCTTACGGCCCTGTCCGACCGTCACGTCGTCGCGGAAGACGGGGGCCATCTGTGCCTTGCAGTGCTCGACGACCGCGCCGATCTCCTCCTCGGTGACGAAGGCTCCCTGCATACGCACAGGCTTGTTCGCCCCCATCGGGAGGAACAGCCCGTCGCCCTTACCGATGAGCTTCTCCGCGCCCGGCTGGTCCAGGATGACCCGACTGTCGGCCAGCGAGGACGTGGCGAAGGCGAGCCGGGACGGCACGTTGGCCTTGATCAGCCCGGTCACGACGTCCACCGAGGGCCGCTGGGTGGCCAGCACCAGATGGATGCCGGCGGCCCGGGCCAACTGGGTGATCCGTACGATCGCGTCCTCCACGTCGCGCGGCGCGACCATCATCAGGTCCGCCAGCTCGTCCACGATGACCAGGAGGTACGGGTACGGGCTTAGCTCTCGCTCGCTGCCCTCCGGCGCGGTGGCCTTGCCGCTGCGGACGGCTGCGTTGAAGTCGTCGATATGGCGGTACCCGTAGGCAGCGAGATCGTCGTATCGCAGATCCATCTCGCGCACGACCCACTGCAACGCCTCGGCGGCCTTCTTGGGGTTCGTGATGATGGGCGTGATCAGGTGTGGAATGCCCTCATAAGCGGTCAACTCGACCCGCTTGGGGTCCACGAGCACCAACCGTACGTCCTCCGGCGTGGCCCGAACCATCACCGAGGTGATCAAGCAGTTGATGCACGACGACTTGCCGGCCCCGGTGGCGCCGGCGACCAGGACGTGCGGCATCTTCGCGAGGTCGTGCGAGACGTAACCACCCTCGACGTCCTTGCCGAGCCCGACCAACAGCGGACGGGCGTCCTCGCTCGCCTCAGCGGAACGCAACACGTCGCCGAGGTTGACCATCTCGCGGTCGGTGTTCGGGATCTCGATGCCAACGGCCGACTTTCCGGGGATCGGGCTGATGATGCGGATGTCGGGGCTGGCGACGGCGTAGGCGATGTTCTTCGCCAGAGCCGTGATCTTCTCCACCTTCACCGCGGGCCCCAACTCGACCTCGTAACGGGTCACAGTGGGCCCACGGGTGAAGCCGGTCACCGCGGCGTCGACCTTGAACTCACTGAAGACCTGCGTCAGGGACGCCACCACCTGGTCATTGACAGTGCTTCGGGCCTTGCCGGGCCCTCCCAGGGCGAGCACGTCGAGACCCGGAAGGGCGTACGTGATGTCGCCGGAGAGCTGCAACTGCTCCGCACGTGACGGTAGCGCCTCGGTGGCGGACGGCGCCGTCTGTTTGGTCAGGTCCGGCACGGCGCCGTCCCTGCCTTCCTCCCGGCGCGCCCCAGGCACGGCGGTACCTCCGCCGGACTGCGTGCCTGCACGCTGCCGGCGTTCGGTCGACAGGCCCGTACTCAGGTCAGCCACCAGCGGCGACGGCTGCACTCCGTGCAGCACGGCTCCGTCCAAAGCGGCCGCCGCGGCGGCCGCCACGTCCACGGCGTCCGAGGACGTGTCCGGCTGTTGCGAAGCGGACTCGACGGTAGCGGAACTGACACGGCGTTTGCGCTTCCGGCGTCTCTCCAGCGCCTCCCGCTCGGCCGTGGTCGAGTCCTCAGCCGGTGACCCGGCACGGCTCGTCGCCTCTTCCGCTACCTCGTCCGCATCCGCCTCGTCCTCCGCCGGCGCCAGCAAGCCGAGCCGCACACATCCCGCGCGCAGCCGCTGCGGGATGGAGTTGACCGGAGTCGCCGTGACGACCAACAGACCGAACAGCGTGAGGAGTACGAGCAGGGGCACGGCGAGCATCGAGCCGACGGTGAAGACCAGCGGCGAGGCGACGCCCCAACCGATGAGCCCCCCGGCATCCCGTATGGGCCCCGCGCCGTCTCCGCGTGCCGGGGCACCACAGGCCATGTGGACCAGCCCCAGCACTCCTGCCACCAGGGCCGACAGTCCGATGACTATCCGGCCGTTCGCCTCGGGCTTCTCCGGATGGCGAATCAGACGGATGGTCATCCCCGCCAGGAGCACGGGAACCAGCAGGTCCAACCGCCCGAAGGCCCCAGTGACGAGCGTCTCCACCAACTCGCCTACCGGGCCCCGAAGATTGGACCAGGTGCCGGCCGCGACGATGAGGGCCAGCGCCAACAGCAGGAGCGCGATGCCGTCCTTGCGGTGCGCGGGATCAAGCCCGCGTGCGCCCTGCCCTATCCCCCGGAACATGGCGCCCAGGGCGTGCGCCACGCCGAGCCAGCATGCGCGTACCAGGCGATACACCCCGCCGGTGGGCGACGGGGCCGGTGCGGGAGCGGCCTTCTTCGCTGGCTTGGCAGCCGAAGTCGCCTTCTTCGCCGGGGCCTTTTTGGCCGCGGCCTTCTTGGCTGGCGCTTTCTTGGCGGCCTTGCCGGGCGTACGTGAGGCCATGGGGCTGAGGTTACCGAAGTTGCCGACAGGGAGCACGGACGAACGAGGGGCTCACAGGACCCCGGGACGGTGGTGACGCCCCCTCAGGGAGCGCCATGTCCCGCCCGGCACCGCTACACCGTGCTGCCGGCGGAACCCGGCCCGAGAGCGTCCAGGGCCTTCCTGAGGCCAGTGAGCTTGCGCTCGAGATGGGCTGCGGTGGCGACGGCTGCCGCGTCCGAGGAGCCGCCCAACTGCTTCGACAACGCCTCAGCCTGCTCCTCAACCGCCGCGAGACGGGCGGAGAGTTCGGCGAGCAATCCGGTCTGCTCCGGCTCCTCGGCGGTCTCCGCCTCTTCCGCGCTGCCCTCCAACTGGAGTCTCAGCAACGAGGCTTGCTCCCTGAGCTGGACGTTCTTCATGTAGAGCTCGACGAAGACGGAGACCTTGGCGCGCAGCACCCACGGATCGAAGGGCTTGGAGATGTAATCGACGGCTCCCGCCGCATACCCACGGAAGGTGTGATGAGGTCCGTGGTTGATCGCGGTGAGGAAGATGATCGGGATGTCCCGGGTGCGTTCCCGGCGCTTGATGTGCGCCGCCGTCTCGAACCCGTCCATCCCGGGCATCTGAACGTCCAGCAGAATGACCGCGAAGTCGTCCGTCAACAGCGCCTTGAGCGCTTCCTCCCCGGACGATGCCCGCACCAGTGTCTGATCGAGCGCTGAGAGGATAGCCTCCAGCGCCAACAGATTCTCCGGCCGGTCATCGACCAGGAGGATCTTGGCCTTCTGCACCATGGCCCGTCCTCCTCGCCCCGGCAGCCTTTCGGACGCCGCGCCTGGCAGCGACTCCGGTACACCGCCGCCCGTCCTTGTGCCGGTCATGGTAGCGGCATACAGCGCCCCGCCACACCCTGTCACCGTGTTGTCACTGTGCACGTCTCAGAAACGCACCGGAGGAACGGAAGGTTCCCGGTTACCCACATTTCCAACGTTAACGACCACAGCGTGTCAACGACATGTGTCCCCTCACCGTGTCACATCAACGCGACTCCATCCACTGGCCCATGACAATCAGCAGGTGGTCCGTGTCCACCGGCTTCGTGACGTAGTCGGAGGCTCCGGACTCGATGCTCTTCTCCCGGTCACCCTGCATCGCCTTCGCGGTCAGCGCGATGATGGGCAACCCCTCGAACTGCGGCATCCTACGAATCGCGGCGGTCGTGGCATAGCCGTCCATTTCCGGCATCATGATGTCCATCAACACCACCGCGGCATCGTCGTTCTGCTCCAGAACCTCGATGCCCTCCCGACCGTTCTCGGCATACAGCACCTGCAGACCACTCTGTTCCAGGACGCTGGTCAACGCGAAGACGTTGCGGATGTCGTCGTCGACGATCAGCACCTTCTCCCCGTTGAAACGCGCCGAAGGGCCTGGGCGCACCAAGTCCTGGCCATTCGTACGCCACGACTCCTCAGCCTTCGTCTCGCGTCCCGCGACATCCGTGGCCTCTCCGCCCCCGCGCTGTCCCTCAGCAGGCTCCGCACGATCCATCCCCGGCCTCGCCTGCCTCCTACGACGCTGGGCGAGGGAAGCCGCCGCCCGCTTGGCATCGCTCTCCGGTGCCGTGTCCGTCTCCCCCTGGGCGATGTCCCGCTGCTGGGCGGCGCCAGCCCCATCACCAGCGTCAGCGGCCCCAGCGGTCTCGTCGGCCATAGCAGCCCCAGCGGAGTCAGTGAACGAGCCCCCCGTCGTGTCCTCCGAGGCGTCGTCAACCGCGTGATGCTCCTCCCCCTGGGTCGTACGGGCCTCCGGCGGCGCCGCCGCGAGCGCCAGCGAACCGGTGCTGACCTGTGCGTAACCCTGCGGAGGAAGCTCCACCGGCTGCAACGGTAGGTAGAGGGTGAACGTCGAGCCCCGGCCGGCCTCGCTGGCGGCGTCGATCTCACCGCCCAGGAGCCGGGCGATCTCCCGGCTGATGGACAACCCGAGCCCCGTGCCACCGTACTTCCGGCTGGTCGTACCGTCAGCCTGCTTGAACGCCTCGAAGATCACCAGCATCTTGCTCGCCGCGATCCCGATACCGGTGTCCGTCACCGAGAACGCCACCAGGTCGGCGTCGGCGTCGCGGATGGAGCCGTGCTCGAGCATCAACTGCCTGATCCCGTCCGGCACCTCGTCAGCCGCCGCACGGATCACGAGTTCGACGGCTCCGGAATCGGTGAACTTGACGGCGTTCGAGAGCAAGTTACGCAGCACCTGCAGCAGCCGCTGTTCGTCCGTGTGCAGAGTGGCCGGCAGCTCTGGAGAGACCCGGACCGAGAAGTCCAGACCCTTCTCCGCGGTCAGGGGCCGGAAAGTCGCCTCGACGTAGTCCACGAGCTGGACGAGCGCGATACGGGTCGGGCTGACGTCCATCTTTCCCGCCTCGACCTTCGACAGGTCGAGGATGTCGTTGATGAGCTGGAGCAGGTCGGAACCGGCTCCGTGGATGGTCTCGGAGAACTCCACCTGCTTCGGAGAGAGGTTGCCCTCCGCGTTGTCCGCGAGGAGCTTGGCCAGAATCAGCAAGGAGTTCAGCGGGGTGCGCAACTCGTGCGACATGTTCGCGAGGAACTCCGACTTGTAACGCATCGACACCGAGAGCTGTTCCGCACGCTCCTCGAGCACCTGTCGGGCTTCCTCGATCTCCCGGTTCTTGATCTCGATGTCGCTGTTGGTCTGGGCCAGTTGCTCGGCCTTCTCCTCCAGCTGCGCGTTCGACTCCTGCAGCGCCTTCTGCCGACTCTCCAGCTCCGCGGAGCGCTCCTGGAGCTGTTCGGTCAGCTCCTGGGACTGCGCCAAAAGCACCTCCGTCTTGGTGTTGACGCTGATGGTGTTGACACTGGTCGCGATGACCTCCGCGATCCGGTTCAGGAAGTCCTTCTGGATCTGCGTGAACGGCTGGAAGGAGGCCAGCTCGACGACACCGAGCACCACCCCTTCGAAGATCACCGGCAGCACGATGACATGAGCCGGTGGCGCCTCGCCGAGCCCGGAGGAGATCTTGAGATAACCGGGCGGAGCGTTCTCCACCAGGATGGTGCGCTTCTCGTCGGCAGCCGTCCCCACGAGGGCCTCGCCAGGGCCGAACGTGGTGGGCATGCTCCCGGTCTCGTAGCCGTAACTGCCCACCATCCGCAGCTCGTACGACACGTCCTCCTCCGCGCCGGAGGAGCCCGTGCCGATCTCCCCGGCACCGATGCCGTCCGTACCGCCGCCCACGGGAACCGCCACGAAGAAGGCACCGTGCTGCGCCGCCACCACCGGAGTCAACTCGCTCATGATCAGGCGGGCCACGTCCTTGAGATCGCGGTGCCCCTGCATGCGCGCGGAGATCCGGGCCAGATTGCCCTTCAGCCAGTCCTGCTCCTTGTTGGCCAGGGTGGTCTCGCGCAGGTTGGTGATCATCGTGTTGATGTAGCCCTGCAGCTTCAGGATCTCGCCGGACGCGTCCACATCGATGCGCACGTTGTGGTCCCCACGGGTCACCGCGGTGGCGACCTGGGAGATGTTGCGCACCTGACGGGTGAGGTTACCCGCCATCTCGTTCACCGAGTCGGTCAGGTCCTGCCACGTCCCGGCCACGTCGCGTACCCGCGCCTGGCCGCCCAACTGGCCCTCCGTACCCACCTCCCGGGCCACCCGCGTCACCTGCTCAGCGAACGAGGACAACTGGTCGACCATCGTGTTGATCGTGGTCTTCAGTTCGAGGATCTCGCCGTTCGCCTCGATGTCGATCTTCTTCGTCAGGTCACCCTTGGCGATGGCGGTCGTCACCATGGCGATGTTGCGCACCTGACCGGTCAGGTTCGACGCCATGGAGTTCACCGAGTCCGTCAGGTCCTTCCAGGTCCCAGCCACCCCCGAGACCCTGGCCTGGCCGCCCAGCTGGCCCTCCGTACCCACCTCGCGGGCGACCCGCGTCACCTCCTCGGCGAACGCGGAGAGGGTTGTCACCATCGTGTTCACGGTGTCGGCCAGCTGCGCGACCTCGCCACTGGCCTCGACGGTGACCTTCTTCGTCAGATCGCCGTTGGCGACCGCGCCGGCGACCTGCGAGATGTTGCGCACCTGGCCGGTGAGGTTGTTGGCCATCAGATTGACGTTGTCCGTGAGGTCCTTCCAGATCCCGGACACGTCCCGTACGCGCGCCTGGCCGCCCAGCTGGCCCTCCGTACCCACCTCGCGGGCAACCCGCGTCACCTGCTCCGCGAACAGGGACAGCTGGTCCACCATGGTGTTGACGGTGGTCACCAGGGCCAGGATCTCGCCCTTGGCGTCGACGGTGATCTTCTTGGACAGGTCTCCCTGGGCGACGGCCGTGGTGACCTCCGCGATGTTCCGCACCTGAGACGTCAGGTTGTTCGCCATGAAGTTCACGGACTGGGTGAGGTCCTTCCAGGTACCGGAAACCCCCTTCACCTCGGCCTGGCCACCGAGGATGCCCTCCGTACCGACCTCCCGGGCCACCCGGGTCACCTGCTCGGCGAACGACGAGAGCTGACCCACCATCGTGTTGATCGTCGTCTTCAGCTCAAGGATCTCACCACGGGCGTCCACATCGATCTTCTGCGACAGATCACCCCGCGCCACCGCGGTGGCGACCTGGGAGATGTTGCGCACCTGGGCGGTGAGGTTGCCCGCCATGCCGTTCACCGAGTCGGTCAGATCCCGCCAGACCCCCGCCACACCGGGCACCTGCGCCTGACCGCCGAGCCGGCCCTCCGTACCGACCTCCCGGGCCACCCGGGTCACCTGGTCGGCGAAGGAGGAGAGCTGGTCCACCATCGTGTTGATCGTCGTCTTCAGCTCAAGGATCTCACCACGGGCGTCGACCTCGATCTTCTGCGACAGGTCACCTCGCGCGACCGCCGTCGTCACCTGGGCGATCTGTCGTACCTGCGAGGTGAGGTTGCTGCCCATGGAGTTGACGGAGTCGGTGAGGTCCTTCCACGTCCCCGAGACCCCCTCCACCCGGGCTTGACCACCGAGCCTTCCCTCGGTGCCGACATCGCGCGCCATCCGGGTGACCTGTTCGGCGAACGCGGAGAGTTGGTCGACCATCGTGTTGACGGTGTTCTTCAACTGGAACATCTCGCCCGAGACATCCACGGTGACNCTCGATCTTCTGCGACAGGTCACCTCGCGCGACCGCCGTCGTCACCTGGGCGATCTGTCGTACCTGCGAGGTGAGGTTGCTGCCCATGGAGTTGACGGAGTCGGTGAGGTCCTTCCACGTCCCCGAGACCCCCTCCACCCGGGCTTGACCACCGAGCCTTCCCTCGGTGCCGACATCGCGCGCCATCCGGGTGACCTGTTCGGCGAACGCGGAGAGTTGGTCGACCATCGTGTTGACGGTGTTCTTCAACTGGAACATCTCGCCCGAGACATCCACGGTGACCTTCTGCGAGAGATCGCCGTTCGCCACCGCCGTGGTCACCTGAGCGATATTACGTACCTGACCCGTGAGGTTACGGAAGGCCGTGTTCACCGAGTCCGTGAGGTCCTTCCAGGTCCCGGCGGCACCCGGCACCCGGGCCTGTCCGCCGAGTTCGCCCTCCACTCCGATCTCACGCGCGACCCTGGTCACCTCGTCGCCGAACGAACGCAGCTGGTCGACCATCGTGTTGACGGTGTTCTTCAACTCCTGCATCTCGCCCGAGACATCCACGGTGACCTTCTGCGAGAGGTCGCCGTTCGCCACCGAGGTGGTCACTTGAGCGATGTCCCGCACCTGCGCGGTCAAGTTGCGGAACGCGCTGTTGACCGAGTCCGTGAGGTCCTTCCAGATCCCGGCCGCGCCCGGCACCTGCGCCTGCCCGCCGAGCACCCCCTCCGTGCCGACCTCACTCGCCGCGCGGGTCACCTCGTCGGCGAACGTACGCAGCGTCTCGGTCATCGCGTTGATCGTCTCGGCGAGCTGCGCCACCTCCCCCCGTGCGCTCACCGTGATCTTCTGGGACAGGTCGCCGTTCGCCACCGCGGTGGTCACCTGGGCGATCTCCCGCACCTGCGAGGTGAGGTTTCCCGCCATCAGGTTGACCGAGTCGGTGAGGTCCTTCCACACTCCGGCCACGCCCTGCACCTGGGCTTGACCACCGAGCTCGCCCTCCGTACCGACCTCCCGGGCCACCCGGGTGACCTCCGACTGGAACGAGGAGAGCTGGTCGACCATCGTGTTGACGGTGTTCTTCAACTCGAGCATCTCGCCGGCCACATCCACCTGGACCTTGCGCGAGAGGTCGCCCTTCGCCACCGCGGTGGTCACCAGCGCGATGTCCCGCACCTGTGCCGTCAGCCGGGAAGCCATCGTGTTGACGGACTCGGTCAGGTCCTTCCAGGAGCCGGACATGCCCCGAACCCGGGCCTGACCGCCGAGCTTGCCCTCCGTACCGACCTCGCTGGCCACCCGTGTCACCTCGTCGGTGAACGCGGAAAGCTGATCGACCAGCCCGTTGACCGTACGGCCGACCTTCAGGAACTCGCCACGCAGCGGATGCGCGGCGCCCTCGGGCCCCTGCGCCCGCAGGTCCATCCGCTGCTCCAGGTCACCGTCCGCCACCGCGGACAACACCCGACCGACCTCGGAGACGGGTCGGACCAGGTCGTCCACCAGTGCGTTCGACCCATCGATCGCCGCCGCCCAGGAGCCCTCACAGGCGCCCGTCTCCAATCGCTCCGTGAGCTTCCCGTCCCTGCCCACCACGCGGCGTACCCGGGACAGCTCGCTGCTGAGATGCAGATTGCGGTCCGCGACCTCGTTGAACACCGCGGCGATCTCAGCCATCGGGCCATCACCGGTCACGGTGAGCCGCTTGCGGAAATTGCCGTCCCGCATCGAAACCAAAGCGGTCAGCAACCGGTTGACGGCCGCCGCGTCAACCTCGATCGTCCCGCTCTTCCGGGAGCGTCCGCCCTTCGTGCGCGTGTTCGTGCTACGCGCCGCTGCGCCAGACTCCACCGTGTCCCTCCCGCAGGGTCGACCGTCCTACCTGGGCTTTACTTCACGCCTTCCCAGTGTTTCACCCAACCGGAAGCAGGCGATAACAGTTCGGCAGCATGGCATACCACGACCTTCTCCCGGTCCGTCGGGGAAAACACCGCGACCGCCGCCCGCGCGCACCGGGAACGTAAGTAACCTGGCTGCCGGCTGTCCATTCGCCCCGGTATCGGCCGGGAGGGCGGCGCTGCGGAGACGACGGCAACGGAGGGGCGCCGGGAATGCCAGAGAAGAGTGCCGAGCGCGAGAAGGCGGCGGCAGTCGGCGCCCAACGCACATCAGCGGACACGGGCAGTGAGCAATCACCGATGGGGAGACCATTGATCACCGCACGAGCCACGGCCACCTTCCGACCGGTGGGCCGCTCGGTTGCGTCGGCCCGTGGCTTCGTACGGGACACCCTGCAGGGCTGGGGCCTGGGTGACATCGTGGATGACGCCGTGGTGCTCACCAGCGAGCTGGTCACCAACGCGGTCGTGCACGCCGGCACCTCCGCCGAGGTGCTGTGCCTGCGCGGCACGGAGGGCGTGCGGGTTGAGGTCGTCGACCGCTACCCGGAGCGCGAACTGCCCGTGCACGACATCTCGGCACCGCCCGGCGGGCTGGACCGGGAGGGCGGCCGGGGGCTGATGCTCTGCTCGGCACTCGCCTCCCGCTGGGGCGTCGACTACACGGCGGCCGACAAGCGCGTCTGGTTCCACCTCGATCTGCCCGAACGGGTCGTGGGCACTCGTACCGCCGGGCCCGCCCTGCCGGACACCGCGTTGCCGGTCAGTAACACGCGCGTACGGGTCGCGGTCCTGCAGGTGGACGCCTCCGGCACCGTGTCCGCCTGGAATCCCGACGCGGAGGAGCTGTTCGGCTACTCAGCGGAGGACGTCCTCGGCAAGCCGCTGTCCGACCTGGCCGCCTGGCCGCACACCCCCGGCACCGGCACCGGTCTCACGGACGCTCTGCGGCTCTCCCGCTGGGAGGGCTCCTACGGGCTACGCGACCACGAGGGCCGTACCGTCCCCGTCTACGCCTCTCATCTTCGGGTGCGGGACAGCGCCGGCGAGCCCTCCACCGTCTGCCTGCTCGTCCCCGACCACGAGCGCGCCGTGCTCCAAACCCCGCAGCGGGTGCCCTCCACCGATCCGGGCGGCGGTCAGGACGGGCAGGAGCACCCCGCACAGGACCCCTTCGAGGTTTTCATCGGCTCCCCCGCACCGGACGATCTGGACGGGCTCCTGCAGCGTACGGTCGAACGCGCACGGGACATGCTGGACGGGGACGCCGCGTACGTCCTCCTCGCCACCGACGACGAGACGGAACTCGAGGTCCGGGCATCCACCGGTCTGCCCTCCGCCCGGCAGCGCTTCGCGCGGGTGCCCGTGGAGGCGGGCAGCGGACGCTACGGCAGCGCGCGGATGCCGTCCGTGCACGAGGACCTGACGATCGCACCCGGCGCGGTCCCGCTACTGGCCGGTACGGGCATGCGCTCGGTCGTGACCGTGCCGTTGAAGGTGGAGGGACGCCTCACCGGCTCCCTCGGCGTCGCCACCGAAGAGCCCGGGCGCTACACCAACGAGGAGGCGCTGCGCCTCCAGTTCGCCGCGGACCGCATCGCGCTCGCCGTCGAGCGGGCACGGCTGACCGAGTTGGAGCGACTGCGCCGTGGCTCGCTCTCCTTCCTCGTGGAAGCCTCCGACCTGCTCGCCGGCACGCTGGACCGGAACCAGACACTCGCGCTGATGGCGCAGATGACCGTACCCACCCTGGCCAGTTGGTGCGCCGTCTACACCGTCGCCGACCAGGGATCGGAGCCGGCCCTCTCGTACGTCCTGCACGAGGACGAGGACCGGATCGACAGCCTCAAGGCGCTGTTGGCGAAGGTGGAGGCGCCTGATCCGGTTCCGGCGCCTGGCGCACGCGTATGGAACGCGCCCACCGAGGAGGCGCACTCGGCCGCCTTGCGTACCTCGCTGCGGCACGTCACCCTCGGCGAGGACGAACACCGGCTGTCCTCTACTTCGGGCCTGGCCACCGCCGCGGCCGTGGGCGGCGAGACCGTGGTGCTGCCGCTTGTCGCCCGTAACCGGGTGATCGGACTGTTGGTCCTGGGCAAGCCCACCGATGAGCGGTTTCGCCAGGAGATCCTGGAACTCGCCGAAGACCTGTCACGGCGGGCGGCGTTGGCGCTGGACAACGCGCGACTCTACTCCGAGCGCACCGCGATCAGTCAGTCCCTGCAGCGAAGCCTCCTGCCTCCGAAACTGCCGACGGTGCCGGGGGTCGAGGTCGAGGTGATCTACCGTGCCGCGGGCGAGGGCAACGAGGTGGGCGGCGACTTCTACGATCTGTTCGAGATCCGCGAAGGGGTCTACGGCTTCGCCATCGGCGACGTGTGTGGCACCGGGCCGGAGGCCGCCGCGGTGACCGGACTCGCCCGACACGCCCTGCGGTTGCTGGCGCGGGAGGGCTTCAGCGGTCCGGCCGTCCTGGAACGCCTCAATGCCGCGATCCTTGACGAGGGGGAGGAGCGCAGCCGCTTCCTTACCCTCCTCTACGGCGAACTGTGGCCCCAACAGGATGGCGGGGCGGAACTCAAGGTGGTGTGCGCGGGCCATCCGCTGCCGTTGCGGCTCCGCCCCGACGGTGTCGTCGCACCGGCCGCGGAACCTCAACCACTGCTCGGTGTGATGGACGACCTTGAGCTGTACGAGCAGCGGGTCGTCCTCGCGCCGGGGGATGTTCTGCTGTGCGTCACCGACGGCGTGACGGAGCGGCGCGAGGGCACACGCATGCTCGGTGACGAAGGGCTAGCCACAGCGCTCTGCAATTCCACCGGACTCAACGCCGGTGCCGTGGCGGCCCGCATCATGCGTACGGTGGAGCGCTTCGCCAGCGACGCACCTTCCGACGACATGGCCATCCTGGCCATGCGCGTGCCGAGTGACAGTGCCCGTCCAGCGGTTGACTGATCAGCAGGCGGGTTCCAGCAGCAAACCGCCCAGGGCGTTACAGGCGGAGGCCATCCGCTGCAGATCCCGCCTCGTCATCGTCCCGTCCACCGGCAAGGCAAGGCACTCGTCAGCGGCACGTTCCGCGTGGGGCAGTCGGGAAAGCGAGCGATACCCGGGCGTCCAGTGCAGCGGATTCCGCACGGGCACCCAGCATCGGATTCCGCGAGTCCGCAACGCTTGCTTGAAGGCGTCGCGATCGGGACGGCCGTTTCCCGGGACGCGCACCACGTATGTGTCGTAGTTGTGCTCCTCCCGCCTCGCCGCCGGAACTTCCACACCTGTCAGTCGGGAGTTGAGATACGCCGCGTGTTGGCGCCGGCGCCGGTCATCGAGCGATACCGGCCCCTCCCGCGTCACGCCGCACTCGACGATCTCCAAGGCATGTCGCTGCGTGACCTGGCGCAGGCCAAGGAGGTCCGGCGGGTGTCCGAAGAGGTGTAGGGCTGCGATGGCCACCGTCCTGGGCGTGAGCACGTCCAGGACGGCGTTCGGCGCTATGCACAGACTCCGTGGATCGATGTCGGCCGGTACCGGACGAGCCCCGGCCGAACGGACGGCCTCCGCCACGTCGTGGCCACCGTAGGCGGGGACCAGCACTTCGGCGTCAGGTCTGGTGGAAAGCCTGGTGAACTGTGTCGACCCCATGTCAAGCATGATTGCCGCGCCGCGTGAACTCCGGGTGACGAACAAAACAAGGGCCGCAGTCCCCGTCACCAAGACGAGGGGACCGCGGCCCTTGTGAAGAATTGTTCGGCGGTGTCCTACTCTCCCACACACTCCCGCATGCAGTACCATC
>NZ_LJGU01000114.1:0-58648 GCF_001751245.1 Streptomyces oceani
CGCCGGCGGGTCGGGCAGGCCGAGCGGGTCAGGGGGATCAGGCAGGTCGGGCGGCTCCGGCAGCGGCAAGGGCCAGCGCGGTCGCGAGGGTTCGGGTGGCGGCAAGCGTCGTGACGCACCGCCGGCCAACAGCGAGATGGCGGACGCCCTCCGCCGCGCCGGGCTGCTGGGTGGCGGCGGGAAACGCTGAACGTCTCCCGCCACTCCGTCGGTGGCCGTACGCAACATCGGCGGCCGTACGGTGCGCTGCCGACAGCAGCGCGTACGGCCGCCGGCTCAGGCCAGCCGGGCCACGTACGCGGGCAGCTCGCACTTGGCGAACGCGGCGGCGTCCCAGTCCTCGGCGAGGACGCCGCTACCCCGCCACACGTACGAGCAGGTCCGTCCGCCGTCGGTCAGCTCAAGCGGGCGGGGCTCGTACTCCGGGCCCTCGAACTCGTCCAGCACACGGCGCTCAGCGGCGGTCAGACCGGACAGCACCAGACCGGCTGTGATCACGCCCGGAGCGGGCACCAGCCCCGGATAGACGTGTCCGGCCAGCGCCGCGGCCCGCCAGCCGCGCACCCGTGCCGGCGCGCGGGGCGGCACCCGGCCGAGTAGCGCTGCCAGCACCTCGGGGAAGCGCAGCGTGCCGTAGACGAAGAGATCCGGGTGCTCGACCGCCATGCCCGGACCGTAGACCATCGTGTCCGAACCGGCGCGGCGGCGGGCACGGGCGGGACGCACGGACGGCGGGAAGCACTGAGCCTCACAGCAACCCGGCCGCCTTGTACAGCACCAGAGAGCCGGCCACCGCCACGTTGAGGCTGGCGCCCGTCCCGATCATCGGGATCTCCACCGCGCTGTCCAGCAGATCCAGGGCCTCCGGCGGAACGCCGGACTGTTCGTGCCCGAGCACCACCACGGTGGCCTGCCGCACCGGCGGCAGGTCCGCGAGGCGTACCGCCCCTTCGGCCAACTCCACCCCGATCACCCGCAGTCCGCGGGCCCGCTGGCGTTCGAGCCAGCCGAGGGGATCTCCGGTCCAGTGCACACAGGCGGGGCGCCGAAGCGTGTCACCCCGAGCGAGCGCCTCGGGCACCCAGGGGAACCGGGGCACGATCAGACAGGCGCCGACCGCGTCACACGTGCGCAGCAGGGTGCCGAGGTTCGCGCCGTGCAATGGCCAGAGCGGAGCGGCGTACAGATGATCCCAGCAGGAGTGCGCTCTGCCGCGCCGGAACTGGCGCAGCTCGCGGCGCGTACGGACGCGCAGCGCCGGGGCGCGCTGTCGGCCGCTCATCGGCGCCCGAGGCAGGACCTCCCGGGATCCACAGACATCGCAGGAAAGAGCATCCGCGCACGATAACCGGTCAACCGCAGCCCCGCGAAGGGCTTTTCGACCGGCGAGCGGCGGCTGCGATCCGGCGCCCGGCGCCTTCGGCGGGCGGCCGACCCGCCACCCGGTCGCGAAAGCCCTGCTGGTCAGCGTCTCGAGGGGACTTTTCGGCATCGCACAACCTACGATATCGTAACCTACGGCACCGTAAGTAATGCCCTCCCCACAGGCGTTTCGTGCCCGAGCGTCCCCGTTTTCTGGAGTCCCCGTGAGTTCGACCGCCGTTCCGCACACCAGCACGTCCGAGTGGACAGACAGGCAACTGCTCTACGCCCTCGAAGAGGTGGTGGAGAAGGAGCTGAACCGACACCTGTCGGTCGCCAAGGACTGGATGCCGCACCAGTACGTCCCGTGGAGCGAGGGCCGGGACTTCGACGGCCCGTTGGAGGGCGCGGCATGGGCACCGGAACAGTCCAAGGTCACCGCGGTGGGCCGTACCGCCCTGGTGGTGAACCTCCTCACCGAGGACAACCTGCCCTCCTACCACCACGAGATCGCCAGCCTCTTCGGCCGGGACGGCGCCTGGGGCAACTGGGTGCACCGCTGGACGGCGGAGGAGGGCCGGCACGGCATCGTGATGCGGGACTACCTCCTCACCTCCCGGGCGGTCGACCCGGACGAGTTGGAACGGCTGCGGATGGCGCACATGTCGGAGGGCTTCGAGTCCGACAACCAGCACAGCATGCTGCACTCGGTGGCGTACGTCGCCTTCCAGGAACTGGCCACCCGGGTCTCGCACCGCAACACCGGGCACCAGTCCGGCGACCCGGTCTGCGACCGGATGCTCGCCCGCATCGCCACCGACGAGAACCTGCACATGATCTTCTATCGCAACCTGCTGCGCGCGGCGTTCGAGATCGCCCCGGACCTGACGATGCGTGCCGTCCGGGACGTCGTGACGAACTTCCGGATGCCCGGACACGGCATGCCGGGCTTCGAGCGGGCCGCGGCGCGGATCGCCCTCGGCGGCGTCTACAACCTGCGCATCCACCATGACGACGTGATCCAGCCGGTGCTGCGCTTCCTCAAGGCGCTCCAGATCGACGGTCTCGGCCCGGAGGGGCTGCGCGCGCAGGAGGAGTTGGGTACGTACCTGAACGGACTCGACGACCAGGCCCGCAAGTTCGACGAGCGCCTGGAGGCGCGCCAGGCACGCCTCGCGGCCCGCGCCGAGGAGGCGGGGCGACCGGCGGCGTGACCGCCGCCCCGCTGGTGCTGACGCCCGCGGCGCGTACAAGCCGCCCGGGGCAGGGTCCCGGGCCCCCGGTCCCGGCCGCTCACAGGCCGAGCAGGCCCGGGTCCCGCGCCTCAGACCGGAAGTGGTCGCGGGGCGTCCGCACCAGCTTCCGCTCGGTCAGATCCAGGAGGCCCCCGACCCCGGAGACCTCGGCCACCAGGCTCCCGTCCGGGCACGTGAGGCGCTGCTCGACACGGAAGGTCTTGCCCTCGCCGAAGACGAGCGCGCAGGAGATGTCGACGTCGTCTCCGACGACCACCTCACGGTGGTATCGGATCGTCGTCTCCAGGGTCACCGGGCCGAATCCGGCGGCCTGGATCTCGCCGTGCCGCAGACCCGCCGCGCGGAGCAGCTCCCACCGCGCGTGTTCGGCGTACTGCAGATACGCCACCGCGGTCAGGTGCCCCTGCGCGTCGGTCTCGTACGCGCGCACGGTCACCCGGACCGTGAACGGCTCCGTCATGTCGCTGCTCCCTGCTCGGCTGTCGGCGGTCTCCAGCTGGCGTCCTGCGGTCGACGCTTCCGCAGTTGACCGTCGCGTGTCTCACCCCGGCGGTCACGCGTACCGTGTCCATCGTCCGACGGTGGTGGGTCACCAGCAGCAAGGTGCCAGTGTAGGGCGCCCCACTGTCGAACTGTTCGACAGTGGGCGGGCCGTTCCTTCATGGCTACGTCCGATGGGTGCCGGTGCCCAGGGCGAGTCGTGCGGCAGCACCCGTACGCCGCACGAGTCGCGTACGGTCCCCTCCGGGCGGCGATCCGCCTCCCGCGGCATCCACCCCCAGCGGAAGGGCTCACAGGTGTCCTATCCCCCACAGCGGTACTCCGGCGACACCGGCGAGGTGAACGCGGTGTTCCGGCCCGCCAGCACGGCACCGGACCTCACCGCGGCGAACGGCAGCGAGACGCGCTATCTGGCCACACACCACACCACCCAGGGCGAGTTCGGCCTGTACCAGGTCGACATGGCGCCCCGGGCTGGCGGCCCCAGCACCCACTTCCACAAGACCATCTCGGAGTCCTTCTACGTCCTCTCCGGCACCGTCAGCCTGTTCAACGGCGAGGAGTGGACATCCGCCACGGCCGGCGACTTCCTGTACGTCCCGGTCGGCGGTCTCCACGCGTTCCGGAACGACTCGAACGAACCCGCCTCCATGCTGCTGCTCTTCTCCCCCGGAGCGCCCCGCGAGGACTACTTCGAGAACCTCGCGGAGATGGCGCGGCGTGGCGGCACCGAGCAACTCGACTTCCGGCTCCGCCACGACAGCTACTTCCTGGAGGACATGTAGCCCTGGGCCAGCGGCGTGCCACGCCTGCACGGGAGAGGCGCCCGACCCGCTCGCTCCTACAGCCGGACCATGACCTCGTCAAGCGGCTTGCGGCTCAGGTCCGGCACCCGCGCGTCAGGCGCCGGATAGCCGACCGGGATGACGTACGCCGCACGCTCCTCGCTCGGCCGGTCACAGATCTCGTTCAGGAAGCGCATCGGGCTCGGCGTGTGGGTGAGCGTCGCCAGCCCGGCCAGGTGCAACGTGGCCAGCAGCAGGCCCACGGCGATGCCGACGGACTCCTTGGTGTAGTACGGGCGTGGGGAGTGCGGGCCCCGGTGCACTTCGAAGACGACGAGCACGGCGGGCGCGGCCTCCAAAAACGGCTTGTGCTCGTCGGTGCCGAGCGGCGCCAGGGCCGCCAGCCACTCCAGGGACGCGCGGCGGCCGTAGAACTCCCGCTCCTCGGCCTCGGCGGCCTCGCGCAGGCGGGCCTTACGCGCCGGATCGGTGACGACGACGAACCGCCAGGGCTGTACGTGCGCTCCGCTGGGCGCGGTCGCGGCGGTGCGGATCGCCCAGTCGAGCACGTCCTCGGGCAGCGGCCGGGAGTCGAAGTCCCGGACGGTGCGGCGCCGGGCCATCCGTTCGTGGAACTCCTCGGCGCGGGCCGCCGCCTGGTCCGCCGGTACGTCCATGGGACGCAGCGGAACGGTGACGGGCGGCGGAGTGCCGGGCGACGAGGTGACGGGCGACGAGGCGGCATCCGTATTGGTATGGACCATACTGTCAGGACAGCACGCGGTGGTGCAGCGCGGCAAGACAGGCGCGGATCGCCGGTCTGTCCGGACCGGCCCGCCAGGCGGCCAACACGTCCCGCTCCAGGGGTGGTTCACAGTCAACGAAGCGCACCCCGGTCGGCGTCGGACGTTCCGCCATGGCCGGCACCAGCGCGGTGGCCAAGCCAGCCTCCACCAGGGAGAGCTGGGTGGCGTACTCAGCGACGTCGTACCGGATGTCCGGCTCCCGGCCACGGCTGCGCAGCGCCTGTACGAGCGCTTCGTACGGCTCGGTGCCGGGCGCGCAGCTGGCCCAGGGCGTGCCGCCCAACTCGGCCAGGTCGAGCGAGGTTCCGCTGCCGCCAGGGTGCTCGGCCGGAAGCGCGACCCGAACAGGTTCGCGTACGAGAGCCTGGATGGCGACCCCCTCGGGCAACCGCATCGGCCGGCTGCTCCAGCTCTCGATCACCAGCAGGTCCAGGTCGCCGGCGAGGAGCAACGGCAGCATGTCGATACCCTCGCCGTCCCGCAGGGACGGGGTCAACCGGGGGTGCGCCTGGGCGAGGTCGGCGAGCGCGCCGATGAGCAGGCTGCGGACGGCGCTGCCCACACCGCCGAGGCGTAGCGGGCCGAGGATCTCGTCGTGCAGGTCGACCAGGTCCGTCTCGGCGGCGGTGAGCTGGGCCAGGATGCTGTTCGCGTGGCCGGTGAGGACCCGACCGGCGTGCGTGAGCCGCACGCTGCGGCCGTCCCGCTCCAGCAGTCGATGACCGGACTCCCGCTCCAGCTTGGCCAGTTGCTGGGACAGCCCGGAGGGCGTGACGTGCAGCGCGGTCGCGGCCCGCGCGATGGTGCCGTGCGTGGCGACCGCGGCGAGGGCGCGGAGGCGTTCGAGGCTGTACACGGAGAAACAGTAGCAACACTGTCGTGTACCCCGCAGAAAACATCGCTTTTACTATCGGGTCGTGGCCCCCAAGGTGTAGTCCATGGCATCCGTACCCACCTCCCGTAGCGTCACCGCCAGCAAGACCCGTGCGGCCGGCGGGCACCGACACGGCTTCGACAACCCCGTGCTGCTGGTCCTGGGGGGCGCCGCGTGCACCGCCGCGTCCGGCGCCTTCGTCAAGCTGTCCGGTACGGACGCGGGCACGGCCGCCTTCTTCCGGTGCGCCCTCGCGCTGCTCGTGCTGGCCCCGCTCGCCTGGCGCGAGGTCGTACGCCGGGGCACCCGGGCCGGACGCTGGCTGCTGCTGGACCTGGCCGCGGGAGCGCTGCTGGGCCTGGACTTCGTACTCTGGACCGCCTGTGTGCTCAACCTCGGCGCGTCCATCGCGGCCGTGCTGCTCAACGTGCAGGTGGTCGTCTTCCCGCTGTTGGCCCGGCTGGTGTCCGGCACCCCACTGCCCGGACGGTTCCTGCTGGCGGCGCCGGTGATGCTGGCTGGTGTCGCGCTGGCCGGCGGTGCGATGGGGGGCGCCGACGGCGAGGGCGACCCGGTGGCCGGAGTGCTGTACGGCACGGCCTCCGGGGTGGCGTACGCCGGTTACCTCTTCCTGGCCCGGCTGGCGGGCGGGCGTACGCACCAGGCGCTGCCGGTCTGCGTGGCCACGGTGGGCGCCACGGCGGCGGCCGGCCTGCTGGGCGGCGCCTGGACGGGGATCGCGCTGCCGGACACGGTGGCGGCCTGGGCCTGGCTGGCCGCGTTGGCGCTGCTGGGGCAGGTGCTCGCCTGGCTGCTGATCAACGCTGCCCTGCCCCGCCTGGCGCCCAACGTGGGCGCGGGGCTACTGCTGACGCAGCCGGTGCTGGCCGTACTGGTCGGGGTGGTGGTGCTGGACGAGCGACCCACGCCCAGCCAGATCCTCGGCAGCGTGCTGGTGATCATCACGGTGTGGTACGCCACGCGCACGCCGAGTGGCGCGTCGGGTGGGGCGAGCGACCAGGCCGGTGATGCTGGTGGTCGGAGTGCTGGTGGTGGGAGTGCTGGCCGCGTCGGCGCTGTCGGTGACGCCGCCGGCGCCGGTGGGCTCGGCGATGCGGACAGTGCCCGTGATGTCGGTGACGCCGCCGGCGCCAGTCGGGGTTGAGTGCGTCCGGCGGCGGGTGAGTGGAACAGGGAGTGCACCGGGGATCGGCCAACATACACCCCCGCACAGGTGCCCGCTCACCCGCTACCGGCCGCTCCAAATGCGATTGCCCGGCGTCGTGGGCGGGTGTACCGTCATGGGCGGTTCTGTTGCCGCCGATTGGAGAGGTCCGTTGCTCGTCTGAGGTCCTGAGACACCGTGTGCCCCGCTGACTGCCACGGATGTGACCTCGAAGCGAGCCGCCTTCTTCGGCGCCCGCCCGGTGCCCCTTTTCGGGGCCTGGTGTCTCCGCGTTTGCCCCTTCTCGGGTTTCCTCGTACTCGGGAGTCCGTTCGTGACGGCCAAACGTCCGCGGGCTCCACCACCATCCGGAGCGGCCCATGTCAGCACCCACCGTCTCGCTGTCCTGTCATCACCTCTCCTTCGGCTGGCCGGACGGCCGGACCGTACTGGAGGACTTCGACCTCACGATCGGCCCCGGACGCACCGGCCTGGTCGGACTGAACGGCGCCGGAAAGTCCACGCTGCTCAGACTGCTGGCCGGGGAACTCACCCCGCAGGAGGGCTCGGTCCAGGCCACCGGCGAGGTCGGTTACCTTCCACAGAACCTCACCCTGGACACCGCGCTACGGGTGGACGAGGCGCTCGGCATCGCCACCGCCAGGTCCGCACTGCACGCCATCGAGGCGGGAGACACCGCCGAGGAGCACTTCACCGCGGTCGGGGACGACTGGGACGTCGAGGAGCGTGCCCGGGCTACGCTCGACCAGTTGGGTCTGACCGACATCCAGCTGGACCGGCGGATCGGTGAGATCTCCGGCGGCGAGACGGTGCTCCTGCGGCTCGCGGCCCTGCTGCTCGGCAGGCCGGACGTCCTGCTGCTGGACGAGCCGACGAACAACCTCGACCGGCACGCGCGCCATCGGCTCTACGACGCAGTCGTGTCCTGGACCGGAGTACTGGTGGTCGTCAGCCACGATCGGGAGCTGCTGAGCCTGGTCGACCGCATCGCGGATCTGCGCGCGGACGGAGTGCACTGGTACGGCGGCGACTTCGCGGCGTACGAGGAGGCGCTGGCCACCGAGCAGGAGGCCGCGCAGCGCATGGTGCGGGTCGCCGAGGCCGACCTGCGGCGACAGAAGCGCGAGTTGGCCGACGCCCAGGAGAAGCTGTCCAAGCGGGTGCGCTACGGCAACAAGATGTACGCCAACAAGCGGGAGCCCCGGGCGGTCATGAAGCTGCGCAAGCGCGCCGCCCAGGAGTCCGCCGGCAAGCACCGCATCATGCACGAGCAGCGCCTGGAGGGCGCCCGGGACAGACTCGACGAGGCGAGCGACGCGGTACGGGACGACGACGAGATCCGGGTGGACCTGCCCGCGACCCGGGTGCCGAGCGGTCGTCAGGTGCTCACCCTGCGCGGGGTGCGACTGCGCCACGGCGGCCGGGTCGAGGTGGATCTGCACGGCCCCGAGCGGGTCGCGCTGGTCGGACGGAACGGCGCCGGCAAGTCCACACTGCTGCGCACCATCGAGGGCCGGATTCCGGCGGAGGAGGGCGAGGTGCACCGGCACGTGCCGGTCCGTTGTCTCCCGCAACGGTTGGACGTGCTGGACGACGGACTGTCGATCGTGGAGAACGTGGCCAGGATGGCGCCGGGCGCGAGCAACAACCAGATCCGGGCACGGCTGGCGCACTTCCTGTTCAAGGCCAAGCGGGCGGACCAGCGGGTGGGGACGCTGTCCGGCGGCGAACGCTTCCGGGCCACACTCGCCGCCGTGCTCCTGGCCGAGCCGGCTCCCCAGCTGTTGATGCTGGACGAGCCGACTAACAACCTGGACCTGGCGAGTATCCGGCAGCTCGGCTCGGCGCTGGAGGACTACGAGGGCGCGCTGCTGGTCGCCGGGCACGACCTGCCGTTCCTGCACGAGTTGGGCATGACCCGCTGGCTGCGGATGGACGGCGAGCTGACCGAGGTGGACCCGGACGAGGAGTTGTGAGCGGTAGCCGTACGGTGCGCGGCGGCGGCCCGGCACGGGCGTGTCGGGCCGCCGGGCTTGCTCAGATGTGGCCGTCCAGCCTCGCCGCTGTGCTGCAGGCCCCCAGCCGGCACGACTGCCGCCAAGAGGGCCTTCCTCGGTCTGGTCAGAGTGAGCCCCATGGAGATCGCCGGCGCGTACGCCAGCCTGCAGCACGACGGCAAGCAGCTCACGCCCTCGATTGTGCGCTCCGCCAACCGCGCGGGAGAACGCCGGTCAGTACGGGAAGCCGTCGGTGACCAGGCCGTGGACAGCGCCGTCGCCGCACGGCACTCCACACGGCGCACGGTCACCGGCCCGAGCGACGACGGCAAGGGCGAGTGGTATGTCGGCTCAGCGCCGAACTCGTCACCTCCATCGCGCTGTTCGGCGCGGACGACACAACGCAGGAACAGGTCCCGCTGGACACCGGACGGGAAGACGCCACCACGAAGATCTTCCGCGCCTACACCGGGCGGTCCTCCGAGCCCGGCAAGAGTTCCCCAGCACCCGCCAACGGCTGACGACCTGGCTTCTGGCGACCAGGTCAGGACGCCGGCGCCGGCGACCCCGCCAGACCGCGTCGAGCCCGCGCGCGGTGAGCGGCCCGCGCGGCACGGGCAGCGGGCAGGTAGCGCAGCCGCTCGGGCAACCGGGGCAGGATGTGGCGTACCACCGCGCTGAACCGTCTCAGCCGACGCTCCTGCGCCACGCTCCAGGGCAGTTCGAGGGCCCGCCGGGCGTCCGGTGGCAGGTAGCCGATCGTGACGAACCGCCGCAGCCGGCTGAGCATCGGGCCCAACACCGGCCACCCGGCCCGTAGGAGCAGGCGCGCGGCTCGCGGACCCCGGTCCGGCGGTGGCAGCGGCTCGGTGATCGAGACCAGATCCCGCACGACCGTGTTCGGCTCCAGCTCCTCCGTCAGCGTCCGTCGGTAGTACGGCCAGAACTCCTCCAGGTTCTGCGGCATGTCCCGGTCCGCGATGCCGAGCACCCGGCCCACCCGCAGCCACTCCGCGTAGAGTTGCCGCTCCTGCGCCGGGGTGAACGGCCGCTTCCCGAGGTAGCGCTGGGTGTGCTGGAACACCGGAAAGCCGGTCGCGTGCACCCAGGCGTAGTACGCGGGAGTGAGCGCGTGGTACGGCCGGCCGCGGCTGTCGGTGCCCCGGATGCCGCGGTGCAGCCGGCGCAGCCGGTGGCCCTCCTCGACGGCACGGTCCTGTCCGTACACCCACAGTTGCAGGCTGTGCAGCGAGCGTTCGGCGCGGCCCCAGGGGTCCGTGCGGAACACGCTGTGCTCGTCCACCCCCGCGCCCACCGCCGGGTGCGCGACCTGCAGGAGGAGCGCGGCGGGCAGCGTGAGCAACGTGCGCACCTCGCCGACCAGGTCCCACAGCATCCCGCCCGGGGGCGGAGGCACCGGGTCCGACTCGGGCGTACGGGCGTCGCCACCGCGGGTGGGCGGCGGCGCGGGCCGTGGAAAGGTCAGCTCCGCTGGCTCGGGTGGTTCGGCGTGCATACCCTCATGGTGCGCCTGTGGCGCGTGGGACGGCGAACGCGTACGGGGAAAGGCGCGCGGGGGAATCCACGCGCGCCGCGGGGCCGGGGATTGCGGCGGGATTGTCATCGGCCGCTTTCCACACTAAAGTTGCGCGGGTGACTGCCGGGTCGGCCTTGTGCCATTCACGAAACGGGTTCCCGGCCTCGGCGTGAGCCCGGGGCGGGCGAGAGGCCCGCCGCTCGTTCTTTTGTGCGGCTTTCTGCCGTGATGTCCTTCTCTCGCTGTGGCACTCGTGGTGTCGAAATCACGTCGGGAGCATGCCACCGCGTTCCTCACCGTGGGCGTCGAAATCGCCCTGTGACACTCGTCATCGCTGTTCCGGGCCACTCTGCTCCCGGCCGGCGTATGCCGCGTGCTGCCTTTCCGCGCCTTCGGGCTTTCGGGCCGGGCGCCATGTGCCGTATGCCCGCCTGACGTGCGGCCGTACGTCACGCGACCTCTGCCGAAATCCATCCGGAGAGCGGCCCTCGCGCCAGCGCCCTATTTCGTCATGCCCGAATTCCAGCACCGCCCAATTCACGCTTCCCGTCACTCGTCACCCCTTGGAGACACACCGCACATGACACTCGACTTCAATCAACGCGTCATCGAGGAATTCCGCGCGAACGGCGGCCGAGTGGGCGGGCCCTTCGAGGACGCCCGCCTGATACTGCTGACCACCACCGGTGCCCGGTCCGGGCAACCGCACACCGTCCCCCTCGGCTGCCTGCCAGACGGTGAACGGTCCCTGGTCATCGCCTCCGCCGCGGGCGCGCCACGGCATCCGGCCTGGTACCACAACCTGCGCACACGCCCCCGCGTCACGGTCGAGGACGGGGCGTTCCGCTACCCGGCGGACGCCGTGGTGCTGGAGAGCGAGGAACGCGACCGGCTGTTCGCGCGCGCCGTCGAGGCCGACCCGGGCTGGGCCGAGTACCAGGGGAAGACCTCCCGGGTGCTCCCGGTGGTGGCCCTGCGGCCGGCGCCGGGACCACCGCGCCCGACCGGTGACACGCTGGGCGCGTTCCTGCTCGGCAGCCACGACGGCATCCGCCGCGAGCTGGCGCTGATCCGGAAGGAGGCCGCCGGCTCGGGCCGGACCCTGGGCGGCCAATTGCGGATGAACTGCCTGACCCTCTGCCTGGGCCTGGGCCAGCACCATCAGGGCGAGGACGTCGGACTGTTCCACCTCGTCGCCGAACGGCGCCCGGACCTCGCCCCCATCCTGGAGCGGCTGCGCGCCGAGCACGAGCGGCTGGCCGTACTCCTGGAGGAGCTACGGACGGTGCTCGCGGACGACACCACGGACCCGGCCAGGCTGCTGCGCGAGGTGACGCGGCTCACCACCGAGCTGGAGGAGCACCTGGCCTACGAGGAGCAGCAGCTGCTCCCCGTGCTGGACGAGCTGCCGATGCCCTGACCCGGGCGGCTCTGGCCATCTCAGCGGAAGTCGTCACGGTGGTCGTGGGCCCACTGGGCGAACGTACGGGCCGGCCGACCGGTCACATCCCGGGCGGTGGGTTGGGGGCCGAGGGCGGACGGGTCGAAGTCCGGCATCGCACGCGGATCGGCCGGCCGGCCCTCGTAGTCCACGAAACCGAGGAGGAACTCGGCGTTGGCCGCCGCGAAACCGCCCTGCCGGAGGTACAGCTCCCGTGCTTCCTCCGGCGTGACCTGCTCGAAGTGGATCTCCTCCCCGAGAGCCGAGGCGATCGCGTGCGCCTGTTGGCGCAGGCTGAGGAGTTGCGGCCCGCTCAGCGTATAGGCCGCGCCGACGTGACCCTCGTGCAGCAGAGCCGTCACGGCGATGTCGGCGATGTCCCGCTCGTGCACGGGGAACCACGCAGCTGTCGGGTCCGGATGCCGTACGGTGCGCTCCTCCCGGATGGACGGGCCCCACAGGGACACCTTGTTCATCGCGAACTCGCCGGGTCGTACGTGCGTCCACTCCAGCCCGGAATCCTCCACCGCTCGCTCCACCGGGAGATGGAAGCTGGTGTCCATCCCGCCGGTCACCGCGCCGGAGGACAGCACGACCACGCGTCGTACCCCAGCGGCCTTCGCCCGCGCGACGACCTCGCGAGCCGTCTCGGCCACGGGGAAGAGGTACATCCGCTCGACCCCCGCGAGCGCCGCGCGCAGGCTGTCCGGCCGGGAGAGATCGCCGACCGCCACCTCCGCGCCCTTGGGCAGGGCCGCCCGCTCCGGGTCGCGGGTCAGCACACGGACGTCCCAGCCTCCGGCCCCGAGGAGTTCTTCGACGACGAGACGCCCGACCGTTCCCGCCGCACCAGTCACCAGCACCCTCATCAGTGCTCCTCTCGTCATGGGCGAGCCGTCCGGCGCACGGCATCGCGTCAGCTTTTCCGTATGTGCTACGGCTTTTATTTAACGTATCTTATACGGGAAAAGGAGCCCGGCGCCCTGTCACGGGCGGGAGAGGACGCGGTCCGGTTCATGGCGCTGAGCGACAGCGGGCGGGGCGACCCCCGGCAGACCCTGCGACTACTGTGGCGCGGCCTGGCTGAGAAGCCCGGCAAGCCGGCCCGGGGCCGCAAGCCACGGATCACGGCGGACCAGATCGTGTCCGCCGCCGTCTCACTGGCCGACCGGGAGAGACTGCCGGCGGTCACCATGGAGGGAGTGGCCGCCGCGTTGGGTGTGGGCACGATGTCGCTGTACACGCACGTCCCCGGCAAGGCCGAACTCATGGACCTGATGGTCGACGCGGCGTGGGGTGAACTCGACCTGCCGGCCGAACCGCCAGCGCGCCCCGAGGGCTGGCGCGAGCAGGTCCAGCTGTACGCCCGGGAGACTCTCGCGCTGTACCGTCGGCATCCGTGGCTGCGGGAGATCACCACGGTGCGCCCGCCGCTCGGTCCCGGCCTGCTGGGCCGGCAGGAGTACCTGCTCTCCAGCCTGGCCGACATCGGACTACCCGCGCGGCAGGTCACGGCCTCGGCCGGAGCCGTCGTCGCCTTCGTGGACGCCACGGCGGGATTCGAGGCCGAGCACCAACACGCCCACGAGGTGACCGGACAGACGGAGGCGGAGTGGTGGGCGGCACGGCAATCCTTCTGGGAGGACCTCTTCGACCCACCCTCCTACCCGACCATCACGCGGCTCTGGGCGGCGGACGGGCTGGCCGGCAGCACTGCCGAAAGTGTCGCCGAGGCCAGGGAGTTCGGCCTCCGGGCACTACTCGACGGCATCGAGGCCGCCGTCCGCACTCCGCCGACCGGCCGGTGACTCTCGGACGGGCCGCCGCGACCGCGTAGGCCGTGGTTCTACACATCTGGTGCGACAGCGATACTGGTGCACCCTGGGACCGGCCTGCGGTGGAGCGAGAGAGGCGCGAGCGATGGACGACCGGAACGCCGAGCCGCGTTGGGGCACTGGCCCGGCGACGGGTCGGGAGGACGCTCCCGAGACGGAGGGCCACACGGCCGAGACCGACACCCTCACGGTCGACGAACTCGCCGCCCGGGCCGGGGTCACGGTGCGGACGATCCGTTTCTACGGCACCCGTGGCCTGCTGCCTCCGCCCAGCATCGGGCCACGCCGGGTGGGCCGCTACGGCCCCGACCATCTCTCCCGGCTCGCGCTCATCGAGGAGTTGCAGCACCAGGGCATGACACTGTCCGCGATCGAACGCTACCTCCAGGGGTTGCCCGACGACATCACCGCGCACGAACTGGCCATCCATCGCGCGATGGTGGTGTCCTGGCTGCCGCACACGCTGGACGAGAGCACCCGCGAGCAGTTGGCGGGGCGGGTCGGTCGACGGCTGACCGAGGACGACTTGGCGCGGCTCGAGGCCATGAGCGTGTTGACCGCGACGGACGATCCCGCCGTCTTCCGGGTCGATCCCGCACTGCTGCACCTGGGCGTGCGGCTACTGGACGTCCCGATGTCGCAGGACTCCATCCTGGCCGCACGCCAGGTCGTCCAGGAACACGCGCGGGCGACCGCACGGGAGTTGAGACGACTCTTCCGGGACGAGGTGTGGCAGCCCTATCGCGTGTGGGAGGCGGACCCGGAGCAGGTCGAGCAGATGCGCTCGCTGTCCGCCCACATGCAACCGATGGTGCTGCAGGCGCTGGTGACGGCCTTTCAGCGGTCCATGCGGGAGGAGTTGCGGGACACCTTCCCGAGGGAGCGGGTCCCGCTACCGGACCGGCGGCCGGCCGACCCGGAGGAGTCGACCGGCCGGGACTGAGCGCCCGGCGGCAGATCCCGCTCGCACGGCGACGGTCGCTCTCGGTCGCTCAGCCCGCGCTGTCCCGCTGAGTGCCCTCCCGGTACGCGGCACCGCTCGCCGCCCTGGCGGCCAGCGTGTCCGGGACGGCGAACCGCGGGCCGTACCGCTGCTCCAACTCCCGGGCGCGCGCGACGAATCCGGCCGGCCCGCCGGCGTACCCGTCGATGTACTGCAGCACCCCGCCGGTCCACGGCGGGAAGCCGATGCCCATGAGGGAGCCGATGTTGGCGTCCGGAACGGAGGCCAACACCCCCTCCTCCAGACAGCGGACGCTGTCCAGCGCCTCCACGAAGAGCAGTCGCTCGGACAGCTCCCCCAGCTCCGCGGGAGCCCCCTCGCCGGTGAAGTGCTCGCGCAGTCCCGGCCACAGGCGCAGCCGCTTGCCGCTCTCGTCGTACTCGTAGAAGCCGGCGCCGCCGCTGCGCCCGGGCCGCCCGAACTCGTCCACCATCCGGTCGAGTACGGCGTCCCCGGGGTGCTCCGGCCAGCTCTGCCCAGCGGCCTCGACGGCCTGCCGGGTACGGTTCCGAATCTCCCGGGGCAGGGTCAGGGTGAGGTCATCCACCAGGGACAGCACCTTCGCCGGATAGCCGGCCTGCGCCGCCGCCTGCTCCACCGTCGCCGGCTCGACGCCCTCGGCGAGCATCGCGAGGCCCTCGTTGATGAAGTGCCCGATCACCCGGGAGGTGAAGAAACCACGCGAGTCGCCCACGACCACGGGCGTCTTGCGGATCCGCCGCACCAGGTCGAATGCACGCGCCAGGGCCTCGTCACCGGTCTCCCGCCCCCGAATGATCTCGACGAGCGGCATCTTGTCGACCGGCGAGAAGAAGTGCAGGCCGACGAAGTCGGACTGGCGCTTGACCCCGTCGGCCAGTTCGGTGATCGGCAGTGTCGAGGTGTTGGAGCACAGCAGCGCGTCGGGGGCGACGACGTCCTCGATCTCCTGGAAGACCCGGTGTTTCAACTCCGGGTCCTCGAAGACCGCCTCGATCACGACATCGCAGCCCGCCACGTCCCCGGGGTCGCCGGTGGGCCGGATCCGCTCCAGCAGCGCGGCACCCTGCTCCTCGGTCGTACGGCCTCGCGCGAGCGCCTTGGACACCAGGCCCTCGGAGTACTCCCTGCCCTTCTCGGCGGCCTCCCGGGAGACGTCCTTGAGTACCACCTCGAGCCCGGCACGTGCGCAGGAGTACGCGATGCCCGCGCCCATCATGCCGGCGCCGAGCACCGCGACCCTGGCAGCCGGGCGCTCCTCGACGCCCTCGGGGCGGCTGGCGCCGGCGTTGACGGCCTGCAGGTCGAAGAAGAACGCCTGGATCATGTTCTTGGCGATCTGCCCGGTCACCAACTCGGTGAAGTAGCGGGCCTCGACGACCTGCGCGGTCTCGAAGTCGACCTGGGAGCCCTCGACGGCGGCGGCCAGGATGTTGCGCTGGGCGGGGTACGGCGCCCCGCCGGTCTGCTTCGCCAGGTTCGCCGGGAAGGCTGGCAGGTTGGCGGCGAACTTGGCCTGTGCCGGCGTGCCGCCGGGGATACGGTAGCCCTCGCGGTCCCAGGGCTGCGCGGACTCCGGGTGCGCGTCGACGTACGCGCGGGCCGCGGCGAGCAGTTCCTCCCCGGTGTCCACCACCTCGTGCACCAGCCCGACCTCGCGGGCCCGCGCGGGCGTGTGCCGCTGGCCCTGCAGCAGTACGTTGAGCAGTGCGTCGGTGACCCCCAGCAGCCGTACGGTACGGGTCACGCCACCGCCGGCGGGCAGCAGCCCGAGGCTGGACTCGGGGCAGCCGATCCGGGAGCCGGGCGCGTCCAGGGCGACCCGGTGGTGGCAGGCGAGCGCGATCTCCAGGCCGCCGCCGAGGGCGGCGCCGTTCAGCGCGGCGACGACGGGTTTGCCCAGGGTCTCGATCCGCCGCAGGTTCCGCTTGACGTCCATGCTCTTGGCGAACGCGCTCTCGGCGTCCTCGGGGCGTACGCGGATCAGTTCGTCCAGATCGCCGCCGGCGAAGAAGGTCTTCTTGGCGGAGGTGACGATGATGCCCCGTACGGTGTCGCGTTCGGCCTCGAGCCGGTCGGCGACGGCGGTCAGGGACGCCTTGAAGGCGTCGTTCATGGTGTTGGCGGACTGTCGGGGATCGTCCAGGACGAGGGTGACGACGCCGGTCTCGTCACGCTCCCAGCGGATCGTGGACTCCTGGGGGGCGGATGCCTCGGGGGTGCTGGATGGGGCCATGGTGGTGGGTCTCCGTAAGGGTTGGACGGCGGGGCCGGGGCGCGGGGTGCCGGACCGGTCAGAGGCGTTCGACGACGGTCGCGATGCCCATCCCGCCGCCGACGCACAGGGTGGCCAGGCCGTACCGCTGGTCGCGGCGCTCGAGTTCGTCGACGAGGGTGCCGAGGATCATCGCGCCGGTGGCGCCGAGCGGGTGTCCCATGGCGATGGCGCCGCCGTTCACGTTGACCTTCTCCAGTGGCAGGCCCATCTCCCGTACGAAGCGCAGGACGACGGCGGCGAAGGCTTCGTTGATCTCCACCAGGTCCATGTCCTCGATGGCCAGTCCGGCTTTGTCGAGGGCCTTACGGGTGGCCGGGGCGGGACCGGTGAGCATGATGGTGGGGTCGGCTCCGGAGACGGCGGCGGAGACGATCCGGGCCCGTGGGGTGAGGCCGTACCGACTGCCGACCGCTTCGTTGCCGATCGCCACCAGCGCCGAACCGTCCACGATGCCGGAGGAGTTGCCGGCATGGTGCACATGCTCGACGGCCTCCACCCAGTGGTACTTCTGCAGCGCGACGGCGTCGAAACCGCCCGTCTCCCCGATGGTGGCGAACGACGGCTTGAGTGCGGCCAGCGAGTCCGCGGTGGTGCCGGGCCGGATGTGCTCGTCCCGGTCCAGCACGGTCAGGCCGCTACGGTCGGCCACCGGCACGACGGACCGCTCGAAGCGACCGTCCTTCCAGGCCGCGGCGGCGCGCTCCTGGGACAGCGCGGCGAATTCGTCGACGTCCCGGCGGCTGAATCCCTCGACGGTGGCGATCAGGTCGGCGCCGATGCCCTGGGGCACGAAGCCGGTGTCGAAGCTGGTCATCGGGTCCATCGCCCAGGCACCGCCGTCACTGCCGATCGGCACCCGGGACATGGACTCGACGCCACCCGCGAGGATCAGATCCTCCCAGCCGGAACGCACCTTCGCGGCGGCGAGGTTGACCGCCTCCAGTCCGGAGGCACAGAACCGGTTCTCCTGTACGCCGGCCACCGTGTCCGGCAGGCCCGCCGCGATCGCCGCCGTCTTGGCGATGTCGGAGCCCTGGTCGCCGAGCGGGCTGACCACGCCGAGCACCACGTCGTCGATGGCGGCCGGGTCCAGGCCCGGGAAGCGCCGCCGGAGCTCCCGGATCAGCCCGGTCACCAGGTCGATGGGCTTGGTGCCGTGCAGCGCGCCGTTCGGCTTGCCGCGTCCTCGCGGGGTGCGGACGGCTTCGTACAGGAACGCTTCCGTGGTCATGGTGTGCGACCTTTCGAAGGGGCGAGTCGTGGGATGGGGCGGATCGTGGTGTGCCTAGCTCGGCGTGCGCACCGCTGTGGGCGCGAGGTACGGGGCGCGTGTGGCGGGCGGCCGGCTCCCGCAGGCGTACGGGTCCCCACCCTCCAGGATGCCGCTGAGCGCGCACGCGGGCGTACGCCGTATGCACCGCTCATGTCGGCTCCTGAGCCAGGGCCGGCACGTCCCAGTCCCGCGCGACCTCGGCACCGTCCGCACCGGGGCGGGCCGGCGGCCTACGCAGGGCGCCCGGGGTGGCGGAGAACCGCGGGGCCGGCGCCGGCTGCACCTGCCCGGCGTGCTCGACGAAGGTGCCCCGAGCCGCGAGGTGCGGGTGCTCGGGCGCCTCGCCGAGGGCGAGCACCGGGGCCACGCAGGCGTCCGAGTCGGCGAAGATCCGCGTCCACTCCTCCCGGCTGCGGGTGCGGAAGCGCCCGGCGATCGCCTCACGCAACGCGTCCCAGCCGTCGAGGTCCTCACGCGAGGGCGTGTCGGCGGGCAGTCCGAGCAGCTCGACGAACTCCGCGTAGAACCGCGGCTCCAGGGCGCCAACCGCCATGTGGCCGCCGTCGCGCGTCTCGTACGTGCCGTAGAACGGGCTGCCACCGTCCAGCAGGTTGCTGCCGCGCCGATCCTGCCAACTGCCGGCGGCGAGCATGGCGTGGATCATGGTGGAGAGGTGACTGGTCCCGTCCACGATCGCCGCGTCCACCACCTGGCCGGCTCCGCCCTCCGCCTGCGCGTGCCGCAGCGCCGCGAGCACGCCGACCACCAGGTACAGCGAGCCGCCCGCGTAGTCCCCCAGTAGGTTCGCCGGGGGGTACGGCGGTCCGCCGGCCGGGCCGGCGAGGCCGAGCGCGCCGGTCACGGCGGTGTAGCCGATGTCGTGTCCGGCGCGGGACGCCAGCGGGCCGTCCTGTCCCCAGCCGGTCATCCGCCCGTAGACCAGCCGGGGATTACGTGCCAGGCAGGGGTCCGGGCCGATACCGAGCCGCTCGGCCACGCCGGGGCGGTATCCCTCCAGTAGGATGTCGGCGCGCTCGGCGAGGTCCAGCACGACGGCGGGACCGCGCGTGCTCTTCAGGTCGACGACCACCGAGCGCTTGTTCCGGTTGGTGAGGTCGGCTTCCGGGTCGACGCCCAGGGCCGGCCCGCCGGGGCGGTCGACCCGTACGACGTCGGCGCCCAGGTCGGCGAGCAGCATCGCGGCGAACGGGCCGGGGCCGATCCCGGCGATCTCCACCACCCGGAGTCCGGCCAGCGGACCAGGCCGGTCGTCCTCCCCGGGAGCGTCACCCGCCGTGCTGGAGTCCGCGGTCATGTGGAGGATCCTCGCTGCCGTGACAGTGTTGATGTAACACCGGTGATGCTATGAACGGGCGTGGCCCTTCCACAAGACCCGCCAGTAACTTGTGCGGTGGGGCCTGCTAGCGCTCGTCGGGGTCGGGGAGTTGGTCGAGTCGGCTCAGCAGCGCCTTCGGGGCGATGATGCGTTGACGTGCTCCCTGGCCTAAAGTTCAGGGATTCCGGCCTGGGTCTTCTGACCCTTCCGGGGGCTTCCTGCTTCATCGCGCTGCGCGGGCACGTGTGCCCGTCTTACCGGCGCTCCACAGGCGTTTGGCGTCTCCGCCCGTCCGGCGGCGATACGGCGTCCTTCGAAGAGGACGTTGCGGGCTGCGTTGTGGTCGCGGTCATGCGCGGTGCCGCACGCGCCGCACGTCCACTCCCGGACGTGCAGGGGCTTGGGGCCGTCCCGGAATCCGCAGGCCGAGCAGGCCTGAGAGGACGGGAGCGCACGGTCCACCTTGGCGAAGGTGCGACCGTGCTTGACTGCCTTGTACTCCAGCATGCCGACGAACGCGGACCATCCCGCGTCGTGCACGGACTTGGCGAGCCGGGTGCGGCCGAGGCCGGACACCGCGAGGTCTTCCACATACACCGCTTGGTTGTCGCGAATGATCTGTGTGGATGCCTTGTGGTGCCAGTCCCGGCGCCGGTCCGCCACCTTGGTGTGCTGGCGTGCGACCTTCACGCGGGCTTTGGCCCGGTTCTTCGATCCCTTGGCCTTGCGGGACAGCTCCCGCTGAAGACGCTTGAGTTTCTTCTCCGCCCTGCGCAGGAAGCGTGGGCTGTCGATCTTGCTGCCGTCGGACAGGACGGCGAAGGCGGACAGGCCGAGGTCGATACCGGCGTCGGTCTCCAGCTCAGGCAAGATGTCCGGTTCGGTGTCCACGACGAAGCTGAGGAAGTATCGGCCGGAGCTGTCCTTGGTGACGGTCAGGGACGTGGGTGCGGCCGGAAGCCAGCGGGACCACGTGACCTTGAGGTTGCCGACCTTTGCCACGTACACCGTGCCGTCGCCCTGGAGGCAGAAGGCGTTGGTGTTGAGGCGGATCGACTGCCGGGTGTCCTTTTTCGACTTGTAGCGGGGGAGGTCCGGCCTTGCGGCCCTGCCGCTTGCCCTTGAGGCTGTCGAAGAAGTTCTTGTAGGCGGTGTCGAGGTCGCGAAGGGACTGTTGCAGGACGACCGCTGACACATCGGCGAGCCAGGCGCGTTCCTCAGTGCGCTTGGCCTGGGTGAGGCGAAGCCGGGACAACTCGGCCGACTGCACATACGGCAGCCCCGCCACGTGCGCTTGCTTCCGGTCGCGCAGGCAGTCGTTCCACACCACGCGGGCGCACCCGAACGCCTGGGCCAGCGCACGGCGCTGCGGGGCGTTTGGGTAGGCCCGGTAGTTGTAGCGGAGGTGCATGACCGGGATCCTACCTACGATTGGCCTCATAACGGGACAGAACGATTACAGGCGTGGGAGACACGTAGTCTCGGCGATGCATGTGCACTTGGTCTTCGTGACGAAGTACCGGCGCGGGGTGTTCAACGACGAGTGCTGACGCGCTGCGAAGAGATCATGCGCAAGGTCTGCGAGGACTTCGAAGCGGAGCTGAAGGAGTTCAACGGCGAACGCGATCACGTCCACCTCCTGGTGCACTACCCGCCCAAGGTCGCCGTCTCGAAGCTGGTTAACAGCCTCAAGCGCGTCTCCGCCCGCCGGATACAGCAGGAGTTCACCGGCCAGATCAACCACGCCATCATGCACGCGCACCTGTGGTCACCCTCGTACTTCTCGGCCTCATGTGGCGAAGCACCGTTGGCAATCGTCCACCAGTACATCGAGCAGCAAAAACGTCCGCTCTAAAGTGCACCTCAGAGCAGTCTTGAGATGCATTCATCCCCGGCGTGAACACCGGGGATGAATGCAAGAGTCCCGGTAACTCTCCAACACCCAGTCGCACAGCAGATCCACGGCGGGCGCCTCCCGCCCCGCCAGCGGTATGGTGACCCATCCGGACCGGCCGAGGCCGTATCCGGACGGGGCCGCGGCGGGGAAGCTCAGCGCGTGGGCGTGCGCGTCGGGGTCCCGGAGCTTGACGGTCACCCGGGGCGCGTGGCCGCCTCGCACGCCGCCGAGGAACACGAAGATCTTCCTGTTGACCTTGGCCACGGCATCCTCGCCCCAGGGAAACTCCTCCACCGCCTCCGGCAGTTCCAGCGCGAAGGCGCGTACGGCCTCCCGTGCCCTTAGCGCCTCACGCGCCTCGCCTTCCGGCGGCGGTGTCTTCCCGGTCACGGGGCGAACCTAGCCTCGGCGGTTGAGCTCGCACCGCGGGGCTGCTCTGGCCGTGGACCGGTCAATCCCCATCCGGGCGAGCCCCTCATGGCCCATCCACCGTACGTTCGATCATGTACTCGACGCTGTCGAGGAGACGGTCCAGCACACGGTCGAAATCGGTCCCCTCGTCGAAGGCCCCCGCGAGGTACACACGTGTCATGCTCGGGTAGCGCTCGGCGTCGAAGTACGTCTCCCAGAACCCGCTCCGGTCCCGCCAGTACTCGCCGTAACCCTGACCGGTCGCCTCGCTCTCGGCGGCTTCGCGTGCCGCGGTGGAGGCGAGTCCCCAGACGAACCCGTTGACGAGTTCGAGCACTTCGACCACCCGCTGCTCGGGCAGCCCGGTGTCGATGAGCGTACGCAGTCCGGCCTCCTCCGCGTCGAGGACGTGCGGAGCCAGGGGCAGGCGATCGCGGTTCAGCGCAACGATCCACGAGTGCCGCCGGAAGAGGGCGTACGTCTGTCGCGCGTGCTGCTCCAGCGCGGGGCGCCAGTCGGCATCCGAGCCGGGCAGCTCGAGGGACGCGTAGGCGCGGTCGATCATGAGGTCAACGAGCTCGCTCCGACCGGGCACGTAGGTGTACAGGGACATAGCGCCGACGCCGAGTCGTGCCGCGACACCGCGCATCGAGAGTGAGTCGAGTCCCGATTCCTGCACGAGGTCGATCGCCGCGTCGACGACGGCGTCCTGGTTCAGCCGTGCCTTGCGCCCGAGCGTGGAGGGCGCGGGCGGGTCCCACAGGAGGGCGAACCGACGGGCGATCGCCGCCGCTTCCGGGGACGTCGACGCTCCGCCCGACTCGGAGGTCACCTCGGAACCCGGGTCACCTCCCGGAGCATCGGGTGCCCTCCCCGGTGCGGGGAACTTCTGTCCTCTGTTGGCCACGCAACCAGTCTTCCAGACCTCCGATACGGGAGGCGCCGGACTCGGCACACATTCCCGTACGCCGTATGCTAACTTGCCCACATGTTTCAGTACGGCGTACGCGAATTGGGGATCGCATGATTCACACCGAGGGCCTGAGCAAGACCTTCACGCGCAAGAAGCAACTGGTTCACGCCGTCAAGGCGGTTGATCTCGACATCGCGCCAGGCGAGCTCGTCGCCTTTCTCGGTCCGAACGGCGCCGGCAAGTCCACGACCCTGCGGATGCTCACCAGCCTGCTGCGCCCAAGTGCCGGGACAGCCAAGGTGGTCGGAGCGGACGTGCGCACCGAACCAGCACTCGTGCGCCGTCGCATCGGCTACATCGGGCAGGGCAACGGCGCCGGACACAACTACCGCGTCATCGACGAGTTGCACGTCCAGGGCTCGTTCTACGGACTCTCGCCAGCCGTCTCGCGCGAGCGCGCGGACGCGTTGCTGCCCGCGCTTCAGCTCGACGGACTCGAGAAGCGACCCGTCATGAGCCTGTCGGGCGGACAGCGTCGGCGCCTGGATGTCGCGATGGGCCTCATGAACCACCCGGCGCTGCTGTTCCTCGACGAACCGTCCACCGGCATGGACCCGCAGGGCCGGGCGAACCTGTGGGAACACATCACCACGATGCGCGAGGACCTCGGCATGACCCTCGTCCTCACCACGCACTACCTCGAGGAAGCAGACGACATGGCCGAGCGGGTCATCGTGATCGATCACGGCACGGTCATCGCCGACGACTCGCCCGAGCAGCTCAAGCTCGACCACGCCGACGACGTCGTCACCCTGAGCTTCCACTCGTCGGATGAGGCGGAACTCGCGGAGCAGGCCCTGCGGACGGACGGGCGGCACGCCGATTCTCTCGACGTGCGCACACCAGAGACCCTCGTGATCACGACGGACCACGGCGCACGGAAGCTGCCGAGCATCCTGTACCTCCTGGACGCGGCCGGAGCACCTCCGGCCGCGGCGACCATCAGGGAGGCCACCCTCGACGACGTCTTCCTCCACCTCACCGGCCGGAGCCTGCGGGAGAGCACCGAGCAGGACACGCCCGCCAGTGGTTCCCCCACCGCCGCGAACGCCACGAACGGAGTCGACGCCGCATGATCGCCCGGACCGTGGAGGACATCGCTGTCGCCGAGAAGCGCCACACGGGCGGACTCCGGCGCTTCACCTCGGACACCCGCGCCGTCTTCAAGCGCGAGATCATGCTCGTGCTGCGCGACCCGTTCTCCCTGATCTTCTCGCTTCTCCAACCGCTGGTGTTCCTCGCCCTCTTCGCTCCCCTGCTGGCCGGCACGGTCGGTGGCGGCGGGATCGACGGAGCAAGCACGCGGCAGTGGTTCCTGCCGGGAGTCGTCGTGATGATCTGCGTGTTCGGCACGGGCATGACCGGATCGAACTTGCAGTACGAGATGCAGACCGGGTCCTACGAACGCATACTCGCCTCGCCACTCGGGCGGGCGTCCATCCTGACCGGGCGCGCGCTCAAGGAGTTCGCACCACTCGTGGTCCAGGCGCTTCTCATCACCCTCTTGGCGGCCCCCTTCGGCGTCACCCTGCATCTGGCACACGTGCTCGTCGGAATCCTCGTCCTGGGAGTCTTCGGCATCGGGCTCGGCGCCCTGTCCTACGCACTCGCGATCGCCACGCGGGGCAAGGAGTGGATGTTCTGGGCCGTCCAGCAGTCACTCACGTTCCCGCTGCTCCTGCTGTCGGGAATGATGCTCCCGCTGGAGACCGGACCGACATGGATGCAGACCCTGGCCCGGTTCAACCCCCTGACCTACATCGTCAGTGCCGAACGGGAACTGTTCACGGGCACCTTCGCGTCACCCACGGTGCTGTGGGGTCTCGTCGCCGCGGTGGCCACCTGCGCCGGCGGGCTCGCCACTGGCATACGAACGATCCGCCGCTCCGCGCGATAGTTCACCGGATCGGGGACCGCCCGCCGTCTGCGCCCCACGGGTTCGGCGGCGTACGGCTGACCGAAGCGGGGCAGGGTCACCGCGTGACCGTCGATCATGAGACCCAGCCGTCGCCAGCCGCCGACGCGGCAGCCGTACGCCCGCTGACCTTCGTCGTGGGCACCGGCCGCAGCGGCTCCACCGCCCTGTCCCGCATCCTGCACCGCCACCCCGAGGTGCTGAGCCTCAACGAGCTGTTCGCCTCGCTCAGCGGCGACGAGGCGCTGCCCCCGGAGCCGCTCACCGGCGAGGAGTTCTGGCGGACCATCCTGGCCGCGCCGAACCACTTCTTCGACGGCCTGACCCGCAGCGGCGTACCACTCCCGGAGTTCCTCTACAACCGCCGCCCGGGGCGCTTCTCGGCCGAGACCACCGGCATCCCCGCGCTCTGCCTCATGGTGCTGCCCCAACTGACCGACCGGGTCGACGCGACCTTCGACGCGCTCGCCCGGGAGTTCCGCGAGCTGCCGCGCCAGCCCGTCCCGCGGCTCTACGAGGCGCTGTTCGCCATGCTCAGCAAGCGCTTCGGCGGACGAGCGGTGATCGAACGCTCCGGCTACTCCCTGCAGTCCGTGCCGGCGCTGCGCGCGGCCTTCCCGCACGCCCGCTTCGTACACCTCTTCCGGGACGGGCCGGACTGCGCCGTCTCGATGAGCCGGCACATCGGCTACCGCTCGATCGCGGTGCTCCGCACGATCTTCGCCCGCACCGGTGTGGACGGGCTGGGCGACCTCACCCCGGAGGTCGTACGCACCCTGCCACCGGACCTCGCCGCCGTCCTCGACGAACGCTTCGACCCCGCGCTGCTGTGGGAACGCCCCATGCCGGTGACCGACTTCGCCGCGCTGTGGTCCGAACTGGTCGCGGAGGGCGTGCGGCTGCTGAACCAGCTGCCGCCGGAGCGGCACACCGGGCTGTCGTACGAGGAGCTGCTGCGGGACCCGCGCGGGCAGCTGACGCGGCTGGCCCGGTTCGTCGGGGTGACCCCGCGGCCGGAGTGGCTGACCGAGAGCTCCGCGATGCTGGACGATGCCCGTACGGGCGCGGCCCGCCAGCTCCCGGCGGAGCAGCGGGCCATGCTGCGCGACCTGTGCGCCCCGGGGATGCGGGCGTTGGGCCGCGTCGGCTGAGCGCCGCCGGCGCGCTGCCGTGCCTCAGTGGTGCCTCAGTGGTGGCTGAGGACGTTGACCACCCGGCCGGCCGGGTCGCGTACGAAGAAGCGACGCACCCCCCACTCCTCGTCCTGCAAGGGGTGGACGATCTCCGCCCCGCTCGCCCGCACGTCCGCGTGCACCGCGTCCACGTCGTCCACCTCGACACTGATGTCGGGGACGACGGGCGCGGTCTTGTCGCTGGTCATCACGCCGACCTGGGCCGTCGGCACGGACGGGGACGCCAGCGCGACGATCCAGCCCTGGTTCATGACCTCCTGAAGACCGAGCAGGCCGTAGAACTCCCGACTCTCCTGGGTGGCTTCGGTCTGGATGTTGGGCACGACACGGCGGACGGTCATCGACGGCTCCCTATGCGAACAGACGTTCCTATCGAGTGTCCACTATTACTCCCGACCGGCCTCCGACGCACGCCCACACGCCTGACCGGCCGCTCCGCCATCCCGCAGCTCCCGCAGCGCCGCGCGGCACAGCGCGTCGGCCTGCCGGGTGGTCTCCGGCAGGCGGTAGCGCGGGGCCAGGTGCAGCGTGTACGCGCAGGCGGCGTCCAGGCTCACCCGGTGCCCGACCGACACGTACACCGGACGCACCCCCTCCCTCGTACGCAGCACGCGCCCGACCTCCTCGCCCCCGTCCAGCAGCGCGGCGCCGTCCCCACGGGCCTCGCCGACCGGTGCGTGCCGGAAGAGGAACGGGGACTTCGCCACCCCGATCGTCGCCAGCCCGGTGAGCACCCCGAGGTGACTGGCGAGGCCGAGACGGCGCGGGTGGGCCCGACCGTAGCCGTCGCACACCACCAGGTCCGGGACTCGCTCAAGCCGCTCCAAGGCCAACAGCACGGCGGGCAGTTCACGGAAGGCGAGCAGCCCGGGCACGTACGGGAAGGGCACCCTGGCACGCGCGGTGGACCGGCCCAGCACCTCGAGGGTCGCCGCGTCGAGCGTCACCGCGGCCGCGGCGACCTGGTCCCGCTCGTCGTCGTAGGCGACGTCGACGCCCGCCACCACCGTGCCGGGGGTGCCCGGCTCGGGAGTGTGGCCGCTGAGGTCCACCCGGGCCCGCAGGTCGTCCTGTACGGCGAGCGCCTCGGTCTCGGTGCGCGGCCAGTCCCCGACACCGGAGGCTGGCCCCTCCCGCCGCTCTAGCCCCTCCGGTCCCTCCGGTCCCTCCGGCCGTTCCCGCTTCGCCGGTCCGGTCAGCATGCTCAGGCTCCCGACGCGTCGGCCCGCCGGCCCGGCTCGCGGGGGGCGCGATCCAGCCGCAGCCCGAACCGCTCCCGGTAGGTCTCCAGCAACTGCCCCTCCGACAGCTCTGTCTCGCCGCGGCTGCCGTCCGCGCCCGTCGTCACGAACTGCCGCCCGCTGAGAGTCAGCCGACAGCCGTCCTCGGTCAGCCGGGAGCAGACGAGCGAGCGGACGAAGGTCGAGTCGGGATGGGTGCGGTTGTACCAGCTGCCGCCCTCGAAGTCCGACAGCGCTCGCGCCCGCCGCTCCAGGCGATAGACCGGCTGGCCGTCCCGCAACACGTCGAGGTCACCCTCCGGGGCCGGCCGGAGTCGGAAGGTTCCGCCCGGATCATCCTGGTCGCCCGTCTCCTCCAGCGCCAGCGGGTAGTGGCTGTGCCGGCCGAAACCGACGTCCGCCAGCCACGCCGTGCCCTCCACCGGCTGAACCCGCAGCAGCATGTGCGCGTACGGCACGCTCAGCCGCTCACCGTCGAACACCCTGGCGGCCAGCAGATCCACCTGAAAGCCCAGCCTTCGCAGCAACGAGGCGAAGGCGCCGTTGAGTTCGTAGCAGAAACCGCCCCGGGAGCGCGCGACGACCTTGTCCAGCAGGGCCTGGTCCTCCAGCACGATCTCCTCATCGAGGTGGAGGGAGAGGTTCTCGAAGGGTACGGCGATCAGGTGCCGGCGATGCAGCTCGCGCAGCGCTGGCAGGTCCGGAACAGCCGGACGGGTGACGCCGATGCGGCGCAGGTACGCCGCGGTGTCCTGGTGTTCGTCTCCCATGGGTCCCAGTATCCGTGCCCGGCTGGCGGGTTCGCCCGCGGGTCACGCCTCGCACGAACCGGCGGTGCCGCCGCTGACGTGCGTACGAGCGACAGCGGCGCGGAGAAGCGGTCGGCAGCGCTCAGAAGCTGTCCACGGCGTGCGGCAGCAGGGGCGTGCGCAGGGCGTCGTCCAACCGTTGCGCGGCGCCCGGGGTGTGCTCGGTGACCAGCCCGGCCCGCACCATGCGGCACAGCTTCGCGCCGCCCAGGTAGCAGCTGCCCAACTCCCGCATGTCGAGGCTGAGATCCACCGGCGGGTCCTCGGCCCGGTCCGCCGGGCGGTAGACGGCGCGCTGCCCCGGGCCGGCGGTGAGCCGGTAGCGGCCGGCGTTGTCCGGCAGCGTCCGGTCGGTGACTTCCAGTACGACGTCCACCGGGGCCGCCCAGGAACGCTCGGCGAGCGCCGCGGCCGGGTCCACCAGGCGCAGCCACATCGCGGGCAGCTCGGCGACGACCCGCACCTGGTCCCGGTCGGCGGCCATGAACAACAGCGGATCGTCCAGCGGCCGGCCGGGTGCGCGTACCTTGCTGGTGAGGTCCACCGCGACGAGGTACTGCCACAGCGCGGCCGCGGCCTCCGGCGTCTCGGCCTCCAACTCGTCGAGGCGCACCACGGCCTGGCCACCCGCCTCGCGCCGGGTGCGGTAGACCGCGTAGCCGCCGGTCCGGGAGTCCGGGGCCTCCTCACCGAGGACGACCACCCGGGGCGGGCTGTAGTCCCGCTCGTGCTCGTCCTCCTCAGGCAGCACCTCCGTACGCCACCAGACGTCGTCGCGGGCCATGCGCCCGGCGCGTTCCGTACGGTGCGCCGCGTGCAGCCCGGCCAGTACCCCGGGAGCGCGCTCCGGGTCGATCAGCCGCAGCGGCCGGTCGTCGGGGGTGACCCGCAGGGCGAGCGGGCGAGTGGAGTCGATCTCCAGGTTGTACGCGCGGGTGGCCGTCCCGAAGCCGAAGCGTCCGTAGATCGCGTCCTGGGAGGCCCACAGCACGGCCACCGGCTGGCCGTTCGCCGCGCTGCGCCGCCATGCCTCGTCGAGCAGTCCGGTCAGCACACCCCGGCGCCGATGTGTCGGCGACACGGAGACGAACGTCAGACCGGCCGCGGGGAGTTCGCCGCCCGGTACGGACATCCGGAACGGGATCGCGACGGACAGCCCGACCAGGCTCTCGCCGTCGTAGGCACCGACCCGCTCGCAGCGCAGCATCATCTCCCGGAACTGCTTGCGCAGCCGGTCCGTGGTCTTCTCGTGGAAGGCGAGATCGGCGTGGTCGAGGGCGCGGTCGAGGTGCGCTTCGTCGAGGGTGCGGTATTGAACAGTCGTCACGCCCGGACACTAACCCCCAAGCGGAGAACCGGCATCCGCATTCGCCCCGGCACGCCGCCAGCACCAGGACCGGCGCCCGGCCCGACAGCCAGCGCGCCCGCCCGTCCCCACGGCCGGAACCACGGGGCGCTCGGTGCCCCGTCCGGATTCCGCCAGCTCCCGACCGCGCCGCGCGTGAGGATCGACTCCGTCAGCACATCCGGAATCTTTAGGACAGCCCCTATGAATTCTCTGCACGGCAAGGTGGCCCTCGTGACCGGCGGCAGCCGAGGCATCGGCGCGGCTACCGCGCTCCGGCTGGCGCGGGACGGCGCCGATGTCGCCCTGAGTTACCAACAGGACAAGGGCCAGGCCGAACGGGTCGCCGGCGGCATCGAGGAACTGGGCCGCCGGGCGTGGACCGTACGGGCGGACATGGCCGAGGCCACGGACGTGACCGCGATGGTCGACGGCGCGGTGGCCGAGCTGGGCCGATTGGACATTCTGGTCAACAACGCGGGGCTGGGCGTGCTCGGGCCGGTCGAGGAGCTGCCCCTCGCAGATGTCGATCGAGTGTTCGCGGTCAACGTCCGCGGCGCGTATCTGGCGGCGCAGGCGGCGGCGCGCCACCTGGCCGACGGCGGCCGGCTCATCCACATCGGCAGCTGCGTCACCCAACGGGTGCCCTTCCCAGGCGCTTCGCTCTACGCCGCCAGCAAGTCCGCGCTGACGGGGCTCTCGAAGGCGCTGGCACGCGAACTGGCCGCGCGAGGAACCACCTCGAACGTGGTGCACCCGGGCCCCATCGACACCGACATGAACCCGGCGGACGGACCCGACGCGGCGGCGCAGCGGGGCTTCACGGCCCTGGGCCGGCACGGCCAACCCGACGAGATCGCCGCCACCGTGGCGCACCTCGCCGGCGACGGCGGCCGGTACGTCACCGGCGCGTCGATCGCCGTGGACGGCGGACACGCCGCCTGACGGCTCGGGTGCGGGGCCCGTACGCGGGTGAGCGTACGGGCCCCGCACCCGGCAGCGTCGGTGGGGTGGGCGGGTGCCAGCGGCCGACGCGGGGACGCGGGAGCCTCCTCGGGGTCGCGGCGTCAACTGCCGTCCGGCAGCATCCGTTCAGCGAGGATCACCATGACGAAGCCGCAGCCGAGCACGGCCGTGGCCACTCGCGTACGGCCTCGGCGGCTGAGCACGATGGCGATGCCGGACAGTATCAACGCGATCCCGTAGAGCCCCACCACCAGCAGTGAGGGGGCGTTGCCGAGGCGGATCACCAGCGCCGCGGCGACCGCCGCCATCACGACACCGGAGGTCACCACGCGTATCCGACGCGCCTGTCGGGGTGTCATGCCCGGTCTGGGCACCCGCTCCGGCCCGCCGTCCGGGGTCGCCTCCGGGTCCGCCGGGTCCTCCCCGTCCCTGCCGTCGGTTCCGTCGGTGCCGTCGGTTCCGTCCCTGCCCTCGGTCCCGTCAGTGCCGGCATCGGCGGCCTCACCGATCGCCTCGTCCGGCTCGGGCTCGTTCCGCTCCCCCGCCGGGACGCCGCGGCCGGCGCCCGCCAGCGTGGCGTCGGCGCCCCTGGTCTCGGGGGACTCCGCGGGCTTCTCCTGGGCGCTCTTCCCGGGTCGCCGTCCCGGGTGCTGGTGGCTGGTCTCCGCCATGCTGCCGCCGTCCCCTCCGGTTCCGCGCCGGCCCTCCGCGTCCCCCTCGACCCCGCCGGTACCGTCCGTCGTACCGCCGGTCAGCGGGCCGGACGAACCAGCGGCTGCCCCTACGGCCGTCTGGTCGACCTCTTCTTCGTCGAGCGCCGTCATGGGTGCTTTCCCTCGCCTTCAACTCCCCCGAACACGTGCGGTGGTTCCGGAGGTTACCGGGAGGCACCTGGTCCCGTCTCACCCCGGGACGCCGACGCGCGCCAGCGGGTGCCGGCGGGGCCCGTCCCGTAGCCTGGGCGTCCCGGTCCTCCGGCACACGCCCCGACGCCGGCGCGTCCTATCGCGCGCGTCGACGCGGAGGCGGAGGATCGTGGGGTCAGTGGACGTACGTTCGTACCAGGAGGCAAGCCCAGCATGGCGACCACACGCACCGCGCACACGGTCTGGAACGGCGGCCTGAAGGAAGGCTCCGGCACCGTCAGTCTCGACTCCTCCGGGATCGGGCAGTACCCGGTCACCTGGGCCGCGCGGTCCGAGGAGCCGGGTGGGAAGACCAGCCCCGAGGAGCTGATCGCCGCGGCGCACTCCAGCTGCTTCTCCATGGCCCTCTCGAACGGGCTGAACGGCGGCGGCACCCCGCCCACCCGGCTGACCACCAAGGCCGACGTGGACTTTCAGCCTGGTACGGGCATCACCGGCATCCACCTCACCGTGGAGGGCGACGTGCCGGGCCTGGACGAGAGCGGCTTCGTCGCGGCGGCGGAGGACGCCAAGGTGAACTGCCCGGTGAGCCAGGCCCTGACCGGCACCCGCATCACCCTGACCGCGAGCCTGGCCTGATCCCGTCCCTGTTCCCGGTCCTGTTCCCGGCCTGAATCCCGACTTCGGCGTTGGCCCGCCGGCGGCGTGCTGACGTGCGCACGGGCCAGCGCCACGGGAACCGTTTCCGGACTGAGGGATCGATCATGAAGCGCTCCTCGTCAGCGCGCGGGTGGGCTACGTGGAGGTGCTCGATCGACGTCACGGCGTCGTTCACGAAGAGTCGGGCGAGGAGCTCCGTAGCTGCCCGTATCCGAACACCGGGACGGAACGTGTCCAGGCACCTGCCTCTTGGTACGCCTTGGCACCCGGGCGGGTTCAGGTACCCCTTACAATGATCCGGCCTAGAAGATTCAGGCTGGTGTGGTTATTCCAGCCCTCGCACCCCTGTGAGATGCAGTCGCACCCGACGGTGCGAACCCGAGGCGCAGCCCAACTGCCGCAACAACGCGGCCGGCGGCGCCAGAGCGAGTATCGAGGGCAGGGCGCCGTCGTCCCGGACGAGGAACGGACGATGAGCAGGAAGAGCGTCTTTCTCACTCAGGTCATCATGACCTTCATCATGGCCGCGACCATGTCAGGCATCATGGGCCTCATTTTCACGGGGCCGTCCATGCGGTGGTTGGCCAGCTGGCCCCGCCAGTTCATCATCGCGTGGCCCATCGCCTTCGCCGTCACGATGGTCGCCTGGCCCGCATCGATGGCACTGAGCAGTGCGATCCTCAAGTCACGCATGGGCATGCCTACCACCGACGATGCTTGACCTATGCGCCATCAAGCTCGGGCCCCGGGTCAAACTCTCCACGGAGACCTGAGGTCCGCTTACCCTTTTCCGGATTATGGAATCGATTACTGGAGACCTGCCGGGATGTCGTTGCCGAAGTGGTCGGTGAGCATCGGTCGGAGCGTGCCCCGCTGCTCGGCGAAGGCAGCCCGCTCGCCGAGCGGCATCTCGCTGACGATGCGCTGGTCCTCCGCCGCGTTCTCGTTGAGCACGGCACAGAGCGCTGCGGTCGCGTCGAACGCGGTAACCGAGGGGTGCGTGGCAGCCCCCTTCACGAGGTGGCGGTCTTGAGCACGCGGAGTATCGGATCGCATACGAAGCGGTGCGCACTGCCGGTCCGGTTGTCCCGGGCGACGAAGCCGATCAGGAATCCGTGGACCGGCAGCACTGCCTTCCCCTCCTCGTCGAAGACCAGCCAGGGCACGACACCTGGGTCCGAAACCACCCGCCCCCACGGCGAGGCCTGAATGGCGCGGACATCACGGGATTGCTCGTTCAACTCCGTTGCGCTCCCTCGTCATCGGGAGCGCAACGTCTACCGATCAGGCCAACCGGGGATGCGCTCTCGCCCGGCGTGTCTCCCGGCAGTCCGGTCAACGTCTCGTTTGCGGCCGGCTGACCGCCCCCGCAGACTGGAGCCATGCCCGAGCTGCCGGAGGTCGAGGCCCTCCGAGACTTCCTGACGGACCGGTTGCGCGGCCGGTCCGTCAGTCGGGTGCTGCCGCTGGCGGTGAGCGTCCTCAAGACGTACGACCCGCCGCTGAGCGCCCTGGAGGGCGGCACGTGCGCCGGGGTCGCGCGGCACGGCAAGTTCCTCGACCTGGAGGTGGGGGATCTCCACTTGGTGCTGCATCTGGCCCGTGCCGGCTGGCTGCGCTGGCAGGACCAGCTCCCGACGGCACCGCCCCGGCCCGGCAAGGGGCCGCTGGCGCTGCGGCTGTGGCTGACGGCATCCAAGGATGCCGACCCGGCGGTGGGCACGGCGGGCTTCGACCTCACCGAGGCCGGGACCCAGAAGCGGCTCGCCGTGTATCTCGTACGCGAGGTGACCGAGGTACCGGGCGTCGCCCGACTCGGGCCCGACCCGCTCGCGGACGGATTCACCCTCGCCGTCTTCCGTGGCTTGCTGACAGGTCAACAACACCGCGTCAAGGGCGTGTTGCGGGATCAGCGGGTGATCGCCGGGATCGGCAACGCCTATTCGGACGAGATCCTGCACGCCGCTCGCATGTCTCCCTACCTGCTGGCCGGCTCGCTGTCCGAGGAACAGACCGCCACGCTGTACGAGGCACTGCGTACGACGCTGCGCGACGCCGTCGAGCGCTCCCGCGGGTTCGCGGCGGGCAGCCTGAAGGCGCGGAAGCGCGGCGGGATGCGGGTGCACGGCCGCACCGGCGAGCCGTGCCCGGTGTGTGGCGACACCGTGCGCGAAGTGTCCTTCAGCGACTCCTCGTTGCAGTACTGCCCCACCTGCCAGACGGGCGGCAAGCCGCTCGCGGACCGGCGGATGTCGCGCCTGCTGCGGTGAGACGACTCCTGGCGAGCCAGACGCTCTCCCCCTGGGGAAGTCACGCGGTTCGCGTACTCGGGGCCAGACCAGCTCAACCGAACCGAAGGAGAGGACCCGACAATGCGTGGCGTGATCATGCACGGCCCCGGAGACGTCCGGGTGGAAGAACGGGTGGACCCACGGATCCAGGAACCCACCGATGCGGTGATCAAGATCGTGGCGACCTGTGTGTGCGGCTCCGACCTGTGGCCGTATCGTGGCGCGGACACTCCGGATCAGCAGCTCATGGGACACGAATACGTTGGCGTGGTCGAGCAGATCGGTGCCGAGGTCAGGACCCTCAGGCCAGGCGACCACGTCGTCGGGTCCTTCGTGGTCTCGGACAACACCTGCTCGATCTGCGCGGCCGGGTACCAGTCCCGGTGCGTCAACGGCATCTTCGTGGACGGGGGGATCGGCACCCAGGCGGAGTACGCCCGCATCCCGTACGCCGACGGCACCCTGGTGGCCACCCCGGGAAGACCCGACGAGGACATGGTCCCGTCCCTGTTGGCCGCCTCCGACGTCCTGGGCACCGGCTGGTTCGCCGCGGTCACGTCCGAGGCCGGCCCGGGCAGGCCAGTGGCCGTCGTCGGGGACGGTGCCGTGGGACTCATGGCAATCCTGGCAGCCAGGCAGCTGGGGGCGGAGACGATCATCGCGATGAGCCGCCACGGCGCGCGGCAGGAGTTGGCCCGGGAATTCGGCGCGACGGAGATCGTCGAAGAACGCGGCGACGACGGCGTCGAGCGCGTCAAGGAACTGACCGATGGACTCGGAGCGTACAGCGTCATCGAGGCCGTGGGTTCACAGGAGTCGATGATGCAGGCGATCCGTTCCACTCGTCCCGGTGGGCGAGTGGGGTACGTCGGTGTCTCCCACGATGTCGAGTTGCCCGGCGCCGAACTGTTCTTCGGGCTGGTGCACCTGCACGGCGGTCCGGCCCCAGTACGGCGGTTCCTTCCCGACCTGATCCAGTTGATCTGGGACCGGAAGATCGACCCGGGGAAGGTCTTCGACAGGACCATGCCGCTGGCTCAGGCCGCTGAGGCGTATGACGCGATGGACAAGCGCATGGCCGTCAAGGTCCTGCTCCAGCCGTAGTCCCCAGGGGAATCACCGATGAAGGCCCGGGAAAGGACGTCATGGAACTCGACGCTCTCCTCTACGAGTTGACGCACCTGACACTCAGGTGAAGCGCGAAGGAACGACCCCCAGCGTGGACGGCGCACGCACCCCGCCGGAAAGGCCGGGCAACCCGCCGTGCGCAGACGTCCAGGCCCTCGATGCCGTCCGCAATCAGGTCAGGGGCGTCGAACGCGGCGAACACCTCGCGGCCCGTGGGAGACTGCACTTCAGAGGTGCCTGACCGATCGTACTCAGTGGAAGCGCCGGAAATCCCACCATCGCAGTTCAGCGGGCTCCTCTACCTATTTCTCCATCCACAGACAGCCCGGCACGCGGTCGATCGACACTCACGCTAATGGTCAAAATGGAGGTCTGAATGAGCGAGTCCGGGAAGAAGAGACGATACATACCGACCGATCGGGCCGGACGTCAGCCATGGATACATCATGGACTGACCGAGGGAAACCTGACTCCGTGCCGCAGTTGTCGCACGTTACTTGAAGTCAAGCTCCAGCGTTCCCAGGCATCGGTGTTGGTCAGCCATCACGGCGCGATTGAGGACCTGGCCCTGGTCTGCACCGAATGCGGCCACGTGCTCTGTGCGGACTGTGCACTCGCAGCTAGCAGCGTGCCGAACCGTCCGAGTTGCGATAGCTGTGGAGGCAACATGACTATGCCGATGTCGACTTGAGAAGCATGGCGCCAGAGCGGTCTCACGCTTCTTGTGTGTGTTGTTGGTGATTCCCAGGATTTGGGAAGAACATCGCCCTCGGGAAGCGCACCTTCATCAACTCCGGTTGCACCTTCCAGGACCAGGGCGGCGTGACGATCGGGGACGACAGCCTCATCGGGCACAACACGGTGATGGCCACCCTCAATCACGACCTCACCCGGAGCCGCCGAGCGGACATGCGCCCCACCTCCATCGTAGTCGGCCGCAATGCGTGGATCGGATCCAACGCCACCGTTCTGCCGGGTCTGACAATCGGCGACAACGCCGTCGTGGCAGCCGCCTCCGTAGCCACGAAGGACGTACCAGAAAACACCAGTGCCGTGGGGCCACCTGCACGCTCAATGCGATCATTGACCAACTGAACCGCACTGCTCAAAACCCGCCTCGATGAGAACCCATCGCGTGCCGCCACCTCAATTTGTCCGGCCCACCGCACGGAAATCCGTTGGTGCTCGGCCCGCGTCGCGCCGTACGGTCCCCGCATGGACGACCACCGGGACGGATACTTCGGCGAGAGCACGGCGGCGACGTACGACACGGAGGAAGCGGCACGCTTCGACCCGGCCGACGTGGACCCCTCGGTCGACCTGCTGGCCGGACTGGCCAGGGAGGGACGCGCGCTCGAACTCGCCGTGGGCACCGGGCGCTTGGCTCTGCCGCTGGCGGCGCGCGGAGTGCCGGTGCACGGCATCGACACGTCCCGGGCGATGGTCTCCCGGCTGCGTGCCAAGCCCGGCGGGGACGCGATCGGCGTGACCATCGGCGACATGACGACGACGCGGGTGGACGGGGAGTTCGCCGTCGCGTATCTGGTCTTCAACACGATCAACAACCTCACCACGCAGGAGCAGCAGGTCGCCTGCTTCCGCAACGCCGCCGCACACCTGACGCCCGGCGGCTGTTTCGTGGTCGAGGTGGGCGTGCCCGAACTGCGGAAGCTGCCGCCCGGACAGCGCGCCGTGCCGATGCGCACCAGCGCGACGCACTGGGCCTTCGACGCGTACGACTGCGCGACGCAGGCGTTGAGTTCGAACTACGTGGAGGTCGTGGAGGGCCGAGGGCGGTACCGCTCCATCCCGTTCCGGTACGTCTGGCCGGCGGAGCTGGACCTGATGGCCCAACTGGCGGGCCTGCGGCTGCGCGAGCGCTGGGACGGCTGGACCCGGGAGCCCTTCACACACGAGAGCGGCCAGCATGTCTCGGTCTGGGAGAAGCCCGCCGGCTGACGTGTCCCGCTGACTCTGGCTCGTACGGCCGATGTTGTACGAGTGCACGCTGTGGACTTCCATCAGCACGTAACGTGACCATGGAGTGGTTGGCTTTTACGTACGGGCGCACCGGAGGTCACCGGCAGCATGACGCACACCATCGAACCGGAACCCTCCGAAGCACTGCGGACCTTCGGTTCCGTGCTCAAGGCGCTGCGCGAGCGGGCCAGGTTCACCCAGGAAGCGTTGGCAGGCGAACTGCGCTATTCCACCGCCTACTTGGCCTCCATCGAGCAGGCCAGGCGCTACCCCACCCGGGAGTTCATCGAGCGGGCGGAGGAAGCGCTGGACGCCGACCGGGTGTTGAAGGCCGCCGGCAAGCACCTCACCCGACGGCCGGGCCTAGCCTCCTGGTTCCGCCAGTGGGCGTGCCTGGAACAGGACGCGGTCACCCTGTACGCGTACGAATGCCGGGTCGTGCCGGGGCTGTTGCAGCCGGAGGCGTACATCCGGGCCATCTTCGATCGACGACTCCCGCCCCTAACCGACGAACAACAGGAGAAGCAGGTCTCTGCACGCGTGGAGCGACAGCGGCTCTTCGCCGAAAACCCCAACACAGCTTTCGGCTTCATCATCGAACAAGCCGTCCTTGAGCGCCACACAGGGAGTGCTCAGGTCAGCCGGATTCTCCTGGATTACCTGATCGAGCGCGCTCTTCAAAGCAATGTCGAGATCCAGATCATGCCACTGCGTTCCCCTGAACACGCGGGACTCGACGGCCCGCTGTATCTGGCCGAGACCCAGGAGTACGAATGGGTTGGATACACCGAAGGGCAGCAGTGCAGTAATCTCATCACGACCTCGCCGAACGTAAGCGCGCTCCAGCAGCGCTATGGGAAGCTGCGTTCACAAGCGCTCAGCCGCGAGGACACGTTGAGCATGCTTCGGAAGCTCCGAGGAGAACTATGAGCGGTACCGACCCCAGCTGGTTCAAGAGCAGCTACAGCGGCACGTCCGGCGACAACTGCGTGGAGGTCGCCATCGCTCCCGCCACAGTCTCCGTACGCGACTCGAAGGAGCCGCACAGCCCACGACTCGACCTCTCCCCCACCGCCTGGGCGGCGTTCGTCTCGTACGCCTCCGGGCGCGACTGAGCGTACGCGAGCGGACCCGACGACCAGCCGAGCCGGTCAACCGCCTCACGGCCGTGGGATGTTCCGCAGGTTGGCGCGGGCCATGTCGAGCATGGTGCCGACGCCGCCGTCCAGCACGGTGCGCCCCGCGGCCAGGGCGAAGCCCTTGACCTGCTCGAAGGTGATGTTGGGCGGCAGCGACAGCGCGTTCGGGTCGGTGATCAGCTCCACCAGCGCGGGCCCCGGCCGCTCCAGCGCGTCGGCGAGCGCGCCGTGCACGTCGCCGGGCTGCTCGACGCGCCAGGCCGGGATGCCGCAACCACGCGCGATCTCGCCGTAGTTCACCGGGGCGTGGTCGGTCTCGTACGCGGGCAGGCCGTCCACCATCATCTCGAGCCGCACCATCGCTAGTGAGGTGTTGTTGAAGAGGATCGTCTTCACCGGCAGGTCGTGCTGTCGTACGGTCAGCAGCTCGCCCATCAGCATGGCGAGCCCGCCGTCCCCGGACAGCGAGATGACCTGCCGGGAGCGGTCGGCGAGGGCGGCGCCGATGGCGTGCGGAAGCGCGTTCGCCATGCTGCCGTGGCTAAACGAACCGATGACGCGGCGGCGGCCGTTGGGCGTGATGTAGCGGGCGGCCCAGACGTTGTTCATGCCGGTGTCGACGGTGAAGACGGCGTCGTCGTCGGCGAGTCCGTCCAGGATGCTCGCTGGGTACTCGGGATGGATCGGGAGGTGGTGCTCGACGTCCCGGGTGTAGGCGTCGACGGCGGTGGCCAGCGCGCGTTCGTGCTTGCGCAGCATGCCGTCCAGGAAGCGCCGGTCACTCTTGTGCTCCAGGTGCGGCTGCACGGCGTCCAGGGTGGCGGCGACATCACCGTGCACGGCCAACTCCAGCGGGGTGCGGCGGCCCAGCTTGCGCGCGTCGCTGTCCACCTGCACGGTCCTCGCCTGCGGCAGGAAGGTGTCGTACGGGAAGTCGGTGCCCAGCATCACCATCAACTCGGCGTCGTGCACGGCGTCATGGCAGGCGCCGTAACCGAGGAGTCCGATCATGCCGACGTCGTACGGGTTGTTGTGCTGGATCCATTCCTTGCCGCGCAGACTGTGGCCGACCGGCGCGTTGAGGGTGTCCGCGAGCCGCATCACCTGGCTGTGCGCCTCGCGGGTGCCGGCGCCGCAGAAGAGGGTCACGGTGCGGGCCTCGTTGAGCAGCCGGGCCAGTTCCCGCACGCTGTGCGCGGCCGGTTGGACGACGCCGCAGGCCGGCGTGGGGACGGTGCGGCCGGTCGGGTTCGTGGTGGCCTTCCCGTCGATGTCGCCGGGGAGTACGAGTGCGGCGACGGTGGAGCCGCCGAGCGCGTGCTGTGCGGCGATCCGGGCGAGGCGGGGCATCTGCTCGGGCTGCGAGAGGAGTTCGCACCAGTCAGCCGCCTCGCTGAACAGCTTCTCCGGGTGCGTCTCCTGGAAGAAGCCAGTGCCGATCTGGCTGGTGGGGATGTGCGAGACGATGGCCAGTACGGGCGCTCCGCTGCGGTTCGCGTCGTAGAGGCCCTGCACCAGGTGGGTGTTGCCGGGGCCGCAGGAGCCGGCGCAGACCGCGAGCCGGCCGGTGAGCTGGGCCTCGGCCGCGGCGGCGAAGGCTCCCGCTTCCTCGTTTCGCACGTGTACCCAGGTCAGCGCGCCGCCGCTGCGGCGAATGGCGTCGACGAAGGGGTTGAGGCTGTCGCCGACGACGCCGTAGACGCGTTTTACCCCCGACTGGATGAGGACCTCGACGAGCTGATCGGCGACTTTCCCGGCGGCCATGACCATCCCCTCGGCGCTGCGGCTGGTGCGGTGCGGCTCCTGCTGCGACGGCTTCAGGTCCGAGCGTAGCGGCGGGCGCGACGGGGCGCGCGCCGAACGGGACCGTACGACGCTGGGTGCCCACGTCCGCTGACCGGGAAACCGGCTCGGGAACCGCCGGCACAGCGAGTGCCGAGCGCGTCCACCGCGAGTCCTGCCTCCGTACGGGCCCTTCCGCACCTCGCTACGGCAGATCCACCCGGTCACCGGTGTCCGTGGCGGTCACCTCGTGGTCGCCGGGAGCCGTGCCGCTGACCACAGGACATCTTCACCGTGAGGTTGCGCGCAGGCCGGTGTCCTCGGTGTTGCTGAACAGCAGCCACTTCGACCGGGCATCGCGGGCCGGGGCGTCGGGAGCGAATGGGAAGGCGCGGAGCGCGACCAGGCATGTCGCCATGAGAGTGCTTCTCACAGGTCTGTTCCCGTTCAACCCATTCCCACCCGACGGATTGTGATGGAGCATGAGACATCAGATGACTGATCTTTCGAGGCGAGAATGTAGGGCCCGGGCGGGCGGCGTCAACGGATGGGACCGCCGAGCGGTTCACCGCGCGAACGGTTTCCGCCGATCCACACCGTTGATCCTCTTGTTGGGGAATGTTTTATCCTGTTCACTTCTGTTGACTATATCGCACCGTTAACCGCCAACCGCTGTCACCAACGGAGGCCCCGTTGCGCCGTCGCACGCTGCTCACCGCAGTCCCCGCCCTGTCTGTCTGGACCGCCACCACATCCGCCACCTCGGCGAACGCACAACCGCGCCCGGACGCGCTGAAGGTGTGGGTGCCCACCGGCGACTTCGCGTCCTCGTCCTTCGTGCGCGTCCCACGAGCCGCCCCCGACAGCCTGCCGGTGAAGGCCAGCCAGGCCCTCTCCGTTTCGGGCGTCCGCGGGGGACATGCCTCCGGACAGCTGGCGGTGGCCGGCCCGGCCGGCATCAAGGGCCTGCGTGTGCGAGTGACCCCGCTGACCGCGAACGACGCCGGCACGGCGGCGATTCCCGCGAGCGATGTCCAGGTGCGCTACCCCTCGTACGTACCTGACGGGCAAGGTGGGCTGATCGCCGACCCGTTGATCGAGGCTGCCAGTGTGGACGTGGGCGCCGGCGACGCACAGCCGGTGTGGTTCACCTTCACCATTCCGGACGACGCCGACGCGGGATCGTACCGGGGCCAGGTCGTGCTGGAGGCCGACGACGCCGACCCGGTGAGGTACGACCTCGACCTGCGGGTCGCGGACGTGACCCTCCCCGCCCCGCCCGAACGAGGCTTCCACCTCAACGTGTGGCTCCAACCGGACACCATCGCCGACCACCATGGGCTCGAACCATGGTCGGACGATCACGTCGACGCCATGCGACCCTACCTGCGTGACCTCGCTCAGCGTGGTCAACGTGTCGTCAACACCACCATCACCGAGGACCCGTGGCGCGTCGAGTGGCCGGACGGCGAGTGGCGCTCGCAGACTCGCCTGCCCTACCGCTCACCGGTCGACTGGACCTACGACGGCCATGACTGGGTGTTCGGTTTCGACAACTGGGACCGGCTCGTCGAACGGCAACTCGCGGCCGGCATCGGCCCGTACATCCACGCCTACGGTCTCCTGGGCTTCCGTCGTGACTTCCTGATCTACACCGACAGCCGTACGGGCGAAACGATCGACAAGCAGGTCGGCGTGGGAAGCGCGGTCTGGGCCGACGCCTGGTCAGCGTTCCTTGCGGCCTTCGAGAAACACGTGCGCGACCGAGGCTGGCTCGACTCCGTCCACCTGGGCTTCGACGAGCGTCCCGCCGACCTGATGCGGCAGGCCCTGGACCTCACGGAGAAGGCCGCGCCCGCGCTCGCGCGCAACGGATTCGCCGGCTCCGGTACCGCCGAGGCCGACCCCTTCACGTATGACCTGGCACTCAACTACTCCGATTTCGACGACTGGTCGCAGGAGCTCATCGACCGACGCCGCGCGGAAGGGAAGCTGACCAGCTTCTACACCTGGTCCGAACCGGCCTATCCCAACACAGTGACCCATGCCGCCCCCCTCGGCTCCCGGGTGCTGCCCTGGCAGAGCGCGAAGAGCGGCCTCGACGGCTATCTGCGCTGGGCGTACAACTCGTGGCCCGAGGAGCCCTACCACGACCCGATCTTCAATCCCGAGTTCCGTCAGGGCGACGAGTATCTCGTCTACCCGGGGAAAGGCGGCCAGGGCCCGGTCTCCAAGATCGGTTGGGAGCTCTTCCGCGACGGCCAGGAGGACTTCACGCTGCTGGAGCAGCTCGCCGCACGCGACGGCGCCGACAACCCCGTACGGCGCGAGGCGCTCAACAGCGTCGACCCGGCGGCGACCCCTGACGCGACCACCCACAAGGCTTTGTTGGAAGCACGCGCGGCGGTGGTGGAGGAACTCCAGCGCCTTCCTCGCCAGTGACACCGATACGGCCCCGTCCTGGGGCCTAGGACGTGGACGCGGGGGCCGACGGGTGGGCCTGCCCGGTGGCCGGGCGCCCGAGGAGTTCCCCCAGCAGCGAGTGCAGCCGCTCGGCGGCCGGGGCGGACAGCACCAGGTCGTTGGCGGCGGGGTGGGCGTCCGGTTCGAAGGCGGCCAGCGGGATGCGGAGTTCGCCGGTCTGGCCAGCCGGCTGGTGCTCCGGGTGCGGTGGCGGGTCCTCGCGTACGCCGCCCTGCCGGGGCACCTCGGACAGTACGCCCGGGGCGAGCGCCGGAGCGCCGGCACCGTGGGACGGGGGGCGCCGTCCGGGTCGGGCGGCGGCGTCCTCCGTCTCGGTCGTCCCTGTCGCCTCGGTCGCCCCGATCGCGTCGGTGGCGGCCACCGCCCGGTCGCCGCCGGCTCGCTTGGCCGTACGCAGCGCGACGTCGGCGTCCAGCACCAGGTCGGCCAGGGTCGCGCGGACCCCGCCGGCGACCCGGCAGGTGGCGACGCCCATGGAAGCGGCCTGACCGGTCAGTCGTACCGTGTCGCTGCGGCTGGAGCGGGCGGTGACCTCCAGCTGCCGGATGCGCTCCTGGGCCCGCTGGGCGGTCGTCAGTGCCTGTGCCGCACTCGCTCCGGGCAACAGGATCAGGAACTCGTCACCCGCGTGACCGCCGTAGCGACCCGTGACGCCTCCCTCTATGCCGCGCAGCACGGCGGCGGCGGCCCGCAGCACCGCGTCCCCGGCGAGGTGGCCGTAGGTGTCGTTGACGCCCTTGAAACGGTCCAGGTCGACGAGTATCAGGGAGAGTTGCTGTCCCCGGCTGCGGGCTCGGGTGGCCTCCGCGGCGGCTCGGCTGTCCCATTCCTGCCGGTCCAGCACGCCGGTGAGGCGGTCGGTGAGCGGCTTCCTGCACAGTGCGCAATGCGTCTGCTCGGCCGCTCCTGGCGCTGTGGTCATCGATCGCCTCTCCCGACCTCGTGGAAGCCCGAATCCACGGCATCCCTCCTGCTGAGCACGCCGACTGCCGGGCACGGCACGGAGGTTGTCCCGCGCGCGACTCAACCCGTAGTTGAGCCGTCGCACAGTGTGAGTCTAGACTCGTAGCGACCCTCGGTGTCAACCAGGGGTTGAAAAGGGAGTATTGGTGTCAGATTACGGGGAAGACCGTGCGTGGAGGTGAGCGGTAGTGCCCGACGCTGAGGAGCGGCCAGCGCTGGCCGCGTCTTTGGACCGGCTCTTCGAGGACGTTCGCCCGCACGGACCCCGAGGTCGTCGCTACACCAACGAGGAGGTCGCGACCGCCGTCAAACAGGACAGCCCCGGCGTCCGGGTCGGTGGCGCGTACCTCTCGGCACTGCGCAAGGGCACCAAGCGCAACCCGTCCACCGAGTTGCTGGCCGCGCTGGCCCGCTTCTTCGGCGTGCCCGTCGCCTACTTCCTCGACGAGCAGTCGGCCGCGGCGGCGGGCGCGGAGATCGAGTTGGCCAGTGTCGCCCACAATCTCGGTGTCCGAAGACTCGCGTTACGCGCCCTGGAGCTCTCCCCCGAGGGGCTCGCGGCCGTGACCCGCATCGTCGAGGACGTCCTGGACGGCCATGATGACCAGCACGCCCGCGGCGGTGGGGCTGGCCGTACGGACCGCGCGGGAGGCTCGGAGCAGCCGGCCCGCGGCCGCCGGCACGGCGGTCCTCCGCAGGCCGATTCCGCTCCCCCCGACGTCTGAGGGTGGTGTGCCCGATGGATCTGAAGTCGATGCGTCGAAGCTGCGCGGCGCTCGTACGTGATCTCGACCTGCCGCTCCCCGCCGAACCGGAGCAGGTGCTCGCCGCTCTGTGCGCGCGGATGGAACAGCGCCAGGGCAAGCCCGTGCACCACCGTCTCGTCGCCTTCCCGCCGAACACCGTCAGCGGGCTCTGGATGGCCACCGACGACGCGCACTACATACTCTGCGAGGCGCACACCAGCCCGTGGCACCAACTCCTCATCACCTGCCACGAGTTCTGGCACATGGAAGCGGACCACCAGGCCACCGGGCCGACCGCCGCCGACATCCAGCGGCGGCTGGGCCCCTCCGTCGACGCCGTGGGCCACACGGAGGTCGACCCAGCGGCTCGTACGGGCCCAGCGGACCGGACGGACCCGAAGCGCAGCACCGAGGGAGCCGGTCGCGCGGCGGTGACCCGTATCCTCGCGGGTCGTACACACTGCGACGCCGAGGAGGAACAGGAAGCCGACTTCTTCGCCTCGCTCCTGATGGCCAGGGTCAGCCGGTGGCTGCCGGCGGAGACCTGGCGCGCCCCGGAGTCCGGCTCGGCCTCGGAGGTGGTACGGCGCCTGGAGACCACCCTGGGCCGACGGCCGGACCGGCGGGCGCCGTGACGGCGCAGACCGCGCTGTACTGGACGTGTTCCGCGCTGGGTTGGGTGACGCTGCTGATCAAGCTGCACGACCTGCGGGACGATCCGCGCAACCCGATGCGCCAGACGGTCTGCGTCACACTGTTCCTGGCGGCGACGGCGGTGTTCTGCGCCGCGCCCGCCACCATCACGCACGTCAACCGGATCTCCGGCGTGCCGAACCTGGCCGCGCCGCTGGTCTATTCCCTCCTGCTGGCCCTCAGCGCCTCCTCGCTCGCGCTGATCACCTACTGGCGGGAGTCACCCGCCCACGCCCGCCGGATCGTACGCCGCTGGGTGTTCGCCTACGCGCTGCTGATCGTGGCGCTCAACGTCCTTTTCCTGCTCGGCGAACCGTCCCAGGAACGCCGCGTGGACTTCGACACCCACTACGCCGACGCGCCGTACCTCCGCTCCTTCATCCTGCTGTACCTGCTCGCCCTGGCGGTCGCCATGACCCGCCTGATCCGGGTGGGCGTCCGCTGGGCCCGGGTGGTGGGACGACCCTGGCTACGGCGCGGGCTGCGGTTGATCGCGGCCGGCTCGTTGGGCGCGCTGCTGTTCAGCGCGGCCAAGCTGGTCGCGGTGGCGGCACGGCTGGCGGGCACCGACTGGGACGTGCTCAGTTCCCAGATCGCCCCCGTCTTCGCGACCCTGGGGCTGGTGCTGAGCGCCGCCGGGTACGCGCTACCGGCCTGGGGCGACCGGTTGACCGAGGCACGCGGCCGGGTCACCCGCTACCGCGCCTACCGCGACCTGTATCCGCTGTGGGACGCGATGCGCCGTGCCGTGCCCGCCATCGTGCCGCCCATCCGGGTGCCCTGGTGGGACCTGGAGCTACGCCTCACGCGGCGGCTCGCGGAGATCAACGACGGCCGGCTGGCCCTGCGTGCGCACATCGACCCGCGTGTCGGAGAAGCGGCGCGGGAGTTGGCCGTGCGCGCCGGGCTCAGTGGCACGCGACTGCGGGCGGTGGTGGACGCCAGCCAGCTGCGGTCCGCGGTGGCCGCCAAGGCCGCGGACATCGACTTCACGGAGTCCGAGTCCCCCGCACCGGGCGCGGGGCCACACGAGGGGCCGGACGCGGGGTCGTACGGCCTCCGTGGCGGCGTACCGGACGCGCCGGCGGGAGCGCTGGGCGAGGCACCGGACACGCTGGCGGCGGGACGGTCGTCCGGCGGCTCGGACGGCGTCGGCGAACTCGCCTGGCTGGTCCGCGTGTCCAGGGACTTCGCCCGTTCCCCCCTGGTGGCCGAGGCCGTCGCCAGCGGCACGGCCGTGGCGGCGGAACGGCGGGGCCGTCCGAACCAGCCGGTCCAGCCGGAGCGGCGCGGAGCGCGGTGACCGGTGAGGCAGCGATTCCCGGCGGTGTCCACCGCGCGGGCGGAGACGGAGGAACGGTGCACGGACGCACGCACACGGTCGTACTCGGCGGCTCCTTGGCGGGGCTGCTCGCCGCCGCGGCGGCGGCCCGGTCGACGGACCGGGTCACCCTCGTCGAGAGCGACGACCCGCCGACCGGACCGGATCCCCGGAAGGGGGTCCCGCAGGCACGGCACACCCACCTGCTGTGGTCCGGCGGCGCACGCGTCATCGAGTCGCTGCTGCCCGGCGTCACCCAACGCTGGCTGGACGCCGGAGCACGGCGTATCGGCATCCCCGACGGCCTGGTCTCGCTGTCCGCCCGGGGCTGGATGCGTCGCTGGCCGCAGATGCAGTTCCTCCTCACCTGTAGCCGTGACCTGCTGGACTGGGTGGTACGCGAACGGGTGCTGGAGATCGGGAACGTGACGCTGCGCCAGGGCGTGCGAGCTGAGGAACTGCTCGGCGACGGCACCCGGGTCACCGGGGCCCGGCTGCGCGAACGGGCCACCGGTGACGTGCGGGACTGTCCCGCCGACCTGGTGGTCGACGCCACCGGTCGGGGCTCCCGGGCCACCGCCTGGCTCGCCTCGCTGGGGCTGCCGCCCGTGCCGGAGGAGACCGTCGACTCCGGACTGACCTACGCCACCCGGGTCTTCCGCGCCCCGGACGGCATTCCGGCCGACTTCCCGGTGGTGAACGTGCAGGCCGACCCGCACGCGGGATGTCCCGGGCAGACGGCGACACTGCTCCCGGTGGAGGGCGGCCGATGGCTGGTCACCCTCTCCGGCACGCGTGGTGGCGAACCGACGACCGACCCGGAGCGGTTCGTGCCGTTCGCCCGGGCCGTACGGCATCCCGTCGTCGGTGACCTGATCGCCGGCGCCGAGCCGTTGGGACCGGTGCGCGGCTCCCGCAGCACCGTCAACCGGCGTCGGTTCTTCGAGCGACTGCCCCGCTGGCCGGAGGGCTTCGTCGTGACGGGCGACGCGGTGGCGACGTACAACCCGGTGTACGGGCATGGCATGTCCGTGGCCGCCTGGGGTGCCGCCGCTCTGCGGAACGGCCTGGCCAACGGCCTCGCCCGGCAGGGGCACGCCGCCGGCACGGCGTACGGGATCCAGCGCGCCATCGCCCGTACGGTAGACGGCGCCTGGGCGACGGCGACCACGCAGGACGTGCTCTACCCCGAGGCGCGTGGCGACCAACCCGGGTTCTCCGGGCGGCTGATGGGGCACTACGTCAACCGGCTGATGGCGGCGTCCGGTTCGCGCCCCGCAGCCGCCGAGGCGCTCTTCCGGGCCTTCACGCTCTCCGGTCCGATGACGGCCCTGGCCGGCCCGAAGGCCGTGTTCGCGACGCTGCTGGGACCGTACGGCCAAGTCTCGGACCGGCCGCCGTTCAACGAGACGGAACTCCGCGCGATCGCGGGCGGTTGAGTGGTGCCTGGCCAGCGAGCGACCGGGCCGACGGCGCCGGATGTGAACGAGCCTCGGGGCGGAAACGACGTGCGGAAGTACCGCCGGTCCGCGACGACTGAGGCTGCTGGCCGCCCTGGCACTGTGGGCCCTGGTGGGGCCCAGGCCACAGGGCGGGAGGCCGTCGCCCCGGCGGGCGCCCGCGCGCATGCTGACGGCCAGACGGTTCCAGCGCGGGACGCCCGGCGGCTCCCGGGTGCCGAACGCCGACTGCCCGGCGGCGGTTTCGGGTGCGAGGCGAACGCCGCTGACTGACACGGGCCCCGACGCCGTGACGCACCCGCGTACCGGGGCCGTCAACGACCGGTCCCCACGTCCCGGTCAGGTCGACTCAACCGTGCTGCTGAGGTCGAGCGGCGGTGGCGGCCCGGGAAGCAGGTCCTGGAGCTGGTAGTTGATCGCCCGTAGGCGCTCCTGTTCCCCCGCGTCCCTTGCTCGTTCGCCCTCCCGGATCAGGCGGGCGGCCTGGGCCGGGTGGCGCATGGTGGACTGCTCCTGGGACAACTGTGCGAAGAACAGTGGTTGCAGGGCTCCGGCCCGGTCGAGCACCCGGGTGGTGTACGTACGGAGCCGCTCGCAGCGCGTCCGCAGCGACGCCGCCTCGCGAGCTTCGATCGCCTCCGCGATCTCCCGTTCCAGGAGCGGTAGGTCCTCCCGGTCCGAGGCGCTGCCGTGTGCGGCGACCAGGTCCTGTGCCGCTATCACGACCGATTCCGCCTCGGCCACGAGTTCCGGCCAGGCCAGCTCTTCCTCCACGGCATCCAGCTGAAGCCGCAGCTCCCGTATCCGTTGGTCAGCCTCGGCTGCCGCGCCCGCGTCGGTGCGGCCCGCGGCCAGCAACCGCTCCAGGTCCTCCTCGACGGCCTCGTCCGCGATGCGCTGGAGCAGGAGACCGGCCACCGCGCTCTCCACCGTGGACTGCCGTTCCCGCAGCGCGGCCAGGCGGAGACGTTCGGCCTCCGCCGCCGCGACCAGCCGGTCGCGGTCTAGCTCCGGTTCGGCGAGCAGGCTCACCTCCGTCTCGTACGTCTCGTCCAGCAGCGGCACATAGGCACTGACCTGTACGAGCTGGGAAGCGTCGATCTCGATGGTGAGCCGCACCTCGCTGCCCGCGGGGACCGTGCGGGCGACCTCGGCGGCGCCCACCTCGATGCGACCGATCGTGGGGTTGCGGTCGGAGCGGGCCTGCTCACCACGCAGGACGGGAATGCGGATCAACCCGCCTCCCGTTCCCTGCTGCACGGTGACCGTCGTGCGTAGCGAAACGGTGCGCCTCGCCGGGAGCCGAGCTCCGCGCTCCACCAGCGGACGCGTGTGGTTGTCGGCGAGTCCGACGCCCACACTCTGGGTGAGCATGGGCTCGGTCTCCACCGCGCCCACGGTGTAGGCGAGCCGGTCCGGGCGAGCGGCACGGACCGTCCCCTCCCCGTCGGCGAGTGCGATATGGAAGGTGTTCTGGCGTCCACGTTCGGCTCGTAGCGTGCTCGTGAACCCTCCCTGGTCGGTCAACCGCAGCCGGCCGCTGCGCCAGGGCGGGTCCGACTCCTCGTTCGACAGTTCCACCGTCATCCCCGCGGCCGGCGCGCCGTCCGGGGACGTCACCTGACCCACGACGACCGGGTCGAGGTCCGGGCTGACCCGCGGGTACTCGCAGCGGACCGTGTACGTCCCCTGGGCCGGCGCTTCGGAAACTCCCCAGTCGCGCGGCAGTGGCTGTCCGCCAGCGAAGATCGCCGCGCCGCGGGATACGACCGTCATCGGATCGTGGGTGAAGTCCAGCGGGATACCGAGCCCGTGCCGCGGGTCGGCGATCCGCTCCCGCAGGTAGGGCATGCTGGTCTGCCCGCCCGCCATGATGGCCTTCTCCAGGTCGCCGGGGCCCAGGCCGAGTTCCTCCAGCGCCTTGCGACACAGGTTGAGGGAACGGCTCACCAGTGGCTCCGCCAACCGCTCGACCTCCGCGCGGGTCAGCTCGTGATCGAAGTCGAAGCGGCGACCGCGGTCATCGGGCAACTCGACGCACAGCTCGGCGGACTCGCTGCGGGAGAGACGGACCTTAGCCGTCTCGGCGGCCTGCTTGAGCTTGGCGATCGCCCCGTTCCACCGCGGGTCGCCCCGCTCCAGACCGGCGAGTTCGCGGTGTTGCCGGGCGGCGACGGGGACGAGCAGCTCGTCCACGATGCGCCAGTCGAGCAGCTTGCCGCCGAGCAGGTTGTCGCCACGGTGTCCGATCACCGAGAACTCGCCGTCCCGCAGCCGGATGACGGCGGCGTCGAAGGTGCCGCCGCCGAAGTCGTAGACGAGCCAGGTCGCGTTCTCCTCGATCGCCTGGAAGCCGTACGCGTGCGCGGCGGCGGCCGGTTCCTGGAGGAGTCGGGTGAGTTCGAGCCCGGCGAGCGCGGCGGCCCGCTGGGTGGACTCACACGCGCTGAGGTCGAACGCGGCGGGCACCGTGATGACCGCCGCGGTGACCTCTCCCAGTCGCGCGGCGGCGTCCGCACGCAAGGACTTGAGCACCTCCGCGGACAGCTCCTCGGGAGACATCGTCCGACCACCCGTGAACTTCTTGTCCTGCCCGGCGGTCCCCATGCGCAGCTTGAACTCCAAGCAAGTGTTCTCCGGCTCCACTTCGGCCCGGTCGCGGGCCGTCTGGCCGACCCACAACCGCTGCCGACGATCGATCCAGACCGCCGACGGCGTGGTCTCCCGCCCGTCGTTGTTCTTGATCACTTCCGTCTGGACGCCGTTCAGTACGGCCACGGCACTGTTGGTCGTCCCGAGGTCGATGCCGATATCAATGGTGGTTCTCGTTCTCGTCACCGCTGCGCTCCCCTCACCGGCTTCGTCGCCGGTTCCTCCATCGGCTGGTCGGTCCGCTCTGTCGGCTCCGTCCGCTCCGCCCCCTCATTGGCCGACTCCGCGGCAGCTTCCGACGGTTCCTCGTCCGACTGGCCCGGGCCCTCCGGCTCGTGCGGCGGCGTACCGACGATGATCTCCGCGGGCGCCAGTAGCGCTCCGCGCAGGTACACGGCCGGACGTACGGTCTCGGTGATCAGTTCGTGCTCCAGGTGCGGCATGGGCTGGTAGGCCAGCACCCGGACACGCATGCCCGGATCGAAGACCGTTCCGTCGTACGCGCGGAGTTCCACGGCCGCTTCGGCGAGGACGTCGAGCAGCGTGCGAAGGTGCCGGCGGACGGTCGCCGACGCCTCCGTCCCCGACTCCGCTCGCACGGCCGCCCGCCAGGCCGCGACCGCGACTTCGGCCAGCCTTCCAGCCTCGACGTCCACCGGGGCGCGTGGGCGTCCGCCGCCGTCCGGCCCGGCCGTTCCTGGGGGATGCTTCGGCTGAGGCGGATAGGCCGGCTCGGGGGGTATGCGGGTCAAGGTACGTTCCTCTCTGTGTACTCGGACAGGACGTAGCCGACAGCCAGCACCGCACCACCGGCGTAGTACCAGCCCTCATGTCCGTCGCCCCACCAGGCGAGGACGAGCGTGATCAGGCCCAGCAGCACCATCAGCGCGCTCGCGCAGGACAGCCAGCATCCGGTCTCGGTGGAAGCCTCCGGCCGCCCCTGGCTCGCCATCGCCATCGTCCGGGGCCGGCAGTCGGCACAGCACGGCACGGGGGTTCCCATCGCCGCTGACCGCGAGGGCCGGACGTAGGTCTCGTAGGTCTTCCGGTAGCAGCCCCGGCACCGTTTCGCGTACGCAGAACGGCCCACGCCGTTCGACGGCGTCGGCGGACGAGAGCGGGAACCGTAACGAGAGTCGTGGCCGTGGTCGTACTCGTAGTCGTCGTACCCGTGGCCGTCACTTCGGGGGAGGGTGAGCTGGCGGTACGAGGGAGTGCCCGTGCCGCTGGCGAGTGCGGCGATCTGGCCGTAGAGCATGGTGCGGGTCCGGTGGGTCCGGGCGAACTCCAGAGCCTTCCGGAATCCGGCGAGCGTGCGCTGGGTACCGCCGGATACCTTCCGGTGTTCGAACAGGGCCAACGCAGCGGTGAGGGCGAGGGTGTCCGCGACCTCGTCGAGGTCGTCGAGGTCCTCGACCGCGGCCCGCGGCAGTCCCCTGAGCGTCTTCATCCGGGGGCCAGCAGCCGCCAGCAGCTCAGTGGCGTAGTTCGCTCCCTCGTGGGGGGTGCGTCTGCTCTTGTCCACCGCCTCCTGACAGGCCAGGTTGATCATATTCAGGATTACGCGGCCGAGGTCGCGTTCCACGGGAGAGCACACGTGCCTGGAGGTCGCCAGTTCCCTGGCGTTGTGCAGATGGCGAACGCATCGTTCGAGCCTCGGCGCGGACACCGCCGGTTCGTCCTGCACCGTCCTGTTCACGCACTGCACGGCGTGTGCGTGTACGGCCGTGGCGACCGCGTCGGACGCGTCCTGGACGACGGGGTGGCTCCCGTCCAGCACGGTGCGCAGCACACGCAGGTCCGCCCGGGTCTCGTCGAGCAGCGCCGCTCCGGCCCGGTCGTGCTCGGCCGGGTCCGTGGAGCTCAGGTCCTCCCGCTCGTACCGGGCCCGGACCCGGGCGGCCACCGGCTCGACGGCCCGTTCCAGTGCCGCGTCCATCACCTGACTCGCGTCGAACTCGCGCATCCGCGTGAGGTGCTTGCGTGTCGCCGCGGCATCGACGCTGGCCACCTCCACGGCGAGGTGCGCGTGCACGTCCAGCAACAGTGCGGGCAGCTCCCGCCGCAAGCGCTCACCCGACCACTCCCGCAGGCGGGGATCCTCCAGCGCGCGAATCCGGTCGTCGAGATGCCGCCAGCAGCGGTCGTCGTCCAACAGCTCGCGCCACAGCCGGTACGCCCTGCGCCACCGCTTGTCCCACGAGGGGATTCCGCACGGGGTCGTGCCTTCCAGTACGGACGCGTGCGCCAGCACGGCCAGGTTGTGCAGGGCGGCAGGGCGTCGGTGGTCATCCGCCGCGCCGTGCTCCGCGAGCTGGCGCCACAGTTCCTGGGCCCGCCCCGGGTCGGGGAGCCGGTCCTCGCCGGGCAGCGGCCAGAACCAGAAGAACTCGTCGCTCAGCCGGCGCAGCGGGTCGTCGAGCCGGCGTAGCGCCTCTCGCACGTGTGCGTGGCCGGGCGACTGGGCCGGCGGCAGCGGGCTCGGCTCCGACGGCCCGTCCACGTCGAGGGTCTCGGCCGCACGTAACGCCTCGGCGCGGCGACGGATCTGGCGGGGCGTGGCGGTCGACGGCAGACCCGTCAGCCGGAAGGCGTTGTCGCGGTAGAGCATGGCGCCCACCCCCACCTCGTGCCCCGGCCACGCGAACGTCGCCACCTGACGCCGGGCTGAGGGTCCGCCACGCGGATCTGGTTCCGGAGGCATGCGTCGTCCTCTCGGTCGGTACGAGTGAGCGGTGCGGATGCGGAGTGCTGCTACGACTGCAGCTCACGGAAGGGTTGTTCAGCAGCCCCGGCCCGGGGCCTGAACAACCTCGATCCCGCCGGCGGCACGGCTGCGGTGGTCGAACGGCTCCGCGTACGACAGTGGGAGAGCAGCACGCCCGAACTACGTGAAGCACTGGACGGCGACGTCCTCGCGGCGATCGAGGGCTGGCGCCGTGCAGCGCGGGAAGCCGAGAGCGGGATCGCGGGTTTCCTCTGATCCGATGCGGGGATGGCTCGGTCACCGCCACACGGTTCCCAACCCCGCTCCTGCTGAGGGGACACCAGCGAGAAGTGAGCATCCCGAGCGGCCCGAGCGGCGTCGCCCTCGCGACATGATCACGGCTCGCCGCTCCGCACCCTCACAAATCTTCCACATTTTGGCAACAGGGCTCCCCCAACTCCCGCCCATGCGCTTACCCTCGGCCCATTGCCCACGATCACAGGCAGTACGACCCGGCCACGCGTGCGAGCCCACCGGCACCGCGACTGGCTCTGATCCAGCAGGGGGAGTGCAGCGTGGATGCCAACGCGATGGCCGCCTTCGGCGTCTCCGCCGAGGAAGAGGAGATGTACCGGTACTTCCTGCGTTACCCCAACTCCTCCACGGAGGGCCTCCAGCACCGGCTGCGTACGGACCCCGAAGCGGCCGAGACCATACTGGAGCGGCTGTGCCAACTCGGCCTGGTGGGCCGGGGCGGCGAGGAGCGCGGCATCTCCCCCACCGACCCGGAGATCGCCATGCCCCGGCTGATCGACCGCCGGATGCGCGAACTCCAGGAGGAACTCCTCCGGGTCACCCAGGCACACCAGGTGTTGGACGCGCTGCGTGCGGAAGCGCGGGTGCACGACTCGGGGCAGCGGGGCGTGGAACAGCTTCCCGACCCGGCGCAGATCCGCAGCCGCATGGACGATCTCGCCTTCTTCGCCCGGGAGGAGATCCTGTGTGTCGAGCCGCGCGCGGAGCTCGACGCCGAGAGCATCAACCACCTCAGACCCCTGCATCAGCGGTGCCTCCGGCGCGGGGTGCGTTTGCGCCACGTGGTGCCGGCCGAGGCGCTGCGCCACAGCCCGGTCTCTCGCTACCTACGGGAGATCGCCGCCACGGGCGCGGAGATCAGGACCGCAGACGTCTCCGAGCACCTGCTCGTCTACGACCGCCGCGCCGCGCTGATCCGGCTGGACCCCGAGGACGGCACCCGCGGCGCGTTGCTGGCGCACGAGGAGGGTCTGGTCTCGCACAGCGTCGCGCTGTTCGAGAAGATCTGGGCGGACTCCGCGGAGCTGCCCGGTGTCGCCGACGAACCGTTGAGCGAGGACGCCCCCACGCTCTCCGAGATGGAGCGCCGCGTGCTCCGGTCGCTGGTGTCCGTCGGCAAGGACGAGGCCGGCGCCCGACAGCTCGGCATCTCCGTGCGCACCTACCGCCGCCATGTGGCCGACCTGATGCGCGCTCTGGGAGCGGCCAGTCGTGCCCAGGCCGCCCTGCTGGCCCGGGACTTCGGGTGGCTCTGAGGACCCGTCGGCAAGGCCCCGGCACACACCCGCGCACCGACCGCCGCACACCGGACGCGTACGGCGCCGGCTCAGTCCCCCTGCTGCCGCCAGCCGCGCAACGCCGGGTCCCGCAGTACGGCCGCCACCCGGCGCCGGACCCGACCGCTGCTGCCCGTCTCCTCGTCCAGCAGCACCCGTAGTCGTATCCGGCCGGGGGCGATCTCCGGCACGCACGTCCAGTCCGCCGGCAGCAGACCGACCAGCCGGATAGCGGTGGTCTCCGCGTGCGGCGCCGTGGAGGCATCACACACCGTGACCGCCTCCACGTAGCCCGGATCCGCGTCGCCCTTCATCCGTCCGCCACCGAGAGCAGCCGCGCCGCCGCGCCCGCCATCGCGGAGATGCCGGTCGGCAACGCGGTACGTACGTCCGGGGCGAACCGCGGGGAGTGTTGCGCCGGGATCTCCGGTCTCCCGCCCTCGGCCCGTTCCAGGGCGGCCCGCCACTGCCGGGCGCCGGTCGTGCCGAGCAGCCAGTACACCGTCGACACCTCCGTTCCGCCGTGCAGTTCGGCACCGTCCGGGCCGTACCAGGGGAAGTCCTCGGTCGCGGACAGACAGGGATGGTCCGTGAGCACCCGCTTCGGGCCGAACTCCCGCTGGTGCTCCCCGCGTACGGACGCTGTCGGCGCGCCGTCGCAGGCCAACACCGGCGAGCGCGCGGTGACCTGGATGTCCGGGTCCCGCGGGCATCCAGCGGCCTGACACTCGGCACGTACGACCCGCTGGACACCCGCCAGGGCGCGGGTCAGCGCCCGCTCGCCGTGGGCGCGCAGGCTGATGCCCAACCGCGCGCTGTCCGGAACCACGTTGACGCGGTCCCCGGCGTGCAGCGTGCCCACGGTGAGCACCACCTGGTCCGCCGGGTCGGCCTCTCGGGAGACCACCGTCTGGAGCCGGAGCACGATCGCCGCCGCGAGGACCACCGGATCGACGGTGAGTTGGGGCGTGCCCGGGTGGCCGCCGCTGCCGTGCACGACCACCTCGAGGGAGACGCTGCCCGCCATCAGCGGCCCCTGGCCGTGCGCGACCGTACCGGCCGGCAGCGGGGCGGTGTGCTGGGCGAGGACCACGTCCGGCACGCCGAAGCGTTCGTAGAGCCCGTCCCGGAGCATCGCCCGGGCGCCGTCGAGGGTCTCCTCCGCCGGCTGACCCACCACGAGCAGCGTGCCACGCCACCGCTCCCGGGCGCCCGCCAGCACCGCCGTCGCTCCCGCCACCGCGGCCAGGTGCAGATCGTGCCCGCAGGCGTGCATGACACCGGGGCGGGTACTGGCGTAGCGCAGCCCGGTGTCCTCGGTGAGCGGGAGCGCGTCGAGTTCCGTACGCAGCAGCACCGTGGGGCCCGGGCCGTTGCGGAGCACGCCGACGACTCCGGTGCCCCCGACCCCGCTGGTCACCCAACAGCCTTGCCGCCGCAGCCGGTCCGCGAGCGCGGTGGCCGTACGGGTCTCCGTGCCGGAGAGTTCGGGATGGCTGTGCACGTCCAGGTACAGCTCGAGGGCGGACCGGAGAATCTCGGGGGGCGGGCCATACGAGACACCTGGCCGCAGGCCGTCCGCCTCGGGCGGGCTCGGCGCGGGCTCGGTCACGTCGGCGCTGTCGAGGGGGCCACCGGCTGGCGTCACTGGGGGACCTCCGCTCACTTCTGACTCGGCGGCTCGTCCGACCGCGCGTACGAGGCACCGGGAGTGCTGGTGTCTCGCCCGGCAGCCTGCCTCATCGGCGTCACCACCGCCGAAGCGACCCACTGACATCCGGTGTCAGTGGCATGCCAGCGGAACCCGAGGCTGTTTGCGAGCGCGCTCGGTTGGAATGGGCGGGACCCAACCGGCAGGGGCGTCGGCATGCCTGACGTACCCGTACCTGGACCAAGGGAGTTCTCATGAACGACAAGACCCAGCTCGCTAGCCTCGCCGACGAGATCCTGGAGCTGGAGTCGGAGACCTTCGAGATCTCGGACTACTCCGACGCCGCTGAGGTTGTTCTCGCTGGTTCCACCTCCTGCTCCAGCACCTCCACCTGCTCCAGCACCACCAGCACCACCTCCTGCAGCGCCTGAGCGAGCGCCGCGACCAGCCAGCCGTTGCCCACCGGTCCTCCGGCGGGCAACGGCTGGTGGTGTGCCGGGCGCTGGTTGCCGGACCCTCAGGCCCGTACGGACCGGTCTACGGGAACGGGTGCGGCACCCGTTTGAGTTCGGCGGTACTCAGGTCCGTGGTTCGCCGCCCCGCCCTCCGCTGTGCCGTGCGCATCCGAGGCATCTCCAGCGCCCGCTGCCGGGACCAGCCGAAGTCCATCGGGATCAGCCCGGGCACCAGGGTCCGTACGGTGTGCAGCCCCATCCGGCACTGCTCCGGCGTGGTCTGGTCGACGACGATCGCCTCAAGCCCGGCGGCGGCCAGTTCGTCCCTCAGCAGCGCCAGGTCCGTCAGCAGGTCGGCGCTTCGGGGGCGTACGGCCTGCCAGTCGGCGAACGCCTCGTCCAGCCGCAGGTGCCCGGTGGGCTCCAGGAACTCCCGGGCGTGCGCGGCCATCTCCGGCAGCCCGTACAGCTGGGCGTGGTCCTTGAGGTGCAGCACCCTGTCGAAGTCGGCGGCCATCGCCCGTAGTTCCGTCAGTCGGTCGCTGACCTGGTAGGGCAGGTGCGGGATGTAGGTGAGGACCTCGGAGAGCGCGGCCTCGACGGTGTCCTCCGGTACGAATCCCGCCGCCGCGCTGAAGGCGAGCGTGCCCGGTCCACCGTCGCGGCGGACCGCGAGTCCGGTGACGACGGGGAACGGCAGGTCGATCCGGGTGTCGTAGGCGTGCACGTCGTAGCCCAGCAGCCGGGCCCGGTCGAGCAGGGTGGCGACGGTGCTGTCGTGGCAGCTGCTCAGGTCGATCTCGGTCAGCCGGGCCCGGCCGTACCAGGCGAGCAGGAAGGCGTCCCGTTCGATGAGTTCGAGCAGTCCGAAGAACGCCGCCTCGGCCGGGCTGCCGCCGGTGGCGCAGCCGTTGGAGCACTCGAAGACGAAGTTGTCCGCGGGCGTGCCGGCGCTGTAGTGCACCAGCCTGGCCGGCACCAGCACGGCGTCGCCCTCGCGCAGGGAGTGGCCCCACAGCCAGGGGATCTCCCGGGTCGGGTCGAACGGACTGACCAGTGGGTCCGTCGCGTAGGTGGCCGCCGGGTACGCGCCGCAGTCCGCGGGGTGGAGGACGCGTTCGCCGCGCGCCCGGAGTTCCTCGTACGACGCGGTGACGGGGGCGGTCGGCTGCCGCCGATGGGTGCCCGCGTACCGTTCCAGGCCCTCCAGGAAGGCGAGTCGGCGGCTGGTGGCGTAGCTGTTGGCCTGTCCGGACCAGGTGACGTCGGTGAGCCCGGCGAAGCCGCGCACCAGGTGGGTGCCGGCGACCGGGGCGGTGGTGGTGGAGGTCGGGTTGATCCACACGTCCGTGCCGAGCGTGCCACACACCGGGTTGGCCAGGGCGCTGGTCGGCAGGGGGAAGGAGTGCGGCGGACGCTGTCGGTAGTGGTCGGGACGGGCCTTGGGCACCGGCTCCAGGGGCAGTCCGCCCGCTGCCGTACCGGCCGGTTGGGATGGGGCGCAGTGCGGGCAGAGGGGTTCGGGCAGCAGCGGGAAGCTGGCCAGAGCGAGTGTGCCGAGGTCGACACGGGTGACCCGGGGGCCTTCGGCCTCCCCGGCTCCGGGCACGGTCCGCACGGCGCCGTCCCGGTGGATAGCGCGGTAGGCGGCCCAGACCGCGTCCACGGCCCAGTCGGTGAGGACGGGCCAGCGGGCACCGCCCGCCGGTTCGTAACCCAGCTCCAGGGCCTCGCGTTCGGATCTGCTGCGCAGCCGCTGCCAACGCATGGCGAGGCACCGCCCGCAGGCGCTCGGGGCGCGCGACGGCTGCCCGCCGGGGCCCCGCGCGAGCTGCCAGGGGCCGAGCAGCACCGCGCGGGAGCTGAGGTGCACGGTGGC
>NZ_LJGU01000114.1:59154-324087 GCF_001751245.1 Streptomyces oceani
GTGCACGGTGGCACCGGGGCGGGCGGCGGCGTACGGGTCGGGGCGCCCGGTGCCGAGCACGTCCGCCGCGCCCAGCGGGACCACTCGTGGTGTGGGCCAGGCAGGGCCGGCGGTTGAGTCGGCGGCTGGTCCAGGGCCGGCGGCTCCACCGGCGGTGGCTACCGCGGGGCGGTCGCGCACCCGCTCGTGGCGGGCCGTGAGTTCCCGTTGCAGCCACCGGCGGGCCGTCTCCAGGGGCGCACGGCCCGGCTCCGGCTCCGGTGCCGGGCTGACGGCACCCGTGGCGTCCCCGTCACCGGCCACACCCCTGCCAGGACGGCGGCCCGCCGGCTGAGGGGTCGTCATGCGCGGTCGCTCCAGCGGAAGGTCTTCAACGCGATGGCGCCGAACACCACGGTGAAGCCGAGGATGCCGCCGCAGGCGACGAGGACGTCCGTGGAGCTGCCCTCTCCGGTGATGGCGGTGGAGATGCCCTCGTTGACGTAGCGCAGCGGCAGCACCCAGGAGATGCTCTGCATCCAGGACGGCATCGCGTCGAGCGGGAAGAAGGAACCGGACAGGAACGCCATCGGGATCATCAGGCAGTTGGCGACGGCCGCGACGGCCTCCGGGGTCCTCGCGTACGAGCCGACGATGACGCCCAGGGCGAGGAAGGCCGTGATGCCCAGCACCAGCACCGGGAGCGCCGCGGGCCAACTGCCGGAGAGGCTCAGTCCGAAGACGGGCAGCACGGCGACCGCGACGAACAGCACGCTCTGCACCACCCCGATGGCCAGCGCCAGCACGTAGCGGGAGGCCAGGATGGCGGACACCGGGGTCGGGGTCATGCGGATCAGCCGCAGCAGGTCGTCGCGTCGCCACTGCATGAGCACGAAGCCGACGCCGAACACCGCGGCGTTGGCGACGCCCCAGGAGAGGACGCCGGGGGCGATGTAGTTGATGTAGGGCTGCCCGCTCTGCTCCACGTCCTTGCCGCTGAAGATCAGCCCGAAGACGACGAGGAACAGCATCGGGAAGGCAAAGGTGAAGAAGAGGGTGGTCTTGTCCCGGACGTACGCCCGGTAGCCGGCCTCGCTCAGTGCGGCGAATGCGCTCATGGGATTGCTCCGTGTGGGGTGGTGCGGTCAGCTCTGTGACGTGCCGGTGAGTTCGAGGTAGACGTCCTCCAGGCTCGCCGTGCGGGTCTGGACGCCCTGCAGGCCGGCGAGTTTCTCCACCGCGGCCAGCACCGGACCGGCGTCCAGCGTCTCCAGCACGACCACGTCGTCCTCGGTGGTGGCGTTCTGCACGCCGTCGATGGCCCGCGCGTCCTCGAGGGACAGGCGTGCTGCCGGTACGACCAGCCGCGTGACCGTGCTCCCCGCCGCGATCAGTTGGTTGGGAGTGTCCAGCGCGGTGATCCGGCCGTGCACCATGATCGCCACCCGGTCGCAGAGCGCCTCCGCCTCGTCCAGGTGGTGGGTGGTGTAGACGATGGTGCGGCCGGCGCTCTTCAGACCGCGGAGCACGTCCCACAGGGCACGGCGGGCCTGCGGGTCGAGTGCGGCGGTGGGCTCGTCCAGGAAGATCAGTTCCGGGTCGTGCACCAGCGCGGCGGCGATGGCGAGCCGTTGCCGCTGGCCACCGGAGAGGTCGTCGACCCGCACCTCGGCGTGCTCGGTCAGGCCGACGCTGGAGAGCGTACGTTCCACGGCCGCCGGGTCCGCCGCGTACAGGGCGGCGACGGTACGCAGATGCTCGCGTGCCGTGAGGCGTACGAAGAACGGCGAAGCCTGGGTCTGGACGCCCAGGCGCGGCAGGAGTTCCACATCGCGGGGCCAGGGGCGGTGGCCGAGGACGGAGATGGCGCCGGAGTCCGCTTCGCGCAGCCCCTCCATCATCTCCACCAGGGTGGTCTTTCCCGCGCCGTTGGGGCCGAGCAGGCCGAAGAACTCGCCGCGCGCGACGGTCAGCGAGACGTCGTCGACGGCGTGGGTGTCGCCGTACCGCTTCCGCACGCCGTCGAGTTCGACGGCTGGCGTGTCCGGGGCGCGGGAGGTGGGGGTCACGGGGTGCTCCTTCACGAGAGGGTCAACAGATGGTGGACGAGAAGACCCACGGCTGCCAGTACCGCGCACAGCACGAGCAGCGCGCCCAGGCCGTAGGCGGCGTAGACCCGGCGCGTGCGGGCGGGGTAGTCGGCACGGGCGGGGTCGCGGCGCGCGGCCAATCGCAGGTACGCACGACTGGACGCGGCGAGGTCCGTGGCCCCGAGCAGCTGGCTGACGATCTTGTAGCCGTCCAGCGGGGGCAGCGGCACGAGCATCGCGAGGGCCTGCACGGAACCGAGGAACAACAGCCCGGCGAGGGCGTGTTCGGTGGCCCGGTCGACCGGAGCCAGCAGCCACACCGCCCAGAAGGGCAGCAGGAACAGCAGGTTCGTCGCGGCGCCGGCCAGCGCCGTGCTGACTTGGTGGCGGCGTCTTCGCAGGTAGAGGTAGTTCTCGACGGTGCAGTACATCAGCACCGAGGGCAGTCGCCAGCGCAGTCCGATGTCGGTGACCCGGCCCCCGTGGTGTCGTGCGACCACTCCGTGGGCCAGCTCGTGCAGTGCGGTGCTCGCCCACAGCGCGATGGCCGCGGCGGTCAGCGGCACCGGGTGCAGGAACAGCTCCCGGGTGCCCCGCAGTACGTCCGCCAGCCGAAGCAGCAGCGTGGCCTCCATCACTAGGGTCAACAACAGCAACGGCACCAGGACCAGAGGGGAGCGCAGGAACCGGGCCCGGCGGTGGAGCGTGCTGACGGTGGCCTCCGCGTCGGCGGTGAGGGAGAGACTGCCGCGCAGCAGGGTGTTGGCGGGGCGGTCGGGCGGCAAGCGAGGCGGTTCTCCAGCGGAGATCCCGGAGCCGGCGGGCACGGAGCCGGGGGGCACGGAGCCCGGAGAACCGCTGCCGGGAGAACCGGACGCACCCGCCGGTGCCCCGGACAACAGCCCCCGGGAGCCCAGCATGCCGAGCAACTGCTGCCAGTTGCCGTCTCCCAGCCGTCGACCGTACCGCTGTGCGTACGCCGCGCCGAGGTCCCGCAGGCTGTGCGTACCGTCCATCCGGGAGAGCAGGAAGTACTCCTTGGTGCCGACCTCGAACGACCGGCCGTCCTCGGTGTTCTTCACCAGGTGTACGTCCCGCGGACCGTGCAACAGAGCGCCGGTCATCACCACCCCCGGCTTGAGTGCGGGCCGGTAGTCGGCCAGGTGTGCCGTCATGGTCAAGCGCCCGCCTTCGGGAGCGGTTCGCGCAACGCCCGGCCGAGGATGTGGGCGAGGTACGCCTCGTCCCGAATCGTGACGTGCAGCCGGTTGTTGGTCATGTGCATGTACGGCGACAGGAGAAGCGGCAGGGCCACGGCGGGGTCGGTGACCTGTTCGTCCCGGGTGCCGTCCCAGGAGCGGAACACCAGGTCGCCGCGCTCCGCCAGCTCCCCGGCGCGGTCCCGCAGCTCCAGGCAGTGCTCGGCCCAGCCGCGTAGGAAGCCGGGCAGCCGCTCGGTCGCGCCGGTAGCCACCGCGGCCCGGATGGAGGCGAAGCGGCGTGCCAGGTCCGGGGCCATCCGGGCGTAGTTGGTGTCGTACTCGTCGCTGCCGATGAAGCCCGTGCCGGGGAACGCCTCGTGCCAGAAGTCGTAGTAGCGCTTCAGGTAGTCGGTCAGCTCCTCGTCGCCGGGGAGGAAGCAGCCGGACATCACCATCATCAGCTGCGCGGAGGTGCCGAGCAGTACGGTGCGCAGGTGCAGGTTCTTGGTGCCGAACGCCTCGATGACCAGGTCGCTGGAGTGGCGGAAGTGCCACTCCGCCAGCTCGATCCCGGCCGGGCCGCCGTACTTGCCGTACTCCGGGTGGTACGGCTCGGGGCTGTGCGAGTTGTTGGGCCGCAGGTTCATGCGTCCCTCGCTGTCCATGAACTCACCGCGCTCCGAGGTGGGGAACTCGATCTCGAACAGCGAGTTGTAGAACTCGTTGAGGAAGCCGGTGTCGACCTCGTAGAGCGCGGGCCGCTCCCGCAGGAAGCTGTCGAGCGCGGCGTCGGTGCGCCTGCGCACCTCCTCCTCGGCCCCGGGCGTGGCCGGCCTCATCCGCAGTCGGACGTGCGGGCCCTCCAGCCAGTAGTTGATGAAGAAGTAGCTCTCCAGCAGACCCTCCGCCTGGAGTTCGTCCACCAGGGGGCGTACGCAACGCAGCAGGAGCGGCCGGGGGTTGGCGGCGTAGAAGACGTGGGTGGCCTGCCAGGCGCCCGGGACGGCGCCGCTCTCGGTCGGGCTCATGCTTCCTCCGCTCCTCGGGTGGCGACCCTGGTCTCCACGGCCAGTTCCGCGACGTGACGGCCTTGTTCGGACACGACGTGCAGGCTGTCCTCGTCCGGCAGCATCTCCCGGAACACCACCCGCGCCTCGGCGCTGCGCAGCAGGGCCTCGAAGGCCGTCAGGGAGAGGTAACTGTCCAGGTCGACGTACTGCGGCTTGGCTCCGGTGGCGCCGCGGGCGGCGCTGTCGGTGACGTTCGCGAAGACCCGCGCGGGCAGTCCGTGCGTACGTCGCCAGCGCTGCCAGCCCAGGAACCAGCTCTCGTCGGTGTCCCGCGCGGCACGCAGCGGGAGCACGGACGCGGGGGCGCTCCAGCTGCGCCGGCTGAGCACCACGCTGCCGTGGCGCAGCCGGGGCCGGCTGGTCACCCCGTCGATCGGTTCGCCGGCAGGCACGCCGTCCCAGAGGCTCAGCGGCGCCATCGAGGTCGGGGAGAGCATCAGCAGGGTACGCGGCACCTCGGGCAGCGCGAGGGGCACAAGATAGCCCAGATAGACCGGGATCACCTCGCGGTCCAGTCGGATGGACCGCAGCACCAGCCGATCCGCGACGGAGTCGTGCTCCAGGTAGAGATCCTCCAGGGCGAGTTGGCGGTCCGGTGGCAGGCTGCCGCGCTCGCCCGGGCACACGATCTCGTAGTCGGTGAGTCGGTCGTGCAGGTTGAGGTTGCTGGTCACCGGCCCGCCGGTGACCTCGGCGAGAACCGCGCCCGGGGGCTGGACGCATCGGCTGTCCGCGCGCAGTTCCTCGGCCATGCCCGGGAAGCAGTGGGTGAAGCGGCTGAACGGGAATGCGAGACCGCCGTACGACCGGTTGAGCACCACCAGCGGGTCGTCGGGGCGCTCGGCCAGCTGGACGTGGTGGCTCTGTGGCGCGAACCGGGGCGTGACGCTGGCGAGTTCCTCGGCGACCTGGTCGAGCAGTCGTTCGTCCAGGCGCAGTTCGGCCGCGTCCGGCGGGGTGTCGGCCCAACGGCGCCGCAGCCCCTCGGTGAAGGTCTGCCGGGCGGTGTCCAGGGCCTTCAGCTGCGGGAGGCCGAGCCAGTTCTCCTCCGGGGTGTAGCGGCCCTCGGCGTCGTAGGGGACGCGGCGGGCGGAGAAGGTCAGATACTGGTCGAAGAAGTCCTCGTGGAAGTCGTGCACCAGCTTCAGCAGGTCCGCGCAGCGGTTTCCCTGGCCGTAGCGAGCGAGGAAGAAGCCCTTGAGGGTGATCCGTTGCGGGAGCGTCAGGTCGAAGGCCGGCAGGACGCGCTCCACGCCGCGCAGCGGCTCGGCGACCAGTTCCGCCCAGGAGTCCGCGTCACACCGGGTGTCCGTGCCGGCGGTGGCGTCCTCGTAGAGCAGCGTGCGCGGCACCCGCGGCTCCGCCACGCCCAACTGTCGCTGAATCACGTGCAGTTCGTCACGTAGTTCGGCGAGAAGCCGGCGGCGCTCGGTGACGTCGGCGGTGGCGTACCGGTCCACCCGGGAGATCGGCCCGTCCAGCGTCGCCGCCAGTTCGTCCGCCCAGGCCCGGTCCAGTACGCGCAGCGCGCTCTGGAAGGCGCGCAGCGGATCGGTGTCGTGCACCTGGGTGCCCAACACCGGGACCTGAAGCATGCCCAGGTCGAGCAGGGCCTCCAGATAGCGTGCGCAGTCGGCCTCGGAGGCGTCCTGTTCGGCGGCCAGCCAACGCGTCAGTTCGCCGTAGCGCAGCGTCGGCCGTCCCTCGAAGAGGACGAGCATGCGTTCCAGGGTGCCGCTGCGGCGCAGGAAGAAGAGCCGGTCCTTGACCGCGTCGAAGGTGACCGCCGTGTCGTCGTCGCCCGCGGTGACCCAGCGGCGTACGTACCGCACCCGGTCGTGGTCCCGTCCCCAGCCGGAGGCGAGGGAGACCGGCAGGTCAGCGCGGCGTGCCGGGTCCGCGACGACTGCCTCGGTGAGCCGGCCGAGCGCGACGACGTTCAGCCGCGGGTGACTGGACCACCGCGCGGCGAACCGCAGCGTACGGCCCGCCGCCAAGTCCTCACCGCCGCCCGCCGCGCCGTCACGGGCGGCGGTGAGAGTGCCCGTCGCGACCCCTGTGAAGGTGCTGAACGGGCTGGTCTTGCAGGCGGTTCGGTAGAGGTACGACAGCAGCGAGCGCTCCACCTTCCGCATCCGTTTGTCGGGCGCCCGGTGCGGTTCCGCGGCGCCCTTGCGGACGAACACGTCCAGCTGGTCACCCAGGGTGGGGGACGCCAACAGCAGCCCCGCGCGCAGCCGCTCGTCTTCGACGATCCCGCGCAGTTCCGCGCGCGTACCCGCCAGTTCGGCGGCCAACACGTCGGCACCGCGCCGCTCGCGGTCCGTCAGCCGACGGCGGTCGGCGAGCCAGGCGGTGAGCCGCTGGCCGGTGTCCGGGCGCAACCCGGTGACGAGTTCCGCGACGGCCTCCGGGTCCCGCGGGAGCCGGTTGTTGAACACCTCGCGGCGGCAGGCCAGCAGCGCACGCCGGGTGGTGTCGTCCTGGCAGCCGCCGACCAGCTCGTACAGCAGGTCGCCGATCCGCTCCCCCTCGGCGCGCAGGCGCTCGGCGTGCTCCAGCACCTCCTCCGCCCACCGCCGGCTCTCCGGGCAGCGCAGGCGGTCCACGGTCTCGATCGGCAGTCCCGCGACGCGCAGCAGGAAGCGGGGGCCGAAGCCCCAGCCGGCCGATGCCTCGGCGCTGGCCGGTCGCTCGGGGAGCGCGGTCTGGTCGTACGGTGCCACGGCGGCACTCCTTCCGGTACTCATCCGCTCAGACGATCTCGAACCGGAAGTCGGCGGGCCGCGGACGCTCGTTGCCGATCATCATGATCAACAGCGGCGCCTCCTCGGTGCCCCGCAGACCGAGTTCCTCGACGTAGGAGACGTTGTCGAAGCCCAATGCCACTCCGCAGCCCAGGTCCAGGGCGGCGGAGGCGGTGTACACGGCCTGGGCGATGGCGCCGACCACGGCGTTGACCAGCCGGTAGCCGCGCTCGCCGACGGCGCCAAGCACGGCGGTCGTACGGACGGTGGGCACCAGGACGACGCCGGCCTGTTCCAGGTTGTAGTTCGCGAGAAAGTAGTTCCGCTGGAGGAACTCCCCCGGGGAGCCGGGGGTGACCTGACGCAGCGCGGGACCGTCCGGTTGGTGCGGGTCGTACTCGTAGCTGCCGGGCGGCACGTCGGCGACGTGGTTGACGAAGGCGTACAGCTTCGCGAGCTGGACCGGCCCGTCCGGTGTGGCGGTGCCGGCCGGATGTGGCAGGTGCGGCGGGTGCCCGGTGCCGCTGTCACCGCCGAGCAGCGCGCCCGCGTCGGCGGCGGCGAGGCAGGCCGCCAACTGCTCGGCGGTCACCGGGGAACCGGCCGCGAACCTGCCGAAGCTGCTTCGCCGTCGGCGCAGAGCGGAGCGTACGTCCAGGTCCATGGGACGTGCGGCGGGCAACGGCCGTACGAGCCGCCCCTGGTCGGGCGGAAGCGCGGCGGCCGGCCGCAGGGCGCCGGCGGCCGGACGGGCCCGAGCGTGACCCAGGGTGGCGGTCTGCATGGCGCGCAGGGCCTCGAAGCTCAGCACCCGCCGGGAGCGTTCGCTGTCCCGGGGACGTACCCGGACGGGGGTGGGGGTCGGGGCGGCCGGTGCGGCAGGGCTCGTCGAGGTCCCCGACCCGGCTGGGCCACCCTGGTCGGCCCAGCGCAGCGGCACCACAGCGAACACGCCCTCCTCCTGGCTGTCCACCCCCAGCAGCCGGGCCAGCCGCTCCTCGTCGAACCACAACAGCGGCTCGACGGCCAGGCCACGGGCTCCCGCCCACATCCGCCAGGTCTGGAGGCAGGCACCGACGTCCATGCTCACGGCGTGGAAGGAGAAACTGTTGTACTTGAAGGCGTTCTGCCAGTACTTGACCCCCAGCACGAAGTACTGGTCGGTGTCCGCGCCGGGAGCGGCAGGCCCCAACGCGTCTCGTACCAGACCGGTCACGTCACCGGTCAGCAGCCGCTCCAGCGCGTGGTGCCGTGCCGAGTAGTGGTGCACGCCGGGGGTCAGCGGCCCGCTCGCGCCCGAGATCCAGTAGAGCGTGACCGGGTACAGCCCGCCGCCCGAGGCGGAGCCGCGCGACCAGTTGGCCAGCGGATAGTGCGGCAGCGCGCTCAGATCCGTGTTGGCCTGCACGCCCAGCCGGCGGCCGGTCAGTCCGTACGAGTCTCGCAGCATCCCGGCGAGCGCGGCGAGGTCGAACTGGCCATCGAACCCGCCCGTCGTGCGGTCCCCGGCGGCGCGGTCGTCAACGGGGCGGTCGCCTGCCGGGCGGAGACCGTCGTCCAGGCTGGCCGCCGCCGGATAGTCGCCGTCCGGCAGGGGGACGCGCTCCACCCCAGGATAGAACTTGCCCTTGCGCGGCCCGTCGGCCCAGTCCGGCACGAAGTCCGTGGGCTCCATCGGAATCCGGCCGCGATGCATGATCGCGGTGGCGTATTCGTGGGCGTAACCCATGGTGTGCTCCTTCGCGCTGCGTCGCATGGGCGGTTACGGAAACGGGTGCGGCGCGGGGTTGAGGTCCGCACTGGTCAGGTCGTGGGTGCGCAGGCCGGCCTGCCGTGGGGCGGTGCGCAGTCGGGGCATCCGCAGCGCGCGCTGCCGGCTCCATCCGAAGTCGATGGGCAACAGTCCCGGCACCAGCACGCTGACCGTGGTCAGCCCCAACTCCCGCTGTTCCGGCATGGTCTGGTCCACCACGACCACGTCGAAGCCCGCCGCGGAGACCGTGTTCACGCAGTTGCCCAGGTCCTCCCGGAGGTCCTGGGAGGGCAACGGTCGGCTGCCCAGCGGACCGCTCGGTCGGTCCTCCGAGACGTAGAGCCGCTCCATCGAGTGGCGGGCGCGCGGCTCGCCCGGCGCGCCCAGCAGGAAGGCGGCGTTGTCCCCCATCTCCGGGATGCCGTACGCCAACGGATGGTCGTGCAGCGCCGCCACCTTGTCGTAGTCACGGGACATGGCCCGCAACCGTTGCTCGTCGCGCAGCGTGCGGCCCTGGAGGTTGACCGCGTCGGTGGCGATCTCGCACAGCGCCGCGGCCACCGCCGCGTCCGGGTCCAGGCTCGCCCCGGCGCCGAAGCACATCCGGCCCAGGCCGCCGTCGTGCCGTACGGCGACTCCGGTGACGACCGGGATGGGGAAGGTGATCCGGGTGTCGAAGAACCGGGCTTCGTAGCCGTACATCGCGAGCCGGTCCACGGCGTGCCGGCTGCGACCGGTGAGACTGCCCGGGTCGATCTCCGGCAGCGCCAGCCTGCCGTACCAGGCCAGCAGGAACGCGTCCCGTTCGACCACCTCCATCAGCCCGAAGTACGCCGCCTCCTCCAGTGAGCCGCCGGAGGCGCAGCCGTTGGAGCTCTCCTGCACGAAGCGGTGCTCCAGGCCGGGGGTGTGGTAGTACGTCAGCACCTCGGGCACCAGCAGCGGACGCTCGTCCCGCAGCGAATAGCCCCACACCCAGGGGATCTCCCGGTCCGCCCGGAACGGGGTGACATGCGGGTTGGCCTCGTGGAAGGCGTCCGAGTACAGGCCGCACACCCGCGGGTCCACCAACGGTGTCCCCCGCGCGCGCAGCGAGTCCAGCGAGGCGTGGGCGCCGGCCGTCCTGGTCCGGGCGCGCATGCCCGCGTACCGCTCGAGCCCCTCCAGGACACCGATCCGCACGCTGTCCGCGAAGCTGTCGGCGTGGCCGCCCCAGAAGGTCTCCCGCAGGTAGTCGCCGGAGCGCATGGAGAAGCAGCCGATGGTCGCCGAGGTGGAGGTGGACGACACGTCGTGCACGACGGACGGTCCCAGCGAGCCACACACCGGGTTGGCGTACGGCTCCACCGGCAGTTCGTACGCGTCGAGCGCGCGCACCCGGAAGGAGCCGGGTCGGGAGACGGGCGCGGGGCGTAGCGTCAGGGTGGCCGCCCGCGGGGTGTCCCGCTCGACGTGCCCGCAACCGGGGCACTCCGGGTCGGGCACCAGGGGGTAGTGGCGCACCCGCAGGGACTCCAGATCCACCAGGTGCACCGCCGGGAAGGTGCCGGTTACCGGGCCGGCACCCGTGCTCCGGGCGGCGATCAGCTGCGCGAGCAGCGTCGCGGCGAACGGGGTGACGTACGGGGACGCGCCGGCAGCCACCGTGCCGCCGCCGGACGGGCCGCCGACCTCCAACGCCGTACGCAGCTCCACGGAGCGTACGGCCTGCCAACGGCGAGCCAGGCAGCGCCGGCAGGGCCGACACCCGGAGCCGCCCGGTCGGGGCGAGAAGAAGCCCGGCTCAGGCGGGAAGGGGCCGAGCACCGCGTACCGGCCGTACAGCCATACCGGTACCCCGTCCCGCGCGGTGTCCCGGCTCGGTGGCTCCGCCGCTTCCGGGGCGAAGGCGTCGGCGACGCCGAGCGGGCGCACGACCGGCGTCACCCGCTGGTCGTACGGGTCGAGTTCCCGGCGCAGCAGCAGCTCCAGCGCGGCGCAGGCGTGCTGTCCGGCCACCGGCTCCGGCACGGCGCGGACTCGACGCTCCGAGGTGGCCTCGGGGGCGACTGCCGTACGGGCGTGCTCAGTGGCCGTCATGGGCACCGCCGTCCGCCCTCGCGGTCAGCAGCACCCGGGCGGTGCTGAGGCCGCCGGCCCGCAGTCCGGGCGGAGTGGTGGGCAGTACGAGGACGTCCCGGTCAGCCGCGCGCAGCCGCTCGAGTATCCGGGGGAAGTCCGTGCGAGGCTCCGGTTCGGCGCCCTCCCCCGACTGGAAGTCCGCCGCCACGATCGTGGCGGGGTGCAGTTCCGGAAGCAGCGGGTCCCCGAGGTCCACGTCGGGGCGCTCCGCGGTCAGTTGGACCTGGCCGAGCAGGTCCCGTAGCGCGCCCGTGACGGCCTCCGTACGGGACAGCGCGGCGCCGGTGGCCCACCGTCCCGCGCCGGCCTCGGCGGTCTGGTCGGCTTCCCGGGCGAGCACCACGTGGGCACCGGAGTGCGCCGCCTCACCCAGGTCCAGCAGTTCGACCGGGACTCCGAGGTGGCGTGCCGACCGGGCCAGGAACACCAGCTCCGGGTCCACCGTCGCCTCCTCGCCCGCGGGGTCCGCCGGAGCCGCCGGCTCCTCCGCCGCGGCGTCCAGCGGCACCAGCGTGGCGACGCCGGCTCCTCGTACGGCACGCAGCAACGCCTCCTGGGACAGCGCGGCCAGCAGCGCCTCGCCGACCGCCTCCCGCACGTCCGTACCGGCACCCGAACCGCCCGTGCCGACCGCGCCGCCCACGCCGGTACCACCGCCCACGCCGGCCGAGCCGGCTGGAGGCTGCCGCTCGCGGTGGTACCGGCCGACCGGGCGGGCCACGGCGGCCTCGACGGTCAGCCGCTCCTTGGTCAGCAGCGAGGTCCCGACGACGGACGCCTCGGTCACCGGTCGGACGTGTTCCGCGTGCAGGACGGCCGCGGCGCGCAACGCCCGCATCCGGGCCCCCGCCAGGTGGTGCACGTCGAAGGCGCAGACCGTACGCCGCGCACCGGGCCCGAGCGGCAGCTCGACCCGGCTGATCTTCAGCGGGGTCTGGGTGAGGTCCTCGTCGTCGTAGCGGGTGAACTCCCCGGTGTGGGCGCGTACGAGGCGTCCGCTGAGCCCGTCCAGCAACTCCACGGTGTCCTCGGCCTCGCGCGCGGTGTCCACGCTCGGGGACACCGGCAGCGTGGGGCCGTCGGTCAACACCGGGTCGAGTTCCGCGGCGGCGTCCACCGGGGTGTTCCCGACGCAGAGCCGGCAGCGGGGATGCGGTCGCACCGGCTCGGCGAGCACGTCCAGCGACCGCAGGTCCTGCAGCAGGATGTGCTGGTCGGTCTCGGCCGGCAGCGCGCCGGTGGTGATCCGGAAGATCTCGTAGCCCAGCAGGTTGCCCGTCATCGCCGCGACAGGCCCGAAGAGCGGTCCGGAGGCGTCGCCGTGCGGCAGCGCCGCGCCGGCCACCGCGCTCCAGAGTTCGGCGGCGTGGCCCTCGTCGACGTTGTCGCCCAGACGGAGCAGAGCGCAGCCGAGGCAGCCGGCGCCGCCGGCGCGGTGCAGCGGCCCGGTCACCGCGCGCTGTCCGAAGGTCCAGGCGGGCAGCAGCGTACGTCCCTCCGGCACGCCCGCCGCCAGCAGTCGGTAGGTGTCCGCGGCGGCTTCCGCGCCGGTGACCACCACCACGTCGTACTCCGTCAACGCGGACCAGTCGGCGGTGGCGGGGAGCCGGTCCAACCGTACGGGACAGCCCTCCTCGGCGAGCTCCGCCGCCTCGGCGGTGACCTCGGCGCTGACCTCGGCGGCCTGGGGCAGACCGATCCGGCCGCAACCGTTGCGTACGAGGCTCAGCGCGCACCAGCGCGCCGTCTCGTCCGTGCCGAGGATCGCCACCCGGGTCTCGCGGAAGGCGCGAAAACGCGCCGGGGCGGCGTCGGTGTAGTGGTCGACGTAGCCGATCTGGGCGGCGAAGCGGCTGGCCACGGGGGCGTCCAGCAGCGTCTCCGGGGAGTCGTCGGCCTCCGGGATGTCGCGGGCGAACCCGCGCTCGTAGAGCGTCCTGACCAGTTCCGCGGCCATACGCTGCTGGGCGGGGCCGAAGCCCGCGCAGATCTCCGCGAGGCGGTGCTGTCCGGCCAGGTGGGGAACCATCAGCGAGGCGAAGCGATAGGCGGTGCGCCCGGTGAGGTGGAATCCGCCGTCGGCATTGTGGAAGAGCACGCCGCCGGGCGTCTCGGTGAAGAGCACGTCCCGTCGGATGCGTGGCCTGGTGTCGGCCAGGGACTCGTACACAGCAGCCACGAGTTACACCTCTTGTCTCGTACCGGTTCGGTCGGTGGCCCAGCGTGCGTAGCCGCGGAGCAGGTCGTGCATGCGGTAGGGGCCGGGTGAGCCCTCCTCCAACAGCCCGGCGTCGGCGAGCTGTTCGAGGACCCGCTCGTCGGCGTCGGTTCCGGTGCCGGTTCCGGTGCCGGTGTCGGCTGTCACCCCGGCTTCGGGGCGCCCCGGGCGCCGGCGTACGTCCGCGGCCAGGAAGCCGTTCGCCGGCAGACCCGCCAAGTGCGTGAACGCGCCGGCCAGTTCCGGCCCGATCCGGTCCAGCGCCCCCTCCAGGACATGCCGTACGGACATCCGCGGGTCGTCCGGGAGGGACAGCCGCGCGAACGGTTCCTCCGCGAGCCAACCCACCGCGTCCGCCAGGCCCAGGCCGGGCCGGGTGAGCAGCCGGGCGGTCAGGATGCGCAGGGCGAGCGGGTGTCGGCCGCAGTGGGCGGCCAGAGCGTGTGCCGCTTCGGGCTCGGCCACGACGCGCGCATCTCCCAGGGCCGCCCGCAGCAGCTCGTACGACTCCTGGTCGGTGAACGTGCCGATCCTCGACACCCAGCCGCCGTGCGTGGCGACGAGGCCGGAGAGGCTGCGGCGGCTGGTGACGAGCGCGGTCCCGTCGGAGACCGTCGCCAGCAGCGCGCGTGCCTGTTCGGCGTCCACGACGTCGTCCAACAGCAGGAGCGTACGGGCCGCGCTCGTCAGCGAGGTACGGGCCGCTCGCGCGTCGAGCACGGCCCGGACCTCCCTGACGAGCGCGGCCGGGTCGCGTGGCGTGCCGTCCGCCCGCACCATCCGCACCAGCAGCGTGCCGCCAGGGTGCCGCTCCCGCGCACGCTGCGCGACATGGCTGGCGAGCGCGGTCTTCCCCACCCCGGGGGCCCCGGTCAGCAGGGCGGGGCCGTCGCCCGCGCCCTCGGCCAGCCACGCCAGGAGCGCGGCGACCTGCTCCTGACGACCCGTGAACGCTGGAACCTCGGTCACCTCGGACACCGCGCCGTCCGCCGGATCCGGCTCGGTGTACCGGTCCCGTGGTGCCGGCTCCACGGCCCGCGGTGCCGGCTCGGTGCCGGGCGGGGCGAGGCGTACGAGCTGCGCGGAGCCGGCGTCACCGGTGCCCCCGAGGTCCTCGCCTCGGAGGATGGCCAGCTCCAGCTTCTGCAGGGAGGGCGACGGGTCCACCCCGAACTCCTCGAGGAGGTACGCCTTGACGCGCCGGTACTCGGCCAGCGCCTCCGACTGCCGGCCGGTGCGGTACAGCGCCTCGATCAGCTGCTCCCGGAACCGCTCGTGGCCGGGGAACATCCGGGTGACGCCCCACAGTTCCACCGGCACCTCGCCGCAGCGACCGAGACCCAACTGCAGGTCGGCCACCCGTTCGACGGTGCGCAGCCGCTCCTCCTGGAGCCAGGGCACCTCGTCCCGATGCAGCACCTCGGAGGGCACGTTCGCCAGCAGCGAGCCCTGCCAGAGGGCCAGGGCGGTCTTGAGGGCGTACAGCTCCGCCTCACCGTCGTCGACACCGGACAACTCCCGCGCGGCGCGCACACGTTCGCGGAAGCCGAGCAGGTCGAGGGTGTGCTCGTCGGCGGTGATGCGGTAGCCGCCGGGCACCGCCTCGATGGGGGTCTCGTACATGCCGTACTTGCCGAACAGCCGTCGCAGCCGCAGCACACAGGTCTGCAGAGCCGCCTTGGCGGTGTTGGGTTGCTGCTCACCCCAGATGGTCCGCTGCAGGTGGCCGACGGCCACCACGGAGTTGGCGTACAGCAGCACGGTCGCCAGCAGGATCGTGGGTTTGGACGGCTGGAGCATCACGGTCTCCCGGCCGTCGGTGATGCTCAGCGGCCCGAGCACGTGGAACCGCACGCGTTACCGCCGGGGGCCGGCTCGCAGGGCTCCGGCGGGAAGTGGCGCCTCCCCGGCGTACGGCGCGGTGGTTGCGGGCGCGGACCACGGTGCGTGGCCGCGCGTACGTCTCATCCCGTCACCGAGATGCCGGCGTACGTTCATGAGCTCCCCCTCGGACGCGCTGCGAGTGCTGCGGCCTGATCCTGGCAACGGCGCGGGGGCGGGAACAGGCCGGGGATTGACAGGATGTTGCAGGAGGGACCGCAGCATGCTGCAGACAGCGATCAAAAGGACGCCTTCTCGGCATGCGGAACAGTTGACCGGAACCAGCCGTGTCCTGTCTTCCTCGACAAAGCGTCCGTTGTCCCGCCGTACGGACACGCACGGAGCCGTGGAGCCGCCGGGCCACCATGCCGTGTCGCCCGTCATTCCGTGGGCAGTTCGGCGGCGACCTCCGCGAGCACGTCCAGCACCGGGCGGATCAGCGGGTGCTCGGCCGCGCCCCGGCGTACAGCAGCGAACACCCGGCGGGTGGCGGCGGGCGCCTCCACCGGCCGGACCACGGCCCTGGTCAGCTCCATCCCCCGCAACGCCGAACGCGGCACCAACGCGACCCCCGCCCCCGACCCCGCCAGCGCGACGACGGCGCGGAAGTCGTCCGAGACGTGCACCAGGCGTGGCTCGAAGCCAGCGAGTTCGCAGGCCAGCAGCGTCACCTCGCGGCAGGGGTTGCCCGGGTACGGCCCGATCCAGTCGTCCTCGGCGAGTGCGGACAGGTCGACCCGCTCCGCCCCGACCTGCGGATGACAGCCGTCCAGCACGGCGTCGAACGGCTCCGCGTACAACGGCACCCGGGTCAGTCTGGGATCGTCCGCGCTGGGCGCGCCCCGGTACTCGACGGCCACCGCGAGATCCGCCTCGCCGTCCAGCACCAGCGGCAGGCTCTCGTCGCCCTCGGCGTCCCGCACCCGCACCCGGATGCCCGGTTCGACCGTACCCAGCCGCGCGATCACCGGGGCGAGCACCTCGACGATGCCGCTGGCGAAGGACGCGACGACCACCTCGCCGACCCTGCCCCTGGCGTGCGCCGCCAGCTCCGCCTCGGCCTGTTCGAGCTGGGCGACGACGGCGTGCGCGTGCTCCAGCAGGATGTGCCCGGCGGTGGTGAGGCGTACGCCCCGGCTGTTCCTGCTGAGCAGGGTGTGCCCGGACTCCGCCTCCAGCGCGGCGAGTTGCTGGGAGACCGCGGAGGGGGTGAGGTACAGGGCGGCAGCCGCGGCGGTCACCGTCTGGTGGTCCGCCACGGCACGCAGGACGCGCAGCCGCTTTGGGTCGATCACGCGGACATTCTCGCACCGGGCCATCGGGCCAGCGTCAGTACGCTCGCCACGTACGCCCGCCGTCCCCGCGCCCCACCCGGCGGGCTCAGCCGGCCGGCGACTCCGCCCGGAGCGCGTCCCGGGCGCTGACGAACGCGGCGACGGCCCGCTCCACGTCCGCCTCGGAGTGCGCGGCCGAAAGCTGGACCCGGATGCGTGCCTGGCCGAGCGGAACGACCGGATAGGAGAAGCCGATCACGTACACCCCACGCTCCAACAGGAGTTCGGCCATCCTGGCGGCCTCCGCGGCGTCTCCGATCATCACCGGGACGATCGGGTGGTCGCCGGGCAGCAGCTCGAAGCCCGCCTCCGTCATCGCCCCCCGGAAGCGCCGGGTGTTGTCCAGCAGCCGCTCCCGCAGCTCGCCCGCACCCTCCAGGAGATCCAGGACGGTGATCGAGGCGGCGGCGATGACGGGCGCGAGCGAGTTCGAGAAGAGGTACGGGCGGGAACGCTGCCGCAGCAGCGCGACGATCTCCGCGCGCGCGGCGACGTATCCGCCGGAGGCGCCGCCGAGTGCCTTGCCGAGGGTGCCGGTGATGATGTCCACCCGGTCCATCACGTCGTGCAGCTCGGGAGTGCCGCGGCCACCGGCGCCGACGAAACCGACCGCGTGCGAGTCGTCGACCATCACCATCGCGTCGTAGCGCTCGGCGAGTGCGCAGATGTCCGCGAGCGGGGCGACGTAACCGTCCATGGAGAACACGCCGTCGGTGACGATCAGCCGGCGGCGGGCGTCCTGCGACTCCTTGAGCCGCGCTTCCAGCTCGGCCATGTCGCGGTTCGGGTAGCGCAGCCGGCGCGCCTTGGACAGCCGGATGCCGTCGATGATGCTGGCGTGGTTGAGGGTGTCGGAGATGACCGCGTCCTCGGCGCCGAGCAGGGTCTCGAAGACGCCGCCGTTGGCGTCGAAGCAGGACGAGTAGAGGATCGTGTCCTCCTGCCCGAGAAACGCCGAGAGCCGCGACTCGAGCTGCTTGTGGACGTCCTGGGTGCCGCAGATGAATCGCACCGAGGCCATGCCGTAACCCCAGCGGTCCAGCGCCTCCCTGGCGGCGGCGAGGACTTCGGGATGATCGGCGAGGCCGAGGTAGTTGTTGGCGCAGAAGTTCAGCACCTCGCCGGGCTGTTCGCCGCCGGTGACCGTGACGGCGGCACGCTGTGGCGTGTCGATGACACGCTCCGGCTTGAACAGGCCGGCGGACTTGATCTCGTCGAGGGTGCTGCTCAGCTCGGCTCGGACGGACTCGTACACGGAGGCTCCTTCGGGCGTTACGCGGGAGGGTGGACGGGGTGGGGACGCGCGAGACGGGTGGGGCGCGAGAGAGGAGTGGGGGTCACACGGTCCAGTCCAGGATGATCTTTCCGCTGCGGGCGCTCGCGGCCTCGTCGAAGGCGGCGTCGAAGTCCCGGTAGTCGTAACGCCCGGTGATCACCGGACTGATGTCCAGGCCGCCCTCGAGCAGCACGGACATCGCGTACCAGGTCTCGTACATCTCCCGGCCGTAGATGCCCTTGACGGTGATCATCGATGTGACGATCCGGGCCCAGTCGACGGCGAACTCCTCCGCGGGCAGGCCGAGCATCGCGATCCGGCCGCCGTGCGTCATGTTGTCCAGCATGTCCCGCATCGCCTCGGGGCGGCCGGACATCTCCAGACCGATGTCGAACCCCTCGCGCAGTCCGAGTTCCCGCTGGGCGTCGGCGACGGTCGCCGTGGAGACGTTCAGCGCGAGGCTGGCGCCCGCCTTCCGGGCCAACTCCAGCCGGGGTTCGCTGACATCGGTCACCACCACGTTCCGGGCTCCGGCGTGCCGTACGACCGCCGCCGCCATGACGCCGATCGGTCCGGCCCCGGTGATCAGCACGTCCTCGCCGACGGCCGGGAAGGACAGCGCGGTGTGCACGGCGTTGCCGAACGGGTCGAAGATCGCGGCCACGTCCAGGTCCACGGGGGTGCGGTGGGCCCAGACGTTCGTGGCGGGCAGCGCGACGTACTCCGCGAACGCGCCGTCCCGGCCGACGCCCAACCCGATGGTGCCGCGGCACAGGTGGCGACGGCCGGCCAGGCAGTTGCGGCACTCCCCGCAGACCAGATGGCCCTCGCCGCTCACCAGGTCCCCCACCGCGACCGTCTGCACCTCGCCGCCCACGGCGGCGACCTCTCCGACGAACTCGTGGCCCAGCACCAGCGGCGTGCTCACCGCCTCCCGCGCCCAGCCGTCCCAAGACCGGATGTGCAGGTCCGTGCCGCAGATTCCGGTGCGCAGCACTCTGATCAGCACGTCCGCCGGCCCGGGCCGCGGCTCCGGTACGTCGGCCAGCCACAGTCCCGGCTCGGCCTTCTCCTTGACAAGGGCTTTCATACGGTGACTCCCGGAGGACGGTGAGGCGTGCTGTCCGCTGCTGGCGGTGCCGCCAGCCCGCACCAATCTGCCGAGCCCGGTACGCCGAGTCCATCGAGGATTTCTTAACCGGGGCAACAGGTCCGCTTCACGTCCGCCACTCGCGGACGTCCCGTACGGCCCGTGCCCCCCGTACGACCCCGCCCGCCGAGTCCCGCGAGCCTCCCTGGCCGGAACCTGCCATGCCCGGCGGGCGCCGCACGGCATGCCCGGCGAGCGACGGGTCCGTATGTCTCACAGGGCCCACCCGCAACGCTGTGACCAGCACTTCCACGTCGGCATATGCCAATACTCGACCGCTCGGATATAGTTGGACGTCAAAGCATCGAGAATCTCCCGTAGCCCCTCCCCAGCGCGCGGCGCATCTCACACCACCCGACGTGCGGGAGGCCCCGTGACGTCCTCTAATCTTCCTCCATGACGGTCCTGCCCGACGACGGGCTTTCTCTCGCCGCCGAATTCCCCGACGCGACGCACGAGCAGTGGCAGCGTCTCGTCGAAGGCGTGCTGCGCAAGACGGGTGCGGAACCAGCATCCGGCGCGGCGGCCGAGGAGGCCCTGTCCACTCCGCTCCAGGACGGGCTCGTGACCCGTCCGCTGTACACCGCCGAGACCGCCCCCGCGGGTGTCACCGGCCATCCCGGGTTCGCTCCGTACGTACGCGGCGCGCGCCCGGAGGGCAACTCGCTCGCCGGCTGGGACGTACGCCAGCGGCACGGCCTGCCCGACACGGCACGGATGAACGAGGCGCTGCTCACCGACCTGGAGCACGGAGTCACCTCGCTGTGGCTCAGCCTGGGCGAGGGGGCGCTGCCGGTCGACGAGCTGCCCGCCGCCCTGGAGGGCGTACTCCTCGACCTCGCCCCGATCGTGCTCGACGCGGGCCCGGACTTCGCCGCCGCCGCGCGCGCCCTCTTCGAGGTGTACGAGCAGCGCGGTCTCCCCCGGCACGCGGCGCTCGGCAACCTCGGCGCCGATCCACTCGGCACCCTCGCCCGGAGCGGGGACGCCACCAACCTGGCCGCGCACACGGCGGACGCCGTCGAGTTGGCGAGGAGCTGCCACCGGGACGCGCCCGGCCTGCGGGCGCTGACCGTGGACGCGTTGCCCTACCACCAGGCGGGCGGCTCCCCGGCCCAGGAGCTGGGCTGCTCGCTGGCCACCGGCGTCGCCTACCTGCGGGACCTGACCGCGGCCGGGCTGAACGCCGAAACCGCCTGCGCCCAGCTGGAGTTCCGGTACTCCGCGACGGCGGACCAGTTCCTGACGATCGCGAAGCTGCGGGCCGCGCGGCACCTGTGGGCCCGGGTCGCGCAGGCGTGCGGGGTGACGTCCGAGGTGGTCGCCCAGCGGCAGCACGTGGTGACCTCACCGGTGATGATGACCCGCCGCGACCCCTGGGTGAACATCCTGCGCGGCACCATCGCCACGATGAGCGCCGGGTTGGGCGGCGCGGACGCGGTGAGCGTGCTGCCCTTCGACCACGCGGTCGGCCAGTCCGACGAGTTCGCCCGTCGGATAGCCCGCAACACCTCCGCGATCCTGCTGGAGGAGTCGCGTCTGGCCCAGGTGATCGACCCGGCGGGCGGCTCCTGGTACGTCGAGCGTCTGACCGACGAGCTCGCACACGCCGCCTGGTCCTGGTTCCAGGAGATCGAGCGGGCCGGCGGTCAGGCCGCGGCGCTGCGCTCCGGCCTGGTGGCGGGGCGGCTCCGGGAGACCTGGCAGCAGCGCAGCCGTGACCTCGCCCGGCGCAAGGAACCGATCACCGGCGTCAGCGAGTTCCCCGACCTGGCCGAGAGCCCGCTGGAGCGTACGCCGGCACCCGAGCCCGCGCCTTCCGGCGGCCTGCCGCGGGTTCGGCGGGACGAGGCGTTCGAGACACTGCGGACCCGTTCGGACGCGCACCTGGCGGCGCACGGGGCGCGCCCGCGGGTGTTCCTGGCCGCGCTCGGCTCGCCCGCCGCCCACACCGTACGGACCGGCTGGGCCACGAACCTCTTCCAGGCCGGCGGCATCGAGGCCGTACACGACCCGGTGACGGTCGACGCGGAGACGGTCGGCGCCGCCCTCACGGACAGCGGCGCCGCCCTGGCCTGCCTGTGCTCGAACGACAGCACGTACGCCGAACAGGCCGAAGCGGTGGCGCAGGCCCTGAAGGCGGCCGGGGCCCGCCGGGTGTACCTCGCCGGCAAGCCGGGCGAGCGGACCGAGGCGCTGCGTGCCGCCGGGGTCGACGAGTTCCTCCACGCGGGCGGCGACGTGGTCGCGTGGCTGTCGTCCGCGCTCGACGAAATGGGAGTCGCGTAATGCAGGACCACACGCATCCGGCGAGTCCCGTACCGGACTTCACCGGCATCGACCTGGCGCCGGCGGACGGCGGCCCGGCCTCCGGTCCCGAGCCGGCCGCGGGCTCGGAGCAGCCCGCTCCGGAACAGGCCGCGCGGCGGTGGCGGTCGGCCATCCAGGAACGGACCGGCAAGCGGGACGAGGACCTGGCCTGGGAGACGCCCGAGGGTATCGCGATCAAGCCGCTCTACACCGCCGAGGACACCGCCGGCCTGGACTTCCTGGGCACCTATCCGGGCGTAGCGCCGTATCTGCGCGGCCCGTACCCGACGATGTACGTCAACCAGCCGTGGACGGTGCGGCAGTACGCCGGCTTCTCCACCGCCGAGGAGTCCAACGCCTTCTACCGGCGGAACCTCGCCGCCGGACAGAAGGGCCTGTCGGTCGCCTTCGACCTGCCCACCCACCGCGGTTACGACAGCGACCACCCCCGCGTCACCGGGGACGTCGGCATGGCCGGCGTGGCGATCGACTCGATCTACGACATGCGGCAGCTCTTCGACGGCATCCCGCTGGACCGGATGAGCGTGTCGATGACGATGAACGGCGCGGTGCTGCCCGTACTGGCGCTCTACATCGTGGCGGCGGAGGAACAGGGCGTGCCCCCCGAGAAGCTGGCCGGGACCATCCAGAACGACATCCTCAAGGAGTTCATGGTCCGCAACACCTACATCTATCCGCCCCAGCCCTCCATGCGGATCATCTCGGACATCTTCCAGTACACCTCGCAGAGGATGCCGAAGTACAACTCCATCTCCATCTCCGGCTACCACATACAGGAGGCCGGGGCCACGGCCGACCTGGAGCTGGCCTACACGCTGGCGGACGGCGTGGAGTACCTGCGCGCCGGGCTGGACGCCGGGCTGGACGTGGACGCGTTCGCGCCCCGGCTGTCCTTCTTCTGGGCGATCGGTATGAACTTCTTCATGGAGATCGCCAAGCTCCGGGCGGGCAGGCTGCTGTGGGCCAAGCTGGTCAACCGCTTCGAGCCGAAGAACACCAAGTCGCTGTCGCTGCGCACGCACAGCCAGACCTCCGGCTGGTCACTGACCGCGCAGGACGTGTTCAACAACGTGACCCGCACGTGCGTCGAGGCGATGGCCGCCACCCAGGGCCACACCCAGTCGCTGCACACCAACGCGCTGGACGAGGCACTGGCGCTGCCCACCGACTTCTCCGCCCGGATCGCCCGCAACACTCAACTGCTGCTCCAGCAGGAGTCGGGTACCTGCCGCACCGTCGACCCGTGGGGCGGCAGCGCGTACGTCGAGCGGCTCACCCACGATCTGGCACACCGCGCCTGGCAGCACATCCAGGAGGTGGAGGCCGCCGGCGGCATGGCGAAGGCCATCGACGCGGGCATCCCCAAGCTGCGGGTGGAGGAGGCCGCGGCGCGCACCCAGGCGCGTATCGACTCCGGCCGACAGCCGGTCATCGGGGTGAACAAGTACCAGGTGGCCAGTGACGAGCAGATCGACGTGCTGCGCGTCGACAACTCCGCCGTACGCGCCCAACAGGTGGAGAAACTCCGCCGGTTGCGGGAGGAACGCGACGAGGCCGGCTGCCGCTCGGCGCTGGAGGCGCTGACCCGGGCCGCCTCGGACGGCCAGCGCGCCGGCGGGGGCCTGGAGGGCAACCTGCTGGCACTCGCCGTCGACGCGGCCCGCGCCAAGGCGACGGTGGGCGAGATCTCGGACGCCCTGGAGCGGGCGTACGGACGGCACGCGGGCCAGATCCGTACGATCTCCGGTGTGTATCGAGACGAGGCCGGGACCTCACCCGGAGTGGAGCGGACGCGGGCGCTGGTTGAGGCGTTCGAGGTGGCCGAGGGCCGGCGGCCCCGGCTGCTGGTCGCCAAGATGGGCCAGGACGGACACGACCGGGGCCAGAAGGTGATCGCGACCGCCTTCGCCGATCTCGGTTTCGACGTGGACGTCGGTCCGCTGTTCCAAACCCCGGCGGAGGTGGCCCGGCAGGCGGTGGAGGCGGACGCACACGTCGTCGGGGTGTCCTCGCTCGCCGCCGGACACCTCACGCTGGTCCCGGCGCTGCGCGAGCAGTTGGCAGAGGCCGGGCGTTCGGACATCGGCATCGTGGTCGGTGGCGTCATCCCGCCGAAGGACGTGCAGCCGCTCTACGACGCGGGGGCGACCGCCGTCTTCCTGCCCGGCACGGTCATCCCGGAGGCGGCGTACGACCTGCTGAAGGCGCTGGCCGAGACGCTCGGGCTCGAGCTGTAGGCCATGGCTCCTCGGATCGACATCGAGACGTACGCGAAGCAGGTGCTGGCCGGCTCCCGGGCGTATGTCGCGCGCGCCATCACGCTGGTGGAGTCCACCCGCGCGGAACACCGGGAGCTGGCCCAGCGGCTGCTGATCGACCTGCTGCCGCACTCCGGCGGGGCACGTCGGATCGGCATCACCGGGGTTCCCGGCGTGGGCAAGTCGACGTTCATCGACGCGCTGGGGAGCATGCTCACCGCGCGTGGGCACCGGGTGGCGGTGCTCGCGGTGGACCCGTCCTCCAGCCGTACCGGCGGCTCCATCCTGGGTGACAAGACCCGGATGGAGCGGCTGGCGGTGGACCCGGACGCGTTCGTACGCCCCTCCCCCACCTCCGGCACGCTCGGCGGGGTGGCACGCGCCACCCGCGAGACGATGGTGGTGATGGAGGCCGCGGGTTACGACGTGGTGCTGGTGGAGACGGTCGGCGTGGGCCAGTCCGAGACCACCGTCGCGGGCATGGTCGACTCCTTCCTCCTGCTCACCCTGGCGCGTACGGGCGACCAACTCCAGGGCATCAAGAAGGGCGTGCTGGAGCTGGCCGACCTCGTCGCCGTGAACAAGGCGGACGGTCCGCACGAGCGGGAGGCCCGCTCCGCGGCCCGGGAACTGTCCGGCGCACTGCGACTGTTGCAGGCCGCGGACGAGGCGTGGACTCCGCCCGTGCTGACCTGCAGCGCCCGGGAGAGCACCGGGCTGGACAAGCTGTGGGAACGGCTGGAGGCACACCGGCAGGTGCTGGAGCGGGACGGCCGGTTGCGGGCCAAGCGGCGCGAGCAGCAGGTGGCCTGGACCTGGTCGATGGTGCACGAGCAGTTGCTCTCCCGGCTGCGCGAGCACCCCGACGTACGCGGCCTCGCGCCCGAGTTGGAGCGGCAGGTGCGGGAGGGCGGCATGACGCCGACGCTGGCCGCCGACACGCTGGTGGAACGCTTCCTCCGCTCGGAGAGCGGGCCGGGTCCCGAGGGCTCCGATGCGCAGGATTCGTAGCGGGCTGGCATGACCTGGCGTTGGCTAGTAAGTTCCCCCGTGCGGTGCGTCGCGGAGTGCGCGTATCGGCGGATTTGGTTGTTGAGGTAGCGGTACGGGCGGGAAGGTCCAACTGTGTTGATGACGGGCAAGATGCTGCGGTTCGACGAGGTGCGCGGCTACGGTTTCATCGTTCCGGACGACGGGAATGAGGACGTCTTCGTCCACGCGAACGACCTGCTGGAAGAGAAGTATCTGTACCAGCCGGGGCGTGCGGTCCAGTTCTACGTGGAGATGGGCGACAAGGGTCCCAAGGCGTCCGAGGTCGGTTTCGTGGGCGAGGTGCCCAACGGCCCGAGCCCGGCGAGCGTCCCGCACCGGGCCCCGCAGGAGGAGCCGGCGGCACGGCCGCCACAGCAGGCGCTGGATGACACCCTGTGTGACGTGCTCTCCACGGCGGAGCTTAGCGCGGAGCTCACGGAGGCCCTTCTGGAGGCCGACGGCACGCTCACCGGCGACCAGATCCGTCGCGTACGCGGCCGGTTGCTGAAGCTGGCCCAGGCGCACAGCTGGACGGACAGCTGAATTCTCTTTCGCGCTCGGTTCGCCTCCGAGCACTCGAGTGCGGTGTCGACACCCCTCGACACCGCACTCGCTCTTCTCCTCGGCCTCCGACCTGGGGAGACCCCACTGCTCGCTCGCCGTACCAGGAACACGTTCGGCGAGCGAGCCTGGGCGACGAAGCCGCTCGGGCGCGGGACGCAGCCGCGAGGCCCGGGAAAGCGAACGAGCTCGGACGTCACCGGGTTCGGCGGGCAGGTGGCGCACTCAGTGCCTGTTGTTCCGGACGCGTGGCACGAGCGAGTGGCCACGGAGTTCAACCAGCTGTCAGATCCGGCGAGCTGTCGAAAGCCGCACGGATACTCAACGGACCTTGGCACACGGGTCTGCCCGCACCTTCATGATGTGCGGGCATACTCCCGATGCCGACGGAACTCGATCCTGTCCGGTCCGTCGGATTCCGGCCGCCCCGACACCGACCAACCACACGCCTCGTAGAACGCGACGGCCGTGACGTTGCCGGCAAAGGTCTCCAGGCGAATTTCCTGGTACTCGGCGAAGAGCAACCGCTCGGCCAGCGACAGGAGCAGGCTGCCCAGCCCCTGCCGTTGACGGTCTACGTCGATCATCAGCAAGTCGACGGTGGACTCCTGTGTGATCAGCAGCCCCACGAGGTCCCCGCCCACCTCCAGGCAGTGGAGGTGCCCCTTGCGAAAGTGTGACTCAATGTGCTCATCGGAGGCCCCGCTGTTGATGAACGAGTCGACACCCTCGTCTCCCAGGAACGAACGATAACGCGCGTCAATGGTGCGTCGGGCGAGCTCCTGAAGGACCACAACGTCCTCCTCGAGAGCAGGACGGAGGACCGGCACCGGCCGAGGAAGCGACATTTCGGAGAGCTCCAGACGGGAACGAGACAAGACTGACCACGTCAGCCTGCTGGACCTTCACTCGCGGAGGCACGTCGATGAGCGCAGGGCGGACCCATGGGCAGAGCCCGCTCCAGCACCGGCATCAGCATCAGCGGCAACGTGCCAGCCGGGAGCGTCACCATCCTCACCGAACCAGCTGGCTCCCCGAACGGCTCGGGACGAGAAGCAGGTACTCACCAGCGCCCGAAGGTGGTGCCGGGCGCTGGCGTGTGTCGCCCTACGCGTCCAGCCAGCCGCGGGACTTGGCGATCCCCAGCACGCAGGAACGCACCTGCTTGATCTGGTCGGCGGTCAACGACCCGGCCGACTCCAGGAGCGCGTCCGTCAGTTCGGCGCTGAAGTCCCGAGCCGACGGCGAACCGGCGGACGGCTGCGCCGCTGCGGCCGGCTCCGACCGGGGAACACTGGAGCTGCGCGACAGCTGGTGTGAAGACGGCTGGTAGACGAGCCGAATCTGCGAGGCTTTGGGCCCCTTGTCTCCCATCTCCAGGAAGAACTCCACCTCACTGCCCGCTTGATACAGGTACTTGTCGTCCAACAGATCGTTCGCGTGCATGAACACGTCCTCGTCCCCCTCCTCGGGGACGATGAAGCCATAGCCACGGAACTCGTCAAAACGCAGAACCTTACCCTGCATCAGCACAAAGCACCTCCACACAACACACGTACGAGGGGTCGTTCCCTCCCGACTCCCTCGCGCCGAACCTAGTACACGGCCGACCATCCACGCGAACCACCCCCCATGTTTTGAAAACGATTTCACCGCCCCAGTGCGGCCACCCGCCGATTCCAGGGCGGAGCTGAGGTTTCTTGGTCAACTCCATTGACCAGCATAGGTCGGAGGTTTAATCTCCCCGCGAATTCGATTTCAAGGAGTCGGCCGTGCTCTCGAACATCCACCCGTACCTCACCGGCGACCTGCTCCGACACCTGGACGCCATGGGCCACGGCGACACCGTCGTGCTGGCGGACGCCCACTTCCCCGGCGCACGGCTGGCACCCCGGTTGTTGGACTCCCCGGGCGTGACCACCCCCGACCTGGTCACCGCGATACGCACGGTGCTGCCGCTCGACAACCCAGCCGTGCGGTTGATGACCGCTCCGGAGGGTCGACTCCCGGTGCAGGACGAGCTGGTCGCCGCCGCCGGGGTGTCCCCGCAGGAGGTCTCCGAACTGCACCGCGTCGCCTTCTACGAGGCCGCCGCCGGGGCCTTCCTGATCGTCCGCACCGGCGAGGCACGCCCCTACGGGAACATCATCCTCTCCAAGGGCGTCGTGACGACACCGCACCCGGAAGGGCACTGAGCCATGCCACACAGCGACCAGCCGGAAGAGCAGCCACGCCAGGACTCCGCGTCGGGGGAGGCGGGGGAAGCCGCCGCCAAGCCACCGGCCACCAGTGCCCAGGGGACCGAGGAGACCGAGGGCACGCCACCTCTGCTGGAGATGCGCGGCATCGTCAAGGGTTTCCCCGGAGTGCGGGCGCTCCAGGACATGCGCCTGAGCCTGGCCGGTGGTGAGGTACTGGCGCTCGTCGGCGAGAACGGCGCCGGCAAGTCGACCCTGATGAAGCTGCTTTCCGGAATCCACACCCCGGACGAGGGCGAGTTCTTCCTCGACGGCCGGCGGGTGCGCCCGCGCGACCCCCGGCACGCCCAGGAACTGGGCATCAGCATCATCCACCAGGAGTTCAACCTGATGCCCGACCTCACGGTCGCGCAGAACATCTTCATCGGCCGGGAGCCCCGCGGTCGCTTCCTGCTGCGGGACCGCGAACTCAACTCCCGTGCCGGCGAGCTGATCGAGCGGCTCGGCCTGTCCGTCCGCCCGGAACAGACGGTGGGGACGCTCACCGTCGCCCAACAGCAGATGGTGGAGATCGCCAAGGCGCTGTCGTACGACGCCCGCATCCTCATCATGGACGAGCCGACGGCCGCGCTCAACGACGCCGAGGTGGCGGCCCTGCACGACCTCATCCGCCGCTTCGTCCAACCGGACACCGGCGTCATCTACGTCTCGCACCGGATGAACGAGCTGGAGGCCGTCTCCGACCGCATCACCGTCATCCGGGACGGCCGGTATGTCGACACGCTGAACACCGCCGAGGCCACCATGTCGCAGGTCATCACCCGCATGGTGGGGCGTGAACTGACCACCGACGTCGGTCCGGAGGACGTACGCGAGGATCGCGAGACCGTCCTTAACGTCACCGGGCTGTGCACCAAGTCCCTGCTGCGGGACGTCAACCTGCGGCTGCGACAGGGCGAGATCCTCGGCCTCGCCGGGCTCATGGGCGCGGGCCGTACGGAGGTGGCGCGGGCCCTCGTCGGCGCCGACCCGGTCACCTCGGCGGAGGTGACCCTGCGCGGGCGGCCGGTACGCGTCAGCAACCCAGCGGACGCGGCCGGGCACGGCATCGGTTACCTCTCCGAGGACCGCAAGCAGCTCGGACTGCTGCTGGACCAGGACGTCAGCAGCAACATCGGCCTCGGCTCGCTGCGCACCCGTTTCCAGTCCTTCGGCTTCGTACGGGACAAGGCCGTACGCGCCGCCGCGCGGGAGTCCGTCGAGTCGCTCCGCATCCGCACGCCCTCGGAGAACCAACTGGTCAAGCACCTCTCCGGAGGCAACCAACAGAAGGTCGCGCTGGCCAAGTGGCTGGTCAAGGACTGCGAGATCCTCATCATCGACGAGCCGACCCGCGGAATCGACGTCGGGGCCAAGGAGGAGATCTACCGGCTGTTGAACGACCTCGCCCAGGAGGGCAAGTCGATCATCATGGTCTCCTCGGAGCTTCCCGAGCTGCTGCGCATGTCCCACCGCATCGTGGTGATGAGCGAGGGCCGGGTGACCGGCGAGCTGTCCGCCGAGGAGGCCACTCAGGAGAAGGTCATGCACTACGCGACGCTGCGTCCCGAGTCCGAGCGCGCCGACGCCGCCTGAACCAGTGACACCCGAGCCACCGCCTCCAGGAATCGCGACCGCCGTCCGAACGCAGCACCCCTCCGTGTCCGTGCGCCGCTGCGCATCCCCCGCAACGCAAAGGCAGGAATCGACACCATGACAGCGCCCGCGGCCGCCGCGCCACAGCAGACGGACCAGGACGGGATCCGCACCCTCGTGCAGGGCAAGGTGCAGCAACTGCTCGCCTTCGCCAGCCTGATCGCCATCGTCGTCTTCTTCTCGTTCGCGAGCGAGAACTTCCTCACCTACAGCAACATCACCTCGGTACTGTTCTCCACCGTCGTGATCGGCACGCTGGCGGTCGGCGCGACCTTCGTCATCGTGTCCGGCGGCATCGACCTGTCCGTGGGCACCGGCATGTCGCTGTGCGCGGTCATGGCGGGCGTCTTCATCGTGAACATGGGCCTGCCGATCTGGCTGGGAGTCCTCTGCACACTCCTCTTCGGTGGCCTGGTGGGCCTGGTGAACGGGCTGAACGTCACCTTCCTGCGACTGCCACCGTTCATCGCGACGCTGGCGATGATGCTGGTCGCCGAGGGACTGGCGCTGGTCATCTCGGGCAGCTCGCCGATCTACTTCGAAGGCGACTCGGGCTACACCGACATCTCCACCGGCAGCGTCATCCCGGGCACCGACTTCCCGAACGCCGTGCTGATCCTCGCCGTCGCGGCGCTCATCGCCGGGGTGGTACTGAACCGTACGCTGCTGGGCAGGTACACCTACTCGATCGGCAGCAACGAGGACGCCACCGGGCTCTCCGGAATCGACGTACGCAAGTGGAAGATCATCGTCTATGTCATCTGTGGTGTCTTCATCGGCCTCGCCGGCGTACTGATCTCCGCCCGCCTCGGTTCCGCGCAACCGGCCACCGGCATGGGATACGAGCTGCAGGCCATCGCCGCCGTCGTCATCGGCGGCACCTCGCTGTCCGGCGGGCGCGGCTCGGTCCTCGGCACCGTCATCGGCGCGCTGATCATCTCCGTACTGAACAACGGACTCCAGATCACCTCTGTGCCGCAGGAATGGCAGAACGTCATCCTCGGCTGCGTGATCGTCGCCGCGGTGTACGCGGACCAGGCGCGCAAGCGCACGTCCTGACGGGCCGCTCCAGCACAACACGACGCGCAACGAAGGGGATTCACCATGCAGCCGAGGCGGAAGGCCGCACTCCTCGCGGTGGGCATGGCGCTGTCGCTGAGCGCCTGCAGCATCGGCAACACCGCTGACGGCGACGGGAAGAAGCCGTACATCGCCATCATCTCCAAGGGGTTCCAGCAGCAGTTCTGGCAGGCCGTGAAGGAAGGCGCCGAGCAGGAGGCCGAGAAGCGGGGAGTGGAGATCACGTTCGAGGGCCCCGCCACCGAGACCGAGGTCGAGGCCCAGGTGGACATGCTCCGCAACAGCCTCGGACGCGATCCGGACGCCGTCGGCCTTGCCGCCCTGGACTCCCGGGCCGTGGAGCCGTTGCTCAAGGACGCGAAGAAGGACGACGTCCCCGTCATCGCCTTCGACTCCGGGGTGGACAGCGATATCCCCCTGACCACGGCCGCGACGGACAACAAGGCGGCAGCCGCGGCGGCGGCCAAGCACATGGCGAAGGCGCTCGACGGCAAGGGCAAGGTCGGGATGGTGGTGCACAGCCAGACCAGCGGCTCCGGCATCGACCGCCGGGACGGCTTCACCGACTGGATGAAGAAGAACGCCCCGGGCATCGAACTGCTGCCCGTGCAGTACGGCGCGGGCGACCAGACCGCCTCCGCTGACATCACGAAGTCCATCATCGCCTCGAACCCGGACATCAACGGCATATACGGCTCGAACGAGGGCTCGGCGATGGGTGTCGTCCAGGGCGTGAAGGAGAGCGGCAAGGACGACATCGTGACGGTCGGCTTCGACTCCGGGCAGGGACAGATCAACGCGATCGAGGAAGGCCGGATGCGGGGCGCGATCACCCAGGACCCGGGGAAGATCGGTGCACAGGTCGTCTCAGCGGCCCTGAAGGCAATCAAGGGGAAGAAGCTGCCCGAAGTGATCAACACCGGCTACTACTGGTACGACCGGCGCAACATCAACGAGCCGCAAATCCAGGACGTGTTGTATCACTGAGGACCTCCTTTCGCGCTCGGTTCGCCTCCGAACGCTCGAACCCGGTGTCGACCGGTTCTTGCTCGGTTCACCTCCGAACGCTCGAACCCGGTGTCGACACTCCTCGACACTGCGCTCGCAAGCTCGCTTGGTCTCGTCACTTTCAACACCGGCGCGCTCTTCGGCTCACTCTGGTCGTGCTCGGTTCGCCTCCGAACGCTCGAACCCGGTGTCGACACTCCTCGACACTGCGCTCGCAAGCTCGCTTGGTCTCGTCACTTTCAACACCGGCGCGCTCTTCGGCTCACTCTGGTCGTGCTCGGTTCGCCTCCGAACGCTCGAACCCGGTGTCGACACTCCTCGACACTGCGCTCGCAAGCTCGCTTGGTCTCGTCACTTTCAACACCGGCGCGCTCTTCGGCTCACTCTGGTCGTGCTCGGTTCGCCTCCGAACGCTCGAACCCGGTGTCGACACTCCTCGACACTGCGCTCGCAAGCTCGCTTGGTCTCGTCACTTTCAACACCGGCGCGCTCTTCGGCTCACTCTGGTCGTGCTCGGTTCGCCTCCGAACGCTCGAACCCGGTGTCGACACTCCTCGACACTGCGCTCGCAAGCTCGCTTGGTCTCGTCACTTTCAACACCGGCGCGCTCTTCGGCTCACTCTGGTCGTGCTCGGTTCGCCTCCGAACGCTCGAACCCGGTGTCGACACTCCTCGACACTGCGCTCGCAAGCTCGCTTGGTCTCGTCACTTTCAACACCGGCGCGCTCTTCGGCTCACTCTGGTCGTGCTCGGTTCGCCTCCGAACGCTCGAACCCGGTGTCGACACTCCTCGACACTGCGCTCGCAAGCTCGCTTGGTCTCGTCACTTTCAACACCGGCGCGCTCTTCGGCTCACTCTGAGTGTCCAACGCGCCTGGAACGGGTCGGAAGAGACCGGCCGGGTCAGGGGGCTGCCGGGACCAGGTCGGCCGCCAGCTCCGCCGCCTGTACCCGGATCTCCGGCATCGCCGTGGTCTCCCACAACTCCCCCTGCCGAGGCGCGCCCAGGGTGTACAGCGGCCGCGAGGTGTCACCATCCGCGTCACACAGCCGCCCGCGCTCCGTGGCGACGCCCATCCCGAGCGGTCCGGCGACCGCGAGTCCCTCGCTCAGCAGCCCGCTCCACAGCGGATCGCCGGAGGCGTCGAGCCGGTCACCGGGCCCCGTACAGTCCACCACCCACCGCACCGTCAGGCGGCTCCCGCTGGCCAGCACGGCGTCGAACCGGCCGTCCTCCAGGGGCCGTACGGAGGCGAGCCGGCCGGTGTGCAGCCGCAGCCGGCCGGTCGACCGGGCCTGGTCGACGGCCTGGGCGGTGGCCGGCGCCATTCGGTGCCGGTGGACGTTCCAGCGGGTCGCGTCCCGTGAGATCGCCACGGCCCGGTCCCGCTCGCTGAGGCCCTGCCACATCCGGGCGGTGACCGGACGCAGGCCGTCCATGGCGGGGCGCCAGTCACCGTGTTCCCGTACGGCGGCGGCCAGATGCCGTCGTACGACCGTACGCAGACGGTCCAGCGGCATCCCCTCGGCCAGCTCCGGAGGCGGTGGCAGCGGAGGCTGTGGGGAGGTCGTGTGCGACTGTGGGAGCAGGCCGTTGCGTGAGGCGCTGTGCACCGTACGATCCACGCGCTGCAGGCTCAACGCGAGGTCGACGGCGGTCAGTCCGGAGCCGACGAGCAGGACGTCGCCGTCCGCCTCGGCCAACGCGTCGAGCGCCCCGGGCGCCCAGGGGCGGGCGACGAAACCGGGGGCTTCCCGTAGTTCCTCGGGAATCCAGCCGCCGCCGGGCGCCGGTCCGGTGGCCAGCACGACACTGTCGGCGGACACGGTCCGCCCGTCGGCCAGTCGCAGCCGGGCCCGGCCATCGCTCGGCCAGGCGCAGCCGTCGACGGCGACCCGCAACCGGCGGACCGACACCGTGCCGTGGGCCGCGATCACCGCTCGGCCGAGGGTGTCGGCGAGGTACGAGCCGTAGCGGTAGCGGGAGACGAAGTCGCCGGCCGAGACCTCCGGCCGACCGTGTCGGCAGAGCCAGCGCAGGAAGTGCTCCGGGTCCTCCGGGTAGCAGCTCATGCCTCCGGCCGGCACGTTGAGTCGGTGCTCGGGGTCGCGCGTGGCGTACGCCGCGCCGCGTCCGGCCTCCGGAGCCGGGTCGATGAGCACCAGGTCGAGCGGGCGGGCTCGGCGTAGCGCCGTCTCGCACACCTGGACGGCCACCAGGGTGCCCGCGGCTCCCGCACCGACAACCGCCACCGTGGGCCGGGGACAGACAGAGCTCACGACGACCTCCCAACGCGCACGCACGGATCACTCACCCCGATATTCCTACCTTATCGATGGGGTTTCGAGCGCGGCCAGGGACCGACTCGTCGGTCCGTGCCGCGGCAGACCGGCCCTCAGCCCAGTCCGAGGTGGCCGCGCAGTGACGCGCCACGGTAGCCGTCGCGCACGAGGCCCCGCTCACGCAAGCGCGGCACCACTTCACTCACCACGGCCCGTAGGTCCACGTGCGGGCGAGTGGGCAGCAGATGGAACCCGTCACAGACGCCGGCCACCCACCAGGCCGCGAGCACCTCGGACAGTTCCTCGGAGCTGCCCGTGAAGCACATGCTGTCGGCGCGAGGGCGCACCATGGGTGTGCTCCCCTCCCGCATTTCCACCATGAGGCGCAGCAGCAGGCGCGGCAGGCGCCCGGCGGCGCGTCCGGCGACCGTCGCCTCCCTGCGAAGTGCGGCACCCAAGGACAGTGCCGCCATGGGGTGTTCGGCGTCCAGCAGCACCACGTCGGCCCAGTCGACCGCCCACGCCCATGCGGGGTCCGGGCCGTGCGCGTCGAGCGGCACCGCGAGCGGGGGCGGCCCCAGAGCGTCCGCGCGGCTCGCCTGTCTCCTCCGGGGGTCGGGGACTCCGGTGGGCGGGGTGTGGCGCAGTGGGTCCGACTCGAGAAAGCGGTTCACGGCCGTGTTCCGCGCAGTGGTCGGGTCCGGTCGGTGGCGGAGCACCAACGCGGGGAGCGGCGCGGAGGCTTCCGATCGCCCGGGCCCGCCGTACGGGGAAGGGGCGAGGACGAGGCCGGTGCGCTCGCCAGCCGGCGGCGGCTCCGCCGAGCCGCTCGACGTATGGCTCGGGAGCGCGCAGACCGGGGACATCAGGCCGATACGGCTCGTCGCACGGGCGGCGCCCGTGAGGAGCGCGGCCGAGCCATGGCACGGCTGGTGTCGCTCGGACGACGGGGCGGCGAAGTCGCTCGGTGAGTCCAGGGTGACGAAGTCGAGGCCGCCTCGTTCGGCGAGCCGCACGAGCGGCATCCAGGCACGCTGCGGCTGTCGTTGCAGGCCCGCTTCCTCGAGGGCGGCGGACAGGTGCAGTTCCGTGGACATGGCGTCAGCTCTTCTCGGCTAGCCGAGCGGGCCACGGCTGGCAGAGCCGGACGTGGGGACGACTTATCCGGACCACGGAACGTCACGTGACCCGCTTCGGGACGGTGACACCAAACCCTACCTCTCAAGTAGGAAAGACAGGAATACCTTTGTCGAGTCCCTGGACGTGGTCGTACGTCTGATACGGCGAAGCTCCCACGCACCGGTGAGCGTTGAGGAGCCGCACCGCGCCACCCAGGGGCCCATGAGAGAGCCGCGTACATCCTGGCGTGCTTGACCGCCGGGCGTACGTGAGCCCGTGAGCCCGCAACGAACCGTCTAACCCAGGAGGTTCCGGACGGTCATCCACAGCACCGCCGTGCCCAACACCGCCGCCACCGCGCGGCCGCTCAGCTCCGGCCGCCAACGCCGGCCCCGCAGCCCCTCCGCCAGCCAGCGGGTCCAGAGCCACAGCGCGAAGGGCAGCCCGAGCAGCAACAGCGCCGCGTTGTCCTGCAGTGCCCCCACCACGTCCAGGTGCAGCAGGTCGTACGCCATGCGCGTGCCGCCGCAGGCCGGACACAGCAGCCCCGTCGCCCAGTTGAACGGGCAGCGAGGCAGCAGGTGGCCGGTCTCGTGCGGGTTGGTGCCGTAGAGGTACGCCGCGCCCGCCACCCCGGCCGCGAGCAGCCCGAGCGGGCCCGCGAGCGGGTGCCGCAGCACGCGTGCGACGGCGGAGCGGCCCNGTCCCCTGGTCGGCCGCCCCGCCGGGGCGGGACCCGCCGGAACGGGCCCTGTCCCGAGGGGCGTGACCCGCTCGTCAACCGCCACGCAGCACCCGACCGTCCTTGTCCGTGGCGTTGTTGTTCGTCAGGAGCATGATCCCGTCGATCAGCGCCCAGATGCCGACGCCGCCGCAGGTGAACAGCTGGCCGAGGGCCATGCCCACGTGCCCGGTGTAGAACCGTCCGATGCCGAGCGTCCCTATGAAGAGCTGCAACACACCCGCCACGATGCGGGACTTCTCGGAGTACGGACGGCCGTAGGGGTCGTAGCCGAACGGCGCCATCGGGTCGCCGCCCATGTACGGACCGCCCGCACCCGGCGGTGGCGGCGGCCCTCCGGCCGGCGGGTAGGCGTAACCAGGCTGGCCGGTCTGACCGGGTGGTGGCGGCGGCGGGCCCTGCTGGGCGTATCCCCCGGACTGGTCCGGCGGGCCGAACCCGGGCTGTCCCGGGGGCGGCTGCTGCGGATAGCCGTAGCCGGAGCTCGGTTGCTGCGGATAGCCGTAGCCATCGTTCGACTTCATGTACGGATTCTGATCGGACATCGAAAGGACCCCCGAGGGAGTGACAGAGCGAAACAGTGCGTGAGAACCGGGGAGGTTCCCTGTGCCATCCTGACAGCCTTCCGGCCGTTGGGTACCCCCGACCCATCACCGAGCCGTGTGGTCGGCCACCTCGTCCGGCGACCCGGCTGGGTCCGGGGCCTACGGCCGACTCGCCGGACGCACGGGGAGACACCCGTGCCACCGAGCTGGTCCAAACCGGTCTGGGACCCTCCCTGCCGTCAGGTCCAACGCACCCGGACGCGTGCCGGCGCACCGCGCGTCCCGTCCGGCCCCACCGCCGTCAGTTGGAGCGTTGTGCTCGACTCCTCCGCGAGTCGGGTCAGTGTCTTGACGTAGTACACCTCGTCCAGGATCCGACCGACGGCCTGCCGGCCACCCCGCGGCAACTCCCGGTGGATGTCGTAGTACCACACGCCGGTCCCGGCGAACCGCCAGGAGAGGAAGACCTCCGCCCGGTCGCCGTCCGGGTGTACGGCGTCCACGGTGAAGTCCCGGGGACGCTCCGGCCGTCGTGGCCGACCGCCCTCCAACAGCGCCAACTCTCCGAGGTGCAGGGCGTACGCGCGCCGCCGCGCCGCGGAGACCCGCACCCCGACGGCGGCGATCGTACGGCCACGGAAGGCGTCGAGGTGCTGGGTGAAGTGGTTCCAGGTGCGGTTGGCGGCGACGCCGACAGGCAGCCACACGAAGCGTTCCGGGTCATCGGCGAGCAGCACGCCGACCTCCAGGCCGCTGTCCTCGCCCGCCGCGCCGGTCGCGTACGTCACGGACAGCCGCTCACCACCGGTGACCCGCAACCGGGTCTTGAACAGCCGCACGGTGGTGGGGTTGTCCGGACCGAGTTCGCCGGATACCCGCAGCGCGCAGCCCCCGTCGTACGCCTGGTCGTAGTCGTAGTCCACGGTCAGGGGCTCTCCGGAACCGCCGCTTCGGGTCCAGAACTGCCAGGTGGGCAGAATGTCCTGAATACTGGCGTTGTTCCATTCCGCCTCGCTCGCCCGCTTCCCCTCCAGGAAGAAGGAGCGGCCGTGTCCGGTGTTGAAGCGGGTGACGAAGGGGAAGGCGCCGATCACCGAACGTTCCGTGATGTAACGGGCGACCCCGTCCCACTTCCGGTGGTTGTCCGGGTCGCGCGGCTTCCCCTCGTCCTCCTCCGGCCACGGGACGTACTCCGTACGGCCGGTGCGGGTGGGGTCCTCGTACGGCCGGTGCGGGTGGGGTCCTCGTTCGGGCCGGACCAGTACCAGCGTTCCCGCTGGAATACCTCGTCCTGCGCGTCCGGGTCCTCCCGATCCGGGTGGCGGTCCCAGGGGAAGTGTGAACCGAACAGCGCCCAGCTGGTGCGTGCCCGCTCCCCCTCCGGGAAAACCAACCGGGTGTCGTAGGGCGGGTTGTAGCCGTACTTCTCGGTCTCGGTGCCGTGGTAGACGGCCTCGTACGGGTCCAGCCCCAGCCGCTCGGCGGTTTTTCGTGAGGTGATGACCTGCTGGGCGTCCGGCAGCCAGTAGTTGGGGAAGATGCTGTGCGCGACGGGGGTGCCTTCGTCCTGGATCCAGGGCGCGTTCCTCTCGTTGAGCTGGTTCTGGTAGTCCAGCTTCCCGTTCGCCAGGATGGTGTCGTACCACTGGATGTGGAAACCCTCGGGCGCCCGCGACCGGAGGTACTTCAGCAGCTCCATCAGCCGCGCCGCCTCCGGGGCCGGGGTGTCGTCCTCCTGGTTGACGAAGTAACCGTCGAAACCGAAGTAGCCGGCCATCTCGATCAGCTTGTCCGCCACCGGGAAGGACCCGTCCGCGCGCCGCTCGAGGTAGTCGTCGAAGTCACCGTCGCGGGGCCAGAACCAACAGCCGAGGCTGCGCGCGCCGTTGCGATGCGCGGCGTCCGTGTAGGCGGGATTGGGCAGGTTGACCACACCGTGTACCGGTTCGTCGGTGGGTGAGCCATCGACCGGCATACCGTGCCAGGAACCGTAGATGTCGGTGTACTGCCAGAAACGCAACAGCCGCCGGGCGAAGACGTCGTTGTACTTGTGCGCGGCGAAGAAGCTCTTGTCGTAGTCGAAGCTCAGGTTCATCACCCGCGCGGCGGTGGGGCGACGCGGATCCGCCTGGGTGGCGGCGAACGGCGGAATCCGGGTGGCCAGCGGCACCCGGGAGCGGAAGTACTTCGCGAAGCGGTCGGTCTCCGGGCTCCAGTTCTTCAGCGCCTTCGCGTCGTAACCGTGCATGTACGGCTGGTGCGGCGCCCGTCCGGCGGCCGGGTCCTCGCCGGCGGCGGTGGTCACGGTGGTCGCGGCCCGCGCCGCCGAGGGCAGGGGGCCCGCCGGTCCGGCGAAGCCGACGGTGACTCCGGCGGCACTGAGCATGCCGATGAAGGTCCTGCGGTCCATGGTCGGTCTCCTCCCTCAGTCCTCGCGGCGTCGCAGCCGCAGTGTGGTGATCTCGAACGGGCGCAGCGACAGCGGGATGACCTCCCCCGCGTCCGTGCTCTCCGTCACGACCTCGGCCGTCGGCCGCTCCAGCAGGTCGCAGCGGGTCGCCGAGGCCAGCGGGAAACCGGCGGTCAACCGGGTCCGTACCCGACCGCCGTGTGCCTCGTGCAGCCGGACGACCACGTCTGTGCTGCCGTCGTCGGCGAGCTTGACGGCGGTGATGACCACGGCGTCCTCGTCCGCCGACACCAGGGGCGGCACGGCGGAGTCGCCGGGCAACCGCCGCTCGGGCAGGTTGAGATGGTGGCCCTCGCGTACGGCGTCCCCGATCGTCGCGCCCGGCACCAGCGCGCAGCGGAAGCGGTGCACGCCCTGGTCGGTACGCGGGTCAGGGAAGCGCGGGGCACGGAGCAGGGAAAGCCGCACGGTGGTGGCGGTGCAGGTCTCAGCGAGCGCCCCGGCCTCCCCCGGAGTGCGGGAGACGTCGTAGCCGTAGGTCGAGTCGTTGACCAGCGCCACGCCCCAGCCGGGCTCCGTAAGGTGCACGAAGCGGTGCTGGCATGCCTCGAACTTCGCCGCGTCCCAGCTGGTGTTGGTGTGCGTGGGCCGGTGCAGGTGGCCGAACTGGGTCTCGGCCGCGATCCGGTCGGTGTGTACGTCCAGTGGGAAGGCCAGCTTGAGGAACTTCTCGGTCTCGTGCCAGTCCACCTCGGTGGCGACCTCCAGCCGCCGCTCCCCGGCAGGAAGGGTCAGCACCTGCTCGACGCGGGAGGAGCCGAAGCGGCGCGTCACCCGTACCGACGCGCCGTCCGCTGACGTGTTCCCGGCGGCGTCCGCCTCCGCCTGGTCCGCCGCGGTCACCGACTCGGCCTCGGTGAGGTCGGTGACGGTGTTGCGGTAGAAGTGGTCCACGTCCCAGGCGTCCCACATGTTCGGGAAGTCCTGGTGCAGTTGGAGCAGGTTGGCGGGCTGCCCGGGCGCCAGGGTCTCCCGATCGGCGACGGTGTCGTACACCGAGCGGACGAGACCGGCGGCGTCGACGACCACCCGCAGCAGCCCGTTGTCCAGCACGAAACCGCCCTCCGCGGCGACGTCGCGCCGGGTCGGCTCCGCCGTGTGGGAGACCGGCCGTGCGCCCCCGGCCGGTACCTGGGAGCGGGCGTGCGGCGCGGCGTTGAAGACCAGTTCGCCACCGGCCGGCGCGTCGCCCGCGAGCGTGGCCTGCGCCTCTCTGATGATCGCCTCCAGCTCCGCGGCGACCTCCGCGTACGTACGGGCCGCCTCGCGGTGCACCCAGGCGATGGAGGTGCCGGGCAGGATGTCGTGGAACTGGTGCAGCAACACCGTCTTCCACAGCCGGTCCAGCGCCTCGTGGGGGTACGCGTACGGCCGTCCGGGAGCCGATCGTACGGCCGCCGTGGCCGCCCAGAGTTCCGCCTCGTACAGCAGGCGCTCGCTGTGCCGATTGCCCTGCTTGGTACGGGCCTGGCTGGTCAGCGTCGCCCGGTGCAGTTCGAGATACAGTTCGCCGGCCCAGACGGGGGCGTGCGCGTACTCCTCCTCGGCCTTGGTGAAGAACTCCGCCGGCTTCTCGAAGCTGACCCTGGCCGAGCCCTCGAGGTCGGCCAGCCGCCGGGCGCGCGCCAGCATCTCGCGGGTGGTGCCGCCTCCCCCGTCGCCCCAGCCGGTGGGGGCCAGCGACCGGGTGGCGCCGCCCTTCTCCTGGAAGTTGCGTACGGCGTGCGCGACCTCCGCGCCGGACAACTGGGCGTTGTAGCTGTCGATCGGCGGGAAGTGGGTGAAGACGCGGGTGCCGTCCAGACCCTCCCACCAGAAGGTGTGGTGCGGGAACTTGTTCTGCTGGCTCCAGGAGATCTTCTGGGTGAGGAACCATCGGGCGCCCGCCTGTGTCACCAGTTGCGGCAGCGCGGCGGAGTAGCCGAAGGTGTCGGGCAGCCAGACCTCCTCGGTCTCGATCCCGAACTCCTCCAGGAAGAAGCGCTTGCCGTGTACGAACTGCCGGGCGAGCGCCTCCGATCCGGGCATGTTGGTGTCCGACTCCACCCACATGCCGCCCACCGGCACGAAGCGGCCGTCCGCCACGGCCCGCTTGACCCTGGCCCACACCTCCGGCCGGTGCTCCTTGAGCCAGGCGAACTGCTGGGCCTGGGACATGGCGTAGACGAACTCGGGCGCGTCGTCCAGTAGCGCCGTCATGTTGGAGGCGGTCCGCGCCACCTTGCGTACGGTCTCGCGCAGCGGCCAGAGCCAGGCCGAGTCGATGTGCGCGTGTCCCACCGCGCTGATCCGGTGTGCCGAGGCGTGCGCGGGGGACGTGAGGACGCCGGTGAGCCGCTCCCGGGCGGCGGCGGCCGTACCACTGATGTCGCCCAGGTCGACTGTGTCCAGGCAGCGTTCCACGGCTCGCAGGATCTCCCAGCGGCGCGGAGTGTCCGGGGACAGCTCGGCCATCAGGGAGCCGAGCACGTCCAGGTCCTGGGTCAGCTCCCACACGGTCTCGTCGAAGACGGCGAGGTCCATCCGGGCCAGCCGGTACTGCGGCTCGTCGCCGGCCGTCTCCCGGTCGCCGAGCTCGGTGGGCAGGAAGGGATGGTAGTCGAGGATGACCGGGTTGGCGGCGGCCTCGACGTGCAACCGCACCCGTTCGCCGCCGGCCACCTCGGAGCCGATCCGCACCCAGGTGTTGCGCGGGTTGAGCCCCTTCACGGGGGTGCCGTCCGGCTCGTAGACCAGGCCCTCGCACTGGAAGCCGGGCATGTTGTCGTCGAAGCCGAGGTCCAGGACGGCCTCGACCGTACGGCCCGCCCAGTCGGCCGGCACCGTCCCGGAGACGGTGAACCAACTGGTGGACCAGGGGGCTCCCCACGGGTCGCCGACGGCGATGGGGCTCGGCTCTGCGGCCAGTCCCTCGGCGACGGGCACCGGCTCGCCGGGGGCGTGCCACACGCCCACCTCGAGGGGGACGGCCTCGGCGTAGCACGCCGGGCGGATGCGTTCGTCGAGTACCCGCTTGAGCCGGGCCTCGGTCACGGAACGGTCGTTGTGCATGGCGCTTCCTCGGGGAGTCGGTAGCTTGGCTGGGCAGACACGGATCGGGCTCGCGGTTTCGGGGGAAGCCGACGCTCGGGGCGGTGCCCGGGCTCAGCCCCGCGGTCCGGGGCGCTGGGGCGTCGGCGGCACGTCCCGCGGCTCGACGACCTCCGAGATGCCGCGTGCGGCGAGCCGTTCGGCGTCCGCGGCCTCTTCGGCCAGCACGCAGGCGGGACGTACGCCGTCGGCGGCCAGCCGCATCCACGCCTCGAAGTACGCGCCGCCGGGCGCGCACGCCGCGCGACCGCCGGACCCGTCCGCGCCGTGCAGCACGAGCGCGGTCGTACGCGCCCTCGGAGGCCGCCAGGACTGCCGCAGTTCCGCCACCGCCTCGGCGAGGGCGGCACCGGCCGGCTTGACCCGCCGGTCGTTCGTCAGCAACCCGAGGTCGTACTCCAGCTCCGGGAAGTCCGCCAGCGAACGGTCGACGTCATGGGAGCTCCACCAGGTGACCCCCCACACGTCCGGACAGTCCAGCGCGTTGCGGACGGTCGCGGTGGTGAAGGCGCCGGCCCGCTCCGGCGGGACGTGCGGGGCCGGGGCGCCGACCTCCTGCAGCCACACGGGGCGGTGCGGTTCCTCGGCCCAGGGCTTGGCCAACTCGATGAGGTACGCCGCGTGCTGCTCGGTCGCCGTGGCGCTGGGACCATGCCGCTGCGCGGTGCCGTTGAACACCCAGGAGTGCACGTTCGTCATGGCGCCGATCCGCGCCGCGTGCGCCGGGGTGAAGGGGTGCCCGTCGGCGTACCAGGCCGCGTCGTCCGAGGCGTGCAGGTGCGTACGGCCGGGGGCGCCGGCCTCGCAGGCGGCGACCATGCGTCGCAGCCACTCGGCGGCCTCCGCCTCGGTGATCCGGTCCGGGTCGGGGTGCGGGTCCGAGGAGAACTGGTTGGTCTCGTTGCCGACCGTCATGCCGAGGAAGTGCGGCCGGTCGGCCAGCGCCTGGGCGAGCGTACGCAGGTACTCCGCCTGGCCCGCGGTCACTTCGGGATCGGTGAAGAGGTTGCGGCGGTGCCAGGTGGTGGTCCAGGACGGGACGAAGTCGAAGCTGGAGAGATGGCCCTGGAGCCCGTCGACGTTCACCTCCAGTCCGCGTTCCCCCGCGGCGTCGACCAGGGCCACGAGCTGTTCGACGGCACGCGGGCGGACCAGGGTGCGGTTGGGCTGGAAGAGGGGCCAGAGGGGGAAGACCCGGACGTGGTCGAGCCCGAGCTCGGCGACGGAGTCGAGATCGGCGCGCACGTCGTCCAGGTCGAAGTCGAGCCAGTGGTGGAACCAGCCCCGGGTGGGCGTGTAGTTGACACCGAAGCGGGGGGTGGCGGTCATACGGGGTGTCCTGTTCGTTCGGGTGCGGCGTTCGGCACGCGTGGCGCGCGAGTGCGGTGCTGCGATGGCGGTCGTACGCTCCGGGGCGCGCCGGCTGAGTGGCGTCCCACAGGGGCTGGATCGTACGAACGCCGAGCGGGCGCTCAGCCCTTGACGGCGCCCTCCCCCACGCCACGGAAGAAGTAGCGCTGCAGGCAGGCGAACATCACGATCAGGGGTGCCACCGCGATGACGGTGCCGGCGGCCACCAGCCGTGGATCGTTCTGGAAGGTGCCGTGCAGGAAGTTGAGGCCGACGGTGAGGGTGAAGTTCTCCGAGTCGGAGAGGACGATCAGCGGCCAGAGGAAGTCGTCCCAGGCGGTCATGAACGCGAAGATGGCGACCACCGCGAGCGTGCCCCGGACCGCGGGCAGTCCGATGCGCAGGAACCGTTGCCAGACGTTGGCGCCGTCGATCACCGCGGCCTCCTCCAGCTCGTACGGCAGCGCCTGGAAGGCGTTCCGCATCAGCAGGACGTTGAGGGCGCCCACGGCGCCGGGGAGGACGACGGCGACCAGGGTGTTGTTGAGTTCGAGCTGCTGCATGGTGGTGAACTGGGCGATGATGATGCTCTCCAGCGGCACCAGCAGCGCCATCACGAACAGCAGCCCGGCGATCTTGCGTCCACGGAAGCGCAGCCGGGCCAGGGCGTAGCCGGCCAGTGAGGCGCCGACGCAGTTGGTGACGACGTTGGCCGCGGCCACCTTGAGCGAGTTCAGGGCGTAGTCCCAGACGGGGATGATCTCCGCGACTCCGGAGTAGTTCTCCAGCGTCGGGTCTCCGGGCAACAGTCGCGGCGGATCGCTGTAGACGTCCTCGGCGGGCGACTTGAGCGAGGTGGACAGCTGCCACAGGAACGGCCCGATGGTGATCACCAGTACCAGGAGCAGCAGGGCGTACCGCAGGATGCGCTCCCGTCGGCTCATGCGCTTCACGGCGCGTCCTCCTTACGGTCGGCGCGCAGCACCAGCAGCATCAGCGCGAGCGCGATGGCGAAGATGACCAGCGAGATGGCGGAGGCGTAACCGACCCGGCCGCCGAGCCCGGTGCCGACCCGCTGGACCAGCATGACCAGAGTGGTGTCGGCGCCCGCCGGGCCGCCGTCCGGGCCGGCCAACAGGTACACCTCGGAGAACACCTTGAAGGCGGCGACCGAGGACAGCGCCCCGACGAGCACCATGGTGGAGCGCACGGCCGGCACCGTGACGCTGACGAACCGGCGTACGGGCCCGGCACCGTCCACGGCGGCGGCCTCGTGCAGTTCCCTGGGGACGTTGCCCAGCGCGGCGAGATAGATGATCATGTAGTAGCCGAGGCCCTTCCACACCGTGAGCGCCATGGCGGAGAACAGCAACAGCCACTGGTCTCCGAGGAAGTTGACGCGGTCGGCTCCGAGGGTGACCAGCAGGCTGTTGACCAGCCCGCGGTCGTCCAGCATCCAGGACCAGATCAGGCCGACCACCACCACCGAGGCCACCACGGGGGTGTAGAAGGCGGACCGGAAGAAGGCGACCCCGGGGATCCGCTGCTCCACCAGCAGCGCGAGCAGCAGGGGCAGCAGCACGGTGAAGGGCACCACGAGCGCCACGTACAGCAGGCTGTTGCGCAGTGCCACCCAGAACAGCTCGTCGCTCAGCAGTTGGCGGAAGTTCTCCAGGCCCACCCAGCTGCCGGCGGTGAGCGTACGGGCGTCGGTGAACGCCTTGTACGCGGTGCTGAGGAAGGGATAGAGGTTGAAGGCGAGGGTGATCGCCAGTCCGGGCAGCAGGAACAGCCAGGGGCTGACCGTCCGGTGAGTGCGTACGCGCATGACGTCTTCCGAATCCTTGAGTCCTCGAAACCCGAGGGCGGTCAGTGCTTCCGGAGCAGCTTGTTGCTCTCGGCGACGGCGTCGTCGAGTGCCTGCTTCGGGGACTTGTCGCCCTGGAGAGCCTTGGCGATCTCGTTCCGCAGGATCGTCTCCATCTCGTCGTTCATCACCACGGGCTGGTAGTTGACGGCGCCGTCCAGCGACTGTGCGGAGTTGACCCGGACCCGGCCGGCGGCGGTGCCGTCGTCCTCGCTCCAGTAGTCCTTGTCCAGAGAGCCCCTGGTGCTGGGGAAGACGGCGGTCTGGTGGCCGAACTTCTCCTGGTTCCGCTTGTTGGTGACGAAGTGGGCGAAGGCGATGGCGGCGGGCTTGTGCTCGCTCTGGTCGCTGACCGCCAGGCCCATCAGGTACATGTTCGGCCGGCCGGTGTTGTTGGGCGCCTTGGTGATGCCGAGGTTCTCGTAGAGGCTGGGGGCGTTGTTCCTGAAGTTCGCCAGGTCGAGGGCGCTGCCCGGATTCATCGCGACGCGCTGCTTGAGGAACTTCTGCCCGGCCTTCTCCGGGGTGTTGGTCAGTGCCTGTGCGTCCAGCCCGCCCTGCTCGTAGAGCTTCTTGTAGCGGGTGAGCAGTTCGACGCCGGCTGGTTCGTTGTACGTGAACTCGGTGGCGTCCTCGTTCATCAGCCGCACGCCGTAGCGGCCGAAGTTCTCGATGGTCGGGGTGGCGGCGAGGGTGGGGATCCTGCCCTCGGAGCGTTCCGCGATCCGCTCGGCGTAGCGGAAGAGCGCGTCGTAGTCGCGCGGTGGCTTCTCCGGGTCGAGTCCGGCGTCCTCGAGGAGCGCCTTGTTGTAGAACAGCGGGCCGGTGTTGAGGTACCAGGGGAAGGCGTACGTACCGCCGAGGCCGGGCATCTCGTAGCCGTCCCAGGCCTCCTTGGTGTACTCCGGCCGGTACTTCGCGGTGGCCCGCTCGGCGTCCATGTTCATGATCACGCCGGCGTCCGCGAGCGGGTAGGCCAGGTCCGGCGAGACGTTGATGACGTCGGGCAGGCTGCCGGACCCGGCGTCAGCGCTGAGCTTGTCCGCGTAGTTCTCCGCCGGCTGGTCCGCCCACTCGACCCGGACGTCCGGGTGCCGGGACTCGAACTCGTCGATCAGCGTCTCGAAGTAGTCCTTGAACTCCGCGCGAAGGTTCCAGGTCTGGAAGGTGATGTCGCCCTCGACCGGGCCTTCGGCGCTGGTGGCGGGTCCGCCCACGCCGGGCCCGCAGGCGGTGAGCAGCAGGGACAAGGCCGCGGGCACGACGGCGAGTGCCGCCGCCCGGCGAGCGGGACGTGCGGAGGGCATGACCGGGTGGCTCCTTGGGCGTGGCGCGGCGGGGATGAAAAAGAAGGTGCCCCGAACTCCGAACACAGGTCAACACTCCCACCGAAACTTTTCACAACTAAATTCATTACCGCAGGTCAGCACCCTGAAAAGATCCTCAGAAGCGGAGATGCTAATGCGCTTTAGTCGATACTCGCTCAAGCGCTTTAGTGACTGACTGTACAATCAGCTGCACACAGGAGGTGAGGCAATGCGCCGTACGCCGGCACGACGCCCGACCATCAAGGACATCGCCCAGCGCGCCGGTGTCTCGGAGAGTGCCGTCTCGTTCGCGCTCAACGGCCGGCCCGGCGTCTCGGAGGGCACCCGGAACCGGGTACGCCGGGTGGCCGCTCAGCTCGGCTGGCAACCCAGTACGGCCGCCCGGGCCCTGTCCGGTGAGGGCTCGGCGACGATCGGCCTCGTGCTGGCCCGGCCAGCCAGCACGCTGGGTGTCGAGTCGTTCTTCCTGCAGTTGGTCTCCGGTGTCCAGGAAGTCCTGGCCGCACGCAGACTGGGCCTGCTGTTCCAGGTCGTTCCGGACCTGGAGGCGGAGTGCGAGATCTACCGCCGGTGGTGGGCGGAGCGCCGGGTGGACGGCCTGCTCGTCGTCGACCCTCGCACCGACGATCCGCGCCCGGCCCTACTGACCGAACTCGGCCTGCCCGCGGTCGTGATCGGCGCGATGAACACGCATCCCGGGGGCGAGGAGAACACGACGTCCGAGAGCCACCTGGCCAACCTCTGGGCCGACGACGCCGGCGCGATGGCCTCCGTCGTCGACCACCTGCACGACCTGGGTCACCGACGCATCGTGCATGTCGCGGGGCTGCCCGAACTGGTGCACACCCAGCGACGCGTCAACTCGCTGCGCGCCGAGGCCGAGCGCCGCGGGCTGCCCGAGGTGCGCTCGGTCAGTACGGACTACTCCGACTCCGAGGGGGCCGCGGCCACCCGGAGGTTGCTGACCGGCGAGCACCCCCCGACCGCGATCGTCTACGACAACGACGTACTGGCCGTCGCGGGGCTCGCGGTGGCCACCGAGCGGGGCTACCGGGTGCCGGACGACCTCTCGGTGATCGCCTGGGACGACTCGGTGCTCTGCCGTAGCACCCATCCCCCGCTCACCGCGCTGTCCCGGGACACCACCGCCTTCGGTCAGCACGCCGCCGAGCAACTGTTGGCCATGCTCGACGGCGAGGCCGGGACACGCGTCCAGGACACCCTGCCGCACCTGCTGGCCCGCGGCAGCACGGCCTCTCCGGCCGAGCCCACCCTCGGGTGAGCGGTACGCATCGCAGCGGGCCGACGTCCGGGGGGGTGACCAGGGGGGTGACCAGCCGACTCGCCCGGTCACAGGCCGGACGTCGGTCAGCCCCCGTACGACCGGCTCCCGAGTGCCGGCGCCTCGCCCACCGCCTCGATCAGCGGCACGAACTCCTCGTACGTCGCGGCCGGCTTGGGCGAGCCCCACATCTGCTGGGCGAACGAGCGCAGCCAGGGATGGACGGCCTCGGCCACCTCCCGCTCGCTCTGGAAGTCCGGGTTGTCGCACCAGATGGACAAGTGCGCCCCGGACACGGGCTGCCCCGCGGCGAGCCGGAGGTCCTCGCCGGGCTCACGCATGAAGGTGCGTGGCGTCCAGAGGTCGTAGAGCCCCTGCGCGGACTTCTTGCCCTTCTCGTGCTGCTGGTCGGGGGCCAGGATGAAGTACAGGTGGTCACCGTGGCCGTTGAGCACGTCGTAGTCCGCTTCCAGGAAGTCGGTCACCGAGGGCTCGTCGGTGTTCCAGCGCACCCACACCTCGATCTCGACGCGTCTGTCCAGCTCGACCCGACCCGATCCCGGTGCGGCGGGGACGATGTGGTCGTTCCACACCTTCGCCCGTTTGCCACGCGCGGCGACAACCGACACCAGGTCGTTCAGGTAGCTGGTGAAGCCGTCCAGCAGAGTCGCCCGGGGTCCCGCCACCGAGCGTGCGTACTCCAGGAGTTGGGGAGCGTTCTCGCCGGTGAGGCGATCCTCCTCCCAGGGGTAGCCGAAGTACTCGTCGCCACCGAGGTGGAACCACCCGCCCGGGAACAGCTCGGCGTACTCGGCCACCAGGTCCTTGATCAACCGCCGTGCGGCCGGCTTGCTGTAGTCCAGTTTCGAGGGCTCGACCGTGCCGTCCTTGCGTATCAGACGCAGCTCGGGGCGCGCCTCCAGTACGGCCTCCAGGTGACCCGGTGAGTCGATCTCGGGGACGAGAGTCACATGGCAGTCCTCCGCGACCGCGATGAGCCGGCGCACCTCGGCCTTGCTCAGCGCGGGACGGGTCACGATCTCGGGATGCGACTCGCTCTCGATCCGGAAGCCGGAACTGTCGCTGAGGTGCAGGTGCAGCACGTTGCACTTGAGCCAGGCGAGTTCCCGGATCATCCGCTCCAGCCAGCCGGGGGTGAAGTACTTGCGGCCGACGTCGACCATCAGGCCCCGCTGGCCGTATTCCGGCCAGTCAACCACCCGGCCGGCGAACTCGCCTCGCTGCCGCAGGGTTTGCAACAGGGTGCGGGTGCCGTAGAAGACCCCGGCGGCGGAGCCACCGGTCACGGTCAGGGCCGCCCCGGCATCCACCCGGTACGCCTCCGAGGAGTCTGATTCATCCAGCTTGCCCGTGCGCAGCAGCACATCGTGCGGGGACGCGGAGTGCCGCTCGACGATCCGGGGCGGGCGGTCGAGATGCCCGTCCCCGCACAGCTCAGCGGCCAGTACGCGGGCCTCGTCGCCCAGTCGCCGGGAGTCCGGAGGCGGCAGGACGATACGGGTGGCCGGGCTTGGCCGCCATCGGGCGGCCCCGGGTTCGGACGTCCGTACGGCGGGAATGACCGGCGGCCGACTGCCGGCGGCGCCCGGAGCGGCGCCGCGCATCCGACCCGGCGAGGTGTCTCGACTGGCGGCCCGCGCTGTGCCGAGGCCGGTGCCGAACGCCGCCGGGCCGGCGAACGTACCCACGGTCAAGGCCGACCTTCGGTTGAGCACGGAGCTCTCCCCTCGCTGTCCGCACGGCAGTTGGCCACGGCGAAGATAGCGGCTCCACTGGAGTAAACCAATAGATCGGTCCTCTTGACACATCTCCGCGTCAAGCGAGTAGCTTGTGAGGCGTCTTTATGGTCTAGACCACCCCGGAGCGGTCCGTGAGAAGACAGCGCACGACCATTGCAACGACATTCGCTCTCGCAACCTCAATGGCGTTCGGAGCCCTGCCCGCCAGCTTCTCCGCCCAGGCAGCCCCCGCACCCGCGTCCGAAGAACCCACCTCCGAGGGCCCTTTGCCACCGGTCTCCCCCACCCCGCAGTCGCTCGCCCGAGCCGGCGAGGACGCGGGCGTGACCGAACGGGTGCTGGTCGTCGCGGACGACCGCACCGACGCCGCCGCCCAGAAGCGACTGGTACGCGAACTGAAGTCGCACGGCGCCGAACGGGTCGACATCGTCGCCCCGGGCGAGACCCCGCCGTCCGCCGCCGGGCTGCTCACCGTACGTCTCGGGCCCGGTGATCGTACGGACATCGCCGAGGAGCTGCGGGACACCGAGGTGCCCGAGCACGAGGAGGGTTACGCCCTGCGCGTGTCCGGCGAGCGCCCGCACCCGGAGGTCGTGCTGGGCGGCACGGACGCCAGCGGCCAGTACTACGCCGTGCAGACGCTCCGACAACTCTTCCAGCGGGACGACGAGGGCTGGCGGATCGCGGGCGCGACAGCCAGCGACTTCCCGTCCATGCCGCTGCGCGGCACGATCGAGGGGTTCTACGGCGAGCCGTGGACGCACGCCGAACGGCTCGACCAGATGGACTTCTACGGCGACGTGAAGGCCAACACCTACGTCTACGCGCCGAAGGACGACCCGTACCACCGCGGCAAGTGGCGCGAGCCCTATCCGAAGGACAAGCTGGCCGAGTTGGGCGAGCTGGTCGACCGGGCACGCGCCAACCACGTGCGCTTCACCTTCGCCGTCTCGCCCGGCGAGTCGATCTGTTACTCCGATGAGGGCGACCGCAAGGCCCTCACCTCCAAGCTCCAGTCGCTCTACGACCTGGGTACCCGGGCCTTCTCGATTCCGCTGGACGACATCAGCTACACCGAGTGGAACTGCGAGGGTGACCGCGCGAAGTACGGCGAGCCGGGGCGCGAGGCCGCCGCCAAGGCACAGGTGGACCTGCTCAACGACGTGCAGAAGAACTTCGTCGCCACGCACGAGGGCGCCCAGCCGCTGCAGATGGTCCCGACCGAGTACGGCGACCTGACCGACACGGCGTACAAGCGGACCATCCGGGAGTCCCTGGACCCGAAGGTCGAGGTGATGTGGACCGGAACGGCCGTCGTCCCGCCCGAGATCACCAACGAGCAGGCGGACAAGGCGGCCGAGCTCTTCGGCCGCAAGGTCTTCGTCTGGGACAACTATCCGGTCAACGACTTCGACAACACCAAGGGCCGGCTGCTGTTGGCTCCGTACGACAAGCGTGAGGCCGGGCTGTCCGAGCATCTCTCCGGCATCGTGGCTAACCCGATGAACCAGCCGTACGCCAGCAAGGTCGCGGTCTTCGGCAGCGCCGACTTCGCCTGGAACGACCAGGACTACGACGCCGAGACGAGTTGGCCGCGTGCCCTGTCGTATCTGGCGGGCGGCGACGAGGAGGCCACCGAGGCGCTGCGGGTCTTCGCCGACCTGAACCACATGGCGCCGACCTTCGGCGACACCCCCTGGCAGCCCCAGGCACCGATCCTTCGCGGGCACGTCGAGGACTTCTGGACGGCCTGGGACGACGGCCGGCAGGGCGAGGCCGTGCGGGAACTGCGCGGGTACGCCGAGCGTATCGAGCAGGCGCCGGCCACCATCCGGGACGGCGAGGTGCAGAAGGGGTTCACCGTCGACGCCGACCCCTGGCTGACCGCGACACACCTGTGGGGCCAGGCGGCGGTGACCATGCTGGACGCGCTGGACGCGCACCGCGCCGGGGACGAGGGTCGGGCCGACCAACTGCTCGCCGAATATCGGGAGCTGCGCGAGCAGGCCACCGCCGTACGCGTCGATCCGCCCCGGAACTCCTGGGGCAAGGCACAACCCAGGATCGGTGACGGAGTGTTGGACGCCTTCCTCAGCGAGGCGGAGCAGCGCATCGAGGGTTGACCGAGAGGGCCGTACGTCCCACACCCCGGGCGCCGTGCCGGCCGGGGTGTGGGGGCGGCGGTCGAACGCGAGCGCCTCGGGAGCTGCCGGACAGTCCATAGACTGCGTTCCCCACGTCGACTGCGAGGAGGACGCCGTGCCAGTCACCGACGAGGCGATCGAGAAGATCAAGGAGATGATCGTCACCGGCCAGCTGCGCCCGGGAGACCGGTTGCCGCGCGAGGCCGACCTGTCCGTCCAGCTCGGTCTCTCCCGCAACTCCCTGCGCGAGGCCGTCCGTGCGCTCTCCCTGCTCAACGTGCTGGACGTGCGCCAGGGCGACGGCACGTACGTGAGCCCGCTCGACTCGTCGAGGCTGCTGGAGGCGCTGACCTTCCTCGTCGACCTGCACCGGGACGACTCGGTGCTGGAGTCGTTCCAGGTGCGGGCCATCCTGGAACCGGCCGCGGCGGCTCTGGCCACCCACCGGATCGACCTGGCGGAGCGGGCGAGCCTGCGGACCCTGCTGGACTCGCTGGGCTCCGCACCCACCGTGGACGAGGTGGTCGCGAACGACATCGAGTTCCACCACCGGATCGCGGCGGCGGCCGGCAACACCATGCTGTGCTCGTTGATCGACTCGCTCTCCGGGCCCACCGTCCGCGCCCGGATCTGGCGGGGCATCACCCAGGAGGGTGCGCTCGAGCGCACCGTGGCCGAACACGGCGCCATCCTGGACGCGATGGGCAGCGGCGACGCCGAGGCCGCGCGGGCGTGGATGACCGTGCACATCACCGGTGTGACGCGGTGGCTCCAAGAGGCGCCCTGAAGCGAACACTTGACAGTCATCGGATGTATCCCTAGGTTGCTCGCCGCAGAATCCGCTTCATGGCGTCATCCCTTCCGATACATGGGATGAGTCGGCTCAGCAGCACACGCTCGGCCGCTCTCCACTCCTCGTGCCCTGTCCCGCCTCGCGACACCGGAGCACCCGATGGCACACCAGCCCACACCGCCCCAGCAGCCCGAGCAGCCCCACTCGCCCCGGACACCTCGACAGCGCGTCAGCCGCCGGCTGTTCGTCACCGGAGCCGCCGCCACCGCGTCCACCGGCCTGCTCTCGTATGCCCCGGGCGCCCACGCCCGCCCGCCGACGGCAACGGCCCGCCCCCTCCGGGCGGACCCCTCGCGCATCCCGGTCAGTCCCGACGACTCCCCCGCCCAACTGCTCGCCAAGGCGGCACGGGTCCGCCCCACGGAACGCCAGGTCGCCTGGCAGCGCCTGGAGCGGACCGCCTTCGTGCACTTCGGCGTCAACACCTACACCGGCCTCGAGTGGGGCACCGGCGAGGAGGACCCGGAGATCTTCCAGCCGCACGAGTTGGACACCGACCAGTGGGCACGCGCACTGCGCGACGGCGGCTTCACCCTGGCCGTACTGACCGTCAAGCACCACGACGGCTTCGTGCTCTACCCCAGCCGGTACACCGGGCACAGCGTGTCCGCCAGCTCCTGGCGGTCCGGTCAGGGCGACGTGCTGCGCGCGTTCGCCGACTCCATGCGGCGACACGGCCTCCGGGTCGGGATTTACCTCTCCCCCGCTGACCAGAACCAGTACCTGCACGGCGTCTACGCCAACGAAAGCGCCCGCTCCCCCCGGCAGATCCCCACCCCGGTCGAGGGACGGCGCCGGCCGGCCGACCCACGCTTCACCCTGCCCGCCACCGACTACGGCGCCTACATGCTCAATCAGCTGTACGAGGTGCTGACGGAGTACGGCCACGTCGACGAGGTCTGGTTCGACGGCGCGCAGGGCAACATCCCGGAGGGGGAGGTCGAGCCGTACGACTGGGACAGCTGGTACGAGCTGATCCGCGCGCTCGCCCCCGGGGCGGCGATCGCCGTGTCCGGTCCCGACGTGCGCTGGGTAGGCAACGAGGACGGGCACGCTCGGGAGAGCGAGTGGAGCGTGATCCCCGTGGGGCGGCGGGCGCGCGGCCGTACGGACTGCGCCCTGGCCCCCGACGCCCCCGAGCACGGCAGTCGGCAGGCGCTGCTGAAGGCGCAGCCGGACACGGACTACCTCCAGTGGTGGCCGGCCGAGTGCGATGTCTCGATCCGTCCCGGGTGGTTTCACCACGACGACGAACAGCCCAAGTCGGCCGAGGAGTTGACCGACATCTATCTGAAGTCGGTGGGTCGCAACGCGGTGTTGCTGCTGAACACGCCGCCGGACCAACGGGGACTGCTCCCGGACGCAGACGTGCGGACGCTGCGGGAGTTCCGTGACCGACTGCGCCGGGAGCTTCCCGAGGATCTGGCCCGTGACGCCCGTACGACCGGGCCCGGGCATCCCGAACGGGCGGTGGACGGGGACCCGGACACCGCGTGGTCCGCGCCGCCGTCCGGTCCGGGGGCACTGACCCTGGACCTCGGCTCCGCCCGGGAGGTGGACCGGATTCGCCTCGCCGAGGACATCCGGCAGGGGCAGCGGGTCGTACGGGCCGTGCTCGAGGCGCGCGACGGCGAGAGCTGGGTGGCGGCCGCCGAGACCGGCACGATCGGTGCGAGCCGCATCCTGACGCTGCCCGAGCCGGCCACCGCCCGGCACTGGCGGCTGCGGATCGTGGAGTCCCGACAGCCCGCCCGGATCAGCGAGTTCGGTCTGTACCGCGCACAGCCCGCCGCCCGCGCCTGAGAGAGGCCAGTATGCACACACCCGCGCCCCGTCCGGGGTGGAACCGGCGCACCTTCCTCACCCTCGGCTCGCTGACCGCCCTCGCCCCCACGCTGAGCACGCTGCCCGGCGGCGCCTCGTCGGCGTACGCGGCTGCGCGGGGCGCACCGGCCGCCGCCGGCACCGCCGGGGCGGACTGGGCACGGCTGTACTACGAGAGTCCCGCCCGCACCGAGAAGATCCTGATGGAGGGCCTGCCGCTGGGCAATGGCAACCTCGGCGCACTCGTCGGCGGGGACGTCGCGGGGGACGTGCTCGCGCTCAACGAGGACACTCTGTGGACCGGCGGCACCAACCCGTCGGGCGACTACGGCGGCGACGAGAACATGGGCAACTACCAGGCACTCGCCCGGCTCACGGTGCGCCTGGACCACGATCCGGTGCAGGCGAGCGACTACTACCGCCAACTGGACGTCCAGGACGCGCTCGCGGTGACCAGCTACACGACCCTGGGCACGGGCTACCGCCGGCGCGCCTTCGCCAGCCACCCGGACCAGGTCCTCGTGTACTCCCTCACCGCCGACCAGCCCGGCCGCCACAGCGGCAGCGTCCAGCTCGCCGACGGCGGGCAGCGGACGGGGGCGACCCTCCAGGCGGCGGCCGGCCACCTGTCCTTGCGCAACTCGCTGTCCAGCCAGCGCCAGTACGCCGTCCACGTGGCCGTACGCGCCGAGGGCGGCTCGGTCCGGGTGTCCGAGGGGCGGTTGCGCTTCACGAGTTGCACCGCACTGACCCTCGTCATCGCCGCCGGCACGGACTACGTCCCGGACCTCGACCTGAACTATCGCAGCGGCCAGGACCCGCTGCCGGCCGCCCGGGAACGGGCGACCGCCGCCGCCGCGCGTACGGTCCCGGAGCTGCTGCGGCGGCACCAGGCGGACTATCGGAAGCTCTTCGACCGGCTGACCCTGGAGCTGGGCAGCTCCAGCGAGGAGCAGCTGGGCACGCCGACCTTCCAGCGGGTCAAGGCGAACCAGCGGACGCTGGACCCGGAACTCTTCACGTTGTACTTCCAGTTCGCCCGCTACCTGATGATCTCCGCCTCCCGTGCCGGCGCGCAGCCGATCAACCTGCAGGGCATCTGGAACATCGTCAACGATCCGCCGTGGTCCAGCGACTACCACACCGACATCAACGTCCAGATGTGCTACTGGCTGGCCGATCAGGCGAACCTCGCCGAGACCAGCGAGCCGCTGTTCGCGATGCTCGAGGCACAGGTGCCGTCCTGGCGGCGGCTGACCCGGGACACCGTACGCCGGCCCGCCGACGGCGAACCGGTGCGTGGCTGGACGGTGCGGACCTCGCACAACATCGACGGCGGCATGGGCTGGGAGTGGGTCGGCACCGGCAACGCCTGGTACTGCATGCACCTGTGGGACCACTATCTCTACACCCTGGACCGGGACTTCCTGCGGGACCGCGCCTATCCGCTGCTTCGGGAGACCTGCCAGTACCTCGAGGACATCCTGGTGGACGACGGCCGGGGCGCCCTCGTGGTGCCGGACGGCTGGTCGCCGGAGCAGGCCCCGGGGCCGTACTGGCGACGCACGCCGATCGGCTTCGACTTCCACGGAATGGTGCGGGAGGACGGCGTGTCCTTCGACCAGGAGCTGGCCTGGGACGTCTGCACCCGTTTCCTCGCCGCGGCCCACGTCCTCGACTCAGACGAGGAGTACCAGGACACGGTCCGAGGGCTGCGGGACCGGCTCCGGCTGCCCCGGATCGGCGGCTGGGGGCAGCTTCAGGAGTGGTACGACGACAAGGACAGCCGGGACAACACCCACCGGCACATCTCGCACCTCGTCGGCTTCTATCCCGGCAACCGCATCTCGCCGCACACGGACCGGGAGCTGACCGAGGCCGTACGCACCTCGCTCACCGCCCGGGGTGTCGGTCCCACCGGCTGGTCAGCGGCCTGGGGCGCCGCGTGCTGGGCGCGCTTGGGCGACTCCGCCATGGCGATGAAGCACCTGCGGAACCTGCTGGCGCCGGTCGAGTCCAGCCGGGACGACATCGATATGGACGGCGGAGGAGGCGTCTACACCAACCTGTTCGACGCACACCCGCCCTTCCAGATCGACGGCAACATCGGCGGCGCCTCGGCGATGCTCGGCATGCTCGTGCAGAGCGAGGCCGAGCGGATCGACCTGCTGCCCGCGCTGCCCGAGGAGTGGCCCACCGGCTCGCTGCGCGGCGTACGGGCCCGCGGTGGTTTCGCTCTGGAGGTGGAGTGGGAGGACGGCGCGCTGCGGCGGGCGGTGGTCGAGAGCACCGGCGGCACCTCGACCACCGTGCACTACGGCTCCGCGAGTTGGCCGGTTCGACTGCGGCCGGGGGACCGTCGGGAGATCCGGCCCTGAGCTGGTTGTTGTTCCCTTTTGCGCTCGCTTCGCCTCCGGCCTGGGGAGGCCCCCAGGCTCACTCGCCGGCGCTGCTCGGTTCTCCTCGGGACGGCAGCCCGTAGACCCGTTCGGCCGTGCCGGCGAGGACGGCCGCGCGCTCGGCCGGCCCCAGCCCGCCGGTCAGCGTGCGGGCGACGGTCAGCACCTCGGCGTACGAGGCGGCGAGGCGGCACACCGGCCAGTCGGAGCCGAAGAGGACCCGCTCCGGGCCGAAGACGTCCAGCACGGTGTCGGCGTACGGCCGCAGGTCCACGGTCCGCCAGTGCCGCCAGTCGGCCTCGGTGACCAGGCCGGAGAGCTTGCACACCACGTTCGGTCGGGCGGCGAGACGGCGGATGGCGTCCGCCCAGACGTGGTGGTCGCCGGTGGCGACGGGGGGCTTGGCGGCGTGGTCCAGGACGAAGGTGAGTTCCGGGAGCAGCTCGGCGACCTCGGTGGCGGCGGGCAGTTGCCCGGGCAGGATGACGAGGTCGTAGACGAGTCCGGCGGCGGCGACGGCGCGCAAGCCGCGCAGGACGTCCGGGCGCAACAGCCAGCGCGGGTCCGGCTCGCCCTGTACCTGGTGCCGGATGCCGACGAGCCGATCGCCGCCCGGGAGCGCGCGCAGCCGAGCGAGGGTGTCGGCGACTCCCGGCGCGGTGAGGTCGGTCCAGCCGACGACCGCGGTCACCAACTCGCCGCGGCTGGCCAGCGCGAGGAGTTCCGGCGTCTCCTCGGGCACAGTCACCGTCTGGACCACGACGCTGGCGCTCACCCCGCTGGCGCGGGCCACCGCCGCGTACTCCGTGGCGGGGAAGTCCCGGCGGATCGGGGCGAGGGCGGCGCCGGTGATCCAGTCCTGGTCCCGGACCCGGAGGTCCCACACGTGGTGGTGCGCGTCGACGATACGCATCGTTGCGTGCTCCCTGTCTGTCCGTCGTGACCGCGGTGTCCGTCGTTCTCGCTCGGTCGCCCTACGCTCGGTCGTCCCCAGGCGGTACGGGCACCTCGTACGGCAGCAGGCCCTCGGCTCGCAGTTCGGCCCACAGGGCCGCCGGGACACGCTGCTGCCACAGCCGGGCCGACCGCCGTACCTCCGCCGCCGAGCGGGCGCCGATGAGGACGCTGACCACGGACGGGTGGCCGAACGGGAAGCGCAGGGCGGCGGCCGGCAGCGGGACGCCGTGCCGTTCGGTGACGGCCCGCATCCGCTCGGCGCGCTCCAACACCGGTGCCGGCACTGGCTCGTACTGGAAGGTCGCTCCCGGACCCGGTGCGGCGAGCAGGCCGGAGTTGAAGACGCTGCCGATGACGACGCTTCGGCCCCGGGCCGCGGCCTCGGGTAGGGCTTCGGCGAGCCCCGTGTGGTCCAGGAGGGTGTAGCGCCCGGCGAGTAGCACGACGTCGATGTCCGTCTCGCGGAGGAAGCGCGCCAGCATGGCCCCCTGGTTCATGCCCACGCCGATGGCTCCGAGCGTGCCCTCAGCCCGTAGCCGCTCCAGCGCGGGATAGCCCTCCCGGAGCGCCTGTGCGGGATGGTCGTCGGGGTCGTGCAGGTAGGCGATGTCGATCCGGTCCAGACCCAACCGGTCCAGGCTCGCGCTGATACCGCGCCGGACCCCGTCGGCGCTGAAGTCCCAGACCCGGCGGTGGGTGGCCGGGACGGCGAAGCCGTGGTCCAGGTCGTCGCGGTCGGGTGCGCCCGCTCCGTCGGGTACGAGCAGCCTGCCGACCTTGGTGGAGAGGACGTACTCCGCGCGGGGGCGCTCGCGCAGGGCCTGCCCGAGGCGGCGCTCGGACAGGCCGAGGCCGTAGTGCGGGGCGGTGTCGAAGTAGCGGATGCCGGCGTCCCAGGCGGCGTCCACGGTCGCGGAGGCCTCGTCCTCGGCCACGGGGGTGTAGAGGTTGCCGATGGAGGCGGCGCCGAAGGAGAGTTCGGTGACTGCGGCCCGGCTGCCGCCGAGGGTGCTACGGCGCATGGCGGACCGTCAGTCCTGCCGCGGCGGGCGCTTGCGGAGGCCGGCCATACCACCGTCGACGGCCAGCGCGGTACCGGTGACCGCGGCGGCCGCCGGGCTGGCCAGGTAGGCGATGGCGGCGGCGACCTCCTCGGCGCGCACCAGCCGGCCGGTGGGCTGTCGGGCGTTCAGCGCGGTCCGCTCGGCCGCCGGGTCCTCGGCCGCGTCCAGCAGCCGCCCGATCCAGGGGGTGTCGACGGTGCCGGGATTCACGCAGTTGACCCGTACGCCCTCGTCGATGTGGTCGGTGGCCATCGCCAGCGTGAGGGACTGGACGGCGCCCTTGCTGGCACTGTAGAGGGCGCGTTGGGGCAGGCCGGCGGTGGCGGCGATGGAGCAGGTGTTGACGACGGCGGCGTGCGCGGAGGCGCGCAGGTACGGCAGAGCGGCCCGGGTGGTGCGTACGACGCCGAGGACGTTGACGTCGTACACCCGGTGCCACTCCTCGTCCGGGTTGTCCTCGACGGTGCCGAGGGCGCCGACGCCGGCGTTGTTGACCAGGATGTCGACGCCGCCCAGCTCCTGGGCCGCCGCCCGTACCGCGCCGCGTACGGACCGCTCGTCGGCGACGTCCGCCCGGTGACCGCTCAGCGGCTCCGGGAGGGCGTCGGGCTGGAGATCCAGTACGGCGACGCGGGCGCCACGCTCGGCCAGCAGCCGGGCGGTGGCCAGGCCGATGCCGGAGGCGCCGCCGGTGACGAGGGCCCGCAGGCCGGCCAACTCGCCCCGGGCGGCGGTGGCGTGCTCGGTCCGTGGGGCGGCCGTGGCGGCACCGGGTGCGCTGTCGTTCACTGCGTGGCCTCCTGTCGCGTGGCACGGTCGGCGCGCCAGTACGTGCCGTCCGGATAGCTGAACTCGGCGAGGGAGGCCGGGTGCATCTCGGCGGAGAAACCGGCCTCGGTCGGCGCGGCGTACCGCCCGTCCCGTATCCGTACGGGAGCGCGGAAGTGCGCGTGCAGGTGGTCCACGAACTCGATGACCCGGTCCTCGGTGCTGCCGGACAGCGCCACGTAGTCGAACATGGACAGGTGCTGCACCAGTTCGCACAGTCCGACGCCGCCGGCGTGCGGGCAGACGGGCACCCCGAACTTCGCGGCCAGCAGCAGGATCGCGAGGTTCTCGTTGACCCCGCCCACCCGGGCCGCGTCGATCTGCAGGATGTCGAGCGCGCCGGCCTGCAGCAGCTGCTTGAACACGATCCGGTTCTGCACGTGTTCGCCGGTGGCGACCCGGACCGGGGCGACGGCGCGGCGGATGGCGGCGTGGCCGAGGATGTCGTCCGGGCTGGTCGGCTCCTCGATCCAGTACGGGCCGAACTCACTCAGTGCCCGTATCCACTGAACGGCCTGGTCGACGTCCCAGCGCTGGTTGGCGTCCAGCGCGACGCGGACGCCAGGGCCGACGGCGGCCCGAGCGGCGCGGCAGCGGCGCAGGTCGTCCTGGAGGTCCGCGCCGACCTTCAGCTTGATCTGCGTGAAGCCGTCCGCGACCGCCTCCTTGGCCAGCCGGCTCAGTTTCTCGTCGCCGTACCCGAGCCAGCCCGGCGAGGTGGTGTACGCCGGGTAGCCGTGCTGTCGGAGCGCCGACTCCCGCTCGGCGGCGCCCCGTTTGCCGGCCCACAGCAGGTCGAGTGCCTCGGAGGGAGTGAGCGCGTCGGTGAGGTAGCGGAAGTCGACCTGTCGCACCAGCCACTCCGGCTCGGCGTCCGCCAGCAGCTTCCACAGCGGTTTGCCCTGGCGGCTGGCGACCAGGTCCCACACGGCGTTGACGACCGCCCCGATCGCCATGTGCAGCACGCCCTTCTCCGGGCCGAGCCAGCGCAGTTGGCTGTCCCCGACGAGATCCCGGCTGACCGATCCGGGGTCGGCGCACAGCTCGTCCAGGGTGCGGCCCAGCACGTACGAGCGCAGCGCGTCGATCGCGGCGACCTGCACGTCGTTGCCGCGCCCGATGGTGAACGCGAAGCCGTGCCCGCACACCTTGTCCGGGGCGTCGGTGCGCAGCACCACGTAGGCCGCGGAGTAGTCCGGGTCGGGGTTCATCGCGTCCGAGCCGTCCAGCTCACGGGAGGTGGGGAAGCGTACGTCGTGGGTGTCCATCGCGGTGACGCGCGGGGAGGCGGTTGCGGAGGGTGCGGCGGGTGCGGCGTGGGCAGCCACAGTGGCGCTCCTTCGTGCGTCAGGGTGCGTCCGGGTGCGGCAGGGCGACTCTACGGACTCCGGCCGGGACTCCACAAGAAGTCATCGGATGTCTGTGCGAGGAAACCCCTGAAGGGCGGCAGCGCTCCCCCGGCCCGTTCCGCCGAACTCACCGCACCTCCGAGGGTGTTGCTCCGATGTCTCATGCGGATCGCCCGAGCCCCTCGCACGGTACGTGAGGGCTGCCCGACACCGCGCCGAGGCGAACGCGGCAGTGCGTGAGGGGTGTTGACCACGCCCTCGCACTGGTATATACCACTGAAGCCACGTTTGTTCCTGTTCGAACGCGTCGACTTCATGGGGCATTTATGACAGAGAACGAGAAGTTCCAACTCAGCAGGCGCGCGCTGACCGCCGGCGCCGTGTCCGTGGCGGTCGTCGCGATGGCCGGGCCGCTGACCGGCTCCGCCACCGCCGCCGGCGCCCGTGCTCGTACGGCCGCGGGGGCGCCCTTCGTCGTGCCGGCCCTGCGGGAATGGCGGGCGGGCGAGGGCGCGTTCACGCTCTCGCCGCGCGGTCGCGTCAGGGTGCCCGCCGGTGACGAGCGGCTGCTGCGGCTCGCCCGCACCGTGACCGAGGAGCTGGCCGAGCTGACCGGCGTACGCCTCCGCGAGCCCGCCACCGGTGACGGCGAACCCTCCGCCGGGGAGATCCGGATCGCCCTCGACCCCGAGGACGGACACCCCGAGGGCGGCGAACGCTACCGCGCGGAGGGCAACACCATCACCGTCACGCCACGGCACCTCACCGTCACCGCCCCCGCGTACGCCGGCGCGTACCACGCGACCCGCAGCCTGCTGCAGATCCTCACCCGGGACAACGCGCGCCGTATCCCGGCGGGCACCGCCCGGGACTGGCCGGACTACGCGCGGCGCGGCTTCCTGCTGGACGTCGGACGGCGCTACTTCACCCCGGAGTTCCTCCGGGACTACATCCGGCTGTTGAGCTGGTTCAAGTTCAACGACTTCCAGATCCACCTGAACGACAACGAGATCGAGCCGCCCGAGGGCGACTGGAGCAAGGCGCAGTCCGCGTTCCGACTCGCAAGCGAGCATCCGGACTGGTCGGGACTCGCCGCGAAGGACGGTTCGTACGACCGCGCCACCTGGGACTCGTTCGAGGAACTGGCCGCCGCCCGCGCGGTCCGGCTGACCCCGGAGATCGACGCGCCCGCGCACTCCCGCGCGTTCGTGAGGTTCCGTCCCGACATCGGCCTGAACGGCGGCGACTCGGACCACCTGGACCTCGGGAACCCGGACGCGACCCGCTTCATGCGGGACCTGTTCACGCACTTCGACCCGTGGTTCCGCAGCCCCGTGGTGCACTTCGGCGCCGACGAGTACACCGGCCCGGTGGAGCAGTACCGCGCCTACTTCAACACCATCGCCTCGCACCTGAGGGACCTGGGCAGGCAGCCGGCCGCCTGGGGCAGCCTGAGCCAGATGGGAGGCTCGGCCGAGGGCTACGACCGGGACGTCCACATGTACAGCTGGAACAACGGCTGGTACGGGCCGCAGGCGATCAAGAAGGACGGCTTCCGGTTCGTCAACATCAACGACGCCACGCTGTACATCGTGCCTTTCGCGGACTACTACCACGGCGACGGACTCGACGGCCGCCACCTCTACGAGAAGTGGGCGCCGCACGTCTTCCCCGACGGCCAGAGCGTCGAACCGCTCGACCCCGCGCTGCTGGGCGCGTTCTCCGGGGTGTGGAACGACCTCGTGCACCACCCCTACACCGAGCGGGACGTGCACGGGCTGGTCAACAGGACACTGGGAGTGCTCGGACAGAAGATGTGGAGCGGCGGCACGCCGGACGGACTGGCGTACGACACCTTCCAGCAGCGCGTGAAGGCGCTCGGCCTCGGCCCCGGGATGGAGCTGCTCGGCACGCCCGGCTGACGCTCGGCGCCCCGTACGACGGTCGTCCGGCCCCGGCCCGCCCCCACTCCAGCCCGCCCCGGCCCGGTTGCCCGCGCAACGCGCACCACGGCACCGGGCCAGGGCGGAGCCGTACGAGGCCGCCAGCCGGTGATCCCACCGCCGTACCGGCCACCCCACCCGCACCGTCCCGATCCGGAACACGCCCGCGCTCCGTCGCAGCGCGCCATTCGCACGACCATCAGGTACAACCATTGCTGATGTCATTTCGTCGTATGACCGTAAATATCGTACTTCAGCACCTCACCCCGGGATGGTCACCGTGCATGCGCTACCCCCCACGACGGACGATCGGGCACCGCTCAAGGTCAGCGTGGTGGTGCCGCTGTACAACACCGGCCAGACACTCCTCCACGGACTGCGCTCCCTGCGGGCACAGACGATGGCCCCGACGGACTACGAGATCGTCTACGTCGACGACGGCTCCACCGACGACACCGTCGAGCTGCTGCGGGCCGACATCGCCGCCCACGGTCCCGTACCGGCGGTGCGCCTGCTGCAGATCGAGAACTCCGGCTGGCCCGGACGCCCGCGGAACATCGGCACCGACGCCGCCCGCGGCGAGTACGTCCACTACGTCGACGACGACGACTGGCTCGCCCCGGAGGCCCTGGAGCGGCTGTACGCCCGTGCGCGTGAGACGGATGCCGACATCGTCATCGGCCGCATGGCCGGGCACGGCCGGGGAGCGCCCCGTGCGCTCTTCGAGAAGCCGCTGGCCAGCTCGGACCTGCGTACGGAGACTGTGCTGCTCGGCTCCATGACGGTGCACAAGCTCTTCCGCCGGTCCTTCCTGGACCGACACCAACTGCGCTTCGCCGAAGGGCGCGTGCGGCTGGAGGACCACCTCTTCACCCTGCGGGCGTACCTGCTGACCAGCCGGGTCGCCACCGTGCACGACTACACCTGCTACCACTGGGTGCGGCACACCTCGGGTCAGCACAACATCAGCCACCGGCCCATCGAACCGTGGTCGTACGTGGAGAGCGTCCGCAGGGTGCTCGCCCTACTGGACGCGCCCGACACCCGGGTCGCCCCAGGCCGGCACCACCGCCGGCTGACCGCGAACTGGTACGGGCAGAAGGCCCTCACCCGGCTCATCGGCCGCCGCCAGCTACGGCAGCCCGCGAGACGCCGGGCGCAGTGGTTCAACGCCGTCCGCGCGCTGGCCGACGAGATCCCGCCGGCGGCCGACGCCGCGCTCCCGCCCCGGCTGCGCGTGGTCGCCGCCCTCGTACGACACGGCGACCGCCACGCCCTGGAACGCTACGCCGCCTTCGAGGCCACGATCGACCACCAGCCAGAAGTGCTCTCCTCGGCCTGGCAGGACGGCAAGCTCACCGTACGGTGCCGCTCCCGCCTGGTCCGCCGCAACCCCGCCGGCATCGCTCCCGAGGCGCTGCTCTTCACCCGCTCCCACGACCGCTATGTCCTGTGTCTGCCACCGGAAGTAGCCGCGGTGCCGGCCGCCGTCTCCGCCGCCGACTTCACCAAGGAGATCCTGCGCAGCAAGGTCCGCGGCCAGCTACAGCACCGCGAGGGCGGGACGGCGCTCATCGTGCCGACCACCAGCCGTCTGCTGGCGGAGCCCGTACGCCGGAACTCGGCCCGCTGGCTGCACACGCTGGGCCGGTTCGGCAGGCTGGGACGTGTCGTGGGCCGGCTCCGCGCGCCCTCCTGGCTGCTCGGCCGACTGCCGATGCTCCGCGAACTGCCCGAGCAGTGCACGATCAGTTACGAGGCCGAGTTCACCGTGGACCCCGCCCAGCACGACCAGGGCGGACCACTCGCTCCCGGCAGTTGGGATCTCCAGCTGCGCCTGGTGTGCTGCGGATGGCGCACCTCACCGAGCCTGCGCGGCCTCAGCATCGACATGCCCGCCGCGACCCAGCCGTACGACGCGCCCGCCGCCACCCCCAGTTGAGGTCGCGGCGGGCTCATGAGGCGGAACGCGCTGACCCTCCGACGGGCCTGGTCAGGTGAGTCGGTCGGCGGCCGGCCCGAGGAACCGGCCCCACGCCTCCCGGGTGACGCTCAGCACGGGGCCACTCCGGGCCTTCGAGTCCCGGACGTGGACGGCGCGTTCGGCCACTGCCACCTCTAGACATCGCCACCGCCGGCGCTGCTGTAACTGCTCTTGAACCAGGCCGGCTGCGGCACCGTCCGACCGTTACCCCGCACCGTCATCTCTCTCCCAGCAGCTTCTCGATGAGGGTCAGCGACTCACCCGGAGTGAGTGCTTGCGACCTCGACAGGTTATAGCGCGCCTCCAGTTCATGAACCTTACGTTGTCCCGTATGGAGGCGGCTGTCGTCCTGCGCCTCGGTGTACGCGATGCGTCGGCCCTCAGCCGTGTCAATCAGGTTGAAAGGCCCACCGAGTCCGGCGTGATCGTCGCGGTCGGTCGGCATCACCTGGATGTCCACGTTACGTGCCCGTCCCGCGACGAGCAGGTACTCCCGCTGCCCGTGCAGGACGCTCGAACCACCAACAGGCCTGTGCAGCACCACCACCTCCAGCACGAAACCGAGCAACGGGGCGGTGGGACGCTCGACGATGCCCTGCCTCGCCATGCGTGCTTCGAGACGCTGTTCGATGACCTCCTCCGCCAGCAGTGGACGTTGTCTCTCGAAGACGGCTCTCGCGTAGTCGGCTGTCCGCAACAAGCCCGACACCAGCTGCGCCGCGTACACGCACAGCGACTCGGCCCCCGCCTGCAGTCGCACCGCGTCCCGGAAGAACGCCGGGTACTGCGCTCGCAGCACCTCCTCCTTGAGCGCCCGCAGCAAGCCCCGGCGCCCAGCACCTCGTCCGCGCGGTCGATGAACTGCGCCGGCGGAATCCGCCGGCCCCTGCTCGAAGGACGCGATCGACCGCGCCGCGTAGCCCACCCGGCTCCCGAAACTCGGGCCGGTCGATTCCCGCTCGGCAGCGCAGCAGCTTCAACTGCCGCCCGGACGCCACCACCACGCCCTCCCCCGGCTCGTCCGCCGGCCCGACCCCGTGCTCCGGGCGTTCGCCGTCGGCGCCCCGTTCGGTCGGTACCACCATGGTTCCGCTCCCTCCGTCGCCGGCCACCTCCCGGTCCAACGGCGGCGTACGGCCGAGGTCGCACGTCGGGTCGCGTACAACGTCCGTTCCACCGCGCACAACACCGGGACCGCGCCGCGTCACCACTGGTCACGCTTCACCACACTCCGCGAACGTGGAGCCATGACCAGCGAAACCACACCGCTCCTCCGCGCCGAACACAGCGGCACGGCCGAGCACTTCAGCATGGCGTTCAGCTCCACCCCGCGCGGCGCCCGCCTCGCACGACGGCTGGCCGGGGAGCGGCTGAACGCCTGGGGCGTGCCGTACGGCGGCGACGCGCACGACACCCTGGCCCTGATCGTCGGCGAACTCGCGGCCAACGCCACCTGGCACGGCTGGTCCCCGGGGCGCGACTGCCACCTGGCCCTCACGATGACGGCCACGACCGTACGAGTCGAGGTGACCGACTCCCGTCCCGAACGCCCGCCCCGTGTCGCGGCCCCCGCCGAGGAGCGGGACACCGGCCGTGGCCTGCTGCTGGTGGACGCCCTGGCCTCGTGCTGGGGCTGGCGCCCGCACTCCGCGGGGGTCGGCAAGACGGTGTGGGCGGAGTACACCGTGGAAACGCCTTGATGTATTCCCGAGCTGACTGAGTTCCGCTCAACGAAATGATCTCGTGAGGTGACTCGACCCAGTGGATCTCGCGTCGCGATGAGTCCTGCCGCGTCCGGTGGTCGTACTGTCGAAACCGTCACCGAGGAGGGCTTCTGATGCGCAGCGTGACGTATTCGATGGGCGTCTCACTGGACGGCTACATCGTCGGCCCGGACGGCGCCTTCGACTGGACGCCACCCGACGAGGAGATCTTTCGCTTCACCACCGACGAGGTACGAGAGGCCGGTGTTCACCTGTTGGGACGACGGTTGTACGAGACGATGCTGTACTGGGAGACCGTCGACCAGAATCCATCGCTCGACTTCCCCACGCGCGACTTCGCCGCGGTCTGGAGGGCGCTCCCCAAGGTGGTGTTCTCCACCACGCTGTCGACGGTGCAGGGCAATGCCCGCCTGGCCTCTGGCGGCCTGGCGGAGGAGATCGAGCGATTGCGAGCCGAGCCGGGGGACGGCAACATCGCGATCGGCGGTGCGACTCTCGCTGCCGAGGCGGCCGCGCTGGGTCTGGTCGACGAGTACCGGGCCAGGATCTTCCCGGTGCTGGTCGGCGGCGGCATTCCGTTCTTCCCCCAGCACCAGCGCCGGGTGGATCTCGAACTGGTCGAGACCCGCGACTTCAGCTCAAGAGTCGTCTACCTCCGCTACCGCGTGGCGCGTTAGCCGCCTGGGTCCGCCGAACCCTGGGAAGAACGGGCTGCCAGTGATGTCCCCTGTGAAAGGACCAGCCCCGCTGACTGGCACCTCATCCGACGGCCCAGCTCACGTGCCCTCTCACCGGGCCGTACGGTCCGTGCCCGGCGGGACCGCCGGCGTGTCCGGATTGAGCCCGAGCGGCACGGGCACCCGTGCGCGGAACGACAGGGCAGAAGCGCCGAGGGCACCCGGGTGGTGCCACCCGTCCGGCGAGGGAGCACGGATCATGCACTACGAGGAATTCATCGGTCGGGTGCAGGAGCGGGCGGCACTGAGCGACCGCCAGTCGTCCGAACGAGCCGTGTGGGCGGTGCTGAGCACGCTCGCGGAACGGCTGCCGGACGGTACGGCCGAACATCTGGCCGCGCAGCTCCCGCGAGGTGCGGCTGTACCGCTGCGGGAGGTGATCGTGTCGGACGAGGGCAGTTCGCCCCGTGAGCGTGAGGTCGCGCGCTGGCGCGGCGAACGCTTCGACCTGACCACCTTCGCCGGCCGGGTCGCCTGGCGGGACGCCACCTCCCAGGAGCGCGCCGCGTACCGGACGGCGGCCGTGGTCGAGGTACTCGACGCGGCGGTCGCGCCGGAACTGATGCGCAAGCTGGAGGACGTACTGCCGGCGGACATCCGGGAGGTGCTCCCCTCGGCACGCGTCCGGGACGCTGAGTAGTCGGGACGCGAGGCGGGCGACCGGTTCTCGCATGCAAAGAGGAGGCGGCCGTGAGCCGATCCGACAAGCTGCGGACGTACCGCGAGAAGCGGCACTTCGACCGTACGAGGGAGCCGGCGGGTGGCGCTGGCGCCGAGTGGCCGGAGTCCGGGTCGGAGCCGGTCTTCGTGGTGCAGATCCACCGGGCGAGCACCACGCACTTCGACTTCCGGCTGGAGGTGGACGGGGTGCTGAAGTCGTGGGCGGTGCCGAAGGGTCCGTCCGCGACGCCGGGCGACAAGCGGCTGGCGATGCCGACGGAGGACCATCCGCTGGAGTACCGGAAGTTCGAGGGGGTCATCGCGGAGGGTGAGTACGGCGCCGGCACCGTCCTCGTCTGGGACGAGGGCGCGTACGAGCCGTTGACCCACGACCGGCGGAAGCGTCCGGTGCCGTTCGCGCGGGGGTTGGCGGCCGGGCACGTGTCGTTCTGGCTGGACGGCCACAAGCTGCGCGGCGGTTACTCACTGACCCGTTTCCGCGGTGGCGAGGGCAACGGGGACGGCGAGCGCGAGGCGTGGCTGTTGGTGAAGCGGGACGACGAGCGGACCGCGACCCGTGGCGCGCCGGAGCCGACACGTGCCCGCTCGGCGCGTACGGGACGCACGCTCCACCAGGTGGCCGCCCAGGAGGAGCCGATCCGGCCGGCCGAGGAGTGGTGACCGGATACGCCCGGGAGACCGCGAGCACGCGCCGTTCCGGGTCCCTCTCCCGGCGGTCCTGCCGGGACGCGTGCTCACTCCCCGTTCGTCCGCCGATCGAAGCGCGGCGAGTGCCGCAGCAGTTCGGACACCTCCGTGTCCGCCGGCAGCTCCTCGGGCGGCGTGCCCCGGCGGAACAGCCGGGCGGGGCGTGCGCCTTCCACCCGGGCGCGGTCTCCCGTCACGCGCAGCCAGGACCCCTCCCGCAGCCCGAGCACGGCGACGTCGTTCTCCTCGAGGAACTCGGTCAGCCGCTGCTCCCTGGTCTCGCCCTTGTGGGTACTGCCCGGGTCCGGGTCGAGATAGTGCGGGTTGATCTGGAACGGCACGAGGCCCAGTGTCTCGAAGGACGGCGGCTGCACGATGGGCATGTCGTTGGTCGTACGGAGCGTGGGCGCCGCCATGTTCGTGCCGGCACTCGCGCCCATGTACGGCATACCGCCGCGCACCGCCTCGGTCACGGCCTGCCGCAGGCCCGTAGCGTACAGCTCGGCCAACAGCCGGAAGGAGTTGCCGCCGCCGACGAACACCGCGTCGCACGCGTGGAGTTCGTCGACCGGTGCGGAGCTCTCGTGCACGCCGCGGACGGTGATGCCGGCGGGCTCGAGTGCCTTGCGTACCTGTGCGGTGTAGGCGTCGTGGTCGGACAACGCGTACGGCACGAAGGCGAGTCGGCCGCCCTCCGGGAGGAAGCCGGTGACGGTGTCGAGCGCGTGTGCCAGGTATTCCCGGCCGTGCTGGGTGGAGTTGGACAGGAGCAGCAGCTTCATGCGGTCTTCCCTGGTGGTGCGGTACGGGTGCGGGCGCGCGGGGGTCGGGGACGTTGCGGCGGCTGGGTCAGGCGCTTCTCCAACAGCTCAGCGGCCTGGCGGAGGGGGTCGAGCCGGTCGCCGGGGCCGTGCGGGAAGCGTTCCTCGGCACCGCCGAGGCTGAGGCTGCCGTACGGCTCGGGGCCGAGGAAAACCGGCACCGCGACCGTGCCGATGCCGGTGTCGTACTCCCCCACCGTCCAGGCGTAGCCCTGGGCGCGGATGCGCAGAAGCTCCTCCTCCAGCAGGTCGGCGTCGGTGACCGTGCGATCGGTGAACCGGGCCATGGGCCGACCCCGGAACAGCCGGTGGCGCTGCTCGTCTGGGAGGAAGGCGTAGTACGACTTGCTGGTCGCCCCGGCGTGCGCCGGGTACAGCTCCCCCACCAGCGGGTGGTAACGCAGTGGCCCCGCCGGGCCCTCCGCCGCCACGACGCAGCGCATGTGGAAGCTGTCGGGCAGGGAGAACAGCACGGTGTCGCCGGTCGTCCGGGACAGTTCCTCCAGCACCGGCTTGGCCAGAAGTTCGAGTGACCCGGAACGTTCCCACAACCGGCCGAGCCGGAGCGCGGCCGGGCCGATGCGGTAGCGCCGGGTCACCGGGTCGGACACCAGGAACCCACGGCCGGCCAGCGTGGCGAGCAGGCGCTGGGCGACCGAGGTGTCCCAGCCGAACTCCTCGGCCACCTCGGTGACACCCCAGTCGGGGCGGCTCCGCTCGAAGGACAGCAGGACGAGCAGGGCTCGGTCGACGGTCTGGAGCGAGCCGGGAGGCGTAGCCCGGTCGGTGGCGAACTCAGCCATCGCGTCTCACCATACAGACTTGGATTGCAGATAACGGGAAATCATTGCGTTCTACGTTATCCGGTCCCGACTCTGATGTCCGCACCCCCGCGCAACCCATCCAACCGGCCGGAACCTCGCGCAGGGCGGTTGCCCAAGCGAAAGGAAGGCCGCCGCATGTTGAAGTACGTCCTCGAGTTGATCGACCTGCTGGACGATCCACGGGTCGACGGCGAACGGGTAGTGGAGTACCTGGACTTCGTCGCCGGCGCCGAGGCCTCGGGAGCGCGGATCACCACGGTCCCCGGGGAGCGCGGGACGACGGATTTCGTTCGGGTACGCGTCTCCGGCAGCCACGGGCGCTCCGCGGGGGAGAACGCCCGTACCCTTGGCGTGGTCGGCCGACTCGGCGGAGTCGGGGCACGGCCCGAGATGACCGGTCTGGTCTCGGACGCGGACGGCGCGGTCGCCGCGCTCGCCACGGTGGCCAAGCTGCTGGACATGCGCCGCCGCGGGGACACGCTCCCGGGGGACGTGGTGATCGCGACCCACATCTGCCCCACCGCGCCCACCGAGCCGCACGACCCAGTGCCGTTCATGGGCTCACCGGTGGACATCGCCACCATGAACCGGCACGAGGTCGCGGCGGAGATGGAGGCCGTGCTCTCCATCGACACCACGAAGGGAAACCGCGTCATCAACCACCGGGGCCTGGCCCTCTCCCCCACCGTCAAGGAGGGATGGGTGCTGCGGGTCAGCGAACAGCTCGGCGAACTGCTGTCCGTCGTCACCGGTCAGCCACTGGTGACCTATCCCGTCACGACCCAGGACATCACCCCCTACGGGAACGGCGTGCACCACATCAACTCGATCCTTCAGCCGGCCACCGCCACCAACGCCCCGGTCGTCGGGCTGGCGGTCACCTCCTCCGCCGCCGTACCGGGCTGCCAGACCGGCGCGAGCCACGAGACGGACATCGCCGCCGCCGCGCGCTACGCCGTCGAGGTCGCCAAGGCGTACGGCGCCGGCCGGCTGGACTTCCACGACGCGGAGGAGTTCGCCGGCCTCGTCCGCCGCTACGGCGCGATGAACCACCTGCAGACCCTCGGGCGGCACCAGGAGGAGTCCTGATGGCGTCGACAGGGCAGGCCGCCGCGAAGCACCTCGGCAACGACGACTACGCGCTCTCCCGCGTCCCGCGCGACCAGCGCTTCGGCTTCTGGAGCATGCTGCTCCAGTGGCTGGCCCAGTCCGGCTCGATCTCCCAGTTCACCCTGGGGGCCACCATCGGCGTCGGAATGACCTTCGGTGACGCCTTCCTGGCCTTCACGCTCGGCGCGGTCATCCTGGAGGTCGTGATCTTCGCCATCGGCCTGGCCGGTATGCGCGAAGGACTGGCGACGCCCCTGCTCACCCGCTGGGCCGGCTTCGGGAGAAACGGTTCCGCACTGGTGAGCTTCGTCCTCGCGGTCAGCCTCGTCGGATGGTTCGGCGTCCAGAACACGATCTTCGGGGAGAGCGTGTCCGCCCTGGCGGGTGGCCCGGCGTGGGCGTGGTGTCTGGCCGCCGGGATCGCCATCACGGTGCTCGTGATGTTCGGCTTCCGCTACATGGCGCACTTCGCGAAGATCGTCACCCCGCTCTTCTTCGGCATGGTCGCCTGGTCCGTCACCAGCACGCTGATGGACCACTCCCTGACGGAGTTGATCAACTCCCCGCCCCCCGGGGAGACCATCCCCCTCTCGGTGGCCGCCACGGCGGTCGCGGGCGGCTTCATGACCGGCGCGATCGTCGCCCCGGAACTCACCCGCTACAACCGGAAGGGCTCGCACGTCCTCCTGCAGACCGGCTCCTCGATCGTCCTGTCCGAGTACATCGTCGGCATGGTGGGTGTACTGCTCGGTCACCTGGTCAAGAGCAGCGAGGTCTCACACATCGTGCTGAGCACCTCCGGGGCGTTCGGCGTCCTTGTCGTCCTGATGTCCACGGCGAAGATCAACGACTGGAACCTCTACGGCTCTTCCCTGGGGGTGGTCAACTTCTTCCAGGTCGTCTTCGGCAAGCGCCTGCACCGCGGAGCCGTCACCATCGGGCTCGGCGTGGCCGGCACGGCGCTCTCCGCGGTCGGGATGATGGCGCACTTCACGGACTTCCTGTCACTGCTGGGCGTCACCATCCCACCCATCGGCGGCATCCTGGTGGCCGAGTACTGGCTGGTCCGCCGGATGCGGAAGCCGCTCGACGACACCCGGGAGTCCGGCACCCTCCCAGCCAGCTCGCCCACCTGGGTACCGATGTCCCTGGTCATCTGGGCCGTGGCGTTCTGTGTGGGCCAGTTCGTGGACGCGGGCATCCCGGCGCTCAACTCGCTGTTGACCGCGGTCGTGCTCTACTGCGTGCTCGGCCGACTGGGACTCGTGAGGCCGTACGGCACCTCGGAACTGGACCACGAGGTCGGCACCGCCACGCGACGGGGCCACAGCGACGGCGAAAGTGAAACCACCCCGATCGGAGCCGTATGACCTCCCCCAACCCGCAGCCCACACCGGCCCCGGCGTCCGAGGAGGCACAGCGTGAGGTCGTCGACCTCTGCGCCGAACTCATCCGCTTCGACACCTCCAATCCCACCAGCGACGAACGTGCCTGCGCGGAATGGGTCGCCGGCAAGCTGGCCGAGGCCGGCATCGAGTCACAGCTGATCGAGAGCGAACCGGGCCGCGCCAACGTCATCGCCCGGATCGCTGGTTCCGACCCAGGGCGCGGCGCGCTGCTGGTGCACGGCCACCTGGACGTCGTACCGGCGGACCCGGCGGAGTGGCGGGTCGCGCCGTTCGCCGGGGAGATCAGGGACGGGTACCTCTGGGGCCGAGGCGCCATCGACATGAAGGACACGGTGGCCGTGATGCTCGCCACCGCGCGGCACTTCGCGCGTACGGGCACACGCCCGGCGCGCGACCTGGTCCTCGCCTTCCTCGCCGACGAGGAGGCCGGCGGGAGGTGCGGCGCGCACTGGCTGGTGACCCACCGGCCGGAGCTGTTCGAGGGGGTCACCGAGGCGATCGGCGAGGGCGGCGGCTTCTCGTACGCGCTGGACGACACACGCCGGCTGTACCCGATCGAGAACGCGCAGCGCGGCATGGCCTGGATGGAACTCACCGCGACCGGGCGAGCCGGGCACGGTTCCTCGCCCAACGCCGAGAACGCCGTGACGGACCTCGCCGAGGCGCTGACCCGGATCGGCCGGCACACCTTCCCACTCCGGCTGATCGAGCCAGTCCGGGCGCTGCTGGCGGAGGCCGCGCGACTGTACGGGGTCGAGTTCGACGAGGGCCACCTGGCGGGCAGCCTGGACCGGCTCGGGCCGGTCGCCGACTTCACCCAGGTGGTGCTGCGCAACTCGGCCAACCCCACGATGTTCCAGGCCGGCTACCAGACCAACGTGATCCCGGGCCGAGCCACCGCCAGGGTGGACGGCCGCTTCCTGCCCGGACACGAGCAGGAGCTGATCGACACCATCGACGCGCTCCTGCCTCCGTCGGTGAGTCGCGAGTGGGTCAACCACGACCTCGCTATGGAGACCCCCTTCGAGGGTCCGCTGGTGGACGCGATGTGCGACGCCGTACGCGGGGAGGACCGGGACGGCTACCCGGTGCCGTACTGCAACCCCGGTGGCACCGACGCCAAGGCGTTCACCCGGCTCGGCATCCGCTGCTTCGGCTTCAAGGGGCTGAAGCTGCCGCACGACCTGGACTACGGCCGACTCTTCCACGGCGTGGACGAACGGGTGCCGGTCACCGGCCTGGAGTTCGGGGTCCGGGTCATGACCCGCCTGTGGCGGACCTGCTGAACGACCGATACGCGCGACGGTCTCCCGCCGTGGCCCGTCCGCACCGCCCCCGCCGCCGTCAGGCGGCGGGGGCGATGTCGTTGTCGGCAGTTCCGTGTGTACGCCCTGGCCTCCTGCCCGAAACCTTCGCGGGCCTCCGCGAGGTGATCACAGGAAGCGGCGGATGGGACGTACAGCTACTTCCCCCAGGCGCTGCGGCACGGGCCTGCGCTTCCAGCGTCCGGGCGTGATGAGGTCGCCGCCCTGCCAGTCCACGGTGTAATGCTCGTCCAGCGTCGCGGTGAGTTCCTCGTCCACGACGGCGAGCATGACCTCTTCGTCATGTTCGAGCGAGCGACGGTTGAAATTGGTCGAACCGACCAGGGAAACGATGCCGTCGATGGTCACGATCTTGGCGTGCAGCATCGTCGGCTGGTACTCGGCGATCCGGACGCCGGCGCCCAGGAGATCCTCATAGGAGCGACGGCCGCCCAGCTGCGAGACGCGTTTGTCCGTGTGCGGACCGGGGATCAGGATCTCGATCCTGACTCCCCGGCGAGCTGTGCGGCACAACAGTTGGACGAAGAAATCGTCCGGGGTGAAATACGCGGTCGAGACCCGGACCCGCTCCTGTGCCGACTCCAGCACCACACGCAGCAGGGTCTGCATGTCCTGCCAGCCGAAGCTGGCCGAACCGCGGACCACCTGGACCACGGACCGACCGGTCATGTCGTGTTCGATGAAGCGGTCATTATGGTCGAAGAGCTCCTGATGGCACTCCGCCCAATTTTGAGCGAACGCGGCCGTGATGCCGTCGACCGCTGGGCCGCAAACCTGGATGTGCGTATCCCGCCATTCACCCGGATGACGGGCGTCCCCGCACCATTCCTCCGCAATGCCTACCCCTCCGGTGAAGGCGGTTCGCTCATCAACCACGAGAGCCTTGCGGTGGCAGCGGTGGTTCTGCTTGAAAGGAGAGACCCACATCGGCTTGCGGAACCACACTACCTGCACGCCTGCCGCGGACATCTCGTCGAGCAGGTTCTGCTGGATGGGGCTGCTGCCGAACCCGTCCAGCAGCAGTCGCACGCGTACACCCTCCCGGGCGCGTTCCGAGAGCGCGGCTGCGAAATCACGGGCGATGTCACCGCGCCAGTAAACGAACGTCATCATGTCGACCGTGTGCTCGGCCGCTCGGATCGCCCCGAGCATCGCGGGGAAAATCTCATCGCCGTTACGCAACACGCGCAGCTCGTTGCCTTCCGTCGCGGCGATGCCAATCAACCGCTCCAGACGTCTGCGTATCTCCCGCTTTCGCTCCCCGACCCGCACCGCACTCGAGTTCGGGCCATCATCGGCAGGACTGGCAGGCTGCTCCGCGACACTCATGAACCGGACCCTACGGACCCCGTCGGCCGGATGGGAGAACCCTTCGTGACGACAGTGAAGGCCGTCGGACAGTGCGAGACGGCGACCGAGGCTCAACTCTCGTGGTCTTCGGCGCGTGTCGCCTCGCGATCGGTGCGCTCCTCTTCCTTGTCGCGCTGCGCCTGACGCTCAAGCTCCCGTTGGCTATAAGCAGCCCGACGCACGGCATCCTCTCCCGCGAGACCGGATCCCAGAGCACCTGCGATCGTTCCCATGGACGCAGACAGCCACGCGATGGTCGCCAGGTCGGAGAAGCCGGCCCCGTGCCCGAGCGTGGTGGCAAGGTAGCCGATAGGGATAGCAACGAACGCGGCAAGCAGCGTGACGGCGTACAGCAACAGGTACATACAGAAGACACCGAAGGAAACCGTCAGCGTCGTCACCGAGTTGTACAGCGCCGATTCGGACCGCAGACGACGGTTTCTCGGCCTCTCCCACAGACCGTTGTCGAAGATCAGCCAGACGATCATCGCGAGCACCGCGGCCGCATTCACCAGGATCAGGCGTGCGGTACTGAAGGCATCTGCCAACTGCCAGATGTTGGAATAGAACACTCCGAACGCGGCGCCGGCAGCAGCACCCGCCAGCGCTGGCGAGAGGCTCGGAACCAGACGCCAAGGACGGTTCACCCTCACCATCCCGGTCAACAGCCGCAGCTTCCCCCGCGCCCCTGTCAGCACAAGGTGCAGGGACCCACCCTGAGGACCGAGTTGGACGTCGGAATCCTCTTCAACGTCCTCCTGCTCATCAGCGCGCCTCTCTTCACTGTCGCTGATGATGTCCCAGGAAAAGCCCAGCCCGGACCCGGCAGGTTTCCGCTCCCCACCCGGCTCCTCCGTGGCGGCAGATCGAGCGCCACCCCCACTCCCGAGATACTCGGCCACCAGATACGCGATCGTGTCGCGCGCCCGGCGGCGCACCCGAAACGCCCCGAGGGCGGGCAACGACACAAGTCCCACCCCGCGATCGGGGTGGCAGTCAGCGAAAACCGGCTGCTTGCCCGCTCGACGCGGCAATTCGGTCAGCAGGACAGTGACATCCCACCCCTGCTCCTCCCGCTGACGACGCCCGATATCGAGCAGCGGCAACACACCTTCCTCATCCAAGGGCAGCAACTGCGACGAGGTCTCCACCCGCCAGCGCTCCCGGCCACCCTCGGGCTCCGCGAGCAGAGCAGACAGCTCCTGTCCGATCGAATCCACAATCTCAGCCGACGGACCCGGGTCAGCGACCAGCCCGAGAACGGCTTCAGCGTTGTCCACACGACCGTTGCCTGCTTCCGCCGCGTCTTCCTTCGTGCTCAAGAACCTCTCCTATTCGCGCCATCCCGCCGCGCCGTCACAGAGGTGACGACGCGGCGGGAAAGCGCCTCTTCCTCGTACATGTTCTGCCTGCACGGAACCCTGCCAAAGAGAGCACCTCTCCAGGACCGGGACACGCTCCACAAGGCTAGACGAGGCTGTCCGAGAACTTTCGGTAATTCCTACGTTGTTGAGACGGGATGAGCGAGCCATTCGTCTCACCCGGGTGCCGGGGGTGGCTCCCAGCAGTCCGCCGACGATGGCTGCGATCGATTGGCCGCCCGACGCCCGGAAGCCAGCCCCCTACGGCGACCCGGCTGACCGGACGCCGCTGGGCGAAGGGCGCACCGAGCAGTCATCCGCAACCCGACCCGGACCACCGTCTACAAGGTCGAAGCGGAGGCCGACCGTAACCGGCGCGAGCACCGAACCCTCCAGGACTCCGCGACCAGGTGCCCACGCTCCACCCACCACGCGGTGAAGGGCGCCTGACCCGGCGTACGGCACCGGCCGCCATGTCGAGATCGACGCCGGCGGCATCAGAGAGTCAGAAGGTCCCGCCCCCGAGCACCACCGATGGCTGTAAGCCACTCGGCCGTGGACATACGAGAAGAGGGCCTTCTCGCCGCGGTTCCGGACGCGGGCGGACGACTGACGGACATCCCTTGACAGTGATTGAGGCCACCGCGCATGATTCGCTGATACCGAACGACAGTCGCTATAACCGAACGCATGGCGTGGGGTGCGACTCAGGAGGAGCGACGTGGGCAATACGGACATCAGCTACCTCGACGTGGGCATCGTCGGCCTGTACATCGTGCTGACCCTGCTCATCGGCGTGTACGTGGGCAAGCGCAAGAAGAGCGCCGACGAGTACTTCCTCGCCGGGCGCAGCCTGACCTGGCCGGTCGTCGGCTTCTCGCTGTACGCGACGAACCTCTCCGGCGCGTCCTTCATCGGCCTGGCCGGCGCCGGGTACTCCTCAGGGCTCGCGTTCTACAGCCACGAGTGGGTTCCGGCGCTCATCCTGATCGTGTTCGTCGTACTGTTCCTGCCCTTCTACATGCGCTCCGGGGTCTCCACGCTGCCCGAGTTCCTCGAGCGTCGCTACGACGAGCGGTCCCGGGTCGTACTGTCCGGCTTCACCATCGTGACCAACGTCTTCATCGACTGCGCCATCGCGCTGTACGCGGGCGCGCTGGTCTTCCAGGCGTTCTTCCCGCACATGCCGCTGTGGCTGCCGATCGTCGTGATGGCGGTGCTGACCGGCGTCTACACCGTCTTCGGCGGCCTCAAGTCGGTCGCCGTCAACGACGTCATCCAGGCGATCGTGTTCCTCGTCGGAGGCGCCATCGTCTTCTTCGCCGCGCTCGCGGCCATCCCGTCCTGGGACGCCGTGGAGCGGGCGGCGCCCGGCGGGGAGTTGAGCATCTTCCAGCCGGCGGACGACGCGCAGGTGCCGTGGCCCGGGGTGTTCACCGGTCTGGTGGTCATCGGGATCTACTTCTGGTGTACGAACCAGGTCATCGTCCAGCGGACCCTCGGCGCGAAGAGCCTGGACCACGGCCGCAACGGCGCGCTCTTCGGCGGTTTCCTCAAGCTCACCGGCATCGCGATCATGATCCTGCCCGGCAGCATGGCGCTGGTGCTCTACCCGGACCTGTCGAACCCGGACGAGGCGTTCCCGACCCTGACCCTGGACCTGCTGCCGAGCGGCCTGCGCGGCGTCGTCCTGGCGGCCGTGCTCGCCGGCATCATGTCGACGGTCGCCGGCGTACTGAACTCCGCCTCCACGCTGCTCACCATGGACTTCGTCGCGAAGTACCGTCCGCGCACCGCGCAGCGCACGCTCGTGCTCATCGGACGGGCCACCGCGGCCGGCGTCATCGCGGTCTCGACCGTCTGGGCCACCCAGATGCACCGCTTCGGCACGCTGTTCGTCTACCTGCAGTCGGTGCTGTCGTACCTGGTGCCGCCGATCGTCGCGGTGTTCCTCTTCGGCCTGCTGTGGAAGCGCACCACCCGGCACGGCGCGTTCTGGACGCTGCTCAGCGGACTCGTCGTCGGTGCGGTCGGGCTGCTCGCCAACGAGGTGTACGGCATGCTCGACATCCAGGCGCTGTACGCGGCGGCCATCCTCTTCGTCGGATCGAGCCTCGTGCTCGTCACCGTCAGCCTCGCCACCGAGCCGCTGCCGGACGACGAGGTGGCGGCTTACGTGTGGCGTCCGCAGCTGTGGCGGGACGAGTCCCGCGAGCTGGCCGGCAAGCCGTGGTACGTCAACTACCGCGTCTACGCCGCGCTGTTGTTCCTGACCACGCTCGGCGTCGTCGTCACCTTCGCCTGAGCCCCACCCGGGATGTCCCTGGAGAGGAGTGCCCGCATGCCCGCGGACGTACGTTTCGGAGTCGTGGGACTGACCCGCGGCCTCAGCTTCCTACGCCTGTGCGAGGTGGTCGGCGGCGCCCGCGTCACGGCCCTCCACGACACCGACGAGGTACGCGGTCGGGAGGTGGCCGCCGAGGCGGGGGCGACGTACGCGCCCAGTATGGCCGAGCTGCTCGACTCGGACATCGACGCGGTCGTGATCGCCTCCCCCGTGCCCTACCACAGCCAGCACGCGGTGCAGGCCCTCGCGGCCGGCAAGCACGTGCTGAGCGAGGTCATCGCGTGCACGACGCTCGCCGAGGCGCGGGCGCTGGTCGCGGCCGTACGCGCGAGTGACGCGGTCTACATGCTCGCGGAGAACTACCGCTATCTCGACGAGGTCGAGCTGACCCGACGGATGTACGCCGACGGCCGGTTCGGCGAGGTCTACTACGCCGAGGCGGAGTACCTGCACGACTGCCGGGACCTCTGGTACGCCGAGGACGGCTCGTTGACCTGGCGAGCCGACGGCCGTATCGGCGTCTACTGCACCCACAGCATCGGCCCGCTGCTGTACGTCACCGACGACCGGGTCGCCTCCGTGAGCGCGGTCGCGGTGCCCGGCGGGCGGTTCGACCCGGAGGTGTCGGCTCCGGTGATGCACCTGCTCCAGCTGCGCACCGACGCGGGCCGCACCCTGCGGGTCCGGGTCGACCACACCTCGCCACGGCCGCACCAGATGGCCTACTACGCGCTCCAAGGCACCGCCGGGGCTTACGAGTCCTGGCGCGGCAACGGCGACCGCGGCAAGGTGTGGCTGGCCGACTCCCACGAGCGCTCCGGATGCTACGACGCCGCGCGATGGCACGACCTCGACGACTTCGCCGAGCGCTACGTCCCCGAGCGTCTCGCCGCGCCGTCGGAGGCGGCCGTCAGCGACCACGGGACCAGCGAGTACTGGATGCTGCCGGAGTTCCTGGCGGCCGTGCGCGGGGAGCGGCCCTCGCCGATCGACGTGTACCGCGGCCTCGACTACACGCTGCCCGGAATCCTGGCTACCGAGTCGGTCGCGGCGCGGGGAGCGGCGGTCGACGTCCCCGATCCGCGAGGGTGGTGACCGTGAAGATCTTCGACCTGTCGGGCAGGACGTGTCTGGTCACCGGCGCCGCCGGCGGCATCGGCGGCGTGCTCGCGCTGGGCCTCGCCGAGGCGGGGGCCGATGTCGTACTGAGCGATCGGCCCGGGTCCGAGCGGTTGGCGACACTGGCCGAGGAGATCCGCGGCACCGGCCGGCGGGCCACGGTGCGCGAACAGGACCTCTCCCGTCCGGAGGAACTTCTCGGCTTCGTCGACGCGGTGTGGGCGGAGGTCGGCCGGGTCGACGTGCTCGTCAACTGCGCGGGCGTCGCCCGGCTCAGCCGCTTCAACGAGGTCGATCCGGACGACTGGCACACGACCCTGACGACCAACCTCACCGCGCCGTTCCTGCTCAGCAGGCGTACCGCCGAGCACATGATCCACCGAGGGGTGCAGGGGCGTATCGTCATGCTGTCCTCGAAGAACGGCATCGTCGGCGAGCCGGGCCTGGTCGCGTACAACGCCTCGAAGGCGGGACTGGAGCAGCTCACCCAGTCGCTGGCGCTGGAGCTCGGCGAACACGGCATCACGGTCAACGCGATCGCGCCGGGCGTCATCGAGACCGGCATCGACGCCGACTTCGAGCTGGAGCGCTCGGCCTTCGAGGCGTACTACCGCGAACACATCCCACTACGGCACCGCTTCGGCTCGCCGCGTGAACTCGTCGGCGCGCTGCTGCTGTTGGCCTCGGACGCGGGCTCGTACATCACCGGGCAGAGCGTCGTCGTCGACGGCGGCGTGCTCGCGAGCCAGTTGCCGCGGATGCAGTTCATGAGGCCCTACGTCAACGCGCTCGAGGCGCGGGACGCGGAGCAGCACGGCGCGGATGGTGCACGCGGCGCGGGAGAGGAACGGTCGTGAGGGCGGAGCAGGTCACCGCCGTCGAGGCGGAACACGGCGAGGGCCCGGTCTGGTGGCCGGCCTGGGGCGGACTGCGGTACGTCGACATGCTCGCCGGGGACGTGCTGACCCTGCGTGAGGACGACGGCTCAGTGTCGCGTACGCACGTCGGCAGGGTGGCGGCGGCGCTGCGGCCACGCGTCGGTGGCGGCGCGGTGCTCGCGCTGGAGCGTTCGTTCGCACTCGCCTCCCGCGACGACCTCGCGGACGTACGGTCCCTCGGCGAGGTGTGGGCCGATCCCGCGGTGCGGTTCAACGACGGCGGGTGCGATCCCGACGGGCGCTTCTACTGCGGCTCGATGGCCTACGACGCCACGCCGGGGGCCGCCTCGCTGTACCGGCTGGCGCCGGGCGCGGAGGAGGGCACGCCCGAGGTCGTGCTGGACGGGGTCACGGTGTCGAACGGGCTCGGCTTCAGCGCCGACGGGAGCCTCGCGTACTACAACGACACGACGACGGGGCGTACCGACGTCTTCGCCTACGACCGCGGGGCCGGCCTGCGCGCGCGGCGGCCCTTCGCGGTGTTCGAGGACGGCGCCGGCCTGCCCGACGGGTTGTGCGTCGACGCGGAGGGCGGCGTGTGGGTGGCGCTGTGGGGCGGTTCGCGGGTGCGCCGGTACGCGCCGGACGGCACCCTGGACGGGGTCGTCGACGTCCCGGCCTCGCAGGTGAGCGCGTGTACGTTCGGCGGGCCCGAGCTGGACACGCTCTACGTCACCACGTCCCGTACGGGCCTGCCGGTCGGCGCGGAGCCGGCCGCCGGGGCGGTGTTCGCGGTACGGCCGGGGGTCAGGGGTCTGCCCGCTCTGCCGTACACCGGCTGATCCGCCCCGCTCCACGGACTGATCCGCCCGGCGGTACACCACCGGGCGGATCAGTCCGTACGCACCGCCGGGCGGGCGTCGGCGCGATCAGGAGAACCGGACGAGGACCTTGCCCGCGACCCCCAACTCGGCGGCCAGTTCGGTGAACTGCGCGGGCGCCCGCTCGACCGGCACCGTGCGCTCGACCAGGTCCGCGAGCTGCGGCGGCTCGCCGCCGACCCACCGGGCCGTCTCGGCGAAATCGCGCGCGGTGTAGGTAAAGGCGCCGATCAGCGAGCGCTCGCCGGTGCTGACCGCGAACGCGTCCAACTCCAGGCGGGGCGCCGCCATTCCGACGAGCACGACCCGAGCGCCGAGGGCGGTGGCGGCGAAGGCGTCGGCCACCGTCGCGGAGGCTCCGACGGCGTCGAGTGCGACGCTCGCCGGGCCGTCCAGAAGTTCCGTCACCTGTTCCCCGACCGGGCCCGCGGCGAGGTCGATCACCTCGAAGCCGAGCGCCCGGCACAGGGCACGCCGCCCCTCGTGCGGCTCGCTGACGACCACGCGGGCGGCCCCCAACCGCTGGGCCGCGAGCGCGACGGCCTGCCCGATGGGGCCACCACCCAGCACGAGCACCCGGTCGTCCGGGCCGACGGAGCCGCGCCGCGCGCCGTGGTACCCGACCGCGAGCGGCTCGATGAGCGCGCCGTACTCCTCCGGCATGGTGGCGGGCAGCGTGATGACGTTCGCGGCGGGGGCGACGACGTACTCCGCGAAGCTCGCCGTCCGCGTCGGATCGACACCGATGACGCGCTTGGTGGCGCAGTACTGCTCGGTGCCCGCCTCGCACGCCCCGCACGTGCCGCAGCCGACCACCGGGTTGAGGGTCGCGAGGGCCCCGAGCGGGAGGTCGACGCCGTCGCCCACGGACTCGACCACCCCGACCGTCTCGTGGCCCATCACCTGCCCTGGTACGCGCCGCCCGTTGGTGCCGGTGAAGCCGTGCAGGTCGGAGCCGCAGATGCCGGTCAGTCGGACGCGCAGCCGTATCTCTCCGGGTCCGGGGGTCGGCGTATCGACGTCCTCGACCGCCATGGTGCCGAACTCCTTCAGGACAACGGCCTTCATGCCCTCACCACCCCACTCAGTCGGTCGAACAGTTCGTCGAGTCGCCGCCGGGTCTCCTCGTCGAGGGTGAAGCCGAGCGGTTCGCGTACGCGTGACGACGGCAGGACGCCCTGGCGTACGAGGAAGTGCTTCTCGAACGCGACGTACGAGCCGAGCGACGTCACCAGGGACATGAGCGGGCTCAGCGCCTCGTCGATCGCCCGGGCCCGGGCGTGGTCGCCCGCCTCGAGCGCGTCCCACAGGGCGCGGATCGCCCAGACCAGGTCGGGGCCCGGCATGGTGCCGACGACGCCCCGCGCGTGGCTGTCGACGAGTGCCGCTCCCCCGCTGCCCTCGAAGACCCGCGCCCGTCCGTCCGTCGCGTCGCGCAGCATGCTCAGGCGCGGCCCGATCGGGATCGCCTCGGGCTTGAAGCGCACGCGCTCCGCGCCGTACTCACGCAGCAGCCGTGCCTGCAGGTCCAGGGACAGCGGTTCGCCGACGTATCCGCTGGCGTCCTGGACGATCAGCGGCACCGAGGTCGCGTCGGCGAGCGCGCGGAAGTACGTCCCCGCCTCCTCGGCGCCGCACGCCACGGTCAGCGGCGGGATCGCCATCAGGGCGCTCGCGCCGTCGGCCTCGGCGCGACGGGCGAGGCGCAACGCGACGTGCGTGCTCTCCGCGCCGACGCTCAGCACGACGGGCCCGCGCCCGGCGACATGGGAGCACACCAACTCGCCGAGTGCTTCTTGTTCGTCGGTCGCGAGCCGCAGGATCTCCGAGACCATGGCGACGACGACGCCGTCGGCGCCGGAGTCGAGGACCCAGTCGACCTCCGCGCGCAACGCGCCTTCGTCGATCGTCCGCTCCTGGGTGAAGGGAGTGGCCAGGACGGGAAGGACACCCCGAAGGTCGGGCACGGCAGTGGAAGACACCGAAGCCACCGTTCTTTGTGTGCGAATGTTCTGTAATGCCGAACTCTATTTCGTAGAACCGAACCATAGTGACTGGCGGCCGTTGCGGTCAAGCGACCCGGATTGACCTCGACGGACGGGGTCAAGCAAACTTTGTTCGGTGATGACGAACGGAATCGATGAGCGCTACCACGTCCGCAGCGTCAGTCGCGCGGCCCTGATCCTGGAGCATCTCGCGGCGGCGACCGACGGGTTGACCGTGACGGAGGTCGCGCGGATCGCCGGCGGCTCCAAGAGCTCGACCTTCTCGACCCTGCAGACGCTCGAGTCGCACGGACTGGTCTCCTCGGAGGGCGAGGGCACGCAGCGGCGGTACTTCCTCGGCCTCACGCTCGCGCGCTACGGCGAGCTCGCCGTGAGCCGGGTGTCGATCCGCGACATCGCGCTGCCCGAGCTGCGCGCGCTCACCGACGAGACCCAGATGTCCTCCCGGGTGGCCAAGCCCGAGCAGGGGCACGCCGTGATCGTCGGACGGGTGGACGCGCCCGGCTCCGTCCGCTTCGACCTCCACATGGGCCAGCGGGAGTTGCCGCACTGCAGCGGCCTCGGCAAGGCCGTCACCGCGGAACTCGACGACGACGCCGTACGCCGACTGCTCGACTCGGTCGGCATGCCCGCGCGCACCCGGAAGACCGTGACGGACCCGGAGCGGCTGCTCGCCCAGCTGGCCGACGTACGCCGGCGGGGGTACGCGGTCGACGACGAGGAGGACGCCGACGGCGTCTACTGCGTCGGCGCCGTCGCCCGCAACCACCGCGGAGAGTGCGCGGGCGCGATCAGCGTGACCGGCCTGAAGCTGGACGTCACCGAGGAGCGCATCCACGAACTGGGCGAGCTGGTGCGCGAGTGCGCGCATCGCATCTCCGCGCGCCTTGGTTGGAGCTAGGCCAGCCGGTACCGTACTGGAAAACACTGTTCTCTGATACGGAACGAAACATGATCGTCGATGTCCACAGCCATCTCTTCGGCTGCCCCGACCATCTCGGTCCCGACTTCCTCGCCCAGGCCGGCCGCGCCCGCTCGGACGAGGTCGACCTCACGGTGCGCTGGCAGGAGTACGCGGCCTCGGCACCGTCCGACTCCCGGACCATCGTCTTCGGCGGCAAGGCACGCCTGTCCGACCTGTGGGTCGACGACGAGTCCGTCGCGGCGTACGTCGCCGAGCACCCGGACCGCCTCGTCGGCTTCATGGCGCTCGACCCCACCCAGCCCGGCTGGCAGGACGAGATGCGCCACGGCCACCGCGCCCTGGCGCTGCGCGGCATCAAGCTGATGCCGATGTACGCGGGCTTCGACCCGGGCGACGAGCGCCTCGACCCGCTGTGGACGTACGCCAGCGACCACGGGCTGCCCGTGCTCATGCACACCGGCACGACCTTCGTCTCGCAGGCCCCGCTGGAGTACGCGCGACCGGTCCTCGCCGACCGGGTCGCGCGACGCTTCCCCGAACAGCGGCTCATCCTGGCGCACCTGGGTCATCCGTACGAGGGCGAGTGCATCGCGGTGATCCGCAAACACCAGCACGTCTACGCGGACGTGAGCGCCCTGCACTACCGCCCGTACCAGCTGTGGCGGGCGTTGATGCTGGTGCAGGAGTACGGCGTGTGGGACAAGCTGCTGTTCGGCAGCGACTATCCGTTCACCACCGTCGACGACTCGGTCGCCGGGCTGCGCGCGGTGGCGCGCATCCCCAGTCCGGCCGGCCTGCACGGCATCGACGAGGCGCGGTTGGAGTCGATGATCAGCCGCGACTCGCTCGCCCTGCTGGGCCTGAACGACGGCTGACCCCGCGCGCCCTGACAGGTACGGCCGTCGGGCACCACCAAGTGCGCCCGTACCGCGTTTCGGTGGCGCGGGTCGGCGCCGCGGTTCGGTCCACCACCCCGCGAACAGCCCGCCTACGCACACCACGCTCTCCGACGGCGGCCGCCGACCAGTCGAACTCCCCCTCGCCGTCCGGCCGTTCGCACCGAGGGCAAGCCCCTTGCGACTCAGCGGGGCGGCCGTGCCGCCTTGGCCTCACCAGGCGCGGGACCTCGCCGGCCGGAGGGGAGCCGGCGGAGTCCCGAGGGGGAGGTTGAAAGCCCCGCATGCCTAGCTTAGGCTTACCTAAGTTTACTCTCCGGGGCTTCCGCCCGCCGTACCAACGATGAGGAACGTCCATGTCTCCCTGGCTCACCCGCGCGCGCCGAAAGGCTGTCGCCACCTCAGCGGCCGCGCTCACGCTCGCACTCGTCGTCGGCGGCTGCGGCTCCTCCGGTGACCAGGACACCTCAGACTCCTCGGACAAGAGCGGGGACGCCTTCCCGGTCACCCTCAACAGCTCCCTCGGATCGGCCAAGATCGAAGAGGAGCCCAAGCGCGTCGTCACGCTCGGCCAGGGCTCGGCGGAGACCTCCATCGCGCTCGGGACCACGCCCGTGGGCGTGGAGGAGTACAAGTGGGGCAGTGACAAGACCGGTCATCTGCCGTGGGTCCACGAGGCGGTGAAGAAGAAGGGCGACAAGCTGCCCAAGCAGTTCCAGGGCGGCGAGAACCTGGACGTCGAGGAGATCCTCAAGCTGGAGCCGGACGTCATCCTGGCTCCCTGGTCCGGCATCACCCAGAAGCAGTTCGACGTCCTGAACGACATCGCGCCCACCGTCGCCTACCCGGGAGAGGCCTGGAGCACCGACTGGGACGAGCAGATCGACCTGATCGGCAAGGCCCTCGGCAAGACGAAGCAGGCGGACGGCCTGAAGACGGACATCGAGCGGCAGTTCGCGAAGGCGGCCGAGAAGCACCCGGAGTACGCGGACGTCTCGTTCTCGTACATCTACAACGACGGCCCCGGAACCCTCGGCGTCTTCAAGCCCACCGAACAGCGCGCCGAGATGGTCTCCTCACTCGGTCTCAAGGTCGACCCCGTCGTGAAGGAATTCGAGGAGACCAAGGGCACGGACTCGGCCCTGATCGGCCTGGAGAACGCCCACAAGCTCAAGGACAGCGACCTGATCTTCACCTTCTACAGCGACGAGAAGAACCGCGAGGAGATCGAGAAGCAGCCGCTGTACGCGAAGATTCCGGCCATCGAGAAGGGCGCTGTCGTCGCGAGTGACGACAACTCCTTCGTCACGGCGTCCTCCCAGATCAACCCGCTGACCGTGCCCTGGGTGATCGACCGCTACACGCCGATGATCGACAAGGCCCTCGAGAAGCTCGACAAGTGAGGCACGCCGGAACCACTTCATGACCACCGTCACCTCGACGCACACCCCGTCGGGCGGCGCGCGCACCTCACGTGGTGCGCGCGCCGCCCGACGGGCGCTCGTCCTCGCCGGAGGACTCGTCGTCCTCCTGCTCGCCTGCGCGGCGAGCCTCGTGTACGGCAGCAGCCACACCACGTTCGGCGACGTCGTCGACGTCCTTCGCGGCACCGCTGACAGCAACGTCACCACCATCGTGGAGAGCCGCTACCCCAGGACGGCGATCGGTGTCCTCGCCGGACTCTGCCTCGCCGTGGCGGGCTCCCTCATGCAGGGCGTCACCCGCAACCCGCTGGCCGAGCCCGGCCTGTTGGGCATCAACGCCGGCGCGTCCGCGAGCGTCGTCACCGCCACCGCGTTCCTGGGCGCCTCCGGCAGCACCGCCACCATGTGGTGGGCGCTGCCCGGCGCCCTCCTCGCCGGCGTCCTGGTGCACGCGCTCGGCTCGGCGGGGACCAGTACCAACCTCGTCCGACTGGTCCTCGCGGGCGCGGTGCTGTCCGCCGTACTGACCGCGTACGTCCAGGCCGTGACACTGAGCAAGCCACAGGTCTTCGACAGCTACCGCTACTGGGTCGTCGGCGCCCTCAGCGGGCGGGACTTCGACGTGTTCTTCTCGGTCCTGCCGTTCGCCGTCGGCGGTTTCCTCCTCGCCGTGCTCCTCGGCCCCAGCCTCAACGCGCTGGCACTCGGCAACGACACGGCCAGCGCCCTCGGTTCGCGCCCCGGGCTGGTGCGCGGCGCCGGACTCGTCTCCGCCACCCTCCTCAGCGCCGCCGCGACCGCCGCCGTCGGCCCGGTCGCCTTCGTCGGCCTCGCCGTACCGCACGTGGTACGCGCGCTGATCGGCGTGGACTTCCGGCTGCAGATCGTCTTCTCCGCCATCGCCGGCCCGGCCCTGCTGCTTCTCGCGGACGTCGTGGGCCGGATCGTACTGCGCCCGCAGGAACTCATGGTCGGCGTCGTCACCGCGTTCATCGGCGCGCCCGCACTGCTCTACGCGGTACGCAGGATGAAGGGTGCCTCTTGACCCAGAACACCACCTCGCGGGTGGAACCGCCCACCCGGCACGCGACCGGACCGGATCGGCCGGACGACGGCACTCCCGTGCACCGGCCCGGGCCACGCGGCTGCCTCACCCTCGGCGACACCGTGGCCCTGCCGGTTCGTCGGATATCCGTCGTCACGGCCATCGTGCTGGTCCTGCTCCTCGTCGCCACCGCCGTCGCCACGCTGAGCCTCGGCAGCCTCGGCATCCCGGTGTCCGGACTGCTCGACGCGTTCGGCGGGGACGCGGGGGTCAAGGAGAGCTTCGTACTGGAGAGACTGCGGGGGCCACGGCTCGTCGTCGGGATCGGTGTCGGCGCGGCACTCGGCGTCTCCGGTGCCCTGTTCCAGTCCGTCACCCGTAACCCGCTCGGCAGCCCCGACATCATCGGTCTCAACGCGGGCGCCGGTGCGGGTGCCGCGCTGGCCGCGCTGCTGCTGGCCGGCAGCGTGCCCGTACCGGTCGGTGCCGTCCTCGGCGCCGCGGGCGCCATGGCGCTGGTGTACGTGTCGACGGGTGCGGGCTTCCGCAGCCGGGGGCGGCTCGTCGTCGCCGGTATCGGCGTCGCCGCGATCGCCAACGCGATCACGCAGTACGTCGTCTACGCCGTCGAGCGGGACAAGGCCACCGCGCTGAACGCCTACATCCACGGCAGCCTCTCCACCCGCGACTGGGGCGACGCGGTCACCATCTGGGTCATCGTCACGCTCCTCGTCCCCCTCGTCGCCCTCGTCTCACGGCCGCTGGCCGTCGGAGAGATGGGCGACGACCTCGCCGGCGCGCTCGGAGCCCACCCGGCCCGGACGAAGACGATCGCCGTCACGCTGTCGATCGTGTTGTCCGCCGGTGCCGTCAGCGTCGCGGGGCCCATCGCCTTTATCTCGTTGACCGCGCCGCAGATCGCGAAACGCGTCACCCGCGGCACGGGTCCGCACCTCACCCTCGCCGCTCTCGTCGGTGCGCTCCTGATGGCCGTCGCGGACCTGGCGGCGCAGCAACTGCCCTGGTTCGACGAACTTCCCGTCGGCATCTACACGATGGCCGTCGGCGGCGTCTATCTCGGCTACCTGCTGATACGGGAGTGGCGCCGCGGCACACTGTGAGCGGCGGCCTGGGAGCGACGGGCGGGGAACCGTAGTCTCAGCGGCTCCGCAGTTCCCAGCCCGGGGCGAACATGTTCCAGAAGCCGCCCGTCGGCGGGTGCTCGGCGAATACGTCGTCGTCCAGCTCGATCCCGATCCCGGGCGCGGTCGGCAGTGGCGCACGGCCGTTCTCGACCGGCACACAGCCGCGCAGCGCCTCGAAGACGTACGGCTCGAGGAGGCTGTCGAAGGTCTCCAGGATCTTGAAGTTCGGGGTGGCAGCAGCCGCGTGCACCGTGGCGGTCGTGCAGAACGGCGAGTTGGAGTTGTGCGGCGCCACCACCATCGAGTGCATCTCGGCGATCGCGGCGATCTTCCGCATCTCGGTGTAGCCGCCGACCATGCTGAGGTCGGGCTGCACGATGTTGACGGCGTCGTGCTCGAACAGCGGCGCGTACTCGTAGCGGTTGTGGAAGTGCTCGCCCCCGGAGATCGGGATCGTCGTACGCGCGCCGACATCGCGGTAGCGCGCGATGTGCGTCCACGGCAGCGGCTCCTCGAACCAGCCGATGTCGTACGGCTCCAGGGCGGTGGCGATCCGTACGGCCTCGTGCACCGCGAAGCGGGCGTGCCCCTCGACGAACAGCTCGACCTCCGGGCCGACCGCCTCGCGCACTGCGGCGATCAGGTCGACGGACAGCCGGCGCTCGGCGCGGCTGAGCTCGCCCATCCCGGCGCCGAAGGGGTCGAGCTTGAGGGCGGAGTAGCCGAGGGCGACGGTGTCACGGGCGAGCTCGGCGAAGCGTTGGGGCGTACGCTCGCCGGTGTACCAGCCGTTCGCGTACACGGGGATCTCGTCCCGGCAGGCGCCGCCGATCAGCCGATAGACCGGGACCTGGAGGAACTTGCCCTGGATGTCGTGCAGCGCCTGGTCGACCCCGCTCACCACGATGCCGCCGACGTCCCCGCCGCGCAGGAAGTCGCCCTGGTACATCCGGAGCCAGATCTCCTCGGTGTCGAAGGGGTCAGCCCCGATGAGGTGCCGCTCGGCCATGTTGCGCGCCAGCGCGCAGGTTTCGACACCGCGGAAGGGATGGGTGATCTCACCGACTCCGACCAGGCCCTCGTCAGTGCTGATGCGGACGTAGCTGAAGTCCCGCCAGGACGTGCCGAGGCTCAGCGTCTCTACCTTGCTGATGCGCCCGGCTCCCGTCGTGGGGCGGGTCTGGTTCACGGTGAGCACGAAAGTCTCCATTCGGTGATGCCGAACACTGTTCTGTTTCTGCTATGTTCGTGGAAGCCGCGACGGCCGTCAAGAGGCCACATGTCCAGGCCGCGGCCCTGAGAAGGAGGACAGATGCGGGTGACTCGAGTCGGTGACCCGGGGGCGGAGTTCCCGGTGGCGCTGGACGGTGACGGCGCGTACGACCTGCGCGGTCTGACGAGCGACATCACGGCCGACTTCCTAGCCGGCGACTGGGCCCCACGGGTGCGGGACGCGTTGGACGCCGGCGAGCTGCCCGGCGTCGCGCTCGACGGCCTGCGCGTCGGCGCGCCGGTCGTCCGCCCCGGCAAGGTGGTGTGCATCGGGCTGAACTATCGCAAGCACGCGGTCGAGAGCGGTGCCGACATACCCGAGGAACCGGTCGTCTTCATGAAGGCGAGCAACACCGTCGTCGGGCCCCAGGACACGGTGCTGATCCCGCGCGGCAGCGAACGGACCGACTACGAGGTCGAACTCGCCGTCGTGATCGGCCGTACGGCCCGCTACCTCCCCGGGCCCGACTCCGTACCCCGGCACATCGCTGGCTACGCCGTCGCGAACGACGTGTCCGAGCGGGCCTTCCAGCTCGAGCGGGGCGGCCAGTGGGTCAAGGGCAAGTCCTGCGAGACGTTCAACCCGCTCGGCCCATGGCTCGTCTCGCCGGACGAGGTCGGCGATCCACAGGACCTCCGCCTGCGGCTCTGGGTCAACGGCGAGCGGCGCCAGGACAGCACGACCGCCGACATGATCTTCGACGTGCGGCACATCGTCTGGTACCTGAGCCAGTTCATGGTGCTGGAGCCGGGCGACGTCATCAGTACGGGCACGCCGTCCGGCGTCGCGATGGGCTCACCGGACATCCCGTATCTGGCGGAGGGCGATGTCGTCGAGCTGGAGATCGACCGGCTGGGCCGGCAGCGTCAACGGGTCGCCCGGGCCTGACGCGCGCGCCGCGCAAGCCGTCACCACGTGGATGCCGCGGGTGAGGCCAGGACGTCACGGCAGGCCCGTGGGCGGCCACGGACGCCATCCATGGTGAGTGGGCCACCGGAATCCGTGAGCCTGCGCCGGGCTTGACCTTGACACTGATGTCAAGGTCGTACGTTGCGTGCATGCTTCCTGACATCAACAGCTGGAACGAACGCGTCATCGCCGAGTTCCGCTCGAACGCCGGACACGTGCGCTGGAGCACGGAGGAGGACCTCGCCACCGGCCGTCCGGTCCCACCCTTGCTACCCGGATTCGATGAGCACCGGGGCGTACCCATCATCCTGGTGCGGAATACGGGGGCCAAGACCCGTCGCGAGCGGATCAATCCCCTGATGTACCAGCCGGTCGGCGGGGACTTCGCCGTCTTCGCCACGTACGGCGGCAGTCCACGTCCTCCGGCCTGGTTCCACAACCTGGTGGCGCATCCGCGGGCCGTGGTCGAAACGGGCGAGCAAGAGGTGCCGGTGACGGCGCGACTCACCGAAGGGGTGGAGCGTGAGCGGATCTGGACCAGACAGGTCACGCTGGTGCCGACGTTCGCCGAGTTCGAAGCGACCGCCGGCAGGGAGATCCCGATCCTCCTGCTCGAGCGCCCGCGCGAGGGAGCGGGCACGCCCGAGCACGGCACACTGACGCCATGACACCCAACGAACCCGGAAACCGCGGGATGCGCATCGGCGAACTCGCGCTGCGCACCGGAGTCAGCGCGCGCTCACTGCGGTACTACGAGCAGCACGGCCTCCTCACCCCACACCGTGACCCGAACGGCTACCGCAGCTACGGCGACGACGCCGTTCGCCTCGTCGCCCGACTGCGCCAGCTGCTCAGCGCCGGCCTGTCGGTCGCCGACATCCGGCAGTTCGGGCCCTGCCTCGCCGCGGCTGATATGGATCGAGCGCCCTGCGCGCCGGCACTGGAGGTCTATCAGCAGCGACTCCGCGTACTCGATGAGCGCCTCACCGCGCTCCGGCACCTACGCGACAACCTCGCGGTCCAGACCGAACTCCTGCGCGACAGGTCAGCACGGAATCATGACCTCCACGGGTCCCCGTGTCACGCGGCGCCCTCGAACCGCTGGGCGGTGCGGGCAGGGACCACGGTGGGCAACCGGTCCTCGGGATCGTCGAAGACATGCGCGCGCAACCCGAAGCCGTCCAGCAGCAGTTCCGGTGTCATGGTCTCCCGCGGCGGGCCCTGCGCACGGAGTTCGCCGTCCTTCAGCACCACCAGGTGGTCGGTGTAGCGGGCCGCGAGGCTGAGGTCGTGCAGCACCACGACGATGGTGCGGCCGGTCTCCCGGCACAACCGTACGACCAGGTCGAGTACCTCGACCGCGTGCGCGAGGTCCAGGTGGTTGGTGGGCTCGTCCAACAACATCAGCTCGGTCTGCTGGGCGAGTGCCATGGCGACCCAGGCCCGTTGCCGCTGTCCGCCGGAGAGTTCCTCCAGCGGGGTGTCGGCGTACGCTTCGACGCCAGTGGCGGCCATCGCCTCGGCCGCGATCCGGTCGTCCTCGGGGTCCCAACGGCGGTACCACGGCTGGTGCGGTTGCCGGCCGCGCGCGGCCAGCTCGGACACGGTCATGCTCTCCGGGGCCACGGGATTCTGCGGCAGCATGGTCAACTTCCGGGCGAGGGTACGCGGGCGGAACGCGCCGAGCGGTTCTCCCTCCAGCAGCACGTGCCCGGCGGTCGGCGTCAACAGCCGCGCGAGGACCCGCAGCAGCGTCGACTTGCCGCAACCGTTGGGCCCGATGACGGTGGTGACCCGCCCCCTGGGTATCTCCAGGGACAGTCGGGCGAGCACGGTCTGCTTCCCGTAACCGGCGCTGACACCGTGCACGCTCAGGGGACTTGGTTCACACACTTGTTCTCCGCCGATGTTGGTTCAACAGGTACAGGAGGTACGGCGCGCCGAGGATGGCCGTCGGCACACCCACCGGGAGTTCCGCGGGCAGCCGCTGGGCCGTCATGTCAGCAGCCAGCACAAGCAATGCTCCGAGCAGGCCAGCGGCGAGCGGTGGCGGGCCCGGCGTACGGAAGACGCGCATCGCGGCCTGCGGCGCGACGAACGCCACAAAGGCAATCGGCCCAGCAACAGCCGTGGCACCGGAGACGAGGACGACGGCAACGAACAGCGCCAGCGCCTCCGTACGCCCCGGTGCGGTGCCCAGCGTCGGCGCCACCTCGCGGCCCAACCGCAGGGCTGCCACGTCGCGGGCGAGCACGGCGCAAGCGAGGAACCCACACAGCACCACCGGCGTCATCAGGGTGACGTCGGGTAGTCGTACGCCATTCAGCGAACCGGTCAGCCAACGGGTGGCGACCTGCGCCTGCTCCAGTTCGGCACGGGTCAGCAGCCAGGAGACCCCGGACAGCGCGAGGGAGTTGATACTCAGGCCGACCAGGATGAGCCGCAGTCCGTCAAACCCCCCGCGCCAGGAAAGGGCCAGGATAAGAGCGGTGGTGGCCAATCCACCGAGGACCGCCATCGGGGCGAGAAGCTCCGCCGCGGCGTGCTCACCCGTACGGGAGGCGATCGCGGGTTGGGTGACCAGCAACACCGCGAAGAAGCTGGCGCCGCCGGTCACGCCGAGCAGATCCGGACTGGCGATGGGGTTGCGAGTGACGGACTGGGTCAGTGCCCCGGCACAGCCGAGCGCGGCGCCGACAAGGACGGCCGCCAGCACGCGGGCCAGCCTGTGATCGAGGACCACGAGCCTCTCCACGCTCTCGCCGTTTCCGGCGAGCGTCGCCAGTACGCGGTCGGCGGGCACGTCGAAGCTGCCGGTGAACACGGAGACGCCGCACAACACCAGCAGTACGGCGACGGTCACCGTGCCAGCCAGGAACGCACGGGGGCGCAGCGTCAGGGCGACGGGGCCGAGACGTATCCCACGGCGCGGGTCCAGCGCGAACCGCGGCCCGCTCGTCACCTTCGGCGGCCGATACCGACGAGCCGCGGTCGACGCCGCCGTCGTCCGGGGCCTCACAGCGCCACCAGCTTGCGGCGGCGGGTGAGCGCGAGGAGCACGGGAGCACCGACGGCGGCCATCACGATGCCGGCCTGGAGTTCGCCGGGGCGGGCACTGACACGGCCGACGGTGTCGGCGACGAGCAGCACGATGGCCCCGGTCAGTCCGGAGAGCGGCACCAGCCATCGCTGATCGTGCCGGGCGAACAGGCGGGCGGTGTGCGGGGCCACCAGGCCGAGGAAAGCGACGGGTCCACAGAGGGCGGTGGCGGGTCCGGCGAGCAGCGTGATGGCGGTGATACCGGTGATCCGGCTACGGCGTACCCGGGTGCCGAGCGAACGGGCCACGTCGTCTCCCAGGCCGAGGTTGTTCAGCGCGAAGGCGTTGACCAGGGCGAGCAGGCAACCGGCGGCGAGCAGCGGGATGATGAGGACCGCCATGCCGTGGTCCCTGTCGGCGAGGGCGCCCACCTGCCAGAAGCGCATGACGTCGAGAGTGCGCTTGTCCAGCAGGACCAGAGCGGTGGTGAGCGCGGTGAGCAGCGCGCTCAGGGTGGTTCCGGTAATGGCGAGCATGACCAGCGCGCCGCGGTTGGTGCCGCGCAGGCCGAACAGGGCGACCAGCGTGGCGACGACGCCCGCTCCGGCGAGTGCGGCGGCGACGAGTACGCCGGAGGAGCTGACGCCAAATCCGTAGGTGAGGCCGGCGACGGCGAAGGCGGCCCCGGCGTTGACGCCGAACAGGCCGGGGTCGGCCAGCGGGTTGCGGGTGTGACCCTGCATCAACGCACCAGCCATGCCGAGTGCGCAGCCGACCGCGAGGCCCAGGAGCGTACGGGGCAACCGCTGTGAGGTGACGACCGTGGCCTCGGCCGAGTCGACGTGTGTGAAGAGCGCCGAGAGTACTTCGCGGAACGGGATGTCGTTGCTCCCGAACGCGAGGCTGAGCAGGACGGCGAGGGCGGCACCCGCCGTCAGCAGCCCGGCGGCGAAGGGCAGTCGGCGGGCCGCGGGGAAGGGCTTCGATGTCACATAGGTTAGCCTAACCTAAATTCCATCCTTTCCCTTCGGGACCATGGGAGCGAACGTGACGACGACCAGACGCAGGACGCGCGGGGCATGCGCCGCCGTGACCGCGGGAGCCCTGCTGGTGTTGGCCGCCTGCGGCGACTCGGACTCCAGCGGCACGAGCGGGGGCAGCGAGCGGGCGAGCGCCGACACCCGCACGGTGCGGGACACCCTCAACGGCGACATCGCCGATGTCCCCCGCAACCCCGAACGCGTGGTCGCGCTGTGGCGTACCGGGACCGAACTCGCCGACATGGGCGTCAAGCCCGTGGCCGCGTTGGAGGGCGAGTTCACCAAGCGGGAACTCGATGCCAAAACCTTCGCGAAGGTGAAGGACGTACCCACGGTCGGCAGCTTCGAGGGCGTGGACGTGGAGAAGGTCCTGAACGCGGACCCCGACCTGATCGTCGGCATGGACCACGGCGGCCTCAGTATCGACTACAAGGAACTGGAGGAGATCGCCCCCACGGTCATCCTCAAGATCAAGGAACCGACGGACGTTTGGAGGAACTACCCCAAGCTCGCCGACGTGCTCGGCAGGTCCACGGACTTCGCGAAGCGAAACACCGCGCTCGACGAGAGCCTGACGGCCGTCAAGCGTCGCTTCGGCGAGAAGGTCGACCGAGCCAAGGCTGTCCACCTCAACGTCGAGGGCGGCAAGACCTGGATCTCCACCAGCAAGTCCCTGACCTGGGAACGGATCGACGCCGCTGGCTTCGACTACCTCGACACCTACACCAAGAAGCCGGAGCGGTACGTGGCGGAGCTCGCCACCGAAAACCTGCCGGACCTGCACGACGCCGACGTGATCCTCTACTCCGTCGACCTGCACGGCAGGAAGACCCCGGATCTGGACAAGCTCCTGAAAACCGAGTCCTTCCAACGACTCCCCGCCGCGAAGGTGGACAACGTCTTCCCCGTCACCTCCGGCACCATCTACACCTTCCCCGCCGCCAAGCAGCAGGTGCGGGAACTCACCAGCGCCGCCAAGCGGTTCACACCCGAAGGGAAGTCCTCCTGATGGCCGGCCCCGAGCACCAGCCGTACCCGATCTACGTCCGCGAACTCGAGGTCCTGGCGGCCTTCGACGTCACACCGATGATGCGCAGGGTGGTACTCACCGGCGACCAGCTCGGCGCCTTCCGCCACAACGGTTACGCCGTCGAACCCTTCCGCACTGAGAACGCCGACGACCACGTCAAACTCGTCATCCTCGACGCTCCCGACTCCGTCTCGGCCGCCTCGAGTCCCAGCGACGCCCCGGCCCTCACCCCGCCAGCACAGGCCGACGGCCACCTCGACTGGACCCGCGAGGCCCTCGGCCGCGCCCGCGACTACACCCCGCGCCGCTACGACCCCGAACAGCGGCGCCTGGAACTGGACTTCGTCCGGCACGACGGCGGACTGGCGGCCGAGTGGGCCCAGCGTGTGGCTCCCGGCCAGCGGGTGCACGTCGCGGGTCCACGCGGCACGACCGTACTGCCCGACGGCATCGACTGGTACTTCCTCGTCGGCGACGAGACCGCGCTGCCCGCGATCGCTCGGCGGATCGAGGAGCTGCCTCCGGACACTCCGGTGACCGCCGTGGTCTCGGTGCCCTCCGCCAGCGAGGAACAGACGTTCGCGCACTCCACCGACCTGCACCTGAGCTGGGTACATCGGGACACCGCCGGCCCGGACGCACTCATGACGGCCGTACGGGCGGCACCGTGGCGGGACGGGCAGGTCTACGCCTGGGCAGCGGGAGAGGCCGGCATGCTGCGGCCACTGCGCCACTGGTTCAAACAGGACAAGGGCGTGGCCCCCGGGTTCACGGACATCGCCGGCTACTGGCGCGCGGGCCAGACCCAGCAGGAGATGGGTGAGGCCCTGCACACGCTGCACCACATGACCGACCTCGGCGTCCCATACGCCGTACGCGCCGCCGTCACGCTCGACCTCGCCGAGCACGTGGCCGACGGCCACCGCACCGTCGCCGCGCTCGCCAAGGTCATGGACGTCACGCCGGGTGGACTCAACAGACTGTTGCGCGTACTCGCGCACGAAGGCCTTCTCAGCCTCGACACGGAGACCGTCGGGCTGACGCCCTTCGGCACCGTCCTGTTGGAGGACGCCGCCCACACCCGCCTGGACCGCCGCAACGGCTACTCCCGGCTGGACGACTCCTGGCCGGGACTGTCACACACGCTGCGCACCGGCACCTCTGCCTTCGTGTACGAGAAGGGGCACGACTTCTGGGCCGAACTCGCCTCCGAGGAGCGCCTGAACCGTACCTTCGACGACGTGCTGAGCCACTGGACATCCCTGTGGTCGCCCCCCGCCGTCCGGCAACTGGCGCTCACCGACGAGCACGTCCTCGACATCGGCGGTGGCACTGGCGCACTCCTCGGCCGGATCCTCACCGCCTACCCGCGCACCACGGGCACGCTGCTGGACCTACCGTCCACGGCCGAGCGCGGTCGCGCCGAACTCGCCGAACGGGGACTCGCCGAGCGCGTCCACATCGCGGCCCAGAGCTTCTTCGAAGTACTGCCCGACGACGCCGACGTCTACCTGCTGGCGCAGGTGCTGCACGACTGGCCGGATCTGGAGTCCGTGGCCCTCCTGCGGCGGGTCGCACAGGCGGCGGGCGAGCGCCGGATCGCGCTGGTGGAGCGGATCAGCGGGGAAGACGACGACGAGCACGACGCGCTCTTCGATCTCCTGATGCACGCCGTGTTCGCCAGCGGGGAGCGCACCCTGGACGATTGGACCGGACTGGCCCGGCAGGCGGGACTGCGGCTGGCCGGCACCACGCGGCTGCGGGAGAACCTTTTCATGATCGAACTGCGCGCGAGCTGACAAGGACACCCACACACCGCGGGACAGGGGTCCGTCCAGGCCACGCTTGAGCCCGGCGTCTGGGGCCCGCGCGTGACGTAACCCGTTCCGGTTGTTCCCCGTGCGCGGGGAACAACCGGAAGGAGGCAGGGTGGAGCGCGGCTCGCTGTCATGCGTTCCCGCACGAGTCTGGTAAGTGTCCGAGGGGGGACTTGAACCCCCACGCCCGATAAAGGGCACTAGCACCTCAAGCTAGCGCGTCTGCCATTCCGCCACCCGGACAGGTGTCGCGACCCGGACGCCGCCGTGTCGCCGAGACACCATAACAAGTCGTGCGGGCTCCCCTCACCTCAGTTCCCCCGTTCTCCGGACGCGGACGCGGATCTGACCTCGCGGGCGGCGCCAATCGCGCCAGACTGCACGGTAGCGCCCCGAGAGGCTCGCCCTCGTCAGTCCCGCCCGCAGGTACGCAACGCGCGCAGGTGCTGGCTGGAGCGGCGGGCCGTGCTGAGCGAGCCGGCGGGGTTCGCCTCCGGGTCGACGGCGTCGTCACGTTCCACCGCCCAGTGGTGCCGGCGTCGGTGGCCCGGAAGCCGGCCGACCTCGCTGAGGAAGTGCTGGTAGTCGATGTCGCCGTCGCCGACGTCGGTCATCCGGTAGCCGTCCGGGAGGTCCTCGTCGTGCTCCCCGTCCTTGACGTGGAAGAGCGGGAACCGGTCCGGCGCCGCCCGCACGTAGTCCAGCGGCTCGAACGGCGCCGGGCTGCCGTCCGGCCGTACGCTGTACTTGTGCTGCCCGGCGAAGGCCCAGTAGATGTCCATCTCCAGGTACACCAGCTCCGGGTCGGTCTCCTCCAGCAGCAGGTCGTAGAGCCGTACGTCCGGGCGGTCGGTGGCGAAGCCGAACTCGTCGGCGTGGTTGTGCTGGTAGAACTTCAGGCCGCGGGCCCGGGCCGCCGCGCCGTACACGTTGAACTCCTCGGCCGCGCGCTTCCACGCGTCGACGGTGTCACCGTAGCGGTTCGGGCTCGACGGGGTGCCGACGTGGGTCAGGCCGAGGGCCTGCGCGTCGTCGAGGACCTGTTCCAGTCGGGTGGCGAAGGTGTACGCGTCCGGGTCACCGCCGTCGGCGTGGTAGCCGACGTGGCTGCCGAGGCCGCGTAGCCCGTTGTCCCGCAGCAGCCGGTGCAGTTGGCGCAGGCTGATCTCGCCGGTGCCCTGGGTGTAGCCGGCGAACTCCACCTCGTCGTAGTGCTGGCGGGCCAGTTCCTCGAAGAGCGGCCCGAAGCCGATGGACCGCACCTGGTCCCGCAGGGTGTAGAGCTGGATGCCGAGCCGCCCGGGCGGCAGCACGGGGCGTCCGTGGCCGCGAGCGGACGGGCTCGTCGAGGCGCCGTCCGCGGCGCGGGCGGTTCCGGCGCCCAGTTCCGTACCCAACAGAGAGGCCGCGGTGGCGCCGGCGGCGACGCCGAGGAGGCCACGGCGGCGGAGTCTGCGGGTCAGGTCCGGGCGGGGCGTGGGACGTCGGGTCATGGGGTGCCTCCGGTGGTGTGTCGGGTGGACGGGATGGCGTCGGTGGACGGGACGGTCGCGGTGTGCGGGGCGCTGACCGGCTCGGCCCGTAGGCCGGCGAGGTCCAGCAGCAGTCGCTTGACCTCGGTGGCCGCCACCGACTCGGGTACGGCGCCGGGTCGGGAGCAGAGCAGCACCGGCCCCTCCGCCGCGTCGTCCGGCAGCCTGCCGTGGCTGCCGCCCAGGGGGCTGGGGTCGAGCGGCACGACCGCCATCCGGTAGCGCATGCCGGTCTTCTTCCGGGCGAGCGCGGTGGCGGCGCGCAGCCGCACGTACGGGTCGTGCGGGTCCAGGAACAGCTCGACCGGGTCGTAGCCGGGTTTCCGGTGGATCTCCACCAGCCGGGCGAAGTCCGGGGCCCGGTCGTCGTCCAGCCAGTAGTAGTACGTGAACCACGCGCCCGGTTCGGCGACCGCGACGAGCTCGCCGGCTCGGGGATGGTCCAGGCCGTACGCCTTCTTGCCCCGCTCGTCCAGGAGTTCGCCGACGCCGTCGAGCCCGGCGAGCGCGGCTCGCGCCGCCGGCAGGTCGGCCGGGCGGCGGACGTAGACGTGCGCGAGCTGGTGGTCGGCGACGGCGAACGCCCGGGAGGTGGTGGGGTCCAGGTACTCCATGCCGTCCTGGGTGTGCACCTCGAGCAGGCCGGCCTCGCGCAGCGCCCGGTTGAGGTGCACGGGCCGGTTGACGGGGGTGATGCCGTACTCCGACAGCGCGACGACGGTACGGCCCTCGGCGGCGGCGTCGGCCAGCAGCGGGGCGAGCGCGGCGTCCAGGGCGGTTGCGGCGGCACGGGCCCGCGGGTCGTCGGGGCCGTACCGCTGGAGGTCGTAGTCCAGGTGCGGGACATAGCACAGCGCCAGGTCGGGGTGCCGGGTGCGCAGGATGTGGCGGGTGGCGTCGATGATCCACCGCGAGGAGGTCAGCCCGGCGTGCGGGCCCCAGAAGGTGAACAGCGGGAAGGTGCCGAGGACTTCCTCGAGTTCGTCGTGCAGGGCCGGCGGTCGGGTGTAGCAGTCCGGCTCCTTGCGGCCGTCGGCGTAGTAGACCGGGCGGGGCGTGACGGTCCAGTCGGTGTCCGCGCCCATGGCGTACCACCAGCAGATGTTGGCGACGGTGTAGCCGGGGTGGGCGGCACGGGCGGCGTCCCACAGCTTCTCGCCGCCCACCAGCGCGTTGTGCTGCCGCCAGAGCAGCACCTCGCCCAGCTCCCGGAAGTACCAGCCGTTGCCGACGATGCCGTGCCCGGAGGGCGGCAGCCCGGTGAGGAAGGTGGACTGGGCGGCGCAGGTGACCGCCGGCAGGACGGTGCCCAGCGCCGCCTGCGAGCCGCTCTCGGCCAGCGACCGCAGGTGCGGCATGTGGGCCAGCAGCCGTGGGGTGAGGCCGACGACGTCGAGTACGAGCAACGGCTGCGGGGCGTCGCCACCGGACGAGGCGGAGGGCGTATTCGGGTCGGATGGCGTCACGGCAGCTCCTTGAGGCCGAGGTCGGCGAGCAGGTCCCGGGCGACGGCGAGTTCGGCCGCGATGCCGTCGGCGAGCTGTGCGCGGGTGCGGGGGCGTAGCCCTTCCGGCAGGGCCTGCCAGGTGTACGTCTCGACTTCGAGGTGGTGGGTCAGCGGTCGCGGCCCGCCGAGCAGTTCGGTCAGGGTGTCCCGCAGCACGGACAGGGTGGCCGTCAGTGGCGGGCGTAACGGCGCGTGCAGCGGCACGTGGAAGTGCGCGCGCCAGGGCACCTCGGTGGGCAGGGCGCCCGGGGTGAGGGCGGCGTCCAGGTCGTCGGTGCCGGTCAGACCAGGCAGGCCGGTCTGGCCGGTCGGAGCCGCCGGGCCGCCCTGAAGCGCCGGTCCGTCTCCAGCCACCTCGTCGCTCCGGGCCGCCGGGTCGACCGCCGCCCGGGTCTGGTGCAGGAAGCGCGGCTCGGCGTACTCGGCGAGCGCGGCTCGTACGTCCGCGCGCCGTGGCTCCTGGGCGTGCAGGGCGGCGGACAGCTGTGCCTTGACGACGGGGACGCCGGCCCCGGCGAGCGCGGTCAGCGCGGTGCTGGGGTCCTCGAAGGCGGTGGCGAGGTGGCAGGTGTCCAGACACAGGCCGAGGCGACGGGCGGGTGGCGCGTGCGCGTCGGTGAGCACGGCGACGGCCTGGTCGGTGGTCTCCACGACACAGCCGGGTTCGGGCTCCAGGCCGACCCGGATACTGCGCCCGGTCAGCTCCTCCAGGGCGTCCAACCGCCCGGCGAGGGTGTTCAGTTGGTGTAGCGCGGTACGACGGTCGTGCTCGGTGAAGCCGGTGCGCCAGGCGAGCGGGAGGGTGGATACGGTGCCCTCGCGTACGTCGTCCGGGAGCAGCCCGGCCAGCAGTCGCGCGAGATCGACGGTGTGGTCCAGGCGGGCGCTCTCGGTCCAGTCGGGGCGGTAGACGCGATGCTTGACGGTCTCGGCGCCGAAGCCCTCGTACGGGAAGCCGTTGAGGGTGACCACCTCGAGTCCGCGGGCGTCCAAGGCGGCGCGCAGCCGGCGCAGCGCGGCCGGGTCGGCGGTCAGTTCCCGCGCCGCCGCGCGGGCCAGCCACAGGCCGATGCCGAGCCGGTCCCGGTGCAGCCGGCGACGCACGGGTTCGGCGTGGTCGGCGAGTTGCCGCAGGACGCCGTCCAGGTCCTCGGCGGCGTGCACGTTGGTGCAGTACGCGAGGTGGACGGTGCTGCCGTCGGGGTGCCGGAAGCGCATGGTCAGTCCCCGCCGCGGAGCACGGAGTTGCCTTCGTGGCTGCTGTCCGGCGCGGGCAGCCGCAGGTCGAGCCGGCCGCTGAGACCGTAGAAGGCGACCGGGTTGCGCCACAGCACCTGGTCGACCTCGTCCTCGTGGTGGCCGGCCGCCAGCATGGCGTCACCGACTCGGCGGGTCTTCAGCGGATCGCTGCGGCCCCAGTCGGCGGCGGAGTTGACGAGTATCCGGTCCTGGCAGGAGGCGTACTCGGCGAGCAGGGTCACCATGCGCCGCTCGTCCATCTTGGTGTGCGGATAGATGGAGAAGCCGAGCCAGCAGCCGCTGTCGGCCGCGGCGGCGACGGTGGTCTCGTTGAGGTGGTCGAGCAGCACACGTTCCGGCGGCAGCGCCGATTCCCGTACGAGATCCAGGGTGCGGGCCAGCCCGGCGGCCTTGTCCCGGTGCGGGGTGTGCACGAGGGCGGGCAGGCCGTGTTGGGCGGCGAGGTCGAGTTGGGCGGCGAGCGCGGCGTCCTCGGCGGGGGTCATGGCGTCGTAGCCGATCTCGCCGACGGCGACGACGGAGTCCTTGAGCAGGTAGCGCGGCAGGGTGTCCAACACGGGGGCGCAGCGGGGGTCGTTGGCCTCCTTCGGATTCAGCGCGAGGGTGCAGTGGTGGACGATGCCGTGCTGGGCGGCGCGAAAGGGCTCCCAGCCGAGTAGCGAGTCGAAGTAGTCGTGGAAGCTGTCGGGCGAGGTGCGGGGCTGCCCGAGCCAGAAGGCGGGTTCGACGACGGCTCGCACCCCGGCGGCGTGCATCGCGACGTAGTCGTCGGTGGTGCGGGAGGTCATGTGGATGTGCGGGTCGAAGAGGCGCATCAGGACTCCTTCCCGGTGAGCGTCAGCACGTGGCACAGGTCCGTGGGGACGTCCCGGCCGGCCGCGGTGCGTTCGGCGGCGTAGTCGGCGAGCATCCGGGCCAGTTCGCGGTCGCCGGCGGCGCGCCGGGACAGTGCGCTGATCGCCGCCACGGGTATCCCGGTGAACAGGCACTTCAGGACCGCCTGCCGCCAGGCGGGCGGGTCAAGGTGGGTGGCGGCGTACGGGCCGAGGGCGGCAGCGATCAGCCGGGTGTCGTTGGTCCGCAGCGCGTCCGTCACCAGGTGCAGGGCCTCCGGTCCGGCGGTCAGGTGGGGCAACGCGCGCAGCACGGCGCGGCGTTCGGCGCCGGTGCCGCGGGTGTAGAGCCGGGTGAGGGTCCCGGTGCGGACGCCGGCGGCGTGCAGCAGCAGGACCCGGGCCACGGTGGCGGGGTCGTCAGGGGCGCCAGCGTTGTCAGGGGTGTCAGGGATGTCAGAGTCGCCGGGTGCCTGCGGTCCCACGGCCTCCGGTTTCGTACGGCGGCAGCGGCGCCCGGCGGCGGCGAAGTGCGCCTCCCAGGCCGGTAGCGGGGCCGGCCCGTCCGTGGCCGCGGGCTCGGGGCCGGCGCGCCGGACCTCGGCCAGGGCCTCGTCCAGCCAGTCCCTGCCGGCCGCGTCCGTACGACGGCACAGCCAGCGGTACGCCTCGTCGAGCAGCGGGTCCTCCCGGCCGCCGCCGGTCAGCACCGCTGCTCCGGAGCGGTCGCGGCCGATTCCCGAGCGGCGGACTCACGTACGCCCTCCCGTACGGGCTGTTCGCACGCCGGGTCGGCCGCCCGCAGGAAAGGCAGCGAGGACGCCGCCAGCTCGGGTCCAGCGGGCGAGTGGCGAGGCAGTTCCACGGTGACCAGTCCCTCGTACGCGACCTCGTGCAGCGCGGCCAGCACCGGCGGGAAGTCCATCTCGCCCTCCCCGAAGGGCAGGTGCTCGTGCCGGCCACGGCGCATGTCCTCGATCTGCACGTGCCGCAGCCAGGGGGCGCTGGCACGCACGCACTCGGCGGGCGGCAGCTCCTCCAGGCACTGGCAGTGCCCCAGATCGAGGGTCAGGCCGAGTCCCGGTGGCTCCCCCAGGGCGCGGCGCAGCCGGTGGAAGCCGGCCAGGTCCTCGACCAGATGGCCCGGTTCCGGTTCCAGCGCCACCGGCACGCCCAGCCGGTCCGCTTCCGCCAGCACGTCGCCGATCCCCTCCGTCAGTCGCCGCCACGCCGCCGTCTCGGAAGTGCCCGGCGGCGTACTCCCGCTGAAGCAGTGCAGGGCGGTGGCACCGAGGTCGGCGGCCACCCGTACGGCGCGGCACAGCAGGTCGACGCGGGCCCGCCGGCCGTCCGGTTCGGGATCGAGCAGGCTGGGGCGGTGCTTGCGGCGCGGGTCGAGTACGTAGCGCGCGCCGGTCTCGACAGCGACCGACAATCCGTGCCGCTGGAGGGTTCCGGCCACCTCGGCGGTACGGCGCCGCAGGTCGGGGGCGAGCGGGTCCAGGTGCATGTGGTCGAGGGTCAGTCCGACGCCGGCGTAGCCGAGGTCGGCGAGCAGGGCCAGCGCGTCGGACAGCCGGAGATCGGCGAGGCCGTTGGTGCCGTAGGCCAGCCGCAGGGGAGATACGGGCTGCGTCAAGTCGGGCTCACCTTTCGGGAGAGTCGGCGGGCCAGCGGTAGCAGGGCGAGCAGCGTGGCCGCGGTGCGCGGCGCTCCGGCGCGCCCGGCGAGGGTGGCCTGCAGGGGGATCATGGCGCGGATGCCGCCGCCCACCGCCCGCTGGTAGAGCGGCGGTGAGGGGTTGAGCGCCGCGTGGGCGAGCGGCCGGGCCGCGGTGGCGAGATAGCCGGCGGCCAGCGCGGACGTGGCGTACGCGCCCGGTCCCGGGCGGCGCCCCGCGCCGTACGCCACCGCGGTCATCGTCCCGAGGGCGGCCAGCGGCAACGCGGTGGAACCCCCGGTGGTCTCCCGGCGCGAGACGGTGGTGACGGCGAGGGTGTGCGCGCCCAGTAGCCCGGCGGCGTGCCGGGCCGTACGGGGCGCGGGCCCGCCAGCGGTCGCCGTCGCGCCGAGCAGCAGATCCAGCGCGCGGGCGGTGGCCATCGCGGTGGGGCCGGCGGCGGTGTGCTTGAGTCCGAGGTCGTACGCCCACACGGAACCGGCCAGCGCCGTGGCCACCCCGAGTGCCGGCCGGCCGGCGCACCCGGCGAGACCGAGCCCGGCGGCGGTCAGCGTGCCGGCGGCGGTGAGGGCGGCGGTCGGGCTGATCCGGCCGGACGGCAGCGGGCGCGTGGGGCGTTCGACACGGTCGATACGCCGGTCCGCCCAGTCGTTCAGCGTCATACCGGCCTCGTACAGGCACAGGGAGCTGCCGAGCGCCAGCGCGGTCCGCCGGTTCGCACCGCCACCGGTGGCGGCGGCACCCGCGAACGCGTCCCCGGGCACGCTGCACAGGGCCGAGACCCGCAGCAGTTGGGCCCAGGCGGCGGCACGACTCCGTCCGCCCGTCACGCCGGCTCCCGCAGCCGCTCGCCGAGGGCCAGCAGGTCCCGCCACTGCTCGGACAGGGCGCTGGACCCGGTGTCGGGGTCCTTGAAGTAGAAGCCGAGGCCCGTCACCGGTCCGGCCACACCGAGTTGGTGTGCCCGGGCCACCAGGCGTACGAGGTCCAGGACCAGCGGCGCGGCCAGTGCCGAGTCGCAGCCCTGCCAGATGGTCTGCAGCATCATGCGGGAGCCGAGGAAGCCGTCGAAGGCGACGTGGTCCCAGGCGGTCTTCCAGTCTCCCAGTGCCGGCACGTCGTCGATGTGCACCTCGCCTTCCGGCAGTTGACCGAGTTCCTCGGCGAGCACCCGCTCCTTGCCGGCGTTCTTGGCCGCCGCCGCGCCCGGGTCGGTCAGCGCGGCCCCGTCGCCGCCGCCCAGCAGGTTGGTGCCGGACCAGGCGCGTACGTCCAACGCGCGCCGCGCGAACATCGGCGCGAGCACGGAACGCAGCAACGTCTGTCCGGTCTTGCCGTCCCGGCCGGCGTACGGCAGTCCGGAGTCCAGCGCTGCGTGCCGCACCTTGGGGTGGTGCAGGCCGGTGGACGGCGTGAAGTTGACGTACGCGCAGCCTGCCCGGAGCGCGGCGGCCGCGTACCGGGAGCTGGGCGGCAGCTCGGCGCCGAGGGGCGCGGCCTCGGTGCTGGCGAGGTTCACCACGACGGTGCGGTCCAGCCGGTGCGTCTGGCCGAACGCGGTCATGTCCTCGGCGAGCGCCGACACCAGCCGCTCCTCGCCCCGTGGGTCGGCCGGCTCGGTGCCGGGACGTACGGACTCGTCGGCCGCGGCGAGTTCGGCCCGTACGCCGGCGGGCAGGCCGGGCGGCAGGGCTCCGGAGACGACCAGCTCCTCGGCCCGCTTGGGCAGCGGCGTGGGGGCCGGATCGTGGCCGCCGAAGACCAGGCTGTCCACCGGCGGCAACGGGCAGTCGGCGAACGGCTCGGTCGCGGTGACCATGCCGGTCGGCGGGTGCAGGCCCGCGGTCACGGCCGCGGCGCCCGCGATGACGGTGGTGGCGACGGAGCCGCGCGCACCGATCAGCCACACACCGGTTCTTTCCCCGACCATCCTCTACCTCCCTGTGCTGCGAACAATTCCGACTAACCCACTTCCAGGTTCTGCGGTACGGCTCCTGTCCTCGCGGTCCTGTTGCTTCCGGGTTCGCCCGCTCCCCGCCCGGCCGCTTCAGCCCCCGCCCCAACAGTCCGGTGTTCCTCCGAGGGTTCGCCCGCCTCCCCACCCGCGGTTCTGTGGGTACAGCGAGTGAGCCGAAGAGCGCGCCGGTGTTGAAAGTGACGAGACCAAATGAGCGAGCTTGCGAGCGAGTGCAGTGTCGAGGAGTGTCAACACCGGGTACGAGCGCTCGGAGGCGAACCGAGCACAACCAGTCGACACCGGGTACGAGCGCCCGGAGGCGAACCGAGCGCAAAGAGGGTGAACCGAGTGCAGAGGAAGGGGGACGGCGGGTGGGAGTCGGCGTTCTCCGCACCCGCCGCCGGCGTCGCCGGTAACCCCCCTCGGGCTTCCGGCGACGGGTCGGCGGCCCGGCCGGGATTCGGTCCGGCCAGGGCACGGTGGCGGGCAGGGTCAGGGGGCGGGCGTGGGTAGTTCCTTCAACCGGACGTCGCGGAAGGACACTTCGTCGGCATCACCGTGGTTCTGCAGGCCGATGTGCCCGTCGGTGAGGCTGCGTGCGGGGTCCTCGTTGGTGAAGTCGTTGATCAGTTCGCCGTTGAGAAAGACGCGCAGTCGCTCGCCCTCGACCCGGATCTCGTACGTGTTCCACTCCCCCGGCGGGTTGAGTGCCGCGTCTCGGGCCTCGATGTCGGCTGCCTGGAAGCCGTAGACGGACCCGGTGGTGCGCGCAGGGTCGTCGGTGGCGTCGATCTGGATCTCGTAGCCGTTGTCGACCGCGGACATCGGGTCGTCGGAGGCCGGGAAGCCCACGAAGATCCCGGAGTTGTCGTCCCCGGCCATCCGCCAGTCCAGCTTGAGCGAGTAGGCGGAGAGTTCCTTGGTGCCGTACCAGTACAGGCCCATGCCGCCGACGCTGGTCAGGGTGCCGTCCTCGGCCTGGCGGAACGATCCGGGCCCGGCCTGTTGCCAGCCGTCCGTGTCGCCTGGCCCGGTCAGCGGCGTGTAGCCCTGTTCGGGCCGGCAGTCGGCCTGGGTGGCGCCGGTGGCGTACCGCACGCCGCCGAGCAGGTGTTGCCGGAAGGCGTCGTCGGCGAACGACTCCTTGGTGTGGCCGCTCCCGGTGTAGAAGGCCCGCCCGCCCTCGTACTCCTGGCACCAGGCGATCGGGTGGTCGCCGTCCATGGTGCCGCCGGTGTACGAGTCCTCGTCGAGGCTGGCCAGCACCCGGGCTCGGTCGCGCGGGTTGCTGCGGTAGTTGTACCACTCGTCGGTTCGCTGCCACTCGTGCGGAAGGTGCGCGGTGGCGGGATGCGCGTGGTCCTCGACGCGCACCGTGGCGGGCTGGACGGGCGGGTGCGAGTCGAAGTACGCGCCGGCCAGTTCGCCGTAGAACGGCCAGTCGTACTCGGTGTCGGCGGCGGCGTGTACTCCGACGTAGCCGCCGCCCTCCTGGACGTAGTCCTCGAAGGCCCGTTGCTGCTGGGCGTTCAACACGTCCCCGGTGGTGGAGAGGAACACCACCGTGGCGTACCGCTCGAGGTTCTTCGTGGTGAACCGGCCGGCGTCCTCGGTCGCGTCCACCGTGAAGCCGTGCTCGTCGCCGAGCTCGGTCAGCGCGGTGATGCCGTCCGGGATGGAGTCGTGGCGGAAGCCCTCGGTCTTGGAGAAGACCAGTATCCGGGGGTCTTCCGTCGCCGCCACCGGGCCGCCGCCCGGCGGTGCCGATTCGGCGGATGCGCTGGCGGTCTGGCCGGGCACGGCCATGGCGCCCAGGAGCAGCGCGGCGGAGGCGAGCGCCACGGCCGGGGTGCGTTTCGGTCTCATCAGTCACTCCCCTCAGCTCGTGGTGAAGGTGAAGTCGTCGAGGGTGTAGAGCGCTCCGTCGCCGCCCTTGAACACCAGGTGCAGCTTCGTGGTGTCCTCGGGGACGTTCTGCAGCGGCGCGGTGACCTCCTCGTACGTTTCCCCTCCGCCGGTGTCGGCAACCTCGGCGCTGCCGAGCAGGGTGCCGTCCGGACCGTCGGCGCGTACTTCGAGGGTGCCGCCGCCTCCGTCGGAGGCGACGCGGGCGCTGAACTCGGTCGCTCCGGTGAGGGCGTAGGGCTCGAAGGCGATCCAGTCGCCGTCGTGGATCTCCCCGACTGCCTTGCCGCCGTGGGCCGAGTCCTGCGAGATCACCTTGACGCCCTCGGCGTCGTCGTGGTGTTCGGCCTGCCGCTGCTTGGTCTGCAGGATGCCCTCGTCGTGGGTGGTCAGTTCGGGTTGTCCGTTGGCGCCGTCGTCGGTGTACTCGGCGTCGAGCACGCCGAAGATGTTGGCGTTGGGATCGTGTTCGCCGTCCGACTTGGTCTGCAGGGTGCCGGAACAGCCGTTGGCCGAGGTCTGCGGGTGACCGTGGGTGTCGTGTCCGATGATGAAGGTCACCTTGACCTTCGAGCAGTCGATCTCGGCGTCCTCCGGGTCACTGACCTTGACCTCGTACGGCACCTTGTCGCCGAAGGAGAACAGCTCTCCGTCCTTGGGCTGTTGGATCTCCACGGTGGGCGCGGTGTTGCCGACGGTGACGTGCGCGGAGGCGGTGCCGGTGCGTCCGGAGGGGTCGGTGGCGGTGACCGTGGCGGTGTAGACGCCGTTCTCCTGGTAGGTGTGCGTCGGGGAGATCTTGTCCGAGGTCTCGCCGTCGCCGAAGTCCCAGGAGTAGGTCAGCTTGTCGCCGTCGCCGTCGCTGCTGCCCTCGGCGGAGAAGGCGACCTCGAGCGGCGCCTGGCCGTTGGTCACGTCGGCGGTGGCCTCGGCGACCGGGGAGTGCCCGTCGGTGGCGTTCTCGATCCGGTAGAGCGCGGAGTTCTCGTCCCCGGCGAAGTATCCGGTGCCGTAGTCGAGGACGTACAGCGCGCCCTTGGGGCCGAAGGCCATGTCCATCACCTGGGTGCCCTTCCAGGGGAAGTCGTTGATGGACTGCACGCCGCCGTCCGCGCCCTGCTCGATCCGCTTGATCCACTTGCGGCCGAACTCGCCGGCGAAGAAGTCGCCGTCGTACTCCTCGGGGAACTTCACCTTGGAGTCCAGCTGCTCGTCGTACTGGTAGACGGGTCCGCCCATCGGGGATTCGGAGCCGTCCCCGAACTCCGGCACGGAGTCACCGTCGTACGCGATCCACGCGCCCTTGGCCGGGGGCAGTTTCTCCAGGCCGGTGTTGTGCGGCGAGTCGTTGACCGGCGCCGCGCAGTCGAAGGACTCGCCGGAGGTGCCGCCGTCGAAGTCGTAGTCGGTGTACGGGTCGTTCTTGCCGGTGCAGTACGGCCAGCCGTAGTTGCCGGGCTCGGTGATCCGGTTGAACTCGACCTGGCCGGACGGCCCGCGGGCTGGATCGGCGGTGCCGGCGTCCGGGCCGTAGTCGCCGACGTAGATGGTGCCGGTGGACTTGTCGACGTTCATCCGGAACGGGTTGCGGAAGCCCATGGCGTAGATCTCGGGCCGGGTCTTCTCGGTGCCGGGCTCGAAGAGGTTGCCTTCCGGGATGTCGTACGAGCCGTCGGCGCCGACCTTGATCCGCAGGATCTTTCCGCGCAGGTCGTTGGTGTTGCCGGCGGACCGCTGGGCGTCGAAGGCGGGGTTGCGGTCGGCGCGTTCGTCGATGGGCGTGTAGCCGTCGGACTGGAAGGGGTTGGTGTCGTCCCCGGTGGACAGCAGGAGGTTGCCGTCGGTGTCGAAGGCGATGTCGCCGCCGACGTGGCAGCAGAGGCCGCGGTTCGCGGGCACGTCGAGGATCTTGGTCTCGCTGCCCGTGTCCAGCGTGCCGTCCTCCTTGAGGACGAACCGGGAGAGCCGGTTGACACCGTCGAACGGTGCGAAGTCGGCGTCCGTGCCGGTCTCCGGGGCGTCACCCTCCGGGGTGTCCATGGGCGGCGCGTAGTAGAGGTAGACGAAGCGGTTCTCGGTGAAGTCGGGGTCGACGCCGATCCCTTGCAGGCCCTCCTCGTCATGACGGTAGGTCGGGATCTCGCCGGCGACGCTGGTCGTACCGCCCTCGTCGGTCAGCCGGACGACGCCGTCCCGCGCGGTGTGCAGCACGGAGCGGTCCGGCAGCACGGCCATGGTCATCGGCTCGCCCATCTCGGTCTTTCCCTTGGCGAGGGTGACCTGTTGGAACTGGGCGGCGGCCGACTCCTCGGCGGCGGGTTCCGCGGCGTGCGCGGGGTCCGCCTGGCCGGGGGTGACACCGGCGACCAGGCCGCCGATGAGCAGGGCGCTCGCGAAGCCCGCGAGTCGGGTGCGGAATCTACGGTGTTTCCTGTGCACGCGTGTCCTCCTGGGAGGTCTAACGGCGGGTGACATGGTGTCGTTGACCGTCTTGCCTGGCACAGGCGCGCGCCGTCGCGCCGGGTTTCTCGGTTCGGCCGGTGTCGGTCTCGCTCGGCCGGTGTCGGTTTCGTCCCGGATGAGTACGGGGTTCGGGGCTGCGGTTGAGGGGTGAGGGGGCAGCCGCGGTTCGTGCTCCTCCGAGGACGGTAGCCATCTTCGTCTAGTTCGGAAACCCCTTTCACAAATAGGAAGTTGGCTTTATCCCGCGCCTGGACAAAGCCTTGTGGCATAAGAGCGTCCGGCAGTAGGTGGGTGGAGGAAGGAGGGCGTCGAGGCCCAAGTCCGGCAAGACGGAGGAGGGAGGCAGCCGGAGGCGCTGTCGACCGACGACAACGCCGCCAGACGCCAGGCGTCGGCGGCCGACGCCGCCCACCTACTGCCGGACGCTCTAAGGGGGTCAGCTCTCCTCGGCACCACCGAAGGCCGCGTCGAAGGAGGCGCGCGGCGGTTCGTAGTCGTACGCCCGCAACCGCCGCAGAGCCTCGGGCGCACCCTGTAGCCGGTCCATACCGGCGTCCTCCCACTCGACGGAGACCGGTCCCTCGTAGCCGATGGCACGCAGCATCCGGAACACGTCCTCCCAGGCGACGTCGCCGTGTCCGGCCGAGACGAAGTCCCAGCCGCGGCGCGGGTCGCCCCAGGGCAGGTGCGAGCCAAGCCGTCCGTTGCGGCCGTCCAGGCGGCGCCGGGCCTCCTTGCAGTCCACGTGGTAGACGCGGTCCCGGTAGTCGTAGAGGAAGCCGGCCGGGTCCAGGTCCTGCCAGACGAAGTGGCTCGGGTCGAAGTTCAGGCCGAAGGCGGGCCGGTGGTCGACCGCCTCCAGGGCGCGCTGGGTGGTCCAGTAGTCGTACGCGATCTCGCCGGGGTGCACCTCGTGGGCGAACCGCACGCCCTCCGCGTCGAAGACGTCGAGCACCGGATGCCAGCGCTCGGCGAAGTCGGCGTACCCGCGCTCCACCATGTGCGGCGGGGTGGGCGGGAACATCGCCACCAGGTGCCAGATCGACGAGCCGGTGAAACCGACCACCGTACGCACCCCGAAGGCCGCCGCCGCACGCGCGGTGTCGGCCATCTCGGCCGCGGCCCGCCGGCGCACGCCCTCCGGTTCGCCGTCCCCCCAGATCCGGTCGGGCAGGATGGCCTGGTGCCGCTCGTCGATGAGGGCGTCACAGACGGCTTGTCCGACCAGGTGGTTGGACACGGCCCAGCAGCGCAGCCCGTACCTCTCCAGCAGTTCGTGCCGGCCGGCGAGGTAGCCGGGCTCCCGCAGGGCGCGGTCCACCTCGAAGTGGTCGCCCCAGCAGGCGAGTTCCAGGCCGTCGTAGCCGAAGTCCCGGGCGAGTCGGCACACCTCCTCCAGTGGGAGATCGGCCCACTGCCCGGTGAACAGGGTGAAGGATCTCGGCATCAGCTCTCCTTGGTGACGAGACGAGTGGTCGGGCACGCGGTGACCCGGCGCGAGCGTGCCAAGGCCCGCGGTCGGGGCGTCGGTACGTACGGGGGTCGGTACGTACGGGCGTCGGTACGTACGGGGTCAGGCCTTCACGGGGGTCAGGACGCTGTTCTTGGTGGCGCTCTCCTCCACGGCCGCGAGCACCCGCTGAACCCCCAGGCCGTCGGCGAAGGACGGCCGGGGCTCGGTGCCCTCGGCGACGGCGTGCACGAGATCGCGTACCTGGTGCACGAAGGTGTGCTCGTATCCGAGGCCGTGCCCGGGCGGCCACCAGGCGGCCAGGTAGGGGTGGCTGTCCTCGGTGACGTGGATGCGGCGGAAGCCGGCCTCGCCCGGCTCCGTCGTGTGGTCGTGGAAGTGCAGCTCGTTCAGTCGCTCCAGGTCGAAACTCACCGAGCCACGGGTGCCGTTGAGTTCCACCCGCAGCGCGTTCCGCCGCCCCGCGGCGCACCTGCTCACCTCGAAGGAGGCCAACGCGCCGGAGCCGAACCGGCCGTGGAAGAGCGCCGCGTCGTCCACGGTGACCGGCCCGTACGCCCCCGTGGTGTCCCCGGGGAGCGGCCGTTCGCGTACGAAGGTCTCGGTCCGCGCCGACACCCCCTCCAGGTCCTCGCCGGCGAGGTACTGCGCCAGGTCCACGGCGTGCGCGCCCAGATCACCCAGCGCGCCCGAGCCCGCGACCTCCCGACGCAGCCGCCAGGCGAGCGGGAACTCCGGGTCCACCAGCCAGTCCTGCAGATAGCTGACCCGTACGTGCCGCAGCTCGCCGAGTCGTCCCTGGGCGCGCATGCGCTGGGCGAGGGCGAGGGCGGGCGTGCGGCGGTAGTTGAAGCCCACCATGGCGCGCTGCCCGCTGGCCGCGGCGTCCTGGGCGGCGGCCACCATGGCCTCGGCCTCCGCCACCGAGTTGGCCAGCGGCTTCTCGCACAACACGTGCTTGCCCGCGCGCAGAGCCGCGATGGCGATCTCGGCGTGGCTGGCGCCGGGCGTGCAGATGTCGACGAGTTGCACGTCGTCCCGCTCGATCAGGGCACGCCAGTCGGTCTCGGTGGCGGACCAGCCCAGCCGCTCGGCCGCCTCCCGTACGTTGTCCGGGTCACGCCCGCACAGCGCGGCCATCCTCGGACGCAGCGGCAGGTCGAAGACCCGGCCCGCGGTGCGCCAGCCCTGTGAGTGGGCGGCTCCCATGAAGGCGTAGCCGACCATTCCGACACCCAGCGTGGGTGTCGAGGTGTCCTGCGGCATGAAGCTCCTCCCTGGTGGAGAACGGTGCCGTTCCTGCTGGAGCGGCACGGGTGCGGTGGCGGTCAACCCACCGGCCGTCCCCGCCGACCCGCCGACCGGGGGGCGGTCGGCCGGTGGTTGGCCGTTGGCGGCTGTGAGCGGTCCGGGGTCAGGTGAAGCCGAGCGGCAGGTAGTCCTCGACGTTCTTCTTGGTGACCACGGCGGAGAAGAGCGTGATCGAGGCGGGGATCTCCAGTTCGGCGAGTCCGCTGACGCCCTTGCCCTGGCCGAGCGCGCGGGCGAGGTCGATCGCGGAGGCGGCCATCGTCGGCGGGTAGAGCACGGTGGCCTTGAGCACCGTGTCGTCCGCCTGGATGCTCTGCATCGCACGCTTGGATCCGGCGCCGCCGACCATCAGGAACTCGTCGCGGCCGGCCTGCTTGATGGCTCGCTCGGCTCCGACGCCCTGGTCGTCGTCGTGGTTCCACAGCGCGTCGAACCGGGACTCAGCCTGGAGCAGCGCCGACATCTTCTGTTGTCCGGACTCCACGGTGAACTCCGCGGCCTGCCGGGCGACCTTCTTCACGTTCGGGTAGTTCTTGAGCGCGTCGTCGAAGCCCTGGGTACGTTCCCTGGTGAGGGGCAGGTTGTCCGGGCCGGCCAGTTCGACGACCTTCGCGTTCTTCGTGTCCTTGAGTCGTTCGCCGATGAAGTTGCCGGCGTTCAGTCCCATGCCGTAGTTGTCGCCGCCGATCCAGCAGCGGTATGCCTGGGGCGAGTTGAAGACCCGGTCCAGGTTGACGACGGGGATGCCGGAGCGCATGGCCTTCAGTCCGGCCCCGGTCAGTGCCTTGCCGTCGGCGGGCAGGATGACGAGCACGTCGACCTTCTTGTTGATCAGCGTGTCGATCTGGCCGATCTGCTGCGCGGTGTCGTTCGAGCCCTCGGTGCTGACCAGCGTGACGTCCTCGTACTCCTCGGCCCGTGACTTGCCCTGCTGGTTGATGGCGTTCAGCCAGCCATGGTCCGCCTGGGGCCCAGCGAAGCCGATGGTGACCTCCTTGCCGGGCTTGTCGTCGGCGACGTCGGCGGCCTGCTTGTCGCCCTCGGCGTTGTTGTTCTCGTTGCTGGTGCAGCCGGTCGCGAGCAGCGCGCCGGCGGCGGCGGTGCCGAAGAGGAGGTTGCGCCGGGAGGACCGGGGAGAGAGGGACGTTCCGGTGGTCTGTCGTGGTTGTCTCATGCGCTGTTACGACCCTTCTGGACCAGGACGGCGGCGACGATGATGGCGCCCTTGGCGATCTGCTGGACATCGGTCTGCAGGTTGTTCAGAGCGAACAGGTTGGTGATGGTGGTGAAGACGAGCACGCCGAGCACGGAGCCGGTGATGGTGCCGCGTCCGCCGCTGAGGAGGGTGCCGCCGATGATGGCGGCGGCGATGGCGTCCAGTTCGTACAGGTCGCCGTTGGTGTTCTGGCCGGAGCCGGTCAGCACCACGAGCATGAAGGCCGCGATGCCGCAGCAGAGCCCGGAGACCAGGTAGAGCAGCAGCCGCTGGCGTTTGACCGCGATGCCGGCGAGCCTGGACGCCTCGGGGTTGCCGCCGACGGCGACCGTGCGGCGGCCGAAGGTGGTGCGGTTCAGCACCAGCCAGCCGAGCACCGCCACGACGGCGAAGACCAGCACCAGGGGCGGTATTCCCAGCACGTACGCGTCCGGCAGCCCCAGGTCGAGCACCGGCTGCACGGTGACCACCTGGGTCTTGCCGTCGCTGATCTGGAGCGCGAGGCCGCGGGCGGAGGCGAGCATGGCCAGCGTCGCGATGAACGGCACCATCGGGCCGTACGCGATCAGTACCCCGTTCACCAGCCCGCAGGCGAGTCCGACCAGCAGCGAGCAGAGCAGCATGCCGGCGAGGCCGAACTCCTGGGTGGCCACCGTCGTACACCACACGGACGCCAGCGCGACGATGGCGCCAACCGACAGGTCGATGCCGCCGCCGATGATGACGAAGGTGACGCCGACGGTGACCACGCCGATCACGGACGCCTGGGTGAGGATCAGTTGGAGATTGTCGGTGCTCAGGAACTGACTGGGTTGGGTCAACCCACCGATCAGGGCGAGGACCCCGAGGACGGCGAGCAGCGAGACATGGTGCAGGTCGAGATGGGCGAGGGGAATCCCGCGCCTTCGCTTGTCCGGAGACCGCGGCGCACGCCCCGTCTCCGGGCTGGTCGTGGTGCTCAACACGACGCGCTTCCTTCCATGACGAGGTCCAGGACCCGGTGCTCGTCCAGTTCCTGGGCGGGGGCGGTGTGAACGACCTGGCCCTCCCGCAGCACCAGCACCCGATCGGCGAGGCCGAGCACCTCGGGCACTTCGCTGGAGACCAGCAGGACGGCCACGCCCTCCTCGGCCAGGCGGCGGACGAGGGCGTACAGCTCGGCCCGGGCGCCGACGTCGACGCCGCGGGTCGGTTCGTCGAGCAGCAGCACCCGGCACTCGCGCAGCAGCCAGCGGGCGAGGACCACCTTCTGTTGGTTGCCGCCGGAGAGGGTGCGTACGGGGCGGTCCGGGTCGTCGGGGCTGAGCGAGAGGTCGCGGGTGCCGGCGTGTGCCGCCTGCCGCTCCCGCGTACGGTCCAGCCAGCCGCCGGTGGCGAACCGGGCCAGTGTGGAGACCGAGACGTTGCGGGTGACGGACTCCAGCATGAGCAGCGCCTGGGCCTTGCGTTCCTCCGGGGCGAGGCCGATGCCGGCGCGTACGGCCGCCGGCACCGAGCCGGGGCGCAGCGGCCGCCCGTCGACCAGTACGCGGCCGGCGGTGGGACGACGGGCGCCGTAGACGGTCTCCAGGATCTCCGAGCGGCCGGAGCCGACGAGCCCGGCGAGACCGACGACCTCGCCCGCGTGGAGTGTCAGGTCGAGGGGGCTGAACTCGCCCTGGCGGGCGAGACCTTCGGTCCGCAGGACGGGAGTCGGGGGTGGGGCTGGCCCTGAGCCTGGAGCGGGGGTCGTCGGCGCTGGTTCCTCGTGCCGCCTCGGCGGGAAGGGGCGCTCGATCTCGCGGCCGGTCATCAGCGCGACGACCTGCTTCGTGTCCGTCGTACGCGCCGCCAGGCCGCCGGCGGCGACCCGGCCGTCCTTGAGCACGGAGACCCGGTCCCCGATCCGCCGGATCTCCTCCAGCCGGTGGGAGATGTAGACGACCGCGACCTCCCGCGAGGTCAGGTCGGCGACGATACGGAAGAGGTTGTCCACTTCATCCGGGTCCAGCGCCGCCGAGGGCTCGTCCATGACGAGCAGCCGTACGTCGTGGGACAGGGCCCGCGCCATCGACACCACCTGCTGGTGGGCCGCGGAGAGCCGTCCGACCAGCACTTCCGGGTCGATCTCCGGGTGACCGAGCCGGCCCAGCAGTTCGGTCGAGCGGTGACGCGCCTCCTGGGGCCGGACGAGGCCGTGTCGGGCGATCTCGTGGCCGAGGAAGATGTTCTCGGCCACCGACAGGTGTTCCACCAGGTCGAGTTCCTGGTAGATGGTGGAGATACCCAGCCGCATGGCGGCCACCGGGTTCGACAGCCGTACGGGCTCCTCCCGCCACTCGATCCGGCCCTCGTCCGGTTGGTGCGCCCCGGCGAGCACCTTGATCAGGGTGGACTTCCCCGCGCCGTTCTGACCCAGGAGGCAGTGCACTTCGCCGGCCTCGACCGCCAGGTCGACGCCGTCGAGTGCGCGTACGCCCGGGAAGGACTTGGTGATGCCGGTCATCGTGAGCAGTGGCGCCATGGCGGTGCCCTCCGTGCGTGCGGACAGTGCGGGGCAGTGCGGGCGGTACTGGCGGTACGGGGCGGTACTGGCGATGCGGACGGTGTCGGTGCTCGGTGCGGGTCGCTCCGTACGTACGACGCGAGGTGCGCCGGGCGGTGGCGAGCGCGTTTCCTACGGGCAGCCGGGCTGCCGGGAGACGCTGCCGCCACGCCACCGCGGTCGGCTAAGGATGTGGTCGTGCCGGTCGGTCGCCGGTAACCGTCGGCGGCGGTACCGGATGCGCACGTACGTGAGAGGCCGTCGGGTTGGTCAGGGCCGTCCGGGCCGTCAGGCGGTCGGAGTCAGGCGGGCGAGAAGAGGTGGTCGCTGATCAGCCGGACCGCTCCGGTGACCCCGGCGGCCGGCCCCAACTCGGCCGGCACGATGGGCAGGTTGCCGGTGGCCAACGGGAGGGACCGGCGGTACACCTGCGTACGGATACTGGCGAGCAGGTGGTGCCCGAGGCCGGTCACACCGCCTCCGATCACCACCAGCCCGGGGTTGAAGAAGCTGACCAGTCCGGCGATGACCTGGCCGGTGCGCGCGCCGCCCTCCTGGATGAGGTCGAGCGCCACGCCGTCCCCCGCCGCCGCGGCGGCGGCGACGTCCGCGGCGCTGAGCCGACCAGCCGCCTCGAGCCGACCGGCCAGCTCCACCGACCGGTCCTCCCGGGCGGCGGCCTCCGCGTCCCGGGCCAGCGCGGCACCGCTGAAGTGTGCTTCCAGGCAGCCGCGATTGCCGCAGGCGCACTGGCGGCCCTCCGGGTCCACCTGGATGTGCCCGATGTCGCCCGCGCTGCCGGTCATGCCGCGATGCACCACGCCGCCCACGACGACGCCGCAGCCGATGCCGGTGCCGATCTTCACGCAGAAGAAGTCCCGTACGGAGCGGGCGACCCCGGCCTGCTGCTCGCCCATCGCCATCAGGTTGACGTCGTTGTCCACCATCACCGGGCAGCCCAGCTCCTGGCTGAGCGCTTCCCGTACGGGAAAGCCGTCCCAGCCCGGCATGATGGGCGGCGCCACCGGCACCCCCTCCGGGAAGCGCACCGGACCCGGCACCCCGATGCCGGCGCCGTCGAAACCGTCGGCGACACCGGAGTCCCGCAGCTTCTGCACCATGTTCAGGACCTGCTCGAAGACCGCGACCGGCCCCTCCCGTACGTCCATCGGGTGGGTGAGGTGTCCGAGGATCTCCAACTCGGCGTTGGTCACCGCGACATCGACCGAGGTGGCGCCGATGTCCACGCCGAGGAAACGCAGGCCGGGGGCCAGCCGGATGTTGTGCGAACGCCGCCCGCCGCGGGAGGCTGCCAGCCCGTCGGCGACCACCAGTCCGGTCTCCAGCAGCCGGTCCACCTCGACGGCGAGCTTCGAGCGGGACAGCTCCGTCTCGTCGCCCAGCTGCGCGCGGGAGTTGGGACCGCTGTCTCGCAACGCCCGCAGCAACCGCGCCTGGTGCGCGTTGGCCGGACGAGCTGTCATACGTCGCACGCTGTCCCTCCTTCCCGCCCGGCCAGGGGAAACCCGGCCTGGATGACCCGGAGAAGCGGCTTGTACGCCTCCGGGATTACCCACAGAACGTAGCAGTGAGGCGCGACACTTGGAAGAAGTTGTGCACAACTCAGTCGTACTTCTTCCTGTTACGGGACAAAGACGAGCCGGGGACGCCGACGCTCGGCGGGACGCGGCTACTCCGGCGAAAACCCGCTGCGGCGAGCCGCGCGCTCTGCAAACCTCCCCCGATGAGCACCGAGAGCACGCCCGACTGGTACCTCGACGAGACCGCCCATGCCGGCCCCGAACACCTCGACCCGGACTTCGTGTCCGGGTACGACCGCAAGCAGGGCCACCCGGACGCCACCGCCGACCTGGCCGCCCTACGGGCGCACGGTCTCGGCGAGTCGTCCACCGTCGTCGACCTCGCCGCCGGCACGGGACAGTTCACCCTGCCCGCGGCACGGGAGTTCGGAGAAGTGGTCGCCGTGGACGTGTCGCCCGCGATGCTGGACGCGCTGCGCTCCCGCCTCACCGCGCCCGACGCGGAGCGGGTGCGCTGCGTGTCCGCCGGCTTCCTCAGTTACGCGCACCAGGGGCCGCCGGCGGACGCCGTGCACACCCGCAACGCGCTACACCAACTGCCGGACCTCTGGAAGGTGGTGGCGCTGGACCGGATCGCCGGAATGCTGCGGCCCGGCGGCGTGCTGCGCCTGCACGACCTGGTCTTCGACTGCGCGCCGTCCGACGTGGACACCGTGGTGAACCGCTGGCTGGACGGCGCGGCCCACGACCGTACGCGCGGCTACACCCGGGCGGACTACGCGGCGCACCTGCGGACGGAGTTCAGCACCTTCCGTTGGCTGCTGGAGCCGATGCTGGACGCCGCCGGCTTCGAGATCACGCACACCGCCTTCCATGCCAGCGCGTTCGGCAGCTACACCTGCGTGCGGCGGGGCGACTGAGCGCCGCTTCCCGCCCGGCCCCGGACGCGTACGACCGGGCGCGTGGATCACGTACGCCCGTGGGCCTGGATCACGTACGGCCCTGCCCCTCCTGCGCCTGGTCGAGCGTCTGGGAGCCGGGCATCCAGTCGGCCCGCAGCACCCGGAATCCGGCACGCCGGTACGCGTCACAGACCTGCTCGTCGTCGTCCACCACCACGGCGATCCGCCGGTTGGCCGCGAGCCGCCGCAGCAGCTGCGGCTTGGTCACCCGGGCGGGCCGTCGGTCGCTGGCACCGCGCATCCACAGTTCGCCGGTCGGCAGCCGCTGCTCGCGGAGCCAGCGCTCGGTGGCCTTACGGCACCGCTCCGGACGACCGGTGACATAGCCCAGGTCGCAGCTCTCCGCCCACTCCCGGGCGAGCGCGATGCCGGCGGGCAGCGGCGGATCGTCGCCGGCGGCGCGGAAGAAGGCGTTCCAGTCGCGCGGCGCGGACTCCACCAGGTACAGCCGGTGCCGGGTGTCGGAGAGGGTGCCGTCCAGGTCGAACACCGCCAGCGGACGCGAGGACATCTCAGTTCCCCGGCCCGGCGGGCTTCGTCAGTGCCATGCCGTCAGGCTACGCCGGGACAGCCCGCAGGGCTCGCGGACCGTCAACCGCGCCGGGCGACGCGGATCTTCGACTGCCCGTGCGGCAGGGCCTCCCAGTCGTCCATGAAGCGTGCGGTGAGGCCGTGCTGGCGGGCGAGGTCGAGCAGGGTCCGGGTGCGGTAGTAGAAGTCCTCGCGCAGGGCGTGGTGCTCCTCACCCTCCGTACGGTCGAAGGTGAAGTCGAACCAGCCGTCGGGCGCCAGGACACGGCCGACGTGGGCGAAGCACTCGTCGATCACCGACAACGGGGAGTGCGAGAAGACGCTGTGGGCGTGGATCACGTCGAACCATTGCTCCGGAAGGAACCCGAGGGTGAGGTCGCGCACCGGCGTCAGGACGGGCAGCCGGCCTTGGAGAGCGCGCTCCCGCAGCGTGTCCTGGGCGGCGAAGAGGATGTCGGGCGAGATGTCCACGCCGTGGTAGTGGCCCGGCTCCAGGTAGTCGATGAACCGCCAGCCGGCCCGCAGGTTCCCGCAGCCGATCTCCAGCATCCGGTGTTCGGGGCGCAGTCCGTGCTCGAGCAGGTAGTCGAACTGCATCTTCCCGAGCGCCAGCCAGCGCTCGCGGCCGCGCCCGCCCACGGCCAGGTCCGGGTCACGCCGGGTGTCCGAGCGCATGACCGCCCGGTAGTAGGCGACATGGTCCGGAGACCGGTAGCGCAGCCAGGCGTCCCGACTGGTACGGCGCAGGTGTCGCGGCACCCGGCCGGGGTGCCGTAGCGCGTACGAGAGGCGGTGGCTGAGGGAGGAGCGGTTGGCCGTGAGGTTCTTGGGCATGGCGTAGCTCCGGCTCGATAGCGTGTGATGCGGTTGACCTCCGAGTCTTGGCGAGCGGCCCCGTACCGGCATCGGGCGATCAGCCGCACGTGGGAGCCGGTACGGGCCATGTGGTGTCAACCGATCGGTTGATGTTCCGCCCGGCCCGTGGCGGTATAGCTGAAGGCCGGACGTGAGCGGGGGAGGGAGAACAGTGCGGCGGGACGGGACGGAGTCGGACCCCGACGCGCGCTGGCTCGCCCTCGGGCTGCACTCGGCCTTCGTGCTGCTGCTGGGCGGCGCGGTCGCCCGCCTGCTGACCCACGAACCGTACGAGGGAGCCCGCACGTGGTGGGTCCTCGCGCTGTTCCTCAGCTTCGGACTCCTCTACCTCGTGGGGCAGTTGTGGGCCGCGCCGCCCGGGGCGGGAGAGCGTCCCACCGCACGCCACCTGTGGTGGCTCGGCACGGTCCTCGCCCTCTGGATGGTGCTGCTCGCCGTCGAGCCGAGCGCCACCTGGTGCGCCATGCCGCTGCTGTTCACCGGGCTGCACCGGCTGCCGGTACGGCTCGCGGTGCCGCTCGCGGGGCTGCTGGTCGTCCTGGTGGTGGTCTCCGAAGTACGCATCGCGACGGAGGGGTTCAACCCGAACCTGGTGATCGCGCCGATCGGGCTCGGCACGGTGGCCACGGCCGTCCTCGTGCACAGTCGCCGGCAGACCGAGCGACAACGCCGCCTCGTCGCCGATCTGGTACGCACCCGCGGCGAGTTGGCGGCTTCCGAACGACACGCGGGCGTCCTCGCCGAGCGTGAGCGGCTCTCCACCGAGATCCACGATCTGCTCGCCCAGAGCCTCTCCAGCCAGCAGATGCTCCTTCAGGCCGCGCGACGCCACCGACGGGAGGCACCGCAGACCGCGCACACCTACGTCGACGAAGCCGCCGCCTCGGCGGAACGCGCGCTCACCGAGGTCCGGCGGTTCGTCCGGGACCTCACCCCGCTCGACCTCGCCGAGGACTCCCTCGTGCAGGCGCTTCGGAACCTCGCCGCATCCGAGGGCGGGCGGCGCCCGTTGGTGGAGTTCCGGCTCGACGCCGAACACGGCGGCCCGCGTACGCTGCCGGACCCCGTCGAGACGGCGTTGCTGCGCGTGGCCCAACAGGCGCTGGCCAACGCCCGCGAACACGCCCAGGCGACGCGCGTCGTCATCACCCTTACCTGTCTGGAGGACGGCAGCACCGTGGACATCGCCGACGACGGACGCGGCTTCGACACCCGGCAGCCGTCGTCCCGTAACAGGCCGGCGGGTCGCGGGCAGGGCCTCACCGGCATGCGGAGACGTGCCCGGAAGGTCGGCGGGACGCTCACCGTCGAGACGGCCCCGGGCGCGGGAACCGTGGTGACGGTGTCCGTCCCCGCGGCCGTCCGAGCCGCCGAAGAGCGGGCGTCGTGACCTCCTCTGTCGTCCGGGTGCTGCTCTGCGACGACCACGCCGTCATCCGGGCCGGGCTGCGTGCCCTGCTCTCCAGCACCGAGGGGATCGACGTCGTCGGGGAGGCGGCGAGCGGCGAGGAGTCGCTGACCATGGCGGCGGCGCTGCGGCCGGACGTGGTGCTGATGGACCTGCAATTGGGGCCGGGCATGGACGGCGTCGCGGCCACCCGCGCGCTGACCGGCGGCCAGACGGACCCGGCCGCGGCCTCGGCCTCGGCCTCAGTCGCGGAGGACGGCCCGGCGGTGCTGGTCCTGACCATGTTCGACACCGACGCGGACATCGCCCGGGCCGTGGAGGCGGGAGCGACCGGCTACCTCCTCAAGGCCGAGCAGCCGGAACGGCTCTTCGCCGCAATCCAGGACGCGGCGGCCGGCCGCACCGCCCTCTCGGGCTCGATCGCGGACCGCGTCCTCTCCCGACTGCGCTCCCCCGCCCCCGCGTTGACCGCCCGAGAACGCGACATCCTCGCCCGGCTCGGCGAGGGCCTCGGCAACCGGGAGATCGCCCGCTCGTTGTTCCTGAGCGAGGCCACGGTCAAGACGCACCTCGGCCGCATCTACACCAAGCTCGGCGTCCACACCCGGGCCGGGGCGGTGGCGGCCGCCAACCGGGAGCGCCTGCTGCCGTGAGGCGGCGCCGCCGGGACGCCGCCATCAGACGGAGGAGCCCGGCGGGAGGTACTGGTAGCTGCTCTGGGAGGACCGCGCGCGGGCACGGACCGCTGGCCCGAACCACCTCCGACAGTGGCACCATGGCCGAGCGACGTCCCACCATCGCGCCACGATGAGTGATCACGTCGCGACAGATCGCTCACCGGCGGCAGCCGGTCTCCCCGTCGTGAGAAGGGACTGTGATGGGCCGGGTCACCGAACGCCGCCGCGTCGTGCGCATCCGGGACGGCGCCGTGTCCGAGCGCCCGGACACGCTGGCCGGCGAGGAACCGCTGGAGATCCGGCTGAACGGCCGACCGCTCGCCATCACCATGCGTACGCCCGGTGAGGACTTCGCACTCGCCGTGGGCTTCCTGGTCAGCGAGGGGGTGCTGGCCAAGGCCAGCGACGTGACCAGCATCGCGTACTGCGCGGGGACGGGCGAGGACGGCTCGAACACGTACAACATCGTCGACGTACGGCTCGCCCCCGAGGTCCCCGAACCGGACATCAGCCTGGAGCGCAGCGTCTACACCACCTCGTCCTGCGGCCTCTGCGGCAAGACGAGCCTGGACGCCGTCCGCACGCGCACCCGCTGGCCGCTCCCGGAGGACGGCCCGACGACCCCCTCGCTCGACCCCTCGGTGCTGGCCCTGCTGCCGGACCGGCTCCGCGCGGCACAACGGGTCTTCGACCGTACGGGCGGCCTGCACGCGGCGGCGCTGTTCACCCCGGACGGTGAGATGCTCGGCGTCCGCGAGGACGTCGGCCGGCACAACGCCGTCGACAAGCTGGTCGGGCACGCGCTACGCGAGGGCCAGTTGCCACACACCGACGCCCTGCTGATGGTGTCCGGGCGGGCCTCCTTCGAGCTGGTGCAGAAGGCCGTGATGGCCGGGATACCAGCGCTGGCGGCGGTCTCGGCGCCCTCCTCCCTCGCGGTGGACCTGGCGGCCGAGACCGGTATGACGCTGGTCGGCTTCCTGCGTGGCAGCTCGATGAACGTGTACGCCGGCGCGCGCCGGCTCACCGGGATCGCGGAGCCCGCGGAGACCGCCGAGAGCACGGCCGCCGCGGATCGTTGAGGCCATCCCGTCGGCACTGTGGGGGCCGCTCTGTCCCATGGGCCCGGCCCCTCAGTCCGCCTCCGCCGCGGCCACCTCGTCGTCGTATCCCCAGCTCTCCGCGATACGCGCCAGCCTCGGCGGCAGCGGCCCCCCGGCCTCACGCTTCCGAGCGGGTTGGATCCGGCCGGACTTGATCTTGTTGCTCCAGTCCCCGATGTGCGGGCGGAACGCACCGTGGTCCTGCTGTCCGTAGTCGAGCATCGTCGGGTCCCAGTCCACACCCAGGTAATGGCAGATCGCGCGGGTCTCCCGCTCCGGGTTCGCGGTCAGCTCCTCGTAGCGCACGGTGTGCCCCGTGAGCGTCTGCCGGGCCTCCTCCAGACGCTCGCAGTACTTCAGCACCTCGGCGTGGATCTGCCCCGGGTCCGGGTCCCGGCGACGGTTGACCAGCGAGCTGACGACGGCGGCGGGGTGCCGCAGCAGGAAGAGGTAGCGCGCCTGCGGCCAGGCACGCCGCAGCCGGGGCCAGATCAGGGTGTTCGGCGGGGTCTTGTCGACGATGATCCGCTTGCCGCTGCGCTCCAGCTCCAGATGCATCACGCGGTCCCACAGCAGATGCTCCAGCTCGTCCTTGTCCAGCTCGAGTTCGCGCATCGCGCCCGGCGTGAAGTCCCGCCCCAGGCGTACGTGCACGGTGCGCAGGTGCATCTCGTGCGGGGCGCGGATCGCCGGGTGGCTGTTGAGCAGCACCCGCAGCAGGGTGGAGCCGGAACGCACGGGGGAGAGCAGGAACACCGGCGACTCGACCAGCCGGGTCGCGAGCGGGGCGACGTACTCCGGCGTGGCCGCGTCCTCGGCCGCCGCGGCCACCCCCACCGGGGCGCCGGTACCGGCGTACGTCGTGCCGGCCGGGGGGCGCAACGCCTCGGCGATCAGCCGGCCTCTGCGGCGCAGGCCCTTGCTCACGGTCTGGGTACGCGGGTCCGGCATCGGGCGCCCTCTCGGTCTCGCGGTCTCGCGGTGTGGTGGACGGGCGTACGGCAGGGTGTCCGTCGGCACCGGGCCCCCGGTTCCCCGTCCGTACGAGTCGCCGCGTCCGACGCTGCCCGGCGACAGTGACCACACCACCGGAGCGGACCGAACGGCAGGTGTCCGGCAGGCGGCGCGGGGGTTTCCCCGGGTGGTCCGTCCGGTCGTCGCCCCGCTCGCGAAACCCGCGGTGCCCGTTGGCGACCGCTGGGACCGCCGGAACCGCTGGGACCGCCGGGAGCCGCCGGGAGCCGCCGGGAGCCGCCGGGAGCCGCCGATGGACGATGCTTTCCAGCCATCGCCCGCCCCGGGGTCCGCCGTCCCGGTCACGCCAGGGCAGCGTAGGTTTCGTGGAGATCCCGGAAGCGTGCTGCAACAAAACCCCCGCTCACTTCCCGAAGTGTCCACAATGACCAGCGGAGCCGCCTCGGCCCCTCTCCCGCCCACGGGCCGGATTAGATACGGTCACGACGCTGTATCCAGCGTGGAGAGGCAGGACCATTGCAGGAGTTCACCGTCCCCGCCGCGGCGACGGCACCTCAGGTGGGCGGACTGGCGGACGTCGTCTTCGAACACGCCGCCACGGACCCGGACCGGGTCGCGCTGGCACGTAAGGACGCCGCGGGCCAGTGGCGTGATATCAGCGCCGCGGACTTCCGCGACGAGGTCCTGGCGCTGGCGAAGGGCCTGCTCGCCGAGGGCGTGCGGTTCGGCGACCGGGTCGCGATCATGTCCCGTACACGCTACGAGTGGACTCTGTTCGACTTCGCGCTCTGGTCCGTCGGCGCGCAGTCCGTACCGCTGTATCCGACCTCCTCAGCCGAGCAGGTCCTCTGGATGCTGCACGACGCCGGGGTCAGCGCGGCCGTCGTCGAGCACGAGGACCACGCCATGACCGTCGGCTCGGTCATCGACCGGCTCCCGCTCCTGAAGCGCCTTTGGCAACTGGACGCGGACGCCGAGGAAGAACTGCGGCGCGCGGGCGCGCACCTCGCCGACGACGTCGTGCACCGACACCGACTGGCCCTCACTCCGGACACCGTCGCCACGGTCATCTACACCTCCGGTACGACCGGCCGCCCGAAGGGCTGCGTCCTCACCCACGCCAACTTCATGGCGGAGACGGACAACATCGTCGCGCGCTACGAGCCGGTCTTCCATGCCAAGCCCGGCGACCAGCCCTCCACGCTGCTCTTCCTCCCCCTCGCGCACGTCTTCGGCAGGATGGTGGAGGTCGCGATGCTGCGCGGCCGGGTCACGATCGGCCACCAGCCGCAGCTCAACGCCGCGGTACTGCTGCCCGACCTGGCCTCCTTCCGCCCCAGCTTCATCCTGGCGGTGCCGTACATCTTCGAGCGGGTCTTCGCCGCCGCGCGCCGCAAAGCGGAGACGGAAGGCCGGCTCGGCCCGTTCGACAAGGCCGTCGAGACCGCGACGCGGTACGCGGAGGCGGCGGAGCACAAGGCGTTCGGCACCGGTCCCGGCCCCGGGGCGGCGCTTCGAGTGCAGCACCAGGTGTACGACCGGCTGGTGTACTCCAAGTTGCGGGCGGCGCTCGGCGGCCGATGCCGGCACGCGGTGTCCGGCGGCAGCGCCATGGAGCGCTGGCTGGGCCTCTTCTTCGACGGGGCCGGCATGCGGATCTTCGAGGGTTACGGGCTGACCGAGGCGACCGCGGCGGCCACCGCCAATCCGCCGGAACAGACCCGGTTCGGCACCGTTGGCCGCCCCATCCCGGGCACGACGGTGCGGGTGGCCGAGGACGGCGAGGTGTGGCTGCGGGGCGGCCAGATCTTCCAGGGCTACCTCAACAGCCCCCAGGCCACCGACGAGACACTGCGGGACGGCTGGCTCACCACCGGCGACCTCGGCGTACTGGACGAGGACGGATACCTGACGATCACCGGGCGCAAGAAGGAGATCCTGGTGACGTCCAGCGGGAAGACCGTCGCTCCGGGCGCGCTGGAGGATCGCGTACGGGCGCATCCGCTGGTGTCCCAGTGTCTCGTGGTGGGCGACGACCGCCCGTACGTGGCCGCGCTCGTCACCCTGGACCCGGAGGCCGTCTCGCACTGGTTGACGATGCGGGCGAAGCCCGAACTCGCGGTGGGCGAACTGGTCAGTGACCCGGACCTGGAGACGGAGATACGGCGCGCGGTGGTGGCGGCCAACACGCATGTCTCACAGGCGGAGTCCGTCCGGACCTTCCGGATACTGGCCGCCCAGTTCACCGAGGAGCACGGCCTGCTGACGCCCTCGCTGAAGCTGAAACGCAGGGCGATCGAGGAGGCGTACGCGACCGAGATCGAGGCGTTGTACCAGCAGTGACCTGGGGCGGAGGCACGGTGGCGGTCCGTGGCGGGAATGTTCCGGGCGCCCCGAGCGTTGTTCGTGCGTACCCAGAAGAGCCAAGCACGTAAGGACCGATTGCCAGTGAGCAGCGTCCCCACCCTCACCCTCAACAACGGCGTCGCCATGCCGCAGCTCGGCTTCGGTGTCTGGCAGGTGCCGGACGACGAGGCGGAACGCGCCGTGGGCAGCGCGCTTGAGGCCGGCTACCGCAGCATCGACACGGCCACGGTCTACGAGAACGAGCGCGGCACCGGCCGTGCCCTCGGTACGGCCGGGATTCCCCGCGAGGAACTCTTCATCACGACCAAGCTCTGGAACAGCGATCAGGGGCACGACACCGCGCTGGCCGCCGTGGACGCCTCCTTGGAGCGGCTCGGCCTGGACTACGTCGACCTCTACCTCATCCACTGGCCGATGCCGGCGGTCGACACGTACACCCAGACCTGGAAGGCGTTCGAGAAGATCCTCGCCGACGGCCGTGCCCGGGCGATCGGCGTCTCCAACTTCCATCCCGCGCACCTCCAGCGGCTGTTGGACGAGCACGGCATCGTGCCGGCGGTGAACCAGATCGAGCTGCACCCCCGGCTCCAGCAGAGTATCCCGCGCGCGTACCACGCCGACCACGGCATCGTCACCGAGGCGTGGTCACCGCTCGGCCAGGGCAAGGACCTGCTCGACGACCCGCAGTTGGGCACCCTCGCCCAGAAGCACGGCAAGACCGTCGCCCAGGTCGTGCTGCGCTGGCACCTGCAGATCGGAAACGTCGCGATTCCCAAGTCCGTGACACCCTCGCGGATTCGGGAGAACCTCGACGTCTTCGACTTCGAGCTGGACGCCGCCGACCTGGCGACCATCGGCGGGCTCAACACCGACACCCGGCTGGGCGCCGACCCGGAGACGATGAACTTCCTCGGCTGACCCACGGGCCGCCTACGCGCCGGTCCCCGGCCGGGGGCCGGCGCGTACGCCCGTGCACATCGCCAACTACCGCTCTGAGTCCGCCTCCTGGCGAGCGAACATGTCCCTCACAGCATCCAGCGCGCGGGCCCAGGGGAATTCAGCCGCCCGCCCCGTCTTCGGCGGATGCGGCTCATATCCGTCCTCACCGAGCAGCACCCGCACGCCCTGCACACGCAACGCCTCCACGCTACGGAGCACCGCAGGTTGGGCGGCCTGTGCCTGGTTGAAGAACGGCATCACAGCCACGGGCACCCCCATGTGCACGGCTTCTGACGGGATTCCCAACGCCACGGTGTCCGCGATTCCCGCCCCCCATTTGTTCAAGCTCGTGCACGACAGCGGCGCCACCAACATGGCGTCCGCTTTCGGCAGCACATCAGACTGCCACGGCAGCTTGTACTGGGACCGGACTGGATGACCTGTCAGGTCTTCCAACTCACTCATCCGCGGCTCCCACCACGTCGCGGCGGAGGGACTGAGAATGGCGCATACATTCCAGCCGCGCCCTTGAGCAAGCCGTACACCCAGGTCCAGGTACTGGGACGGCCCGGCCGCGCAGGCGATGAGGTAGAGCACTGGGGTCATGCGCGGAGTCCACACCGCCGGGCCAGGCCGGTCAACTCCGGTCCGGGGGCGGACACCAGTTCCGTCAGCTCGCCGATGAGCCGGGTAACGGACGGCCGCCGCATCTCTTCGGGCGCGAGCCGCTCAGCCTCCAGCAAGTCCCTGACAGCGTCCTCACGGCTCCGAGTCAAGGCCGAAGCGCGTGCAGTCGTCACCAAGTGCCGGGCCTGCCGCTCCCGTCCCAACGCGGAAATCGCACCGGTATCAATGCGCTGCGCAGCCTCGATCGCGGACCAAGCATCATCCAGCCTCAGCAGCACGTCCACCTCGTGCAGTTCCACGTTGGTCGGCCCGAACGAAGTGAAGTCAGCCCCTTCTCCACCCTGCTGCTCTGCCACCTGCGTGGCTTCGCCCAAGCTTTCCGTGGCGGCTGCTACGGCCTGCCGCGACCTGCCCTCACCGGTCGCACCAACGGCGGCCACGAGATACAGCATGCCGAGCGCGGACAGTCCAGCCACACCGGACCGCTCCAGATGGGGCCTGAGGTCAGCGGCGGTGGCCGTGGCGTAGTCGGCGGCGGTGGTGTGCCGCTGCTGATGTATGAGGCCGCGGGCAACTCTCCGTGCAGCGGCGGCCATCGCGATCGGATCGCCAGAAGCCTCGGCTGCTCTGAGGGCCCGGTCTGCGGCCAGTACCGCCGGAGTGCGGGCCAACTCCCCGTACTTGAAGAGCAGGCTGGCAACGAGTTGGTAGGCGCGGGACAGCAAAGCAGAGGCTTCGCCTCTCGATACCGCGGATCGGTGTGCGTCTGCCAGGACACCGGGAAGGTCCCGTGCCGCAGCAGCGTAGTGGCACGAAGCCCAAGCCTGACAACAGAACGTGATGCGCCGTCGGAGTTCGGCGAGGTCAACGATGTTTCCGTCGTGGGCGGAGGCATAGAGAGAGTCGACCAGTGCGGCGACCTCGGTTGGAAGCTTGAAGACGCGGCTGGGTTCGGGGGTGGTGTCGTCGGCCAGGAGGCGTTCCAGGGGGATTCGGAAGACATCGGCCGCCCTGGAGCACCGAAACCCTGGGATCGCTCTGCCGTTGACCCCCTTCAAGGTCCTGTACCCAGCGTCGGGACTTGCCCATGAGGCGTCCGAAGCCTTGGGTGAAACCGCGCAACTCTCGCCAATAGGCGATGCGCCGACCGATGCTCTCAGTGTCCACCGCGACTCCCGGAACGAAGCACGCACTTTGCGTGCTCACCCTAGTCGTACCTCGCTCTATGTTGCGACACAACGGCTTACCGTGACGAAGGAGCGACCATGCACGCTACAACCAGACCGCCCGAGCCCGCCGGGCCAGGCCAAGCGACGGCTGACACCGGGTCGGTGGACGTGCCCACGATCCGTGCCGCGATCGACCGTGCTCTGGTACGAGGTCCCTCTCCCCGTTATGAGGAACTGGTGGACCTGGAGCGCTTGTTGCATGGCCACACCATCCTGCTGTTGCCGCTCGCCGAGTCCGCTAACGACAGCCAGTGGCGCGACTCCCCGGACTGGGAGGAGCGCGACGCCCGGTTGCGGGACGTACGCGACCACCTGACCCACGGGCTCGGTGACGGCCTGTTGTCCGCCGTCGCCCAGGTACGCCGCCTGGCCCGGGACTGCGAGGTCCTGCTGACGTACGTGGCGGTGGAGAGGTGAACGCCGAGAACGGCTACCTCGCCACACCCGGGGAGTGCTGTCGCTGCCGTGCCCAAGCGGAGGAGCGCATGACCGTCGCCCTGGTACAGGGCAACTCCGGACCCGGCTGGTCCACGTACGCCTGCGTGCCCTGCGCCCGCGTCTACGCCCGCTCGCCCCTCGCCCCGGAATGGCTGCGGGAGGACCTGGCCGCCCTGGACGCCCTCGGCAGCCGGTCCACGACGCGAACCGTCACGTGAGCCCACACGCCACCGGGCGGGGCTTTCGCAGGCCATGAACGTCTTCGCCTGCTCCATTGGTCGTATCCCGACTAGACGGCTGGAGAGTACGGCGTGACCAGGGATTTCCTGTTCCTTACGGCGCCTTTACAACCGCCCTTGGGTGACCGTTGCGGTGGCGGCGCCGTGCGACAGCTGTGCAGAGTCGATCACGTCGAGGCCGGTAGTCCGATGTGTACGCCAGGTCATGGTGTGACCGCTCGGGGACCGGATCGTATCCCTCCCAGTCGGCTGGAGATGACACACGTGAAGAAGTCCCTCACCGCCACTTGTGCCGCCGCGGTGGCCCTGGCTCCACTCATGGCCCTCGCGCCGGCCGCCACCGCCGGTGGCAAGCCCGCCCCCGAGCAACACGGCAAGGTGGCGCTGCACGCCACACTCGACCCGTTCAAGGTCAACAAGGTCGACGGACACGGATCGGCCGAGGTACGCCTCCAAGACCGTCACGTGACAGTACGGGTGAAAGCCCAGGGCCTCCTCAACGCCCCGCACGCACAGCACTTCCACATCGCCGCCAAGGGGGTGTGCCCGCCAGAGTCGGCCGCCCAGGAACACAACGGCAAGCTGTCCCTCTCCACCGTGGATGGCCAACCGTTCTACGGCAGGATCGGCGCCTCGTTGACGACCAAGGGCGACACCAGCCCGAAGTCGGCGCTCGCGGTCGACCGGTTCCCCACCGGCTCGCAGTACCACTACAAGCGCAGCTTCACGGTCAGCAAGGAGACCGCCAAGTCGCTGCGTGAGGGCACCGCGGTGGTCGTGGTGCACGGCATCGACTACAACAAGAACGGCAAGTACGACTTCAACCTCGGCAAGAGCCTGCTCGACCCGAAACTCCCGCTCGAGGCGACCGCACCCGCTCTGTGCGGGACTCTGAAGAAGACCCCGACCGGAGGCATCTCCGGCGGGCTCGGCGGGACGCAGGGCGACGGCTTCGAGGCGGGTCCGGCCGGTCTGGCCGGCGCCGGTCTGCTGGCCGCCGGCGCCGGGTTCTACCTGCGCCGCCGCAGCATCCGCTCCAACTGACCGCTGAGCAGGCAGATGTACGGGAAGCCCACGCTCGGGCCCCGGGGTCGCCGCGGTGTTCTCACCGCGGCGACCACCGCCTGTGCCCTCCTCGGCACCACGCTGCTCACGCTCGATCTCACGTCGAGCTCCGAACCGCCCCCCGTACCGAAGGACGCCGTACGTGCCCCCGCACGCCCGTCCAACCCGTCGGTTGGCGAGCGGCCACGCGGGGAGCGCGGCACGCTGACCCAGTCGCCCCCCACCCGTGTCGAGATCCCAGCCATCGGGCTTGGGACAGACGTCAAACGCGTCGCGCTGAACACGGCCGGGGCGATCGCCATGCCCAGTGACGCCGACCATACCGGGTGGTACACCGGCTCCCCTTCTCCCGGAAGCCAGGGCAACTCGATCCTGGTGGGCCACCTCGACTCCCGCAGCGGGCCCGCGGCGTTCTACGGTCTCGGGGCCGTGGAGGAGGGAGATCGCATCACCATCGACCGCGCGGACGGACGAACCGCCACCTACGTGGTCGACAGCATGACGATCTGGCCCAAGGACGACTTCCCTTCCCAGCGCGTCTACGGACCCACGCCGGAACCCCGACTCACGCTCCTGACCTGCGCTGACTGGGACGACGGGAACGAAACGTACCGATCGAACCTGATCGTGAACGCACACCTGAAACTGGTGGAGGGCAACGCAACATGAGAGGTGAGCCCGGCAGCACGCTGGCTCGACAGGAGCGTTGGGCTACTCGGTGACCCACGACCGAGCACCCTCGCCCAGCAGGGATGCTTGACGGAAGAGCACCACCCCGGGACCAATCCGCCGCGCCTCGGGCAACGAAGCACGGGTGTCCAGGTGCAGGATGGAGTGCGGCGACAGCCGCCGGTCCCCGGAGGAGTACATGATCAGCGCCGTCCCCAGCAGTGCCCGCCCGACAGGCCCGGAACCCGTACGGACAGCCGCCGTGACCGGGTGTCGCCACCCGGTACGTGGCATGGACGGGCGGGCATGAGGGAGTCCGCCCGCGCCGCCCGTACGGCCCAGCCGGGACCCGGCCTGGACGGGCTGCTGGAGCGGGTCGCCAGAGGTGACCAGGAGGCGTTCGCCGCCGTGTACGACATCGTCGCCGAGCCTCTGTTCGGCCTTGTACGCGGCGTCCTGCGGGACCCCGCGCAGTCGGAGGAGGTCGCCCAGGAGGTGTTGGTCGAGGTGTGGCGCAGTGCTCCCCGCTTCCGGCCGGAGCGCGGCAGCGCGATGTCCTGGGTGATGACGTTGGCGCATCGGCGTGCCGTGGACCGGGTGCGGTCCGCGCAGGCCGCCAGCGATCGCGAGCACCGCGCCGCGCTGCTGGACCAGGCGCCCGCCTTCGACGACGTCACCGAGCAGGTGGAGGCCCGGCTCGAGCGGGAACAGGTGCGGCGCTGCATGCGCACTCTCACCGAGGTGCAACGACAGTCCATCACGCTGGCCTACTACCGTGGGCTGACCTACCGCGAGGTCGCCGAGTTGCTGACGCTGCCGTTGGGCACTGTGAAGACCCGGCTGCGGGACGGACTCATTCGTCTGCGGGACTGCCTGGGGGTGAGCGCGTGACCAGCACCGATCCACACACCCTGACCGGCGCCTACAGCATGGACGCCCTTCCGGAGGCCGAACGCCGCGAGTTCGAACGACACTTGGCGCGCTGCGAGTCGTGCGCCGTGGAGGTGCGCGAGCTGACCGCCACGGCGGAGCGGTTGGCGCTGGCGGCTGCCGCGCCACCACCGTCGCAGCTGCGGCGGCAGGTACTGCGGGAGATCGCCGAGGTGCGGCAGGAGCCGCCACCCGTCTCCCGCACCCGTCGGCTTGGCTCTCGGCTCCGGCCGGGCGCTCGCGCGCTGCCCATGTTCGCGTTGGCCGCCTCGCTGGCCGCCGCGCTGTTCGGTGGCGTGGCCGTGTGGCAGTACGAGTCGGCGCAGGACGCCCGGCAGCACGCCGAACAGCGCGAGGAACGGGCCGAGACGCTGGCCCGGGTGTTGTCCGCGCCGGACGCGCGGGTCAGGAGCGGCGCGCTGCCGGAGGGTGGCACGGCGTCCGTGGTGGTGTCCCGGGACGCCGACCGCGCGGCGTTCTTCGCCGCCGACCTGCCCAGGGCTCCGGAGGGCAAGGTGTACCAACTGTGGTTCAGCGAGGGCGGCACCATGCGCCCGGCCGGTCTGCTGAGTGCCGCTGAGCGGGGCGCGACGGTGCTGATGGACGGCCCCGTACGGGACGCCTCGGCGATGGGTCTCACCGTGGAGCCGGACGGCGGATCGCCACAACCCACCTCCGAACCGCTGACGTTGCTGAGGCTCACCGGCGCCAGCGGCCAGGCGTGAGCGCGGCAGATGTCGGGCCGGGCCCGGCCTCTGGGTACGCCCCACCCGTACGACGTGCTCAACCCGTACGGGGAGGGCGGCCCCGCCGCGGTGGCAGCGGGAGGAAGCCGCTGGTGCGGGCGGCGTACTCGGCGAATCCCGGCCGGTCCGCCAGATCCCGCTCCAGCAGCCGCTTCCCGCTGCCCACCGTGAGCAGCGCGGTCATCACCAGCGGCGCGATCACCGTGGCGCCCGCCACCGACCAACTACCCGCGGCCAGGAGGAAGAGGCCCCACCACACGCAGCAGTCACCGAAGTAGTTCGGGTGCCGAGTCCAGGCCCACAGCCCCCGGTCCATGATCCTGCCGCGGTTCGCGGAGTCGGCCTGGAAGCGGGCGAGTTGCGCGTCGCCGACCGCCTCGAAGAACAGCCCGGTCGCCCACAGCACGACCCCGGCCAGCGCGACCGGGCCGACCGGCGCGGGGACGTACTGGCCGGCCTGCACCGGCAGCGAGACCAGCCAGACCAGCGCCGCCTGCGCCAGGTACACCTTCCACAGGGCGTACAGCGCCTGGTTGCCGGGCGCCCTGCTCAGCAGGCGTGCGTACCGCGGGTCCTCGCGGCCACCATGCCTGCTCCCGCGCCGCGCGATGTGGGCGGCCAGCCGCAGGCCCCAAAGCGCCGTGCAGGCGGTCAGCAGCAGCCGTCGCCAGTGGTCGCCGCCCTCGTCGGCCGACAGGAGGTACGTCACCACCGCCACGGCGGTGAAGGCGAGTCCCCAGGCGACATCGACGATCCGGTGCACACCCTTGGCGAGCGCTCGGGCGTAGGTGACCAGCAGGACGATCAGCGCGGCACCGGCCGTGGCCGGTAGGACACGGGCGAGTTCGGACCACACGAGACCGTTCACCTCGCGTCTCCCCCGTCCGGCCCGGCGACGTCCGATCCGGCGGTCCCGTCCGGTTCGGCGCCACCGTATGGTTCGGCGCCACCGTATGGTTCAGCCACACCATGCGGCCGGGACGTGCCGTGCCAGGCGGGCTGCACTGCGGGCATGCCGCTGGCGCCCCGCTCACCGGGGCGCACCGCGAGGACCTGGTCCACGCCCATCCCGCCGGTCTCGAAGGCGAGCGCCCCGCCGGTGAGGTAGAGCCGCCACACCCGCGCGGTCGGTTCGCCGACCAGCTCCACGAACTCGGGCCACCGCCGCTCCAGGGTGCGCAGCCACGCGCGGACCGTGGCGACGTAGTGCTCCCGGATCGACTCGGTGGACCGCACCTCCAGGCCGGCTGTCTCGAGCAACGAGAGAGTCCGGCCCAGCGGGCGCATGTGCATGTCGGGCGCGATGTACGCCTCAATGAACGCGCCGCCGCCCGGAGCGTGTTGACCCCGAGACATCTGCTGGACCAGCAGCCGCCCGCTGGGCCGGAGCAGCGCGTGCAAGCGGCGGGCGAATCCCGGGTACTCCGTGTCTCCGACGTGTTCGCCCATCTCGATCGCGGAGACCGCGTCGTACCGCTCCTGCCGGATGTCCCGGTAGTCCCGCAGCTGTACGTCCACCCGGTCCGCCAATCCCCGTTGCCGTACCCGGGTGCGGGCGTACGCCGCCTGCCGCTCGGACAGCGTGACGGCCGTGACCCGCGCGCCGTACTCCGCGGCGGCGTGCTCCGCCAGGGCGCCCCAGCCGCAGCCGACGTCCAACAGTCGGTCGTCCGGCCCCAGTCCGAGCTTGCGGCAGACCAGCGTCAGCTTGTCGCGCTGCGCGTCCGTGACGTCGTAGGCGGGGTCGCCGGGGCGGGTCCAGTAGCCGCAGGAGTAGGCCATCGGGTGACCGAGCAGCCGGGCGTAGAAGTCGTTCGACAGATCGTAGTGGTGACTGATCGCCGCCCGGTCCCGGGCCCTACTGTGGCGTACGCCCCGCACGGCGGCACGGGGCGCGCCGGGACGCGGCGGGCGGGGGCCGACAGCACCGAGCCGCAGCAGCAGCACGGCCGCGTCGGCGGCCTGCGGAAGAGTGGGTCGCGGTCGCGACCTCGTCCCGGGACGTGCCGGGACGGCGGCACGCAGGGCGCGTAGGACGGGCGTGAGTTCGCCGGCCGCCTCGAGTTCCCCCGCGACGTACGCCTCGACGAGCCCGAGTTGGTTCGGTTGCCACAACAGGCGGCGCAGCGCGCGACGGGAGCGCAGTTCGACGACGGGGGCGTCGGCGGGTCCGGACTCGCTTCCGTCCCAGGCGCGGAGCCTTATGGGCAGCGGTCCACCCAGCAGCCGCTCAAGGGTGCCGTGCAGGTGTCGGGCCGTGTTGTTCACGTGCTGCTCTCTCCTCCCTCCTGGAGCGGTGGTTTCTCCAGGAGCAGTTGCCGGACGTCGAGGTAGCCGGAGCGGAAGCCGGCTTCCGAGTAGCCGAGATAGAAGGTCCACATCCGTTGGAAGGTCTCGTCGAAGCCGAGCCGTCGAACGTGTCTGGTCCGGGCGGTGAAGCGTTCCCGCCACAGTCGGAGGGTCTCCGCGTAGTGCGGTCCGAAGCCGTCCGAACGCGTCAGTCGCAGGCTGGTCCGCTCCGCGCTGATCCGGGCCACCGCCTCCTCGGAGGGCAGCATGCCGCCGGGGAAGACGTACTTCTGAATCCAGGTGTACGTGTCCCGGGTGGCCAGCATCCGGTCGTGCGGCATCGTGATCGCCTGCAGCGCGACCCGACCGTCGGGGGCGAGCCGCCGGTCCAGCACTCGGAGGAACTCCGGCCAGAACTCCGCGCCGACCGCCTCGATCATCTCGACGCTCACGATGGCGTCGTAGTGTCCCGTCACCTCCCGGTAGTCCCGCAGTAGTACGTCCACCCGGCCGGGCGGATCCGCCTCCGCCACACGGCGCTGGGCGTACCGACGCTGTTCCTCGGAGAGTGTGATCGTGACGACCTCGGCGCCGCGTTCCGCCGCGCGCAGCGCCAACTCGCCCCAGCCGGTGCCGATCTCCAGCAGTCTGCTGCCGGGGCCCACCCCGGCCAGGTCCAACAGGCGATCGACCTTGCGCTGTTGCGCCGCCCACAGGTGTGACGGGTTCGCCGGCAGGGTGCGGAACACCGCGGCGGAGTACGACATGCCGGGGTCGAGGAAGCTCGCGAACAGGTCGTTGGACAGGTCGTAGTGCCGGTGGATGTTGTCCCGCGCGCCCCGGGTGGTGTTGCGCTGGGCGGCGGGCCGCCGGCGTACGTACATCCCGCGCAGCCGCTGTAGGGGCTGCGGCACGAGCGTACGCACCTCGGCCGCCAGCACGGTCAGCACCGCGACCAGGTCGGGCGCCTCCCACTCGCCCGCCTGGTACGACTCGCCGAAGCCGATCAGGCCGTCCACGGCGATCCGTCGGTGGAAGGCGACCGGGTCGCGGAGTTCCAGCCGTGGCCCGCCCCGCCCCCAGGTCCGGCCGTCGGGCAGCGTCACGCACAGCGGCAGCCGGGCCACGGCGCGCCGTACGAACGACTGGGCGAGTGCCGCCCGAGCGCGGCCACAGCGCGGGACCTCGGCGACGTCGGGCCAGCGCTCCGGATCCGGCCGCCGGGTGCCAGATCCCGGCGGGGCGCCGGGCGCGGAAGCGGTCACTGCGGGACCTCCTGAGCTTGCCGAGGGGCTTTCCGGGTGCCTCTCCACGGGCGGGGCTGTACGGGCAGCCCGCGCAGGTACAGCCGTACGCCGTGCCAGCGGATACCCGCGGACACCGCCACCGTCGACCACCCGTGCCGGGCGACGGCCCGGCACAGGCCGCGGACCGTGGCCGGCCGCCGAGAGCCTCGCACCGTCGCGGTGAGTGCCGGCCGGCCCTGCCGCTCCAGCCGTACGGTCAACGCCAGCCTCGCGCCGGGTGCCGGCAACCGCATCACGTAGTGGCCGTCCACCGGGAAGAACGGCGAGACGTAGAACTCCTTGGCGGCGCGCGCCGCATCCGTGTCGTCCGGGTGCAGCAGATAGCAGTGCCGCTGGCCGTAGGTGTTGTGCACCTCGGCGACCACGCAGTGCGGGGTGCCGTCGGCGTGGTGGCACCAGAAGACGGTGAGCGGGTTGAAGACGTGGCCGGCCACCCGGGCGTGCGCGAGCATCAGCACCGGGCCGTCGGGCGGCGGTTCGCCCCGCGCGGTCAGGAACCGGTCCAGTCCGGCGCGGATGTCCGGGGCGGTGCCGTCGAAGTGGTCCCGGGCGTCGAATCGGGCCAGCCAGCGCAGTGGCCGGGGCAGCCGCGGCGGCCGTGCCGGATCGACCAGCCAGAGGTACGTACGACTCCGGAAGGCGTAGCGTACGGGCCCGGCGCGCCGGTGGGTGAGGGTGCAGTGGTAGAGGGCGGGGGTCGGCGCCACCCGTGCCACCCGCGCGGCGGCGCCCGGTCGGTGGCCGGTCACCAGTGGACTCCGAGAGCGCGGGCGGCGTGTACGCCTGAGCGGCAGCCGTCCTCGTGGAAGCCCCAGCCGTGGTAGGCGCCGGCGAAGGCGAGGACCGGACTGTTGAGGGCCGGGAGTTCCCGCTGGGCGCGCACCGACTCCGGGGTGTAGACCGGGTGTTCGTAGACCATACGGGCCAGCACCTGGTCCCGTCGTACGCGAGGGGTCCCGCCGAGGGTGACGTAATGCCGCTCGGGCGCGTCCGGTCCCTGGAGCCTGCGCATGTCGTAACTCACCTGGACCGGGCCGGCCGAGGGACGACAGTCGGGCAACAGGTAGTTCCAGGCGGCCCGTGCCGCGGCTCGGCGGGGCAGTAGCGAGTCGTCGGTGTGCAGCAGGGTCTCGTTGCGGGAGTAGTGGAACGCGCCCAGCACCCGGCGCTCCGCCTCGCTGGGCTCGGCCAGCAGCCGGAGTGCCTGGTCGGGGTGCACGGCGAGCACCACGGAGTCGTACGAGCGGGTCGTGCCGTCCGCGGTGACGATCGCCGCGCCGTGCGGCCGGCGGAGCACCGCCCGGATCGGGTCGCCGGTGTGAACGACGGGCAGTTGCTTGCCGATCCGCTCGACGTAGCTGCGCGAGCCGCCGCGTACGGTGCGCCAGGTCGGGGAGCCGCGGACGCCGAGCATGCCGTGGTGCGCGAGGAACTGGAAGAGGTAGCGGGCCGGGTAGCGCAGCGCCGTACCGGGCGCGCAGGACCACACGGCGGAGACCAGCGGTATCGCGAAGTGTGCCGTGAAGTAGCGCGAGAACCTGCCGGCGGAGAGGAAGTCGCCGAGGGTGCGCAGCACGCCGTCGGCCGGGTCCGCCGGCTCGGTCTCGAGCAGCCTGCGGGCTTGCCGGTGGAAGGCGGGCACCTCGGTGAGCATCCGCAGGTAGTCGCCGGTGACGGCGTTGCGGGGCCGGGCGAACAGTCCCCGCGGGCCGCGCGCGCCCGCGTACTCCAGCCCGCAGCCCTCGCAGCGTACGGACATGCTCATCTCCGACTCCCGGGTCGGTACGCGCAGTTCCGTCAGCAGCCGGCACAACAGCGGGTAGGTGCGGGCGTTGTGCACGATGAAGCCGGAGTCGACCTGGTGCACGAGGCCGTGCGGGGACATCAACTCGTGCGTGTGCGCGTGTCCTCCGAGTCGGTCGTCCGCTTCGTACAGCGTCACCTCGTGCGCCCGCCGCAGTACGTAGGCCGCGGTCAGGCCCGCTATCCCGCTGCCCACCACGGCGGTGCTGTGCTGTCCCTCGGGCATACGCCTCCCTTCGGTAGGGCCGAAGAACCCGGCCCGTGTCGGGGGTTCGGCGCCACGGGCGTCCCGGATTGCCGACCGACGCCATAGCGGGCTGATTTCACTCTTTCGCGTGACGGACCAATCCGCGCCGGTGTGCGCCGCCGAATGCCGGATGTGCGAGCGGAACGAGCAAGGACGACAACGGCGATGCCCTCTCGGGCCGGCCGCCTCCTGCGGCTGACCCTGGGCGGGTTCAGCGGAGTACTCGCCGGAGGCTGCGCGCTGGGCGTGGCGGAGCTGGCGGCGGCGTTCGTGGGTGAGCAGGCGGGACCTGTCACGGCGGTCGGCGGCGCGGTGATCGACCGTACGCCGACGCCGGTGAAGGTGTGGGCGGTCCAGACCTTCGGTACCGACGACAAGCTCGTGCTGCGACTCGGCATCCTGCTGACGCTGACGCTGTTCGCGCTGGCGCTGGGCATGACCGCGCTGCGCCACCGGCGGGTGGGAGCGGCCGGTGTGCTGGTCTTCGGGCTGATCGGAGCCGGAGCGGCGGCGAGCCGGCCGATGGCCCGGTGGATCGACGTGCTGCCCTCGCTGGGCGCCGCGGCGCTCGGGGCCATTGTGTTGTACGTCCTGACCGGCCAACTCACCAGTGGCGGGCGGCACCTGGGAGCCGGAGCCGAAGCGCTGACGGAAGGTCCGGCGGGACCGGCGTCGTCGGCTGCGGCCGAGGACGAGTCGGGCGCCGTCGGCACGCAACCGACCGCGGCCGGAACGGAGTCGACGGCCGGGACACCGCCGTACGGTGCCGCGGGCTCGTTCGACCGACGCGGTTTCGTGCTGACCGCCGGCGCGGTCGGGGTGGCCTCCGCCGCTTCCGGATGGTTCGGCCGTCGACTGGACCTCACCAGCGCCGACGCCGTCGCCGCCCGCGAGGCGGTGACCCTTCCCGCGCCCGGCTCCCGCGCGGCACCGGTCCCGTCCGGTGTGCATCCGAGGGTGCGTGGACTGAGCCCGTTCTTCACCGCCAACCGGGACTTCTACCGGGTGGACACCGCCCTGGCGGTCCCGAAGGTGGACCCGGACGGGTGGCGCCTGCGCCTGCACGGCAAGGGCGTGTCCGAGCCGCGCACGTTCGGCTTCCGCGAGTTGCTCGAACGGGACCTGATCGAGCGCGACATCACCCTGACCTGCGTCTCGAACGAGGTCGGCGGGGAGTACGTGTCCACCGCGCGCTGGCTCGGCGTACCGCTCGGCCCGCTGCTGCGTGCGGCGGGCGTCCGGCCGCCGTCCGAGGGCGGGCCCGCCGACCAGCTCGTGGCCCGCTCGGTGGACGGGATGACCCTGGGCAGCCCCGTCGAGGTGGTGCTGGACGGCCGTGACGCGATGCTCGCCGTGGGCATGAACGGGCAACCGCTGCCCTTCCGGCACGGCTTCCCGGTACGGATGCTGGTGCCGGGGCTGTACGGCTACGTCTCGGCCTGCAAGTGGCTCCAGGAACTGGAGCTGACCACCTTCCGGGACTACGACACCTACTGGACGAAGCGGGACTGGGCGGCCCGGGCACCCGTGAAGACCCAGTCCCGCATCGACACGCCCAAGCCCTTCGACAATCCCAAGGCCGGCACGGTGCCGGTCGCCGGTGTGGCCTGGGCCCAGCACACCGGGATCGAACGGGTGGAGGTGCGGGTCGACGACGGGGCGTGGCAACGGGCCGAACTCGCCCCGGTACCCAGCCAGGACACCTGGCGTCAGTGGGTCTGGCAGTGGCCCGCGACGCCCGGCTCCCACACGCTCCAGGTCCGGGCGACGGACCGGGATGGAAACACCCAGACGGCGCGTCGGGCCGGGACCGTGCCGGACGGCGCCACCGGACGCCATCAGGTGGTGGTCGACGTGCGGTGACCAGCGAGCGAGCGGCACGCGCTCGCGACCCCGATCCCAGAGGTATCCGTAGCAACAGAGGAGTGTCCCGATGAACAAGCGTTTTCGTCGCACCACCGTGGCCGTGCTCGCCGCCGTGGTGTTGCCGGTTTCCATGTCCGCCTGCTCGGACGACGGTGACTCGTCGTCCAACGAGGGTTCGGACTCCAAGAAGTCCCAGTCAGAGAAGTCCGGTGACTCGTCGGGGTCGGAGAAGGGCGAGGACGCCCAGGCGATGGACGGGCCGTTCGGGCCCGGCTGCGCGACCGTGCCGGAGTCCGGCAAGGGCAGCTTCGACGGTATGGCGAAGGACCCGGTGGCGACCGCCGCGTCCAACAACCCCGAACTGTCCACGCTCACCGGAGCCGTCAAGAAGGCGGGCCTGGTCGACACGCTGAACAACGCGAAGGACATCACCGTGTTCGCGCCGACCAACGCGGCGTTCGAGAAGATCCCGAAGAAGGACCTGGACGCGGTGATGAGCGACAAGAAGAAGCTCACCGACCTGCTCACGTACCACGTGGTGGGCGAGCGGCTCACACCCGAGGACCTGGAGAAGGGGTCCTACGAGACCATGCAGAAGGACAAGCTGAGCACCGCCGGTTCCGGGAAGGAGTACACGGTCAACGACATGTCGAAGGTCGTCTGCGGCAACGTCCCGACCGCCAACGCCACGGTGTACCTCGTCGACTCGGTGCTGATGCCGGAGAAGTGACGCCCTGACGACAGGGTCCAGGCACGCGGCTGGCGGATCGAGTAAGCGGTCGGCCAGCCGCGTAGCACGTTCGCGTACGGCAAGCGCCGACCCGCCGCCCCGCTGGCTGGTCGGTGTGCCGTGCTCGCGCGTCAGCGCACTCCGTGCCCGGCGGCGATCTCCTCGATACGGCGGGCCAGCGCGACATCGAGTTCGGTGATCCTGCCACCCACGCTGTGGGTGTTCACCGTGACGGAGAGGGTGTTGTAGCTCAGGGTCAGGTCCGAGTGGTGCCCCAGCTCCTCCTGAATCGCGGCGACATGGATGACCATGGCGGCGGCCGGCAGGTGGCCGCGGAAGGCGTAGTCCCGGGCGAGACGGCCGTCCTCGGCGCGCCAACCGGGAAGTTCGCTGAGTGCTTCGTCGGTCTGCTGTGCGGACAACGGTTCGGGGGCCATGCGGACCTCCTTCTACTGGACCGGCCTGGGCCGGACCGGGGGTGTGAGCGCTCGCTCGGCCACCCTGTCACGCCGGCCCCGTTTCGGCCGTGTCCCAGCGGGCAGGGCCTGGTCGGGCATGGCAGAGTGAGCGAGGTGCTCGGCGGGCTCACGCGGTGCCCGGAAGTCGACACGCCACGGATCGGGACCCCCTGCGCCAGGAAGCGAGGCGAAGCCGAGTGTCGTCCGCAACGCCTCCGGTCTACGGCGCGCCGTGCTGGGTACACCTCGCGGCGCGCGATCTGGACTCCGCCCAGGACTTCTACGCGGCGACGCTCGGGTGGCGGTTCGCCACGAGCGAGTTGGGGCCGGAGTTCTCCGTCGCCATGGTCGGCGACGAGCCGGTCGCCGGGATCGGCACCATGCAGGCCACCCTCGGCATGCCGGTCGCCTGGACTCCGTACTTCCTCGTGCCCAGCGCGGACACGACGGCCGCCCGGGTCGCTGAGCGGAGCGCCACCGTGGCCGTCGGTCCGCTGACGCTCGCCACCGGGCGTGCCTCTCTCGCGTCCGATCCGGCCGGGGCGACGTTCGGCTTCTGGGAGGGTGAGCTCCCGAGCGGACGGCCCACGAGGGGCGACACGGCACCGCAGCTGGAACTGCGCACCCGGGACGCCTTCGCGATGGCGATCTTCTACGCCGAGGTCTTCGAGTGGGCCTCCGGTGACCAGCAGCGCTGCGACGTCGCCTACGAGCACGGCGCGGTGACCGTACTCGTGGGTGAACACGTCGTGGCGACACTGCGGGGCGGGGCGGTGGAGGCGGCTCCGGACCCACGCATCCAGCCTCGTTGGCACGTGGCGTTCCCCGTCGCCGATGTGGCGGAGACCGTGCGGGCCGCGACGTCGGCGGGGGGCAGTATCGCGACCGAGCCCGGCGACACCCCGTTCGGGCACTCCGCGGTGCTCCGCGATCCGGACGGCGGCTTCTTCACTGTGACGCAGAACACGCAGCACACGAGTTGAGCGTTGTCGATCACTGGCTGGCCGCGTGCCGGCGAGCGCGCGTGGCGCCCCGGCGCCCCGGGCCGATGACGCCTCCCTTTGCGGCTACCGTCCTGAGCGGTGGGAATTTCGGAACCGGTTCCCGTGGTTACGTACGGTGTAGCGGCCAACGGAGGCGTTTTATCGAACAAGCGTTCTCTTTTCGTGGGAAAGCCAGCGAGTCTACCCAACCGGGCCGGCCTGCGACGGTGTAGCCAGCACCCCTATTTCCCCTGCGGCAGTCCGCAGCCCGAAGAGTGCGGCTACACGGCTTTCACCTGCTACTCCGCAGCGGTCAGACTGTCCGCCATGACGACACCGACCGAGGCACCACCGGGGCCCACAACCGTCCCGGCGCAGCAGGGCAGCGACTTCGCCCGACTCTCCCGCAGGATCACCGAAGCCGGCCTGCTCGCACGGAAGCCCGCCTACTACACCGTGCGTTTCACCCTGGTCGGGCTCTCGCTGGCGGCGACCTGGACCGGGTTCGTCCTGCTCGGTGACAGCTGGTGGCAACTGGCACTGGCGGTGGCGATGGGGCTGGTCTTCGGCCAGTGCGCCCTGGTCGCGCACGACCTCGCGCACCGGCAGGTGTTCCGCAAGCGGCGGGCCAGCGAGGTCGGCGGTCGGATAGTCGGGAACCTCGGCATCGGCATGTCCTACGGCTGGTGGATGAACAAGCACACCCGCCACCACGCGAACCCGAACCACGAGGAGTTGGACCCGGACGTCTCCCCCGACATCCTCGTCTGGTCCCAGGACCAGGCCCGCGAGGCGAAGGGGCTGCCGCGCTTCATGGGTCGGCACCAGGCGGGGCTGTTCTTCCCGCTGCTCACCCTCGAGGGCTTCAACCTGCACGTCGCCAGCGCGCGGGCGCTCCGCGAGCCGCACATGAAGCGGCGCTGGCTGGAGGGCGTACTGCTGTACGGGCACTTCGTCGGCTACCTGGTGGCGCTGTTCCTCGTGCTGCCGGTCGGCATGGCCCTCGCCTTCCTGCTCGTCCACCAGGCGGTCTTCGGCGTGTACCTGGGCTCGGTGTTCGCGCCCAACCACAAGGGCATGCCGATGCTGAACGGCGACACCAAGCCGGACTTCCTGCGCAAGCAGGTACTCACCTCGCGGAACGTACGCGGCGGTTGGCTGATCAACACCGTCATGGGCGGCCTGAACTTCCAGATCGAGCACCACCTCTTCCCGAACATGCCCTCGCCGCACCTGGCGCGCGCCCAGAAGATCGTCCGCGAGTACTGCGCGGAGCTGGACATCCCGTACCACGAGACGGGGCTGATCGAATCCTGGCGGGAGGCGCTGTCGCACCTGCACGAGGTGGGCGTGCCGATCCGCAACGCTCCGGCGGAGGGCTGAGCCGTCCCGCACACCGGCGGGTGAGCCCGGGTGGCGGCTGAGGGCCGGCCCGGACTCAGCCGCCGGTACGCGCCGAGCCGTGCCGTACGGTCGTCGGCGGGCTCGCGATCTCCCGCAGCCAACGCCGCAGCACCCGGTGGACCTGCTCGGCTCCGATGAGTTCGTACTCCTCGGAGCCCGCCCCGGCTCCTGCGCCCGTCACGCCCTCGGAGCCCTCCAAGCTCTCCGGGCCGCCGTCGTCCACCGGCGCGGACAGCCGCAGCGGCGACAGCAGGAACGCCGCGCTCTGCTCCCCACCGAGCCCGCCGTGCGAACCGATCTGCTCCTCGAAGGCGTGTACCGCGCCGGTCTCCGGGCAGACGCTGGAGTTGACCATGATGTCGGCGAGGTGGTTCCGGAACGCCGCGGCCCGCCGTACGGTCGCCACCGCGCCCGGACCGAACGGAGCGAGCGGATCGCGGTCCCCGGTCGTCTCCCCGGAATCCAGCCGGTGCTCGCTGGCCTCCGGGCCCAGCACCACCGAACCGTGCTTCTCGCTCCACACCAGCAGGAAACCCACGCCCGGATGGTTGGCGAGGGCCCGAAGCAGCGCGGGATGCCGTGCCTCGATCTCCTCGCGTGACATCCGCCCGGGTACGTCCGGGAAGGACACCAGGGCGAGGTTCCCGGAGGCCAGCACCACCGGCTCGGTACCGTCCGTGACCTTCTCCGGCGGCGGATCGCTGCTTCGCTCCTCCGGCCGGCGCAGCGCCGCCCGCGCCGCCTCCCGCGCCTCCGCCCCACTGCGGGAGCGCCGGGCTCGCCGGGACACGGGCAGCCCGGACCCGGCGCGTACGAGGTCCTCCAGGGTCAGCCCGTACCGTCCGGCGAAGGTCTGTCCCTCGCTCTGGCCGTGGTCGGACAGCAGCACCAGGCGGTACGGGCGCGGCGCGTGCTCGGCGGCCTTGCTGATCAGCCGGATGGCCCGATCCAGGCCACGCAGCACCTGATGGGTGTCCCGGGAACGCGGGCCGGAATGGTGCGCCACCTCGTCGTAAGCCACCAGGTCGGCGTAGACGGCGGTACGACCGGCCAGCAGGTCGCCGATCACCGCGGCGACCACCACGTCACGCTGCACCACGGTGGCGAAGGCGCGCAGGAAGGGGTACAGCCCGCCGCGCCGCACCCGCGGGGTGTCCCGTCGCAGCAGAGCGCGGGAGGACTGGCCGATCTCGCGGCCCACCTCGGCGAGGTACGAGACGGCCGTGCGGGTGGCGTTCGCCGGGTCGGAGAAGTAGGCGAAGTACCCGGCGCGGGACCGTGTCTCCCGGCCGCGCCGCGCCGAGACCGAGAGCACCAGGGCGAGTTGGCGCGCGCCGCCGCTGAAGAGGTTCCCCCGGCTGGCGCCGTGCGGGCCCAGCAGCCCGTGCGGGCCCGTACGGGCGACGGCCCGCCGCTCCAGCTCGGCGGCGCCACTGGGACGGTTGGTCACCAGCACGGCGCCGCGTTCCTTCTCGTACCAGCGGAAGGCCGGCACGTCGGCGTTGCTGCCGTGCAGGATGCCGAGTTGACTCGCCCCGGTCTGGCTGGACCAGTCGGTACGCCAGCGGGTGAGCCTGTGTGTGCTGGCGCGGAGCGCGGCCACGGTCGGCATCAACGGGCGCTCGCCCTCCGTCGCCTCCCGGAGCACGTCGTATCCGACCCCGTCGAGTTGCACGAACACCAGGCCCGTCGCCTCGACCTCGGAGTTCGCGCCCCCGTACGTACGACGGCGGCCACGTCCCGCGAGCCGTGCGAACCGGCGCCGGTAGGCACCGTCGTCCCACACCGTGAGGAAGGTGTACGCCGCCGAGGACGCGGCGGACATCACCGCCGCCACCACGACCGCGGTCCGCGGGTCCACCTCGCCCGGGCCGGGGACGATGAGCAGCGCGAACCAGAGCAACGAGCCGTTCAGGAAGAAAACCAACAGCCCGAGCACCAGCGCCGGGACCAGCAGGAGTGCCCGTACGATCAGCGGCCACACCAGCGTGCTCAGCAGGCCGAACCCGCCGGCGCACAGGGCCGCGGTGAAGGCGAGCCGGGTGGCGCTGTCCCCGTCGGCCGACTGCAGCCGGAACTCCGGCAGTCCGCCGGCCAGCAGCAGCATCGTGACGGTGCTGACCGTCCACACCGTGAGCAGTCGGAGCACCGCCGAGCCCAGACCTCGCCAGGAGGGCACTCGCAGTCGCACGCCTGGTTCTCCTCACCCGCGTCCGTCCCCGCGTCCGTCCCCCGGCGTCACTCGTGTCGGCGAAGACCGGCCGGTGCCGCCGCGCGGACCCTCTCCACTCTTGCACAGCGCCGGACACCGTGCGTGACGCGCTGCCCGGTCGGCCCCCGGGGGCGGGCACACGCCGTACGCTCGAGGCAGCGGCGCTCGCCCGGGCGGGGTCCCGCGGACCGGCCCGTGCGGGGCGCGGCCGAGCGCGGTTGCCGGACGCCCACGCGGGAGAGGAGCACGTGTGCCGGTGCAGGTCACCTGGTGGGGACACGCCACCGCGACAGTGCGCGACTCGGGCCTCAGCGTGCTCACCGACCCGCTGTTCGTACGCCGCCTGGCGCACCTGCGCAGGCGGCGGGGCGCGCTGCCGCCCGCCTCGGCGGCGGCAGCGGCCGACGTGGTGCTGGTGTCCCATCTGCACGCCGACCACCTGCACCTGGGCTCGCTCGCCCGGCTCGCGCCGGGCACTCCGGTGGTGCTGCCGAAGGGGGCGTCGAGGGCGGTGCCGGGGCTGCGCCGATTGCGGAGGTTCCTCGCGCTGCGCGAGGTGCTACCGGGCGATGTCCTACGGGTCGGCGCGTTGCGGGTGCACGCGGTGCCGGCCGCGCACGACGGGCGGCGGCTGCCGTACGGGCCGCAGCAGGCTCCGGCGTTGGGCTACGTGGTGGAGGGCGAGGCCCGGACGTACTTCGCCGGCGACACCGGCTTGTTCGACGGCATGGCGCGGGCGGTCGGCCCGGTCGATACGGCGCTGCTGCCGGTCGGCGGCTGGGGGCCGTACCTGGGCCACGGGCACCTGGACGCCGGACGTGCGGCGCGTGCGCTGCGCTGCCTGACGCCGCGCTGGGCGGTGCCGGTGCACTACGGCACGTACTGGCCGATCGGGATGGACGCCGTGCGCCCGCACGAGTTCCACGCGCCCGGCGACGAGTTCGTGCGGCTGTCCGCCCAGCTGGCGCCGGGGGTCGAGGTGCGCCGGCTGGGGCACGGCGAGACGCTACGGCTGGGCTGAGGGACGATGAGCAGCGGCATGGGGCAGTACGACGCCGGCACCGCCCAGGCGCCGGAGTTCCTCGCCGTGCTGGGGTTGTTGCCGCCCGGGTCGACACAGCCGGCGCTCGGCTATCCGTCGCTGTTCCTGCTGGTGATCTTCGGTGCGCTACTGCCGGTGGTGCCCACGGGTGCGCTGGTCAGCGGGGCGGCGGTGGTGGCGGTGCATCACAGCGCGCCGGCGCTGTCCCTGCTGGCCGTCTTCGTGGTGGCCGCGCTGGCCGCCTTCCTGGGCGATGTGAGCCTGTACTGGCTCGGCCAGCGCGGGCTGCGCTCCCAGAACGGCTCCCGCTGGCTGGAGCAACTGCGGGCCCGTGCCGCTCCCGAGCGGCTGGCGCAAGCGCGGGAGAAGCTGGCGGATCACGGTGTGGCGGTGCTGGTGGTGTCCCGGCTGGTGCCGGCGGGACGGATTCCGGTGATGCTGGCCTGTCTGCTGGCCCGGATGCCGCTGACCGGATTCGTACGGGCGGACGCGCTGGCCTGTCTGGCGTGGACGGCGACCTACCAGTTGATCGGGGTCACCGGCGGTTCGCTCTTCCCCCAGCCCTGGCAGGGCCTGGTCGCGGTGGTCGCGCTGACGGTGTTGGTCAGCGCCGCTCCGTCGATCGGGCGGCGCCTGCGGCGGACGAACCGGGACACGGTGCGCTGACCCCGCGCTGGTCAGGTCGTTCCGACCGGTCCGATCCCGCCCGGTCACGCCGTTCCGGCACCGTCTCCCAGCAGCTCGGCCAGCTCCGTACGCACCCGGCGCACCGCCGCCTCCTCCGGCACCTGCTCCGGCACCTGCTCTGGCCCTGCCGCACGCTCCGTACCCAGCACGTCCGCCGACAACCGCACCCGCAGCCCGCCCGGTTCGTCGCCGAAGCGGTGACCGCCGCTGACATACGGACCCAGCCGGCGTACGAGTTCCGCCTCCAGCCCCGGAGCGTCCGTCACCCCGCGAGCCGCGAGCCGCGAGCGCCACTGCTCCAGGTCCGCGTACAGGAACCAGCCCACCCTCGGTGGCCGACACAGCGCGCCCGCCTCCGTCAGGACGGTGTGCAGCGCCGCGGCACGCGCGCCGTACACCGCGGACTCGGCGGCCAGCCGCTTCCGTACGGCCGCCGGCTCCGTCAGCGCCGCGGCGATCGCCGCGTCGTCCGCGCCGTGCGGGCCCGCGTGCAGGGTCTCCAGGATCTCGCGCACCCGAGCGCTCAGCCGATGCCCGTACGGGCTGGCCGGAAAGCGCGCGATGCCCGCCTGCGGACCATCGGGCAGCAACGACACCTCAAGCCCCGCGAGCACGACCACGGAGTCACGTCCACCGTGGCCCAACATCTCCGCCGGGCTGACGACCACGGTCTCCCGCGGGTCATGGGCGGTGTCCCGCCAGCTCTCGTCGCTGATGATCAACAGGCCCTCGTCCACGGCGGCCTCGCAGACCTCGTGCAGGAGCTCGGGACTGGCGATCGTCCCCGTGGGATCGTCGGCCACGGAGAGCAGCAGCACCCGGGGAGCGCCGCCGCCGGCACGGACCCGGCGCACGGTCTCCCGCAGTGCGACCGGATCGGGAATTCCGCCGCACTCGGCGGGCACCGAAACCGGGTGCGCCTGCCGGGAGAGCAGCCCGGCCTGCGCCGCGTGCCAGTCGGCGGTGGGGCAGGGCAGCAACACGTCGCCACGCGCGGGCACTCGGGGGTGGCGTGCGGCGAGACCGAGCGTGGCCGGAGCGTCCGCCGAGTCCGCCGGATCGGCCTGATCCCGGGTCCCGTCTCCTACCGCGGCCAGTAGCGCCAGCAGCAGCAACGCGGCACCGGGAGCGGCGACCACCTGCTCCGGCTCGGTGCTCAGACCCCGTCGACGCCAGTAGCCGCAAGCCGCCGTCACCGTGTCCGACTGCCGCATCCGTATCCGCCTCCCGCGAACCGTGCCCGACCGCCCGACCAGTCACTGCCCACGCCTGACCGACGTCGCGACGGAACCGCGTCGCGCGCGCTCGCACGGCGACCCGTGCGTCCACTCTCTGCCCCGGCACCTCGGCTGTCCAGCGGATGCGTATCCGAGTGGCACTCGGAACCCTGGAAGCCACTGGAGCCGCGCGACCCGCCGGCCACGGGATGCGTCAGGTCAGGGCACCGCGGTCAGTTCGGTGAAGGTGCCCGCGCGAGCGCGCGCGGCGAGTTCGTCCAGTGCCTGACGGGCCTGTCCCGCGGCCTCCGGATCCGTTTCGGGCAGACCGCTGGCCAGGAACTCGTCCTCGTCCAGCCGGAGCGCCGCGCTCCCGTCGGCCGGTACCCACAGGTCCAGCTCCAGGTCGACGCTGGTCAGTTCGCCGTCCCGGACGCACGCCGGCCGCGCCATGTCGCAGTACCAGCCCTTACGCCGTCCGTCGGCCGCCCGTACCTCCTTGACGGCGTACCAGCGGTCTCGCCAGTAGTGCTCGGTGAACACGTCGCCGTGCTCGAAACGCACGAAACCGAAGTCCCGGACGGGCGGGCCCGCCCACGGCGCCCGTACGGCCGCCCGTGTGCCGTCGTCGTCCAGCGCGGTCGCCGGATAGCGCACATCGGCCCGCCCGTGCTTGCGGAGGATCACCGTCACGGGCTCGCCGGCCGTCAGCATCGCGTCCATGCGACCAGCGTGCTGCACCGGACCTCGATCGGGCACCCGGTTTTCCGTCTCGTGACGGGGACCGTCCGGCACGCGCCGCCTGGAGCCTGAGTGACGGCGCCCGCCACCCGGCGTCAGGCACCGCGCGCCCGCGCGCCCGCCCGCGTACGCCCCGGCGCCACCGGGCGTCGGGGATGCCGGCGGAGGTACTCGCCCTCCAGCTCCGCCATGCGAGCGTTGTGCCTTCCCAACGCGTCGTTCGATCCGTGCAGCAGGGTGTCGTGTCGGGTGCGGTGAATCGTCTGCAGTTCCTTGACAAGCTGTGCGTCGGACAGATCCCGCGGGTCGATGCCCATCCCATGCCCTCCTCGTGTCGCTCCTCGCTGTCTGGGTACCCGATCCTGGCGAGCCAAGGAGAAACTCATGGAAGTCGGCTTCCTCAGTCCGCTCTTCGACCGCCCCGGCCCCTGGGCCTCGGTGTATCTCGACACTACGGCGCTCAGTCCGGACCCTCATCCGCGAGCGGAACGCGCCGCTCACGCCGCCTGCGCTCGGCTGCGCGGGCAGGGCGCCGACCCACGCACCTGCCGGGCGGTGTACGAGGCCATGACGACACCAGCGGAACCACCCGCGCCGCCGGGCCGGGCGATCTTCGCCACGGACGGCACGGTGGTGCTGGCGCCGCCGCTGGCCACGGCACCCGACGGGGGGCCGCACGCCTGTTGGGAGGCCCTCCCGCACACCGGACCACTGTTGGAGCTCGCCGAGACGAACCCGGCCTGTGTGGTGGCCCGCGTCCGTCCGGACGGGGCGACGTTCGAGCTGCACGGTCCGTACGGCGTGCTCGACGCGGGCCGGGTGCGCGGCGACTGGCCGGTGCACCGCAGCAGCCCGGCGGACTGGTCGGTGTGCCACTTCCGCCCAACCGAGCCGGACGACGACACCCGCGGCGCCGAGTTGGTGGCCGACGGTATCCGGAACTGCGCCGCGCGTACCAGGCCCGAACTGGTGATACTCGCCGGAGACCGCGCCGTACGCATGGCCGTGCTCGAGCGGTTGCCGGCCGGGCTGCGTTCCCGGACCGTGCACGCCGACGAGCGGACCGGCACGGCGGACGGCCCGCCGCAGGTGGCGGGCGAACGGGGTGGCACGACCGACCCGATCGCCCCCGAGGTCGCGCGGATCCGCGCCACGCACGGCCGCCGGCACGCCCGTAGCACCATGGAGTGCTTCCTGTCCGGACGGCTGCCGACGGACGACGGGCGGATCGCCGCCGCCGAGGGCGTGCCCGCGCTGATAGACGCCGCGCGGCAGCACCGTATCGGCTCGCTGATCGTGCGGCCGGAGGGCGTCGACCTGCATCGGGAGGTGTGGGTCGGCCAGGACCCGGAGCAGTTGGCCGTGCGGCCCACCGACGCCCAACTGCTCGGTGGCCAGCAGCCGGCGACCGCCCGTGCCGACGACGCGCTGGTGCGTTCGGCCGCCACCTCCGGCGCGGAGGTGTTGTGCGTACGCCCGTACGAGTTGGCCCCGGGCACCCCGGACGGGCTGCCGTCCGGGGGACTCGGGGCGCTGCTTCGCTGGCCGTACGGCGCGGCCCCGGAGACGACTCACCGCAGGGAAGGAGGCGGCCGCGATGGCGGACATGCAGCGCGGCAGTGATCGCGTGAACGTCCATCTGGACGACGAGATCAAGAAGGAGATGCACGGGCGACTGCACTCGGGGCACCCGACCCGCGCCCAGCAGGAGAAGGACCCGGAGCCGGGCGCGGACGACGACTCCTGGCTGGCCGAACGCCCGCAGTCGGCCGGCAGCGGCCGGGACTCGGAGAGTGGCGAAGCGGAGACGGAGGCGGAGGAGTTGCGGTCGGATCTGGCGCGGCATCTCGGCCGTACGGCGTTCCCCGCGGACCGGCGGACCCTGGTGCGCACGCTGCTCGCCACCCAGGCCCCGGACGACTTGGTGGACACCGTACGGACACTGCCGCACGGTGGGGAGGAGTACCGCACCGTGCAGGAGGTCGTGGTCGCTCTCGGGCACCACCCGCGGGCGTAGGCCGGGTCGTTCACCTGGCGGTCTGCCGCCGTGGCGGGCGGGCGGCTGGCGGGCGCTGGCGGTGCCGGGCGCTCGGTCGCCGGTCAGGGCGAGTCAGTGTGAATTAGGGCGAGGCGAGATCGTAGCCCGCCGCCTCCACCGCGGCACGCACGGCCGTCGGTGGAAGGTCCCGGTCGCTGTTCACCGTCAACGAGCCGCTCGCGACATCGACGGCCGCCGAGGTGACCCCGTCGACGAGTTCGACCTCCTCCGTGACCGTGCTCGCGCAGCTGCGGCAGGCCATGCCGACGACCTGATAGGTGGACGTCCCCGCGGTCTCACTCATGAGAGCCACCGTTGAGCGTGCGGGTGAATCCGCAGGAGCGGTGCATGCGGCCATCCGGCGTGAACTCGCAGAACTGCATGACCTCCGTGGAGATCAGCTTCTTCCGCATCGCCGCGTGGATGGTGAGCCGTGCCGCGATGCGGTTGCCGTCCGCGAGGGCCTCGTGCACCTCGAAGCGGGCCTCGTCGTCCTCGGCCAGGTGCTTGCGTACGGGGTGGATGTGGGCGACGAGTTTGTCCCAGTTGAGTCGGACGCCGTCGCTGATCATCACGATGTCCGGGGTGTAGAAGCGGGCCATCGCCGGTGCCGGGTCGCCGGAGCCCCGCACCACCTCCTCGTGGTAGGTGGTGAAGAATTTCGTCATGAACTGCTCAGGGGTGCTCTGCACCAGTGACCTCATGGCACTCCCTCCGGAGGCTGCGATCGGAGCGGGCCGAGCGGCACCACTCCGCTAACTCTTACATTCTGTAAGATATATCCGCCAGACAACACTGACAAGGTGTAAGAGTTGACTCCTCCTCCGGCCCGCCGCGCCGACGCCGAACGCAGTCGAATCGCCGTGCTCGACGCGGCCCTCCACCTTCTCGGCGAGCGCCCCAGCGCGGGAATGGCCGCCGTCGCCGCCGCGGCCGGGGTCACCCGCCAGACGGTCTACGCGCACTTCTCCTCCCGGGACGACCTGGTCACGGCGGTCGTCGACCACATGACGGAGAAGGTGGTCCAGGCGATGGACGCCGTTGCTGCCGACGCAGGGCCGGCACCGGACGCGCTGTTCCGACTGCTGGACGCGACGTGGCGCGTCTCCGAGGCATACCCGGCCCTGATCCAGCTCGGGGACCATCCGACACTGACCGAGCGGGACCGGACCCGCCACCAGCCGATCGCCGACCGCATCGCACAGGTGCTCCAGCGCGGCCGGGACGACGGCGTCTTCGACCCGACACCGCCGCTCTCCTGGCAGGTCGCGGCCGTCATCGCGCTCAGCCACGCCACCGGAGAGGAGGTCCGCGCCGACCGCATGCCCGCCGCGGAGGCGCAGCAGGCCCTGCGTTCCGGGCTCCTGCGGCTCCTCATGCCAGACACCGCGACCTCCGCGACCGAGCCGCCGTGACTTCGCTCCCGGCCCGCCACGACAGGCGCCGGCCGAGCCACTTCCAACGCGGCGCTGACCTCGCCACAACTGTCAACTAGGCTGCGCCACATGGACATTCTGGGGACTTCGCTGCGGGTCTGCGTCGACGATCTGGACGCCGCCGTGCCGGTGTACGAGAAACTGGCGGACGCGGAAGCGGCACGCTTCGAGAGCGGACCTGTCTCGGTCGCCGCGGTCGGACCGTTCTTCCTGATGAGCGGCCCACAGGAACACCTCGACGTGCTGCGGAAGATCGCGGCCACGTTGGCGGTGCAGGACGTGGACGAGGCGCTCGCCGATCTGAAGGCCGTCGGCGCCGACATCATCGCCGGCCCCAAACCGACTCCCGCCGGCCGGAACCTGGTCGCCCGGCACCCGGACGGCTCGGTGTTCGAGTACGTCGACCGGCAGGGTGCCGGGAGCTGAGCCTCCGAAGCACCTGAGAGCCACGACGGTACGTCCGGCGCTCTGGCAGAGTCCGCGGCGGTCCGGCCGCTGTCGGGTGCGCTGCCGGACGCCGGCCCGCGCGTCGCGGTGACCGCCGGGGGCGGGATCGGCTCTCCTCAGCACGGGCAGTACGGGCGTACCGTCTCCCGTATGGCCACCACCCACGAAGTCTTCAACCAGGCACCACCGCTGACCGGCTACAACGCCGCGGCGGACGATCTCGCCCTGCTCGAGTCGGTGCGCCACGGCGGTGCCGGCCACGGTGAGGGGCGACTGCTCGAGCTGGGCGCGCGTGCCGGTTCCCCGGAGGTGCTGGAACAGGCCCGGCTGGCGGAGGAGAACCCGCCGCGGCTGCGCACGCACGACCGGTTCGGTCACCGTATCGACGAGGTGGAGTTCCACCCTGCCTGGCACCAGTTGATGACCGCGGCGGTCGGGGCCGGTCTGCACGCCGCACCGTGGACGGACCAACGACCGAGCGCCCACCTGCTGCGGGCAGCCCGGTTCTACGTCTGGTCCCAGGCGGAGGCGGGCCACGGCTGCCCGATCTCCATGACGTACGCGGCCGTGCCGGCCCTGCGTGCCCAGCCCGAGCTGGCCGCGGCGTACGAACCGCTGCTCGCCTCCCGCAGCTACGACTTCGGGCTGCGCCCGCCCCTGGCGAAGTCCGGGCTGATCGCGGGCATGTCGATGACGGAGAAGCAGGGCGGCTCGGACGTACGCGCCAACACCACCCGCGCGGTGTCCGTCGGGGACGCCGACGGCACGTACCGGATCACCGGCCACAAGTGGTTCACCTCCGCGCCGATGAGCGACGTCTTCCTCACCCTGGCGAACCTGGAAGAGGGGCCGACCTGCTTCCTTCTCCCCCGGGTGTTGCCGGACGGGGCCCGGAACGGCCTGCGACTGCAACGGCTCAAGGAGAAGCTGGGCAACCGTTCCAACGCCTCCGCCGAGTTGGAGTACGAGGGCGCGCTGGGTTGGCGGGTCGGCGAGCCGGGGCGGGGGGTACGCACCATCGTCGAGATGGTCAACATGACAAGGCTGGACTGCGTACTCGGTTCGGCCGCCGGGATGCGGGCCGGGCTGCGGCACGCGCTTCAGCACACCAACCATCGCGAGGCGTTCGGCGCGGTGCTCCGTGAACAGCCACTGATGCGGAACGTACTGGCGGATCTGGCGCTGGAGTCGGAGGCCGCGACCGCGCTGGGCCTGCGTCTGGCCACCGCGCTGGACCGGGCGCAGGCCGGCGACCAGCAGGAGGCGGCGCTGCGTCGGTTGGGGCTGGCGGCCGGCAAGTACTGGGTGTGCAAGCGGGGCAGCGCGCACGCCGCCGAGGCGCTGGAGTGCCTGGGCGGCAACGGCTACGTGGAGGAGTCCGGGATGCCGCGCCTTTTCCGGGAGGCGCCGCTGCTGTCGATCTGGGAGGGCTCGGGGAACGTCGCCGCCCTGGACGTACTGCGCGCGCTGGCGAAGGACCCGGGGCTGCTGGACGCGTTCTGGGCCGAGGTGGAGAGCGCCTCCGGCGCCGACCGGCGGCTGGACTCGGCGGTGGCGTCGCTGCGCAAGGAGGTGACGATGCTGTCCGATCCGGTGGCGGGGCAGTTGTGGGCGCGCCGGCTGGCCGAACGGATCACCCTGGTCTTCCAGGGCGCGTTGCTCGTACGGCACAGCACGCCCGCGGTCGCGGACGCCTTCTGCGCCTCCCGGCTCGGCGGTGACTGGGGCGGGGCGTTCGGGACGCTGCCGACCGACGTCGAGCTGGCCACGATCCTGGACCGGGCGAGCGGGATGGCCTGAGGAACGGGGTTTCTCAAGCGGCTGGTGCGGCCGGGGCCGGGACATTCCGCCGGACCGGTGGACGGGGACCGGGACGGGGACGGGGACGACCGGAGCGTCAGTCCGAGCTGGGCGCCGGATACCAACGCCCCGGTCGTACGTCCGTGGGTGCGGGGTACAGGACCAGCGGCCGGTCGTGCTCCCCACACCCTCAGGCCGCGGACGGATCCCTGGGCAGGATCACGGCACCACTACGATCTTTCGCCCCTCCCCGGCCGCGAAGCGCTCCAACGCGGCCGGGTAACTCTGCAGTGGCATCCGGTCACTGATGAAGACGTCCGGATCGAGCACGCCGGCCGCGAAGAGGTCCGCGGCGCGTTCGTAGCTGTGCAGGACCGCCATGGAGCCGGTGATGGTGATCTCCTGGTTATAGATCTTGTACGGCTCGATGGTGGCCCGGGTCGCGTAGTCGGACACCCCGAACTGCAGGAAGGTGCCCGCCTTCGCGACCCGACCGAGGCCGTCCTGGATGGCGGCGGCGTTACCGGTGGCGTCCACCACCAGGTCCCAGCCCTTCGGACGGTCCAGCTCGTCCGCGCTGGCCGCCGCGGCGGAGCAGCCGAGCGTGCGAGCGGTGGCGAGACGGTCCGCGTTGAGGTCCAGCATGTCGACGGCCGCGGCGCCGGTGCGCTTGGCCAGCTCGAGCATCATCAGGCCCATGGTGCCGGAACCGTAGATCAGCACGTGCGCGCCGAGTTGGCTGTTGAGCACGTCGTAACCCCGCACCGCGCAGGACAGCGGCTCGATGAGCGCGGCGTCCTGGGTGCGTACGTGCTCCGGCAGCCGCACGCAGTTGGCGACCGGGGCCACGGCGTACTCCGCCGCCCCGCCCTGGGTGGTGACGCCGATCGCCGACCAGCGGTCGCACAGGTTGTTGTGCCCGGTGCGGCAGTAACGGCACTCGAAGCAGTACAGCGAGGGGTCGACAGCCACCTGGTCGCCCACCGCCAGTTCGGTGACCTCGCTACCGATCCCGACGACCTCACCGGCGAACTCGTGCCCGGGGACCAGAGGCAGCGAGGGCGCGAACTCGCCCTGCAGGATGTGCAGGTCCGTACCACACAGCCCGCAGGCCGCCACATCGACGACGACCTCGCGTGGGCCGGGTGAGGGGTCCGGCACGGTGGTGATGCCGACCGTGCCGGGCGATTCCACGAGTGCGGCCTTCATTTGACTGCTCCTAGCGACAGGCCCTGGACGAGTTTGTCCTGGGCGGCGAAGCCGGCGGCGAGCACCGGCAGGGAAATGGCGAGCGAGGCGGCGCACACCTTGGCCAGGAACAGGCCCTGGCTGGTGATGAATCCGGTGAGGAAGACCGGAGCGGTCTGCGCGACGACACCGGTGAGAACTTTCGCGAAAAGCATCTCGTTCCAGCTGAAGATGAAACAGATCAACGCGGTCGCGGCCACGCCGGGGCCGGCGATCGGCGCGATCACCCGAAGCAGGATGGTCGGAAGCCGGGCGCCGTCGAGTTGCGCGGCCTCGATGAGCGAGACCGGTATCTCGGCGAGGAAGGACTGCAGCATCCACACCGCGATCGGCAGGTTCATCGAGGTGTAGAGGATGATCAGCAGCCAGATGTTGTCGAGCATGCCGACGTTCTTCGCGAAGAGGTAGACCGGCAACAGGCCGGCCACCACCGGCAGCATCTTCGTGGACAGGAAGAAGAAAAGCACGTCCCGCCACCTGGCGACCGGCCGGATCGACAGCGCGTACGCCGCCGGGAAGGCCAGCAACAGCACGAACACCGTGGAGAGCACGGACGCGGACATCGAGTTGGCCAGCGACGGCCACGGGCTGGCGCCGCCGTCCGCGCCGAAGAACGTGCGGTAGCTGTCCAGGGTGAGTGGCGCCCCCAGGGAGGGCGGGTTCGTGGCGGCGTCCGGTTCGGAGTGCAGTGAGGTGAGGACCATCCACGCCACGGGGAGGAAGAAGAGCACCCCCAGCAGCCACGCCAGCAGGCCCAGCGCGGCGTTCCGGCGACGGGCCCGGCGCAGCGGGGGCGGGGGTGGCGCGGCCTGCCGGGACGCGCGGCGTGTGGTGGCGGCCGGACTGCTGGCGGTCCGTGTCGCGGACGAGGGTTTCGGATCGGGGACCTGGGCCGCGGTCATCCTCGCGACACCTCCTCACTGAAGAGAGACGAGACGACGCGGAGGACGAAGGTGGCTATGACGATCGACCCGAGCACGACGAGCACGCCCGTGGCGGATGCCTCGCCGTACTCGTGCGCCTTGTAGAAGGTCTCGTAGATGGTGTACGGCAGGTTGGCGGTGCCAAGGCCGCCCTTGGTGATGGTGAACACCGCGTCGAAGTTCTGCACGATGTAGATGGAGCCGAGCAGCGCGCCGAGTTCCAGGTAGCGGCGCAGGTGCGGCAGGGTGAGGTAGCGGAAGACCTGCCAGTTGTTGGCACCGTCGAGGTGTGCCGCCTCGATCAGCTCGAGCGGGCGGCTCTGCAGCCCGGCGAGCACGATCAGCATCATGAACGGCGTCCACTGCCAGATCAACGCCGCCTCCACCGCCAGCAGCGGCATCTCCGAGGTCCACTCGGGCTGCGCCGGGTCCGCGATGCCGAACAGGCTGCCGAACCAGTTGAGAAGACCGTTGAACAGGCCGTACTCGGGGTTGAAGAGGGCGTGTTTCCACAACAACGCGGCGGCGACGGGCACGATCAGGAACGGCGCGATGAGCATGGTGCGTACGATCCCGCGACCCCGGAAGGTGCGGTCGAGCAGCAGTGCCAGCAGCAGGCCGAGCAGCAGGCTGGTGAGGACGACGGCCGCGGTGAGCACGGCGGTTGTCACCACCGACTCGCGTACGTCGGGATCACCGAGCACCGTGGCGTAGTTGCCGAGGCCGCTGAAGGCACGGTTGTCCGGGTGCAGCGAGTTCCAGTCGAAGAGAGAGGTCACCAGCGTCGCGGCGAACGGCAGTTGGGTGACGACGATCAGGAAGACCAGCGCGGGCAGCAGCGGGGCCCGGGTGGCCCACGCTTTGAGACCCCGCTCTTTGGCTCCCGGTTCGGTCCCTGGCTTCCGTGCCGGTGCCGGACGGTCAGTCTGGTCCGTGCCGGCCGACCGTGGGGCGGGCGGCCGGCTCGTGGTGGTGGACGTGGTCTGGGCGTCCGGAGTGCTGGGCTCTGGGGTCGTGGAGTCCGGGGTACTCGTCATTTCTGGTACTCCTCCGCCACTTCCTCGGCCAGCTTCTGCGAGGTCTCCAGCGCGTCGTCGACCGACTGCTGTCCCGCGATCGCGGCACTGATCTCCTGGGACACCTCCAAGCCGAGTTCGGTGAACTCCGGGATACCGACGAACTGAATGCCGGGGGCGGGCCTCTTCTGTATGCCCGGGTCATCCGGCTTGGTGTTGTCGATCGCTTCGTGGGTCACCTCGTGAAAGGCACTTGCCGCCTGCTGGTATTCGGGATTCCGATAGGTGGACTCGCGCTTCCCGGCAGGCACGTTGGACCAGCCCATCTTCTGACCGACCAGCTTCTCGTATTCCTTTCCGGACGCCCAGGAGATGAACTTCCACGCCTTGTCCGACTTGTCGGAGGCCTTCTGCATGGCCCAGGCCCAGGTGTACAGCCAGCCGGAACTCTCGGTCTTGTCAACGGGCGCGGGGACATAGCCGATCTTGCCCTTGACGGGCGACTTCGCCGCCTCCAGTGACCCCGCCCCGGCCGTCGCGTCGTACCACATCGCGGCCTTCCCCTGGGTCATGTTGTTGAGGCACTCGGCGTATCCGGACTGTGCCGCACCGGACTCCCCGTGTTTACGCACCAGATTGACGTAGAACTTGGTGGCCTTGGCGAATCCGCCGGAATCCAGCCTGGCTTCCCAGTTCTGGTCGAACCAGGTGCCGCCCATGGTGTTCACCATGCTCGTCAACGGCGCGATCAGTTCGCCCCAACCAGGCAGCCCGCGCAGGCAGATGCCGGCCATACCCTTCCGCGCGCCCTCCGCCTTCTTGGCCAGCTCGGCGACCTCCTGCCAGGTCGGGTTCTCGGGCATTCGCAGACCGAGCTTGCGGAAGATGTCCTTGCGATACATCAGGAAGGAGGACTCGCCGTAGAAGGGGGTGGCGTACGTGCCGCCGTCTCCGCCTTTCAGCGACTGCCGGATGGGCTGAAGTATGTCCTGCTGGTCGAACTTCTTGTCCTTCTCCATGTGCGGGTCCAGCTTCCGGAGCCAGTCGTTGTCCGCGTAGATCGGCGTTTCGTAGTTGCTGAGCGTGGCGACGTCGTACTGTCCGGCCTGGTTGGAGAAGTCCTGGCTGATCTTGTCCCGGACCTCGTTCTCCGGGAGCACTGTGAAGTTCACCTTGATTCCGGTTTCCTTGGTGAAGTGCCGGGCGGTCAACTTCTGCAGATCGACCATCTGAGGGTTGTTCACCATGAGTACGTTGATCGCGTTACTGTCCGATCCGGCCCCGCCGAATCCGGCACACCCGGACAGGAGGGTGCCGACCGTGGCGACCGCGATCAGTGCGCGGGTCGGATGTCTGCTCTGAGGGGGCATCTGCCGCTCCCGGTGTGGTAGGGGAAGGTCGTGCGTGGAACGAAGCGCTGAGCGTGGGTGGTGTGCGGATGAGGTGCGGTGTGACAACGTCGGACTGCGAATGTTCGGGATATTCGAAATGCTCGTGATCTTTCGGATGTTCGTGTTCGGTACGAGAGGGCGTGCGGCGCGTCAACGGGGCGGGGTCGGTGCGGCTACGGCACCGCTTCGGCCATGTCGGCGGCGTCTCCGGCTGTGTGGTGTCAGGTAGGCGACGACCGGGAACCTCGGCCCGCTCAGGCCCGGATGACCTGCGGTCCGCGGAGCGAGTAACGGTGTGCTTCGGTGGCGGGCAGCCCGGTGGAGGTCACCAGCGCGTCGAAGTCCCCCACGTCAGCGAACCGGCAGAAGCTCACCGCGGCGAACTTGGTGTGCATGCCGGCGAACACCCGGCGCCGCGCGGCCCGTAGCGCCTGGGACTTGACCTCGCTCACGGCCGGGTCCGGGGTCGTCAGCCCGTGTTCCCGGGAGATGCCGTTGGCTCCGATGAAGGCCAGATCGATGACGAACCCGGCGAGCATCTTGGTGGTCCAGTGGTCCACGGTAGCCAGCGTCCCGCCCCGGACCCGGCCGCCGAGCAGCAGCACGGTGAAACCATCGGTCTCCGCGAGCGCGCCCGCCGCGGTCAGCGAGGTGGTCACGATGGTCAGTTGGCGGTCGCGCGGTAGTGCCTCCGCGATGAGCTGTGGGGTGTAGCCCTCGTCGATGAACACCGTCTCGGCCTCTCCCAGGAGGCCTACCGCGGCCGCCGCGATCCGACGTTTCTCCGGGACGTGCATGGTCGTACGAAACGCCAGCGTGGTCTCGAATCCGGCGCTCTCCACCGGGTAGGCACCGCCGTGTGTGCGCCGCAGCAGCCCGTGTGATTCCAGGACCCGCAGATCGCGGCGGACCGTCTCCCGGGCGACACCCAGCTCGACGGCAAGCTCGCTGACGTCGACCGTACCTTCCCGACGGGCCGTGCTGACGATCTCCCGCTGCCGTTCCTCGGCGCTCATTCTCCGCCTCGCCTCCTTGCCGTACGGGCACCGATTTGCCCGAACGGGCCCGTGTGGAGAGTTGTACATCCAGAGGAACACCGCGAATAGGCTCGTGGGCCCACTGATCGTGCCCGGTTGGGCCCGTTCACGGGCTCCCCAGGGAAGCAGTTGATAGCGGTGAGAAGGATTTCGCGGAGGGGCGCCGAGGCCCGTTTCGGACCGGTGCATGACCGTTCGGTGACCGCCACGCTGTCAGCGGTCACCGACGCGGGGAGCGGGCTGCTGGCAGGACCGATACCTGGCCAACCGCCGAACTCCGAGCACGTAGGTCCTCTGACCTGTACAGCTGCCTGACGGACGAGGCCCCGAACCATCCGATCCGGCCCAGCCCGAAGTGGATCGTCCACGCGCCGGAGCACAGTCCCGCGCCGGGTCCAGGCCCTGGCCGGTACGAGCCGAGCCAGCCCAAGCCGGACGGTCTGATACTCCGGCCAGTCTCCTGAGTCAGGCCGGACGCATCCGAAACTCGTACTGCTCCGGTATCGGTTCGGAGGTCAGCTCCGCCCAGGTGGTGTTCAGAATCTCGTCGCCCTCCCGGAGGTCATCCACCTCGAAGCCCTCGTCGAAAACGGCCCGTGCGGCCTGCGGCTCGCCCTCCGCTATCAGCACCCGCGCGTCCAACAGTCGGCAGCGCCCCCGGGAGCGTTCCTCAGCGGGAAGCAGATCGAGGGCTTCCCGTGCTTCGGCGGGACGCTCCGCCGCGAGCAGTATCGGCACGGCCTCCCGCACCATCGCGGCCCGTGCCCCTCCGTCGCTCACCAACCGCAGCGCGGCCAGGATCCGGTCGGCGGCACGCTGTGGGTACAAGCCGGTCGCCGCGTCGTACGCGTCCGCCAAAGCCAGACAGCGCAGCGCCCAGGGGTTCTCACCGGCGGCACAGGAGCGCTCCCAACTGCGCACCGCCTGGGCGTGATCACCAGCGTGCCATTGGGCGACTCCGAGGTGATAGTCGGTCAGCGTGCCGGAGGGCGCGCACTCCAACTGGTCCCGCCAGGCGGCGGAAACCAGGGTGGGGCCCGGTGGGACGGAGCCCACGGCGTCACCGACCGGCAACCGTCCGGTCGTCAGAAGCGTGAGCCAGGATTCCTGCTCCGCTCCCAGGAGTTCCTCTCCGAAGGGCGTGCCCGGCAACTGATAGCCGCCCCGTGCCGCTTCGAGGGCACCCCAGCCGGAGCCCGTGGCCAGGAGCGGTCCCGGCCCGGTGTCCGCGCACGAGAGCCAAGCGTCGTACGCCGCCTGCACATCGGCGCGTGGCAGTGCCCGTTGGAGTCGGTCGGCGACATGGGTGCTGGCCGCGCTCCAGTCGTCTCCGTGCACCGCGTCCGGATCGGCACGCAGCGGACCGTAGGCCTCCAGCCAGGCGAACTCCTCCCCCGCGTCCAAGGGGACGTGTTCGAGCTGGGTGCGGGCGAGGCCCGCCTGAATCTCGGCGTATCCCTCGGTGTCGGGCGCGGTGAGCCATTGCTGCCACCGACGGCCCCCGGGGCCGTGGCCCCACACGAACAGCTTGCGCCCGCGCAGCAGGTCGGTCGAGGTCTGCACGAGACCCTCACCGTGTTCGTCGAGCGAGGCGATCCACTTGCGGGACTCGAACGGCACCTCGTAGAAGTAGTCGGCCGGATACTCACTGCGCAGCGGGTAACTGCGGTCCGCGCCACGCCAGTAGGGCACGGGGATCCGGCTCAGACTGCGCTCGTAGCCGAAGTGCCAGGTCTCCTCCGCCGGCACCAGCACGCGGGTGGTCTCCCGTTCCGGGACGGCGATGTTCGACCACCAGTACACCGGGACGGTGTGATCGTGCGGGTTACGAATCCGGGCACCGACATGGAGGAAGTCGGAGCCCTCGGGCAACCACAGGTCGACCTGGAACGGGGTGTCGCGGAGCCGCTCCCACTCCCACAGCCGCAGCATCTCGCCACCGTCTGGCGCGGGCACCACGGCGGCGTGCACGGGCGCGCAGGAGAGGGTGGTGTGTCCGGTGGCGCCGATGTTCCACTCGATACCGCCGGAGAACCAGGCGTCGTTCAAGGCGAAGTTCGCCGGCTGGAACACCGGGTTCGTATAGAGGAGTTCCCGCTCGGTGGGCTTGTGGTAGAGCGAGTGGACGCGGCCACCGAGACCAGGCAACACGGTGACGCGCAGGCGATCGCTCTCCACGATCAGCGTGGGCAGCTCCATGGCGGCACGCTGCCGACCGTACCCGTCCTGGAGGCGGGTGGGCAGCACCGACCGCACCGGTGCGTATCCCACCTGCCGCGCCATGTCGCGCGGCAGCTGGGCGCGTTCGCTGTCCTCGATGGTGTGCATCTCGTCCAACGGAAGCAGGGGCGGAAGGGGACTCTCCGGCCCCACCGGCGCGCCGGGCAGGGTCAGGCTGCTGCTGCGTACGGTCGTGCTGCCCACGGTGCCTCGCTCTCTCACACGGGCCACCGCCGCCCGGTGTCCCCGATGACCATGGAACACGGTCGCCGGCTGGTTGAACAGAGCCTGTGGACAGCCCGGCAGGCCGATCACACAAAGGTCCGAGTCCATTACCCGAACGGTCGTCGAGCTGGCAGGATGACCGGCATGGCGCACGATCGGATACCAGCCTCGCTCCCCGTGGCGACCACCATGCGGCGGCACGCCAGCGGCCGGGCGTGGCTGGCCGAACTGCCGGCGATGATCTCCGACTTCGTGGAGCGCTGGGAGCTGCGGCTGGGTCTCCCCTTCCACGGCGGGAGCTGTTCCTGGGCGGCACCGGCCTGGCGGCGCGACGAGGCCGAACCGCTGGTGTTCAAGATCACCTGGCCGCATCCGGAGGCCACGAGCGAGGGCATGAGCCTGCGGAACTGGTCGGGCCGCGGTGCCGTACGCGTACTCGCGCACGACGCCGAGCGGTACGCCCTGCTGCTGGAGCGCTGCACTCCTGGTACGCCCCTCGCACGCACCCATGGAACGCCCGCCGAGGAGCGGCTGGCCTGCGCGGCCGACGTGCTACGGACCCTGTGGAGCGTCCTCCCGCCGGGGACTGGGCGCGCGGACACGTACACCGAGGTGCCAACTCCCGCCGCGACGAGCGCGGCATGCAGAACGGCCGCGCCAGGTACGACAGCCGCGCCCCCGGCAACCGCGCCGTACGGCGTGCCGCCGTTGGCCCGGATCACCGCGGAGTGGGCGGACATCGCGGAAGAACGAGCGCACCGGGTCTGGCCCGATGGAATCGACCCCGGACTGTTCGCCCTGGCCGCCGAACTCATGCGGAAGCTGCCGGAGTCCGCGGAGCACACCGTCCTGTTGCACGGCGACTTCAATCCCGGAAACGTACTGGCCGCGCGGCGCAGCCCCTGGCTGGCCATCGACCCGAAGCCGATGACCGGCGACCCGGCCTTCGACCCGTGGCCGCTGATCGAGCAGGTGGACGCCCCGTTCGCCTACCCGGAGCCGCGCGGGGTGCTGCTCCGACGCACTGCGATGCTGGCGGAACTCCTCGGGCAGGACGTGTCGCGGCTACGCGCCTGGACGGTCGTCCGGCACCTGGAACATGCCCTGTGGTCCGTGGTCGAGGACGACGACATGCGCCGGAGCATCTCGCTGATGCGGCAGTCCCGGGTGCTGGCGGACGTCGCCGGGCTCTGATCCGGCCGCGCGCGGCGGCGGGGCGGCAGTCCTCCGGTTGCGGGCTCGTACCAGCGCGGGACGATGGTGTCAGGCCTGAGAGCACACCCGTACCAGGAGGTACGTCATGACCACGGCCGCAGAAATCATGCACACCGGCGCACGGTGGATACCCGCCACCGAGACGCTGGACCGTGCCGCCCAGCTCATGCGACGACTCGACGTGGGGGCACTGCCCGTGAGTGACAGCGATGAGCGACTGTGCGGCATGCTCACCGACCGGGACATCGTGGTCGGCTGTGTGGCGCACGGACACGATCCGTCCCACATGACCGCGGGTGACCTGTCCAAGGGCACCCCACGGTGGATCGAGAGCACCGCCGACGTGGGCACCGTACTAGAGGAGATGCAGACCCACCGGATTCGGCGACTTCCGGTGATCGAGAACAAGCGTCTGGTGGGCATCATCAGCGAGGCCGACCTCGCCCAGCACCTGTCCGATCAGCAACGCGCCCGCTTCATGGAAGGGGTGTACGCCTGACCGTCGGCTGCCGCTCGGCGATGCACGGCAGTGTTGGCCTCCGCCCAGACGAGCGTCACTCGCCTGTCGCCCCGTCGGCCAACTCGCGTACGACATCGAGTTGGCCGACATGGCGTGCGTACTCCTGTAGCAGGTGACAAAGAATCCAGCCGAGGGTGGGCGGCTGCTGGTCCGGGGGGAACCGGCCACCACACGCGGCCCGGTCCAGCAACTCCGCCCCGTTCACGATGGTGCGGGAGCGGGCACACCGGGCCTCGAAGCGGTCCAGCACCTCCTGGACGGACAGCGCGGCCGGGACCTGCCAACGACCGTCAGGGCCGTGGTCCGCCCACGGGTCGGTGAGGGGACGTGCCTCAAAGCCCCACTCCAGCCAGCGTCGCTCCACGTGCGTCAGATGCCACACCAGCTCCAGTGGCGACCAGCGCGAGGGCAGTCTGCTGCGGCGCAGCTCCGACTCCGGCGGCCCCTCGGTCTTCGCCCTCAGGGTCGCGCGGTAGTAGTCGAGCTGAGCGGCCAGCAGATCTTTGGGGTCAGCGAGGTCGTAGCTTGGCAGGTCCCGGGGCTGCGTGCTCATTCCGTCAGCTCCAACGCTGGTACGTCCTGCCGGTTCAGTCCGAACACCCTGTCATACAGCGCGAGTTCCGCTTCCACGGCGCGGACGATGCTGTCCGCCCGCCGGAAGCCGTGTCCTTCGCCCTCGAAGGTCAGATAGGCGTGCGGAGCACCGCTGCCCGTGGTGACCTTGTCGAGGAAGCGTTCGCACTGGACCGGCGGGCAGATGACGTCATCGAGCCCCTGCAACAGGAGGAACGGGACACTGACCCGCTCCGCGTGTGCGGCGGGTGAGCGGTCACGGTAACGCGCACGCTGCTCGGCGAGCGGCCCGACGAGGGACTCCAGATACTGGGACTCGAAGTCGTGGGTCTCGCCCTCCGCCCATCCCTCCAGGTCGAGGATCGGGTAGGAGATGGTGCCGCAGGCGTACACACCCTCGGTGTCGGGGGAGGTGAGGGAGGCAGCGCTGGTCCAGCCGCCCGCGCTGCCGCCGCGGATCGCGATTCGCTCCGGGTCGGCGACACCCTCGGCCGCCAGGGCACGGGCCGCGGTGGCGCAGTCCATCACGTCCACCACTCCCCACTGTTCCCGCAGCCGGTTGCGGTACTCCCGGCCGTACCCGGTGGAGCCGCCGTAGTTCACCTCGACGACGCCGATGCCGCGGGAGGTGAAGTAGGCGATCTCCAGGTCGAGTACGAGCGGCGAACGGCTGGTCGGGCCACCGTGGACCCACACGGCGTACGGCGGGAGCTCGCCCTCGGGCGCCACAAGCTCCGGGTGCCGGGGCGGGTAGAGGTTACCGTGCACCTCCCGCCCGTCCGGCCCGCGGAAGACACGGACCTGCGGCTGCGGATAGTAGTCGGGGTGCACGGCGTCCTGGTGCGGGCGCGCGATCACCCGACCGTGGCCGTCCCTGGTGTCCAACTCGACGATCTCGTGGCCGCGCTGCGCTCCGGCGGCGATTCCGACGACTCTGCTGCCGGACACCGCCAGGGACGCGGACCACTCGGTCCAGGGACCGGGCATGTCCACGACCTCGCCGCCGTCCGGGTCCAGTACTCCGAGGACCATCCCGCCCTGGCCGTGCAGCACCGCGACCAGACCGCTGAGGAGCGGCACGAACCAGCGGTAACCGATCCGCCACAGGCCGCCGGCGAACTCCTCGGCACACGGGCACAGATTGACGGCCGTGTCACCGTCCGGTTCGAGACGGTGCAGGTTCCACCAGCCCGTGCGGTCGGAGGCGAACAGCAACGAGCCGTCCGCGGCCCACTCCACCTGCGCCACGGACTCCTCCGTGCCGCCGGCCACCGTACGCACCCGAAGGAAACCGCCGTCCGCGTCGACCTCGGCGAGTCGAAGCAGTGTGCCGTCCCAGGGCATTGAGGGGTGGTCCCAGGCCAGCCAGGCCGCCTGTCGACCGTCCGGCGAGAATCGCGGGCCGGTGAGGAACCGGTGCGTCGCCGGGGTCAGTTCACGGACACCACCGCGGTCCTCGGCCGCCGAGCCGTCCAGCGGCACCGACACCGGGAGCCGGCGCAGCTCCGTCGGGCCCTCGCCGGTGAACTCCTCCAGCACGCAGGTCACGTCACCCTGCTCAGGCCGCACGACCGGGTCGCACCAGCGCAGCCCCTCCCCCACGGCGGAGAGCGGGGTCAGTGGCCAGGGCTCGGTCGCCGGGTCGTCCGGAGCGAAGGCGTAGAGCCGCTGGTCGGCGAAGTGTGTGAAGACCACCAACGGTCCTCCCGTGGGACGTTCGACGCCGGCCCACGGCAATCCGCCATACTCGATCATCCGGTTGCGGACGTTCCACGGGGCGGGCAGCACCGACTCGGCCGGTTGCTCACGGTCCTCCCGCAGCCGCATCAGCGCACGCCGGCCGCCCTCCTGCGGCCGGGGCTCGGTCCACCACACCTCGGCGCCGACCGCGCCCAGATACTCCGGGCTGCCGTCGTGTGCGGCGACGAGTGCCGCATCGACGGGTGAGTGCCAGGTGCCGTACGGAGCCTCGGTGTTCGCCATGGGCTGGGTTCCTCCCGGTGCCGGATGTCAGGTGTGGGTGGGGGTGCTGGTGTCGGATTCTCGCGTCGCCGTGTCGCTACATCGTCGTGTCGCCGTGTCGCCGTGTCCCTGTGTCCCTGTGTCCCTGTGTCGTGTCCGCCGAACTCGCACGGCGGATACCGGTCGCGGTACCGTCGTCGTCGGTGGCGCTCCGCGACGTGCCGCCACCCCGCCCCTCGAGGGGTGCGTCGCCGAAGCGACCAGGACGGGAACCGGTGCGCGTGGCACTACAGGGCGAGCAGCGCCCGATCCAGCACACGGACGCCGAAATGGAGGGCTTCCACCGGCACCCGCTCGTCCACACCGTGGAAGAGGGCCTGGTAGTCGAATCCAGCGGGGAGTTGGAGTGGCGAGAAGCCGTATCCCTTGATCCCCAGCCGGGAGAACTGTTTGGCGTCGGTGCCGCCGGACATGCAGTACGGCACGACGTGCGCGGTCGGGTCGAAGTGCTCCAGGGCCTCCCGCATCGCGGCATAGGCCGGGGAGTCCACCGGCGACTGGAGCGCGACCTCCTGGTGGTGGAAGTCCCAGTCCACGTCCGGGCCGGTCAGTTGGTCCAGGGTCTCCCGGAACTCCCCCTCGCCGCCGGGCAACATCCGACCGTCGACGAAACCAGTGGCGGTGCCCGGAATGACGTTGACCTTGTATCCAGCGTCCAGCATGGTCGGGTTCGCGCTGTTCCGCACTGTCGGCTCGACCAACGCCGCCGCGCTCCCCAGCCTGACCAGCAGCGCGTCGACGTCGAAGTCCGGGGCGTCCAGCTTCGGGGGCTCCAGGCCCCGCAGCGCGGATAGTTCGGTGAGGGCGGCCCGTACGGTCGGGGTGAGGCGGACCGGCCACTCGTGCTCGCTGATCCGGGTGACGGCGCCGGCGAGCCGACTCACGGCGTTCGCGCGGTTCACCTTGGAACCGTGACCCGCCCTGCCCCGCGCGGTGAGTCGCAGCCAGCCAGTGCCGCGCTCCCCGGCGGCCAGCGGATAGAGCCGGAGCCCCTCGTCGGTGTGGAAGGTGAACGCGCCCGACTCGCTGATGCCCTCGGTGCAGCCTTCGAAGAAGTCGGCGTGCTCCTCAGTGAGGAAGCCGGAGCCGTAGTCGGCGCTGTCCTCCTCGTCCGCCGTGAACGCCAGCACGATGTCCCGCCGGGGCCGCACCCCGGCCCGGGCCCAGGCCCGGACCACGGAAAGCACCATCGCGTCGGCGTTCTTCATGTCAATGGCGCCGCGTCCCCACACCACGCCATCCCGCACCTCGCCGGAGAACGGGTGCACGGTCCACTCGCTGGGGTCGGCCGGGACGACGTCGAGGTGGCCGTGCACCAGCAGCGCGTCGGCGCTCGAGTCGGTGCCCGAGATACGCGCCACGACGTTCGTACGGTCCGGGGCCTTCTCCAGCAGGGCCGGCTCCAGACCGGCCTCGGCGAGCCGTTCGGCCACGAACTCGGCCGCCTGCCGCTCGACTCCGTCACCCCGTCCGTGGTTGGTGGTGTCCATCCGGATCAGCTCGGAGGTGTAGCTCACCACCTCGTCCAGTGCCCGCTCATCGATGTGCGGCTCAGCCATAGGTCTCCTCCACCGCGTTCGACACGACCGTCGTGACCGCCTTGAAGCACCGGATGCCCTCATACATCGTCGGGGCGGTGTAGGACACCCGGCGCTCCCCGGTGCGCTCCACACCGGGCACCACGGTGGCGGCCCCCGCGAGGTGTTCGGCGTCGAACTCCATGACCACCTCATGCGGTCCGCTCACCCTGGGGCTGTGCCGCACGGCCAGGGCGGCGCCCTTCCGCGCGGCGGCCCGGATGTCCTGGGCAGTCCGGCTGGGCGTACGGCAGACCGCGGCATACCGTGAGACGTAGTCCTTCACCGCCGCGGTCGGCGCCTGTGGCGCGTAGCCCTGCGCGTCTTGACAGGTCAGGTCGTCTCCGGTGACGAGAACCACCGGCACGCCGTACTCCGCGACGACGAAGCTGTTCAACAGGCCCTCGCTGGCCCGGACGCCGTCCAGCCAGACGCCGGTGAGGGAGTTCGCCAGGAACGTGTGCGCCAGCACTCCCTCGCTGCCGGCGCCGGTGTGATAGCCGACGTAGGCGATGCCGTCCACGTCGCCGTGCTGCACGCCCTCGACCATACTCAGCGACTTGTGTCGGCCGGTGAGCATCTGCACCCGGTCGTCGAGCTGCTCCAGCAGGAGGTTGCGCATGGTCCAGTGCGCTTCGTTGACGAGAACTTCGTCGGCTCCGCCGTCGAAGAACCCGGCGATCGCCGCGTTGACATCGGAGGTGAACATCGGGCGGCACCGCTCCCACTGCGGCGTCCCTGGGAGTACGTCAGCGGGCCAGGTGACGCCGGTGGCGCCCTCCATGTCCGCGGAGATCAAGATCTTGCTCATGGCGAGCACGTTACGCGGTCGCGTATGGCAGCAAAACCCCTGTGGATAATTACTGAGGTCTAGACCTCTTGTGAGACACGAAGCACGCACGACCAGCGGCTTCGCCCGGCTCTCGGCCGAAAACGGGATACCGCGCGGCACGGCACGACAGTCGCCCGCAGGCCGCGGAAGGCCGTCCCGAGTCCGTCGGCACACCCCCGGGACCTTCCGCGGAGCGCCCTCTGAGCCGCCCCGAGCCGCAGCCACCCGAGCCGCGCCCCGCGCGCCCCCTCGCCCCTTTGCGCCCCACCGCGGATCAGTCCTCGTGCCCCAGCTGCAGGTCGTGCTCCGTACGACCGCCCCCGGCGATCTGGAGCACCGTGGCAACCGGCGGATACCCGGCGGCGATCACGGTGTACTCGCCGGACGCGAGGTCCACGAACCGGAAGATGCCGTCCGCCTCCGTGGTTGCCGTGTCGATGACGTTCCCAGCCGCGTCCAGCAGGGTGACCCGCGCGTCCTCCACTGGCCGCCCGCCGTTCGCCCGTACGGTCCCACGCAGCACCGCCCCGCCCGCCAGCTCCACGTCCTGGCGGGTCTCCAGGGCCGCGTGCACGGTCACCGGCTGCGCGGCCGGGCGGTACGCGGGCGCGCTGGCGGCCAGGGTGTAGCTGCCGGCCACCAGGTCGGTAAGGGCGTAACTCCCGTCCCGCCCGCTACGGGTGGCGGACACGACCTCGCCACGGGCGTCGGTGAGCGTCACCGCCGCGTCTCGCACCGCCGCGCCGTCCGCCGTGTGGATGGTGCCGGCCAGCCGCCCGGCGCCGCCGAGGACCACGTCCAGCTCCAGCGGACGCTCCCCCACGGTCAGACTCACCGCCTGCGGCTGGTGCCCGCCAGCCGCCGCGATCAGTACGTAGCTACCCGGGCCTGGGGTGCTCAGCGCGTATCTGCCGTCCTCGCCGGTGGCGCCGCGTCCCAACTGCCGTCCACCGGTGTCGATCAGGGTGAGCGCCGCCTGCGGCACGACGCTGCCGTCATGATGCGCCACCGTCCCACAGATGGGCACGCCGGGAGCGGGCCCGGAGCTTGCGGGGTCGTGGGCCGTACGGGCCTCCGGCACGGTTGTGTGGTTCGACACCAGGGGTTTCTCCTTCAGTAGGAAGGCCAGCAGCAGACCGAGGACGAGCACCGGCACGAGATACAGGAAGATCCGCGGCATCGCCTCGGCGTACGCCTCCACGTACGCCGCACGCAGCGGCTGGGGCAGCGCGTGTACCAGGTCCGGGGTGAGCGACTCCGCGTCGGGCAGCTCACCGCCCGACGGCGGCCTCGCCGGGAGTTCGTCCTCGAGTGCGCTGGTCAACCGGTGGGTGAACAGGGTGCCGAAGACGGCGGCCCCGACGCTGCCGCCGATCTGCCGGAAGTAGTTGTTCGCGCTGGTGGCCGTGCCCAGGTCAGCCGCGGGCACGGAGTTCTGTACGGCCAGGACCAGCACCGGGAGCACGCAGCCGATGCCCAGCCCGAGCAGCGCCATCCAGCCGCTGTAGGTGGCCCAGGCGGTGTCCCGGTCCAGGCCGGACAGCAGCCACATGCCGGCGACGGCCAGCGCCGAGCCGACGAGGGGGTACGACTTGTAGCGTCCCGTGCGGGAGATGAGACTGCCGGAGACCATGGAGGCGAGGACGACCCCGCCCATCATCGGCAGCATCAGCAGTCCGGACTCGGTAGCACTGGCGCCCTCGACCATCTGGAGGTAGCTGGGCAGGTAGTTGGCCGCGCCGAACAACGCCACCCCGACGACCGCGCCCACGAGCCCCGTGACGTTGAAGACCGAGTCCCTGAAGAGGCGCAGCGGGATCAGCGGCTCCCGTACGAGGTGCTCGGTCAGCAGAAAGAGCAGCACGCTGACGAGCGCGCCCACGGCCAGCCCGAGGATGACGCTGTCACCCCAGTCGTACTCCGTGCCACCCCAACTGGTCAGCAGCACCAGACAGGTGGAGAAGCAACCGAGCAACACCGCGCCCAGCAGGTCGAACCGGGCCCTCCTGTGGGTCGGCGGCAGCTTCAGCACGCAGGCCGTGACCAGCAGGGTGAGCAGGCCGAAGGGGACGTTGACGTAGAAGCACCATCGCCAGGACAGCACGTCGGTGAACCAACCGCCCAGCAGCGGGCCGGCCACGGACGCCAGCCCGAACACCGCGCTGATCAGCCCCATGTAGCGGCCACGGGCTCGCGGCGGGACGATGTCCGCGATGATCGCCTGGACGCCGATCATCAGGCCCCCAGCGCCGACGCCCTGCACGGCGCGAAAGGCGATGAGTTCTTCCATCGAGCGGGCCCAACCACTCAGCGCCGAGCCGATGACGAACACCGCGATGGCGAACAGGAAGACGCTCTTCCGCCCAAGGAGGTCGCCGAGCTTGCCGTACACCGGCAGCCCGACGGTGGTGGCGAGGAGGTATGAGGTGACCGCCCAGTACATCTGGCCCAGGCCGTCCAGATCGCCCACGATCTCCGGCAGGGCGGTGGCCACGATGGTCTGGTCCAGCGCGGCCAACAACAGCGCCAGCATCAGCCCGACGAAGACGAGCCGCACTCGGCGCGGGCTGAGCCCGGCGGTGTCCTCCGAGTCTCCTGGAGCTCCTGGTCCCCCGGGGCCGCCGTGGTTCCCGGGGATTGCCGCGCCTTCGGCGGCCTCGAAGCGCTCAGCGGCCCCGGCCTGCTCGTACGGCGGCGCCTCGCGGACGGCGGCTCCCCGCGTTACGTCCGGACCGCCGTTCGGCGCGGCGGCGCCGGAGGCGGGTGCGCCGAACGGCGCACCGGAGGCCCGGGTGCCCGCTGGCCGGCTCGGCGCCCCGAAGTCCGGGATCTCCAGGGTGACTTCGACGGCGGCCGGCTGGCGCGCGGCTGCCCACGGCTCCGGGGTGTCCTCCAGCGTGATCCCGCTCATCCCACGTCGCCCCTCTTGCCCCGAGTCGCCCAAGTCCGCATATTTCTCGCATCAGGCGATCGGACTGGGCAAGTTGGGCACGCCGGCTCCGAGCGGCGCCCGCACAACCCCAACTCGCTTCTCCGGGGCGTCATTCGGGCGCTTCAGCAGGGCTTTCCGGGAAAACGACATGCCCGGGGCGACGTACGCGCGCCCCGGGCAAACCACTCGAAATAGTGACGCGGTATCCGCGCGCCAGCCGGGCCGCGGCACCGGCTCGAACAACCGCGCCCCGGATTCGTTGACGCCGGCTACTTCTCGGTCTCGGCGGCGAGTTTGGCGAGCACCGCGTCGTAGATCCGTGCCAGGCCCTTCGGCGCGAAGGTGCGCTCGAAGAAGCCGCCGATGCCGCTCGCGCCGCTCCAGGTGGAGGTCACCACGACCCGCGAGGTGTTCGCGCCACCGCTGCCCTGGGTCACCCGCCAGGTTGTCACCATCGAGGAGTTGCGGTCCTTCTCCACGACCCTGTCGTCGGTCGGCTCGGTCACGTCCAGCAGGCAGTCCCGCACGCGCTTGCTGGTCGCCTGGAGCTTCCAGTGCACCAGCGTGCCCTCGCCGTCGCCGCCCTCCCGCACCTCGTACTCGCTGAACTGCTCCGGAAGCAACTTCGGGCGGGTGCCGCTGTAGTCGGCCAGTGCGCTGAGGACATCGTCCGGCTTCGCCGCGATCTCCCGCTCGGTGGTCGACTCGACCTGCGCCATGACTCCTCCTGTGCCCGGGATACCCGCGCTCTCTCGTGGACTGGGCGACCAGCCAATCACCCCCGTCGCGGCGACCCAAATCCACCCCGGCGCCGCCACTCGAGCGCCGTTCCGCCGCCACCGGGCCGCCCACGGGAAACCGGCTCGCGTTATGATGGGAACGCCTGTTCTATTTCGGAGGGACGAGAACGACCCACCTAGGAGGCCCGCATGCGTTGGGAGAACCTGCACGGCGACGACCCGTCCGCGCTCTTCGGTACCGATGCCGTGACCCGTACGTTCGACACCCCGGAGTTCCGCGGCATCACCTTCCACGAAGTGCGGGCCCGGTCGATCACCAACCGGGTCCCGGGAGCCTCTCGGATGCCGTTCGAGTGGACCGTCAATCCGTACCGTGGCTGCTCGCACGCCTGTGTGTACTGCTTCGCGCGCAAGACGCACAGCTATCTCGACCTGGACACCGGAGCCGGTTTCGACTCGCAGATCGTCGTCAAGGTCAACGCCCCCGAGCTGCTGCGCCGCGAGCTGGGCGCCCGCCGCTGGCAGGGCGAGCACATCGCGATGGGCACCAATGTCGACTGCTACCAGCGGGCGGAGGGGCGATACGGATTGATGCCGGGCATCCTCACCGCGCTACGGGACTACGCCAACCCGTTCTCCATCCTCACCAAGGGCACCCTGATCCTGCGCGACCTCACCCTCCTGCGCTCCGCCGCCGCCGTCACCGACGTCGGAGTCTCCGTGTCCGTCGGGTTCACCGACGAGGAGCTGTGGCGCTCCGTGGAGCCCGGCGCCCCGGCCCCGGAGCGCCGCCTGGACGTCGTACGCACCCTCACCGAACACGGCATCCCCTGCGGAGTCCTGATGGCCCCGGTCATCCCATTCCTCGGCGACTCACCGAGCCAGCTGCGGTCGACCGTACGCGCCGTCGCGGCAGCCGGCGCCACCTCCGTCACGCCCCTCACCCTGCATCTGCGCCCCGGCGCGCGGGAGTGGTACATGCGCTGGCTCGGCACCCATCACCCCAGCCTCGTGCGGCACTACGAGGCGCTGTACGCTGACGGCGCCTACGCCCCGACCTGGTACCAGCGCAGGATCACCGGTCAGGTGCACGAACTCGCCGCCGAGTACGGCATCGGTCCCGCCGCGCCGGGCGCCCACCGACTCCCGCCGGAACACGCCGAGGATGACGAGACCGAGACCCCGCGAGCCACCCAGCTGACCCTGCTGTGACGCGCTGAAGCTCGGACCCGCCGTCGAGCGCGCTCAAGTTCCCAGCCTGGTGGGCACGTCCGCGACAGAAGACATGAGGGATACCGTGCGTTACACGCTCTTCGGCAGAACCGGCCTGCGGGTTTCCGAGTTGAGCCTCGGGACCATGACCTTCGGCGTCGAGTCGGGTCCGACCGCGGACCTGGACACCTGCCGCCGACTGCTGCACGCCTACACGGAGCTGGGCGGGAACTTCCTCGACACCGCCAACATCTACACCGGCGGCGCGTCCGAGCGTATCGTCGGCGAACTGCTTAACGGCCGCCGTGACGAGTTCGTGCTGGCCACCAAGTACACCGGAGCGACCCGCGAGGGTGACGTGAACTCCGCCGGCAACCACCGCAAGAGCCTGCGGCAGTCGGTGGAGGCCAGTCTGCGACGGCTACGGACCGACCATGTCGACATCCTCTGGGTGCACGCCCGCGACAGTCTCACGCCGGTCGAGGAGGTCATGCGGGGACTGGACGACGTCGTACGCTCGGGCAAGGTCCTCTACCTCGGAGTGTCCGACTGGCCGGCCTGGGAGATCGCGCAGGCCAACACCTTGGCCGAGCTGCGGCATTGGACCACCTTCGCCGGCTCGCAACTGCGCTACAACCTCCTGGACCGTACCGCCGAACGCGAACTGCTGCCGCAAGCTCGCGCGTTCGACCAGGCGGTGCTCGTCTGGGGGCCGTTGGGCGGCGGCGTGCTCACCGGCAAGTACCGTCGCGGCGAGGGCGGCCGGCTCACCGGGCCGAACGGGGCAGCCCCACGGGAACCGAGGCAGGAAGCCGTCGTCACGGAGGTGCTGGACATCGCCGAGCAGGGCGGGTGGAGCCCCGCCCAGGTGGCCCTGGCATGGCTCCGCGCCCAGCCCGGGAACGTCATCCCGATCCTCGGAGCCACCAAGGAGTCCCAGTTGGCCGACAACCTCGCCGCGCTGCGGGTCACTCTCGGCGAGGAGGCGACGCAGCGCCTGGACGAGGTGAGCGCCCAGCCACTCGGATTCCCGCACGACTTCCTCCGTGAACCGGGTGTCACGCAGGTCGTCTACGGCGACCGTTGGCCGGCCATCGAGGACCGACGCTCCACGCCGCACGGCGCGCCCCGCTCCATGCGCCGAGACGGCGCCCCCACGTAGCCGGGCGTGCGCACACGGGCAGGGACGCACGCGGGCACGTACGCGTACGGGCACGCCCGTCCCGATTCGGCGGGGCAGGCGCGTCCGTCGGTTCACACCTCGGCACCGGGCCTCGCGCACTCCCGCTCGTGGCCGGTGGGCACCTCCGCGGCGGCGTCGAAAGCAGCACCGGGATCGGAGGCTTCCGCGAGGTGCGGATCACCCGGTCGCGGGGTGGCGCGGCGGGCCCGCAGCAGCTCCGGTACAAGGCTGCCCACGCCGAGCACGGCCAGACCGGCGCCCAACCACAACGGTGCGCGCAGTCCCGTGTGGTTGATGGCCAGGCCACCCGCCCAGGAGCCGAGAACCACGCCGAGGGTGATGAAGGACGCGTGGACGGTGTTGACCAACGGCCCTGCGTTGCCCGCCCGTTGCACCCTGGTGACCATGGCCGGGTTCATGCTGATGCCGACCAGTCCGATGCCCAGGAGGCACGCCACGGCCGCGACCTTGAACTCCACCAGCAGCGCGAAGCCCGCGAGGAACACGGTGTTCAGCGCGAGTCCGACCAGCTGAACCCGGAGCGCGTACCGGTCGGCGAGCCTGCCCACGATGTTGTTTCCGACCACCGTGGCGGCGCCGTAGGCGATGAGCAGCAGCGGGACCGTACCGCTCGCGAACCCGGTGACCTCGGTAAGGATCGGGTTGAAGTAGCTGAAGGCGGCGAAGGTCGCGCCGATGATCAGCGCGCTCGTGGACAGTGCCAGCCAGAGTCGGCGACCGCGGAAGACCGCGAGCTCGCCCCGTACGCCGCCGCCGTCCTGCGTGGGTGCCAGGTTGGGCACTCCGACGAACGTTCCCAGTGCGGCCAACAGCGCCAGGGCGGTGATCGCCCAGAACGCCGCGCGCCAGCCGAAGTGCCCGCCGATCAGCGTGGACAGCGGAAGGCCCAACAGGGTGCCCAGCATCAGGCCGTTCATCGTCGCAGCGATGGCGCGGGCGCGGACCTCCTCGCGGACCAGTTGGACGCTCAGGGAGAGCGCGACACCGAAGAAGGCCGCGGAGACGGTGCCGGTGACGATCCGCGCGACCAGCATGACCGCGTACGTGGTGGCCGTCGCCGCCAGCACGTTGCCGACGGTGAAGACGGCGAAGAGCGCTGACAGGGCGGTTCTCGGGGGCAGTTTCGTCAGCACGGAGGCGAGGAACGGGCCACCGACGGCCATGGCGATGCCGAAGGCCGTGATGAGGTAGCCGATCTGCGGGATGGTCGCGTTCAGACCGTCGGCCATCTGCGGCATCAGTCCGGCGACGACGAACTCACTGGTCACCATGGCGAAGACGCCCAAGGCGAGAATGTGCACGGCGCGGGGCATACGAAACTCCTGACGCGTTGGTTGGTACGTGCGGATGGACGAGGGCAGGCTCCGCCGTTTTTTTGTATCGATCGGTACGAAACGAGTCCATGCGGAAGCGACCGACCGACAGGCCCCAACAGGACCGGTCAGTCGATCCGCCGCGGAGTGGTCAGGCGACCAACGCGGCCAACGCCGTCTGCGCGATCGACTCCAGCGACGCCGGCTCGGCACCGCCCTGCCCGGAGACTCGAATACCGCCGATCACCGCGGTGACGAAGCGAGCAAGGGCCTCGGGGTCCTGCTGCGAGGTCACCTCCCCGGAGCGCTGACCGGCCGCCAACACGGTGCGCAGCGCGGCCAGCCGGCGCGCCAGGTCCCGCTCCAGCATCCCGGCCGCCTCCGGATCCCGGCCGCTCTGCTCCACGGTGGCGTTCACCACCAGACAACCAAGGCTCCGACCACCCCGCCGCACCTCGACCTCCTGCTGGACGACGTCGGCGAACAGTGCCCGCAGGCGCTCCAGCGGCGACCGCTCCGCGTCGTCCAGCAGGGTGAGCTGCCGAGTGGTCATGGTGTCGATGTAGTGCGCCAACGCCCGCCGATACAGCTCGTGCTTGCTCTGGAAGGTGTTGTAGATGCTGCTACGCCCCAGGCCGGTGGCGACGCACAGGTCGTGGGTGCTGGTGGCCTCGTAGCCGTTCGCCCAGAACACGCGCATGGCCGCGTCCAGGGCTCCCGCCTCGTCAAACGTCCTCGGTCGAGCCATGACGCGCAGCCTACACATTATGAACCGTTCGGTTCAATACGAGTCGCCCCGCGTGGTCGTACGGGTACGGCGCCCGGCTGCTCAGGTGGTGAACGCCTCCAGCGTCACGTGTGCGGAGTCCGCGCCCACGTAGCCGACAGTCAGCCGCACCTCGTACGCTCCCTCGGTCTCCGAGGAGGCGTACGAGCGCTCCAGGCAGAGGTCCTCCTCGCAGGAGGTTCGCCGCTCGGCCTGGGGATAGTGGGTGTCCAACCACCCCCGTACGTCCGCGCGAGGCATACGGAACCGCCCGCTGACGAAGACGTCGATCCCGTCGGCGCGTGTGCAGTCCGCTTCACTCGCGTCCTCAGGAAGCGTGCCGTGTGCGAAGGACAAAGCCTTGGAACAGGAAACGTCCGAACGCGAGTCGCGCACGTCGTCACTCGCCTCGGAGTGGTAGCCGAGCAGCCCGACGAACAGGACCAGCCCCACCACGGCCAGACCCGCCACACCGGCCAGGATCACCAGAGGAACGGTCCACCACCGCCGGTGGCCGCCACGCGCCCCGCGGACGCGCCCGCTCTCGTCGGTCTCCCGGCCACTCACCACCCTGCCCATTACCCCGTGTCCCGTCCCGTCAACACCACCCCTGCGCGGGGTGGTTCGTCCTCAGCCCTCCCTCGGCGGATCCTCCCTCGGCGGCTCGTCGCCGTTGCCGCGACGGAGCGTACGCAGCCGGCCGCCGGGGCGCCACACGTCCGTGCAGATGTCCGGGATCGAGAGGTACACCCGTACCACCTCGGTCACGTCCGCCCGGAAGAGGTGGAACACGTCCGGCACCGCGCCCTCCGGTGCCGCCGCCGCGAAACGCGCCAACTCGGCCTCGTCGGTGACCTCGATCGCCCGGCCGGAGATCCGGACGTCACCGCCGCCCCCTTCCATCTCCGAGCCGTCACCGGGGTTGGCGTGCAGGGTGAAGCGCGGGTCCCGGCGCAGATCCAGTGCCTTGCGCGAGTTGGGCATCATACCCAGCCACAGTTCGCCGCGACTGAAGTCCGCCTCCAGCACGGTCAGGCGCGGGGAACCGTCTGCACGGAGGGTCCCCAGCACATGGTGCTTGTGTGCGTCGAAGCGCTCACGCACGATGGCGGCGTGCGCCGGTTGTGCGGCCTCGACGTCTTTCCAGCTGATCGTCATGCGCTCATGCTGACGTGGATACCGGACGCCTGCTGTCTGGTATCCACGTCCGCGTGTGCGGGATTGCGCGCGTCTTCCCGCCGCTCAGCCGCCGCTGCCGTAGGGGCGGGTGAGGATCTCCATGGAGTGCCCGTCCGGGTCGTCGAAGTAGGTGCCCCGGCCGCCGTCCCGGTTGTTGATCTCACCTGGTCGGCCGTGTCCCGGGTCCGCGTAGTACGTCAGCCCGGCCTGCTTGATGCGTCCGAATATCGCGTCGAAGTCGGTCTCGGAGACCAGGAAGGCGTAGTGCTGCGGGGTGATGGCGCCGTCCTTCTGGTCCGCGTAGTCGAGGGTCACGCCATTGCTGACGAGCAGCGGCAGGAACGGCCCGTACCGCTCGCCGACCCGCAGGCCGAGCAGTTCGGCGAGGAAGGCGGCGGAGGCCTGTTTGTCACTGCTGGAGACGATGGTGTGGTTCAGTTCGACAGCCATGATGAAACGGTAAGTCTGATGACATCGGCTCTCCACACGGGAACCATGCCCGACTACTGGGGGCACGAGGCACACGCACACACGTGACAGGACCGAGGCGGATGTCGACCGAGTCACCGAGCTGCGAGTACGTGGCTGTGCCACCCCAGCCGTGGCACCGGCTCGGCCGACGGCCCTAGGTCCGCCCTCCGCCCGGGACGGTGCGCAGGACGGCTACACACGCTGCTCCCGCCCTCTCCGGAGCAACTCAGCCACCGGTTTTCGCCAACGCCGCCTGTGCCGCCGGACGCAGCCGGTGGTGGGCGGCTGCCTCCCGCAGCACGACGCGAGCCCGCGGGTCCCCGATCCGACCGAGCCCCTCGACGCAGGCCAGTGCCAACGCGGTGTGCCCGCCGGGGCGTTGGAGCAGCCTGGCCAGCAGCGCGGTCAGGGTCGGCACGGACTCGGGGGCCCGCAGGGCGACCAGCAGCCTTACCGGGTGCAGCGCGTAGGCGGTGCGCAGCTCGTTGGTGGCGAGCGCGGCGGCGGCCCGTGCCGTCCGCGGGTCGCCGAGCCGTACGAGGGCGTGCGCGGCGGTGCCGCCACGCACCGGGTCACGGTAGTTGAGCAGGAAGATGAGGGTTTCGAAGGCCCGCCGGTCCCCGGCACAGCCGAGTGTGAAGGCGGCGATCTCCCGTGCCCACAGTGGCTGTCCGGGTTCGATCAGCACCTCGGCCAGGGTGTCCCGGGACTCCTGGCTGCCGTCCTGGGCGAGCGTGCTCAGTTCGGCACAGCGTGCCGTCGCGCCGGGATCGGTCGCCGCGACCCGCACTGCCTCGGCGTCGGCTGCCTCGGCCTCGCTGCGTACACGGCTCAGCAACGCCGCGAGTTGGGCGCTTCTCTGGTGTTCGGACGGTCGGTACCGGCGATTGGTTGGCATTTGGCCCCCTTCTATCCGTATAGATACCGCAGATCCGTGGAACGTCCAGAGTTCGCGTTCGGACGCCCTGGCTGGAAAACGCCGCTGTGCGTCTCAGGTCACAGTCGCTACCCCCTGGCGTTCTTGTTACCCGCCAGTTAGCCTGCTCATCAGAGCGGCACCCCCGCTCAGGCGGCCTCGTGACGCAGCCGCCGTGAGTGCGAGTCGGTTCGGTGATCCCCGTACCCGACGCGGCCCCGGGACAGGGCCGGCGTCGGTTCCGCGGAGCTTCGGCTTCGACTGTCGAGCGCCCCGGCGCACGACAGTACGTACGGCACACACCCGCATCAGTCACGCCCCGCTCGGGGCATGTGTCACAACCTCTGGAGTCCCGTGATGGACCGTCCCCCTCTCAGTACCGTCGCCGTCGTCGGCCTGGGCACCATGGGCACCGGCATCTCCGAACTACTCGTCCGCGGTGGCCGCGAGGTCATCGGCATCGACACGGACCCCGCCGCCGCCCGGCAGGCCGTGTCCGCCCTGCGCTCCTCCACCGAGCGCGCCGTGCGCCGAGAGCGCCTCACCGAGGTCGAACGGCAGGACGCGCTGGCCCGGTTCCGTACCTTCACCGATCTGCACGCCGCGGCCGAGGCGGAGTTGGTGATCGAGGTCGTGCCGGAGGACTACGACATCAAGTGCCAGGTGTTCGCCACGCTGGACACCGTCGTGAAGGCGGACACGATTCTCGCCACCGGCACGAACGCGCTCTCCGTGACCCGGCTCGCCGCCGACTCGGACCGGCCCGAACGGGTGGTGGGCCTGCACTTCTTCCATCCCGCGCCCGCGATGCGGCTCGTCGAGGTGGCGTCCTCGGTGCTCACCGCCCCGCAGGCGGTGGCATCGGTCACCCAACTCGCCCGGGACCTCGGCAAAGACCCGATCCCGGTCGGCGACCGTCCCGGATTCCTCGCGGACGGGCTGCTGTTCGGCTACCTCAACCAGGCCGCCGCGATGTACGAGTCTCGGTACGCCACCCGCGAGGACATCGACGCCGCGATGCGGCTGGGCTGCGGCCTGCCCATGGGGCCGCTGGCGCTGCTGGACCTGATCGGTATCGACACCGCGCGCACCGTGCTGGACGCGATGCACGCGGCCTCGCACGACCGGCTGCACGCTCCGGCTCCGGTGCTGCGCCAGCTCAGCGACGCCGGGCTGAACGGCCGCAAGGCCGGCCGCGGCTTCTACACCTACGCCGCGCCTGGCAGCGGGGAGATCGTCCGGGACGCGGACACCCCGGACCCGGCCGGCACGGACACGGCAGCGCGTACGGTTCGGGAGGTCGGAGTCGCCGGTTCCGGCACGATGGCCTCGGGCATCGCGGAGGTCTTCGCCACCGCCGGCTTCCCGGTGGTGCTGACCGCCCGCAGCGCCGCCAAGGCCGAGACCGCGCGAACCCGGGTCGCCGCCTCGCTGGACCGGGCGGTGGCCAAGGGGCGGCTGGACGAGGCTGACCGGGACGCGGCTCTGGAGCGCGTACGGACCGCCGACACGCTCGACGCGCTCTCCCGCGCCGATCTGGTGGTGGAGGCGATCACCGAGGAACTGCCGGCCAAGCAGCGGTTGTTCGCGGAGCTGGACGAGATCTGCAAGCCGGACGCCGTGCTTGCGACGACCACCTCCTCGCTGCCGGTGGTCGCCTGCGCCCGCGCCACCGCCCGCCCCCGGGACGTGGTCGGAATGCACTTCTTCAACCCGGCGCCGGCGATGAAGCTGGTCGAGGTGGTCCGTACGGTGCTCACCGGCGACGCGGCGCACGCCACCGTACGGCAGGTCACCCGGCGGTTGGGCAAGCACCCGGTGGACTGCGGGGACCGGGCCGGCTTCATCGTGAACGCGCTGCTCTTCCCGTACCTCAACAACGCGATCAAGATGGCGCAGGAGCACTACGCCTCGCTGGACGACATCGACGCCGCGATGCGCCTCGGCGGCGGCTACCCGATGGGCCCGTTCGAGCTGTTGGACGTGGTCGGCCTGGACGTCTCGCTGGCCATCGAGCGGGTGCTGCACAGCGAGTTCCGCGATCCGGGGCTGGCGCCCGCGCCACTGCTGGAACATCTCGTCGCCGCCGGCTGCCTGGGTCGCAAGACGGGCCGGGGATTCCGCGAGTACGCGCGACGGTGACCGGCCCCGGGCGTGGGCCCGGCACGTGGTCGAACGGCGACTGGGGCGGGTTGCTCGAGCCCCCGGCGGCCAACCCGCCCCCGACGCAGGTCACACGGTGTAACGTGCCCCACATGCCGGAGCCCGCGAAGTCTTCCCACACCCCCGCCGCCACCCCGCAGCGCCTCAGGTTGCGCCGGCAGCTCGCAGCCGCGGCCATGGAGCTGTTCGCGACGAAGGGATACGAGGAGACGACCGTCGACGAGATCGCCGCGCAGGCGGGCGTGGCCCGGCGTACGTTCTTCCGGCACTTCCGCTCGAAGGAAGAGGCGATCTTCCCGGACCACGACGACACCCTGGTGCGGGCCCAGGCGGTGCTGGAGGCGGCGCCCGCGCACGAGCACCCGCTGGACACGGTGTGCCGTGGCATCAAGGAAGTCATGAAGATGTACGCCTACTCCCCCAAGGGCAGCGTCGAGCGCTACAAGCTCACCCGTGAGGTGCCGGCGCTGCGCGAGCGGGAGATCGCCTCGGTGGCGCGGTACGAACGGCTCTTCACCCGCTACCTGTTGGCGCACTTCGACGAGGCGGCGTACGGCGACGGGGTGAGCGACTTCGACGAACCGCTGCTGGCCGAGGTGGCCGCCTCGGCGGTGGTCACCGCGCACAACCACGTGCTGCGGCGCTGGCTGCGCAGTGGCGCCACCGGCGACGTGGAGGGACAGCTCGACCACGCCTTCGCGATCGTCCGGCGCACCTTCGGCACCGGCTTCGGCGCCAGCCGGGCGGGCTCGGGAGCGCGCCCGGGCGGGGCCCGTACCACCCGGGAGGGCGAGGTACTGGTCACCGTGGCTCGTACGGACGCTCCGCTGGAGCAGATCATGACCTCCATCGAAGAGGTCCTGCGCAAGGACTGACCGGCTTCCCGCCCACCCGCACGCGCACCTCCGCGGCACGCGCATCTCGCGGCACACGGCACTGAGCGCGCGGCGGCCGCGACCAGGGAACCGTCCCGGTTCACCCGAGCCCGGACGGCGCCCACGGCGACCGTCGCGCGCTCATCCGTGCGCCCTCCATGACATCCGAGAGCAGTTTCTGGCACCGAGTGTCTTGTGTCCTGGCACTGGGTGTCATACGGTGGTCGGTGTCCGGGCGCTGTCCCACACGGCAGCACCCGTGCGCGTCCGGACACCCGCGTCACCGGCCCGTGCGCGCCCACCAGGCGCCACCGGAGTCGGACAGGACGAAGCCGAACCGACGGCACTGCCTCACACCGACGTCCCTCAAGCGTTCTCCAGTCAATGCGCTTCGCCGGAGGCACACCGTGAACGACATACTCGACGCGATCCTCGCGTCCGACACCTCAGCAGCAGACTTCGCCAAGCTGGACCTCCCCGAGTCCTACCGTGCGGTCACCGTGCGGAAGGACGAGGCCGAGATGTTCGACGGCCTGAGCAGCAAGGAGAAGGACCCGCGCGAGTCCCTCCATCTGGACGAGGTGCCGGTTCCCGAACTCGGGCCCGGCGAGGCCCTGGTGGCCGTTATGGCCTCCTCGGTCAACTACAACTCCGTGTGGACCTCGATCTTCGAGCCGATGCCCACCTTCGGCTTCCTGGAGCGCTACGGGAAGCTCTCCCCGCTGACCCGCCGGCACGACCTGCCGTACCACGTCATCGGCTCCGACCTGGCGGGCGTGGTGCTGCGGACCGGGGCGGGGGTGAACAGCTGGCGTCCCGGCGACGAAGTGGTCGCGCACTGCCTGTCGGTGGAGTTGGAGAGTTCCGACGGGCACAACGACACGATGCTCGACCCGGAGCAGCGCATCTGGGGCTTCGAGACGAACTTCGGCGGCCTTGCCGACATCGCGCTGGTCAAGTCCAACCAGCTGATGCCCAAGCCGGACCACCTCAGCTGGGAGGAAGCCGCCTCCCCCGGACTGGTCAACTCCACCGCCTACCGGCAGTTGGTCTCCCGCAACGGCGCCGGCATGAAGCAGGGCGACAACGTGCTGATCTGGGGTGCGAGCGGCGGACTCGGCTCATACGCCACGCAGTTCGCGCTGGCCGGCGGCGCCACCCCGATCTGCGTGGTCTCCAGTGACCAGAAGGCCGAGATCTGCCGGCGGATGGGCGCCGAGGCGATCATCGACCGGAACGCCGAGGGATACGAGTTCTGGTCGGACGAGCAGACCCAGAACCCGCGCGAGTGGAAGCGGTTCGGCAAGCGCATCCGGGAACTCACCGGCGGCGAGGATGTCGACATCGTCTTCGAACACCCCGGCCGGGAGACCTTCGGCGCCTCCGTCTACGTCACCCGCAAGGGCGGCACCATCGTCACCTGCGCCTCCACCTCCGGGTACCAGCACCAGTACGACAACCGCTACCTCTGGATGTCGCTGAAGCGCATCGTCGGCTCGCACTTCGCCAACTACCGCGAGGCGTGGGAGGCCAACCGGCTGATCGCCAAGGGCAAGATCCACCCCACGGTGTCCAAAACCTACCCGCTCGAGCAGACCGGGCAGGCGGCCCACGACGTGCACCACAACCGCCACCAGGGCAAGGTCGGGGTGCTGGCGCTCGCCCCCGAGGAGGGGCTGGGGGTGCGGGACCACGAGTTGCGCGCCCAGCACCTGGACGCCATCAACCTGTTCCGCGCGGACGCCGGTCCACAGGCGCGGTCCGAGACCCGCGCCCCGGCCACCGCAGAGCGCAGGGCCGCCTGATGACCGAGCGGCACAAGGACCGCCCGTGGTTGATGCGGACGTACGCCGGGCACTCCACGGCGGAGGCGTCCAACGCGCTGTACCGGCGCAACCTGGCCAAGGGGCAGACGGGGCTGTCCGTCGCCTTCGACCTGCCGACCCAGACCGGCTACGACCCGGACCACGTCCTGGCCCGCGGCGAGGTCGGGAGGGTGGGGGTGCCGGTCTCCCATCTGGGCGACATGCGGCGGCTGTTCCAGGACATCCCGCTGGAACGGATGAACACCTCGATGACCATCAACGCCACCGCCATGTGGCTGCTGGCGCTCTACCAGGTGGTCGCCGAGGAACAGGGCGCGGACATCTCCGAGCTCCAGGGGACCACGCAGAACGACATCGTCAAGGAGTACCTCTCCCGCGGCACCCATGTCTTCCCGCCCGGGCCCAGCCTGCGGCTGACCACCGACATGATCGCCTACACGGTCAACCACATCCCCAAGTGGAACCCGATCAACATCTGCAGCTACCACCTCCAGGAGGCCGGAGCCACCCCGGTGCAGGAGATCGCGTACGCCATGAGCACCGCGATCGCCGTGCTTGACTCGGTGTTCGACTCCGGCCAGGTGCCTCAGGAGCGCAAGGGTGACGTGGTCGGCCGGATGTCCTTCTTCGTCAACGCCGGCGTGCGCTTCGTCGAGGAGATGTGCAAGATGCGGGCTTTCGGCCGTATCTGGGACCAGATCGCCAGGGAGCGGTACGGCGTCGAGAACCCCAAGCAGCGTCGCTTCCGGTACGGCGTGCAGGTCAACTCGCTGGGCCTGACCGAGGCGCAGCCGGAGAACAACGTGCAGCGCATCGTGCTGGAGATGCTCGCGGTCACGCTGTCGAAGGACGCCCGCGCCCGGGCCGTACAACTGCCCGCCTGGAACGAGGCGCTGGGCCTGCCCCGGCCCTGGGACCAGCAGTGGTCACTGCGCATCCAGCAGGTGCTGGCGCACGAGAGCGACCTGCTGGAGTACGAGGACCTGTTCGCCGGCTCGTACGTCGTCGAGGAGAAGGTCGACGCGCTGACCCGGGACGCGCTCGCGGAGATCGACCACGTCCAGGAGCTGGGTGGGGTGATGGCCGCCGTGGAGTCCGGCTACCTCAAGTCCCAGCTGGTCTCCTCGCACGCCGAGCACCGCGCGCGGGTCGAGTCCGGCGAGGCGAGCATCGTCGGGGTCAACTGCTACGAGGCCACCGAGCCCAGTCCCCTCACCGCCGACCTGGACACCGCGATCATGACGGTGGACGCGGAGGGAGAGGCGGGTGTGGTGTCCGCCGTACGCGACTGGCGGACGACCCGCGACCAGCCGTACGTCTATCCGCCCTCGGCCGAGGCGCTGCGGCTGCTCAAGGAGGCCGCGGCCGGGGACGCCAACCTGATGGAGGCAACCCTCGAGTGTGCCCGCGCCGGGGTCACCACGGGCGAGTGGGCCGGCGCGCTGCGTGAGGTGTTCGGCGAGTTCCGGGCACCAACCGGAGTGAGCGGCGCCCCGGTCGCCGTGTCCGCCGAGGAGGGCTCGACGCTGCGGCTGGTACGCCGCCGGGTGGAGCGTACGACGGCCGACCTGGGCGGCGGCCGGCTGCGGCTGCTGGTGGGGAAACCGGGCCTGGACGGGCACAGCAACGGCGCCGAGCAGATCGCCGTACGCGCCCGGGACGCCGGCTTCGAGGTGGTCTACCAGGGCATCCGGCTGACTCCCGAGCAGATCGTCACAGCCGCCGTGGCCGAGGACGTGCACTGCGTCGGACTGTCCATCCTCTCCGGCTCGCACGCCGAACTGGTCCCCGACGTACTGGAGCGACTACGGCGGGCCGGCGCCTCGGACATCCCGGTCATCGTCGGCGGCATCATCCCCACCACCGACGCCGAGGCTCTTCGGAAAGCCGGCGTGGCGGCCGTCTTCACCCCGAAGGACTTCGGGATCACGGAGATCATCGGCCGTATCGTCGACGAGATCCGCACCGCGAACGAACTCGACCCCCTGGAGGTCCCCGCATGACCGCCGCATCCGCTGAGCCGGCTGGCCGGCTCCGTCCGCGCCGCTCCTGTATGGCGGTGCCGGGCAGCAATCCGCGGTTCCTGGAGAAGGCCCAGGGGCTGCCGGCGGACCAGGTCTTCCTGGACCTGGAGGACGCCTGCGCCCCGCTCGCCAAGGAGGACGCCCGGCACAGCATCGTCAAGGCGCTGAACGAGGGCGACTGGCGGGGCAAGACCCGGGTGGTACGGGTCAACGACTGGACGACACACTGGACGTACCGCGACGTGATCACCGTCGTCGAGGGCGCGGGCGCCAATCTGGACTGCCTGATGCTGCCCAAGGTGCAGGACGCCGCGCAGGTGCGGGCGCTGGACATGCTGCTGGGCCAGATCGAGCGGACGGTCGGGCTGGAGGTCGGCCGGATCGGCATCGAGGCGCAGATCGAGAACGCCAGGGGCCTGGTCAACGTGGACGACATCGCGGCGGCCTCGCCCCGGTTGGAGACCATCATCTTCGGGCCGGCCGACTTCATGGCGTCCATCAACATGAAGTCGCTGGTGGTCGGCGAACAGCCGCCAGGTTACCCGGCAGACGCGTACCACTACATCCTGATGCGCATCCTGATGGCCGCACGCGCCAACGACCTCCAGGCCATCGACGGGCCGTACCTGCAGATCCGTAACCTGGACGGCTACCGCGAGGTGGCCCAGCGGGCCGCCGCCCTGGGCTTCGACGGCAAGTGGGTGCTGCACCCGGGGCAGGTCGAGGCGTCGAACGAGATCTTCTCACCCTCCCAGGAGGACTACGACCACGCCGAGTTGATCCTGGACGCGTACGAGCACTTCACGTCCGAGGAGGGCGGCAGGAAGGGCTCGGCGATGATCGGCGACGAGATGATCGACGAGGCGAGCCGGAAGATGGCGCTGGTGATCGCCGGCAAGGGCCGGGCCGCCGGCATGACCCGTACGTCCACCTTCACCCCTCCGGAGGCGTGACCCATGCAGTTCGGCCGCACCTACGAGGAGTTCACCGTCGGGGACGTGTACAAGCACTGGCCCGGCAAGACCGTCACGGAGTACGACGACCACCTGTTCTGTCTTCTCACCATGAACCACCACCCGCTGCACCTGGACTCCCACTACGCCGAGGAGACCACCGACTTCGGACGGAACGTCGTCGTCGGCAACTACGTCTACTCGCTGCTGCTGGGCATGTCCGTGCCGGACGTGTCCGGAAAGGCCATCGCCAACCTGGAGGTCGAGTCGCTCAAGCACGTGGCACCGACCTTCCACGGCGACACCGTGTACGGCGAGACCACAGTGCTGGACAAGACACCGTCGCGCTCGAAGAGCGACCGCGGCGTCGTGCACGTCGAGACCCGTGGCCACAACCAGGACGGCACGCTCGTCTGCGTCTTCCGACGCAAGGTGATGGTGCCCGCCGCCGCCTACGTCACCGCACGCGGCGGCGAACAACCGGGCCGACCCGAGCCCGTGGAGCGGCGGTCGGAGGGAGCACGCTGATGGGACGGCTGGCGCAGACGGACGGACTCACCGAGACGCAGCGGGAGATCCTGTCCACCGTACGCAGCTTTGTCGACAAGGAGATCATCCCGGTCGCCACCGAGCTGGAGCACCGGGACGAGTACCCGACCGAGATCGTCGAAGGACTCAAGGAACTCGGCCTGTTCGGGCTGATGATTCCCGAGGAGCACGGCGGCCTGGGCGAGTCCCTGCTCACCTACGCACTCTGCGTGGAGGAGATCGCCCGTGGTTGGATGAGCGTGTCCGGCATCATCAACACGCATTTCATCGTCGCGTACATGCTCCAGCGGCACGGAACGCGGGAGCAGCGGGACCACTACCTGCCCCGGATGGCGGCGGGCGAGATCCGCGGCGCCTTCTCGATGTCCGAGCCCGCGCTGGGCTCCGACGTCTCGGCGATCACCAGCAAGGGCGTCCGCGAGGGCGAGGAGTACGTCCTGACCGGGCAGAAGATGTGGCTGACCAACGGCGGCTCCTCGTCCCTGGTGGCCGTGCTGTGCCGGACCGACGAGGGACACCCGGAGGGCACCGCGCCGCACAAGTCCATGACGACCTTCCTGGTGGAGAAACAGCCGGGGTTCGGCCAGGTCGCGCCGGGGCTGACGATCCCCGGCAAGATCGAGAAAATGGGCTACAAGGGCGTGGACACCACCGAGTTGATCATGGATGGTCTGCGTATTCCGCAGGACCGAGTGCTCGGCGGCACCACGGGCCGGGGCTTCTACCAGATGATGGACGGCGTCGAGGTGGGCCGGGTCAATGTCGCCGCCCGTGGCTGCGGCGTCGCCCAGCGCGCCTTCGAGCTGGGCATCGAGTACGCGCAGCAGCGGCACACCTTCGGCCAAGCCATCTCCGGGCACCAGGCCATCCAATTCAAGCTGGCTGACATGGCGACCAAGGTGGAGGCGGCGCACGCCCTGATGGTGGGCGCGGCTCGTACGAAGGACTCGGGGCGGCGCAACGACCTGGAGGCGGGGATGGCCAAGTATCTCGCGTCCGAGTACTGCAAGGAGGTCGTGGAGGACGCCTTTCGCATCCACGGGGGTTACGGTTTCTCCAAGGAGTACGAGATCGAGCGGCTCTACCGGGAGGCACCGATGCTCCTCATCGGGGAGGGAACCGCCGAAATCCAGAAGATGATCATCGGACGCAGATTGCTGGAGGAGTACCACTTCGGGGGCTGACTGCCCGATTTGGGGGGCTTGTCAGGATGAGAGCTCCTTCCGGGGAGTCCCCACGGAGACGGACTGGCCTTCTGGCTTGCCCAGTTGCCACCCGTAACCGATAGCATCCCGGAAAGCCACTCTCCCCCGGTGGCCCGCTCGTCGCGGCACACTCGCCCGCGGCGCCATCCGCTACGAAGGTCTTCCATGCCCCACAGCCCATCCTCTGTATCGAGCGGTCGAGTGCGTCTCGCGCGTGGAGCGTCGCCGTGGCTCGTACCAACCCTCGCGACCGCCGCCGTCAGCCTCGCCCGGTCCCGCCGGTCGAAGTGGGCGGCGGCGGTGGCCGTACCCTCCACCGCGCTCGCGGCGGGGATGCTGTGGTTCTTCCGGGACCCGGAGCGGGAGATCCCGACCGGCAGGGTGCTCTCGCCGGCCGACGGTGTCGTGCAGAGCATCATGCCGTGGGCGGACGGGCGCACCCGGGTCGCGATCTTCATGAGCCCGCTGAACGTCCACGTGAACCGGGCCCCCCTGGCCGGCACGGTCACCTCAGTCGAGCACGTGCCCGGTGGCTTCGTCCCGGCGTTCAACAAGGAGAGCGAGCACAACGAGCGGGTCATCTGGCACTTCGACACCGAGCTGGGCGACCTCGAGATGGTGCAGATCGCCGGTACGGTCGCCCGGCGGATCATTCCGTACGTCGACCGGGAGGCGAAGCTCGAACAGGGCGAGCGTCTCGGCCTCATCCGGTTCGGCTCCCGAGTGGACCTCTACCTCCCGCAGGGGGTGGAGCCGGCCGTTGAGGTCGGTGAGACAACTACCGCGGGGGTGACACGCCTTGACCGTGATTGATCCCGACACCTCGGCGTCCTGGGTGACTAAGGCGGACGACGACGAGGAAGACGAGATGCCGCTGTCCACGCGGCTCTCGATAGCGGACACCCTGACCCTGGGGAACGCCACCTGCGGCTTCCTCGCGGTCTACTTCACCACCACCGGGGTCCTCATCCCGCACCTCACGGGCAACGAGGACGGCGGTATGGCGCGGCACAGCGCGGCCTCGGCCGTCATCCTCATGCTGCTGGCCTCGGTCTTCGACCTCTTCGACGGACTCGTCGCACGCAAGCTGCGCAGCTCGGCCATGGGTGCGGAGCTGGACAACCTCTCCGATCTGATCAGCTTCGGGCTGGCGCCCGCGTACTTCGTCGCCGTCTGGGGCATGGTCGCCAGCGACGCCCACGAGCGGGTCTCGGTGGTGGCGGCGGTGGTGGTGCTCCTCGCGGTGGTCCTCAGACTCGCGCGGTTCTCCTGTGTCACCCTGCGGGACGGCATCTTCCAGGGCATGCCGAGTCCGTTCGGGGCGTTGACCGTGGTCTCCATCGTGCTGCTGGGACTGCCGTTCCTCCCGACGCTGCTGGCGATCTTCGGGGTGGCCTGGCTGATGGTGAGCCGGGTCGAGTATCCGAAACCGCAGGGTCGGCTCGCGATCGCGATGCTCAGCTGGATCGTGCTCAGCATGGGCCTGCTGGCCGCCTGGGCCTTCGACGCGCCGGGGGGCGAACTGGTGCTGCAGACCGGCTGCGCCCTGCAGGTGGTGCTGGGCGCGGTGATCCCGCTGTTCGCGACCGCTCGCCGGGTCAACACCTTCCGGGACAACCGGCGCGAGGCCCGGGCGGCGCAGAGCTGAGCGGAGCTGAGCTGAGCGGAGACGTAATCTCAGAAGCGGGTCGGTCCGGGTGAAGCTCCCGGACCGACTGTACCGNGGTCTCCATCGTGCTGCTGGGACTGCCGTTCCTCCCGACGCTGCTGGCGATCTTCGGGGTGGCCTGGCTGATGGTGAGCCGGGTCGAGTATCCGAAACCGCAGGGTCGGCTCGCGATCGCGATGCTCAGCTGGATCGTGCTCAGCATGGGCCTGCTGGCCGCCTGGGCCTTCGACGCGCCGGGGGGCGAACTGGTGCTGCAGACCGGCTGCGCCCTGCAGGTGGTGCTGGGCGCGGTGATCCCGCTGTTCGCGACCGCTCGCCGGGTCAACACCTTCCGGGACAACCGGCGCGAGGCCCGGGCGGCGCAGAGCTGAGCGGAGCTGAGCTGAGCGGAGACGTAATCTCAGAAGCGGGTCGGTCCGGGTGAAGCTCCCGGACCGACCCGCTTCTGAGTTCCGTACTCTGGATTCCCTTCGAGGGCGCTGGAGAACTGGCCCCGCCGGCCGACTACAACTGCTCTTCGGCCAGGGTCTCGGCGACCTGCTCCAGGAGGGGGCCGGCGTTCGCCATGCTCTTCCTGGTGTCGGACTCGATCGAACCCAGGGAGTACGCTCTGGCGATCCCGGCACCGCGCAGCGCCGACTCGTCGACACCCAGCCGGCCGCACACCGCGACCACCCGCTTGCCGGCCTTGCGCGCCGCGTCGGCGACCCCGGCTGGCGCCTTGCCGTGCAGGGTTTGCGCGTCCAGCGAGCCCTCTCCTGTGATGACCAGATCCGCCGACTTCAGCGCCTCGGCGAAACCCACTACCTCCAACAGCACCTCGATACCCGGGCGGAACGTGGCGCCCAGGCCCACCAAGGCGCCGTAACCCACGCCGCCGGCGGCTCCGGCGCCGGGCGCCTCCGCCGCCTCCGTCGCGGAGGTGCCCACCGACTCGGCCAGCACCTGCACGAGTTGGGTGAGCCCGGCGTCCAGGACCGCGATGTCCTCCTCGCCGGCGCCCTTCTGCGGCCCGTACACGGCCGCGGCCCCCTTCGGACCGGTCAGTGGGTTGTCGACATCGCTCGCCAGGATGACGTCAACCTGGGCCAGCCGCTCGTCCAGCCCGGAGAGGTCCGCGCTGACCAGCTCCCGCAGCGGGCCACCGCCGTGTGGTACGGGGTCACCGTCCTCGTCCAGGAACTGCGCGCCGAGGGCCTGCAGCATGCCCGTACCGCCGTCGGTCGTGGCCGAACCCCCGACGCCCAGGAGGATGGTGCGGGCTCCGGCGTCGAGTGCCGCCCGCAGCACCTCGCCACAGCCGTAGGTGGTGGCGGTCAGCGGAGCGAAGACCTTCGGGGGCATCAATTGCAGTCCGGACGCCTGAGCCATCTCGATCACGGCGGTGCCGTCCCGTAGCGCGAACGCCGCGGTGACCGGGGCCCCGAGTGGCCCCGTCACCTCCACCTCGTGCCGCTCGAACCCGTCCGCGACCGCCGCCTCGACCGTACCGTCCCCGCCGTCAGCGACAGGCAGGGCGCGAATCTCCAAGTCCGGACGAGCTCGACCCAGACCGACGGTTACGTGCTCAGCCACCTCCACGGCCGTCAGTGATCCCTTGAACTTGTCCGCGGCGATCAGCACGCGGCCCGTGTGAGCCATTGAGTCGTCCCTTGCTGTCGAACAGGCAGTCGCGCCTGGCTGACCCTAACTGTCAAGGGCCTGCCGCCACCAGCGCCCCCGTCAACCTGCTTTGACAGTGCTCGGGTGCCACCGGTTTCCTCCGAGGATGCCCTGGTTTTCAGGCCGGCGAGGAATCGGACTCCCGCGGAGCAGGGCAGAGGGAGTCGAATCGCCGTCAGGGTGATTCGGTGTCCGCCGCGAGGCCTGGCGCCTGACCTCCAGGCAAGTAGACGATCTGGGAGTTGAGGGACCCGCGGGCGGCCTTGTGCCGCGCGGCGAGCCACTCGTGGAGGTCGGACCCCACGGTAGCGAGGGCGTACGAGCGCCACCACGCCCGCTACGGAGCTGGCGTCTCGTCGCCGCCCTCCGTGTGCCGCCGACGGATCCGCATGCCGGGGCGCCGCTGGTGCACGGTGAGGTACGAGAGCCCCGCGTCACCGGCGGTCAGACCGCGGCTGGAGCCCCGTGGCAGCCAGGTCAACAGGCCCTCGGTCAGGACCAGTTCCGACTCGGGCGTACGGAGCGTGCCACGGCCCGCCACGACGAGGAGCAGCACGTCCAGGTCCGGCTCGGCGTGCGTGTCGACGACCTGGCCGGCAGGCAGGTGGACCAGGTTGGAATCCAGTTGCCGTCCGGGCTCCGCCAGCTTCCACAGGACGCCGGCGGACGCCGGTTCGCCGGCCGTACGGGCTCCGGTGTCGCACAGGACGCGGGGCATGGGCGTGTCCGTCGATACGTCGGCGCGGCCAGGCTCCTCCGGCTCCTGGGCTCCGGGCCTCACCGCTCCGCCCCGCCCATGCGCGCCCGCGACAGCTCGGACCCGGCCTCGTGGACGGCCGGGCCCGTCTCGGCGCCCTGGATGTGGACTCCGGACGAGGACGTCATGGTCCTCCCTTCCCGCGTGTTTCGTAGGTTGGCACGTGTGCTGACAGGTGGGCCCGGCTGCCGCTCGGGGGCGGGCGAGACGGCCGTGACCGCTCAGGGGTTCCCCGGGTCCGGCTGGTTGGCGACGGAGAGCAGGATCGCGGAGTCCTCCAGCGCCTCCAGGCTGTGTCGGGCCTGCGGCACGGTCAACAGGGCCCCGTCTCCGCCTTCCGCCGCGTCGTCGCCGCTCGACAGACGTACGTGTCCACGCAGCACCAGCACGGTGGCCTCCCCCGGATTCTCGTGCTCGGCCAGCCCCCGCCCGCCCTTCAGCGCGATCAGGGCCTGCCGCAGGACGCTCCCCCCGCCGCCGTGCACCGTGACGGCGGCGCGTCCCGCCGAGCTCGCCGAAGCACGCGCCATACGCTCGTCGGCCTGTGTGTTCAGATCGGTCACCCGCATCGCGTCGACACGCCTCTCCCCTACTCGACTTGTCCGCCGGCCGGCGGGCCCGACGGTCGCACGCGCCGTGTACCACGGTCGTACCGGCCCAGTACGGCGGTTCACCTCGGCGGGACATCGGCCAAGCACGGGACACGCGGGACGTGTTCAAGACCACGTTAGCTTATGTGGAATCTGAGATTCGTATTAGCTACGGTGAGGCTCATGCGGCTGACGAAGGGCACGGATCTGGCTCTGCGGATCGCCATGCGACTCGCGGTGCTCGACGAGGACGACGCCCCGACCACCCGGGAGGTGGCCAACTCCGTAGACGCGCCGCACAGCCACGCCGCCAAGGTCGTCACGCGCCTCAAGCACCTCGGCGTCATCGAGGCCCGGCGGGGCCGGGGAGGGGGCCTGTACCTCACCACGGCCGGCCGCGGCATGTCGCTCGGCCGGCTCGTGCGCGAACTGGAGGGCGTGGGCGACGTGGTGGAGTGCGAGGGCGCCGCGCCGTGTCCGCTGCGCTCCAACTGCCGGCTGCGGGGAGCCCTGCGCGGCGCCCAGGAAGCGTTCTACGCCGCGCTCGATCCGTACGCCCTGGAGGACCTGGTGGCGGCACCGACCGGACCGGTCCTGCTCGGGCTGCCCATGCGCGCCTGAGCGTACGAGAGTTGACGTCCACGCCCCTCGTCCACCCATCACGAAAAGTCGAATCTCATATACCAGTTTGGAGCCCCGGTCATGCTGTCCGAGGAGTCGGCCGCCACCATCCGCGCGACACTGCCCACGGTGAGCGCCGCCGTCGACGAGATCACCACGCTGCTCTACGAGCGGATGTTCGCCGAGCATCCGGAGCTGCGCCGCGACCTGTTCAACCGGGGCAACCAGGCCAACGGCGCGCAGCAGCGGGCGCTCGCCGGCGCCATCGCCACGTTCGCCTCCGCGCTCGTGGAGCGTCCCGGGGTCCGGCCGGACGCGCTGCTCAGCCGGGTCGCGCACAAGCACGCCTCGCTGGGCATCACCTCCGACCAGTACGTCATCGTGCACCGGCATCTGTTCGCGGCCATCCGGGAGGTGCTCGGCACGGCCGTGACCGAGAAGGTCGCCCGCGCCTGGGACGAGGTGTACTGGCTGATGGCAGGCGCGCTGATCGCCCTGGAGTCCCGGCTGTACGCCGAGTCGGGGACGCCGGACGGCGACGTGTGGCGCACGTACGAGGTGATCGACCGGCACCCGGAGACGGCGGACACCGAGGCGTTCGTCGTACGCCCCACCGATGGGTCACCCGTGCCCGCCTCCAAGCCCGGACAGTACGTCTCGGTGCGGCTCGAGATGCCCGACGGGGCACGCCAGATACGGCAGTACAGCCTGACCGACAACGCGTCCACCCAGGCGCTGCGCTTCGCCGTGCGTCGAGTGACCGGCGACCCGGACGGCGAGGTCTCGCACGGGCTGCACGAGCGGGTGCGCCCCGGCGACACGCTCCGGATCAGCCTCCCGCGTGGCGACGTACAGCTGGACGACAGCGAGCGTCCCGTGCTGCTGGCCTCCGCGGGCATCGGTTGCACCCCGATGATCAGCATGCTGAACGGCCTCGCCGCGACCGACTCGGCACGCCGGGTCATCGCCCTACACGCCGACCGCTCGGAGCGTACGCACGCGTTCCGCGCCGACCTGGAACAGCTGGTCGGCAAGCTGTCACACGCCACCCAACACGTCTGGTACGAGACGCCGGAGGGGCCGTGGCCGAGCGACCGCACCGGGCGGATGGACCTCAGCACGCTCGAACTGCCCGCACACGCCGTGGCCTACCTCTGCGGTCCGCTGCCCTTCCTGCGCTCCTGCCACGCGCAGCTGCTGGCACAGGGCCTCGCACCGGCGGACAGCCACTACGAGGTCTTCGGCCCGGACCTGGTGCTCGACCAGGACTGAGGGCCGGCAACCCGTGCCGGACGCCCGAGCCGGAGCCCTACGGCCCGCGGCACGGGGGAAGCGCCGGTCACCCCGCCCGCGCTCGGTGGTGGATGGGGGTGCCCCCTCAAGGCTGGTCAGTCCTGCGCCAACCCGGCGAACAGGTCCTCAGCCACCGACACCGAGAACGCCCGATCCACCCAGACCCCCAACACCTCCGGATCACCACAACCCGTGATCCGCTCCCGCACCTCGGCCGACACCGTGATCCCCCGGTGCTCCAACACCCGAAGCACCTGGCGCGCCCGCTCCTCAGCCTGACCTTCCGCCTTGCCTTCCGCCTTGCCTTCCGCCTTGCCTTCGGCCACGCCCTCGGACTTGCCCTCCAGATACTTCTCCTCGATGAGCGTCCCACGCCCCGGGAAGTACGTACCGACACTCATCAGCTTCCTCCAGGTGTCTCTCGCCGGGGTGTCGCCGAGAAGGGTTCCGCCACGGCCATACCCCAGAGCGGGACGGCGCCGGGACGCCTGCGCATGACGGCATCAGAGAAGCGTGACCGAACTCGCCGAGTACGGCACCGTCAGTGCGGCGAGTACGGTCACGCGGAGGGTCAGTCCTGCGCCAACCCGGCGAACAGGTCCTCAGCCACCGACACCGAGAACGCCCGATCCACCCAGACCCCCAACACCTCCGGATCACCACAACCCGTGATCCGCTCCCGCACCTCGGCCGACACCGTGATCCCCCGGTGCTCCAACACCCGAAGCACCTGGCGCGCCCGCTCCTCAGCCTGACCTTCCGCCTTGCCTTCCGCCTTGCCTTCCGCCTTGCCTTCGGCCACGCCCTCGGACTTGCCCTCCAGATACTTCTCCTCGATGAGCGTCCCACGCCCCGGGAAGTACGTACCGACACTCATCAGCTTCCTCCAGGTGTCTCTCGCCGGGGTGTCGCCCAGGCCGATCTCCAACAGTTCCGAGTAGTACGCGACCGAACCCGAGTCGGCGGTCCCCAACGCGCACGCCAACGCCTCCAGTATGGCCGGAGCGTTCCGATCCCGGCCATGTGTCAGGGCCGAGAACGTCGCCAGCGTCAGGTCCCGCGCCGCGACCTCGGGGTCGGTGATCACCGGCACGTTCTCCGGACCCAGCACCAGCGGATGCAGCGACAGAACCGTCCAACCAGCCGGACCGAGCCGGAAGGGACCCGCCGCCCAGCCGGCCGTCGCCCGATCCTGGCAGACCACCAACAACAGCGCCGGACACTCGTACTTCGCCTTCAGAAACGACAGGTAGTACGACCAGCTGACCGCCTTGTCCGGGTCATGCCGCCCCTGCGCCTCGATGGCCAACAGGAATCGCTCCCCGTCCGAGGAGGCGATCCGCAACACGCTGTCCACCCGCCGCTCCAACGGCCGGATCTCCGTGGCGTCCGCCGAGAGCACCTCGACCTCGACCTTTGGCGGCAGCGGAACACCCAGGATGCGGAACACGGGCGACAGCAGCTCAGGACGATCCTGGAAGATCCGATGCGCTGCCTCATGACGGGCTGTGACCATGGTCCGACAGTACGAACAACCACCTGCGCAGGACAGGAATCCGCCGCACGATCACCCGACCGAGTGAGCACCGGCCAGGAAGCCCCCGCCAGCCCGGCCGCTCGCCGGCCCTCCTGTTCCAGTGACCTCCCGTCCCGTGCGCTCCTGAGTAATCGTTCGCGTACGCCCCGTCCGGGCCCTACGCTGCGCGCCATGTCAAAGGCACCCGTTCTCACGCCCCGGGCGGACGACTTCCCGCGCTGGTACCAGGACCTGGTCAGCAAGGCCGAGCTGGCNCCAAACGCTCAGCCGCCGCTCTTCGCCTCAGCGGCCCAGACTCAGCCGACGCCACACCGCCCGGGCCGCGTGGTGCCCGGACATGCCGTGTACGCCCGGCCCCGGCGGCGTCGCCGAGGAGCACAGGAAGACCGCGGGGTGCGCGGTGGCGTACGGGACCCGGGACAGCTTGGGACGCAGCAGCAACTGCAGCCCGCTCGCGGCGCCACAGGCGATGTCACCCCCGACGTAGTTGGCGTTCCGGCGGGCCAACTCCTGCGGACCCGTGGTCGCTCGGGCCAGCACCCGGTCCCGGAAACCCGGGGCGAACCGGTCGAGCTGCCGCTCCACCAGTTCGGTCGCGTCGCCCGCCCAGCCGTTCGGCACGTGCCCGTACGCCCAGAAGGTCTGCTTGCCCTCCGGCGCCCGGCTCGGGTCCACCACGCTGGGCTGCGTGGTGATCAGGAACGGCCGGTCCGGGTCCCGACCCTGCACGGCGCGACGCATGGCGTCGTCGATCACGCCCGCGGTGGGCCCCACGTGCACGGTCGTCGCGCGTCGCGCGGCCTCGTCGAGCCACGGCACCGGGCCGTCCAGGGCGTAGTCGATCTTGAACACGCTGGGGCCGTACCGGTAGCCGTCGTAGGCATTGCCCAATCCGGCGATCCGGGCCAGCGCGGTCGGCGCGGTGTCGAAGACGTACGCGCGGGCGGGCGGCAGTTCGTCCAGCCGCTTGACCGTCACCCCGGTGTGGAGGGTGCCGCCCAGTTCACGCAGGTACCCGGCGAGCGCGTCGGACACCGACTGCGATCCGCCGCGCGCTACCGGCCAACCGTGCGCGTGGCCCGCGAGAGCGAAGACCAGCGCGATACCGGCGGTCGCGAACGTACTGGTGGGCGCGATGACATGGGCGGCCAGCCCGGCGAACAACCCGCGGGCCCGCTCGCCGTGGAACCGGCGGCTGACCCAGGACGCCGGCTGCAGGCCGGCCAGCCCGAACCGCGCCAGCGCGAGGGGATCACGGGGAAAGCCACCGTTGAACGCCGAGCCGAGCCCCAGGAAGTCCTCGCACAGCCGCTCCCAGTTGGCGAGGTGCGGCGTCACCAGCCGACGGTACGCCCCGGCGTCCCGTGAACCCAGCGAGGCGGCCGTACGCGCCACTGAGCGGGCCAGCACGGCGGCGTCGCCATCCGGGAAGGGGTGCGCCATCGGCAGCTCGGACTGCAGCCACTCCAGCCCGTGCCGCTCCAGCGGCATGCCGCGGAAGGCGGGTGAGGCGATGCCCAGCGGGTGCCCGGCCGAGCAGGTGTCGTGCCGGAAGCCGGGCAGCGTCAGCTCCTCCGTACGAGCCCCGCCGCCCGCCGTGTCCAGCGCCTCGAAGACCTCCACCGAGAAGCCACGCCGGGCCAGTTCGACCGCCGCGGACAGCCCGTTCGGCCCCGCGCCCACCACTACCGCGTCCCGGATCGACCGCACCTTCGGCTCTCCCCTCGCCGCCTCGCTCAGCCGCCCTGCTGAAGCAGCCCCAGGATACGCCGGGCCGTCGCGGCGTCCCGCGCGGCGGTGAACGGCAGCGCGTTCCCGCCGGCCAGTTGGAACGGCTTGTCCAACAGCGTGCCGCTGGTGCCGCCCGCCTCCGCCACCAACAAAAGTCCCGCCGCGTGGTCCCAGGCGTTCTCCCAGGAGAACGCCAGCGCGTCGACCTCGCCCCTGGCGACCTTCAGATACTCCAGCCCCGCCGACCCGCAGGGCCGTGGCGCGACGCCCTCGGTCCACAACACACTCAGCGCGCGCTTCTCGTCATCGGTGGTGAAGTCGGGGTGGGAGGTGGCCACTTCGAGAACCGCACCGGGTTCCGGAGCACCCGTGAACAGCGCCTCGCCGTTCAGCGTCGCGCCTCCGTTCAGTCGGGCGACGGCCATCAGGTCCGGCACCGGGGCGTACGTCCAGGACGCCAGCAGCTCCCCGTGGTGCGCCAACGCCACCAGCGTGCAGAAGCCGGACTCACCGCGTACGAACTGCCGGGTGCCGTCCACCGGGTCCACGATCCAGACCGGGTCCGTACCGCGCAGTGCCTCGTACGAAGCCGGGTCGGCGGCCACCGCCTCCTCTCCCACCACCACGGAGCCGGGCAGCAGCTCGGTCAGCGCACGTGTGAGGGACTCCTCCGCCTGCCGGTCGGCGACGGTCACCAGGTCGTGCGGACCGTTCTTCTCCACCACCTCGTGCGCGGCCAGCTGCCGCCAGCGGGGCATGACCTCCTCGGCCATGGCCTTTCGTACGGCTTCCTCGACACCGGCGACCAGCGCATCATCGACCATGCGCTCCATGGAAGCACGTCGGGTCGGCGGCCGAGGCGGCGACGTACTGGCCACGGGGTGAACGGGCGGTGGCCGGCCGGCCGTATCGTGTACGCGATCCGGTGTGGGAAGGGGAGCGTCATGCACGGTGAGTACAAGGTTCCGGGCGGCAAGCTGGTCGTGGTGGATTTGGAGGAGCGTGCCGGGGTGCTGCGCGACGTCCAGGTGGCCGGCGACTTCTTCCTGGAGCCGGACGAGGCGCTCTTCGCCATCTCCAGGGCCTTGGAGGGCGCGCCCGGGACGCTGAGCACCGAGGACCTCGCCGGACGGGCCAGGGCCGCGCTCCCCGAGGGCACGATGATGTACGGCCTCACCGCCGAAGGGGTCGCCATCGCCGTCCGGCGTGCGCTCGCGGAGGCCACCGACTGGGCCGACTACGACTGGCGGTTGGTCCACGCGGCCCCCCAGCCGCCAGCGCTGCACATGGCGCTCGACCAGGTGCTCACCGAGGAGGTCGCCGCCGGCCGCCGCCCGCCGACGCTGCGAATCTGGGAGTGGGGCGCCCCGGCGGTCATCATCGGCAGCTTCCAGTCCCTGCGGAACGAGGTCGACCCCGAGGGCGCCGCTCGGCACGGCATCGAGGTCGTACGGCGCATCTCGGGCGGCGGCGCCATGTTCGTGGAGAGCGGCAACACGGTCACCTACTCCCTCAGCGCCCCGGCCTCCCTCGTGTCCGGACTGTCCTTCACCGACTCGTACGCCTATCTCGACGCGTGGGTGCTGGACGCGCTGGGCGACATGGGCATCAAGGCGTGGTACCAGCCGCTCAACGACATCGCGACGGAGGCCGGCAAGATCGCCGGCGCGGCACAGAAACGCGTGGTCGGTCCCGACGGCGGCCCCGGCGCCGTACTCCACCACGTGACCATGGCCTACGACATCGACGCGGACAAGATGCTGGACGTGCTCCGGGTCGGCAAGGAGAAGCTGTCGGACAAGGGCACGAAGAGCGCGAAGAAGCGGGTGGACCCGCTTCGACGCCAGACGGGCCTCGCCCGTGAGGCGGTCATCGAGCGCATGGTCGACTCGTTCCGGAGTCGTTACGGCCTCGCCCAGGACCACGTCACGACCGAGGAGATGACCCGCGCGGAACACCTCGCCGCCACCAAGTTCGGCACCGCCGAATGGACCGCCCGCGTCCCCTGACTGCCCTACGTCGTCCCGGGCGCCGCCGGCGCGGCAGAGCCCCCGCGGGCCAGTATGCTCGCGGGCACCGCGGCGAGGACGAAGAGCACTCCCGCCATCGCCACGTAGAGGTACACGCCGGTCGCCGTACTCACCGGGGCGCCATCGGCGGACATCCCGGGAATCCGGCTCGCTTTGAGCACCTCGCCCCCGGCGAAGGTGAAGACGACCGAGCCGAGGGCGAGTACGACGGACACCAGGCCGGCGGTCGTACCCTGCCGTTCTGGTGCTTCGAGGCTGGTCGCCAGGTTGTAGCCGGAGGCGCCGATCGCGCCGGCGGCCATGCCGACCAAGGCGCCACAGGCGATCGCCAGCGGGAGCGTCGACACCCCCGCCAGCATCGCGAACGTCGCCACCGCCCCGAGAGCGATGCCGCCGAGCAGGGCCGGCGCCGGACCGAACCGGCCCGCGACCCATCCGGCGCAGGTGCCGCCGATGACGATGCCGAGATTGGGCGTGGCGAGCAGCACGGCGACCGCTTCGCCGTCACCCAGCCCGTAACCGAGTCCGAGGTCGGGGGGCACCTGGGCGACGATGCCCGTCAGTTGCAGCATGCTCCGGAACGATCCCGCCGCCAGGACCAGGGCCAGCAGCGTCAGCAGGATCGGTCGGGTGAGTGCTCGGATCTCGATGATGGGTTCGTCGACCCGCGGCGCGAGGAACGCCCAGCCGGCCAAGGCGGCGACACCAGCCGCCAGCAACGCGATCATGCCGCCGGACAGCCATCCGAGGTCACTCCCGAGGCTGGTATAGGCGAGTACCGCGCCGAGGCCGCCGCCGAGCAGGAGCGCCCCGACCAGGTCGATCCGGCCGGTACCGCGGATCGGCGACTCCGGGATGACGGAGCGTACGCACAGAGCGGCCCCCGCGGCGAGCAGCGCCGCCACGACGAACACGCTCCGGTAGCCGAACATGTCGATGATCGGCCGCATCAGGAACGGCTCGACGATCCCGACGATCGACGAGCCGGACGTCACGATCCCGACCATGGCCATCGCCACCCCGGGAGTGCAGATCTGGCGCGCGAGGGCCACCGTGATGAAGATCGCGGCCAGGGCTGCGCCCTGGAGGAAGCGCCCCACCAGGAAGATCCAGACGTTGGGGGCGACGAGGCAGATCAGCGCTCCGGCGCAGGCGAGGAGCAACGTGCCGATGAGCATCCGACGTTTGCCGAAGAGGTCGGAGCTCCTAGCGAGCAACGGCGACCAGATGGCCCCGGCGAGCATCGCGCTCGCGTTCAGCCACGCGGCCTGGTCGGTATCGAAGTGATCCAGTAACTGGGGCAGGACCATCATGGGCGAGCCGATGGCCACGTCGGCCAGGACGTTGGCGAGTGTGAGCACGGCCGCCCACCGGACGAGTCGTCCGCTCCAGCGGTCCTCCTTGGCACGGGGTGCGGGTTTCTCCAGTGTGTCGTTCAGCATGTGTTCGTCTCCTGCCGGTGGGAAGTGCGGGCCCTGCGTCGGCACGCCCGAGGGCGGCGGGCGCGGGTGGTGTGGGTTGCCGGTGGTACGGCTTCCGGGTGGCGGGCGGGCGGCACGCCGTACGGGGTCGGGCCACCGGGCGGCCTGCCGGAGCCCTGGGGCGTGGGCCGCGGGACGCCGGGCAGACGGGTGAGCCTCCGTCACCTCGCGCCGCGGTCAGGGCGCGCCGACGTCGGCTGCTCGCAGCGCCTCGTCGCGGGCGGCGATGTCGTCCCAGGTGACCGGCAGCATGCGCTCGCGACCGCCGTCGACACGGCCTTGGGCGAAGGTGACGTAGGGGCGCTGCCGGGCCTCGTACCGTGCGAACGCGGCGGTGTGGTCATGGTCGTGCCCTTCGAGTTCCTCGGCGAGGAAGCGGGCGCCGGTGAGGGCGAGTGAGGTGCCCCGACCGGAGAGGAACGCCGGACTGTAGCCGGCGTCCCCGACGAGGGCGACGCGACCGCAGTGCCAGGAGGGCAGGCGGATCTGGCTCGCGGGGGTGAGATAGAAGTCGGGATCGGCGCGGGCCACCTCCAGTAGTTCCGGAATCCGCCACGACCGGTAGCCCGAGAAGGCGTCGAGAAGGATCTGCTTCTGGGCCACCAGGTCGTGGTGGTCGTAGTCGATCGGTTCCGAGCGGAACTGGAAGACCGCGACGGCCCTGCCCCCGTACCGGAAGACGCCCACCATCCGGCCGGGGACGTTATGTATCGAGTTGACGCCCCCCGATCGCGCCTCGCCGGGGTGGTACGCGAGGGCGAAGTAGACACCGAGGTGTCGGAGACAGCGCTCCTCGGGGCCGAACACCAGCCCGCGTACCGCGGAGTGCTGCCCGTCGGCGCCGAGCACCAGGTCGTACCGCTCGGTGTGGCCTGAAGTGAAACGCACGTCGACACCGCCGGTGTCGCCGCCGTCATCACCGCCGTCGTGCAGCGATGCGATCGAGTCGCCGAAGCGGATCCCCACGGTGTACGGCAGCGCGTCGGCGAGGACGCGCACGAGGTCCTCGCGGAGCAGCTCGACGTCGTCATCGGAGTCGTTGACCTCCGCCATCGGGATACGGCCGATCGGCGCGCCCCCGCTGTCGACGAAGCGGGTGAGTTCGGACATCCGGACCCGCCGCTCCCGGATCCTGCCGAGCAGTCCCATCTTGTCCACGGCCCCGATCGCGTCGCCGCGGATGTCGATGGGCGTGCCCGTGAGCCGGAGGTGGCGGGCGTACTCGACCACGGTGACGTCATGGCCGCGGGTGCTGAGCTCGAGTGCGCAGGCGAGTCCGGCGATACCGGCTCCGGAGATCAGGATGTCCACTTGTGCGCTCCAGGGTTCGCTGGGACCAGATACTAAAGCGACTAACTGTTGCTTTTAAGCAGCCTACTGGTGACCGGCTTGCACCGCAACGCAGCACCTGGCGACAATCGGCATTCGACGAAGAACAGGAGGTGAGCGCGGCGATGGCCGAGGGGATCGCTGACCGGCCGCCCGCGCGGCGCCCTGGTGGTCGCAGCGCGCGCGTGAGAGCGCAGATCCTCGCCGCGACCGCCGAACTCGTGGCACGCGACGGCGTCGCGGGCTTCCGCTACGAGGAGGTCGCCGAGCTCGCCGGCGTGCACAAGACCAGCGTCTACCGCAACTGGCCCGACCGCGAGGAGTTGGTGGCCGAAGCCCTGTTGCGCTATGCCGAGGATCTCGCCTCGGTCGCCGACACCGGCGACCTCCACCGGGACTTGGTGGACTTCCTGTTGGCCCTCGCCGGCGGCCTGGAGACCCCGTTCGGCCAGACGCTCGAGCAGGCCGTCCTGCCCGCCCACCAGAGCCCCACCGTCCGGCAGGCGCTGAGCAGGATCCTCGACCAACGGGTGGCCGCCCTGCGCCGGCGGGTGGACACCGCCGTCGACCGAGGCGAACTTCCCCCGGTCGACAGCTCCTTCCTCGGCGAGATGATCTCCGGCCCGGTACACCTCATCGTCAACCGCGGCCAACGCGCGTTCGCCCGTACGGACGCTGAGCGCGTCGTCGGCGTGGTGCTCGCCGGCATCCGGGCCACGGCACCGCACGACTGAGCAATCGCCCGCCGGCCCGTCAAGGGCGGACGACGGCCCGTGACGCTCCTGCGCGACGCCTCAGTCGAGGCAGAACTCGTTCCCCTCGACGTCCCGCATCACGAGGCACGACTCCTCGACGCCATCCGCGGGCAGGAGCCGCACGCGTGCCGCGCCGAGCGCGACCAGCCGCGCGCACTCGGCCTCGAGCACGGCGAGGCGCTCCTCACCCACGAGCCCGGTGCCGACCCGTACGTCAAGATGGAGCCGATTCTTGACGACCTTCTCCTCGGGCACACGCTGGAAGAACAGCCGCGGGCCCTCCCCCGAGGGATCAACGCAGGCGAACGCCGAACCCTGGCTCTCGGGCGGCAGCGAGCGATCGAAGTCGCCCCACGTAGCGAAACCCTCGGGCGGCGGCGGCACGACGTACCCCAACACCTCGCACCAGAAACGAGCGACACGCTCTGGTTCGGCACAATCGAAGGTGATCTGGAGCTGCTTGACCGACGCCATCTTTCCAGCATAGCGGCGCGTGCCACCCCGGAACCACCCGGCGTGTCGCGGGACATGGGCTCGCCTCGGCTGTCCTCCAGCAGGACCTGCCAGCCACAGCGGACTAACGGTGTTCCGGGTTGGCGTGGCCGGCGTGGCAGCCGGCGTCCCACTCCGAACGCCTGTTGCCGTACGGGGGGACGCCTCCGTTGCGGCGCAGCATCGAGGCCAGGTGCAGGAGGTTGTACGTCATGAAGGTGGTGTTCCGGTTGGTGAACTCGTTCTCCGGTCCCCCTGAGCCCGGGTCGAGGTACGACGGTCCCGGGCCGACCTCGCCGATCCAGCCGGCGTCGGCCTGCGGTGGGATGGTGTAGCCGATGTGCTGGAGGCCGTACAGGACACTCATCGAGCAGTGCTTGATACCGTCCTCGTTTCCGGTGATCAAGCAGCCACCGACTCTGCCGTAGTAGGCGTACTGGCCGCGCTCGTTGAGCACTCCGGAGTAGCCGTAGAGACGCTCGATCACGTGTCGCATCACCGAGCTGTTCTCCCCGAGCCAGATCGGGCCCGCGAGCACCAGGATGTCGGCGGCCAGCACACGCCGCAGCAGGGCGGGCCACTCGTCGCGGTCCCAGCCGTGTTCGGTCATGTCGGGGCGTACGCCAACGGCGATGTCGTGGTCGACGGCGCGGATCTGGTCCACCTCCACACCGTTGTCGTGCATGAGCGCCACGCTTCGGTCCACCAGTCCCTGGGTGTTGCTGGGCTCGGGCGTACGGTTCAGCGAGCAGTTGACGTACATCGCCCGGAGCCCGGTGAAGTCCACGGCCACGGGCTGGGAGTCGTCTCGGGACATCCCTCGTTCTCCTTCGGTTCGGGCCCCTGAAGCGGGCGGCCCGGGGTCGGAAACGGGTCGCGAGGCTGTGGGGGCGTTCAGCTGGGATGTGCTCGGTCAGGCACCGCCGCCCGGCGATCCGCCCAGCAGCCGCTGCATGGCGGTGAGTTCCTCCGTGAAAGCGTCCCTCCGCTGGCGGGTGCCACAGCCCTGGACCAGGCGGGCGAAGTCGGTTGCCGCGTTCGTGATGCGCTGCCCGAGGGCGGCGTTGGTCTGAGCCCCGAAGTCGTCGGTGGCGGCGTAGACGCCCCGGGGCGAGACGATGGCGTGCAGGTAGGAGAACATCGGCCGCAGCGCGTGTTCGAGGACGAGGGAATGGCGTTCGGTTCCGCCGGTGGCCCCGATGAGGACGGGCATGTCCGTGAACGTCTCCTCCGGCAGCACGTCGAAGAAGCACTTGAACAGACCGCTGAAGGACGCGTTGAAGGCGGGCGTGACGGCTATGACCCCGTCGGCGCTCGCCACCGTCTCGAACGCGTCCTCCAGCGGGCCGGTGGGGAAACCGGTCAGTGTCGCGTCCATGACGGCCCGCCCCAGGGGCCGGAGTTCCACGAACGACGACTCGACCTGTTCGCCCGGGTGGGCCTCCAACGCCGTACGAACGGCGGCCTCGAGTCGATCCGCGAGGAGGCGGGTCGAGGAGGGCTCGCGGAGGCCACCGCTGATGATCGCCAGTCGGGTCATGCCGCGCTCATTCCCTTCGCTTGTCGGTGGCTCCGGACACCGGCGTCGGTTCCGGGCGCCGGGCGCGTAGTAGTGCGGCGTGGGTCGGTGCGGCCGGTACGTCAGCGGGCCGGCCCGCGGCGAACTCCTCGCGGAGGACCGGAAGCACCTCCTCCCCGAGCAGGTCGAGCTGCTCCAGTACGGTCTTGAGCGGCAGCCCGGCGTGGTCTACGAGGAACAACTGCCGCTGGTAGTCACCGACGTACTCGCGGAAGCCGAGGGTCTTCTCGATGACCTGCGCGGGCGAGCCGACGGTCAGCGGCGTCCGTGAGCTGAACTCCTCCAGCGAGGGCCCGTGCCCGTAGACGGGCGCGTTGTCGAAGTAGGGCCGGAACTCCTCGACGGCGTCCTGGCTGTTGCGCCGCATGAAGACGTGCCCGCCGAGTCCCACGATGGCCTGCTCCGCGCTGCCGTGGCCGTGGTGTGCGAATCGGCGGCGGTAGAGCTGCACCATGCGCTTGGTGTGGGAGGCCGGCCAGAAGATGTGGTTGGCGAAGAACCCGTCCCCGTAGTACGCCGCCAGTTCCGCGATATCGGGCGTACGGATCGACCCGTGCCACACGAAGGGCGGTACGCCGTCCAGCGGGCGGGGCGCGAGAGTGAAGCCCCGCAGCGGGGTACGGAACTCGCCCTCCCAGTCCACCACCTCCTCCCGCCACAGGCGCCGCAGCAGCCCGTAGTTCTCGACGGTCAGCGGCACGGCCTGGCGGATGTCCTGCCCGAACCAGGGGTAGACCGGGCCCATGTTCCCCCGTCCCAGCATGATGTCGGCACGGCCGCCGGAGACGTGCTGCAGCACGCTGAAATCCTCAGCGATCTTCACCGGGTCGTTCGTGGTGATGAGCGTCGTCGAGGTGGAGAGAATGATCCGTTCGGTCTGCGCGGCGATGTGGCCGAGCAGAGTGGTCGGTGACGAGGGCACGAACGGCGGATTGTGGTGCTCCCCGGTGGCGAAAACGTCCAGGCCGACCTCTTCTGCCTTCCGTGCGATGGCCAGGGTGGCCTGGATACGCTCCGCCTCGCTGGGGGTCGTGCCGGTTGTGGGATCCTGGGTGACGTCGCCGACGGTGAAGACGCCGAACTGCATGTCGCTCATCACGCGGACCTTTCCGTAACGCGGTTACACCGAACGAGCGGCCGTCCCGGTCCGCGAACTTCGTGTCACGGCGGGCTCGTTCCGGCGGGTGGGTCGGCGAGGACGCCGTGGAGGAGGCCGGTGGACTGGCCGACCTCGATCAGATAGCCGTCGGGGTCGCGCATATAGCAGCGCACCTCGGCCCTACGGTCGACGGGCGCCGTCAGGAACTGGGCGCCCTTCGCGCTCCAATCCTCGTAGCAGGCCTGGATGTCGGCCACCCTGATGTTGAGGAAGCTGCTGGCCGGTCCCGAGCCCTCGGGCGGGCGCAGTGTGATCCCGGGCTTGTCGGGAGTGGGACCGCCGCCTGGGTTCATCAGGATCCAGGCGTTGGCGAGTTTGACGATGCACGGGTTCTCGGCAAGCACCACTTCGCCGCCCAGGAGGTCGGCGTAGAAGGCTCGGGAACGCGCCACGTCGGCCACGGTGAGGTAGTGGGTGAGCAGGATCCCCGTCTCCGGAGCCGGCACGTCCGCGCGGCGCATATGCACCTTCCTCTCAGTCCCGGTGTTGAGCGTGTGACACCGCCCTGGCGTGCTCGTGCTTCTGCCGAGAACGGCTCGCCTTCTGAAGGTGGCAGCGCGGTCCGGATCGCACCACGGCTCGCGAGCCAACCGGGTTTCCCTCGCTCCACCGGGGCACTCTGTCTTCCTGTGCGCGGACGCGTCAGCTCGCCGACCCCCTTGCAGCACATAGGGGCAGGGGGTATACAGGCAGGCGCTCGACACACAAGCCCCGGGAGCACGCCGCGCGCCGGTCACGGATACGCATACTCCCGGGGGGTAAGGTCCGCCGCGGTGGAGTCGACGGAAGGAGGTGTGGCGTGGGCGCCTTCGGCCCCCTGGCGATCCTCGCCGGCGTGACACTCATCGGCAGCGCGATCATCGTGGGGCTCTCCCGGCTGGCAACCGTGGGTCCCCCCGCCGACGGGTGTCTTCCGCACCTGGGCGGACTGCCACCCGCCGAACACGCTCTCTCCAGGTTTCACGTGCGCTGGTACACGGTGACCATGGTCTTCCTGGCCTTCGACATGGAAATGATCTTCATGTATCCGTGGACCCTCGTCGTGCCCGTGATGGGCACGTCCTCGGTGGTGGAGATGTTCCTCTTCCTCGCCATCCTGCTGTCCGGCGTCGTCTACGCCTGGCGCGAGGGGGCCCTGCGATGGACCTGACGCGAGCGCTTCTGCGGTACGCCGCTCACGCACCGCACGTGCTCCTCGTACCGGTACCGGGCGCCGCCGGTCTACGCATGGAGGTGGAGCACGCCGTCGCCTCCCGCCGCTGGCGCGAGGCGACGGGCCCGGCGGACACGGACGTACTGATCGTGGTAGGACGACCGGGCCACGAGATGCGAGCGGTCATCGCCGAGGTCTGGCGACGCGTCCCGGCGCCCCGGCTGCGTATCGATCTCGACCCGCACGCCCGGCCGGCGGACGTCAGTCGACGGTTGGACCAGGTGCCCGACCTCCTCGCGGACCCCCAGCGCGGGCACCGCGAGGCTGAGTCGGCCGCCACGCGCCACGAGGAGACCACTGCCGCCGGCGACGGGAACGTCGAGGACGGGGACCACAACGCTCGTTCCGGACACTCCGAGCACCAAGCCGAAGACCCCGGGGCCGGGCACACTGAGCACGCTGGCCACCACGGTCACGAACAGCCCCACGGCCCGGCCGAGCACGGGGAACACGGCGACACTGGACACACCGAGCTCGCCGAACAGGCGGGGCATACCGAGCATACCGGGCACGATCACCACGCCCACCACCACGTGGCCATGCCGTTGCCGGGCGGCTTGGCCATGGCGGACGTGGCCGAGGACCGGGACGGCCTGGCGCTGGACGTGCTGAACCTCCCGCTCGGGCCGGTGCTGCCAGACTGGCCCGCCGGACTGGTCCTCGACGTCGTGCTGCAGGGCGACGTGATCAGTTCGGCCGAGGCCCGCGTCCTCGACGCCCCCCGAGCGACACGGGAGGACACCGCGGGCGGCGGCGTCGTACGGGATCTCGACGTGGTGGCCCGGGTGCTCTCGGTGGCGGGCTGGCCCGGTCCAGCCGCCCGCGCACGGTCCCTGCGTGAGCGGGTACGGGCCGGCGCGCCCCGGGAGGAGGTCGCGGGTGAGTTGACCGCGCTGGCCCGTCGGGTACGCCGCTCGCGGACGCTGCGTCTGATGCTGGTCGGCCTTGGCCGCACGCAGCGGACGGACGTAGCGGACCTCTTACGGCGACACCTGTCCCGCATCGAGGCGTACGCCGGCGGCCAGCCGACCGAGGCGTCGGACGAGCCGGCCGGGCTGGCCGTACGGGACCTGGGGAGCCGGCTGGCGGGGGCGGAACTGGCCGCGGCCCGGCTGCTGGTCGCGGCCCTCGACCCGCGGGTGCCGGATACGGCCGAGGCGGGCCGCACCGAGGGGGTGGGGCGGTGACCTCAGCGACGCCGTTCCTGTTGCCGGTGCTGCTGGTGGCCGGTGTGTGGTTCGTCGCCGTGCTCGACGGCGCGCTGGCCGACCGGGCCGCCGGGTACGGGAGCGGTGCGCGGCGGGCCCTGAGCCGTACGGGGCGGGAGGCGGCGCGTCTGCTGGTCGCGCAGCGCCGTACCACGCTGGCCGCCGACGGGCTGCTGCGCTGGGCGGGCGTCCTCGCGCTGATCGTGGCGGCCGTCCTGGCGGCCGGCGTGGTCCCACTGGGCTGGGAGGCGCCCGCGGACCTGTCGGTCGGGGTCGTCTGGTTCAACGCGATGGAGGTCGTGGCGTGGGCGGCGGTGTGGCTGGTGGGCTGGGGGCCCAACAGCGCGCTGTCGCTGACGGGCGGCTACCGGTTCGTCGCCCAGGGGCTCTCCTACGAGCTGCCGCACATGTTCGCGATCATCACCGCCGCGCTGGGGGCTGGCAGCCTGCGGATGAGCGACATCGTCGACGCTCAGGCGGACGTGTGGTTCGCGGTCTGGATGCCGGCGGCGTTCGCCGCGTACCTCCTCAGCGCCACGGCGATGGCGTTCTGGGGGCCGTTCGACGCGCCGGTCGGCCGAGACGTCGCCGGGGGTGCGGCGGGCGAGCTGTCCGGGGTCGACCGGCTGCTGTTCGAGGGCGGACGTCGGCTGCTGCTGGTGGCCGCCGCTGCCGTGGCGGTGCCGCTGTTCCTCGGCGGCGGGCACGGTCCGTGGCTGCCGGCCTGGGCGTGGGTGCTGGTCAAGACCCTCGCGGTGTTGGCGCTGCTGGTCTGGGTGCGGCACCGCCTTCCGGTGCTCCGGATGGACCGCTGGTCGGAGGTGTCCTGGATCGTACTGCTGCCGCTGACCATGCTGCAGGCCCTGGCCGTCGCCCTGGTCGTCCTCGCCCGGGGAGGTGGTGGACAGTGACGCTCGCGCTCTTCACGGCCCTGGCACTGCTGGCGATCGCCAGCGGCGTGCTGGTCTTCGTCGTCGACTCCATGGCCCGGGCGACGTTCGCGCTACTGGTCTCGTTCCTCGCCGTCGCGGCCATGGTCCTCCTGACGGACCTGCTCTACCTGGGCGCCGTCATCATCCTCATGATGATCATCGAGATGGTCGTGATGGCGGTGTTCATGATCATGTACATGATGAATCCAGCAGGACTGATGCCGATGTCCATGTTCCACAACACCCGTGGGGCGGCGGTCATCTGCGGGCTGCTGTTCGCCGGGCTGAGCGCCGGGATCTTCCTGGCGGACTGGCCGGAGCGGCGCGGCACACGGCCGGAGGACCCGACGCTGGAGCTGGGCACGGCCCTGATGGAGGGTCACATGCTGACGATGATGACCCTCGGCGTGACCCTGTTCTCCACCATCGTCGCCACGGTGGTGCTGGCCACCGGGCGGGGCCGCTACGACCGGCTCGGCGACCGGCTGGACGCCGGGCACCCCGACGACCCGGCGGGCGGGGGCGTGGGCCGATGATCCTCGAGGCGTTCCTGGTGGTGGCGGCGGCCCTGTTCACGATCGGCCTGTTCGGCGCGCTCACCCAGCAGTCAATCGTGATGCTGATGATGGGCCTGGAGCTGATGATCAACGGGATCATCCTGGCCACGGCGGCGTACTGGTACTTCCTCGCCCCCGCGGCGGCCGACGGGCAGGTGATCGTGGTCGCGGTCGTGACCGCGATGGCGATCGAGATGGCGATGGGCTTCGCCGTCGTCACCGCGATCTATCGGGCGAAGCGCATCGACATGACCGACTCGGCCACCGAACTGGAGGGCTGAGCGATGCTGATCCCGCTGCTCCTCGGTTTGCCCCTGTTCTCCGGGACCATGCTGCTGTTGGGCCGTCCCGCGCGTGGAGCGGTCGTGGCCGGCACGCTGGCAGCCGCGGGAACGCTCGGTGTCGCCGTCGCGGCCGCCGTCGAACGTCCGGTGGACCGGGTGCCGCTGCTGGCCGGGATCCCGGCCGGCTTCGCCGTCGACGGGCTGTCCGGGGTGCTGGTCATCCTGGTCCCGGCCGTGCTGCTGGCCTCCCTTCTCGTCTCGGCGGCCGAGCCGGACCTTCGTACCGGGCGGTTCCACGCGCTGATGCTGATCTTCGCCGGGGCGATGCTCGCCACGGTCACCTCCACCACGCTGCCGCCGCTGCTGATGGCCTGGGAGGTGATGGGCGCGACGAGTTGGGCGCTGATCAGCTACCAGCTCGACGACCCCCGAGCGGCCCGTGCCGGAACGGTCGCCTTCCTGACCACCCGCACCGCCGACCTCGGTCTGTACGTGGCGGGCGGCGCGGTCCTCGCCGGCAGTGCCGGAACCATGGCGCTGGCCGACGTGGCCACGCTGGACGGGGGCTGGCTGCACGTCGCGATCGGCGGGATCGTCCTGGCCACGTTGGGCAAGTCGGCGCAACTGCCCTTCAGTTTCTGGCTGTCGGGGGCGATGCGGGGCCCCAGCCCCGTCTCCGCGCTGCTGCACTCGGCGACGATGGTCGCCGCGGGCGGCTATCTGCTGCTGCGCCTGGCCCCGGCGCTGGACGCCGCCGGATGGGCCGCGCCGCTCGTGGCCTGGGTCGGAGTGGCCACCGCGCTGCTGATGGGCCTGGTCGCCGTCGTCCAGGACGACCTCAAGCAGTTGCTCGCCGCCTCGACCTGCGCGCAGATCGGGTTCATCGTGCTGGCCGCCGGGACCGCGGGCACCCAGGCCGGGCTGCTGCATATGGTGGCGCACGCCGCCGCGAAGAGCGTGCTGTTCCTCGTCGCGGGCCTCTGGCTGGCTGCTCTGGGGAGCCGGAGCCTCAGCGGCGGCCTGCGCGGAGCGGCCCGCCGGCACCCGATCGTCGGTACGGCCTTCACGGCCGCGGCCCTGAGCCTGGCGGGGCTGGCGCCCCTGAGTCTCTGGGTCTCCAAGGACGCCGTGCTCGCCGCGGCCGCCACCACCTCGTCCGGGCTGTACGTGGCCGGGCTCGTGGCCGCGCTGGTCGCCGCGCTCTACAGCGGACGCGCCCTGTGGCACGTATGGCAGCCCGCCCCCACGACGGGTACGGCGGGCCCGACACGACTGGCCCGGTCGGCCACAGCGGTCAACGTCGTGCTCGCCGTAGCCGCGATGGGCGCGGGTCTGTTGGCCCTCGGGCCCGAGCCGCTGCGGCCCCAACCCCCGCCGCACGCCGGGGAACTCGTCGTCTCCGCCGCCCTCGCACTGGCCGGGGTCCTGCTCGCGTGGCGCTACGCCGACCGGATGCCGGATCCGGCAGCGCTGGAGGGATGGCTGCGGCTGGAACCGGCGGCCCGACGCTGGGTGGCCCGACCGGTGCTCCGGCTGGCCGCGCTGCTCGCCCGCTTCGACGAGCGGGGCCTGGCGAGGGTGCCGGAGCGGACCGGGCGGGCGGCGCTCGCGCTCGCCCGTCGTACCGACGGCGTCGGGGAGCGGGCCCTGGACCGGGCCGTCGGCGGTGTCACCGGGGGTGCCCAAGCGCTGGGGCGGGCCGCCCGCCGTCCGCAGACCGGGCGGTTGCACCAGTACTACGCCCAGGCGTCCGTGGTATTCGCCCTGTTGGGCGCCTTGGCCGTTCTCCTGATCGCGGTGAGGTGACCGATGCTGTCGCTGATCGTCTTCCTGCCCGCGCTGGTGGCGGCGGCGCTGTCCGTACTGCCCGCGCGCCTGGGGCCCTCGGTGTTCACCGGAGCGTGGACGGCTACCGGGCTGGTGCAACTCGCCCTGGTCGGCGCCGTCTGGGCCGACCTTCCCGCCACCGGCTACGGAGCCGTCGAGCGGCGGGAGTGGATTCCCAGCGCCGGCATCTCGTACCACCTCGGGGTGGACGGGCTGTCCCTGCCGCTGCTCGCCCTGACCGTCGTCCTGTTCACCGCCACCGCCCTCTACTCCTGGCGCCAGTCGGACCGGCCGAAGGACTTCGTGCTGCTCTTCCTCCTCCTGCAGACGGTCAGCGGGGGCCTCTTCGTCTCCCTCGACCTGATCCTGTTCTTCCTCTTCTTCGACCTGTCGATCGTCTTCATGTACTTCGTGATCGCGGGATGGGGTACGGGCGCCCCCGCCCGCGAAGCGGCGCTGACCTTCTTCCTCTACACCTTCCTGGGGTCGCTCGCGCTTCTCGTCGGGTTCATCCTCCTCGCCCTGGCCGCCGACACCCCGACCTTCGACATCCCCACGCTCGCCGCGCGGAACCCCCTCGCCGGCGGCGGCACGTACGCGGCGCTGACGCTGCTGGCCATCGGCGTCGGTCTCGGCGTCAAAACGCCGGTCTTCCCGCTCCACACCTGGCTTCCGCCCGCCCACACCGAAGCGCCCGCGGCGGGGTCGGCGATCCTGGCGGGCATCCTGCTCAAGATGGGCACCTACGGCTTCGTACGGATCGCCATGCCCCTGCTGCCCGCCAGCTGGCGGCAGTTCGCCCTGGCCTTCGTGATCGTCGGCGTGCTCTCGGTGATCTGGGGAGCCCTGGTCGCGTTGGCCCAGGAAGACCTCAAACGCATGATCGCCTACACCTCCGTCAACCACATGGGCTACGTCCTGCTCGGACTCGGCGCCGCCGGCATGGTGAGCGCCGACAGCGAGCACGCCCGCGAACTGGCCACCACCGGCGCGGTGTACCAGATGGTCAGCCACGGCCTGATCACCGCGGCGCTGTTCCTCCTCGCCGGCGCGCTCCACGACCGCGGCCACTCGTACGCCATCAGCGCCTACGGGGGCCTGGCCACCCGCATCCCGCGCTTCGCCGCCCTGTTCGCCGTGGCCGCCTTCGCCTCCCTGGGACTGCCCGGATTCTCCGGCTTCATCGCCGAGTTCCAGATCTTCGCCGGCGCCCTGGACGCCGTACCCCTCTCCACCGTCATCGCCGTGACCGGCGTCCTGCTCACCGCGGCGTTGTTCCTACGAGCCACCAGCCGCATGCTCACCGGCCGGTTCCGGGTCCCGGACACCCCCGGCACGCCCCGCCCGTTTCCCGATCTGCGCGCTCCCGAACTCCTCGCCATCGGCCCACTGTTGCTCCTCGCCACGCTCCTCGGCCTGCTGCCGCGTCTCGTCCTGGACGTGATCGAACCGGCGGCCCGTACGCTCAACGACCTGGTCGCCAGGTAAAGGAAGCCGGAACCGCGCGATGGACACGAGCATGCACAGCGATCCGATCGCCCTCGCCCCCGAGATCGCCCTGCTGATCAGTGCTGTTCTCGGTCTGTTGGTCGGAGCCTGGACGCCCCGCCGGCGGCAGTGGATCGTCCACGCCCTGGCCGCGCTGGCCTGTGTGGCGGGCCTGGCGGCCACCGTGGTGTCCGCGACCCGACCGGACGAGACCGTGTTCGGCACGTACGTGCTGGACACCGCCACCCACGCGACGCGCGCGATCGTGCTCCTCGCCGTGCTCGCGCTGATCGCGCTGTGCCGCGACACCGTCGCAGGGCACAAGCGGGAGACCGAGTTCGTCGTACTGCTGCAACTCGGCGCCCTCGGCGCGATCGCCCTCGCCGGGGCGGGGGACCTGATCATGCTGTTCGCGGCGTTCCTGCTCGCCAGCGTCCCGCTCTACGCCCTGGCCGGCTGGGCGAAGCAGGGGTCGGCGACCGAGGCCGCCCTGAAGTACTACCTCGCCGGAGCCCTCTTAGGAGTCACCACGGCCGCGGGCGTGACCGTCCTGTTCGGCGTGGCGGGTGCCACCGGCTACGGAAGGGTCGCCGAGGGCATCTCCCGAGGACCGGCCGCGGCCGCCGCCGTCGGACTGATCGCGGTCCTGGCCGGGCTGGCCTTCAAGGCCGGTGCCGTGCCCGCCCACTTCTGGGTCCCCGACGTCAGCGACGGCACCCCTCCCCCGGTCGCCGCCGCTCTCACCACGGTGCCGAAGATCGGTGCTCTCGTCGCCCTCCACCGTCTGCTCGGCACCGCGATCCCCCCGGACGTGGTCGACTGGCGGCTCCTCGTCGCCGTCCTGGCGACAGCCAGCATGACGCTGGGAAACCTCGCCGCCTTCGCCCAGTCCTCCGTCCTCCGGCTGCTGGGCTACTCGACCGTCTCCCAGGTCGGCTACCTCCTCATGGCCGTGGCCGTCGCCGGCCAGGCCCCGCTCGCGCGGCCGGCGCTGCTGTTGTACCTCGCCGCCTACGCCCTCACCAACATCGCCGCCTTCGCCGTCGTCGCCAGCACCGACCAGCGCACCCTCGACGCGTACCGGGGACTCTTCAGGCGTGACCCGCTCCTGGCCCTCGCGCTGGCCGTCGCGCTGCTGGGTCTGGTGGGGACGCCGCCTACCGGTGTGTTCGTCGGCAAGTTGGAGGTGTTCACCGCGGCCGTGGACGGCGGACTCGCCTGGCTCGTCGTGGTCGCGGCGGTCAACACGGTCGCGTCGCTCTTCTACTACCTGCGCTGGATCGCCCCCTGCTTCCACCCCGCAGGCTCCGCCGACTCTGACCGGCCTGCTGATGAGGGTGCTCCCCGTACCGCGAACCGATGGGCCCGAGGCGTGGCTCTGACCTCGGCCGCGCTGTCGCTCCTGCTCGGTCTCGCCAGCGGAGTCGTCCTCACGGCCGTCGGCGCGGCCGGGTAGCCACGTCCACCGCGCGAAAGGTTCCGGACTCCGCGTTTCGCGCACCCGGAGCACGGCCGCGACGACGTGCGCGAACGGCGGTGGACAACCATTGATCGCGTCGGCTCCCGTGGGTGGTGATCGCCACGAAGGACCGGCCGAACAGTTCGGTGTCACCCTCGACCGGCTGTGCGCCCTGCCGGAGCGACCGCGTCGAAAGCGGCTTGACGAGGCCATCCTTTCGGGGCGGCTTCGCCAGTGGTTCGGGCCAGCCAGGGCCGGTGCGCTGGCGTCGATCAGCTCACGGTGATCACTCCAGCGACCACCCCGATTCGGCGTCCGTTCTGGAAGCAATGGTGTGATTCCGAAACCTCCCAGGACGCGCGGGCACGCGTACCGGGAGGTTCCACGGCAGGGGACTTCCGCCTACGCTCACCGGAGTTCCAACTCGTCGACGAAGGGCGGAACATGGACGTGCAGCGAGTGGGTACCGGAGCGCACACCGTGCTGGTTCTGCACGGCTGGTTCGGCTCGTCGCGGTCCTGGGGGGCACTACTGCCGCACCTGGATCAGGGGGAGTTCAGCTACGTGTTCCCGGACTACCGCGGCTACGGCGACCGTCGCGGCGAGACCGGACGGTACTCGGTGGCTGAGGCGGCGGGCGACGTACTCACCCTGGTCGACGACCTGGGCGTCGACCGGTTCTCGTTGCTTGGGCACTCCATGGGCGGATCCGTTATGCAGCGGGTGTACGCCGACGCGCCGGACCGGGTGCGGGCGCTCGTCGGCGTGTCGCCGGTGCCGGCGAGCGGCGTGCCGTTCGACGAGCAGAGCTGGCGGTTGTTCGAGGGCGCGGCCGACAGCCCCGGGAACCGGCGCGCGATCATCGACCTCACCACCGGCAACCGGCTCACCGGAACCTGGCTGGACGCGATGGTGCGGCACTCCCTGGAGCACTCGGACCGCGACGCGTTCGCGGCCTACCTGACCGCCTGGGCCCGCACCGACTTCCACACCGAGATCAAGGGCGGCGAGGTGCCGATTCAGGTGATCGCCGGCCGGCACGACCCCGCGTTGGGTGCCGAGACCATGCGAGCGACCTTCGGAGCCTGGTATCCGAGCCTGGAGTTGGAGACCTTCCCCGACGCGGGGCACTACGCCATGGACGAGTCCCCGGTGGCCCTCGCCACCAGTGTCGAGCGCTTCCTCGGCAGGCACTGAGGGGTCTAACCGGCCGCGACACCTAGGGGTTCGGCCCGTACGTGTCCGCGTGGGGTGTTCCGTACGGCGTCTGGTGAGCACCACCGCCACGCACCGCGGGGCCGCCGAGCGAGACATCAGGCTCAGACATTCAATGAAACATGGTGCATATCTGACACTGGTCCCCATGTTGCACCTCAGAGTGGTTTGTGCCTCCTCCGTCAGCGCTTCCGTGTTCGCCTTCCTCGAATCCGAGCCGGGGGTCGCTCACCTCGTGGTCACGCACGGCGTCAGCCGGCGTCCCGTCGGCGATGTCATCGAGGCCGCCGTCGCACGCGAGGTCGCCGAGGACGTCCTGCGCCGGTTGACGGAACTGGGCGTGCCCCGTCAGGGTGCGATGAGCCTGCAGCCGATCGACGCGATGGTCTCCGACACCGCCGACGCGGCGGAGCGTGCCGCGCCAGGGCGTGGCGCCGATGCCGTGATCTGGGAGGAGTTGGTCGCCACCACCGGCGAGGAGAGTCAGCTCAACCCGGTCTTTCTCGGATTCCTGACCATCGCCTGCCTGCTGGCCGCGGTCGGCGTGATCACGGATTCGGCGATCACCCTGGTCGGCGCGATGGTGGTGAGTCCCGACTTCGGCCCGCTGGCGGCGCTCGCGGTGTCCGTCGTCGGCAGGCGGGGACGTCTCGGCGCCCGCGCCGGTCTCGCCCTCTGCGTCGGCTTTCCGCTCGCGATGCTCGTCACCGCTGCTCTCGCGCTACTCGCTCGCGCGGGCGGCATCTTCGAGCCCGGCGACCTGTCCGGGCTCCGCCAGGCGGCGTTCATCTACGAGGTGGGGCCCTACTCGATCGTCCTCGCGCTGCTCGCGGGCGCCGCCGGCATGGTCGCGCTCACCTCGGAGAAGCCGGGTGCGCTGATCGGCGTCTTCATCTCCGTCACCACCGTGCCCGCCGCCGGATTCGCCGCGCTGGCCACGGTCGCTGGTTACTGGAGCCGTTTCGGCGAGGCCGCGATCCAGCTTCTGATCAACCTCGCCGGCGTGGCCCTCGCCGGCACACTCACCCTCCTCGTACGGCGACGGCACATCGTCCCGGGCGCCCACACCGCCACGGACTGGCTGCGGCACGCCCCGAAACGCCACGCGAGGTGACTCGGCGCACGAGGTGACGACTCGTCGGGTCGCCCGGCGCACGGAACAGCCCTTACGATGCCGGCGTGCGCCACGAGGTAACGGAGTCCGACACCGCGGTCGAGCTGGGCAGTGGAGACGTACCGGTGCTGGCCACCCCACGGCTGATCGCGTGGCTGGAGGCGGCCACCCTGCGGCGCGCCGCGCCGTACACCGACGCCGGCCAGACGACCGTGGGAACGGCCGTACGCGTCGAACACCGCCAGCCGACACCTGTCGGCGACAGCGTCGATATCGTCGCCGAAGCGCCGGACGACATCTCCGGCCGCCGCCTCACCTTCACCGTACGAGCGACCGACGCCTCGGGAAAGATCGTCGCGACCGGCGAGATCGACCGGGCGCTCGTACAGCGGGACCGCTTCCTGGCCGCGTTGACCCGCACGTCCAACGACGACTGACGACAGCCGGCCGAGGGCGACGCGAGTCCGCCGGCCGAGCCGCCGCCCGAACCGCATGCTCTTCCGTGGTCAGCGGCCCACCCTGCCGGAGTGCCCGCGGGTCGGCAGCTCGGCGAGGTCCGCTCCGCGCCGCAGCACGTCACGCAGCATGGCGGGCGTGAGGGTACGGGTGGACATGTTGCGCTGGCTCGGGTGGTACCCACCGAGGAGGTGTGCGTACCGGTCGGCTCGGGGGCCTCGGACGGAGGGCTCCGCGCCGTGTCCGAAGGCGGGACGCGGACGGGGGAGCCACCAGCCGGCTTCGGCCAGCACCCGCAGCAGCGCCTGCCAGGCGAACGCGCCGAGCGCCACGAGCGCCCGCGGGCCGGGGGCCAGCAGTTCCAACTCCCGGGCGAGCCAGGGCCGGCAGGTGTCCCGGGCTAGCCAGGTGGGCCGGTTACCGGGAGGCGCGCAGTGCACCGGCACGGTGATCCGCACGCCACACAGTTCCTGCCCGTCGTGACGGTGCGTGGCCGTCGGCCGGGAGGCCAGACCGAGGTCGTGGAGGGCGGAGTACAGCGCGTCGCCGGAGGGGTCGCCGGTGAAGACACGACCGGTGCGGTTGCCGCCGTGAGCGGCCGGGGCGAGCCCGACGATGACCAGTGCCGCGTCCGAGGGGCCGAATCCTTGACCCTGGCGATCTCCTCACGCCAGGCCACCAGACGCGGACAGGCCCGACAGTCGGTCAGCGTCGTGTCCAACTCCCCCACCGTCCGTACGAGGGGAGCGGCCACGGTGGGGAAGTCCGCGGCGTCCGGGGACGCGCTGCGCATGCGACGGTCTCCGTTCCTCCCCGCCCGGCGGCGGGGCTCACGACCGGTCTCCCGCCCTGGTCCTCGATAAAATGGCCGTGTCGGACACAGTCACCGGCGCCCAGTGGCGCCACCCGCCCCCTCGGTCGGGGATGGTCGATCCGTCAGGAGGCACGTCATGTCCCAGCAGATCACCTACCGGCGAGTGTACGAGGAGACCTCCGCCCAGGACGGCAGGCGCGTCCTCGTCGACCGCGTCTGGCCCAGGGGCGTACGCAAGGAGGACGCGCACCTGGACGAGTGGCTGCGCGAGGTCGCGCCGTCCACCGAGCTGCGGAAGTGGTACGGCCACGAGCCCGGCCGCTTCACGGAGTTCCGCCGCCGCTACCTCGCCGAACTGGGCGACACCGAGCACCGGCAGGCCGCCGACCGCCTGCGTGACCTGGCGTCACATGACCGGCTCACCCTGCTGACCGCGTCCAAGGACGTGGACCACAGCCAGGCCGCCGTCCTCGCCGACTGGCTGTCCGGGAGGCGGTGACTCGGTCACGCGACTCCGCGACCGCGCGACCACGGGGCCGGGAACCCCGCCGGTGCGAGAGTACGAACGGTCGGCACGGCGCCGTACCGTAGCTCTCCGGTACGCGGGTCGGCGGCCCCGGCGAGGTCACGCCGGTGACTCGGCCTCGTGGTCCGCCCGGCCTTCGCCGGAGCGACGACGCAGCGCGCTGGGCCACCACACCGGCGGGCCGATGTCCCGCACGAGCGCGGGGACGAGCAGGGAACGGACGACAAGGGTGTCCAGCAGGACACCGAAGGCCACGATGAACGCGATCTGCACCAGGAAGGCGAGCGGGATCACCACCAGCGCGGCGAAGGTCGCGGCGAGCACCACGCCCGCCGAGGTGATCACGCCTCCGGTCGCGGTCAGTCCGGTGAGCACCCCGGTACGGGTGCCGGCACGCAGTGTCTCCTCCCGTACCCGGGTCATCAGGAAGATGTTGTAGTCGACACCGAGCGCGACCAGGAAGACGAAGCCGTACAGCGGCACGGACGGATCGGTGCCCTGGAAGCCGAGAACGTGTCGGAAGACGAGGGCGGAGACGCCGATCGTTGCGACGTAGTTGAGCGCCACGGTGGCGACCAGCAGCACGGGCATCAGCAGCGAACGCAGCAGCAGCGCGAGGACGACCAGGATGGTCGCGAGGACCACCGGTGTGATGACGACACGGTCCCGCTCGGCCGCCCGCTCGGTGTCGTACTGCTGGGCGGTGTAGCCGCCGACCAGTGCCTCAGCGCCCTCGACGGAGTGCAGGGCGTCCCGCAGCCGTTGCACCGTCCGCTGGGCCGCGTCGGTGTCCGCGGCGTCGGCGAGCGTGACGTCCACCAGCACCCGGCCGTCGATCACCTTCGGCTCGCCGCCTCCCGGCCGCCCGGACGCGGCGAGCGGGACGGCCTCGGTGACCCCCTCCGTACGTCCCGCCGTACGGGTCACCTCGCGCGCCACGTCCGCGTCGGCGACCACCACCGCCGGGTTGCCGGCACCAGCCGGGTAGTGCTCGGCCAGCGCTTCCTGAGCGGCGACCGAGGGCGCGTCGCCTACGAAGGTCTCGCTCAACGGCACGCCGTCCGACTTCAGTTGCGGTACGAAGGCGGCACAGACGAGCAGGGCCACCAGGGTGCCGGCCCAGATCCGTCGGGGTGCCCGCTGGATCAGACGGGCCACCCCGGCCCACACGCCGCTACCTCCGGTACGGCCCGCGGTGGCCGGCCCGGGTCGGGCCGGCCAGTAGGCGGCGCGGCCGAGCAGCGCCAGCACGGCGGGCAGAAAGGTCATGGTGGAGATCACCGCACCGGCGATGCCGATGGCCCCCACCGGGCCCAGGGCACGGTTGTTCGCCAGGTCGCTCAACAGCAGCGCCAACAACCCCAGCGCCACGGTGGCGGCACTCGCGACGACCGCGCCCACCGTGCGGCGTACGGCCGTACGCATCGCGGCGAAGCGGTCGGCGTGCCCCTGGGCCGCGAGTTCCTCTCGGAAGCGGGCGGAGAGCAGCAGGGCGTAGTCGGTGGCGGCGCCGATGACGAGGATGGAGAGGATGCCCTGCACCTGGCCGTCCACACGTACGAGGTCGCGCTCCGCCAGGACGTGGACGACCGCGCTGGCCAGCGAGAGGGCCAGGACGGAGCTGATCATGATGACGAGGGGCAGCAACAGGCTGCGGTAGACCAGCAGCAGGATCAGCAGGACGACGCCGAGCGCGACTCCGAGCAGCAGGCCGTCGATGCCGGCGAACGCGTCGGACAGGTCAGCCTGGGTGGCCGCCGGTCCGCCGACGTGTGCCGTACTGCCGGGGACCGCTCCGGCTGCGTCCCGGATGCGCTCGACGGTCGAGTCTGTCTGGTCGCCCTGGTCCGACCGGAGTTGGAGGACGCCGCGCAGTGCCGCCTCGTCATCGGAGCGGATGGCGGGCGAGACTCCGGTCACGGCGGGGGCCTCGGCGAGGGAGCGCAGCACCTCGGTGGACTTCGCGCGCTGCTCGGCGGAGATCGATCCGTCGTCCGCGGTCCAGACCACGATCGCCGGCACGGTCCGGTCCTCCCGGAAGGCTTCCTGCTCCTCCAGGACACGCGTCGATTCGGCGCTCTGCGGCAGGAAGGCGGTCTGGTCGTTGGTGGCGACCTCCCCGAGCTTGCCCGCGTACGGTCCGACCGTCCCACCCAGTCCGAGCCAGGCGACCAGGAGTAGCGCGGGGACGAGCCACCGGATGGCTCGGGGTGGGGAGTGCTGCACGTGTCGTCCTCCGGTGTCGGACGTGAGACGTCGGGGCGAATTAGCTCAATAATTGAGAGACCCTACACTGGCGAAGTGGAGATCCCCTCAGCAGCCCCGCCGCCCGCCCCCGGTGATGACAGCGACGACCGGAGCGGCGGCCAACAGGAGACCGACCTGGCGACCTTCGCGGTACTCCTACGCCGGCTGAACGGCGAGTTCAACCGGATCGCCCAGGAGTTCGCGCAGGCGCAGGGTCTGCACCACACCGACGTACGGGCACTGGTGGCGATTCTCGACGGGGACGAGCAAGGGCGCGCGATGACGCCCGGCCGACTGCGCGAACACCTGAACCTGACGTCCGGGGCCGTCAGCGCCTGCCTGAACCGCCTCGAACGGGGCGGCCACATCCGCCGGGTTCCCGACTCGGCTGACGGTCGGATCGTGCACCTGCACTACGCGCCCGCCGGTCGCGATGTCGCCCGCGCGTACTTCCGCCCGCTCGCCCGCGGCACGGACGCCGCCCGACAGCGGTTCACCGAGCGGGAACTGCGCACCGTCGCCCGCTTTCTCAACCTGCTGGGGGACGAATTGGCCGCACCGCGCGATTCGCGGTAGCGACACCGGCTTCCGGGGGACGCCGCCGGCGCATGCGCCTACTGCCCCTCGAGACCGCCCCAGAAGCGCGCGACGATGTTGTCCAGATAGCGCCGGCTTTCCTCGCTGGCGCTCGCGTTGCCGCCGGTCCAACCGAGAGTGGCGGCCAGAAACGTCTGGTATTCCTGGTGCATTGTGCGCAAAGTGTCTTTCAGGTCCCGGCGCTCCATGGACACGAGTTTCGCGATGGGACGGATGTGCGCCTGCCACCGGGTGGAGACCGCTTCGGTCAGCAGACGCGCGAGTTCTTCCTCGAGGCCGGCGATAGCGACGAAGTCGCTGGGCGGGAGGTTGAAGAGGGTACGGAGTTCGTCCGACTGCCGTTTGTCACCGGTCCATTGGCCGGTTTCCTCCATGCGCAGATACGTCTCCAGCGGGATGCCGGTGACCCGAGCCACGTCCTCGGCGGCCATCGCGCGGGCCAACCGGTGCTCGAGCAAGGTGGTGGGGTGGCCCATGAGTTCGCCGGGGGTGCACCACAGTGCGCCAGCCAGGGCGGTGAGTTCGTTGACCGTAGGCTGGGCGACCCCCCGCTCCCATGCCGCGATGTGACCGGGGGTGATGTGTGGCATCCCGTAGGAAGCACGCATGCCGTAGGCGACATGGTCAGGAGCCATCCCGAGTTTCTCGCGCAGGGTTCTGGCAGCGCGCGCGTTGAAGGGAATCGGTGAGGGCACGAGCGCAGAGTACGGAGTTACCCAAGGAAACTACATGGGTTCCTGTCGCCTGCACCCCATTTTGGCCGGATAGGTCGGCGGAAGTTTCGTAGGAACCGCCAGGGGAGCGCGAAGCCGTCACCTAACCGGTATCGGAGCACAATTGCGGGTTGCAGTAAGCCGCGTATGATCCGCTCGCGGGACACCGTATGTGTGTTCGCACAATTGCCCAGTGGGGCGCTCCCGACGGCACCGTCTTGCTCTTCACACAACCTGTAGGCCCAGGAGACGTGCAATATGCAAACCAGTACGACAAGCCCGGCCGACGCGCCACCCCGCCCGACCGGCGGCCCGCTCGACCGGTTCTTTCGCATCACCGAACGCGGATCGACATACGGCCGGGAGATACGCGGCGGTCTCGCCACGTTCTTCACCATGGGGTACATCCTCGTCCTGAATCCGATCATCCTCGGTGGCACCGAGGACAAGTTCGGTGAGACGCTGGACGGAACCCAGCTGGCCACGGCCACGGCGGTGGTCGCCGCGGTGATGACGATCATCATGGGCGTAGGTGGCAATCTGCCCCTCGCCCTGGCTGCCGGACTGGGCATCAACGCGATCGTGGCGTTCCAGGTCGCTCCCCTGATGAGCTGGGACGACGCGATGGGGCTGATCGTCTTCGAGGGCGTGGTGATCACCGTCCTGGTGGCGACCGGCCTACGTGAAGCGATCATGCACGCCATCCCGCAACCACTCAAGCAGGCCATCGGTGTCGGGATCGGCATGTTCATCGCGTTCATCGGGTTCGTGGACGCCGGGTTCGTCACCCGGGTCCCGGACGAGGCCAACTCGACGATCCCGGTTCAGCTCGGGACGGGCACCCTCACCGGCTGGCCCATGCTGGTCTTCTGCCTCGGTGTGCTGCTCACCATCGTCCTCGTCGCCCGCAAGGTGAAGGGCGCGATCCTCATCAGCATCGTCCTGATGACCATCGTCGCGATCGTCATCAACGAGCTGGCCGACGTCCAGAACTGGGGTGTGACCTCACCGTCCCTGCCGGACAACCCCGTCGCCTCCCCCGACTTCGGGCTACTGGGCGAGTTCGACGTGTTCGGAGCCTTTGGGCAGGTCAGCGTCCTGACCGCGGTGCTCCTCATCTTCACCCTCCTGCTCTCCGACTTCTTCGACACCATGGGCACGGTCGTCGGCGTCACCTCCGAGGCCGGACTCATCAACGAACGCGGCGAGGTTCCCAACCTCGGTCGTGTCCTCCTCATCGACGGCACGGCGGCCATCGCCGGCGGCGCCGCCTCCTCGTCGTCCGCGACCACCTACGTGGAGTCCGCCGCCGGTGTCGGCGAGGGCGCGCGTACCGGCCTGTCCAGCATCGTCTGCGGCTCGCTGTTCGGGCTCGCCCTCTTCCTCACCCCCGTACTGACCATCGTGCCGCTGCAGGCCGCGTCCCCCGCCCTCGTCGCGGTCGGCTTCATGATGATGACCCAGGTCAAGGACATCGACTGGGAGCGCTACGAGCTCGCCATCCCCGCCTTCCTGACCATCGCCGTCATGCCGTTCACCTACTCCATCACCAACGGGATCGGCGCGGGCTTCATCTCCTACGTGCTCATCAAGTCCTGCCTGGGCAAGGCTCGGGAGGTCCACTGGCTGCTCTGGGGAACCGCGGCGCTGTTCCTGGTCTACTTCGGGATCGACCCGGTGGAACAGCTTCTCGGCACCGAGTAGGTCGTGTCGTCTGGGCCTTCGTGCTCAGTGAGCGGGGTCCGAGGCGTACGGTGAACGACGACGGCGCGGCAGGAGTGCGTACGTACCAAACGGTCGCCACCGAAGCGATTCCCGCGGAGATCCGACGACACGCCCCGGCACCACCGTCACCGCTGGGGTGGCCCGGCAGCCACACCGCCGCGGCCACCCCAGCGGTCATGACCGACCACCGTGACCAGGGACGCCGGTCACGAGAGCGCAGGCTGACAGAGCGGGCACCATACGGTGCCGCGCCCGGCGACCCGGGCATGCTCCAGCCGATGCCCGCAGCGTGGGCACTCCCCCGCCGGATCGTCCCGGTGTCCGGTTATCCAGTTGCCTCTCGGCGGGACACGGCCCGCGCGGATCGCCGGGCCCAGGGTGCCGTGCAGGGCCGCGTACAGTCGACGGTGGTCCTCGTCGGACAGCAGAGCGACGGAGCGCCGCGGATCGAGGCGGGACCGCCAGAGGACCTCGTCGGCGAGGAGATTGCCGAGTCCGGCCAGGACGGTCTGGTCCATCAGCGCCGACTTGACGCCCGCCCGGCTTCCACGCAGCGCCGCGCGCACCTCCGCGCGACCCGCGGACGCCGCGTCCGGCCCCTGGGAGCGCAGCCACTCCGTCTCCTCCTTCTCACCGAGCAGCCACAGGCCCCTGAGCTTGCGCTGGTCCCGGTACCGGAGCCGGCGTCCGCCGCCCAGGACGAACACCACCCGGTCGTGCGGGTGTTCCGGGTCCTCGTCGGTATCGCAGACCAGTTGGCCGGTCATCCCGAAGTGCAGCAGCACGGTGGGGCCTCCGGTCCGCGCGAGCAACAACTTGCCGTGCCGCACCGGCTCCGTGAACCGTCTCCCCTCCAGCGCGCGGCTGAACCGGCGGGGGCTCATGTCGTGCAGGACGCCCCCGTCGCGTACGTCGACCCGCCGGATGGACCGTCTCCGACCACACGAGTCCAGTACGCGGCGGAACTCCTCGACATCCGGCAACTCGGGCACCACCGACGGGTACCAGGCCCGGCCGCTCCCAAACCCGGGCGGAGGCGTCGGGGGCACGATCCTCCAGCGACGTCCTCAGGTGAACGGGCTCTCGTCGAGGTGTTCCAGCAGCTCCGCGCAGTCCTCGTAGACGGCGGCGGCACCCGCTTCCTCGAGCTTCCCTCGTGCCACGCCACCCGACAGTACGGCGACGCACGGCACCCGCGCGTTATTGGCCGCCCGGACGTCCCAGACGGTGTCCCCGATGAAGACCGAGCCCGCCGCAGCGGCGTCGACCAGCGCGAGCGCCCTGGTGACGGTGTCCGGAGCGGGTTTCCCGGCCTGGACGTCGTCGGCACTCGCGGTGGCGGCGATTGCCTCGTCCGCGGCGATGGCCTGTCGCAGTGCCGCCAGTTCCCGCCCACTGGCGGAGGTCGCGAGGACCACCTGCCAGTGCCGGCCCGCCAGTTCGCACACCAACTCACGCGCGCCCGGCAGTGGTGGCAGGCGCGCGTGGTAGCTGCCGTACAGGGTCTTGTGCGCGGCGCTGATCGCCGCGTCCTGCCGGGTGTCCCGCTCCTCCCCGAGCAGCCTCGCGATGAGGTCCTGGCCGCTGAGGCCGACCGAGGCGTGGATCGCGTGCATGGGCACGCGGTGCCCAGCCTGCCGGAACGCCTCCCACCAGGCCGTGGTGTGCAGGTAGTTTGTGTCGACGAGCGTGCCGTCCACGTCCATCACCGCCGCGTGCCGCATGCGTACGCCGTCCTCTCCCACGGAAGGCGCGCGGGGCGCTCGGCATCCCGGCCGAGTGACCCACGCGCCCGGGACTCAGTCCGCCGACAGTGCCTCCACCAACTGCCCCGTGCTGGCGTGCGGCAGCGACCGGGCCACGTCCGCCACCGCGACCATGCCCACCAGCTGGTCTCCGTCGATGACGGGCAGTCGCCGCACCTCGTGCTGGGTCATCGTGGCCAGGACTTCCTCGGTGTCGTCGTCCGCGCCGATGGTCACGGCCTGGTCCTGGCTGAGGCTCCCGGCGGGGAACGAGTCGACGTCCCTCCCCGGCGCGAGGACCTTGACCACGACATCCCGGTCCGTGACCACGCCCTTGATCTTGTTGTCCTTCCCGCAGACGGGCAGCGCGCCCACGCCCAGGTCAGCCATCAGTCGTACGGCGTCTCCGACGGTCTGATCACTCTGTACGCAGTCAGCGCCGCCGCTCATCACCTCGCGTGCGGTGGTCATCGGGACCTCTCCCTTCTGCTTTCCGTGTGTGGCGCGACCTCGGCCCGCGCGCCACACGACTCGTGGTCACGGAACCCCGCGGCCACGTGAGGACACGCTGCGGACCGCCTTCGTTCACGCCGGTCAGTCGCTCGGTTCGGGACGTTCGCCCTTGGGCCCCCGGGCCCGGTCGCTCTCCGGCCCGGCCGGACGCCACTGCGGGTCCTGCTCCAGTTCCTGCTTGGCCTCTTCGTTCGCCTCCTGGCCGGATTCTCCGAGGTCGTTCTTGGCCGCCTTGCGGCGACGAGCCCGCTGGATGTCGTAGCTCTTGCTCCCCGGTTTCGGCATGACGATCACCTCGCCGCCCGGCTTCCCAGGGCCTCCGGGGGTGAAACGAGACACGGGCGCTCACCCCGCCGGGCCCGCCCGTCGACGCTTCGCACCGCGCCGAACCCCACGGCGTACGCTCCCGTCATGAGCACCGACGAGAGCGCGGACGGTGGTCCGTTGATCGCCGTCCTCAGCGGCGCCGGGGTCTCCACCGACTCGGGCATCCCCGACTACCGCGGACCACGGGGCCTGTGGCGGCGGGACCCGGAGGCGGAGAAGCTGGTGACCTACGACCACTACATGTCCGACCCGGAGATCCGTCGACGTTCCTGGATCATGCGTCGGGACAATCCGGCCCGGCAGGCCCAGCCGAACGCGGCGCACCGGGCGCTGGTCGACCTGGAACGCTCCGGCGTCCCGCTACGGGTGATCACTCAGAACGTCGACGGGCTGCACCAGCTCGCCGGTCTCTCCGACCGCGAGGTGCTGGAGCTGCACGGCAACTCCCGCATGGTGGTGTGCACGGGCTGCGCGGACCGTACGAGCATGACGGCGGCGCTGGACCGGCTCGCGGCCGGCGAGGAGGACCCGGACTGCGCGGAGTGCGGCGGCGTCCTGAAGTCGGCGACGGTCATGTTCGGGCAGTCCCTGGAGCCCGAGGTGCTGGGCGAGGCGGTGGCGATCACCAAGGCGTGTGACGTCTTCCTCGCCGTCGGGACCAGCCTGCAGGTGCAGCCCGCCGCCTCCCTGGCGGGGCTGGCCGTCGAGCACGGCGCGCGGCTGATCATCGTCAACGGCGAGCCGACACCGTACGACGCACTGGCCGAGCGCGTCGTACGGGCGCCGATCAGCACGGCGCTGCCCCAGATGCTGGCGGAGTTCCAGCGGCACGACGGAGCTCGCTGAGCGAACCGCCGGCCGCGTGACCGGCCGCTCGTCAGCGGTCCCGCAGCGCCGGGATCACCTCGCGCGCGTAGGCGTCGATGGTCTGTTCCTTGGCGTCGTGCATCGCGTACACAGCGAACTGGTCGACGCCGAGGTCCCGCAGCGTGCGCAGCTTCTCGAGATGCGCCTCGACCGGCCCGAGCAGACAGAAGCGGTCCACGATCCCGTCCGGCACGAAGGCGGTGTCCGGATTGTCGACCCGGCCGTGGTGCGCGTAGTCGTAGCCCTGCCGATCAGCGATGTAATCCGTGAGCTCGTCCGGCACCAGGGCGCTCTCGGTGCCGTACCGGGCCACCAGGTCCGCGACGTGGTTTCCGACCATGCCGCCGAACCACCGGCACTGCTCCCGTGCGTGCGCCAGTTCGCCCGGCGTGTCCGCGCCGACGTACGCCGGGGCCGCGACGCAGATCGTGACCGCGTCCGGGTCGCGTCCCGCCTCGGACGCGGCCGTCCGCACGGCCTTGACCATCCACTCGGTCAGGTACGGGTCGGCCAGTTGCAGGATGAAGCCGTCCGCTTCCCGCCCGGCCATGGCGAGCGCCTTCGGGCCGTACGCCGCCATCCACACCGGCAGTTGGCCGTCCCGCACCCAGGGCAGCCGTACCGGGGTGCCGTCGATCTCGGCCTCCCGACCCTCGGCGAGATCCCGGATCACCCCCATGGCCTCGCTGAGCCGTGCCAGGGTGTTCGGTCGCCGGCCGGCCACCCGCATCGCGGAGTCGCCGCGGCCGATGCCGCAGACGGTGCGGTTGCCGTACATCTCGTTGAGCGTGGCGAAGGTGGAGGCGGTGACCTCCCAGGCGCGGGTGCCCGGGTTGGTCACCATGGGTCCGACGATCAGTCGCTCGGTGTGCTCCAGGACACGGCTGTGGATGACGTACGGCTCCTGCCACAGAACCGCCGAGTCGAAGGTCCAGCCGTAGCGGAAGCCGCCCCGCTCGGCCCGCCGCATCAGTTCCACGGTGGTCGAGCCTGGCGGGTCGGTCTGCAGGACGAGCCCGAAGTCCATGGCGATCAGGGGTCCCTTCTGTCCGTTCTGTCCGTACGTACGGTCGAGCGGCCGGCATCCGACAGCCGGCGGCCGGCGGCCGGCGGCCGGTCAGAGGTACTGGCACACGCCGCGCGGGGTGTACTGTCCGTGCCCGGCACGCCCGGTGAACTCCCGCCGGCGCAGCACGGTCTCGCCCCGCGAGAGCACGGTCTCGACCTGACCGGTGATCCGCTTTCCCTCGTAGGCGGAGTAGTCGACGTTCATGTGGTGGGTGTCCACGGACAGGGTGTGCTCGGCCGTCGGGTCGTACAGCACGATGTCGGCGTCCGAGCCGGGCGCGATGGTGCCCTTCTTGGGGTAGAGCCCGAACATCCGGGCGGGCGCGGCGGCGGCCAGCTCGATCCAGCGGCGGCGGCTGATGTGCCCGTCCAGGACCGCCTGGTGCAGCAGGTCCATCCGGTGCTCGACGCCCGGCATGCCGTTCGGGATCTTGGAGAAGTCGCCCCGGCCCAGCTCCTTCTGTCCGACGAAGCAGAAGGGGCAGTGGTCGGTGGAGACGACCTGGAGGTCGTTGGTACGCAGCCCGCGCCACAGCACCTCCTGGTGCTCGCGGGGCCGCAGCGGGGTGCTGCACACGTACTTCGCGCCGCCGAAGTCCGGCTCCGCGAGGTTGTCCGTGGACAGGAAGAGATACTGCGGGCAGGTCTCGCCGAAGACCGGCAGGTCCTTGTCCCGGGCGGCGGCCAGCTCGGCCACCGCCTCGTCGGCGGAGACGTGGACGACGTACAGCGGCGCACCGGCGACCCGGGCGAGCTGGATCGCGCGGTGCGTCGCCTCGGCCTCCAGCACGACCTTGCGGACCTCGCCGTGGTAACGGGGGTCGCTGCGGCCGGCCGCGAGGGCCTGCTCGACCAGCACGTCGATGGCGATGCCGTTCTCCGCGTGCATCATCGTCAACGCGCCGTTGTCGGCCGTACGCTGCATGGCACGCAGGATCTGGCCGTCGTCGCTGTACATCACGCCCGGATAGGCCATGAACAGCTTGAACGAGGTGATGCCCTCCTCGACGAGCAGGTCCATCTCCTTGAGGGTGTGCTCGTTGACGTCCGAGAGGATCATGTGGAAGCCGTAGTCGATGGCGCACTGCGCGTCGGCCTTGGCGTGCCACTGGTCCAGGCCCTCGCGCAGCGCGTGGCCGCGGGTCTGGACGGCGAAGTCGACCAGTGTGGTGGTGCCTCCCCAGGCGGCGGCCCGGGTGCCGGTCTCGAAGGTGTCCGAGGAGAAGGTGCCGCCGAACGGGAAGTCCATGTGGGTGTGCGCGTCGACGCCGCCCGGGATGACGTACTTCCCCGTCGCGTCGATGGTCTCCGTCGCGGTCCAGCCCTGGGCGTAGTCGCTGCCGGCGGCGGCGACGGCGACGACCCGGCCGTCCTCGATCAGTACGTCGGCGTGCGTCTCGTCGGCGGCCGTGATGACCAGACCACCGCGGATGACGGTACGGCTCATGCTGGTGCGCTCCCTTGGAGTTCGGCCTCGGCGGTGCGCAGGGCGCGTTCGAGGATGCCGGCGCCCTCCTCCGCCTCGGCCACGGTCAACGACAGTGGTGGCGCGATACGCAGGGCGCTGCCCCCGCTGGGGCTGCCGCCCTTGCCGATCAGCAGTCCGCCCTCCCGCGCGGCCTCCAGCACCAGGGAGGCCGCGGGCAGGGAGGGCTCGTCGGTGCCGGGGTGGACGAGTTCGACTCCGGTCATCAGGCCCCGGCCGCGCACTTCCCGTACGACGCCCAGACCGGCGGCGGCCTCCCGCAGGCGCTCGCGCAACAGGCCGCCGACCCGGCGGGCGTTGCCCTGGAGGTCGTGCTCCAGCAGGTAGTCGAGGTTGGCTCGGCCGGCGGCCATGGTGACGGGGCTGCCGCCGAAGGTGGAGATGCTGTTCGCGTCGAGGCAGTTCATGATCTCGGCGGGGGCGACGACGCCGCCGACGGACATGCCGTTGCCGATGCCCTTGGCGAAGGTGAGCATGTCCGGCGGCCCGGCCTGGTCATGGGCCTGCCAGCCCCAGAAGTGGTCGCCGGTGCGGCCCCAGCCGGTCTGCACCTCGTCCGAGATCCACAGGATGCCGTGCTCCCGCAACACCTCGCGGAACGCGGCGTACAGCCCGTCCGGCGGTGCGGTGAACCCGCCGACGCCCTGCACCGGTTCGGCGATCAGCGCCGCCGCTCCCCCGCGCGTCTGGCCGAGCATGTCGCGCAGGTCGGCGACGCAGGCGGCGGTGAAGTCCGCGTCGTCCAGTTCGGCGAACGGTCCGCGGTGCCGGACGCCGCCGTGTACGTACAGCGTGCGCAGCGGGGAGAGGCTCGTCGGAGCCCAGGACTGGTTGCCGGTGACGCCGACGGCGGAGAAGGACCGGCCGTGGTAGGCGTTCCGCATCGCCAGCACCTGGTTGGAGCGGCGGTAGGTGGTGGCGAGCAGCAGCGCGGCGTCGTTGGCCTCGGTGCCGGAGGTGGTGAAGAAGACCCGGGCGTCGGGGATGCCGGACAGCTCCGCGATCCGCTCCGCCAGGTCCACCATGGGGCGGTTGAGATAGAGGGTGGAGCTGTGCAGGATGCGGCTGGCCTGCTCGTGGACGGCCTTGGTGACCTCAGGCAGCGCGTGCGCCGTCATGGTGGTCAGGATGCCGCCGAAGAAGTCGAGGTAGCGGTTCCCCTCCGCGTCCCAGACGTGCCGGCCCTCGCCGTGGGTGATCTCCAGCGGGCGGTCGTAGTAGAGCGCGAGCCAGTCGGGCAGGACGGCGCGGTGCCGCTCGTGGAGTTCGCTCACGGCCGCACCAACCCGTCGTACGCGTCGGGGCGGCGGTCCCGGTAGAAGGCCCACTGCTGGCGGACCTCGTCGATCATCGACATCTCGAGGTCGCGTACGAGGAGCTCCTCCTGCTTGTCGCTGGCGGCGTCACCGACGAGTTGGCCGCGGGGGTCGACGAAGTAGCTGGTGCCGTAGAAGTCGTTGTCGCCGTACTCCTCGGTACCCACCCGGTTGATGGCGGCGATGAAGTACTCGTTGGCGACGGCCGCCGCGGGCTGCTCCAGTTGCCACAGGTACGAGGAGAGGCCGCGGGAGGTGGCCGAGGGGTTGTAGACGAGTTGGGCGCCGGCCAGGCCCAGCGCCCGCCAGCCCTCGGGGAAGTGCCGGTCGTAGCAGATGTAGACGCCGACGCGGCCGACGGCGGTGTCGAAGACCGGCCAGCCGAGGTTGCCGGGCTTGAAGTAGTACTTCTCCCAGAATCCCTTCAGCTGCGGGATGTGGTGCTTGCGGTAGGAGCCGAGCACCGTGCCGTCCGCGTCGATGACGACGGCGGTGTTGTAGTAGAAGCCGGACTGCTCGACCTCGAAGACCGGTACCACCAGCACCATCCCGGTCTCCCTGGCCAGTTCCCGCATCCGCAGCACGGTGGGGCCGTCCGGCACCGGTTCGGCCCACCTGTAGTGCTCGGGGTCCTGGACCTGGCAGAAGTAGGGGGCGTTGAAGACCTCCTGGAAGCCGATGATCCCGGCCCCCTGCCGCGCGGCCTCCCGGGCGTGCTTCTCGTGCTTCTCGATCATCGACTCGGTGTCGCCGGTCCAGGTGGCCTGCACCAGTGCGGCGCGTACAACATCGGGCATGATCGGCTCCTTTGTACGGGCGTCAGCCAGGCTTGACCCGCGTAGACCCGCCCCTACGAGGGGATCTCCGCAGGCTTGTGACCGTAAGTCCCGGCACCGGCGGCGGCAAGGGCATCGACGTCAGGTCGCGAGATCCGGCCGGGCGCGGTACGCGTACGGAGGAGCCCTCGTGACGGGGCCCGGCCGGGACGCCCACGGAGCAGCGGGCGACCCTGGGCACGCGGCGGCCGGGGAACGGGCCGTCCGCCCGCTCCCCGGCCGCCCGAAGCGTCCGTGAACCGCCGGGCGCTCGCTCAGTCCGTCGGGCGCACCACCTGTGCCGAGCCGCCGCCCCGCCGCTCCGGTTCGGCCGCCGCGCGCAGCCGACCGTCCTCCAGCACGCGGATGCCGGTGGCCGCGCCGATCTCCGGCGTGGTCTCGAAGCGATGCCCCAGCTCGGCCAGTTCGTCCCGTACCGGGCTGTCCGCCAACCCGGGCTCCACCTCGGTGGTCTCCGTGTTGCGTTGGGTGGCGCGGGGCGCGGCGAGCGCCTCCGGCAGGCTCATGCCCCGGTCGACGTGGTTGGTCAGGGTCTGCAACACCGTGGTGATGATCGTCGAGCCGCCCGGCGAGCCCAGTGCGAACGCCGGCTCGCCGTCCTTCAGCACGATGGTCGGCGACATCGAGGACCGCGGACGCTTGCCCGGGCCGGGCAGGTTCGGGTCCGGCACCCGGGCGTCGGCCGGTTCGAAGGAGAAGTCGGTCAGCTCGTTGTTGAGCAGGAACCCGCGGTCCGGCACGGTCATCGCGCTGCCGCCGGTCTGTTCGATGGTCAGGGTGTACGACACGACGTTGCCCCAGCGGTCGGCGACCGTCAGATGCGTGGTGCTCTCCCCCTCGTACGTCAGGGGCGCGACCTCGCCAGTCGACCCGCAGTCCTCCGGATCACGCGGGTCCCCGGCCGGCAGCGGGCTCGTCAGCGCCTTGTCGTCCTGGATCAGACAACCTCGGCTGTCCGCGAAGTCCTGGGAGAGCAGCCCCTTCGTGGGGACGTCCTCGTGCGCCGGGTCGCCGACCCACCGGCCGCGGTCGGCGTAGGCGATCCGGCTGGCCTCGATGTAGCGGTGCAGGTAGTCCCGTTCGTCGAGCTTGTCCAGGTCGAAAGACTCGAGGATGTTCAACGCCTCGCCCACGGTCGTGCCGCCGGAGGAGGACGGCGCCATCCCGTAGACGTCCAGGCCACGGTACTCGGAGCGGGTGGGCTGCTGGGCCTTCACGTCGTAGGCGCTCAGGTCCTCCGTGGTCATGTCGCCGGGCCGCACCCGGCGTTCGCTGTCCGGGGCCACCGGGGGCTTCCGGACGGTGCTCACGATGTCGCGCGCCAGGTCGCCCTCGTAGAGCGCCTCGGTGCCCTCCCGGCCGAGGAGGCGGTACGTACGCGCCAGGTCGGGGTTGCGGAGGGTGGAGCCGACCTCGGGCAGTTCGCCGTCGGGCAGGAAGAGTTCGGCGCTCGCGGGGAAGTCGCGGAAGCGTTCCTCGTTGCCGGCGGTCTGCTCCCGGAAGGTCTCGTCCACCGTGAAGCCGCGCTGGGCCAACCGTTGGGCGGGCCTCAGCGCCTCGCCGAGCGAGTTGGTGCCCCACTCGTCGAGCGCGGACTCCCAGGTGGCGGGAGTTCCCGGAGTGCCCACGCTGAGACCGCTGGTGACCGCCTCGTCGAAGGGCAGCGGCTCGCCGTCCTCCAGGAAGAGGTTCTTGTCGGCGCTCAACGGGGCCCGCTCCCGGCCGTCGATGGTACGCACCTCGCCGCTGTCCGCGTCGTAGTAGACGAAGTACCCGCCGCCGCCCAGGCCGGCCGAGTACGGCTCGGTGACGCCCAGCGCGGCTGCCGTGGCCACCGCGGCGTCCACCGCGTTGCCGCCGCGGCGGAGTACGTCGATCCCGATCGCGGACGCCTCCGGGTCCACGCTGGAGACCGCCCCGCCCCGGCCGGTGGCGACCGGGGACTTGGCCGGTGGCTCGTGCGCCCCGGCCCGCTCGGAGGAGCCGGAACCGCCGGGCGACCGGGCCGCCGAGTCCGCCGAGGCGGGCGCCCCGGGGACCGCGGCGCCGAGTGTCCCGACCGCCGCCACGGTGGTCAGTAGGGAGACTAGCCGGGTGGTGCGACGGCGCATCAGACCTCCAACGGTCACGCGAGTAAACACAGCTGCGGACGTACGAGTTGAGGGGCGTACGACATCCACGCGCGAGCCCGCGCACGCACGCGTCCGCCGTTGTGGGTGGTGCGCCTGTGACACCGGCGCGCGCAGCAGCGTAGCGCCGTACCAGCGCACGCGTCAGCATCCCGCGCACACAAGTTGTCCATGACATGTACGCTGCCGCCCCATGACTGACTACCTGCGCGAGATCGTGCTCGGCCTGCTCGTGGCCGGCGTCACGGGGTCGATGGGCTGGTTCGCGCGCACCTACCTGTGGCGGCGCAAGCTGCGCCGTAAGCAGCGCTTCCTGGGACTGCCGACCAACTCCGAGTGTGTGCTGGTGGTCAATCGTGAGGCCGGCACCACCGACCGGGTGGTCGCGCGCAACGACGTGTTCACCATGCTGGAACTGTCCGCGCTCATCAAGGACTGCGGCGCGAACGCGGACGTCATCGCGCACGACGTGACCCAGCAGGGCTTCGGCGAGCGCACGGAGTTCTGCGTGGGCGGCCCGGTGTCGAACCACCGGATGAACGCGCACCTGCAGTCCCTGCTGCCCGGTGTACAGGTGAACAACCAGCTGGCGGGCGGATCAGCGTACCAGGTCAGCTTCACCATCGGCGGCGAGCGGTATGCGATGGAGAAGGGCACCGCGGAGTACGTCCTGCTGGCGCGGCTGACCGCCGGTCAGGACTCCGACGGTCGGCCGGTGTTCCTGTTCTGCGGCCAGGCGTCGATCACCAACCAGGCCGCGGCCCGCTACCTCAGTCGGCAGCACACCCGGTTGTCTCGCAAGTACGGCCCGAACGGCACTTTCTGCCTCCTGTTGAAGGTGGTCAACTCACAGGCGTACGGTCCGGACGTGGTGCAGCTGGTCGGTGACGTGACCCGGGCGGCGACGACGGCGCCGGCTCCGGCGGGCGGCAACGGCGGGCGACGTGGCGGTCATCGCCGACGTGGCGACTCCGCGAGCCCCCAGTCCTCGGGTCAGTCCTCGGACAGTTCCGCGTAGATCTGGGACAACTCGGGCGTGCCGGTGGCGGCCCAGGCCCGCCCCTCCTCCAGCACGTCCACGTCCCGGCCGGCGGGCAGCACCACGATCGGCTGCCCGTCGGACCGCAGGCGCCACCTCGCGCCGGGGACCGTACGCACGATGACGGTGCCCAGGTAGTGCCCGGCGTCACCGCCCAGCCACTCCAACGCCTCGGGGTCGTCCCGCCAGCGCGGCACCAGTTGGTCGAGCGCGGCCAGGGAGTCCGGCTGGTCGTCCAGCTCCACTCCAGCCTCCTCGGCGTGCACCCGCAGCAGCTCGCACTCCGCGAGGAGTTCGGCGGCTCCCTCCGGGTCCCGGCTCAGAGCGTCGGCGAGGGGGGCGGCGTCCGCTCCCTCATGCCTCCTGCGCCAGTGCTCCACGAAGGGGATGTGCATAAGGCCAGCCTGGCATCCGTCCCGGCGGCGCGCCAGGCCAAGCACCGGGGCAACCGCGACACTCCCGTCATGAGCGGGGCGTCTTGACGCCACCTGTCCGTTTTCGTACTTTCACCGCGCACTTGTGGGATCAGCACGGCATCGCACCATCTCTCACCCGTGGATCCATAGAAGGGACACAGCGTGCGCGGACGCCTGTGGAGCATCCTGGTCACCGCAACCCTCCTCAGTACGGCCGTCCCCTCCCTCGCGTTCGCCGAGGCGGAGGACGCCACCACCCCGACGAGGCCAACGAGCGGACCGGCCAGCGCGTCTGTCGAACCGCGGCCGCTGCCGTGGTACTTCGACAACCGGGCTGTCAGTACGGACCCGGGCGCCGACGGGAGCGGCGGCGGCAGTACGCACGCGGACTTCGACGGGGCCGGCAACTCGCTGTCCGCGCGGGACCTGCGGGCCGCCGGCTGGCGTCCCGGGCGCGTACTCGGCATCGACGCGGCGCGGCTGCGCTGGCCGGACCGCTCGCCGGGGGAAGCGGACAACGTCATCGCGAACGGTCAGCACGTGGCACTGCCGGGCCGGGGCGACGCCGTCTCCTTCCTCGTCGCCGCCACCGCTCCCGGCAACCCCGGCACGGCGGTCACCGGCTCCGGAACCCTGCACTACCAAGGCGGCGGCAGCGCGGCCTTCCGGCTGCGCGCGCCGGACTGGCGGGCCGGGCCACTCAGCACCAAGTCCGTCGCCCTGCCGCACCTCAACACCGGCGGAGGCGGCCAGCGTGCGGAGCGGGTCAAGCTGTACACGGTGACGGTGCCCGCCGACCAGGACCGCACGATCCGCTCGGTCACCCTGCCCAGGGACCCGGGTCCGGAGGCCGACCTGCACGTCTTCGCCATGTCCGTGCGCGAGGGCGCACCCGGCTGGACGGGCAGCTGGTCGGCCAGCACCGCCGGTTACACCGACCTCGGCCGCTGGCGGGATCAGACGATGCGACTGGTCGTCCACACCTCCGTGGGCGGGCCACGGGCCCGTATCCGGCTGGCGAACACCTTCGCCGCCACTCCGGTGGAGATCGGCGCGGCCTCCATCGCCGTGCGCTCAGAGGGCGCCTCGGCAGCGCGGGCGCCCGTGCCGCTGCGCTTCGACGGACGGGAGGGGGCGACCGTACCGGCCGGCACGCAGGTGTTCAGCGATCCCGTCGGCTTCGAGGTGCCCGAGGACACGGACCTGCTCGTCAGCATCCACCTGCCCGGGGAGGTACGCGCGGCACCGGTGCACAGCGAGGCGATGCAGACCTCCTACCTGACCGAGGACGGCAGCGGCGACCGTACGGGCGCGAGGGACGGCGCGGCCTACACCCGGACGCTGGAGACCTGGCCGCTGCTGACCGGGGTGGACGTACGCGGCGGCCCGGGCTCGGTGGTGACGCTCGGCGACTCCATCACCGACGGTGTGGGCTCGACGTCCGGAGCCAACAACCGCTGGCCGGACGTGCTGGCGGACCGGCTGCTGAACCAGCCGACGAGGGACGACACGAGCGAGCCGGTGCCCGAGTACGGCGTGCTCAACCAGGGCATCTCAGCGAACCGGATCGTCACCGACCGCTATCCCGGCGGCGGGATCAGTGCCGACACCGGCGGAGTCAGCGCACAACACCGGCTGGAGCGGGACGTCCTGGCGCAGACCGGAGCGCGCACGGTGGTGCTCTTCGAGGGCGTGAACGACGTGCGCTGGGGAACCACCGCCGCGGAGGTGATCGCGGGCATGCGGTCGATCGCGGACCGGGCCCGGGAGCGCGGACTGCGGGTGGTCGCGGCGACGATCGCGCCGTGCGGCGGCTTCCCGGACTGCACGGCCGAGGTGGACGAGCGCCGCCGGACGGTCAACGCCTTCGTACGCGACAGCGGCGGCACCTTCGACGCCGTCCTCGACTTCGACCGGGTGCTGCGCGACCCGAACCAACCGGGGCGACTGCTGCCGGCCTACGACAGTGGCGACCATCTGCACCCCGGGGACACCGGCCTGCGGGCGCTGGGCGAGTCGATCGACCTGCGGCAGCTCGTGCCGGCTGGGTGACGGAGCGTACGTGCGCACCGAATCCTGCCGGGCCTCGGTCGTACCGTGCCTGGGCCGGGGACCAGACCGGCGGGACCGGCACGGCCCACGGCCCGGGTCACACCGCGATATCCACGACGACCGGAGCGTGGTCCGAGGGCCCTTTGCCCTTACGCGCCTCCCGGTCGACGTACGCGTCGGAGACGGCCTCCTCGAACGGGGCGTTGCCGTACACCAGGTCGATGCGCATGCCCCTGTTCTTCGGGAAGCCCAGCTCCCGGTAGTCCCAGTAGGTGAACGGCTGGTCGTACTTCAACGGGCGGGGCACCACGTCCGCCAGCCCCGTCTCCCGCAACGCCGCCAGCGCGGCCCGTTCCGCCTCCGTGACGTGCGTGGCGCCGTCGAAGCGGGACCGGTCCCAGACGTCCGCGTCCGTCGGCGCGATGTTGTAGTCCCCGAGCACCGCGAACGGCAGCTCGCCACCGGCTTCCTGCTCGGCGGCCTTACGCAGGGCGTCCAGCCACTCCAGCTTGTACTCGAAGTGCGGGTGCCCGACCTCACGGCCGTTGGGGACGTACACCGACCAGACCCGGATCCCGCCGCAGGTGGCCGCGACCGCGCGCGGCTCTCGCACGCCGTCGTACGCCGGAGCGTCCGGCAGCGCGGTCACCGGGGCCGCCAGTCCGACGCGGGAGAGCACCGCCACGCCGTTCCACCGCCCGTCGGCACTGATCACCGCCTCGTATCCCAGCTCGCGCAGCGGCTCGGCGGGAAACGCCTCCGCGGAGCACTTCAGCTCCTGGAGGCACACGACGTCGGGGGCGGTGCTCTCCAGCCAGGCCGTCAGCCGGGGCAGCCGGACCGTGACGGAGTTGACGTTCCAGGTCGCGATTCTCATGCGGGAAACCTACCTCCCGGCACTGACAGAGATGCTGGAGCCGGGTGCCAGCCGAGTGTGCTCGGCCCCGCCGACGCCGGGCCCGTCCGGGCCGAGCATCCGGCCGTAGATCCCGAAGGCCGGTTCCGCCAGCAGTCCGTCGTGCACGTCGAAGGCCCGCCGGGGCCGCACTTCCCGCAGGTAGTCGATGACCTCTGACACCTTGCTCCAGGGTGCCTGTACCGGCAGCAGGAGGGTGTCGACCGGGCGGTCGGGGACGGTGAGGGCGTCGCCGGGGTGGAAGACGGCGCCATCGACCACGAAACCGATATTGGCGATCCTGGGGATGTCCGGATGGATCACCGCGTGCAGCTCACCGTGCACCTCGACCTCGAAGCCGGCCGCCGAGAAGGTGTCGCCGTGCCCCACCGTGTGCACCCGCCCGGGAAACGCGGCGGAGATCTGGCCGGCGACACCGCCCAGGGTCCAGATCTCCGCCGCCGGGTTCGCCTCCATGGCGGCGCGCAGCCGGCTCTCGTCGAAGTGGTCCGGGTGCTCGTGGGTGATCAGCAGGACGTCCGCCCCCAGAGCCGCCTCCGGCTCGGTGAAGCCACCGGGGTCGATCACGAGGGTGTGGTCGTCCTTCGTCAGGCGCACGCAGGCGTGACCTTTCTTCGTCAGATCCATGCCCGCCATTGTCCTACTCCTCCGGTGTGGTCTCCTCCCGGATCACCCGTTGGGCCACCGCGAACGCCGCGTTGGCCGCGGGCATCCCGCAGTAGACGGCGGTGTGCAGCAGCACCTCCGCGATCTCCGCCGGCGTGAGCCCGTTCCGCAACGCGGCGCGCGTGTGGAACACCAACTCGTCGAGGTGGCCACCGGCGGTCAGCGCGGTGAGTGTCGCGACGGAGCGGGTACGCCGGTCGATGACCGGGCGGTCCCACACCTCGCCCCAGGCGTAACGGGTGACCAGGTCCTGGAAGTCCTGCGTGAACTCGTCGGTCCGCTCCATCGCCTGGTCGACATGGGCGTCACCGAGCACCTCGCGGCGCACCTTCATCCCGGCGTCGTACGGGTCCGGGCGCACCCCGACGTCGACCACGCCCGCCTCCAGCTCGGCGACGGCGGCCGCCGGCGGCGGCTCGGGAGCTATCACCGGCGCCGGCGCGGGAGGGCCGGCGGCCGACTGCTGCCAGGTGGTGGTCAGATGACGGATGAGCAGCTCCGTGACGGCTCCGGGCTGTTCCACCGGCACGAGGTGGGAGGCGCCGGGCACGATCGCGAGCCGGGCGTCCGGGATGCCCGCGACCAGGGCGCGGGCGTCCGCGGGCGGCGTGAGCTGGTCCTCGGCGCCGGCCATCACCAGGGCGGGCACGCCGATCCGGGAGAGTTGTGTGCGGATGTCGAAGGCGGCCAGCAGCTCGCAGGACGCGATGTAGCAGCCGGGGTCGGTCGTACGGATCATCTGCACCGCCCAGTCCACGATCGCGGGCTGGGCGCCCGCGAAGCTGGACGTGAACCAGCGCTCGGGCGTGCCGTTCGCCACCGGCTCCAGGCCGTTGGTTCGGATCACCACGCCCTGTTGGCGCCAGGCGTCCGGGGTGCTGTGCCGTGCCGAGCTGGAGACCAACGCGAGGGAGGAGACCCGGTTCGGGTGGTCCAGGGCGAGTTGGGCCCCGATCGCGCCGCCGAGCGAGGCGCCCGCGTACCCGAATCTGTCCACCCCCAACGCGTCCACGGTGGCGAGCAGTCGCTCGGCCAGCTCCGACGCGGCGGTAGCGGGGTGTGCCGGGGAGCCGCCGTGGCCGGGCAGATCGAACCGCAGGACCCGCCAGTGACGGGTGAGTTCGGGAATCTGCCGGTCCCACATGTGCCACGTCGCGCCGAGCGCGGGGGCCAGCACGAGCAGCGGCGCGTCCTCGGGGCCATCGATCCGGTGTTGAAGGGTCTTGGTCTCGCTCACCCGTTCACGCTACCGAGCCATACGGGCATTCCGCTTGCCGAGGCGGAAATCCGTACTGCGTGGTTCGTCACGCCTGTCGACTCCGCATCGGTCAGGGGCCGGTGAAGCGTACCGTGGAGACGACGTACACCCGTGGCCGTTCCTCAGCGGTGGTGTCCACGGTGATCTGTAGCTCGGGGTGTTGCTGGGACTCCTGGTACACCAGCCCGGCGTAGCTCCGGCCGGACTTGCCGAACTCCCAGCCGACGCGTTCCGCTTGTGCCTCGGACACGCCGCTCCAGGCACCCGTCCGCAGTTGGGAGCCGTTGGTGCCGACGTTGTGCAGGAACTTGTCCAGCTTCTCGTCCGTGATGCGGAACTGCACGTGCAGCGAGCTGGTTTTCCACGAGTTGGCCTCGTAGTGCGCCACGTAGCTGGCGCTCTTGGGCATGGGGACGTCGTAGATCCGCAGGTCGGCCTTGCTGGGTCGCTCCCAGGTGAGGTCGCTGAGCGCGGCCTCCCGCTGCTTCTCCTCGCCGCTGTCCCGGCTGACGAACGCCGCCTTGACCAGGAAGCCGGCCGGGACGGCGATCAGCAGCACGACGATCAGCAGCGTCACGATCCGGTGGCGTGGCCGGTGCGGCGGGCGCTGGCCGCCGGGCGGGGTGGTGGGGGTCCGGTCGTCCATCGGTTCCTCGTCCACCGGGTCGTGCGTGCCGGAGTCGGGGGTGGCGGAGGTGGTCACTGGCCTACCGCCCGGCGCAGGTTGTCGGCGGCGCGCTCGTACCGCTCGTAACGCTCCAGACGCCGCCGGTTCGCCCGGCGGAAGCGACGGGCGACCAGCCGGGCGAGGTCCGCGGCGCCGACCATCCCGGCCTCCGGCCCCAGTTGTGCTTTGACGATACGGGCCTCCGGCCGGTAGCCCCGTCCGGTCAGGTGCCGCCGAAAGGCGTCCCTGGCGGGGTCGATCAGCAGCTCCTCGGCCGCGCTCACCCCGCCCCCGATCACGAAGCACGAGGGATCGAGGGCCGCCGCGAGGTTGGCGATCCCGATGCCCAGCCACTGCCCGATGTCCTGGAACAGCTCGACGCACATCGCGTCGCCTTCCCGCGCCAGGTCCGTGATCAACGGTCCGGTGATCTGGGGGAGCTGGCCGCCGGTGCGCTCGATGATGCCGTACGCCACCGGGGACTCGGCGGCGGCGAGTTCACGTGCCTCCCGGACCAGGGCGTTCCCGGAGCTGTACTGCTCCCAGCAGCCGCGGTTACCGCAGGGGCAGCGGTGGCCGCCGGGCACCACCTGCATGTGCCCGAACTCGCCGGCCACGCCGTACTTGCCGCGCTTGACCCGGCCGTCCTCCAGGATGGCGCCGCCGATGCCCGTGCCCAGGGTGATCATCACCAGCTGGTCCTCGCCCCTGCCGGCGCCGAACCGCCATTCGCCCCAGGCCGCGGTGTTGGCGTCGTTGTCCACCATGACCGGCACCGCGAGGCGGGCGGTGAGCGCGTCCTTGAGCGGTTCGTCCCGCCAGGCCAGGTGGGGGGCGAACAGCACCCGGGACCGGTCGCAGTCCACCCAGCCGGCGGCACCGATACCGACGGCGTGCACGTCGTGCCGGTCCGACAGGTCCAGCACGAGTTCCGCGATGGTGTCCTCGACGACCTTGGGGCTCTTGGACTTGTCCGGGGTCTCGGCGCGCACCTTCTCCAGGATGTGCCCTTCGGCGTCCACCACCCCGGCCATCACCTTCGTGCCGCCGATGTCGATGCCCACCGTGGGCACCCGGGGGGCGGACTGCGGCGAGCGGCGCTCCCGTGTACTGACAGTGCGCAGCACCCGCGCGCTCGGGGCGCTCTGACGATAGGCCCGGTCACGGTACGTACTCACGCCGTGGCACCCCGTACGGGCGCGGCGCGGCGGTGGCTGCGGGTGAGTGCGCGCAACGGTCGTCTCGTCTCTTCCGGGGTCCTGGGAATGCTGGAGGGTGCCGGAGATGATGACGACGGTGGCCAGTCTCCGGTTCCCCTCCCGACACTGGGTGCTCGCGTGCTCGATTGTGCCACGGGCACGAAGGGTCGGTGTGAAGCGAGGTGGGACACCGAGCGAACAGTCACAGCGAGGTGGGACACCGAGCGAACAGTCACAGCGAGGTGGGACACCGAGCGAACAGTCACAGCGAGGTGGGACACCGAGCGAACAGTCACAGCGAGGTGGGACACCGAGCGAACAGTCACAGCGAGGTGGGACACCGAGCGAACAGTCACAGCGAGGTGGGACACCGAGCGAACAGTCACAGCGAGGTGGGACACCGAGCGAACAGTCACAGCGAGGTGGGACACCGAGCGAACAGTCACAGCGAGGTGGGACACCGAGCGAACAGTCACAGCGAGGTGGGACACCGAGCGAACAGTCACAGCGAGGTGGGACACCGAGCGAACAGTCACAGCGAGGTGGGACACCGAGCGAACAGTCACAGCGAGGTGGGACACCGAGCGAACAGTCACAGCGAGGTGGGACACCGAGCGAACAGTCACAGCGAGGTGGGACACCGAGCGAACAGTCACAGCGAGGTGGGACACCGAGCGAACAGTCACAGCGAGGTGGGACACCGAGCGAACAGTCACAGCGAGGTGGGACACCGAGCGAACAGTCACAGCGAGGTGGGACACCGAGCGAACAGTCACAGCGAGGTGGGACACCGAGCGAACAGTCACAGCGAGGTGGGACACCTGGACCGAGTGGTCTGCCCTACGATCCGCTCGGTTCCTCCCCCCGCTCCAGTTCGTGGCTCAGCTCCTCCAGCTCGCTCCCGCCCGCCATCTGCCGGGTCAGCTCGTCCAGGTCGATCTCGGACTTCTCGTACCGGCCGGCCATCGTGCCGCGCTTGAGGAGTATGAAGCGGTCCGCCACCAGGTAGGCGTGGTGCGGGTTGTGCGTGATCAGGACGACACCGATCCCCTGGTCGCGGGCGGCGGCGACGTACTTCAGCACCACCCCGGACTGCTTGACCCCGAGCGCCGCCGTGGGCTCGTCCAGTACGAGCACCTTCGCACCGAAGTGGATCGCGCGGGCGATGGCCACGCACTGCCGCTCACCGCCGGAGAGGGTGCCGATCGGCTGGTCCACGTCACGCAGGTCGATGCCCATACGCAGCAACGCGTCCCGGGTCGTACGTCGCATCGCCGCCACGTCGAGCCGGGCGAAGGGGCCGCGGCCGGTGACCGGCTCGGATCCGAGAAAGAAGTTCCGCCACACCGGCATCAGCGGAACGACGGCGAGGTCCTGGTAGACGGTGGCGACGCCACGCTCCAGCGCCGCCCGCGGGGAGGTCAGCCGGGTCGGTTCCCCCTCGATCTCGAAGTCGCCGCCGTCGTGCTGGTGCAGTCCCGCGATGATCTTGATCAGGGTGGACTTGCCGGCACCGTTGTCGCCGAGGACGCAGGTGATCTCGCCGGCGTTCACCCGGAGCGAGACGCCGTCCAGCGCCCGGATGTTCCCGTAGTGCTTGCTGACCTCGGTCAGCTCGACCAGAGCAGCCATCAGCCCGCCTCCGCACGCTTGCGAATCCACGCGTTGAGCAGGGTGGCGAGCAGCAGCATCGCCCCCAGGAAGAACTTGAACCAGTCCGGGTTCCAGGCGGCGTAGACGATGCCCTTGCTGGTCATGCCGAAGATCAACGCGCCCACCGCGGCGCCCACGGCCGAACCGTACCCGCCGGTCAGCAGGCAGCCGCCGATGACGGCCGCGGCGATGTAGATCAGCTCGTTGCCCACGCCCTCGCCGGACTGCACCACGTCGTAGTTGAAGAGCAGGTGCTGCCCGGAGATCCAGGCGGCGAGCGCCACCCCCAGGTACAGCCCGATCTTCGTACGGGCCACCGGCACGCCCACCGCGCGCGCCGCGTGCGAGCCGCCACCCACCGCGAAAATCCAGTTGCCGGCCCGGGTGCGCAGCAGAATCCAGGTGGCCACCGCCATGAGCAGCAGCCACCACAGGATCGTCACCTGGAAGTCCACCCCGAACAGCGTCAGGTGGGAGGCGAAGAGCTTGCGTGCGGAGGGGAAGCCCTCCATGTCGCTGATGCTCTTGGTCGACACGGTGCCGCTGACCAGGTTCGTCAGCCCGAGGTTGAGGCCGGTCAGCATCAGGAAGGTGCCGAGCGTGATGATGAAGCTGGGCAGGCCGGTACGGGTGAGCATGACGCCGTTGAACAGTCCGATAGCCAGCGTCACCAGCAACGAGACGCCGACTCCCACCCACACGTTCGCGGTCATCTGGTAGCTGAACATCGAGGAGACCAGCGCCGAGCTGGTGACCATCACCCCGGTGGAGAGGTCGAACTCCCCGCCGATCATCAGCAGCGCCACGGGCACCGCCATGATGCCGATGGTGGAGGAGGCGTAGAGGACCGTGGCGAGGCTGGACGCCTGGAGGAAGCTGTCGGCCACGAAGGCGAAGAACACGAAGACCGCGACCGCGCCCATCACGGCACCCAGTTCCGGGCGGTTGAGCAGGCGCCGTGCCGGGGACCGGCGGGCCAGCCGTTCGTCCGGTGCTTCCTCGGGTTCCTCGTCCGTACGGCCGGTGGTGGCTGCCGTCATCGGGTGCCCCGCTTCGTGTACTCGGCCAGCTTCTCGGCGTCTTTCTCGGTGAGGATCTGCGGGCCGGTGAACACCGGTTTCCCGCCGCCGAGCATGTTGGCGTTGTAGTGGTGCAGCCACATCAGGTCGACCGCCTGGTAGCCCTGCAGGTACGGCTGCTGGTCCACGGCGAAGCCGATCGACCCGTCCGACAGACCCTCGGCCACCTTGGCGTTCAGGTCGAAGGTGGCGACCTCGGCGTCGCTGCCGGCCTGTTCCGCGGCCTTCACGGCGGTGGGCGCGAACGGGGCGCCGAGCGTGACGACGGAGTCGACGGCGCTGTCGGACTGGAGCTTCGCGGTCACCGAGGACTCGACGTCGGGCATGTTCGTACCGTCCACGTACAGCTTCTTGACCTGGCCGTCGAAGGTCTCGCGCACGCCGTCGCAGCGCTGCTCGTGTCCGATGTTGCCCTGTTCGTGCAGGACGCACAGGGCCTTCTTGCGGTCACGTTCGTTCAGTTCCTCGCCGACCGCCTCCCCGGCGATCACCTCGTCCTGGCCGATATGGGTGAGCGCGCCGAAGTCCGCCGACTTCTCCTGACCGGAGTTGATCGTGATCACCGGGATGTCCGCCTTGACCGCCTTCCGTACGACGGACTTCATGGCCGCCGGCTTGGCGAGCGTGACGATCAGCCCGTCGACGTCCTTGTCGATCATCGACTTGGCGAGCTGGGCCTGCTGGCCGGCGTCCTTGTCGTGCGCGTAGATGAACTCGATGTTGTCCTTGGTGGCCGCCTGCTCGGCTCCGCTCTGCACGATGTCCCAGAAGGTGTCGCCGTCGCCGGAGTGCGTGACCATCGCGACCTTCCAGCGCGGCGTGTCCACCGCGGCCTCGCCACCCGCCGCGTTGCGCTCCTCCTCGGCGCGTTTCCCGCCCGTGCTGCTGCACCCGGCGAGTACGGTCACCAGCACCGCCGCGAGCAGCGCCGCCGCCAAGCGCAGCGGGCCTCTCGTAGCTCTGTGCTGCTCCCTACGGACCTTCTGAAGCGTGGACACCCGGGTTCTGACCTCTCGACGCGGTGATCACCGCAGGTCATGGTGAACTCTGCGGAACTCGGCGCACAGTATCGGCCACCCGGACCGGCCAGCACCCCACCGGGTCCCCGCCCGCCCGACGTCCCGTGCCCGCCGTGCGACCTCGGCGCGCGGCGCACGCGAGGCATGGCGGTTGTTCTAGCGGGACTCCGGACGGGCGTCAACGCATCCGTACACCCCGATTACGGGAGGGTACGGGCTCGGGCGGCGGCCGGCGCCCCGTGAACGTCGGTCGCCCGCCGCCGTCCGGCCGCGCCTCACTCCCTCACGTCTGGGCGCCGTCACTCGCCGGCGTAGTACACCTCCAGCTCACCGAGCGAGGTGAAGGTCCTACTGCCACCGGGTGCCCCGATGACACGTACGCCGTCACCGGAGGTGGCGTCGAAGGACAGCTCGTAGGTCTTGTGCGGCCCGGCGCTCCCGTCGGACGGGTAGTCCGGGGTGATCCGGAGTCCGGACACGTCGACCCACTCGTGGTCCTTGCGCACCTGCACGCGCAGGTCCTTGAACCAGCCACCGTCGTCGTACATCTTGCCGGTGGTGTAGGCGACCGAGTCCATCGTGTACTGCCGTGGCCAGGTGTAGCCCCACCAGCTGGCGTCCTTGCGTTCGTCGTTCCAGTCGTCCTCGCTCTGCCGCTTGTCGCCGTCGTTGTAGTAGTCGGTGTTGCCGTAGTGCGTGGCCCGCTCGACACCGGTCGCGCCGTCCTCCCGGGCGAGGTTGCGCCGCGGGTCCGCGGTGTTGCCGGGAGTGGTCTCACGGTGCGGCTCCAGCTGCATCTGACGCAGCGAGAAGGTGTACGCGTGGTGCTCCTCGGGTGGGAAACCACCGCCGCACGGGCAGACGTTGGACTGCAGCCACATCGACCTGCCGTCCGCGCTGATGTACTTCGAGGGGATGGTGGTGGCGTATCCGCCGTGCTTGTCCGGGGTCCACGGGTAGCCGCCGAAGTCCTTGGTCTTGAAGTGCCTCCACGGTCCCCAGGGGTTGGGAGCCTCGTAGAACTCGTAGGTGTACTCGGTCCAGGAGGTGTAGATGTAGCGGTCCAGTCCCTTGTTGTAGACGACGCCGCCCTGGCTGAGCACCGTGGTGTTCTCGACCCGGCCGTCGGTGAACACGTCCTGGTAGATGTGCCGGTCGTCGTGCAGGACGGCCTTGCGGTCGGCGGCGTCCCCCGACCAGGTCGGTTTGCCGGCCTCGTCGTAGCCGCTGACGAACTGCCAGGCGCTCCGCTCCAGCGCCGCGTCCTTGGGCACCCGCGCCAGGTAGACGTCCTGGGGGTCCTGGACCCGGTCGTTGAAGGAGTCCCGCCAGTTGTGGTCCAGGCCGTAGGCGTAGAGGTACTCGTCGTCGGGGGCGTTGGCGTAGTCCTTGCCGTAGTCCAGGAACATCACCGTGGTGAACACGCCGTTGTCGAACATCGGCTTGCTCTTGTCGAAGGTCCAGGTCTTGCCCTTGTCCGTGGACTTGGCGATGGTCGCGCTGGGCGCGTCGTTGAAGTCGGTCGCCAGGTCCTGGACCGCGAGATAGAGATCGCCGTCCGCGCAGGCCATGCCGGTCGGCTTGCGGGTGTGGTCGGCGTTCCACACCTTGCCGACCTCGTCGCCCTCGGCCAGTTGGGCACCCTCCAGGTTTCCGGGCATGCCGGAGATCCGGGCGACACCTATGTCGTGGTAGGTGTCGTCGTACCCCACTCCGTCGCCATAGGCTGTGTAAACGTTGTCATCATCGGACCAACAGTTCGGCCAGAGATCACCGTGGTTCTTGTTGTCACCGACGGTGGGGGCTCCGACGGTCGCCCGGTTCTCGATGTCGACGGTCGAGAAGTAGTCGCTGGCCGGCGGTGATCCGGTCGACGCCGGGGGATCGGCGGGGTCGGCGGGGTCGGCCCCCGCCGGGCCGACCAGCGCGGTGGTCGCCAGGGCCAGTGCGCACGCGGTGAGCAGGCGGCCGGCGCGGAATCGTCTGGGCATCGCGGTCCTCCGTGGGACAGTTGGCGAGATGCGTGAAATCGATTTCGCGGAAGTTACAGCGGACTCGGGCCCGGGTCAATCCCTCGCACAGCACATGTCCCTATGCCGGAAGGTCGCGGCCGCCCCGCCGGCGTCCGGACAGCACGGCGTACGTCAACCGCGCACCAGCAGCTGGAAGTTGAAGGCATAGCGGGACGCCCGGTAGAGATGCGTGCCGTACTCCACCGCCCGACCCGTGTCGTCGTACGTCGTGCGCTGCATCGTCAGCAGCGGGGCGCCCGCCTGTTCGTCCAGCAGCTCCGCCTCGGCCGCCGAGGCGGACCGCGCGCCGACCGACTGCCGCGCGCTGTGCAGCGTGCTGCCGGCGCCGCGCAACAAGCGGTAGAGGCCGGTCCGCTCCAGCTCCGCCACCTCCGGCTTGAGCACGTCCGGTGGCAGGTAGTTGCGCAGGAAGGCCACCGGCTCGCCGTGGGTCAGCCGCAAGCGCTCCAGCAGCCGCACCCGGGCGCCCTCGGCCAACCCGAGCGCCGCGGCGGCCTCGGCCCCCGCCTCCTGTGTCTCCAGCCTGAGCACCCGGGTGGCCGGTTGCTGGCCGGCCGCCTCCAGGTCGTCGTACAGACTGCTCAGCTCCAGCGGACGCCGGACCTGGCTGTGTACGACCTGGGTGCCGATGCCGCGCCGGCGAACCAGCAGTCCCTTCTCGACGAGGGCCTGGATCGCCTGCCGTACGGTGGGCCGGGACAGGCCCAACCGCCCGGCCAGCTCGATCTCGTTGCCCAGCAGGTTGCCCGGCACGAGCAGCCCGCGCTCGATGGCCGACTCGAGTTGCTGCGAGAGCTGGAAGTACAGCGGCACCGGACTGCCGCGGTCCACGCTCAGCCGGAGATCCAACGGGTCCTTGTTCGCCACCTGCGGAGAGTAACGCGCGTCCGGAGGCATCGAAAGCGCTACGTCTGGTTGTCCGGACAATAACTCGGAGACGACCGGGTCGACCGGCCGGTCCGCCGCCCCCGTGCCCGCCCCTTGGCTCCCGTCAGCCGCTCGCGCCGTCGCCGACCGTGGCGACCAGCTGGAAGATCCGCGCGGTGTGGACGTACGGTTCCCGATCGGTCAGGGCCAGCTCCAGGGCCGCCAGCTCGGTGAAGAAGTCCGGGTCCCGCTTGCGCTCGTCGTCCACGATGTGGTCCGCGACCGTACGGATCCCGTAGTGCCGGATGTCCCGGCAGCCCAGGTCAGAGAGCACCCGGCCGATCTCCTGGGCCGTGTACAGCGTCAGCTCCGCCTCGAAGGTCACCGACCGACTCCGGCGCTCGTCCAGCGCACGGAGCGCTCCCCCCGGGTCCAGCGCGCGCACCGCGAGCGCCAGCGGGGCGGAATGCCGGTTGATGGCCATGACGGAGAGCACCCCGCCCGGACGCGTCTGCGCGACGGCACGCTCCAGCGCGGGGCCCGGCTCCCGTTGGTACTGCAACAGGTTGTGGCAGAGCACCACGTCGTGACGGTCGTACGGCGCCGGGTCGGGCATCGCCAGCACGTCCGCCCGATGACAGTCGAGGAGGTGCCCGACACCCGCCTCCCGGGCGCGCTCTCTCGCGGCGGCGAGCATGTCCGGTGCGTAGTCGACCAGGGTGACGTGGTGGCCACGGGCCGCCAGCCGCACTGCGTCACCGCCGTCCGCGCCCGCCAGGTCCAACACCCGCCCGACGGGGAGATCCGACAGCCGTCGGGCCAGGTTGTGTTCCGCCAGGTCGAAACGAAGCCGCCCCCACGGGCTGTGCTGCCAGTTCCGCCAGGCGTCGAGGGCCGCGTCGAAGGCGGCAGGCGAGGCGTCCGAGCTGTCCATGCACGGAACGTACACCGCGTGCGGGTGGAGCGGGGCGATGCCGGTACGGCCCCCCGTTCCGTACCGACTCGCCGGGTCCGGTCAGGTGGAGATGGGACCCAACTCCACCCAGACCATCCGGCCCCCCTCATCCCCCGCCCGGTCGACGCCCCACTCCTCCGCGAGGGTGTCGACCAGCAGCAGGCCACGTCCGCACTCGTCGTCCGGCGTGGCCCAGTACGGCAGCGGCACCCCCGAGTCGCTGCCCTGATCGTGGATCTCGATCCGCAGCCGGGTGCCGCCGCCTTGCAGCAGACAGCTGATCCGCGAACTGTCGCTGTGCAACACCGCGTTGGTGAACAGCTCGGAGACCAGCAGTTGTGCCGTATCGCACACGTCGGCGGGGAAGGCCCAGCGACGCAGCTGTCGGCGCACGCGACGGCGGGCGTCGGCCACCGCCGCGTCATGTGCGGGAAGTTCGAAACCGGCCCACAGCAACTCGGAATCCGAGTCCTCGCGTTGCGGCAGCGCTAGCACCGTGGTGCCACGAGGTAGGGCCACGGCCATTCCGCCTTCCGTACGACCGGGTGGGACTTGCCGAACTTCTCAGAACTCACTATCCAACTCGCCAGGGGCATCTGGCAAGGGGAGATCTGCAAATTGCATAATAGCTGCGGCAGCCTGTTAGTTTTCCGGCTGCGGCATGTCACACTGCGTCCTAGCAACAGTTGACGGCTAAAACACATGGAGCCCTAGGAGGGGACGGTGGCGGACGCGCGAACAGCGCCGACCGTGGGACAGATCGTCCTCGGTCTGCGCTTGCGGGATCTGCGGGACCGGGCCGGCGTCTCCTTCGACGAGGCCGCCAAGGCGCTGAGTGTGAACCAGACCACCATCCGCCGGATGGAGAAGGCGGAGGTCGGCCTCAAGCCCGTCTACGTGGAGAAGCTGCTCCAGGTCTACGGCGTGCCGGAGTCCGAGACGGCCTCCTTCATGACACTGGTCGAGGAGGCGCTGAACCCAGGCTGGTGGCATCGCTTCCGGGACGTACTGCCCTCCTGGTTCAGCCTGTACGTCAGTCTGGAGGAGTCCGCCAGCATCATCCGGGCCTACGAACCACACTGCGTACCCGGCCTCCTCCAGACCGAGGACTACACCCGTGCCCTGTTGCGGGTCGGCTTCCCCAACGCCTCCCGAGAGGAATTGGACCGACGCGTCGCGCTGCGCATGGAACGGCAGGCGCTGCTCTCCCGTACGGCACCGCCACGCCTGTGGGTGGTGATGGAGGAGACCGTACTGCGCCGGCCGGTGGGCGGACCGGACGTGATGCGGGCGCAACTCGACCGGCTGGCCGAGGCCGCGAGAGCGCCCAACATCACGCTGCAGATCCTGCCGTTCTCCGCCGGGCCGCATCCGGGCATGTTCGGTCCGTTCCAGCTCTTCCGCTTCGACATTCCGGAACTGCCGGACATCGTCTACAGCGAGAGCCTGACGGGTGCCGCCTACCACGACGAACGCGTCGACACTGTTGCCTACTTGGAAGCGCTGGACCGTATGGGCGCGCAAGCCGCGCCGCTGGGAGACACCGAGCGAATTCTCGGTGGCCTGCGCAAGGAGCTCTGACCCCCATGAACCGCATATACAACGGCATGCCGGCCAAAGACCTCGGCGCGCAGGGCTGGCGTAAACCCTGGAGCGGTCCGAACGGCGGCAACTGTGTCGAGGCCCTGAAGCTCCTGGACGGTCGGGTGGCGCTTCGACAGTCGAGTGACCCGGACGGCCCCGCCCTCATCTACACGCTCCACGAGATCGAGACCTTCATCGAGGGCGCCAAGCGGGGCGACGCGGACTTCCTGTTGAACTGAGGGACGGCCGGGGTCTTTTCGTGCTGACCAGGACGGCGCCCCGTCGCGCCGGCCGACCGGTCCCGTAGGCCCCGGCGGCCGAAACGACGCCTCATGGCTCTCCGACACGGCTGGCCCCGGTCGCTGGGCCGCGGTCGGGCCCACAGCCCGGCTCACCGCTCAGGGAGCCGCCTGCTCCATCCGCGCCAGCAGATCCGTGACCCGCTCGCTGACCGTCTCCCGGTCGCCCTCGGACAGGGCCGCGCCCATGCCGCAGGCGACCGCTCCGGCCGCGATCCAGTCGGGGGCGTCCTCCAGGGTCACTCCGCCGGTGGGCAGGAAGGCGGCCTGCGGCAGGGCCGCCCGTACGTCCCTGATCCAGCGCGGACCGAAGGCGGAGGCGGGGAAGAGCTTCAGCGCGTCCGCGCCCGACTCCATGGCGGTGACGGCCTCGCTCGGCGTGGCCACGCCGGGGAAGACCGGCACGCCGTACCGGTGGCCCGTGCGGATCACCTCGGCGTCCAGGCTCGGTGAGACGAGGAAACGGGCGCCGGCGTCCACGGCCATCCGGGCGGAGGGCCCGTCGATGACGGTGCCCGCGCCGATCACCGCCTCGTCCCCCGTCTCCCGTCGCAGGGTGGCCACCGCCTCCAGGGCGAACGGGGTGGTCAGTGAGATCTCCAGACTGGTGACGCCCGCGCTGAGCAGGGTGTCCGCGGTCGTGGTCGCGCGCTCGAAGCTGTCGCTCCGCACGATCGCGAGCAGGCGCTGCTCCAGCGCGGCCCGGGTCAGTTCCCAGCGGTACACCTGCGGTGCCGTCCTTCCCGTCGGTCAGCTTCGTCAGCGGCGTACGACATCCGTGCCCTCCTGGTGTGTGGCGAGCGTACGGTCCCGGCTCTCGGCCGTGGGCAGCCCGTCCGTGTCCGAGGGGACCTGCACAACCATGGCCGCGACGCACGCGGCCTCGGCGAGCGCGCGCTGCGGCGCCACGCCACGCAGCCAGGCGGACAGCCAGCCGGCGGCGAAGGCGTCACCCGCGCCCACCGGATCGGCGGCCCGCACGGCGAACGGCTGCTGGTCCCACCGCTGCCCGGAGGCGCTGAACGTGCTCGCGGACCGGTCCCGGCGCTTGATCACGACCGCGCCGGCGCGGCCCAGCTCGAGCAGCGCCCGCGCGCCCTCGTCGGCGCCGCCTCCCAGCAACAGCTCCATCTCGTCCTCGCCGGCCAGGACGAGGTCCACCTCGCGCAACAGCGGGCCGATGGCACGTATCCACTCGTGTCCACTGCCGAGCTTCCGCCGCACGTTGGGATCGAAGGAGACGGTGACGCCCGCGTCTACCGCCCGCTCGATCAGCACTCGGGTCGCCTCGGCGGCGCTCCGGGAGAGCATCGCGGTGATGCCGGAGACGTGCAGCAGGCGGGCGCCGGTCAGCGCGTCCTCGGACAGGTGCTCGGGGGCGAGTCGGGAGGCGGCCGATCCCGCGCGGTAGTACTGCACGTCGATGGCCCGCTCCGGGTGGCTGTCCCGCAACAGCAGGCCGGTCGGCGCCTCGGAGTCCGTCCCGACGTGTGACACGTCCACCCCCTCGGCCCGCAGCTCCCGCAGCACGGCGGCGCCGGCGGGGTCAGCGCCCAATCTGCCGAGCCACCGCACCTGGTGGCCCAGGCGGGAGAGCCCCGTCGCGACGTTCGACTCGGCGCCCGCGACCGAGCGGCGATACGCCACCGCCCGCTCCAGCGGCACGCCGGGCTCGGCGAGCATCAGCAGCATCGCCTCGCCACAGGTCACCACTTCCGGCCCGACGCTCACCCACGACTCCCCACTTCGGCCTCCTGCCCACACACTGCCCACCACTGCCCACCGCGACCTGACTGGGCAGGTGGGCCGACTGGCGTGATCTGCCGGAAACGCTACCCCTCGGCACTGACAACGTGGTTCCCGGGTGGAGGTTCACCTCTGGGGTCTTCGCCGGAAAGGAGCGGGTTTCACGACGGCGGGCGGCGGGCGAGCGGACGGCCGGCGCGAGACTGGCGGGCGGCGGCCGGAGAGAGCGGTGGGCCGTACCCACGCGTACCGGCCCGCCGTCAGACACCCGCGGCGAGCGGGGTTTGACGACGGGCCGGGCACCGCTCGGAGGTTCGGTGTGGAACCGACTCAGCAGCTGTAGTCGACGAGGTCGAAGGACTCGTAGTGGTCCTCCGTGTAGTAGTCCTCCTCGTCCTTGTCACCGGTCACGATGCGCTTGGCTCCGCGGTCGTCGGAGCCGGGGGTCTCGACTGTGTACTCGTGGTAGTAGCCGGTGTCCTGGTCAGGCAGCAGGCCCTCGCGGTTCTCGAAGACCTGGCCGTCCTGCGGGTACGGGTACGGGCCGCCCTGCTCGATCAGGTCAAGGGTGTCGTGGGCCTCCGGCGGCAGTTCGGACTGACAGATGTCGCCGACCGCCGCCGGGGCGACGGCCACGGCCGCGGAGGGGACCGGTGCGGACTCGTGTGGTGCGGCGAAAGCCGCCGGTGCGCCGACGAGCAGGGAAGCGGAGAAGGCGGCGGCGACACCGATGCGGGCGAAATGTGGGGGGAATCTCATGGCACCCATGGTGACGCGCGTAGATTCCATGTCAATGCCAACGACACACATTTTCCCGGCCGTTCATCGTTTCGCCCGGCCCTCCCGGTCGCGGCACGGGACGGGGGCACTCGCGGGACGGCACACGGCACGTACGCGCCATGGTCGGCAACCCACTCCAGGACCGCCGGACCATGGCACCCAGCCGTAACCGCTCAGCCGCCCAACCGCCGGTGGCGCGCGGTGAGTCGGTCCGCGCCCTCGACGGTGAGCGAGCCGTGCAGGCGCAGCCGCGCGATACCGCCGTCGGGGAAGATGTCCACCCGGACCTGGGTCACCGACGGGGCGGCGTCCAGCAGAAAGCGGTGCACGGTGTCCGGTTGGAGTCGGGTGCGGGGCAGCAGTTCGCGCCACTCCGCTTGCTCGCCGGCCGCCGCGTCCCGGCCGAGGAGGGCCGCCCAACCGGCCGCGTTGCCCTTGAGATAGCCGGTGTCGATCTCCACCGCGCGGATCACCGCCTGCTCGGTCAGCGCGTACCGAATCCAGTCGTGGCCGTCATCCCGACGTCGCCGGGTCTCCCAACCGTCGTCCATCTTGCGGGAACGCCCGGGCTGGATGGTGTTGGTCGCCGGCGAGTAGAAGCGGTCGGAGGCGTCCTCGACCGCGCCACCGTGCTCCAGTGCCACCAGGTCGAAGGTGCCCAACGCGGCGAGCCAGTCGGGGTCCGGCGCCACCTCGCCGTACACCCGCAGCCGCGCGATGCCGCCGTCCGGATGCTGCCGCAGTCGGACGTGTGTGAAGCGCTGCTCGACGGTGACCTCGAAGCCGTTGGCCGCGTGCCCGCCGATGGCCGTACGGGGCAGGATCTCGGTCCAGCGCACGTCATCCGCGAGGAGTTCCTCGGGTGAGGGCGAGCCGGGCAGGGAGACGGCGTCCACGGAGACGGCGTGCGGGTAGTTGCCACGGAAGTGCGCGGTGTCGACGACGAGTCCGCGGATGACGCCGGGGGCCCCGAGCCGGACGAGCGCCCAGTCGTGGTCCTGCGCGGTCGGGTGCGGAGTCCGCGCGCCGGTGCCCCGGCGGCGCCGGGTCTCCCAACCGTCCATGATCTTGCCCTTGTGCCCGAAGTGCTCCGGGTCGAACTCGGGGCGGTTCGGTTTGAGCAGGTTCTCGCGTTCCGCGAAGAACTCGTCGTTCGCCGCGATGACCCCGGCGCCCAGTTGTCGGTCGGCCAGGTTGGGCAGGGAGGTGAACGGGAGTGCGGCGGTGCGGTAGTCGGCGTACGGGTCGCCGCCCTGGTACGGGCTGGCGTCCCCGGTGAAGGGGCCGGGCCGCGTATGACCCGTGGCTGCCTCCGTGCTCATGGCTCGTTCCTTTCGATCAGTCGGCCCGCCCGCTTCAGGGGTCGGCCGTCCTCTGTGATCCGTTCGCCGCGCAGCCAGCTGGACCGTACGACGCCGTGCAGGGTGCGGCCGGCGTAGGCGGTGACCTGGTTCCGGTGGTGCAGCGCGGTCGGGTCGACGGTGAAGGTCTCCTCGGGCGCCAGGACGGCGAAGTCCGCGTCCCGGCCCGGTTCGATGGCGCCCTTGCCGGTCAGGCCCGCCAGCCGGGCGGGGCCGGTGGACATCCAGCGCGCCACGTCCGCCAGTTCGTGTCCGCGCCGCCGGGCCTCCGTCCACACGGCGGGCAGTCCCAACTGCAGCGAGGAGATGCCGCCCCAGGCGGTCATGAAGTCGGCGGTCTTCAGGTCCGTCGTGCAGGGCGAGTGATCGGAGACGACGCACTCGATGGTGCCGTCGGCCAGGCCCTGCCACAACTCGTCCTGGTTGGCCCGCTCCCTGATGGGCGGGCAGCACTTGAACTCGGTGGCACCGTCCGGGATCTCCTCCGCGGTGAGGGTGAGGAAGTGCGGGCAGGTCTCCACGCTGAGCCGTACGCCCTCCCGCCGGGCCGCGCGAATCTGCGGCAGCGCGTCCGCCGCGGACAAATGGAGGACGTGCACCCGGGCCCGCGACTCTCGGGCGAGGTCGATCAGTTGCCGGATGGCGTCGTGCTCGGCGTCGCGGGGCCTGGAGGCGAGGAAGTCGGCGTACCGGCCGCTGTTCCGCCGCTGGGGCGCGGCCTCCAGCCGCCCCGGTGCCTCGGCGTGCACGATCAACAGGCCCTCGAACGCCGCGATCTCGGCCAGCGCGGACGCGAGCGCGTCCGCGTCGAGTTCGGGGAACTCCTCCACCCCGGACGGGGAGAGGAAGCACTTGAAGCCGAACACCCCGGCCTCGTGCAACGGACGCAGGTCCGCGACGTTCCCGGGCACGGCGCCGCCCCAGAACCCGGTGTCGACGTACGCCTTGGGGCGGGCGACGTCCTGCTTGGCGCGCAGGTGAGCGACGCTGGTGGTCGGGGGCAGCGAGTTCAGCGGCATGTCCAGCAGGGTGGTGATGCCGCCGGCCGCCGCGGCCCGGGTGGCGGTCGCGAAGCCCTCCCACGCCGTGCGGCCCGGATCGTTCACATGCACGTGGGTGTCGACGAGGCCGGGCAGCAGGGCGTCGTCCCCGAGGTCCGTCAGCCGTACGCCCGTGGGCACCCCGGTCTCGTACGGCAGCACCCGGTCGATCCGTCCGCCGGTCACGAGCACGGTGGCGGGTCGGGTGTCCTCGGGCGTGACGACACGGGTCGAACGCAGCGCGAGGGACTGGACCGCGCCGGCGGACCCGGCGGGTGGGACGAGGTTCGGGTCGGTGGACGGATCGGGATTTCCGGGCAACGGAGTCCTCCTCATCTCCCGCGAGCGGTGCGGCACGCTGAACGGGAATTCCGCACTGCGAAATTTCAACGTTCTGTTGAAGAGTCTTCATCCTCCGACCACGCACGTCAAGCCCTCCCCTCCCGGCACCCATTCCACCGCGGGTTTTCCCACCGCGGGTTTTCCCACCGCGGGTTTCCCACCACCGGACCGCCCGGGCTGCCGCAGGTCGCCGTACGTCCGCCGCCGCAGCCGTGCGCGAGTCACCCGCCCCGCCTCACCAGCCGGTAACATGCGCCCGAAACCGCTGGAAAGGAACGCGAAGTGCCGCCGAGCGCCGACGCCAAGCCCCCCGAGCCACCCGCCCCCTCCGCGGGCGGGGTCCAGTCCCTCGAGCGCGCCTTCGACCTGCTGGAGCGCATGGCCGACGCCGGAGGCGAGGTCGGACTCAGCGAGCTGTCCGGAAGCAGCGGCCTGCCGCTCCCCACCATCCACCGGCTGATGCGCACGCTGGTCGCCTGCGGCTACGTACGCCAACAGCCCAACCGCCGGTACGCCCTCGGCCCGCGGCTCATCCGGCTTGGCGAGAGCTCCGCGCGCCTGCTGGGCACCTGGGCACGGCCGGCCCTGAGCAGGCTGGTCGAGGAGTCCGGCGAGACAGCGAACATGGCACTGCTGGACGGCGACGAGGTCGTCTACGTCGCTCAGGTGCCCTCGCGGCACTCGATGCGGATGTTCACCGAGGTCGGGCGCCGCGTACTGCCGCACGCGACCGGCGTGGGGAAGGCGCTGCTCGCGCACAAGCCCGCCCAGGAGGTACGCGCGCTGCTGGGACGCACCGGCATGCCCGCGACCACCGAGCGGACGATCACCACCGCGGACGGCTTCCTGGACGCCCTGGAGGACGTCCGCGCCAGCGGCTACGCCACGGACGACAACGAGCAGGAGATCGGCGTGCGCTGCATCGCCGTCTCCGTCCCGGATTCGCCCACGCTGGCCGCGATCTCCATCTCCGGGCCCGCCGGACGCGTCACCGAGGCCGCGACGGACAAGCTGGTGCCGCTGCTACACGAGGTCGCCCGCGACCTCTCCGCCACTCTCGCCGCCACGGGCACGACCTGACCCCAGCCTGGCGCGACGCTCCGACCGCCGAACGACGCGGCCTAGCTGGCACCGAATACCTCTATCGCCCCGCGCAGCTCGGCCAGCGCGGAGTGCAGCGCGCTCACCGAGCCCACCGCGGCGGCGACCAGGAGCAACGACTCCCGCAACCGGGCTGGTTCGAGGACCGAACCAGCCCGAGCCATGGCATCCAACTCAGCGAGCTCCTCCTCGGCCGCCTGCCGATCCGGCAGTTGGGCGGGGTGCTCAGCCAACTCCCGTCGCACCCGGTCCACGGACCGCCGCAGCGCGACGATCCGCGCGTCCACACCCTGGTCCGCCACGGTACGGCGGCCCACCGTCTCGCTTCGCAACGCGGGTCTCCCCCCACAGGATTCGGCATTCGTCCTCCACGCCCCCAGCACGGAGATCCGCATAGTAAACGACACTCTCCGCACATCGCACCACACGGAGGGCGAAAATCATCCGGAGTTGTTATCGCGTCGTTTCACCGGGTCACCGAAGAGCGCGCGTGCCCGCCGCACCACCCTTGGATACTGGAACCCCCGGCCTGGAACCCCCGGCCTGGAACCCCGGCCTGGGGCCGCCCACCCGTCCGCGCCCGGACAGCCGCCCGCATTCCCACGAGGATTCCGGATGAATTCGCATCGCCGAGCCCCGTCGCCCGAGGCGAGGCCCGCGCCCGACCGTACGGCCGCGCCCGCCTCCGCGCCCGGGTCGGTCGTGGCCGTCCTGCTCGCGGCCAAGGCG